>NZ_BDCU01000054.1 GCF_001618425.1 Nocardia fusca NBRC 14340
GAGTCCTTCCTCGGCCGGGTCCGGCGCGCGCCGAACAGACCGAAGTGCTTGTGGTGGTTCGGAATCGGCTCGCCGGAAGAAACGGGCGCCGGGTGATCGCGAATCTCGCGATCGTGAATCCTGGATTCGGCCGTAGGAATATTCAGCCCACATCAGAAGGGGCGCAACGAGCCGAGTCCGAATCTACCACCGGCCGCGGTGGTTTGCTACGGAACTGCGCCACATCCCGGCTCAGGAATTCGCCTGCGGCCGCGCCTCGTGGCCGGGTCGGCCGTGGGTACGACGCGCTTCCTTCATCTCGGCTTCGTAGACGTGACGCCTGCCCTGGAGCAATTCCTCCCGGACGTCGCGTTCGATTTCGCGGAACAAGCTGTAGTACCCGTCGTCGTACTCCTCGACGACCTGGAAGGTCCACCTGCCCTCCAGGACATTGCGGCCGATCAGGTCGGCCGTGATTCGATCGGCGAGCTGGTCGTGACCTGCCTCCCGCAACAACGTCACCGCCCAGCCCAGGGCGAAGTCGGCGCGGCCGGTCAGTTGATGGAACGCGTACAGATGCCCCCGGGCGCGCTCGGCGATCTCGAAGGCTTCGGACAGTTTCCCCACTGCCTCGACCGTCGTGTCGCCGACACCCGCCGGCCGGCGATGACGCTCCGCGGGAACGTCATCGTCACCGGTCTCGGTCACTGCCATTCCGACAGGCTATCGACATACCGGCGGAATCCCGTCTCGCTCCGCGCGGGCGAGTCGGGGTCGCGCGAGGCCGGTTGCCGCAGCATCACAGACGTTCGCGCCCGGGCGAGGGTCGGCAGCACAGGACGCATCTATGTTCCTTGCAGTTCTATCACATACAAGCCCTGACACACCTGTTCGGTGCGCGCACGCAAAACATACTTTCCGGAACAATCAGCGCTCTGCGACAGAAATTCCGGCGATTGCGCTGCCAATCAACGGATCACAGCCTCATAGTCGAACCGCACGAGCCGCATCGCCTGTCCTGATAAGTTACTTAGTATTCTCGACTGGTCGGCAGATACCAGGCCGAGGCGTTTCGACTCGATGAGGAGTGGGGACGATGGACCGACTCGACAGGCGCGATGCGTCGAAGCCGCCGGACGACGACGACCTCCTCTCGTACCCGTGACCCGGACCCACCCCACGCCCGGTCGCCGACCCCCAGAAGGAAATACGATGATGCGCACTCCCCTCCGCTTGGCCGCCACCTCGATTGCGGCGACCGGCCTGATCGCCACCGCGGCCGGCGCGACGGCCGCTCCCCCGGTCGCCCCGATCCCCGCACCGGTGGCCGCCGCCGAAACCGGGACCGGCTCGGCAATGCTGGATTCGGGATCGGCGGCCGCGCAGTCGGCGGTCGAAACCGTCCAGCGCGGCGACATCATCGGGATCATCGTGCTCTTGGCCCTCACGCCCTTCCAGATGCTGACCGGCGGCGTCTGCGACCTCGCCACCCTGTCGGCTCTGCCGAACCCGTGCGCCCCGAGCACCTACTGATTCCCAGGCGGCCGACTGCACGGCATTGGCTCGGGCCGGATGCGGCAGCAGCCCCCGACGCCGGGGACCGGTCCGGTCGGTAACGCACGAAACGCCGCCGAGCACGAAGTCCGGCGGCGTTCGGTCGGGGGTGCCGACGTCCCACAAGCGCCTCTCGGCGAGTGGTCGCTCGTAGCGACAAAAGGGGTGAGGCCCGGGGCTGTCCGGACGCCGACAGGTGTTCCAACGCCGACCGGTGCGGGTTCTATTCCACCGAGCATGTGATGCGGGCTACCCGGTATGTCACCGGCCCGCGCGCCCGGCCCGGAGATGGGAGACCCGGGTCGCACTGCGCGTCCGAACACCGATGGCCGGACCGCCCGGTACCAACTCGTACCACTGTGCCGACGTCTTCGCGTAGGAAGTAGCCGCGGCCGATCAGGGGCCGGGTTCGGCGTGGATTTCGACGCAGCATTCACCGGCTGCGGGGGCGAGGTCGGCGTGCACGGCATCCGCTTCCAGACCGCGGAGCAGCCCGGTGAGATAGGCGTGATTGAGCGAGCACACCAGGTCGGGTGCCCGGGCCGCCAGCGGGTGGAAGGGGCAATTGCGCAGCCGCAGACAGGCCGGGGCTGTTCTGGCAGGTTCGAAACCCTGTTCGCCGAGCGTGGCGGCCAGGAGGGTGATGGCACGTTCGGCGCCGAGCCGGCCCGGCCGTAACCGTGCACGGATTTCGCGGCCGGTGGCGGCACCCCGGTCCCCGGCGACGCGCAGGGTGGCATCGCGCGCGGACTCCCCGGTAGCCTCGGTGAGGACGGCCTGCATCAATATTTCGGCGAGGATCTCGTGGCGGCGTTCGGGAATGCTGACACGTACTTCGATATCGGCGGGTTCGTACACCTTCGGCGCCCGTCCGACGCGCCGGATCGCGCCGACGTATTCGTAGTGGGCCCGTAGTAGCCCGGTGTCGACGAGTTTGTCGAGGTGGAACGCGGCGAGTTTGCGGGATATCCCGACATGTTCGGCGGCTTCGTCACGGGTCACGGGACGTCCGGCGCGCCGGATGAACCAGTACATGTTCCGGCGTAGATCGTCATCCAGTGCGGCAACGGCGCCGATATCGGCTTCACTGGTCACCGGTCCACAATAACGCCGATCAGATTGTGTGGAACCTGCCGGACGGCCGGCGGAGAGGCGGGCCTTGACCCCTCCCTTCAATTGAACCAAAATTTATTGGTGTAATTACGTCCCGGGTGGCGCGGAGGTTGTCATGACCGATGACTGGCGGCAGGCCAAACGCCCGGTCAGCGCCGTGCTGGCCGGGCCGTACGGGCACCCGTTCCATCCGATCCTGGTCACCGTGCCGATCGGAGCGTGGCTGGCCAGTGTGGTGTTCGATATCGGCTCGCACCTGGTCGACGACCCCGGATTCCTGGCGCGGGGCGCGCAGTGGTTGATCGCGATCGGGGTGCTGGGCGCGCTGGCCGCGGCCACGGTCGGATTCCTGGACCTGTTCGCCATCCCGACCGGCACGCCCGCCTTCCGGATCGGGCTGGTCCATATGAGCCTGAATCTGGCGGTCACCGTGGCGTTCGCACTCGATTTCTGGTGGCGCGCCGCCGGCACCGATCCCGACGCCGCCGTCGCGGGTGGCCCGCTGGCCCTGTCGCTCGCCGCCGTCGTGGTGCTGGCGGTGTCGGGATATCTGGGCGGCAAACTTGCCTACCACTACGGCGTGCGGGTCGCCGACGAGCGCACCCAGGCCACCGGTTTCCGGCGTTGACCTCTCCCTTTGTCCCTTCTCTTCCTCAGGAGTCATCATGGGCATCGCAGCTCTGATCCTCTGGCTGCTCACCGCGGTCGGCGGCTTCGTCCTGTTGGGCACGTGGATCGCCAAAGGCGGTGCACGTGATTCGGATTCCAGCCATCTTCCCGTTCCGGTGGTATTCGGGCACTTCCTGCTCGCCGTGGCCGGGCTGGTGGTGTGGATCGTCTATCTCGTCGTCGACAACGATGCGCTGGCCTGGGTCGCCTTCGGGCTGTTGATTCCCGTCGCGCTGCTCGGATTCGTGATGCTGGCGCGCTGGCTGCCCGTCTACCGCTCCCGTACCACCGGACTGATGGGCAAGACGCCGCCCGAGCGGCACTTCCCGGTGGCGATCGTCGGCGGGCACGGTGTGTTCGCGGTCGCCACCCTCGTGCTGGTGCTGCTCACCGCGCTCGGCGTCGGAGGCAGCTGACCATGTCCCAGCCTGGCCTACGGGTCGTCCACGACACCGGCGCTGTCGATCTGACCGCCGCCGAGGACGCCGCCCGCGCCTTCCTGACCGCCCTCGGCATACGCCTGGACAGCGAACATCTCCAGGCCACGCCGGGACGGATGGCCCGGGCTTATGCCGAGTTGTTCACCCCGCGCGCGTTCGATCTGACCACTTTTCCGAACGAGGAGGGTTACGACGAACTCGTGCTGGCCCGCCGGATCCCGCTGCGGTCGGTGTGTGAACATCACCTGCTGCCGTTCGTGGGCGTCGCGCACGTCGGCTACCTACCCGGCGACCGCATTCTCGGACTGTCGAAACTGGCCCGGATCGTCGAACACTTCTCCCGTCGGCCGCAGGTCCAGGAAAGGCTGACCAAACAGGTCGCCGACTGGCTCGACCAGCATGTGCAGCCCAAGGGTGTCGGCGTGGTCATCGAGGCCGAGCACACCTGCATGACCCTGCGCGGAGTGCTGGCCGCCGGAGCCACCACCGTCACGTCCACGCTGCTCGGCACCCTGCGCGAAGACGCCCGATCCCGCCAGGAGTTCTTCGCCCTCACCGGAAACGGCCCGTAAGCCGCCCCATCCGGTTGCCGACCGCCGGTGCCGTCGGGCCGGATCTCGGTACCCGGCGCCCGGGAATGCCGTAGCGCCACAACGGGTTGCGCCGGGGTATGAAGGCTATCGGTTTCCACGAATTCGGCGGTCCCGACGTCCTCCGGATGCTGGACTTGCCCGAACCCCAGGCCGGTCCGGGCGAAGTCCGCATCCGTGTGCACGCCGCCGCGGTGAACCCGACCGATGTCCTGTTGCGCACGGGCGGCCACGCCGTCCGGATGCCGGACCGGCGGCCGCCGTTCGTGCCCGGTATGGACGCCGCCGGCGTGATCGATCAACTCGGCCCGGGAACCGGCGACCGGCTCGGCGTGGGCCAGCGCGTGATCGCCATGGTGCTTTTCACCGGTCCGCACGGCGGAGCCTATGCCGAACAGGTCGTGGTGCCGGCCGCCTCGGTGGTGCCCGCTCCCGAGGGCGCCGATTTCGCCGCCGCCTCCACCCTGTTGATGAACGCCATGACCGCCCGTCTCGCCCTGGACGCGCTGGCCGTACCCGCCGGCGCCACCATCGCCGTGACCGGGGCGGCCGGTGCAGTCGGCGGATACGCGGTGCAGCTGGCGAAGGCCGACGGGCTGACCGTCGTCGCGGACGCCGCCCCGCACGACATCGACCGGGTTCGCGGCTTCGGCGCCGACCACGTCGTCGCACGCGGCAGCGATATCGCCGATCGGATCCGCGCGCTGGTGCCACAGGGCGTTCCCGGCCTCGTGGACGGTTCGATGCAGACCACCCGGACACTGCCCGCCCTCGCCGATGGCGCAACGCTGGCCGAGTTGCGGGGATGGTCCGGGCCGGCCGAACGCGGGATCCGGGTATGCCCGGTCATGGTCACCGACGGCATCACCGACACCGAACGCCTGGACACCCTGCGCCGCTACGCCGAAGACGGCACTCTCACCCTGCACGTCGCCGACGTGCTTCCTGCCGACAAAGCAGCCGAAGCCCACCGCATGCTCGAACGTGGCGGACTACGCGGCCGGGTGGTCCTGGACTTCTCCTGACCGGCCGGTGGTGCCGGGAGCTCCTCGGTTGGTCGGGTCCGCGCCGACATCACTCGAGTCGCTGCCGTGGTTTCTGCGCTCGACGATGATCACGCGGGCTATTCGTAGCTGTCGTCGTGCAGACCACCGAGGTAGGCGATCACCCCCAGATACCGGTGGCAGAGCGGTGTGTGGTCGCGGTGTGCGACGCTCCCGCAATGCCTCGTCCAGGGAATCGAATCCTGAACCGAGGGTGAGGAGTACCACGGCGGCAAGTCCTCTTTGTCCTCACGCTCTACGAGATGAAGCGATGAACAAGAGAATTTCGCTTGACCTGAGCAGCACGAAGACCGTCGAGCAACTGCATGCGGTCCTGAAGAACGTGTTCGGCTTTCCCGATTTCTACGGCAACAACTTCCCGGCCCTGGTGGATTGCTGGTCCAGTCTGCGGTATCCGGACGACGGCATGAGCGCCTTGGTGCTCGACGCTTTGGATGACCGTCTCGAGCTCTGTGTCAACGGCCTGGCCTCTTGCTCCGAAGATGTCATCCGAACACTGATCTCGGCCGTCGAGGCAGTCAACAACAGAGCCCGCTTGAACAGCCTGGAAGCAGTCATCCTGTTGGTCCTGAACGAATAGCGGCGATCGACCCGACTCATGGTTGCCTTGACTCATGTACATCGCGCAAGCTCACCGGCCGTTTCCGGCGCCCATGGAAGGCGACCTCGATGGCGCCTTCTTCGAGAGAATTCTCGGCAGTGGCGCAACTTCCTTCTACCTGATCATCGTCCCAGGAGATATCTGACGGCCTGAGATCACGAGCTGATCGATCAAGGCACGTTCTCGCTGGAGGAGTTGCATCCAGAGGTGCTCAGGCTCGGCAGGCTTCCGTCCGCCGGGACACTCTGGTTGTACGAGCTGGAGTCATTCAAGGTCGCTCGTGAGCATCACGACGACCAGGAGACGTTCAACGACAACGCAACGGACTATGGATCCGCGGTGTTCGACAACTTGTCGACACTCCTGGACCACTGTCAGAACGAATTCGGTGTTTCAGCGTCGGACTTCAAGACGAGCGACGCCACGCACTATCCCAAGCTCTGATGGGTGGTCGAACCTTGCGTCAGGTCGTACGGGTATTGAAGCGCCCCGGGTTTGATGTGCACCGGTTTGTCTGTCTCCAGCCGGTTGCTCGGAAATTCTGGGTGTGCTCGCCGTGTCCCGCTCGACGCCGGAGGTCCGATCCCCGCACCGGACAGCGCCCGCGGTGACGAGGACGCAACGCGGGGACCACGCTCTCCGAATGGCCGGCTTATGGTCCCGGCGCGAGGGACCATGTGTCCGCCGCAGCGATGAATTCGGAACGCGGATCACGTCCATTGTTCGTCACCGATCACTTGTGTGGTGACTCGACTACCGGCCGCGCCGCGACCGGCCATCGATGATACCGACGAAGGAGCAGCCAGCATGCAACCGAACGAGATCACCGCGATCCTGGACCGTCCGCTCAGCCAGGAGCTGCTGGCCCGTGACCTGCTGCGCATGGCCTACGTCGCCACGGACGGCACGCCCCGCAACATCCCCATCGGATTCACCTGGAACGGCTCGCAGATCGTCGTCTGCACCGCGAAGAACGCTCCGAAGCTGCCCTCCCTGCGCCGGCACCCCGAGGTCGCTTTGACCATCGACACCGAGGTGCATCCGCCGAAGATCTTGCTGATCCGCGGCCGGGCGGAGCTGGACGTGGTCGACGGCATCCCGGAGGAGTACCTCCAGATGAACGGCAGCTACGAAATGACCCCCGAGCAGCGGGTCGAGTGGGAGGCCGAGGTGCGCTCGCTCTATGACGGCATGGTGCGGATCGTGATCACCCCGACCTGGGCCAAACTCATCGACTTCGAAACCACCCTGCCCACCGCGGTCGAGGAGTTGATCCGGCAGCGGGCCGAGCGTCAGCGCGCCTGAACCGATCGACCCGGCCAGAATGGGCCGAAACGAACCTCGAGGAGAATCTCCATGACGATCCACCGGATGGATCACGTCGGCATCGTGGTCGAGGATCTCGCGGCCGCTGTCGCGTTCTTCGTCGAACTGGGTCTGGAACCGGAGGGCGAAGCAACAGTCGGGGGCCCATGGGCCGACGACCTCCTCGGACTGGACGGCGTCCGAGCGGACATCGTCGTCGTCCGGACTCCGGACGGCCATACCCGGGTCGAGCTCTCGACGTTCTACTCTCCGGCGACCATCGGCACCGCGCAGAAAGCGCCGGTGAACACCCCGGGCACCACTCGCCTGACATTCGTCGTCGACGATGTCGAGGACGTCCTCGACCGCCTGCGCGCCCAGGGCGCCGAACTCGTCGGCACGGTAGCCCGATACGAAGACATCTACCGGTACTGCTACGTCCGCGGCCCCGACGGCATCCTCATCGGGCTGGTCGAGGAACTCCACTGAACGGCGCTCCTCGCCGCGAACACACGGCCGGCCGATTCGACGACTGTTCCCGCACCGGCCGAGCCCGAGAACAGAGCCATGTGCCTCGAACGTCCGTTCGCCGAAACCGCGAAAGTAAAGTCACTCGATCGCCGCTACTACCGAGGAGTCGAGGTTGCCACCGATCCAGGTCGCTGTTTGCGGGCCCAGCAATTGCACCGACACCGACGCCGCCAATGCGCGCGAAGTCGGCAGACTGCTGGCCCGAGCCGGGGCCACCGTGCTGTGCGGTGGCGGGCGCGGGGTCATGGCCGCGGTAGCGGAAGGGGCCTTCGCCGAAAACGGGTTGGTCATCGGCATCCGCCCCGATGCCGACCCGGCCGGGGTTTGCGAGGGCCTTTCGGCTGTCCTGTACACGAACATGGGAGAAGCGCGTAACGCCATCCTGGTCCGGTCCGCCGACGCGGTCATCGTCGTAGGCGGTTCCTGGGGAACACTGTCCGAACTCGCTCTCGCCAACCACCGCGGAGACACTCCGGTGATCACGCTCGGCGGCTGGAAGATCCGCGACGCCGACGACAACCCCATCGACGCGGCCATCACCGCACCGAGCCCGCTGGTCGCCGTGCGAACAGCTTTGGCGCAGATCAGGGGCTCCTAGCTCGTCCGTGCGCGCAGCCCGTCCAGCAGGACGCGGGTCAGGTGATCGTCGACCTGGGCGCCGCAGCGGCAGACCGCCACATTCAGCACGCGCACCACCTCCATCGGCGGTACGTCGGCGCGCAGGTCGCCCTCGCGCTGCGCGGCGGCGGCGATCTCGGCGATCAGCACGTTGGCCTCTGCCTCCAGCTCGGGAAGGTCGGGGTGTTCGGGTTGGTCGGTGAGCAGCGACTTGATCAGTGCCAGCGGCAAAGCCACGCAGAGTTCCACCACCCGCAGCAGCGCCTCCCATGCCGGGGCCCGGCCGACCTCCGCGCGCGTTGCCTCGATCAGTTGTCGCAGCGTGTCGACCGCGATGTCCTCGAGCAGGGCGCGCCGGTCCGGGAAGTGCCGGTACAGCGTGCCGACGCCGACTCCCGCCGCTCGCGCGATGTCCTCCATCGACACGGCCTCGCCCCGCTCGCCGGCCAGCCGCAGGGCGGCGCCGGTGATCGCCGAACGGTTGCGCCGCGCGTCTGCCCGCACTTCCACGCTCCCATCAACCGGAATCTCTGATTCATCTTATGCTACCGTCAGATAAGCGGAATCCAGAATTCACCTTGGAGGGGCAATGCGGATCGGCCTGTATGCCGGAGATCAGAGCGATATGGAAACCCGGATCGAGCAGGTGCGCACGGCCGCCGAACTCGGGCTGAGCAGCGTGTTCTTCAATCAAGTGCTGGCGTGGGATCCGCTCGTTGTCGCGGCACTCGTCGGGGCGGCCGTGCCGGGAATCGAGTTGGGCACGGCCGTCGTGCAGACCTACCCACGCCACCCGATCTCACTGGCCGCGCAGGCGCTCACGGTCGCCGCCGCTACCGGAAACCGGTTCACCCTCGGCGTCGGCCCGAGCCATAGGCCGTTCGTCGAGGGTATCTACGGCATGTCCTTCGCCCGGCCCGCCCAGCACACCCGCGAGTACCTGACCACGCTGCGCACCGAACTCTCCGGTGCCGGTCACGTTCAACTGCCGGGCGTGCAGCCACCGCCGGTGCTGCTCTCCGCCCTCGGCCCGGTGATGCTCCGCATAGCGGGCGAACTGGCCGACGGCACCGTCACGGTGTGGGCGACACCGGCGACGATCGCCGACCACATCCGCCCGCGGATCGACGCCGTGGCGAAGGCCCCACGCGTCGTCGCGTCGGTGATGCTGAGCGTGACGAGCAGACCGGACGCCGTCCGCGCGGAAATCGCCGGAATGCTCGGCTTCGCCTCCGATCTACCCAGTTACCGAACGCTTCTCGACCGCCAGGGCCAGCGCAACGTCGCGGAAACCGTCGTCGCCGGGGATGAGGAAACCGTCGCCGCCGCCGTCCGCGCATACTCCGCCGCGGGCGCAACCGACCTGCTGGTCAGCCCGGTCGGCGACGCCGCCGAAAAAGCGAGAACACTGGAACTGGCCGGAGAATTGTCCCGCTCGCGGTAACCACGTACACCCGCGCAGCGAAAACGGTCGACAAGCTGCCGCTACGCTGGCCACGAGGTCTTATCGCGATTGCCCTGCGCGGACCCTCGGAGGATTGAATGAGCCCATTTCCCCGGAAAATGGAAAACCGATGGGCGAATCGCGCCGAACCCCCGCCGGGCCACGGGATCGTCTCCTGGCATCTGTTGATGAGTCGGTACCCGCAGGTATGCGACGCTGCCACAGCGGCGCAAAGAGCTTTGAGTTCTTTCCCCGGGCTACATATGACGCCGAGAGAATGGCTTCATATAACGACGCTCATGGCCGGGCCGGCAGAGACCATCACTCGCGAACAGATGTCGGCGATGGTGGCGGCGGCACGGGCTCGGCTGCGGGAGGTTCGGCCCACTCCGGTATTCATCGAAAAAGTTCTCTACCATGCCGAAGCTATTTCGCTCGGCGTGCAACCCGCACAAGCGCTGGTTCCCCTCCTCGACGCAGTACGGTCCGCCACCCGGACGATCATCGGACCCGGAGAGGCGAGTGATGGCACCCCTTCCTCGTGGATTCCGCACGTCACGGTCGCCTACAGCACCGCCGAGCAGCCCACGGGCCCGATGATTTCGGCTCTGGGGACGGCGGTACCGAGACGTGAGGTGACGATCGATGCTGTCACGCTGGTTGTTCAATGGGGCCCGGAAAGGCGATGGGATTGGGAGCCCGTCGGAACAGCCTCTTGTGCCGCCACGACCGGCAAGTAGTACCTTGCCGGGTCGGTTCCGGTTTCCGGAGCCGACGATGGCGGTGACGCGATTCTCCACACGCATGGCGGCGAGGCCGCGGACCGTGACGCCGGTTTCGGTCCGGATCGGCGCACTCCGAATTCAGGCACGAGGCCTGGCGTGCGGGAACCCTTCCCCCACACCAGGCGCCCGCGTAACCTCAACCGCTCGCGTATCGCCGAGCGGTACGCCGGCGTCTCCCGAACTCGTTATCGGCGTGCGGCGTTCGCGGCCGTGATGAACTCGATCTGGGCCGGTGAAGGTCCGCAGAACTCGCTCTCGATCCGGTCGGCTTCGCCGGCCTGCATCCGGTACAGGCTGTCGCGCAGATCCGCGTCACCACCGTGGAACCCTTCCAAAAGCTCCATCCACTGCGCCGCCATCTGCTGCGCCTCGGGTGAGGCCGGGTCCATTCCCGCGGCGATCGCCGCATCGACCTTCGGAATGAGCACACTCCATTCCGCTTCGGCTTGCCGAATCTGCTGTTCACCGAGGTCTTCCCGACGCTGCGCGAGCTGCGTCAACTGCCCCTCGGTGAAATACTCCTTGAACGTGTCGTCGACCATGACGGTCCTCCTGATCAATTCCAGGAAGCGATCCGCGGATGCGTCCGGCCTGCTCTCCGCCGTAGCGGCCAGCGCCGCGACCAGGGCATGAAGTTCCTGGGTCGCAGCCAGTTGCGCGGCCAGAAAGTCGCGATGAGCAGACAGCACCTGCGTCATCGCCACAGTGCCCGCGAGCAGGTTCGTGATCTGGTCCAGCCCCAGGCCCAGTTGACGCAGGGCCAGCACCTGGTAGAGACGCTCGACATCGCCGGCGGTATAGAGCCGGTGGCCGGTGCCGGTGCGCCCCGCAGGCTGTACCAAGCCGATGCGGTCGTAGTGATGCAGAGTCCGCACCGTCAGTCCGGCCTCGGCCGCGAGTTCACCGACTTTCCACACGCGCTCGGTTCCGTGCTGGTCCATCCGTTTCATCCCACTTCCACCGGCGCACCGTGCGCCGGTGTCGCCGACGGTAGAACCTGACCTTACGTCAGGTTCAAGCCGAAACAGCCGCCACCGAATCCAGTCGCCACGCCATGCCGAGGTGAGCGTTCCCGGGTGGCAACTCCGGGGCCCCTTTTCCCAGTAGTTGAACGATGGTACAACTAGTACGGACGTTCAACTAGATTGAGGAGACGAGATGCGCGCGGGACAACCGGCCGGATGGCGCGAATGGGGTGGCCTTGCATTGCTGGCGTTGCCGACCATGCTGTTGGGGCTGGATGTGACCGCCCTCTACCTGGCTGTGCCGAGTCTGGCCGTGGACCTGGACCCGAGCGCGACCGAGACGCTGTGGATCATGGACGCCTACGGCTTCTTCATCGCCGGATTCCTGGTCACGATGGGGACTTTGGGTGATCGGATCGGCCGGCGCCGGTTGCTGATGATCGGAGCGGCGGCGTTCGCGGCAGCCTCCGTCTTCGCAGCGTTCGCTCCCGGCACCCTGTGGCTGATCGTGGCACGCGCACTTCTCGGCGTGGCCGGAGCGACGCTGATGCCCTCGACCCTGTCCCTGATCGGCACCATGTTCACCGACGCCCGGCAACGCGCGCTGGCCATCGGGGTGTGGGCCACAATGTTCGCCGCGGGGATGGCCGTAGGGCCGGTCGTCGGCGGGGTCTTGGTCACCACCTTCTGGTGGGGCGCGGTCTTCCTCGTCGCGGTACCGGTCGCATTGCTAATTCTGGCCGGCGCACCGTTACTGCTGCCGGAGCACCGCACGCGCACCGGCGGGCTCGACGTGCTCAGCGTCGGTTTGTCCTTGGCGGCGATGCTGCCGATCATCTACGCGATCAAACACGCTGCCGCCCACGGCCTCGATATCCAGGCCGTGGCCGCCGTCCTCCTCGGTGGTGGCGCTACAGTCGCGTTCGTTCGTCGTCAGCTGCGTCTCGGGGAGCCGCTGCTCGATATGACGCTGTTCACGAACCCGGGCTTCTCCGCGGCTCTGTCGGTGTTGCTGATCGGCTTGGCCGGGTTCGGTGGCGTGATGTTCCTGGTCACCCAATACCTGCAGCTCGTCACCGGCCTTTCACCGACCGCCACCGGGTTGTGGATGGGCCCGCCCGCGCTGGCCATGCTCATCGGCGCGATCGGCGCCCCGCTGCTGGCCGACCGCGTCCCGCCCGGCGTCATCATGGCGGGCACCCTGGCGCTGTCGCTGGCCGGATACGGGCTGCTGGCCTCGGCCGGGACAGACAGCAGGCCGGCCGTCGTCGCCGGGTTCGCCCTCGTCTACCTGGGTCTCGGTGTCATCGCCGCACTGGGTACCGACATCGTCATGGGTGCCGCGCCACCGGACAGGTCAGGTTCGGCTGCGGCACTGTCCGAGACCGTGCAAGAGTTCGGGATCGCCGCAGGCGTCGCCCTCCTGGGGAGCCTCACCACCGCCATCTACCGCCGCGATATCGAAATACCTTCGGGGCTATCGACTTCCGTGGCCGAGACCTACGGCAACAACCTCTCCGGCGCCTCATCGGTCGCGGACCGGATCCCGGCCGACGCGTTCGACCATGCGCGGAGCGTGTTCACCGGCGGCCTCAACACAGCCGCCCTCGTCGCGGGCATCGCCATCGCCTTCGCTGCCTCGGCCTGCTTCGTGATGCTCCGGCACATCCGGCCCCCCGGCGAGGCCGACCATGCAGCAGAGCCGATAGCCTCGACACCCGGGAGCAATCGATGACAGATGACGCGATGACGGCCGAACACGACGGCGGGCATGAGACGGTCGATGGACGCAAACTGCGCGGCCGGCTTCGGCGCGCCCAGATCATCGAGGCAACGCTCGAGATCGTCCGCCGCGACGGTGCGACCGGCGTCACCCACCGCACCGTCGCCAAGGAAGCCGGGATCACCACCAGCCTGACGCTCTACTACTTCGCCACCCTGGACGATCTGCTGATCGCCGCCCTGACCAGCGTCACCGACGAATACACCCGCCGCATCCGTCACCTCATCGATACCGCGGACGACCCCCTCACCGGTCTGGCGGAGCTCATCGCCGAATCCGGCGGACCCGGCCGCGAGCGAGCACTCGCCGAACGCGAACTGTCGACCCTCGCCGCCCGCCGTCCCGCCCTGCGGCCGATCGCGCGACGCTGGCGCGACAACGTCGCCGAACTCGCCCGCACACAAACCGACGACACCGATACGATCGAGGCCTTCGTGGCCTTGTCCGACGGCCTGTGCACCGCCATCCTCCTCGACGACCACGAAGCCGACCCCGACCACATCCGAGCGGTCCTCCGCAAGGCACTGCACCGAAGCAGTCGGTAGCCGCATCGGGCAGGCCTCCGACGCCCTCGACGTGCCGCGAAGCTCCCGCGCCGCGCTGCCCGGCGATTATTACATCGCAGCGAGCAACCGAAGGCTCAGCCTATCGACGGGATCCGGTCGACACGACGAACTCCTGCCGCGTCGAACCCCTGAGCGAAGATCTCCGCCCGATCAGCACTCGCGCCCGCCGGCCGGCGGCCGCCACGATGCTCTACGGCGCGGGCCGGGACCGCCGGGTCGAGTTCGACTCGTAATGACGGGCGTCAAAGGACCTTCTCGACGGCCGATGCGAGGCGTATCGCGTCCTTCTCATCGTGGGCGCCGGCGGTGAGCGGGAGTGTCCTGGCGCCACGGTAAGCGGCGCGGCCCGGGGCCGGGGTGTCGATGATGTCGACGATCGGCCGGATCGCGTCTTCGGGGCTTCGGCCCAGCAGGGGCGCCAGGACCGCGGCGGCGACCTTCATACCCATCCCTACCTCGCCGGCAAAGCTGGAGCGGACCAGCCGGTCCGGCCCCCAGGTGATGTAGCCGAGGTCGGGGTTCTGCTCGGCGGCAAGGATTCCCAGCAGTTCGTTGGCTCGGCGCTGCTGAGCGTTCGATCGCCTGAAGGTGAACCCGTCGACCATCTCCAGGTCGTCGAAATCGATGGCGTCCGGGCGGGTGCCCGGGACGGCGAGGTTCACGATGACCGGCCTGTCGCTCGCGCGCAGCAGGTCGGCGAGTCGCGTCACGAACAGGTACTTGCCGAGGAAGAACAGCGACCACGACGCCTCGTGCCCTTCGGATGTCACGTGTCGGCGCTGCCGGATGAACGACGCGGCGAGCACCAGCGCATCGATCTGTTCGTAATTCTCTCGCAGATGCTCGATCACGCGGCGGCTGTCCGCGACGAGGGAGAGATCAGCCGCGATGAACTCGGCCCTGTCCGGCGCGGACGGATACCGGCGCGCCGTTATCGCCACCAGCGCGTCGAACTTGGCGCTGCTGCGCCCGATCACCACTACTCGATGCCCTACGGCGAGGTAGTGGCGCGCCAGGGCCGCACCCATCCCGTCCGTGCCTCCCGTGATCACGATCGTCCGCATATCACTCCCACTCATTCCGGAACATACGTTCCGGAACAGGCTACATCAATCGGAACACATGTTCCGCATTGGTAGGATCGGGACATGACAGAGGGCCGGAAACAGCGGCGTGACGCCGCGGCGAACAGGCAAAGGATCCTCACCGCCGCCGAGGACGCGTTCCGCCACCACGGCCTCTCCGTCGACATGCGTGCTGTCGCGGCCGCGGCGGGAGTCGGCATCGGCACGCTGTACCGGCATTTCCCCACCCGGGAAGACCTCGTGCAGGCCATCACCGGAACCGATCTGGCCGACCTCGCCGTTGCCCATCTCCGGGACGGGGCTTCGGCGATCGATGGATTGCGAGAGTTCTTCACCAGCGCACTGACTCGGCTCCGCGCCAACAAGGCCATGATCGACCTGCTGGCCGGCGCATCCCCCTCCGACGCGGACCTCGAACGATGCCTCGACCATCTGAGATCCGTCGGCCGCGAAGCCGTGGACCGATCCGCCATCGACCGGACGCTGGCGCCCGATGTGACGGCAGACGATATCGCCTACCAGTTGCTCGGCCTCATCCGTATCGCGCAGATCGTCCCCGAGCCGGGCACGATCGGCCATCACGTCGAACTCGCCTTGCGCGGACTGGCCGCCTGATCCCCTGAGATTTGCATGTCACCACCACAGCCCCCGCCCTGCTATCGTAGTGACCAGTATTGAATTTATGGTCACTACACCAGCAGGAGCCGTATGCCGCGCCCCCTCGTCCCCGACCGGCGCGGAAGGATCCTGACCGCCGCCGCCGATCTGATCCTCGAAACCGGCTGGCCCCACACCACGGTCGCGGATATCGCCGAACGCGCCGGCATCGGCAAAGGCGCCGTGTACCGCGAGTTCACCGACAAAGCGGCCATCCTGGACGCCGTCCTTAGTCGCAGCATGCGCCGGATGACCGCACGGGTTCACCAACAGGTGCTCGCCGCCGACGGCGTGGTCGATCTACCCGCCGTGTACCGGTTCGGCGTGGAGGCACTGCTGTCCGAACCGCTCATCCGCGCGCTGTATCTGGGCGATGACGCGGTCCTGGGCGAACACGTCCGCGGGGTCACCGACCAGCGTTACGCGATGCGTTTCGGCTGGCTCGCCGATTACATCGAACGCCTGCAACGTGCCGGAGTGGTCGTGGACACCGTGCCGAGCGAGACCATCACCCGGATGCTCGGCTTCTTCACCGTCGGCCTGATCAACGCCCCGGGTGTCCTCGATGCGGGGAGCCCGGCGGAGTTCAGCGATGTCGTCACGCTGTTCGCGGATCTGACGGGTCGCGGACTGGCCGGCCCCGGACCGGTGGACGCCGCGGCCGCCCGCCGCGCCCAGCTCACCTTGCTCGATCAACTGTCGGATCAACTCGCTCGGCCGGGGGACCCCCGATGACCATCTCCGCTTTCACCTCTCATACCGACCTCGTCGTTCGCGGCGGCCCGGTCCGCCACTACCGATCCGGCGACCACGGAACTCCCGTATTGTTGCTGCACGGCGGCATGCTCGACACTGCCGAAGGCGTCTGGCGCGATATCGCGCACCGGCTGGCGACGAAATACCAGGTCCATGCGATCGACCTGCCCCGGCACGGGGCCAGCAGACCATGGCACGGCCGCCTGGACCGCAGGTTCTTCGACGACTTTCTCGACGACCTGCTCGAGCAACTGGCGCTCCCCCGAACAGCGCTCATCGGATTGTCTCTCGGGGGCGGGCTCGGTATCGGGTACGCCCTGCGTCACCCCGAACGAGTCTCGGCATTGCTCGCGATCGGACCGGGCGGTATCGGCGCGAAACGGCGCGCCCAGTTCGCCACCTGGGCGATGATCAATACACCGGGGCTCCTGAAACTCACGAGCAAATACCTCGCCCGCAGCCCGAAAACACTCCGGAAGTCGATAATCGGCAGCCTCACCGCCGGAGTCGATACACCCGGCTTCGACAGGATCCTCGAGCTGGTCCGTTCCGAAGCGCACGCCAAGGCCGAGTACGGCGAACCGGCACTCGACGACTGGATGGTCGACGCATACGGACCCTGGCGCATGCGACTGAACTACCTCACCGAACTGACCGGACTCCAGGTGCCGAGCCTTTGGATGCGCGGCGAACACGACACACTGGTCGGCCATACGGAACTCGCCGCCGCCGCAACGGCAGCACCCGGCGGAGAGCTCGCCACCATACCCGGCGCGGGTCATATCGTGACCTACGACCAGCCGGCCGAATTCGTGCGCGTGGTCGAAGATTTCCTCGGTCGAGTCGACCACCGTTGAACGGACCCGATGGCCATTGCGGACCGGACCCGGAGCCCAGCTACGATCCAGCACATGAAACACGAAAAATTCTCTCTCGCAGCTGTTCTCGCAGTCGCCGCGGTAACCGCGGTGGCTCCTGCCGCAGCCGCCTTTCCCAGCGGGTCAGCCGGTCTCGGTGACGGCCGGGAAGTGGTGATCGTCGACAACACCCTGGAACTGACCGATCTCAACGCGTGCTGGGCGAGCGGTTTCCCGCGTGATATCCGGTTCGACAACCGCAGCACTCGCGATTTCCGCGTATACAACTCCCCGGACTGCAGCGGCGCGCCCGTGGCGACGGTCCCGGCGGGGCATACCGCGACCCACTACGGCTGGTCGGCTTCCGCTCGATAGTCGCCCCCGGACGCGGTCCCGAGCCGCCGGAGCTCGGGAAAACCGCGAGGGGCCAACAGCGAACACGTCCATTGCTTCGGTATTCCGCGATTCGGTCCGGCTATCGCGTCAATATTCCCGGCACCACCACGCTCGCTTTCGGTTGTCACCGTTCTCACAACCCATTGACCTCAATATTGATTGAGGTTACAGGCTTGTCGCAGGGTCTCCCGACCCGGCGATACCGGTTCGCCACCCCACCCGCACCGAAAGCCAGGGCCATGATCACCACCGAGACGACGCCGGCACCACCGTCCGACGCCCGTAATCCACTGACCATCGCGCTCGTTCTCGTGGTCGGAACGATCATGGCGACGCTCGATCAGACCATCGTGAACGTCGCCATCAACAAACTGTCCGTGCAGTTCCACGCCGGTCTGAGCACGATCCAGTGGGTGGCCACCGGATATTCGCTCGCGCTCGGCGCGGTGGTGCCGGCCTCGGCGTGGCTGGTCGGTCGTTTCGGGGCGAAGCGGCTGTATCTGGCCGCGGTCGCCGTGTTCGCGGGCGGCTCGGTACTGGCGGGGCTGGCCTGGAACATCGAGTCCCTGATCGCGTTCCGGGTCGTGCAGGGCGCGAGCGGCGGGTTGCTCATGCCGGTGGCGATGACGATCCTGTTGCGCGCCGCCGGGCCGGAAAGGCTCGGCCGCGCGATGAGCACGCTGGGATTGGCCGTGCTGGTCGGCCCGCTGCTGGGCCCGGTGATCGGCGGCTATCTCATCGACGAAGTGTCGTGGCGCTGGATGTTCTTCATCAATCTGCCACTGGGCGCACTGGTTCTGCTCCTGGCGGCGAAAGTGCTGCCCGGCGATGCGCCGGAGCCGCCGCGCGTTCTGGATGTCATCGGCCTGCTGCTGATGTCGCCGGGACTGGCGCTGCTGATCTACGGAGTGACCGCCGCGGGTGAACACGCCGGTTTCGCCACACCGGCGGTGTGGGTGCCCATCCTGGTGGGCGGCGCGCTCGTGGCCGCGTTCGTGCGCCGCTCGCTGACCACTCCGGTGCCGCTGCTGGATCTGCGGGTGCTCGGCAATCGGACCACCAGCACGTCGGCCGCGCTGCTGGCACTGTTCGCGAGTGGCTACTTCGGATCGATGTTGCTGCTGCCCCTGTACTTCCAGGTGGTGCGCGGCGAATCGGCCCTGGTGGCCGGTGCGCTGGGCATTCCGTTCGCGCTGGCGTCCGGTGCGACCATGCAGGTGGCGGGCAGGCTGATCGACCGGATTCCGCCCGGTCGCTACCTGCCGGGCTCGATCGCGGTGGCGCTCACCGGTTTCGTGCTGTTCGTGATCCAACTCGACGCGGACGCGCCGTACTGGGCACTCGCTGCCACCATGCTGCTGATGGGTGCGGGCGGTGGCGGCACCATGATGCCGGTGCTGACGACCGCCACCCGGCCGTTGAATCGGAACCAGCAGCCCGCGGGATCGACAGTGCTGAACATGATCAGCACCACCGCACTCGCCCTCGGCACCGCGGCGACATCGGTGACCCTGGCCGCGTTACTGCCGGCGGGCGGCGGGTTGCAGACCTTGCACGGCATGGACCCCGCACAGCGGGCCGCGCTGACTCCCGACTTGGCGGAAGCCTTTCAGCACACCTACCTGATCGCCCCGGTCATGATCGCACTGGCCCTGATCCCCGCGTTGCTGCTGCCCGGGCGCCGAGCAGCCGACCGATGATCACCGGCCCCGGCCGGTGCCCGGCCGACAGCGGTGCGGATTGCCGGGCTTGCGGTAAGCGCGCCGATCAGGTCGTGCCATCGCGGCGTGGTCGATGATGTGCGTAGCCGGAGTTCGTGGTTCACGACCGTCACACCGGCACCATGTCGGATCGAACAGGATCACCGGACGCTGCGTCGACACAGTGAACTGCTGCGGGTGCGCTCGGAGTGGTTGCGGCCGCTCGGCGACGACGCCGCCGATCACCTCTCGGTCGTCGCTACGCGTGCAAATGGGCAGGTCACTGCGCAGAGGTGCACAGTGATCCGGTGCGCAAGGCGAGTAGAGTAAAGGAGCCGGAGGCTTTTCGTACGGAACCACCCGTGGTCTCGTCGTCGCTCGGCAGATGAACAGGGCCCGCTACACGGGCCCGGAGGAGCGTCGCGATGACGCTACAACACGAGCCGATCCTGCTGGACCGCTCTTCACGCTTTTCCCTCCGCAGCCGACCGTCGGCCTCACGCCGGTTACCGACACCACGAGCACCCCACCCCGGGGTGGTCGGTGGGGCCTGGTGGCCCCACTCGACCGACTTGGCCGCCGAGATGACCGATTTGGAGGCGCTGCTGGCCGATCGGGCGGCCGGCGTCGACCGCATCATGTACGACCTGGGCACCTGGCAGTCGGCCCCGGAGCGCATGGTGATCGGCGGGCATTCGGTTCGCCTGGACGGATACCGGCACCTGCCCGCCCACACACTCTGTGTCCTGGGCCTGGATCGCACACGGCTCGTACTCCTGGTGATCCCTGCGGCCACCGCCACCGCTACCGCCCGGGCGCTCCTGTCCGCCGCGTCCCGGCCGGGCAATGAACTCACCGCCGACGAACTCGTGGCGGCCGACACCGGGCACAGCCCTGATCGCGACCAGAACGAGGACGCGTTGTCCCGCTGGGACGACGAAGGCGGTCACCGCGGGAAGGCAGACCCGCACGATCGCCCCTTCGCCTTCGCCGGGACCGCGGCCGCAGGTGGACCGACATGACACAGGACCCGTCGCAGCGCAGAGGCGCCGCCGACCGCGGTCTGGGGCAGTTCCGGGCGACCGCCGATGGTGGACAACCCTTCGATACGCCGACCCGCACGCCGCGGCTGCTCCTGCGCGACCGTGGCGACGAATCCACCGGCGTCGACGGCGCCTGGTGGCCCAGAACCGGCAACCTCACCACCGAACTGCACAACCTGGTCACCGCGCTCACGCCGCGACTGGGCACAACCACACGCATCACCTTCGACTGGAATTCGCTGAGCCGGTCCCAACGTCGCATCGACCCTCCCGACGGGATCGAGGTCACCGGACCGCTCCCGGACCAACCGGCCGACCTGATGTACGTCTACGGCCCGCACGATCAGCGCCTTCGCTTATTGGTGATCGACCCCAGCACCGATCCCTCCCACGCCGAAGCCCGGATCCGCAAGGCCGTGGGCACCACTACGGACCAACCGCAATCCTGAACCATTCCGCCGCGTCGACACCGGCAGTGTGCGTCTCGATACGCAGCGGGAAGTCGTGTCGATTGCCGGCCGATTGCCACGGCGTGCGATCAGAGGGCATCCGGCGTGGTCTTCGCCCGGCCACGCACCTGGATCGCGCTGACGACCTCCACGATGCCCACGAAGATCAACCACCAACCGGCCACCAGGGTCAGGACCGCGACGGAGTTGAACGGCCAGACGATCAACATCGCGCCACCGATCAGCAGCACGATGCCGAAGAAGACGTTCCAACCGCGCCCGGAGGTGCCCGAGGGCGCGTCGGCAGCGGCGACCAGTACCGCTACGCCACGGAACATCCAGCCGATACCGATCCACAGGGCCATCAGCAGCACTGCGTCGCCGAGATGGCGCAGCGCGAAGAAACCCAGGATGAACGACAGCACCGCGCTGACGAGCAACATGGCCCGCCAGCCGCCCGACACATGACCGCCGAACGCGGCGACCAATTGGAAGACACCCGAAACCAGCAGGTAGATACCGAACAGAACGGCCAGGACCACGATCGTCGGACCGGGCCAGACCAGCACCATCACCCCGACGACCACCGACACCGCGCCGATGACCAACATCGCCTGCCACGCGCGGCGGGCCAGTTGATGCAACGGCCCCTCGTACTGCGTATCGCTGGGTGTCATGCAGGCATGATATGACGCCACCCTCCGATTGCCGATGATTCGCTGGTATCGAAATGCTACGGCCGCGAAGTGGCCGCCCCGAGCCGTCCCGGAGTCGGCCGGAGCCGATGGAAGGCCGCCAGCCGCTGCCGGTGGTATTCGAGATCGTCCTCATCGTGCCGCACCCCGCGGGCGACGGCGATGCCGAAGTAGGCCGCTTCCCGGCGCAAACGGTGGCGCATGAGCTGGGCGAGCGTGATGTCGTCGAGTTCTCCCGCGGTACCACCCGCGGCGACGTACGCATCCACGAACGCACGGGCGCCGGACAGGTCGCGGCCGAACTCGTCGGCGAACTCGAGCGCGGCGGAGGCCAGTTCGAGCTCCGGCGGGCCGATCGCGGCCTCGTCCCAATCGATCAGGGCCACCACATGACCGTCGCGCGACAGCAGATTGCCTTCGTAGTAGTCGCCGTGCAGGGGCTGCGCACGCGCCGTCGTGGTGAAGGCGGCCAGCCAGCGGTCCAGGTCCGGGTCGGGTAGCTCGGCCGAGGGTGCGCCGTCCAGGCCGATCTCGAGAAACGAGGGCCGGGGCCGCGGCGGTGGCCGGTGCTCGGCGAGGGCCCGATGGACCCGGGCCAGCAGTCCGGCCGCCTCGAGGAACTGGACCCGGTCCGCGCTATCGGTCCATCGGCCGTCGACCAGTGGCCACACGGTGACGGGGTGACCGGCCACCATCTCCACCGTCGATCCGTCCGCACGGGGCAGCGGCGCCACGACCTCCGGGACGGCCCGTGCGGCGGCGGCGATCCCGTGGCACCACTCCATCTCCCGCGGGTCGCGCCGCGGCGACCCGATCCGCACGACCACCTCACCCACACGGTATGCGGCCGATTCCTCGCCCCCGTGGAGTCGTTCGCCCGCACCTTCGTATCCCCAGGACGCGGCGACCGCGGCCCGGATGTCCTCGGTGAGCGGCAGATCGATGTAGACCACGCTCTCACTACTACCGGGTGGGCGGCCCGGCCATCGGCTCGACCCCCGGACCGTACCGGGCCGGGCAGCACTCACGACCGGGAACCCACATCGCGCCCCGATGTGATCCCCGTCCGGCGGCGATACTGTGCCGAAGCGATCGGGTATCGCCCGCGTAGGTGCATCCGCGCACCTGTGATCACCCAGGGCACCGCGTAGCGGAGGCGGCACCGCCGGTTAAGGTCGGAGCACACCGAGGAGGCGCCCGTGCCGGTGCGGCGCTCGGTGCGCAGCAGAGGAGTTATCGTGACCAGTACCCGAGATCTGCGCGAGCCCGCCGAGGCGGCGCCTCGATTCGCGGAGTCCCCCACCGCGGCGGTCCGTATGCGCAGGCGACTGGAACGACTCCTCGGGGTCGCCGCCACCGAGGGGAACGCGCTGGTCGCGCTCCGCAACGGCGACGAGATCTTCCCGGCGATGCTGGATGCCATCCGTGACGCCGAGCACACCGTCGACATGATGACCTTCGTCTACTGGCAGGGCGATATCGCTCGCCAGTTCGCCTATGCGCTCGCCGAGCGCGCCGAGGCCGGCCTCCGGGTGCGGCTGCTGCTGGACGGTTTCGGCAGCCGGTCGATCGAGAAAGGCCTGCTGACGCTCATGGAACGCGCGGGCGTCCAGGTCGCCTGGTTCCGGAGACCGTTGTCCCTGTCTCCGCTCAAACAGAACCACCGCTGTCACCGCAAAGTGCTGGTCGTCGACGAACGGACCGCGTTCACCGGCGGAGTGGGCATCGCCGAGGAGTGGTGCGGCGACGCGCGCAACGAGCACGAGTGGCGCGACACCCACGTGCGGATCGAGGGCCCGGCGGTGGACGGCGTCGCGGCCGCCTTCGCACAGAACTGGGCGGAATGCCACGACGCGCTCTTCGACGACCGCGACCGCTTCGCACCGCAGCAGCATCACGGTTCGGCGGTCGTCCAGGTGGTTCGCGGGTCGGCGAGCCTCGGCTGGCAGGATATGCAGACACTGCTACGGGTGGTCATCGAATCGGCCGAGCAGCGGCTGCGGCTGGCCACGGCCTACTTCGCGCCGGACGCCTACTTCATCGAACTGCTCTGCGCCGCCGCGCGACGCGGGGTGGAAGTCGAGATCCTGCTGCCCGGCCCGCACACCGACAAACGCGTCTGCCGGCTGGCCGGTCAGAATTTCTACAGCGACCTGCTCGCCTGCGGGGTGAAAATCCTGCAATACCAGCCGACGATGATGCACGCCAAGGTCATCACGGTGGACGG
This sequence comes from Nocardia fusca NBRC 14340, assembly GCF_001618425.1. Lineage (GTDB taxonomy): Bacteria > Actinomycetota > Actinomycetes > Mycobacteriales > Mycobacteriaceae > Nocardia > Nocardia fusca. The sequence goes on from NZ_BDCU01000054.1 coordinate 23,873, forward strand.
GATCGCGGCCCTGGTGGGTTCGACGAACTTCAACCGGCGCTCCCTGGACCACGACGAGGAGATCATGCTCGTGGTCCTGGACGAACAGTTCACCGCGACGCTCGACGAGCATTTCGACGCCGACGCGAAGGTCAGCGAACTGATCGAAGAAACACGCTGGCAGCGCCGATCACTCGCGCAGCGCATCCGGGAGGCCGCGATGCGGCCGATCCGCCGATACCTGTGACACCCTCCACCAGCGGGTCGCAGGCATAGCCGGAAAACGAAGACACCGGTTTCGCCTCCGCAACGGTCCTGGCGTGGCGAGCTCCGGACCGGCGTGCGGGCCCGCCGACCGAGAGCACGGCCGGTATCGCACAGCGGGTAGGTCCACGAAACGAAGGGTTCGGCGTGGGCACTGAGGCCACCGGCCGGGACGCCTAGGCTTCGATGGGGGCCATGAGCCGGCGTTGAGAGCACAGGGCCGCTCCCACCAGGATGCGCAACGCGTCTCGAGCCGATTCGAGTGCAGTTATGAACCGTCCCTCTGCTCACCACCCGCCGCCTTCGGCCTCAGCACATTGGCGGTCACCTCGTGACCAGCTGAGTTTCCGGGTCCGCCGTCGTGGGGACATCGTCCTGCTGGCCGTACGTGGACAGGCGGATGCCTTCACGCTGGCGCTGTGGCGCCAGCAGGTGCGTGCCGCCGCGGATACCGTGACCTGCTCCCGGGGCGCGCTCGTCGTCGACGCCACCCGTCTCGATTTCCTGTCGGTGCGCAGCCTCGCCGCGCTGTCCGACGAGGCGCAGGAGTACCGGCGCGAAGGGATCGAGATTTTCCTGGTCACCGCCGAGCCGGCCATCGCCCGGATAGCTCGCGCCGATACCCGCACCGCGCAGTTACCGGTGCGCTCGACGGTGGTGAGCGCGCTGACAGCCGTTCACCTCCGAGACCGGACACCGGAGGTGGTTTCGGAGGAGCCGGGGAAGGAGCGCACGCGCGAACCGGCCGGCCCGGGCGTCACCGCCGGAAGCGCGCCCCCAGGGTCAGCGCCGCACCTCGGAGGGCAGCGGGTGGTCGAGGTCCAGCGCCGGTAGTCCGTCGATACTGTGCCCGTTGTCCCCGGTGATCCGGCGCGCGAACTTCTCGTCCGGCTGCCGGGCATGGTGCGCGTCCAGTACCGGCCGTTCGCCGACGAAGTCGTAGTACGGCACCGAGTACCCGCACGCGTCGGCGATACGTTCCACCTCGACCACGATCACCGCCCGGATTCCGGGGTGTTCGAGACCGAAATTCGCTCGGAGACCGGCGAACTCCGGATCGTCGGGACGCGCGACCCGGCCGGTTCCGTACAGGCGCAGGATACGGGAGTTGCGGGTGAAGGAGCAGAACATGAGGGTGATCCGCCCGTTCTCGCGCAGATGCGAGATGGTTTCGACGCCGCTGCCGAACAGATCGAGGTAGGCCACCGTGTGATCGTCGAGGACGGCGAAGGTGTCCTGGTATCCCTTCGGCGACAGATTGACCCGCCCGCCGTCCGACGGCGCCGTCGCGACGAAGAACATCGCCTGCGCTTCGATGAACTGTCGCAGCGGCCCGTCGAGATGCGAAAACTCCTTGGCCATGGCTTCCTCACCGTCGATGGACTGTGCCGTCAGCGTATCGGCGCCGCCGCGGGCCACGGGGGTGAGAAACCTCTCGGATCACGCACGCATTCTGCGGGCCACCCGATCACGCTCCTCGGCTATCGCGCGGCGGCGGGCGATCATGGCCTCGGCGGGAGAGCCACCGCTGACGATCGCGTGGTGCACCGCTTCGATGTCCTCGATACCTTCTCGCGCGCCCACCCCCGCCGCGGGCGTGATGGCGTGGTCCGCGTCGCCGACCAGGATCAGCGGGGCCACCGGCGTCGCCGCGGTCGCCAGCGCGACATTACGCGCGTTGGACACATGGACCTGTTCGGTGGCCGCGACCAGGGTGGCGGTCAGTTCCCGCACGGAGCGGGGCGCCGCCTCCACCACCGCGGCGGCCCAGTTCCGCACCGGCACGATCCCGGTATCGGCGACCGGCAGCGGTTCCCGTTCGATGCGCAGGAACCACAGCGCCGAATCGGCGCCGGGCCGCCAGATATGGCCGAAGGTGGCCGCCGGGCGGGTGCCGGAGGCCGGCTCGGCGTGGAAATGCAGAACGAACGGGTCGGTGGGGCATTCGACAGGGGTCGCGGTCATTCCGTAGACCACCACATCTCCCGCGTACTCCGGGGTCCGGCCGGGTTCGGTGCCCGCGCGCGCCACCGAGTCGATACCGTCGGCACCGATCACCAGATCCCGCGCGGTCACCGTGCGGTCACCGATACGCAGGGTGGTGTGCCCGGTGGTGGCGTCGACCGCGACCTCGGTGACCGGGCTGCCGTAACTGATCTCGGCGCCCGCGTGTACCGCGAACCGTTTCAGCACGGCGATCAGATCGCTGCGCAGCCAGAACCGGTGCCCCTCGCTGGGCCGCCGCCGCGTCACGCCGTCGCCGGGGGTGTATCGCAGTTCGCTCAGCGGATACGAGGCCGCGTGCAGTTCCGCCTCCGGCACGCCCAGCGAGATGAGACTGCGGTGGCCCCGGCCGTCGAGGATCAGGAACGCTCCGCCACCCCCGCCGTTGCGCTGCTCGTAGACCGTCACCGGCCGCCCGGCCCTCGACAGCGCGCCGGCCAGCGCGGTTCCGGCGATACCGCTTCCCAGGATGGTGATCATCGGATCTCCTTCGGCGAGTGGGCGCGCACGTAACCGATCGGTGGGCGGCAAGCGACCACAGCCGCTTTCCGCCCGGGGCGGTGCTCAGGGCCGGTGCTACACCCGCTCATATACGGGCGGGCATCCGCTCCCGGTGCCCAACATACAAGACCGGCAACGCATCCGGTCTACTCGACGAGGTTCTCGCTCTTCAACCAGTCGTAGGCCACATCGGCGGGATCCTCGCCGTCGATATCGACCCGGCCGTTGAGTTCCTGCATCAGATCATCGGTGAGATGTTCGGAGATCGTGGCGAGCAGCGGTGCCAGCTGCGGGTAGCGGTCGATGATCTCACCGCGCACGACAGCTGTGCCGCTGTAGGGCAGGAAGAATTTCCGGTCGTCGTCGAGCACGACCAGGTTCAGGTTCTTCACCCGGCCGTCGGTGGTGTAGATCATGCCGAAATTGCAGGGTGCGCTCTTCGCCGTCGCCGTATAGACGACCCCGGCGTCCATCCGCGTGACATTGCCCGCCGGAACGCCGCCGGGATCGTTGTAGGGAATCCCGTACTTCTGCAGCATCGGAATGAAACCATCGGAGCGACTGAAGAATTCGTCGTCGACGCAGAAGGTCCGATCACCGACGGGAAGCGCTGCGACCTCGGACAGCGATTTCACGCCCAGCCGTTCGGCGGTGGGAGTCGACGCGCCGAACGCGTAGGTGTCGTTGAAATTGGCGGGGGGCATCCACTCCAGGTCGTAGTCGCGCTTCTCGATATCGTGGACGCGCTGCCACAGTTCCTGGGGATCTGAGATGGTCTCGGTCTGGTTGTGGTAATTGACCCAGCCGGTGCCCGTGTACTCCCAGAGGATATCGGCGTCGCCGTTGAGCTGGGCCTGCCGGGAGGAGGCCGAACCCGGCGCCCCGGTGAGATCGGTGACCTGCGCGCCGGCGGCGGCGAGATAGGTCGCGGTGATCTTGCCGAGCAGCACGCCCTCGGTGAAACTCTTCGAGGTCACCACCAGCTTCGCCCCCTCCAGTGGTAGCTGCCCGTCCGGCAGGCGCGCATCATGGAAGGTGCCCGACGAACTCACCAGGCCACATCCCGCGAGCAGCGAGATCGCCGCGAGGAGAACCGAAACCGTGGAGGCCAGTCGTGCCGGTGCCGGACTCATGACACACCTCGCGGGGTCGCGGCCAGTTCGACGAGTCGGCCCAGCCAGTCGATGGTCAACGCCAGGAGCCCCACCAGGATCGCGCCGGAGATGAGCAGTTTGGGCAGGAACAGCGTGACGCCGGTGGTGATCAGCGTGCCGAGGCTGGTGGCGCCGATGAACGTGCTCAGTGTGGCGGTACCGACCAGGATGACCAGTGCGGTGCGGACACCGTTGAGAATCACCGGCACCGCCAGCGGCAATTCCACCTGTAGCAGCGTCCGGGTACCCGAGTAGCCGATCCCCCGCGAGGCCTCGATGGTGCGCTGATCCACCTGCCGCAGCCCGACGATGGTGTTCTGCAGAATCGGCAGGACGGCGTAGACGACGAGACCGACTATCGCCGTGCGGAATCCGGTGCCCAGCCAGAACGTGAACAGGACGAGCAGGCCGACGGCGGGCGCGGCCTGACCGACATTGGCGATATTGACCACGACCGGCTCGAACCGCTTCAGCGCGGGCCGGGTCAGCGCGATACCCAGTGGAATGGCGATCATCACCACGATGACCGTGGCCACCACGGTGAGTTCGATATGCGCGACGAGGGTTGTGCGCAGGTTGTCCCAGCCCAGCGAGGCCTGTTCGGTCGCGGTGAACGTCGTCGCGCGGTACCACAGCAGGTAGCCGATACCGATCACCGCGATGATGAGCGGTTCGAACCACACATCGAGCGGGAGGCGGCGTAGCCGGGTCATGACCGCTCGGCCGATCCGGGTTCGTCGTCGGCGGCGACCACCGGGGTCGGCGCCGGATCGGTGCCGTCGACGTAGGTCTCATAGGACGCGTCCGGTTCGTCGGCGCGGGCATCGGCGAGTTTGTCCCGGATCAGTTCGGTCACCGAGTCGATGCTCAGCGAGCCGACCACCGCGCCGCGGCCGTCGGTGACCAGCGCGGCGCCCTGGCTGGTCGCGAGCATGGCGTCCAGTGCGTCGTTGAGCGTCGACGAGCGCGCCACCACCGGTAGCCGCCGGTCGAGGAAATCGGAAACCTCGGGCTTGGTGGCCAGTTCGGTCAGCGTCGGCCAGGACCGCGGCCGCCCGGCGCCGTCCACCACGACCACCCAGCTGTGCCCGGCGGCTTTCGCGCGTTCGATCACCGCCGGTGCGGATTCGCCGATCCGGGCGATGACGACGTCGTCGGACGGAACATCACGGACGCGGGAGACGGTCAGATACGCCAATTTCGCACCGGATCCGACGAACTCCTCGACGAAGGGGGTGGCCGGATCGGTGAGGATGTCCTCCGGGCTCGCGTACTGCTCGATATGCCCGCCCTCGGAGAGGATGAGCACCTTGTCACCGAGTTTGGTGGCCTCTTCGAAATCGTGGGTGACGATCACGATGGTCTTGCCGAGTTCGTGCTGGATAGCGATGAGACTGTCCTGCAGACGGGCCCGGGTGATCGGGTCGACCGCACCGAACGGCTCGTCCATCAGCAGCACCGGTGGATCCGCCGCCAGGGCGCGGGCCACGCCGACGCGCTGCTGCTGGCCGCCCGACATATCCTTGGGGAGCCGGTCGGCGAAGGTGGCGGGGTCGAGGCCGACCAGATCGAGCAGGTATTCGGTACGTTCGGCGATCCGCTTCTTGTCCCAGCCCAGCACACGCGGGATGGCACCCACGTTTTTGGCGACCGACCAGTGCGGGAACAACCCGCCGGACTGGATGACGTAGCCGATCGACTGCCGCAGTTTGTCCGGATCCTCGCGGGTGACATCGCGACCGTCGATGAAGATCCGGCCCTCGGTGGGTTCGATCAACCGGTTGATCATCTTGAGGGTGGTCGTCTTCCCGCAGCCCGAAGGGCCCACGAAGGCGACGATCTCCCCGGCGGGGATTTCGAGGTCCAGGCGTTCGACCGCGGGCTTGCGCTGACCCTTGAACCGTTTGACGACCGAGTCCAAGGTGATCGAGGCGCCGGTGACCGTACGCTCGGTTGTCGCCGCGGCCGTGCCGCTGCTCGTCACATCGCCGGTCATAGGGCCTCCCTCGAAGCGAATTCATGCGCTCTGCGGAGGCCGCAGCGCAGGCGGAGGCGTCGCACATCCCCCGAAGCGGTTCCATACGTCGGCAGACGCCGCAGCGAAGGCCCTGGTACCGCCTCATAGGACCTCCCTCGAAGCGAATTCACGCGCTCTGCGGAGGCCGCAGCGCAGGCGGAGGCATCGCACCTCCCTCGAAGCGAATTCATGCGCTCTGCGGAGGCCACAGAGTTGGCGGAGGCATCACACCTCCCCCGAAGCGGTTCCATACGTCGGCGGAGGCCGCAGCGAAGGCGGAGGTATCGCCTCATGACAGTCCCTTCGCGATCGTGAGTCGTCCGAGCAGGACGAGGAGCGCGTCGAAGACCAACGCGATGATGACGATGAGAATTGTTCCGGTGAGCGCCATTTCGAGGGCGTTGGCGCCGCCGAGCCGGGACAACCCGTTGAAGATCAGCGAGCCGAGCCCGGGGCCGAGCACGTAGGCGACGATGGCCGCGACACCGACGATCATCTGGGTGGACACTCTGATCCCGGTGAGGATCACCGGCCAGGCGATGGGCAGTTCCACGGTAAGCAGAATGCGCAACCGCGAAAAGCCGATGCCCCGGGCGGATTCGACGACCGAGGCCGGTACCGACCGCAGACCGACGATGGCGTTGCCGATCACCGGCAGGGCCGCGAAGAATGCCAGCATGATGAACGACGGGACGACACCGAGTCCGAAGGGCACCAGCAGCAACGCCAGCAGTGCCAGCGAGGGTATCGTCAGCGCGACCCGACTGGAGGTCAGCGAGAGGGCCGACAGCAGCGGCAACCGGTAGACCGTGACGGCGATGAGGACGGCGACGACGGTCCCGACCAGAACCGTCTGGAACGCCAAGGAGGCATGCTGATACGTCAGAAATGTCAGCAGCTCCCCCCGACCTCGGATATAGCTCCACAGATTCACTGGATTCCCATCGTCGGCCGGAAATCGTTCGGCGCCCGTCCGTGCGGAGTCATCGGAGGCGCAAGCTGTAAAAGATTAATCGATATCACCCGGTCGAACAGAGAGGGCGCGCGGCGGATACGGCACCGCGCCGCCGCATTCGTGCGCGTCCGCGACCGGTACCGGCGGCAATACGACACGGCGCATTACTGTCCAGGGTTTCGATCTCCGGGAATCCATAACAATTGCGGCGGTGCGCGGCCGAGCGTGCGGACATCCGGCGTACATGGGTTCCGTCGGCGTCACTCGGGACGACCGACGGCCACCGACCGGGTATCGCGAGCAATCCCCGGTCCATTGTGCGGCAGTGACATTCGATAACCGTTCCGGCGGGTGAGCGCGGTTAGGCGGCGCGGGCCGGCGAGTCGACTGCCGAATAGTATTCGGCATCGCCGGAGATCACGGTGCTCGGCCTACCGTCGACCCCGACGGGGATTCCCCCGGCCAGCGTGATCCGGGTCAGCCGGCGGTGCTCGGTACCGTCGTAGTCGTCGATGGCGTAGTGCTGGGTGGCGCGGTTGTCCCAGATGGCGACGTCGCCCAGCGCCCAGTTCCAGCGAGTGGTGTTCTCCAGCCGGGTGATCCGGTCCTGCAACAGCCGGAACAGCGCCTGTGATTCGGTGCCGGACAGACCCACGAACTGCTTCACGAATCCGCCGAGCAACAGGGCCCGTTCACCGGTCTCCGGATGCACCTCCACCACCGGATGCTCGGTCTCGAAATAGCTCGACTCGAATTCGCGCCGGTAGGCGGTGGCGCCCTCGTCGGGGTTGTCCTCGGCGGTGGCGGCGTAGTCGTACAGGTTGGTATGCCGTGCGCGCAGGTTCTCGGCCAGCAATCGCAGCGGTTCGGGCAGCGAGTTGTAGGCGGCGACGGTGGAGGCCCAGGTGGTCGAACCGCCGTAGCTCGGCAGGACGACGGCGCGCAGAATGGATGCCTTCGGCACCCGGTCGACGAAGGTGACATCGGTGTGCCAGCTGTTCGAGCGGCCGTGGCGCGAATCGATGGCCAGGCTCTTCACCCCGGCCGATCGGACGGTCGGATGCGGCGTGGTCGGGGTACCGAGCAGTTCCGCGAACTCGTACTGTCCGTCCTCGGTGAGATGGTCCTGGCCGCGGAAGAAGATCACCTTGTGCTCCGCGAGCGCCGCGCGGATACCGGCGACGGTCTCCGGGGACAGATCGCCGCCGAGCCGGACCCCGTCGATTCGCGCGCCGATATGGGTACCGAGCTTGGTCACCTGCACGGTGGTAGCGGTGTCAACAAAGTCGACGGGCATTCCGGGGCCTTTCGCTCGTATCCGACGATCGACTCGAATGAAACCAGCGCGGGACCGCCGCGACCAGGGTTTCGGTCACCGGGATCGTAAGGGGCAACCACTCGGCGAACCGGCCGCCGCCCCTGCGCAGCGCATCCTCGCACCCGGCCGGAGCGTTTCGTTCCGCACCGGCCGCACCGCCGAGGAGAGGCCGGTGGCCCATAGAATGCGGGCCGTGGGCGGAGGCAGCCGTCGACGGCGAGCACCCTGCCGGCGCACCCGGAACGAGAGGGAGATATCGAGATGATCCTCGCCGACGAGCCGCTGCTGCGCGCGCCCCACCTCTACATCGACGGCACCTGGGTCGAACCGGCCGCCGGCGGGATCCGGGAGATCCGCGATCCGGCGGACGGCGCGGTGATCGCCGCCGTCGGCGAGGCCGGTGCGGTGGACGCGCGGCGTGCGGTCGGCGCGGCCCGTGCCGCGTTCGCCACCGGCGCGTGGCCGGGTACTCCGGTCGCGGAGCGGGCCGCGCTACTGCTGCGCACCGCCGAACTCCTCGCCGAGTATCGCGACCCGATCGCCCGGATCGAGACCCTGGACACCGGCAAGACACTGCGCGAGAGCCATATCGATATCGACGACGTCATCGCGGTGTTCCGGTACTACGCGCAGCTCGTCGGCACCACCGGCGACCGGGTCGTCGATACGGGCGATCCGGCGGTGATCAGCCGTATCGTCCGCGAACCGGTGGGTGTGTGCGCGCTGATCTCGCCGTGGAACTATCCGCTGCTGCAGATGTCCTGGAAGGTCGCCCCCGCGCTGGCGGCCGGCTGCACGGTGGTCGCCAAACCGAGCGAGGTCACTCCGCTGAGCACGATCGCCCTGGTCCGGGTGCTGGAACAGGCGGGGGTGCCGCCGGGCGTGGTGAACCTCGTACCGGGCGAGGGTCCGGTGGTGGGGTCGGCGCTCACCGGTACGCCCGAGGTCGATCTGATCTCCTTCACCGGTGGCGCCACCACCGGGGCGGCCATCGCCGCCCGGGCCGCCCCGCACATCACCCGAGTGGCGCTCGAACTGGGCGGTAAGAATCCACATATCGTTTTCGCCGACGCCGACCGCGACAGCGCGATCGACGCGGTGCTGACCGGCGCCTTCCTGCATTCGGGCCAGGTGTGCTCGGCCGGGACCCGGCTCATCGTGGAGGAGTCGATCGCGGACGGGTTCGTCGCGGAACTCGCCCGGCGCGCCGGCGGAATCCGGGTCGGTCCCGGGACGGATCCCGCGTCGCAGACCGGACCGCTGGTCTCCCCGGAACATCGCGCCGCGGTGGAGGCCCAGGTGGCCCGCGGTCTCGCCGAAGGCGCGGTGCTGATCGCCGGGGGGAAGCGGCCGGAGGACCCCCGGCTGACCGCCGGCAGCTACTACCTGCCGACCGTGCTGGACCGCTGCCGCCGCGAGATGCGGATCGTCCAGGAGGAGACCTTCGGCCCCGTACTCACCGTGGAGCGGTTCGCTACCGAGGCCGAGGCCGTCGAACTGGGCAACGACACGTCCTACGGACTCGCGGCCGGCGTGCGCACCGGCGACGCGGCCCGCGGCGAACGGGTGGTCCGCGCGCTCCGGCACGGCACGGTGTGGCTCAACGATTTCGGCCCCTACACTCCCGCCGCCGAATGGGGTGGGTTCGGGCGTTCCGGTATCGGCCGCGAACTCGGCCCGAGCGGGCTGGCCGAGTACCAGGAGACCAAGCACATCTGGCACAACACCGCACCGGCGGTGGGCGGCTGGTTCGCCTGAATCCCGGGTCGGCTCGCGGTAGTGACCTGTCCGCCGCCGGGACCTGCCGACGCTCGGCGACACCCTCATGGAACGTCTCGCCGACGCGGCCCGCAACGGCCTGGTCACCGCCCGGCGACGCTGACGGGCGCGGTGGGTTCACCCCTCAGACCAGCGGTTTACCCAGCGCCCGGCGTCGCCGCATATCGGCGAGATGTTTGTCCAGCGGGTACATCCGCCAGCGTTCGGGCCCGAGCCGCATCACGGTACCGATCGCGCGCATGATCAGCTCGAAGGCGCGTTGCCGCCCCGGGCTCCAGGCCAGCCCCAGTTCGTCCCGGTACCGCTGGGGCAGGAAGCCGGTGGTGAAGAACCGGTTGACGGGCCGGAACAGCACCCGTTCGACGCGCCCGTACGGACCCAGCTCCACGACCTGTTCCCGCAGATACCGTTTTACTTCGTCGTCGATCGATATCTGCGCGGACTTGCGCTCCCAGTATTCGGCGAACGCGGCGCGATCGGCCGGCCACATCTCCGGGCGCATCTGCAGCGTGGTCCCGAATCTGCTCGACTCCCGGTACAACTCGTCGGCGTAGTCGGCGTCGAGCGGACCGTACAGGTATTCCAGTGAATCGACGACCCCGCGATAGATGCACGCGGCGACCCACAGCTGCAGTTCCGGGTCGAACGCGTTGTACTTCACCGCGCTGCCCGGCCGGGACCGGACCTGGCGATGGGAGGTGTTGGTCGCCTCGCGGTAGGCGGCACGTTCCTCGTCGGTGCCCAGCATGGCCACCGCGAGATAGGTCAGCGTCGTGCGGCCGCGTTTGCGCGGATGTAGATCGAACCGGCCGCTGTCCACGGTGCTCTCGACGACACCGCGGCCGACCGGCGCCTGGCTCAGCTGCATCACGACGTTGGCCGGGCCGCCGAGCAGCGCGGCCGGGCCGGCCAGGTATTTGCGGCGGGCGACCTCGCCGGGCTGATCAGCGCTTGCTGCCGGTGACGCTGGGCGCGACATAGGACCTCCATGCAATACTGATAGAAACTTTACTCCATTCTCTCACACTCGAGGAGCGTCGATGTGAATCCGCGGTATGAGATCGCCATAGCGCACACGCACGGATAATGCGCAATAAGTGAACGTACATTCTGCGCCTGAGCTACCCTGGCCGAACCACTCGGCCAGCCCGGCGCCGCGTAGTCCCGCGCTCCGGTCGGACTGTTCCAATTCCTGGAGGTGACCCATGCCGACGAACCTGCCCGCACCCCGCGCGGCGCTGCGTTCGGTGACCGAATCGCTGGCCGCGGTGAGTGTGCTGCGCCGGCGCGGAATGCTCGATCCGAAGCGCCCCGGCGAACTGCTCCGCACGGTCCGGGACGCGCGGATCCACGGGCCGTTCGTGACGGTGCTGCGGGCCGCCGCCCGGCGCGACGGCGCGGCCGAGGCCATCGTCGACGACCGTGGCACGCTCACCTTCGACCAGCTCGACGCGCAGTCCAATGCTCTCGCCCGCGGCCTCGCCGCGAACGGTATCGGCGCCGAATCCGTGGTGGCGGCCCTGTGCCGGGACCACCGCGGCATGGTGCTGGCCCTGCTGGGCGCGGGCAAACTGGGCGCCCGCGTCGTCCTGATGAACACCGGGTTCGCCGGGCCGCAGCTCGCCGATGTCGCCCGGCGCGAAAAGGTCGGCGCGCTACTACTCGACGCCGAGTTCACCGGTCTGCTCGACGCGATCCCGGCGGAGACTCCACGTTTTCTCACCTGGGGCGAATCCGGCGACACCCCCACGATCGACGCGTTGATCGCGGCACACTCCACCGCGGCGACGGCGCCGCCGCCGCATCCGGGCAGCACCGTGATCCTGACCAGCGGAACCACCGGGACGCCCAAAGGCGCTCCCCGGGACAAAGTTTCACCCCTGCAGTCGGCCCAGTTCCTCGATCGCATCCCGATCCCCCGCAACGACACGATGGTGATGGCCGCGCCGATCTTCCACGGCACCGGACTCTCCCAGTTCGCCCTCGGCTGGGCCCTCGGCAACAGGATCGTCTTCCGGCAGGGCCGATTCGACCCGCGCGCGACACTCGCCGCCGTCGCCGCGCATCGCGCCGCGAGCCTGGTCGTGGTGCCGACGATGCTGCAGCGCATCATCGACCTCGGCCCCGAGGTGCTCGCCGGGTACGACACCTCCTCGCTGCGGGTCGTCTTCTCCGCCGGCTCCCCGGTCTCCCCGGATCTGAGCCGCCGCACCGCGGAAGCGTTCGGCGACGTGCTCTACAACCTGTACGCGTCCACCGAGGTCGCCGTCGCGGCGGTGGCGACACCGCAGGATATGCGGGACGCGCCCGGTACGGTCGGCAAACCGCCCGTCGGCTGCCGCGTCGCCCTCTACGACGAACAGCGCAACCGGATCACCGCGCCCGGGACCGTGGGCACCATCTTCGTGTCCAGCGGACTGAGTTTCGGCGGATACACCGACGGGCGGCACAAGGAGATCGTCGACGGATTGCTCTCCAGCGGCGATGTCGGGCATTTCGACGCCGAGGGCCGGCTGTTCATCGACGGCCGCGACGACGACATGATCGTCTCCGGTGGCGAGAACGTCTTCCCGCTGGAGGTGGAGAACCTGCTCGTCGAGCGGCCCGACATCCTGGAAGCGGCGGTGGTCGGGGTACCCGATCGTGACTTCGGCACCCGGCTGCGGGCTTTCGTCGTTCCCGCCGCGGGGGCGACGGTGAGCGAGGCGGATATCCGGGAGTACGTCAAGGCGAATCTGGCGCGCCACAAAGTGCCGCGCGAGGTGATCTTCCTCGACGAACTCCCCCGCAATGCGACGGGAAAGCTGATGCGGCGCCGGTTGGTACCGGCCGACGAATCCGGGACGGCACAGTCCACCGCGGGCAAACCGGACTGAAGCCGCGCCGCGGGGAGCGTCGAACTCAGGCCGCCAGGCCGTGGCCCGGACGACGGCGGGCGTATTCGTCGACGTACTGCTGGCCGGTCCGGGCGGCGAGGGTCCGCATCAGCGCGTCGGTCGCCCGCCGGGTCCCGTGCGGTCCGGCGGCCCGGTAGGCGGTCAGATCGAGCGGGGGCAGGATCTCCAGCCTCACCCGGCGCCGCCACCACCGACGCCCCGGGCCGGGGCCGGTGCCGGTGATCGCCACCGGGAGCAGCGGCACGCCGGTGGTCATCGCGACCCGGACGGCGCCCGTGTGCCCGCGGTAGAGCCGGCCGTCCGGCGATCGGGTCCCTTCGGGATGGATACCCCAGACACCGCCGCGTTCGATGATGCCGATCGCGGCGGTGAGCGCGGATGCGGCGCCGGGCCCGCCCCGGCGATCCACGCGGATCTGGCCGACACCCCGGAAGAACCATCGCTGGGCCAGGCCCACGGGGCCGGGGCGGTCGAAGTAATCGGATTTGGCCAGGAAGAACACCTGCCGGCGTAGCGCCCGGGTGAGGTAGAAGGAGTCCAGCACCGCCAGGTGGTTGGCGGCGACGATATAGGGCCCGCGCCGCGGAAGATGCTCGCGCCCTTTCACTTCCGGCCGGCCGAGCAGCCAGAGCGCGGGACCGATGAGGACATACCGGCACAGGCGATAGCAGAATGCGCTCCACAGAGACATAGACATTGTCTACCCGGCGGGTAGACAATGTCTACATGACTGCGAGCGGAACCCGGGACGCACTGGTCCAGGCCGGTGTCGACCTGCTGGAGGAAACCGGTTCGACCGAGATCGGCCTACGGGAGATCGCGCGACGGGCCGGCGTGTCGCACGGTGCGCCCCGGCGCTGGTTCCCGACCCACAAGGCACTGCTCGGGGCCATCGCCGAGGTCGGATTGCGCGATCTGGCGCGGACCCTCACCGAGGCCGGCGATACCGACGCCACCGCCGATATCGCGGAATGGGCGCGGGCCTACATCGAATTCGCCGGGACCCGGCCGGCGATGTTCACCCTGATCTTCCGGCACGATCTGCTCGAAGGCTCCGGCGCCGGTCTGCGCTCGGTGTCCAGACCCCTGTTCGACCGGCTGCTGAACCGGGTGCGTGCCATCCACCCGGTCCCCGACCCGCTCACCACAGCCACCGCGCTGTGGGTGGGCGTCCACGGTATCGCCGTCCTCTCCACCACCGGCGCGCTCACCCTGGCCGCTCCCGGCGTGGATACCGACGCACTGATCCAGCGGGTGGTGCGGGACACGCTCGGATGACCCACCGCCGCGGCGGGATCCGGAGATCCCGCCGCGGCGATCGTCATCGTCCGGAGGTCATCCGGAACTCGACACGCTCTCCGTCCGTGTGGACACGAGCGAAGCCCGCTTTTTCCAGCACCCGCACCGAAGCGGGATTGGCGAGTTCCACCGACGCCGACACGGTGTGCACCTGCGGTGCGGTGAAGGCGTACTCGGCCAGCGCCCGAGTGGCCTCGGTCGCGTACCCGCGTCCCCGGCGCGACGGCACGATGCCGTAACCGAGTTCGACGACACCGTCGGCCGGGGGCCAGAACAATCCGATGGATCCGACCGCCAGGCCGCTACCGCGTTCGGACACCATCCGGTGGCCGAAGCGATCCAGCCATTCCGGCCGGGCGGCGAGGGCCTCCACTATTTCCCGGTCACCGGCGGCCGGGAAATCGACGGCCCAGGACGGCTGCCGGACACCGGTTCGCACGGCGGCGAGGTCGTCCGGGGTCCAGAGACGGAGAATCAGGCGGGTGGTACCGATATCGGTGGGTTCGGTGTGAAAAGAAATGGACACGACAACTCCAGATCGTGGAAAGCGATCCGGTCGCGCGAGTCAGTGGTGCGCGACCCGGATGAGGGCAGGCTGAAACAGGCCTGGGCGGGCCATATTCATCGACCTCCTCATCCGCCGAGCACGATTCGGTTGCCGACACTAACCGGGCCCCCACGTGACGGCAAGTCCGGGTACGACGCAGCGCAGCGGCCGCGTGGCGCGGCGAGGCCACGTGGTGACGGTCACCGAGAACTGTCGGATCTGTCAGATCGGCGAGTCGGGTGCCGAATACTTCGCGCGGAGTTCGGTTTTGAGGACCTTCCCGCTGGCGTTGCGCGGTAGGTCGGCGACCACCGCGCTCCGCGATACGCCGGTCACGTCGCACCCGGCCCGCATTCGCCATACCCTCCCGAACCCCTCGTTCAGGCCGACCCGGCCCGATCCCCCACCGATATCCGGCCGGTGACCAGCAGCAGTATTTCGGCGATCGGCGCGGCCACGGGAGCGCCTGTCCCGGCCGACCACTCCGTATCCGTCGCGATCAGGCGGTGACCGGCCAGTACGCGCTGCGCACGGAACGGCCGTCCCATCCGCCACACCCGCTCGACCGACCACCGCGCCGCGTCCACCGGCATCTCACGCCGCATACCGAGCGGTACCGCGATGTCCTGCCCGTGTACCAGCAGATCCATCAGCCGATCGAGGGCTGTGGTGCCCAATGGGGTGTGGCGTAGCTCGATCGCGGCGCGCAGTTCGGCGAGGAGGGCCTCGGGCGAGCGGCCGTTCGCATAGCGGACGGCGGTCGCGAAGCTCATCCGGTCGAGATCGCCGCGGGCGCGCAGCAGTTCCCACAGGATTTCGCCGGCTCCGGCGCGTGAGGTGAGCAGGATATGGGCGACGACGTCGCGGATCCGCCACCCGGCACACCACGATTGCCGGTCCCACTGCTGTTCGGTCAGCCCGTCCAGCAGCACCGCCAGACCCCTGCGTTCGGCAGCGACGGCCGCCCAGACCTGTTCGGCGGAAACGATCTCGGTGCTCACTGTCCTACTTCCTCCTGTGCTCGATGACCTCCGCTACGGTAGGAACTCCACCCGGGTGGAGGTTCCAGTAGAAGTGACCCACATCACAGACTTGCGTGCTGCGGTGAGCATCGGAGAAGCGTCACGGCGCACCGGTATCCCCGTCCGGACCATCCGCTTCTACTGCGACGAGGAGCTCCTGCGGGTACACCGCACCAGCAGCGGCCATCGGGTGTTCACCGGCGAAGCCCTCACCCGGTTGACGGCGATCCGGCGGTTGCGCGCTGTCGGACTCGGCCTGCCCGTGATCGCCGCGATACTCGCCGACGAGGACGCCACCCGCGGCGCCGTGGCCACCGAGCGGCGGGCGGTGGAAGCCGAGCTCGACGCGCTGTCGTGGCGGCACGCGGTGCTGCTCGCTCTCGAGGGGACCCGCGAGGAGGACCGTGCGGTGACGCTCGCGCGGCTTGCCGGGGTGGCCGAACGCGGCGCGGCGCGCGATGTCCTCGTCGGATTCTGGCGTCGCGTCCTGGCCGCGATGCCGGCGGGGCTCTTCGACGAGTTCGTGGCGATGGATATTCCGGCGGTGCCGGCGACGCCCACCCCCGGCCATGTTCTCGCGGTCGCCGAGCTGGCGGAATTGGCGCGGAGCCCGGATCTCGGGCGGGAGATATCCCGTGAGCTGTGGCTGTCCGACCGGGGGTCGATCCGCGACGAGCGGGCCCTGATCGCCGAGCTGGCGCCCGCGCACACCGGCGCCGCGCAGCGTCTGCTCACCGGCGCCGACCCCGGTCCCGGCCCGGAACTCGACCTGTTCGTCGCCGCGCACGCTGCGGCCCGGGGCCGCCGGGACACCCCGGCCTTCCGCCGCCGGTTGGCGGCCGGTGCGACCGGCCATCCCGCGGTCACCCGGTACTGGGCACTGACCGCCCGGGCACTCGGCACCCCACACACCACCGGCGCCACCCAGGAGTGGCTGCACACCGCTCTCGACCGGTCGCTGGAGCCGCGCGGCGGATGACCGGATCCGACCCGCCGCCGCCGTAGGGTGCGGTGGTCCCGGGCCGACAGCACTGCGCCGCACGAACCGGTGGTTCGTGCGGCGCAGGAGGTGCAGAGCGGTCAGTTACCCGGACGCGGAACGTCCCCGCGCCAGGCCCCGGTCTCCTGAGGCCGGGATTCGATGAACTTTTTGAACCGTTCCAGATCGCCCTTGACCCGGCGATCCAGCAGGCCGGCCTTGTCGGCAACGTTCTCGGCGAGTCCCTCCGGATCGATATCCATCTGAGTGATCACCCGGGTGGTCGAATCATCGATACGGTGGAAGGTCACCACACCGGCGTGCTCCGGACCGCTGACCGAGCGCCAGGCGACCCGCTCCTCCGGATGCTGCTCGGTGATGGTGGCATCGAATTCACGATCGACGGGGCCGATCTTGATCTTCCAATGCGTGTGCGTGTCGTCGATCTGGTCGACTCGTTCGACGCCTTCCATGAAGTTCGGAAACGACTCGAACTGCGTCCACTGGTTGTACGCGGTGCGGATCGGCACCTTGACCTCGGTAGACGCGGTGACAGTGCTCATAGGACAACAACCTCCCTCGGGTCCGGTGGCCGGTGCCGCGGTCGTTCGGCGGCACCGGACGGCCGGACAGTCGGCTTCGGTACGTCGAGCGGCTACCCCGGGCCCGGAGGCACAAACCCCGCGATCGAAGATCGAGTCCGCGGATTGGGCGAGCGGATTCGGGGAAGCCCGGGTTCGACAGGTACACAAACTCTTTCGAGGAGGTGGACCGTGAGCACCGTCGCCACGACACACAGGAACCGTCGACCGGCCGCCATGATGACGACCCGGTTCGGACGTCCGGGGTCCGCGCGCTCACTGCTGATCGCCTGGATGACCCTCATGGCCTTCGTCAGCCTGGCGCTTGCCCTGCTCTGACCGCTCGCCGGCACCCGCGGCCGGGGTCAGTAGGCGCCGTCGCCCCTGGCGACCGCCCGCAGGGTGCGGGCGATGATCCGCAGGTCCAGCAGCATGGACCAATTCTCCACATAGGAGATGTCCAGTTCCACCGATTCCTCGGGGGAAAGGTCCGAGCGGCCGCTGACCTGCCACAGTCCGGTGATCCCGGGCCGTACCAGCAACCGCCGGCGCATCACGCCATCGTAGGAATGAACCTCGCGGCGGACCTGCGGGCGCGGTCCGACGACGCTCATATCACGGAACAGCACATTGAAGAACTGCGGCAGCTCGTCGAGGCTGTACCGGCGCAGGAACCGGCCCACCGGGGTCACCCGTGGATCGTCCTTGAGTTTGAAGAACAGCGGGTTGCCGCCGTGGGCGCTGATCAGTGAGGCGGCTTCCCGGTCGGCCCGCACGTACATACTGCGGAACTTGATCATCCGGAACGGCTTACCGTCCATCCCGATGCGCTCCGAGAGGTAGAAGACCGGCCCGGCGCTGGTGAACTTGACGGCGGCGGCCAGTACCAGCAGTACCGGCGCGATCGCGGTGAGGACCAGGGCGGAGAAGCACAGATCGAACACCGCCTTGCCGAACGAGAGCGCCCGATCGTACTGGGGCCGTTCGATGTGCAGCATCGGGATACCCGCCAGCACCTGGCTGGACATCCGGGTACCGGAGATGTCCATGATGCCGGGCGCGATGATGAGTTCGGTGCCGAACGCGTCGAGATCCCAGGCCAGCCGGCGGATATCGCGCGGGCCCAGCCGGTCGGTGGCCGTGACGACCACGGTATCGGCGCCGCTGCGGCGGACCGCGCTGCGCACCGACCGGTCGTTGCCGACGATCGGGATATCGCGCTGCCCCACGCGCAGGGCGGTGGGTTCGTCGAGCGCGTCCCCGGTGGGGGTGCAGACCCCGACGACGTGATAGCCGTGCATCTCCTGCGCGGACAGCGCCGTCGCGACGGCACGGGCGGCGTCCGGACTGCCGACGACCAGGACCGAGCGGCGATAGCGGCCCAGCGCCCGGCGTCGCGCTGCGTGCGCACGCCACAGCGCCCGGGTCGACATCAGGCCGAGCAGACCGAGCGGGAGCGCGATCACCAGGTGGGCGTGCGCGATGTCGACGCGCAGGATCAGCGAAACGATCGCGATCGTGCCGAACAGTTGGAGAGTGGCCGAGAACAGTCGGCGGTATTCGTCGGCGCCGGCGCCCACGGTATGCGGGGAACGGGAGCCATTCCAGCCCAGCAGAATCGACCATCCGGCCGCGATGCCGAGCGTGAGCGCGGTGGTACGGGGCTCGAATTCCCAGCCCAGGGAGTGCCCGGGCGCGATGCTGAACAGTTGCGCGCACAGAGCCGCCGCGGTGACCACCGCGATATCGGTCCGGGCGAGTCGGCGGACATATCCAGCCCGCCAGGAGTCCCGGTCACCGGGATTCGGCAGGTGCAAATCGACCGCGCCACCGACCACACGGAGATCCAGAACCATGAAACGTACCCGCTTGAACTTCGAACGACCGTGCCTCGGCTGTCGTGCGCGACAGCAGATCACACGCTTTTTCCAGGAGGCCCGTCCTTCATAACAGGAAGGCCGGGCCGATCTTGTTGCAGAAGTATTGCCCCCATCGACGCCGGACACAAGTGCTGGAATCGGAATTCCCACCCATGACGGTTCCGGATCGGCGCCGAATACCGGGAAAGAGCCCATTTCGGTTGTCCACCATCGTTATCCGGAGACCGATCGTTACATGGTTTGCTGAACATATGCCATAGGTCACTTCTGCGCAAAAGTCCACTCGAACCGTGTCGCAGATGCGCCGGATTGGTGCTATTTTTTCCGTCGATCGGCAGAGAGAAGATGCTTCTCGGGGCTGCGGGGCGCCGCCGATGTACGTGACCGTTCGAGTGGAGCCCGAGTGCATTGTCGTTTGTGTGAGTCGTCCCGGCTGGCCAGTGTCGTCGACCTGGGGGCGACACCTCCTTGTGAGAGTTTCCTCTCCGAGGATCAGCTAAACCTGCCGGAATCCACCTATCCGCTACATCTCCGGGTGTGCGCGGACTGTCTGCTGCTGCAGATCCCGGCGCTCATCACGCCCGAGGAGACGTTCACCGAATACGCCTACTTCTCCTCGTACTCCGAGTCCTGGATGCGGCACGCGCGCGAGTTCACCGGCGCGGCGGTCACCCGGCTGGGCCTGGGCCCGGACTCGTTCGTGGTGGAAGTCGCGAGCAATGACGGCTACCTGCTGCGCAATGTGGTGGCGGCCGGTATCCGCTGCCTGGGCATCGAACCCTCGGCGAACGTCGGCGCGGCCGCGCGGACGGCCGGCGTGCCGACGCTGACCGAGTTCCTGACCGAGGACTCGGCCCGGCGGGTTCGCGCCGAATACGGTGCCGCGGACCTGGTGGTCGCGAACAATGTGTACGCCCACATCCCCGACCTGCGTGGTTTCACCCGCGCGCTGCGCACGCTGGTCGCCGAGGACGGCTGGATCTCGATCGAGGTACACCACGCGCTGAACCTCGTGCGGCACGGCCAGTTCGACACGATCTACCACGAGCACTTCCAGTACTACACCCTCGCCTCGGCGCAGCGGGCGCTGGCCACGGCCGGACTGGCGGTCGCGGATGTGGAAACACTGCCGACCCACGGCGGATCGCTGCGCATCTGGGCGCGTCCCGAGGCGGTGGCCGAACCGTCGCCGCGGGTGTCGGAACTGCTGGCGATCGAGGCGGACACCGGTCTGCACGCGGTCGAGGGCTATCGGTCCCTGCGCGAACAGGCCGAACGGGTACGCCAGGATCTGCTGCGCTTCCTGCTCGACCAGAAGGCGGCCGGGCGGCGGGTGGTCGGCTACGGCGCGCCCGGTAAGGGCAACACCCTGCTCAACTACTGCGGTATCCGCCCCGACCTGCTCGAGTACACGGTGGACCGCAACCCCTACAAGCACGGCCGGTACACCCCGGGCACCCGCATACCGATCCATCCCCCGGAACGGATCGACGCCGACCGACCCGATTTCGTGCTGGTGCTGCCGTGGAATCTGGAAACCGAACTCACCGCGCAGCTGCGTCATATCGGGGAATGGGGTGGACAGCTGGTATTCCCGCTGCCCGCTGTCCGGGTGGTCGCGCCGAACCCGGCGGAGGTCGCCGCGCGATGAAGGTCGTGTTGTTCTGCGGTGGGTACGGAATGCGGATGCGCAGCGGGGAGAACGACAGCCCGCCCAAACCGATGCAGATGGTGGGCCCGCGTCCGCTGATCTGGCATGTCATGCGTTACTACGCGCATTTCGGGCATACCGAATTCATTCTCTGCCTGGGCTACGGCGCCCACCACATCAAGAATTTCTTCCTGACCTATCAGGAGACGATGTCCAACGATTTCGTCATCCGCGACGGCCGCGTCGAATTGCTGCACTCCGATATCGCCGACTGGACGATCACCTTCGTCGATACCGGCCTGGAATCGGCCATCGGGGAAAGGTTGCGCCGGGTGCGTCCCTACCTCGAGGGCGACGACATGTTCCTGGCCAACTACTCCGATGTGCTCACCGATGCCCCGCTGGACCGGATGATCGACCGGTTCACCGCGTCCGGCGCCGCCGCTTCGATGATGATCGTGCCGCCGCAGTCGTCGTTCCATTGCGTGGACGTGCTGCCCAGTGGCGAGGTCAAGCAGATCACCGCGGTCGGCAAACTGCCGATCTGGGAGAACGGCGGCTACTTCGTACTCACCCAGGAGATCTTCGATCATCTGCCGGAAGGCGGGGACCTGGTGGAAGACAGCTGCGGGGCGCTGGCCGCGCTCGGCCGGCTCTACGGTTACCGGCACGACGGTTTCTGGAAACCGGCCGATACGTTCAAGGAACGCGCCGAACTCGACGCCGGATATCACCGGGGCGACCGCCCGTGGATGGTCTGGGAGCGGGCCGCTTCGTGATCACTCTCGCTCCCGCGCGACTCGGCGAGGTCGCGCTGCTCGGCGCGCACTGCGACGATATCGCCATCGGGATGGGCGCGACCCTGCTGACCCTGACCCGCGGAAATCCGGGACTACGTGTGCGGGCGCTCGTGCTGTCCGGCGGTGGTACCGCCCGCGCGGCGGAGGAAAGCGCCGCCCTCGAACGTTTCTGCGCCGACGCCGATCTGGACCTGACAGTGCTCGACCTGCCGGACGGGCGGGCTCCGGCGCACTGGGACGGGGTCAAGAGCGCGCTCGCCGAGTTCCGGCTCGACACCGACCCGGAGCTCGTCTTCGCCCCGCAGCGCGGCGACGCCCATCAGGATCATCGCCTGCTGGCCGAACTGGTGACCACGGAGTTCCGTGATCATCTGGTACTCGGCTACGAAATCCTCAAATGGGAGACCGATACGCCCCGGCCGGTCGTCCTGCATCCGGTGGCACCGGAGATCGCCGCGGAGAAGGCCCGGCTGCTGGCCGAATGCTATCCCTCGCAGGCGCACCGCGACTGGTTCGACGAGGCCGCGTTCCTCGGTCTGGCGCGGGTTCGTGGCGTGCAGTGCCACAGCGAGTACGCGGAGGGGTTCGAACTGACCAAAGCCGTCCTCGATCTGGGAGGTGTGTAGGAGTGCGCGTTCTCGTCACCGGTCATCAGGGTTATCTCGGCACCGTCATGGTTCCGGTGCTGCGGGCCCGGGGGCACGAGGTGATCGGACTGGACGCCGGCTGGTTCGCCGACTGCGTCCTGGGCCCCGCACCGCAGGACCCGCCCCGGCTGGCCGTGGACCTGCGGGACGTGACGATCGAGCAGCTCACGGGCTTCGACGCCGTCGTGCATCTCGCGGCGCTGTCCAACGATCCGCTGGGCTCCCTGGTCCCCGAGATCACCCACGACATCAACCATCACGCGTCGGTGCGGCTGGCCCGGCTGGCCAAGGAGGCCGGGGTGCGCCGCTTCCTCTACGCCTCCACCTGCTCGGTCTACGGCGCGGCGGGCGACGGACTGGTCGACGAGAGCGCACCCCTGCGCCCGCTCACCCCCTACGCCGAGAGCAAAGTGCGAGTGGAAGACGACCTGGTGGCGATGGCGGACGACCGTTTCGCACCGGTGTTCCTGCGCAACGCGACGGCGTTCGGCTTCTCGCCGCGGCTGCGCGCCGATATCGTGCTCAACAATCTGGTCGGCCACGCGGTGCTCGACGGCGTGGTGAAAGTGCTCTCCGACGGCACGCCGTGGCGGCCGCTGGTGCACGCCGCGGATATCGCCGAAGCGTTCGCGGTCTGCCTGGAGGCGCCGGTCGCGGCCATCCACGCCCGGGCCTACAACATCGGCACCGAGACCAACAACCGCACGGTCGCCGAGATCGCGCAGGCGGTCGCGGAGGTGGTACCCGGCTCCGAGGTGCTGATCACCGGGGAATCCGGGGCCGATCCGCGGTCCTACCGGGTCGATTTCGGCGCGGCGCGCCGGGAACTGGGGTTCGAGGCGCGCTGGACCATCCCCGAGGGGGCCGCGCAGCTGTACGCCGAGTACACCGCCGGTGGACTGACCGCGGCCGATTTCTCGGGCCGGTTCGTACGCCTGGCGCGGTTGCGGCAATTGGGTGAGTCGGGTGCGGTGGACGAGACGCTGCGGCGGGTCAGGTCCGGTGTGTGAGGTGTGTGGTCAGCAGTTCCCGCCAGCTGCCCGCGGCCCGGTCGCGGGCGGAGACCAGCGTGACCTCCTGCGGCCAGGTCAGCGCGAGATCGGGATCGTCGTAGGCGACGGCGAGGTCCTCGGCCGGATCGTGCGGGCGGTCGATGCGGTAGCACACGTCGGCGGTATCGGTGAGCGCCTGGAAGCCGTGCAGGAACCCGGCCGGCACGTAGAGATGCCGGAACTCCGCGTCGTCGAGCAGGAACGCCTGGCTGCGACCGAAGGTGGGCGAATCGGGCCGGATATCGACGAGGATGTCGTGCACCGCGCCGTGCGCGCAGCGCACCAGTTTCGCCTCCCCGCGCCCGCCGCGCCCGTGCATACCGCGCACCACCCCGCGCGCCGACCGCGACTGCGAATCCTGCACGAACGTCGCGGACGCGCCGGGACCGAGGTGGGAGTCGAAGATCTCGGTGTCGAAGGTACGGGTGAACAGGCCGCGGGCGTCGCGGAAGGGTTCGGGCACCAGGATCAGCACATCGGCGAGGTCCGCCTGTTCGATTCGCACCGGGTGATGGTGCCATGAGCGGATCCGATACGACGCACGGCGGCCGCGCGGCCCTGCTCGAACCGCCCCCGGCCGACCCACCGGGTTGCCGGGCCTGCCGCGGGGCGGACCTGGTGACGGTACTGGATCTCGGGGCGATGCCGGCGGCGGATCACTTTCCGCCGGCCGACACCACCCCGCGGCCGGACGAGGCCGCCCACCCGCTGGCGATGGTGGTCTGCCGCGGCTGCGGGCTGGCGCAACTGGCGCACGACGACACGGTCACCGCCGAACCGCGCGGCGTGGAGCCGCGCGCACTGCGCGAACAGGCCGCCGCCGCGGTGCGGCGGGTCGCCGAAGCCGGTCTGCTGCGCGGCCGCACCGTGCGCGAGTTCGCCAGCCCGCACGGAGGCAGCTGGCTGGAGTTGCTGGCCGAGCGCGGTTTCGCCGTTTCCGACGGACCCGCCGATGTGGTGTTGGATTCGTTCGGTCTCATGCACGACCGCGATCAGGCGGCGGCCGTGGCCGGCCGGGCGGCGGCCACCGCGCCCGCCGGTGTGCTGCTGTTGCAATACCACCCGCTGCACACGATCGTGACGCAGGGGCAGTGGAACGCGCTGCGGCACGGCCATTTCGCGTACTACTCCCTGTCCGCACTGCGTGCGCTGCTGTGCGGCGCCGGGATGTCGGTGGTGGACGCGTGGGACTTCGACCTGTACGGGGGCACAGTGCTGCTGGCGGCGGTGCACGGCACCGCCGAACCCGGTGCGGCGGTGCGGCGGATCCTGGACAAAGAGGCCGCGGCGGCCGACCCGGACGTGCTGCGCGGTCTGCAACGTTCGGCCGACCGGCACACCGAGAGCCTGCGCGCCACACTGGAATCCGCGGCGGCGCGCGGCGAGCGCGTGTACGCCTACGGAGCGGCCTCGCGCGCGGTGGCGTTGTTCTGCCGGGCGGGGGTGCGGCGTGAACTGCTGGCCGGGGTCGCCGACGCGGCACCGGCCAAACAGGGCCGGCGGATGCCGGGGACGGATGTGCCGATCATCGCGCCCGCCGACCTCGTCGCCGCCCGGCCGGATCGGGTGCTGCTGACGGTGCCCGACCTGCTCCCCGAGGTATCCGAGCGGTTCCCGGAATTGGCCGGACGCTGGTTCACCGACGAGCCGGCCGCCCCGGTGCGGGAGCGGCCCATCCGGTAGTACCCCAGCCCGCGGGCGTGCGGACCACTGCTCCTTCGCACCCCGGACGGTTCCGCGAAGCCACACGTTCCGGCGATCGGACCCACCGATCCGGACCGAAATCCGTTGCCTCGGATACGCCGGCATCGCCGGCGTATCCCCTTCCATTCCATCGAAAGGATCACCAGTGGTCAGCGTGTCGATCTGTGTCCCGGCCTACGAGGCCGCGCGGACACTCGAGCAGACGCTGCGTTCGATTCTGAGTCAGGACGTCGACTTCGAACTGGTGGTGCTCGACAACGCGAGCACCGACGCCACCGGCGAGATCGCCGCGTCCTTCCACGATCCGCGGATCCGGGTGGAACGCAATGCCACCACGCTGGCCATCGGCGACAACTGGAATCGCGCCATCGCGCTGTCCACCGGAGAGCTGGTGAAAGTGGTGTGCGCCGACGATATCCTGCTGCCCGGTTCGCTCGCGGCGCAGCTCGAGGTGATGGCCGATCCGGCATTCGCCATCAGCTCGAGCCGTTTCCAGGTGATCGACGAACAGGGTGATCTGGTGGAGACCGGTCTCGGCCTGCCGGGTCTGGACGGGGTCCGCACCTCCCGGGCACTGGCCCGCACCATCGTGCGCCGCGGTCCCGCCGATTTCGGCCCCACCGCCGCCGCGATGTTCCGGCGCGAACACTTCGACCGGGTCGGCGGATTGCGCGGGGACCTGGTGTTCCCGATGGATGTCGACCTGTTCGCGCGGGTCGGGCAGTTCGGGTTGTTCTTCGGCCTGACGGAGGTGGCGGCGGCCTGGCGGGCCTCGTCGTTCAATCTCTGCGCGCGCACCTCGACGGTGAGCAAACTCAGCGAGACCCTGCGTTTCCACCACCGCCTGGCCCGGGATTGCCCGCTGCTGGTCTCGCCGCTGGATGTGACCATCGGCGATCTGCGGCTGGCGCGGACGGCGCTGGAACGGTTGCGGGTGCGGGCGGGGCAGTTCGCCCGGGCCCGGATCGGGTCGCGCCGATGAGCGCGACGGCCGGGCCACCGCGGGTCCATATGACCGGATCCGAGTGGTTCGGGGCCGCGGCGGGCGGCCTGAACCGCTACTTCACCGATCTCTTCGCGGCACTGACCGACCGGCCCGAGGTCGAGGTCTCGGCCGCCGCGTTCGGCGACGCACCGGCGGGCGGGCTGTCGTGGGGACCGGTCGGGGGCTCCACGTGGCGCCGCGCGCGCACCGCGTTCCGGGACACCCCGCCCGCCGCCTCCGGCCGGGCGACCGTGCTGGACCGGCATTTCGCGCTGTACGGACCACCCGATGCCCGCACCCGGCATCTGGTGGTGCATTTCCACGGGCCGTGGGCGGCGGAGAGCCGGGCGGCCGGCGGCAGTGCGCTGGCCGCCGGCGCCAAATACGCACTGGAACGGCTGCGCGCCCGGCCGGCCGACCGGTTCGTCGTCCTGTCCGAGTACTTCCGGGACCTGCTGGTGCACGACTACCGGGTGCGACCGGATCGGGTGGCCGTGATCGCACCGGGTGTCGACCTGGACCGGTTCCGCCCCGCTCCCCTGCCCCGCGACGCCGCGCCGCTGGTGCTGTGCGTGCGCCGGCTGGAACACCGGATGGGTATCGATGTGCTGCTACGGGCCTGGCCCGCGGTACGGGCCGCCCACCCGGAGGCCCGGTTGGTCCTGGTCGGCACCGGTACGGCCGAGGCGTCGCTGCGGGAACAGGCCCGCGGTCTCGGCTCGAGTGTCACCTTCACCGGCCGTGTCTCCGACGCCGAACTCACCGGCTGGTACGGGCGGGCCACGGTCACCGTGGTGCCGTCGGTGGCGCTGGAGGGTTTCGGGCTCATCGCGCTGGAATCGCTCGCGGCGGGCCGCGCGCCGGTCGTCACCGCGTGCGGCGGCCTGCCGGATTCGGTCCGCGGCCTGGACCCGTCGCTGATCGTCGCCCCGGCCGATGCCGGTGCCCTGGCCGCCCGGCTGGCCGCCGCGCTCGACGGCGCGGTCCCCGACCCCGGCCGCTGCCGGGCGCACGCCGAAACCTTCTCGTGGTCGGCGGCCGCCGACCGGCATATCGCCCTCTACCGGGAGCTGACCGGATGATCCGCGCCGTGTTCCTCTCCCATACCGCCGCACCCTCCGGCGCCGAACTCGCGACGCTGCGACTGCTGACCGCGCTGCGCGCGGGCGGCACGGTTGACGCGTCGATGCTGCTCACCGCCCCCGGGCCGCTGGTCGACCGGTTTCGCGCCCACCGGATACCGGTCACGGTATGCGGCAACGCGTTCGACAGTCGCTCGCTGACCGTCGACGGCTCCGGACCGCTGCGGTTGCTCACCGGGGCGGCCGGCCTGGTGCGACTCGGCACCCGGCTCGGGGCGATCGTCCGGGCCGAGGGCGCCGATGTGGTGGTCGCCCAGAGCACGAAGGCCCTGCTGATGGGCGCCGTGGCCGCCCGGCGCGCCGGAGTGCCGCTGGTCTGGCAGGTCCACGACCGGATCAGCCGCGAATATTTCGGCCGCGTCCTGGCGTTCGCGCTGCGGGTGCTGGGCTGGACGGTCACGCGCGGCATCGTCGCCAACAGCCGGTCCACCCTGCGCACCCTCTACACCCGGGGCCGGGTCGCGGTGATCGCCCATCCGGGCGTCGAGCCCCTCGCGGCCCCGCACCGGGCGGCCCAGCGCGAACCGGACGCGGTGCGGATCGCCATGGTCGGACGCCTCACCCCGTGGAAGGGGCAGGAGGTACTGCTGCGCGCACTTCCCCTGCTTCGCCACCGGCCGGCCGCCGTCCAGCTGGTGGGTGGCACGTTCTTCGGCGAACAGGACTACCGCGCGCAACTGGAGCAGACGGCCGCCGCACTCGGACTGCCGGTCGAATTCACCGGTCACGTCGACGATCCGGGCCCCTACTTCGCCTGGGCCGATATCGCGGTGCACTGTTCGGTGCTCGCCGAACCCTTCGGCCAGGTGGTGGTGGAGGCCATGGCCGCCGGGTGCGCGGTCGTGGCGGCGGACGCGGGCGGCCCGGCCGAAATCCTGCGATCCGAGGTCGACGGTCTGCTGACCCCACCCGGCGACCCCGCCGCGCTCGCGGCCGCGCTGGACCGGCTCATCGCCGATCCGGCCCTGCGCACCCGGCTGGGTGCGGCGGCGCGGGAACGCAGCGCCGATTTCGAGATCGCGGCCACCGCCCGGGCGGTCACCGGGCTCCTGCAACGGGTCACGGGCCGGCGGGCGGTGCGCGCACGATGAATCCCGCCGACCCGCTCACCATCCCGATCCGCATCGTCCACCGCCACTATCCGGTGTCGGTGGACGGCCTGCGGGTTCCCGACTACGACCTGCCGACCGAGATAATCCCGGCCTTCGCCGACTGGCCGACCGAGAAGCTCCCGCTGATCACGGCGATCCCGCCGGCGGAGGCGGGGCCGCGGACCCGGGCGGCGCGGCTGCGGGAACTGGCGACGGTCCTGCGCGATATCGCCTACGTGAGCTTCGGCAAGTACGGCCAGTACCTGGTCACGGTGGCGACCCTGCCGCTGATCGCACGGTTGCTCGGCGCGTCCGGGATGGGACTGCTGGCCATCGGGATGTCGGCGTATTTCCTCGGCTCGCTGATCGTCGACCTGGGTATCACCTCCTATCTGGCCGCGCGTATCCAGGAGTCGGGTACCGACCGGGAGATGGTGAACCACACCCGCGGCACCTACCTGGCGATCCGCGGCGGCATCCTCGGCGTGCTCGCGGTGGCGCTGGTGACGGCGGTGCCCGCGGGCGCACCGGACTACCTGGGCATGGTGCTGCTGGGGTTGTTCGTCGGCGGCTTCTGGTCGATGTCGGAGGACTGGGTGCTGATCGGCCAGGGTCGTTTCGGTGCGTCCACGCTGTACCAGTCGATCGCCCGGGTGGGTTATCTGGTCGCGCTGCTGACCCTGCTGCCCCGGTTCCCGACCGCCGCCATGGCGATGCTGTGCCTGCTCGCCTCCTCGGTGATCAGCCTCACCCTGACCTGGTGGGACACCTGGCGTACGTTCGGTCCGCCCGGTCGTCCGCGGGGGGCGTGGAAACTGATCCGCGCGGCATTGCCCGTCGTGACGGGAAGGCTGCTGACCACCAGTTACGGGCAGGGCGCGGCCGCCGTCTACGGCGCGGTGCTGAACGCGGCGTCGCTCGGGCTGTACTCCGCCGCGGACCGATTGGTGCGGGCGGTGCAGTCGCTGCTGGACCCGATCGGTTTCGCGCTGCTGCCGCGAATGGCCAAACGTAGTGGTGAGGAACGGTTCTGGCCGGACGCGCTCCGCGCGCTCGGGGTCTGTGTGGCGGCGGCGTGCGTCGCGACCGCGGCACTGTGGGTGGCGGCGCCGCTGATCATCGGACTGGTATTCGGCGACGAGTTCGGCGGCGCGGCCGGCGTACTGCGGCTGGAGGCACTGATCCTGCCGGCCACCACCGTCACCTCGTTCGTCACCACCGCGGTCCTACCGGTCCGGCAGGACACCGTCGGAGTGCTGATCGGTTCGGCCACCGGCACCGTCGTGGCGGGGTGCGCGCTGCTGCTCACCCTGCGCACTCATTCGGTGTGGACGCTGGCGGCCGGGATCGTGGCCGCGGAGTTCGCGGTGGCGATCTGGTATCTCGCGCGAATGCGCGCACTGATCGTGCGGGAACGCACCGCGGGCGCTGCGCAGCCCGCCGGTGCGCAGAGGAGAGGGACGCGATGAGGATTCTGTTCGTCGGCGACGACTGGCTGGGCAGCAACGCCCGCTCGCTCGCCGAGGGGTTCCGCCGGCTCGGCCATGAGGTGATCGTGGTCGACTCCACACCGGTGACCCTGCCACCGCGGTTGTCACCGTCGTGGCTGTACGCGAAAACCGGTGAGCGCCGGGCGCCGTGGACAGTGGACCGGGTGCACACCCGGCTGGAGCGGGCCGCCGCCGAACTGCATCCGGACCTGGTGTTCGGTTTCAAATCGGTGTATCTCGACCAGTCCCGGCTGCTGGAGATCCCGGCGGCGCACCACGTGCACTACAGCCCCGACGATGTCTCGAATCCGGGCAACACCAGCGCGGACTATCTCGCACACGAGTCCGAATGGGACATGGTGGTCACCACCAAACGCCACAACCTGCCCGAACTCGCCGGCCGCGGCGTCTCCCGGACCCTGTTCGTGCGCAGCGCCTACGATCCGGCCTGGCATCATCCCGCGGCCCGGCGCGGAACCCGGCAATTCCTGGTCGGTTTCATCGGTGCCTGCCGCCCGGACCGGCGGCCCGGCATGGTGTCGCTGGCCCGCACCTACGGGTCCCAGCTGCTGGTGCGCGGGCCGGGCTGGCGGCGGGTACGCCAGTTGCAGACCACCCGCGCCGCGGTCGCGGGACCGGTGTACGGAGAGGATTTCGCGATCGCGGTGGCATCGGTGACGGCGAACCTGGTGCTGCTCAACTCCGCCAACCGCGACACCCACACCTGCCGCACATTCGAGGTTCCGGCGTCGGGCGGGTTGTTCGTCGGTGAACGCACCGACGAACACGCCGAACTGCTCGACGACGGCACCGAGGCGTTCCTGTTCTCCAGCCGCGACGAGCTCGACGAGATCCTGGAGCGCTGCGCGTTGTACCCGGATCAGGCGGCCAAGACCGCCGAGGCCGGGTACCGCCGGATCGTCGAGGGCGGTCACACCTATACCGACCGGGCGAAGGAGATCCTGCGTGCGCTGGACTGAATCGCGGACCGCGCGACGGTGCCGATGATCCCGCATCTGATCACCTCGAACGGGCCGCTGCTGGTCGTCGTCGCGGCGCTGGCGACCATGGTGTGCGCCGCCCTGCTCACCCACGGAGTCCTGCGCGTGCTGCTCATCGCTCAGGCGGTGTACTGGGCGATGTCCTATGTCGCACGCCCGGTGGTGCTGCTGACCGTACGACCCGACCCGCATTTCGGTGACAATGTCGCCGACCCGCGGCTGGCCGAGATCGGGTACGACGTGGGGATCGAGGCCGCGTTGCGTCCGGTGGCGTTCGGTCTGACCGTCTACGCGCTGATCGTGCTGGTTTTCGCGCTGTGGACCCGGCGCCGGCCCCGGCCGGGGCGGGCGCCGCTGGCCGGCGATCCGGATCTGATCGCCACCCTGTGGGTCCTCTACGTCCTGGGCACCTTCGCCCGGCTGCTCAGCGTGGCCACCGGCGCCGCCGGGCAGGCCGGCGATGTGCAGAGTGCCTC
This sequence comes from Nocardia fusca NBRC 14340, assembly GCF_001618425.1. Taxonomy (GTDB): domain Bacteria; phylum Actinomycetota; class Actinomycetes; order Mycobacteriales; family Mycobacteriaceae; genus Nocardia; species Nocardia fusca. The sequence continues at coordinate 55,088 of NZ_BDCU01000054.1, forward strand.
ACCGGTGCTGAGCCTGCTCACCATGCCCGCGATCCTGGGCGCGATCGGACTGATCGTCCTCGCCCGCCCGCCGCGGCAGTCCGGCACCATCGCGGTGCTGGGCGTGCTGATGGCCGGGGAACTGTGGTGGACCACGGCCACCGAATCGAAGACGCCGATCCTGGGCGCCGCGCTGGCGGTCGCGGTGCGTTTCGCGCTCACCGGCTGGACCCGGGGCAAAGTGCTCGGTATCGGAGCGGTCTCGGTGACCGGTATCGCCGGCTTCGACTGGCTGCAGTCGCTGAAGACCTCGCCGTATCTGCGCGCCGAAGCGGCCGCCGTGGACGGGGCCTACCCCGAGGGGGTGCGCCCGTTCCTGAGTCTGCTGCGGCGGTTCGACCTGCTCGAAGCCGCCACCGACGCCTACTACACAGGGCCGAACTCGTGGTTGGGCCCAGGTGAGGTGGTCGGGCATCTGGCGCGCAGTATGGTGCCGGCGCAACTGCTGGCCGAGGAGAAGCTGCACGCCGGAACCGCCTGGGCGAGTGAGGTACGGGGCGCCTCGGTGGATATGAGCCAGGTGTCGGTCTCGCTGGCGGAGGGCAATATCAGCGAAGGCTATGTGATCGGCGGCCTGCCGGGGGTCGTCGTCGGAGTGGCGTTCACCGCGGTCGTCCTGGTGGGCTGGGCACGGTCGCTGTACGCGCGGCATCTGCTGCCGGTGCTGTTCGGTATCGCGCTGATCGAGGTGCCGGTCGTCTTCGAACGCGGCATGCTCGGCAGCGCCGAAACTCTCGGAAAATATCTGCAGGTCGTGGTGCTGGCCTGGCTGGTCCGGCTGGCCGTGGGCCAGTGGCGGCGCGTCCACGGACCGCCCGGGCCGCCCGGCGAACCCGATGGACAACCACCGGCCGGACCCGTCGCGGTACCGGTCGGCGCAAGCGTGAGAAGCGAAGGAACACAATGATGGAACTGCCCGACTACCTGCGCCTGCTGCGCCGCTACTGGGCGGTGCTGCTGGCGGGAGTGGCGCTGGGCGTGGGACTGGCGGCGTATCAGGTCCAATCGACGCCGACCACCTATACGGCCACCAGCACCCTGTACGTATCGATGGCCACCGGTACCTCGGTGGCCGATTCCTACCAGGGCGGTCTGGCCGCCCAGCAGCGGGTGCGGTCCTATCTCGAGCTCGTCACCAGCGACCATGTGGTGGACCGGGTCATCGGCCAGCTCGGACTGAATCTGGACCGTGACGAACTCCGCGCCGCGATCACCGCCGACACCCCGCCGGCCACCTCGCTGCTGCGGGTCTCGGTGACCGACGAGGATCCCGAGACCAGCCGGGTGCTCACCGACCAGGTGGTCGCCCAGTTCCGCGCACTGGTCGACGAACTGGAGACCATCGAGGTCACGGCGGCCCCCGCCGCGCGCGTCGCGGTCGTCGACGCGGCGCAGGCACCGGTCGAGGCGAGTGGCCCGGGCGGGGCCCGGCTGTACGCGGTCGGCGCACTCGCCGGCCTGCTGCTCGGTGCGGGCCTCGCCTACCTGCTGGATCGGCTGAACTCCCGGATCCGCGACAGCGCGGAACTCGCTGCGCTGGGACAGCCGGTGCTGGGCACGGTCGCACCGGGCACCGACCGGGAGCCGGCCGAGCTGCGGGCGCTGCGGGCGCGGCTGCCCGAGGCGAAACCGCTGATCTTCACGGCGCCGGACGCGAATCCCGAACCCGCCCTCGTCCTCGGCTCGGCCTCGGTACTCGGCGCCACCGGCGCACAGGTCCTGGTGATCGATGCGAACACGACCGGCCACGGTGTCTCGACCCTGCTACCCGAATCCGCGCTCCAGTCGCCCGCGGCGGCCGGCGACTGGCCGGTCCGGGACGGGAAGCAGGCCCGGGAGCTGGTGACCGCCGCGTCCGGCCGCACCTCCGCGGCGATCCGCGGGGAGATCTTCGACCCGCCGACGGTCAAACTCGATCTGCGGGGTAAGCCGGCCGCGGCGCTCGACGAGCTGCCGGCGCCCGCGCCGGCGGTCCCCACCGAGACCGGCGCGCGGGCGGCGGACGGGCTGGCCGCCGTCCTGCGCGAAGACGTCCATCTCGACGAGGCCTTCGTGGCCTGGCCGCAGCGATCGGTGGTCGTGCTGGCCCTGGGCAGCGCCGACGAACGGACGCCGGATCTGCTGGCCTCCGCGCGCTTCGAGACGATTCTCGGCGAGGTCGCGAAACGCTTCGACCGGGTGATCGTCGATATCGCCGACACCGATGCCCCGGCCGTCGCGCCGAAGGCGGCGGGCACTGTCGTGGTGGTGCGGCTCGGTAGCGGCCGGCGCGACCGGATCGAGTCGGCGCTCACCGCGCTGACCGCGGCCGGTGCCACCGTCTCCGGGGTGGTCGCGGTGGCGCCCCGCCGGACCTGGTGGCGGCGCTCGTGAGCGAACATCGAGCGCGCCGGGACGACGGAAAGCGGCGGATCCAGCGGCGTGATCTGCTCGCGGCGAGCCTGGGCGCCGCCGGAATCGGCGCCGTCACGGTCCCATTGGCCGCGTCCGGCCCGCCCGCGCCCATCGTGCTGGCGACCGGCACCGCCTCGCCGACCGTGCGTGATATCCGCGCGTTCGGCGCGGTCGGCGATGGGGAGGCCGACGATACCGAGGCACTGGCCGCCGCGTGCCGCACCGACGGCGCCCCACCGGTGGTGTATCTACCCGCCGGCGAATACCGGGTCACCGCCTGGCCCGACCTGCCCGACCACTCCGTCGTCTACGGCGACGGCGCCGATGTGACCACGGTGTTCTGCGACCGGGACACCACCCTGGTCGATCTGGAGGGCAAACAGCGGGTCCGGTTCGCGCGCATGGGGTTCTACCTCTCCGGGCCGCAGGCCACCGCGGTCCGGCTCACCGAATGCTTCCGCTGCAGCTTCGATACCGTCCTCATCCGCGGCAACCACCTCGCCGACAACTATCCCCGCTACGCCGCGCAAACGGGCGTGGTGCTGGAGGCGAACACCGGCGGCACCTCGTTCATCGACTGCGATATCAATAATTTCGGTGTCGGCCTGGCCACCTCCTGTATCCAGAACTACGTCACCTCCTCGAAGTTCTCCGGTAATCGCATCGGGGTGCTCGGCACCGGCAACGACCACAACGCCGGATTGTCGCTCACCAATGTCGAATTCGTCTCCGACAACGATCCGGCGACCACCGACCGCCACCTGTTCGTCGACGGCGCCGCCAACAACTGGTGGCTCACCAATGTGTGGTTCGAGGGCGCCGATATCGCGGTGCAGGTCGGTACCGCGGGCAAGGGCGGCCCGTCCCAGTTCGGCATGGTGAACTGCAAGGTCGCGGCGCGTTCGTGCGATATCGACCTGATCTATTGCCGGCAACCGTATCTGGCGAATATCGCATTCGACGCCGATCCCGGCGGCAGCCCGGCCGAACTGCGGATCGCCGAGGCCGGATGCCCGGAGGGTATCGCGGTGAATCTGATCTCCGGCGCGGGCACCGAGATCGGCCCCCGGGTGTTCCCCAGCAACTGGCAGGTCCTGGGCCGCGGCCAGACCCACCGGCCGACGTTCACCGGTCCGGTCACCGCCCGCGCCGAGGGCGCCGAGGAGATCCTGCGTGCCGTCGCCCCCGACGGCGCCGGCCTGGCCTCGGTGCTGGCGAGTGGGGCGTGGTTGTCCGACCACGCCGACGCCGGTGTCGTCCTCCGGGATCCGGAGGGCGGGTACTGGCGTCTCGTGGTCGCCCCCGACGGCGCCCTGCGCACCGCGCCGCTGGGCCGCGACCGCCCGGTGCGCTGAGATGACCGCACCTATCCCGGACACCCGCCGGCGGCGGTGGCGGGTGCCGGTCGTCCTCCTCACCCTGGCGAGCCTGGCGGCGGTCGCCGGATGGCCGGTATTCGTGCGACCGCAGGTGGATCCGCTCCGCCGCGCCGACGCCATCGTGGTGCTCGGCGGGACCCCGTACGAACGATTCGATGTCGGACTCGAACTGGCCCGGCAACAGTGGGCGCCCGAGTTGCTGATCGCGGCGTCCACCGGACTCGACGATCCGCGGATGGACCGTTACTGCCGTACCGGATACCCGTTCCGGGTGACGTGTTTCGAACCTCACCCGTGGACCACCCGCGGGGAAGCCCAGGAGATCCGCCGCCGGGCGGAGGCGGGCGGCTGGCGGCACATCATCGTCGTCACCTTCACCCCGCACGTCTCCCGGGCCCGCTATATCGTCGGCCGCTGCTTCGACGGTGAACTCACCATGATCGCCAGCCCGAGCCGTACCGACCCCGTGTTCCAGGCCTGGATGTATGTACGGCAGACCGCCGGATACCTCAAGGCCTTCACCGAATCCGGCTGCTGAGCCGCGAAGGAGCGAGTGTGATCACCGATTTCGGCCGCAGCGCCGGCGTCCAGGCGCGGCTGCACGACCTGGTGCCCGGTGGCGCGCACACCTATGCCCGCGGCGCCGACCAGTACCCAGAGCATATGGCGCCGGTCTTGGTGCGCGGACAGGGCTGCCGCGTCACCGATTGCGACGGCAACGAATTCGTGGAGTACGGGATGGGCCTGCGGTCGGTGACGCTCGGGCACGGCTACCGCCCGGTCGTCGACGCGGTGACCGCCGCCGTCGCCGACGGCGTCAGCTTCTCCCGGCCCACGGTCACCGAACTGGCCGCCGCCGAGGATTTCCTGGCGCTGGTCCCCGGCGCGGACATGGTGAAATTCGCCAAGAACGGCTCCGATGCCACCACCGCCGCGGTGCGGCTGGCGCGCGCGGTGACCGACCGGATCACCGTCGCCGTCTGCGCGCAGCCCTTCTTCTCAGTGGACGACTGGTTCATCGGGACCACCGCCATGTCGGCCGGAATTCCACCCCAGCCGACCGTCTCCTTCCCCTACGGCGACCTGCCCGCCCTGGAACAGGTACTGGCCGGGCGCGAGATCGCCTGCGTGGTCATGGAAGCCGCGACCGCGCTGCAGGAACCGCCGCCCGGCTATCTGTTCGGCGTGCGGGAGCTGTGCGACCGTTACGGAACGCTGCTGGTGTTCGACGAGATGATCACCGGATTCCGGTGGGCGGCCGGCGGGGCGCAGCAGGTGTACGGCGTGGTGCCGGATCTGTCGTGCTGGGGAAAGGCGATGGGTAACGGTTTCCCCATCGCCGCCCTCGCCGGGCGCCGGGAATACCTCGAACTGGGCGGTTTGCGGACCGACGCGGCCCGGGTGTTCCTGCTGTCGACCACCCACGGCCCGGAAACCGGTGGGCTGGCCGCCTTCCGGGCCGTCGTCCACGCCTATGCCACCACCGACCCGGTGGGCCGGATGGAGGCCGCCGGCCGGCGACTGCGGACGGGGATCGAGGAGATCACCGCCGAACTGGGTATCGGCGACCGGTTGTGTCTCGCCGGACGCCCGTCGTGCCTGCTGTTCCGGACACTCGATCCCGACGGCAACCCGTCCCAGGAGTTCCGCACACTCTTCCTGCAGGAACTGCTGCGACAGGGCGTACTCGGGCAATCGTTCGTCACCTCCGCGGCACATACCGACCGCGATATCGACCACACGATCGAGGCCTGCCGCCACGCCGCCGCGGTCTACCGGCGGGCACTCGACCAGGGTACGGTCACCGGCCTGCTCGAAGGCCGCCCGGTGGCGCCCGCGCTGCGCGCCCACGCCGCACCCCGCCGGCTGCTCACGGAGGTCGCCCGGTGACCGCGAACCCCGCCACCTCCGGCCCGGCCGCCCACACCGGCTCCAGCGAACGGCCGACGGCGACCGACCGGCCGGGCGGCCCCCGGCTGGCGATCGTGCACGAACGGTTCACCGAATACGGCGGATCGGAAGCGGTCGTCGGCGAACTGTGCCGGACCTGGCCGGACGCCCGGGTGTTCGCGCCGATCGTCGATCCCGCCGCCGCCCCGGCGATCGCGCATCCACCGTGGGACACCGTCTCCGGCACCCGGCTGTCCCGCCTCTACGCGCTCACCGGCAAGCGGTCACACGCACCGTTGCTGCCGCTGGTCCCCCGCGCGCTGCGCCGGCTCCCCCTGCGCGCGGATTTCGACGCGGTGGTGGTCAGCCATCATGCTTTCGCGACCCAGGCGGTCTTCGCCACCGACGCACCCGTGATCGCCTACGTACACAGCCCCGCCCGCTGGGCATGGGATCCCGCGTTCCGGGCCCGGGAAGCCGACGGCCCCGCCGGGCGCGCCGCGCTCGCCGCGCTCGGTGTGCTGGCCCGACGCACCGAAACCGCCGCGGCGCCCCGGCTCGCGGCGGTGGTCGCGAACAGCCGCGCGGTGGCCGACCGGGTCCGGGACTGGTGGGGACTGCCCGCCACGGTCGTCTATCCCCCGGTGCACCTGGATCGCTTCGTCCAGGATCCGGCGGTACCGCGGGAGGATTTCCTGCTGTTCGCCGGCCGTCTGGTCCCCTACAAACGCCCCGACCTGGCCATCCGTGCCGCCCAGCGGGCCGGCCTGCGCCTGGTGGTGGTCGGCGACGGCCGGTACCGCCGCCGGCTCGAGGCGATCGCCGGCCCGGAGACCACCTTCCTGGGCGCCGCCCCCGACGCCGTCCTGGCCGATATGTACCGCCGCTGCCGCGCCCTGCTCATGCCCGGGGTGGAGGATTTCGGGATCGTCCCGGTGGAGGCGATGGCCTGCGGGGCGCCCGTCCTCGCGGTCGGGGCAGGTGGCGCCCTGGACACCGTGATCCCCGGGCACACCGGCGGACATATTGCGGGCGGAACCGACGAGGAGGTGATCGACGGTTTCGCGGCCGCCCTCCGCGACCCGTCCACCACCGACCTGGACCCGGCCCGGATCCGCGCTCACGCGGAGACGTTCGCTCCCCCGGTGTTCCGGGCCCGCATGGCGGAGACCGTCCACCGTGTACTCCGAACCTGGAGCGTCCCTCCAATGCCGCCGGACGGCCACGGCAGTTGTGCGCCTTCCGGCGCTACTCGCCGAGCCGATCACGGAAAGGTGCGTACCAGTCCCGGGGACGCCCCTGGATCTCCCGTATCTCCCCGACCGTATCGTTGACGACGGCGAAACTGGTGAAGGTGAGTGGGTAGTATTCCGGCGCCATGGCGTCCCGGCGGGTCAGTACGCGGAGCTTGCCGCCGGTTCCTCCGTGCGTCTCCAGAATCGCCCGGAAACCGGCTTTTTCGTCCTGGTGCACCACCAGTGCCTGCCGCGACCGGGGTGCCGCGAAGGTGAGACGCCACACCGTCTCCCACCGGCCGTCGTCGAGTGCCGTGCGGCTGCCCCATACCGTGGGGCGCAGGTCGGCGGCGGAATAGTCGGGGGGTTCCTCTGTCATGTTTCGGGGGTCACTTTCGCGATCCATTCCATCTGATCGTTCAGCACGTGGAACGACCAAGGATTGAATATGGTTTCGTCCGGCACACCGTGTCCGACCGGCCGGACGGTGACCAATCCCTGCTCGACCAAGTTCTGATAGGTGGATTCCGGCAGTCGGCCGACCAATACGGTAGACGGAGAAGTCGCGGTGCTGTGCCGCAGGCCCCATTCGTACGCTGCCTGGAAACCCGGCGATTTCCCGCTGTCCACCTCATGGGTGAAGAACGCTCCGGGCCGGCTCACCGCCCCGCCGGCCGAGGCCGTCCGGGCCACCTGCGCATTGAGCCCAAACAGCATGATGTACTCGGCGTGATCGGCCGAGGTGCCGTGCGCGAAATCGCGGTGCGTACGGGCCGGTTCGCATCCCTTTGGCACCAGTCCCATCGGATCGCACCAGGTGAGGGGATTGTGCGGATACGCGACCGGATTCGGTGCCGGACCCAGCCCCAGCGGATCCCGGGTGAGATACCGTCCGGTGGCGGGATCGTACATCCGGTGCAGGTTGTAGTGCAGTCCGCTTTCGGGATCGTAGAGCTGGCCGGGGAACCGCAGCAGTGAATGCCGGCCGCCCGACCAGGTCGTCTCCCCCCACAGGGTGTGCGTGACCCCCGCGGCCACCTGCCCGGTCGCCGTCAGCAGCCGGATCGGCGCCCCGACAAGATCGGTCACGATGGCCGCGAACTCGCGTTCGGCACCGTCCTGGTCGATGATCTGGGTGAGCGGGATATGCGTGCCGGGCCGGTAGGACCAGTGGGTGGTGGTGTCCTCGGCCGTCTGCTCGGTCACCCGGTTCCCGTCCCAGGTGTACTCCGTCTTTTCGAGCACGGTCTCGTCGTCGGCCAGTCGCTGTTTCGCTGTACGCCGCCCCAGCGCGTCGTAGGTGTAACACCAGCGGTCACCGGCCGGGGTGCGCAACTCGGTCAGCTGATCGAACGCGTCGTACCGGTAGTGCCGGATGTCCGGGGTACGCGTGGGCCGGCTGGTGCTGCTGCGAACGAGCCGGCCCGCGGCGTCGTAGTGGAACCGGGTGCGATCACGGCGGACCAGCGTGTTCCTCCGATACTCGCGACGGTCCCGGCCGGACGACGGGTCCGGCGCGTCGGTCGATCCGGTGGAGATCACCGCAGCAGGCGTCCCACCTGTTGCGCCGTTCACCCCGGCGGACAGGATATTGCCGAGCCTGTCGTAGCGGTACTGCTCGAGGACCCGGTCACCGCTGACGATATCGGTGACGCGGCCGATCTCGTCGAGGGTGTATTCGCGGCGAACCGGCGCCCCGTGGCCTTCCACGGTCGCCTGCTCGAGCGGGTAGCCGTCCGGGCGCCAGACATAGTCGTCCCGCCGGATCGGTGCGCCGTCATCCGGCCCGGTGGCCGCCGTACCGACGATCTGCGCGATCGTGTGCCCCACCCCGGAATACACCCGGTCCACTGTGAGAGCACCCGTCCGCCAGCCGGTGTGGCGGCCGAGCCGGTCGTAGGAGAAGTCCAGGCGCCGACCGTCGCTCCGCATCCCCGTGACGCGGCCGGCCGCATCGTACTGCCAGCCGGTGACCACTCCGCTCGGTGCGCTGTACGTGACGCGCCGGCCGTGCCGGTCGTACTCGAAAGTGCTCGGCGCCCGGTCGTCGACCTGCTGGGCCAGCAGCCGGCCGTCCCGGGCATGAGCGAACCGGACGGTATGGGTGACGGCGTCGTGGAGACCGGAAACCGCGGTGGTCATTCGACCCGCCGCGTCGTAGGTGTAGTGCCGCCACTCACCGGTGTCGGCCACCACCTCGGTCGCCCGGCCGAGCACGTCGTAGCGGTGGGTACGAGTGACCCCGGTTGCCGTGGTCACGGTGGCGACCCGGCCGCACGGGTCCCTGGTGTAAACGGTGAGCGCGCCCGAGTAATCGGTTTCGCCGATACACCGGCCCGCGGCATCGTAGGTGTAGTGCCATGTATCGCCCAGCGGACTGGTGACCTCGACGAGTCGGCGCTGGGTATCCCAGGTATAGCGTGTGGTGGCGCCGTCCGGGCCGGTTCGGCTGCGCAGCAGATCGAAGGCGCCGTGGTCGAAGCGCGTCCGGTTACCCGCTCGATCGGTGTGTTCGGTGAGGTTGCCCTCGCCGTCGAACGCCCATCGTTCACCGTGGCCGTCGGGGTCGACGCGCCTGACGAGCCGGTCGTCGCCCGACCAGATGTAGGTCGTGACTCCGCCGAGGGCGTCGGTGACGGTGACCGGGCGGCCGAAATGATCGCGGGCGACGGTCGTGACCGCGCCGTCGGCATCGGTCACCCGCACCGGCAGTCCCGCCGCGTCGACCTTGATACGGGTGCGGGCACCGGTGGATTCGGTGACCGTGGCCACTGCACCCGACCGGTGGTGGCTGTATTCGGTCCGTCTTCCGTCCGGCGTCGTCATTGCCGCGAGATCGCCCGCCCGGTCCCACTCGCGAAGGTGCGACGCACCATCGGCATCGATGATCGCGGCGACCCGCTGCCGGTCGGTGTAGGTGATGCGGACCGGCAGCCCGTCGGGCCGAACGATCTCGACCGGATTTCCGTCGGCGTCGTATCGATAGGTGGTGGCGGCACCGTCGGCGGCGACCAGGCGCACCGGACGTCCGTCTTCGGCGTACTCGGTGAGGGTGCGTCCACCGACCGGATCGATACGCTCACACAATCGGAACGCGCGGTCGAACGAATACTCCGTCGCCGCACCGGCCGAGTCGATATGAACCGTCCGGCGTAGTCCCCTCTTCGGGTCGGTGGAGTACTCGAAGCGGGCATCCAGGATCCCCGAACTGCCGTGCTGAGCGACGACCCGGCCGCTACCGTCGTAGGTGTTGCTCATCCGATTGCCGTTCGAATCGGTCCACGACGTCATCCGCTGCTCGGCATCGTAGGTGTAGTGCGTTACCGCCCCCACCGCGTTGCGGACCGAAGCCAATCGACCTGCCCGATAGCGGAATTCCCGAACGGTATCGACACTGTCCTCGGCGGGTGCCCGCCCGAGGACACGAAGGGCGACCACCCGGCCGTTCTCGGCATCGATGCGCACTCGGTAGCCGCCGGAATGGTCGATGGCCACCGGGGTGCCGTCCTGGTCGTAGTGGAAACGGATCCGGTTGTCGTACCGGTCGCAGATGGCGGAGAGAACGTAGCCGCCGTGTTGCCGATCGACTGTGCCGGGTTCTCGCACAGCGAAATGCCAGGACAATTCCCGATCGGGATCGGTCACGACATAGCCGCCCGCTGTCCCGGCGGCCAGTGGCCACTGCGGTCCCCCATTGATCGGGAGGACGGGCCGATTCTGCTCCGGATGCGAGTAGACCAGCAGCAGGCCGTCCTCGCCGACGAAGGTCAGGGTGCCGGCGTCGACGACGACGCGCATATCGATCGTCGCCGACCAGGACGGGCCGAACCAGCGCCCGAAGCGATAGCCCGATCGATGCCGGCGCCGCAGCACCAGCGGCAGTACTCCGGGTAGCCGTAGATCGGTCGCCGGAAGCACGAATTCACCGGTGGCGACATCGACCGGATCATTACATACGGTCACCTGGTCAGCTGTTCGGTTCATTTCGGAGCGGTTCGTCAGGGCGGTGTGGGCTACGCCGCGATCGGCCGTGGCGCGGTCGATCGCATTTCGCTGCGCGGAGCGGGACTCCGTACCGAGCATCCGCGGTGTATCGAGCGGTGGGGCCGGTGTGGCGCCGCGAACCCCGGCGGTCGCCCGCGTCTCGGCGTCGATATGCGTCTTCGCGGCCACCTGCAACGCGTTGTCGTGGTTGGGGGAATGCCTGCTCCAACCGTCCGCGATGTTTCTCGCGATACCACCCAACCGTTGACCTGCGGCCACCACGAGCCTTTTCGACACGGACACCGACCGCCCTCCCGCTCCTCCGTCCCCTCCGCATGATCGCACAGGCCCGCCTCACCCGTGCTCGTCCTCCACCCCCGGTCACCGCGCACTCCCGCCGGAACGCGAGAGGCAGGTTCCGCACCGCGCTGAAGGCCGATGAGAACTATTGCCATCGATGCCTGCCCATGCAGTTTTCGCGCCTCCGGCACGATCCTCGGCTCTCTTGTCGGGCAGCGGGCGTTTCCGGATGCCGGGCACGGGTCACACCGCAGCGAGTCGCGGGCTTCGACGAGTCCCGCCGGGGGTTCACGCTGGCTCGCCTACCATGTGACTGCGCGGATCCGGGCCCTGCCGGTGCTCCGGCGGCGTCGGGACTGTCCGGCGCTGAACGGCGCCGCGTGGGCCGCCCGGGCGAGCCGCCCGCCGGAGTCGACACCGCGGCACCGCTCGGCCGCGCGACGATGCGTGTGGCCGGCGGCCGCGGACGGCGGCCCGTACCGAGAACCCCTGATCCGGAAGGCAGTATGAGCGCGACTTCGATCGAGAGCATTCTCCTCGGCAGCACCGACCCCGACCGTCTCCGCGCGTGGTATGCCCAGGTGCTGGGCGTCACGCTCGATAGCGACGGTTTCCTCGACTTCGGTGGTGTCGGTGTGCTCACCGACACCCGGGACGATCTCGCCCCGCGCACCGCCGAACCGGGACGAGTGATCATCAACTATCACGTGCCCGATATCCACGCCGCCGCCCGGCGGCTCGAGGCGTTCGAAGTCCCCTGGGTTTCCGGCGTGGAATACCGCGAGGCGGGACTGTGGTTCGCCACGGTCGAGGATCCCGACGGCAACTACGTCCAGCTGATCCAGACCACCCCCACCTACTGGGCCGAGAAGAAACGCCGCGCGGGCGCGACCGCGGGTCCGCTGGATCACGCCCGGGCAGCGGTCCGGTTGCCGGCGCGGGATCTCGGGCGTGCCCGCAGCTGGTACGCGCAGCGCCTCGGACTCGAGCCCGTCGAGGAACGGGACGGCGGGTTGCGTTACCGGTGCGGCGGTACCGAATTCGTGGTCTTCACGTCGACCGGCCGCGCCTCGGGCGACCACACCCAGATGGGTTTCACAGTGCCCGATCTCGATCTGACCGTCGCGCAACTGCGCGAACGCGGGGTGCAATTCGAGAGCGAGGTCGTCGAGGTGCGTGGTCACTATCCGTCGACCGGAGCATCCGGGGAACGCGCCACCTGGTTCCGGGACAGCGAGGGAAACCTGCTGGGACTGGGACAGTACGTCTACGACTGACCCGCCACGACCGGTATCCGGCCACCGCGGCACCGTCCGGCCGACCCAGGGCAGCGACCGGGGCAAACCCGCGGGCGATGAGGTGTCGGGGTGAATCGATAGTCTGCCGGAATGGTCAGACCGGATCCGGCACTGCGGCGTCTGCTGCGCGAAACAGGAAAGTTGCTACAACTGTATGGTTTTCACGGCGCCGACGCCCCCTGGGTGCGGGTCGAGCCGGAGGGCGTCGCATCCGTCGGCCGCACCCGGGTGTCGCGGACCTGGGCCGACGGTCAGCAGGTCCTGCGATTCGGCCTGCATCTCGACGCCACCCCGCGGGCATGGTGGGAATTCGGCAACTGGCGCAACGAACGGCTGGGACTGGCCCCGGTCCCGCTGGAAGAGGCCACCGGCCCGGACCTCATCGACGACCACGGCCTGCCCGAGGAGCTCACCCGGCCGTGGTCGCTGCGGGTCGATCCGGAGCAACCGGGCGGGCACGCACTACAGACCGATCTCGACACCATCCGCGCCGAACTCCCCCGCCGGGTCCACGCCTACGCGCGCCGGGCGATCCAGCTCGCCGACCCCGACCGCTACCTGACCGAACTCCTGGCGCAACCCGACGACCGCATCGGCACGCAGGAGGCGATCGTCGTCCTGCTCGCCGATCGCGGACCCGGACCGGAGCTCGACCTGGCGATCCACCGGCTGCGGACCTGCTCCGCCCACCGCACGGCGTCGGAGTTCACGGAGGAGGTCATCACCTACGCGCAGACCCGGGCCGCCACCGTCGTCTGAGCGGTGGCCGCGCCCGGGCAGTCAGCGGCGGAAGAGCCGGCGCACCCGGGCGCGAATCCGGGCGGCGCGTGATTCCGGTTCCGGGATCTCGACCGCCTGCTCGGCGGCCACCGCCTGCGCGAACCGGGCATGTAACTGCTCGCGGACCTCGTCCGGAGTGTAGGTGCGACGGCGGCGTTCGGCGCGCACCACCACCACACCGGTGGCCACCACACCGGCCGCTCCCGCCAAACCCAATACCTTCCACCACCTCATAACGCATAGGCTACGTCCATGGCGGGTGCGGATCTCGGTCTCGACCGGGCTGTCGAGATCACCAGGACAGGCGATATCTGGTTGTTCCGTGGGCATTCCACGGCCGACCGGATGATCCGGATGACCACGAACAGTCCGGTCAACCATGTGGGTATGTCGGTGGTGATCGACGATCTTCCCGCGCTGATCTGGCACGCCGAACTCGGCCGGTCGCTGCCCGATATGTGGTCGGGCACCGCGCATCGCGGCGCTCAATTGCACAATCTGCGCGATGCGGTGCTGACCTGGGCGAACCGTTACGGTCAGCAGGCATGGCTGCGTCAGCTCGAACCGCCCGCCACCCGGGAGATGGAGGACGGCGTGCTGCGCACGGTGGCGAGACTCGACGGCACCCCGTTCCCGTCCACCGCGGCCCTGGCCGGGCGCTGGTTCCGCGGCCGGGTCCGGCTGCCGCGCCGCCGCTCCCGCCCGCCTGCCGCCCGCGAGGTGGAGAACGCCTACTGCGCGGAGATCGTGGCAGCCACCTACCAGGCGATGGGGCTGCTCCCGGAGACCCGCAGCCCCGACTGGTACGACCCCGGCCGATTCTGGAGCGGGGACCGCCTGCGGCTCAGCGGCGGCCGTACGCTCAGCGGTGAGATCGCCGTCCACGCCCCGCCCGAGCCGGCGAACTGAAGTCGCCGGCCGGGGACTGCCACGGTCTACCGTGGCGCCCGGGAGTCAGCCGGCGGCGCGCTGATACGCCTCCAGCACGACACCGGGGATGCGGCCGCGATCGGGTACCTCGTGCCCGTTGCGCCGAGCCCACTCCCGCACCGCCTTCGCCGATTGCGGACGTTCCGGTGTCTGTCCTTTCACCCGGCGCTGTTTGCCGACTCTGCGGGCGAACGGCACCCACTTGTCCAGTGCCGCGCGGAATTCCCGCGCGTTCTCCTCGGAAAGGTCGATTTCGTACAGCAGTCCGTCGACTCCGAACGATACCGTCTCCGCCGCGACGGATTCGCCGTCCAGATCATCGACCATTGTGACAATTACCCTGCGCGCCACACCCACATCCCTTCACTCACTACACCACCGGCCGACCCGGCACGCGACACCGTACTGGTACCACCCTCGGATACCGCCTCAGAAACGCTGAGAAACCAATGAGAAAGAGGCACTTGGACTCTCGTCCGACAACGCCGGAGCGCCGCGGCGACTCCGGCAGGGTGGTACCGCTGCCCCGGAAAGGCTTCCGGCGCTGCCGTGTCCGGCAGTGCCCCGACGCCGGCTGCGGGGCCACCACCTCGGCATACAGCGCCCTCCGGTATGCCGACGGCGCTGCGCGCGGCAACGATCAGGTCACCGGCGCCCGTCCACATCCCGGCGACGGTGGTGGTTCCCGCAGGAATCGGAGCATCCGCTCGGCGGCCTCGCGCGCGCTGTGCCCGTCCCATATGGTGGGCACCTGCCGTTCCGGGATCCGGAACAGTCCCCAGTGCCGCATCCGGTAGTGGTTGGCGATCTGCCCGGTCGGCAATATCGCGTACACGACGAACCAGCCACCGCCGAAACACAGTTCACCGTCGCTGTGCCGGATGCTCTTGTGCACGTCGTATCGGCCGCCGCGCGCCCATTCGTTGAATACGAGCGCGTTGTACAACATTCGATAGTGATACAGCTCGGCGAACGTATGGACGCCGTCGCTGGTGTTCTCGTCCGCCTCGCCGTGCACGCCGCCTCCAGGTCGCTCACTGTGGTGGTGATCGGACGAGTACCCGATCCGGCTACCATTCGACGCGATGCACATCGACTCGATGCTCGATTCGCTGGACGGACTGTCCGTGGGAGATGCGCTGGGGCAGCAGTTCCCCGTCATGCGCCGGTCCCTCGACGATCTCCGGGCAGGTGAGCTGCCCACCGAGCGGCCCTGGGCGTGGACCGACGATACCGAAATGGCCTGCAGCGTGGTCGCCGAACTCCTGCGCAACGGTGCGATCGACCAGGATCGGCTCGCCTCCGCATTCGCGCGCCGCTTCCGGCCGCACCGCGACTACGGGTTCAACACGGTCGGGGTGCTGCGCCGGATCGGCGCCGGTACACACTGGCGGGACGCGGCCGGGGAGTTGTTCGAGAACCAGGGATCTCGCGGTAACGGGGCGGCCATGCGGGTCGCCCCGCTGGGTGCCTGCTTCGCGGGCGATCCGCAACGGATCGTCACCGAGGCCGCCCGGTCGGCCGAGGTCACGCATACCCACCCGGAGGGGATCGCCGGCGCGGTCGCGGTGGCGCTCGCCGCCGGCCTCGCCGCCCACACACGGCGGGCCGGTGTCCGGCCCGCCCCGGCGGAGTTCGTCACCGCCGTTCTCGACCGGCTGGCCGACAGCGAGACGACCCGGCTGATCCGCCGGGCCCGGTCCATGCTGGGCGCCTCCGCGCCCGAGGCCGCGCACGAACTCGGCAACGGCTCACTGGTCACCGCGCAGAACACGGTGCCGTTCACGATATGGGTGGCGGCGACCGCCCTCGACGACTACCCGGCCGCGATCACCACCTGTATCGCGGCGGACGGCGATATCGACACCACCGGCGCCATCACCGGCGGCATAGTCGCCGCCCACACCGGCACCGGGGCCGGCCGGGCCGGCGCGGTGCCGCGGCAGTGGCTCACCGCGCGGGAACCGCTGCCCCGCTGGTTCGACCCGGAACGCCGGCCACCCCGGCCGAAGGGGCTCGCCCGCATGCGCCGCTGGTTGCCCGGCGGCTCGTGACGGACCGGCGAGCACACGTTCATCGACCGGCGCCGATCGAATTTGGCAGCGCGTTATCGCAGGCGAGGCCGACCGGCGAGCTCAGTGGATGTGGTCCTGCCAGTCCGCCGGTACCCGATCTCGCGGACCGGGGACGGTCTGCGAGCTCGGATGATCCCGCGGCGGCGCGAGTTCCGGGCCGGCCCCGTACATTTCCCCGGACCGGTAGTCCCAGAACCAGTCCTCGCCCGGTTCGTAACTCTGCACGAACGGGTGCCCGGTCGCGGTGAAGTGCGCGGTGGCGTGCCGGGCGGGAGAGGAATCACAGCAGCCGATATGACCGCACTGGGCACACCGCCGCAGATGCACCCACCAACCCTGCGCCTTTTCGCATTCGACACAGCCCGGGCCGCTGGGCGGCACGGCCGGGTCGATGCCCTCGATGGCCTGAGACATCATGTACCTCCGCAAATGCCGATGGGGGACGGTTGTCGCGCCGCACGCCCACCGGGAGCAGCGCGGGGCCGGTAGCGGGAACTCGGACGCCGCCCGGCCACGACCGGAACCCTACCCGTCCGCAGGGCCGATCGCCGCGCACGCGGACCGATCATCCGAGGTCGGTGGACCTCCCCATCCCGTCCTCAGCCGAGCAGCCGAGCAGCCGGGCGTCGAGTCCGGCGAGGTAGTCGCGGCCGTAGCGACCGTTCTCCAGGGTTTCCAGTAGCGGCCGCGGCAACGCTCATCCGGCCCTTCGACCCGACCTCACCGCGCCAGGGACGCGCCCACCCACCCGGAACATATCCGTCCAGCCAGGCGCCTATGGCGGAGGGCGGCCCGAGGTCGTGGTGGCAGTAGTAGACCGCCTGCGCGGACGCGATACCGGCAGGGGTGTCGTGGGTGACGGCGGCCTGGATCGCGGCATGGTGGAGCACATCGTCCACGGTGGGCAACAGCCCGATCGGCGCGGCGCGCATGGCCGCACCGCTCTTGTCGCTGTCCGGCCGGATCCGGCGCAGGAACTCCTCGCCGTCGGAGACCGAGAGGAGGAAATCGTAGAAACGGCCCGCATAACCTTCCCGCCGATCACGGTGGAAGACCGTGACGAAGCGGTCCGCCAGGTTCGCGGGCGTCCACGGCTCGCCGGCCACGAGGAGTTCGGCGACGGCGAGACTCATCTGCGTGTCATCGGTGTAGGCGCCGGGTCGGATACCGGCGTGCCTCGGATGCTGCACGTACCCGCGCAGAGTGTTGTGTTCGGCCACGAATTGCGGCTCCGCGTATTCGAACCCTGCCCCGTAGGCGTCACCGACCGCGGTTTCGACCAGCACCGGTCCCCTCCCCGCCCGGCCGTCCCGCCGGTCACACCGATAGGGACCGAACGTACCCCGCCACCGGCACGGCCGTGCTCCGTTTCGCCGGCCCGCACCCGGGTACGCGCCCGACGCCGGCAGTCGCCGGCCACGGCAACGGGAGGAGAGCGGCATGGCGGATGTGCACGGACACCGGCTCACCGGAATCCGGGCGGCCACCACCCTGGTGGATCTGGGTTTCCCGGCGATCACCGCGGGGGTGATCGCGCGCCGCAGGCCGATGCTCGGACTGCTGGAACGTCTCCGTGCCGACGAACGCGCGATCGAGCGGATCCGCGCTCTGCGCGCGGAGTTCGGCCGCGGACCGGTCGAACTGGTGGTGCCCGGCCGCCGGATCGTCGTGGTCCTCGACCCCGAAGATGTCGGCCGCGTCCTCGACGAAGCGCCCGCGCCGTTCGACCCGGCGAATCGGGAGAAACGGGCCGCACTGGGACAGTTCCAGCCACACGGCGTGCTGGTCTCCCGGGGACAGGTCCGCGAACGGCGGCGCGCGGTGAACGAGGCGGCACTCGACACCGGCGCATCGCTGCACCGGCTCGCGACGCCGTTCGCGGCGAAGGTCGCCGACGAGGCACAGGATCTGCTCGCCCGCGCCCAGGGGCGCGGGGTGCTGGACGCCGGGACGTTCACGGCCGCGTGGTGGCGGCTGGTGCGGCGGATCACGCTCGGCGAGCGGGCCCGGCACGACGACGCGATCACCGACGAGTTGTGGCGGCTGCGGTCGGCCGCGAACTGGTCGTTTCTGGCACCCCCGCACCGCAAGCGCCGCGACCGGTTCCTCACCCGGTTGTACGACTACGTGGAGTCTGCGGAACCGGGCAGCCTGGCGGGCGCGCTGGCCGCGGTACCCGCTGCCGGAGCGATCGACCCGGTGGGCCAGATGCCGCAGTGGTTGTTCGCCTTCGACGCTGCCGGGATAGCGCTCTCCCGGACGCTGGCCCTGCTGGCCGACCATCCGGACCAGCGGGCGCGGGCCCGTGCGGAAGCCGAGGATCCCGGCACGGCCGGGTTGCGGCCCTATCTCCGCGCCTGCGTGCTCGAATCGATCCGGTTGTGGCCCACCACTCCGGTCATCCTGCGCGATACCACCGAGTGGACCCGGTGGCGGTCCGGCTCGGCGGAGTTCGCGCTGGAGCCCGGGGCGGCACTGGTGATTGTGGCTCCGGCCTTCCATCGCGATCGTGACACGCTACCCTTCGCCGACCGGTTCGTCCCCGAGATCTGGCTGGACGGGCGCGCGCAGCAGTATCCGCAGCTGGTGCCGTTCAGCGCCGGCCCCGCCGAATGCCCGGGACGGAATCTGGTCCTGTTCGTCACCAGCGCACTGCTCGCGCATATGGTGTCCGGGCCGGAGTTGCGCCTGCGCTCGCATCTCCCGCTCGGCCCTGCCGCACCACTGCCCGCCACCCTGAACAACTACGGCTTGGAGTTCACGGTCGTGCCCGGCGCCGAAGCCCCGAGAATCGCGGACGCCGCCCCGCGATGAGCACGGCCACCGCGGCCCGCCGCCTCGTCCCGGGGGGCCGCCCCCGGTCAGCCGAGCGTCGCGAGCAGGTTCCGGCAGGCCTGTTCGCAGCGCCGGCAGGCCTCGGCACACACCTCACAGTGCTCGTGCATGCCGGCGTGCCGCAGGCATTCCTCCCGGCACGCCGCGCAGGCGGCGACGCAGGCCTCGAGCAGTGGCCGAGTCGGTGCGGTGCGACCGCCGGTGTGCCGGGTGAGCACGCGACCGGTGGTATCGCAGATCTCGGCACAGTCCAGGTCGGTGCGAATACAGGCGACCAGGTCGGCCACCGTGGCTTCGCTGAGGCAGGAATCCGCGCATGCGGTGCACACCTGCGCGCACGAGAAACATTCCTCGATACACCGGGTCAGGGCGGTGCGGTCGATTCCGTCCAGGTCGTGGGGGTACAGGTCCAGCATTTCGGCCGCATGGGTCATGGCGCGCTCCTCGGTCCGGTCGGCGAACTTCCCGGGCGTGCTACCCAGCGACCGGGCCCGCACACCTCCGCCGGCGAGGCGCCGCATATCGCGACGCCGGACTCAGGTGTGCAGAACCTCCGACGGCGAGCGTCCGTAATGCCGGCGGTAGGCGATCGCGAAGCGGCCCGGGTGGGCGAAACCCCACCGGTGGGCGATGGTCGCGACGGTCCGCCCGTCCCCGGCCCCGGCGGCGCGCAGGTCGTCGTGCGCGCCGGCCAGCCGGAGCCTGCGCAGGTACCGCAGCGGTGTCGTGCCGAGATGGCGCCGGAACGCCAGTTGCAAGGCGCGCGGTGTCACGAACACCGCGGCCGCCACCTGCGTGATCGTCACATCCTCGTGCAGATGCGATTCGAGATAGGACACCGCGCGGCGCACCGTCTCCGGGTGGGCGTCGCGGCGGTCGGCGGCCGCGGCGTCGGTCACCGCCGTGGTCGGCATGGTGGCGAGCACGGTCGCGGCGAGGTAGTCGGCACCGGCCGCGGCGAGCAGTGGACTGTCCGCGGTGGCGGGATCGTTGGCGACCCGTTGCAGGTGGGTGATCACCGCCGTCAGCTGCCGGTTCGCCGCCTGGCTCACCGGTCGGTGGCCACTGAGCCGGAGGGTGTCCGCTGGGTCGCCGGCGGTCGCGAGGCGGTCCAGCAGCTCCGGGCCGAACATGGTGATGTCGTAGCGCGCGGAGCGGACCACCCCGGAATACGGCAGATCGTGCGGGGTGAGCAGGCCGGAGTCGCCGGAGGTGAAGGTGTCGCGTCCCCCACCGTGGTAATCCTCCTCGATCGTCCCGGAATGCACTGTCACCAGGCAGACCTTGTTCAGCGGGTCGGCGTCGTAGGCCATATCGAAACCCAGGTCCAGCCGGTCGAGACTGACCGGGCCGAGCATGTCGCGGCGGATGCGGGTGCGCACCCCCCGCTGGCCGTCGTTGCCGATCTGCATCCGGGTGTAGGCGTCGTTGAGGAATGCCTCGGTCGCACCGAGGTCCTCGCTGTCGAACGCCAGACTCTGCATGAGCAGCCTCTCGTCGGGTCGAACGCACCATCGTTCGTCGCGCAGGTGAAACGGTGGTCGTTCTCTTCTACGACACCATGTGTACTCGCCCGGATCAAACCGGTTGACGAACGCGGTGGCCCCGACGGCCCGCCGATCCCCGGCAGGCGACGCCCTCGAGAAGCCCGCACACCACGCTCATGACCGCCATGCACCGAGCCGTACGGCTGACGCATTGCCGGTAGTGCTGTCGCCTCCGGACGGGACGCCCGGAGAGGTCCAGTATCCGCGACCGGAGCCGCCCGCATCAGCGGAGCGACCGGCCGACCGGCTCCACTGTCCGGAAAACGAAGCCCACCGACCTCGGAGATTCACAAAACGAAGAAGGTGGGCCGATCTTGATTGCGCACGCCCTCCTGCGGTAGCCAGGGATCGTGTCGCCCTCCGACGGCGCGGATCGAGGCGGAGGCAACCGAAAGGTAGGTTTTCGATGACGACTGTGGCCGCATACGGCTCCCCCACCACCGCGCGGCGGGCCAGCCGCGGTACCGACAGCTACGACGGGATCGAGCCGCTCCTGGAGCAGCTCGCGGAGATGGACAGCGACAACCCTGGGCGACCGGAGTTGCGCGAAGAGATCATGCGGCGTTGCCTGCCGCTCGCCGATCACATCGCGCGCCGGTTCACCGGCCGCGGGGAGACCTACGAGGATCTGCACCAGATCGCCTCCCTGGGCCTGGTGCTGGCCGTGGACCGTTACGACGCCACCCGGGGCGCCAGTTTCCTGGCCTTCGCGGTACCCACCATCATGGGCGAGGTCCGCCGCCATTTCCGCGACCACACCTGGGCGGTCCGCGTCCCGCGGCGGTTGAAGGAAACCCAACTCGCCCTCGGCCCCACCATAGAACGCCTCAGTCAGGAACTCGGCCGCACCCCGACCGCGCTCGATATCGCCGTGGCGATGAATCTCGACCTCAACGAGGTCACCCAGGCCCTGCTGGCCGGTAATGCCTATCGCACCGATTCGCTCGACGCCTCGGTCGAGCAGAACGACAACAGCGGAACGGCGGCGAAGAACGCCGACACCCTCGGCGACGAGGATCCGTCCTACGAGATCACCGAGAACGCGCTGACGATCGCGCCCCTGCTGCGGGAGCTGCCGGCCCGCGACCAGCGGGTGCTGCATATGCGGTTCTTCGAGAACCGCACCCAGGCCCAGATCGCGGCCGAACTGAACGTCTCCCAGATGCAGATCTCGCGCATCCTGTCGCGGACGCTGGCGCTCCTGCGCGACCGCGCCCTGCGCGACTGACCGCCCGGCGACCGCGTACCGCACCACACCGGCCGAGCGTCGCGGGGCGATTCGCCTCGCGGCACTCGGCCGGAGCATCGATCAACGGTGTCGGCGAACAGTCCTCACTTCGCGGGCATCGCGTACTCGGCTTCGGATCGCCGCCCCCGCATCGATATCTTTCGTTGGATGCGCACGTGACCGCATGTCTCAAAACCTTGGTATCGAGACAGCTATTCGCCCCCACGCGGGCACCGGGTGCGCGGGACTGCCCCGGTCCGCCGATCGCGGTCGGCGGACTGCTCGCGAGCGTTTGCTCGCGTAGAAATCACGATCTCCGGCGGTGTGATCACCGTTGCAGGTTCGCTATGAGCTCCTCCGCCACCGGTGTCAACTGCTCCGGCCCCACCTGATTCAGTGTCGATACGGTGACCGTCAACCGCTCCTCGCCGACCGGGAACACCACGGCGAGCTGGTGACCGAACAGCGGAACCTCCCCGTATCCGGCGGCAGCGCCGACCCCGGGCACCTCTCGATAGGGGACCACGGTCTTGTCCTCGGAACCGGTGTACCGGCCGATTCCCTCGGTGAACTCCTCGTCCAGTGCCTCCCCATCGGTTGCCTCCGGCGGCGTGACGCCCAGGCTCGTGTTGAGCCACCACGGAGACCCCTCGGCATCGTCCTCTGGGAAGTACTTGCATCGGTAGGACATCACCTGTGTTCGCCCGGGCCCGGCCCTGCCCACGTGGTCACCGACCGGCGCACCCAGCGCTCCCCGGAGCGACTCGCCGGTGACCAGCGCGCACATCTTCTCCTCGGTCATCTCGTCCAGCACCGAAGAACTCGTCGCCGCATCGGTCAGCGAACAGGACGACGCGGCGAGCGCGGCGGCCACAATGGCCACGGCCTTACGGAACATCGGATCTACCACCTTGTCTCACACCAGCGCGCGTATCCGCGGGCAGCGGTACGGCGGCTTCCAGGAGAGACGTCCGACAGATCACGATCACCCGCACCACGGCACCGGATGTCCATCGCCGCGCCCCTCCCCGACATTGTCTCGGCCCGACGTTATTTCACGGTGAGGGCATCCGAAAGCCCCGATCCCTCCGGCGGCCTCCTGCAGTGCCTCGGCGGCGCGAGTGCCCACATCGACCGAGCGGGCCGTCTTCGGCACCCATGGCGGCAGCCCGCACCATCCGGCGTGGTATCGCAATCTCATGGCGAACCCGCGGGTCACCGTCGAGGCGGGCCCGGAAACAGCGCCGGCCGTAGCGCGGCTCGCGGAAGGCGCGGAGCGCGAGCGAATCTGGGCCGAAGAGATAGCGCTCGTCCCGAAGTTCGCCGAGTTCGAAGCAGCCGCTGGTGGATCTCGGCTTCGCCACCCGACGTCATCAGAACACACCGACAAACGACGTCCGAATTCGGATCCGGCCCACTTTCCGTGACGACGTGCCGGGGGTCCGGGGCGCCGTCGTTGTGCGGCTGTGCGGGTCGGCGGCGCCCGGTACCAGGCGGGGCCGGCACCGGCGCGGCGCGGACCGGACGGGGTCGGTGCGGCGATCTCCGGCTCCGCCGGTCCGGCATCGCCGCCGCAGCACATCCCCCGGGCAGTACCTACCGTCCGCCGATTCGGCGTACCGGCCCTCACTGTCGCGCACGGTCACCGTCCGTCCCGCCGCGGCTCGCCGAGCCGGCGGTCTCCGGCCGGCTACGACCGTTGAGGGTGACCTCGATTCCGCTCCCGCGGCGCACCGTGTTGTAGATAGGACAGGTGGCGACGAAGTTGTCCACCAGCGCCCATCCGTCCGTGTCGCCGACCCCGTCGATACCGATCTCGAGTACGGTGCGGCGATAGTAGGTGGGGTCGTCCTCGTCACGGGTGTGCGACGCCGTCGCCGTCACCCGCACCGCGGGCAAACCCGCTGCCGCGGCATGGTTCTCGATATTGGCGAGAGCACAGGACGCCAGCGCGGCGAGCAGCAGTTCGCCGGCGTGGATCGCCTCACCACCCACCAGCCGTGAATCGCTGACCAGGTGGTTGGTCCGTGCCGAGACGATGAACCGGCCCGGCGTCGCGACCTCGGCCGCCACCACCACCTCACCGCGCGTCCCACCGGTTTCCGAGCCGGTCACGCCGCGCCACCCGCGCGGGTGGTCCATTCGCCCCGGGCCGGACGGTCGAGCCCGAGGTTCTCGCGCAAGGTGGCGCCCTCGTACTCGGTGCGGAAGAGTCCGCGTTTCTGCAGTTCCGGCACCACCTGCCGGGTGAAGGTCTCGAATCCGCCCGGCTGATACGGGACCTGGAGGGTGAAACCGTCGGCGGCTCCGTCGGTGAACCACTCCTGGAGTCCGTCGGCGACCTCGGCGGCCGTTCCGATGAAATCGCCCTCGGTCCGGCCGCCGTACTGTTTGCCCAGCTGGCGCAGTGTGAGACCGTCGCGCTCGGTGATCTCCCGGACCTCGTGGTAATGCCCCTCCACACCCGGAACCTCCACCTCGGGCAGGCGTTCGTCCAGCGGGAAGGTGGAGAGGTCGACGTCGAGGTGATAGGCGAGCGTGGACAGGCCACCCAGCGGCGGGACCAGTTCGAAGATCTCCGCGGCCAGTTCCTTGGCCCGCGCCGCGGTCGGCGCGACGATCGGGGTGATCGACGGCAGGATCTTGATCCGGTCGGGGTCGCGGCCGAAGGTCGCCGCCCGCTCTTTGATCTCGGTGTAGAAGGACTGCGCGGACTCCTTGGAGGCGTGGCTGCAGAAGATCACATCGGACCAGTGCGCGGCGAAATCCTTACCCTTCGACGAGGCGCCGGCCTGGATCAGCACCGGGTAACCCTGCGGCGGCCGCGGCACATTGAGCGGGCCCTGCACGGTGAAGTACTGCCCCCGGTGATCGATCCGGTGCACCCGGTCCGGATCGGCGAACAGCGGCGCCTGCTCGTCCAGGACCAGCGCGTCGTCTTCCCAGCTGTCCCATAGTTTCGCCGCCACCTGCAGGAACTCGTCGGCGCGTTCGTAGCGGGTCGAGCGGTCGAACTGCGCGTCGAGGTTGAAGTTCCGTGCTTCGGATTCCTGGAACGAGGTCACGATATTCCACGCGGAGCGGCCCGCGGTGAGGTGATCGAGGCTGGCGAAGGTTCGTGCGACGCTGAACGGCTGCGCGTAGCTGGTCGACACTGTCGCCGCGATACCGAGATGCCGGGTCACTGCGGCCATCGATGCCATCACCGGTAGCGGATCCACCCGCAGCGAGCCCAGCGCGCCGTACCGCAACTGCGAATCGGTACTGCCGCCGAAACGGTCGGGGACCGAGAGGATATCGGGGAAGAACGCCAGGTCGAACCGGCCGTCCTCCAGCGTCCGCGCGATGTTGTGATAGTAGGAGGCGTCCAGCCAGCCGGGCACCGATCCCGGATAACGCCAGCCACCTGGGCGGCCCGGGCCCGCGGTGACAAACGCGGCAAGGCGCATTTTCTTGCTCATCGAATGGTCTCCCGATCTCTCTCGATCACGACGTGGACAGCTCGGCGCGCACGGCGTCGGCGACCGGCGCGAACCGGTCGTCGGCGAACCAGCCGCGCACATCCACCGCCTCCGGATACACACCGAGCTGGTGAAAGTTGTCGGCCAGATCCTGGGTGCCGTCGACGGCATCCTGTCCGATCACACCGAAATCTCCCGCGCCCGAGTACGAGAGGCGCCGCTGCTGGACCAGGTCGTAGTAGACCTCCTTTTCCAAGGTGGAGTCGCCGAATCCGCCCAGCGCCGCGAATTCGGCGACCGCGGTCTCCGGGTTCGCTTCGATCCAGCGCTGCGCATCCCGGACATTGCGGACCAGGGTGGCGACTTCGCGCGGATGGTCGAAGGCGAACCGTTCGGAGGCGACGAAGAACGCGTAGTCGTAGGTGCGTACTCCGGGCAGTACATCGGCATCGTGTTTGCGCCGGGCGAGTTCGATGGTGGGCTGCCAGTTGATCCAGGCGTCGACATGCCGCTGCGCGAACGCGGCTTCCGCGTCGGCGGCGGTGAGGTTGACGTACTCGATATCGTCGATCGTCAGCCCGGCGGACTCCAGATACTTGACGAGACTGTAGGTCCCGGTGGTGCCCTGGTGATCGGCTACCCTGCGGCCGGCGAGATCGGCCGCGGACTTGATGACGGAACCCTTGTGGACCAGGATGTCGACCTCGTTCGCCGGCAGCGGATAGGCGACCAGCGGCACCACCGGCACACCGCCGCCGATGGCGTAGATGACCGCGGTCGCGGTGGCGAAGGAGAACTCGATACTGCCGGCCTTGATCGCTTCCATGACCGGGAGCGACGCGGGGAACCCGGTCGGGAACGAAACCGGCAACCCTACCTCGGCGCTCACGTCGAAACCGCCGAGCCGGTGCGACAGGATCGTGCCCGGTTCGGCCTTACCGTCGCCGATCAGGGCGTACCGGATCTCGGTCAGCGCCGCGGGCGCCGAGGAACCCGGTCCGCAGGCCGACAGGGCCGCGGCGCCGGCGACGCCGAGCGCACCGAGACCGGTGACCTTCAGGAACCCACGCCTGTTCAGCGATAACGGTGACGTGCTCATACTGTGGTGCCTTTCCGGGATTGCCGCACCGAACGGTCGGCGGCGAGGAGATCGTCGAGGAGACGCTGCTCGAGATCGGCGAGCTGTGCGTCGCCGCGGCGGCGTGGCCTGGGCTGCTCGACGGTGAGGTCGGTGGTGATCCCTTCCGCGGTCAGCAGCAGCACCCGATCGGCCAGCATCAGCGCTTCTTCGACATCGTGGGTGACCAGTACGACGGTCCGCGGATCCTGTGCCAGCAGCGATTCGACGAGTCCGTGCATATTCACCCTGGTGATGGCGTCCAGGGCGCCGAACGGCTCGTCCAGCAGCAGGATATCGGGATGATGCAGCAGCGCCCGTGCCAGCGCGACCCGCTGCCGCTGACCGCCGGAAAGCTCTGCGGGCCAGTCCTTCTCCCGGCCCGCGAGGCCGACCCGGTCGAGCAGCCGGCGTGCCGCGTCCTCCCGGCGCCGGGTCGCCAGCGTGACATTGCCGAGCACCGATTTCCACGGCAGCAGGCGGTCCTCCTGGAACATCATCCGGGCCGAATAGGAGGACGCGCCGACCGGTGTCACCGTCCCCTCGGTGGGCGCCTCGAGTTGCGCGAGCAGGCGCAGCAGACTCGATTTGCCGACACCGCTCGGACCGACCACAGCGACGAACTGGCCCGGTTCGACCGTGAGGTCCAGGTCACGCAGAACCCAGTTGTCTCGGTACCGGATACCTGCCCCGCGCAGCGTCAGGCCCACTCGCTGCTTCGTCCGCTCGCTCACGATCGCACCTTCCGCATCGTCGGATTCCAGCGCAGGGCCCGGCGCTCGACGAGCCGGGTGATCTGATCGGCGAGCAGACCGGCGAAGGCATAGAGCACGATCGCCAGCACGATACGGTCGGTGCGCAGCATCTCCCGGCCGTTCTGCGCCAGATATCCGATGCCCTCGCGGGTCGCGATGGTCTCGGCGACCACGAGCGTGAGCCACGCGACGCCCAGCGCGTACCGGATCCCGGTCAGGATCATGGGCATCGCGCCCGGCACCACGACGTGACGGATGAGTCCCCAGCGGGTGAGTCCGTAGGAGCTGCCCAACTGGATGAGTTTCTCGTCGACGGTGCGGATTCCGCTCACGGTGTTGAGGTAGACCGGGAAGATCACCCCGAGGGTGACCAGCACCACACGCGGTGTCTCGCCGATACCGAACGCCGCGATGAGCAGCGGCACCAGCGCCAGATGCGGCAGCGCCCGCACCATCTGCAGACTCCGGTCGAACACACCCTCCGCCAGCCGGGACAGTCCGACCGCGAAGCCGAACGCGAGACCGATGGCGGCGCCGATACCGAAACCGATCGCCACCCGGCGCAGGCTGACCAGGATGTGGTCCGGTAGTTCGCCGCTGCGCCACAGCGCGCCGGCGGTATCGAGCACCACGGACGGTGCGGGCAGGACCGCCGGCGAGATGATCCCGGCGCGCGAGGTCCACTGCCAGGCCGCGACGATGAGCACCGGCACCACCCAGGGCAGCAGCGCGCGCGGATTCCAGCCGAACCTGCTGGTCAGCGCCTGTCGCCGCGGTGCGGCCGGAGCCGCCGCGGCCACCGATCCGGTCATCGGCGGTCTTCGTTCACTTGCGGATACATGACTCTCCTGTCGTGCTTCTCCAGGCACGGTAGAGCCGCCGCATGCAACTGTCGCCAGTTGTATACAGCTGCGTTCAGAAGTCTGTTCTTCGCGCCGCCACTGTGATATCGGTGAACGATCGCGTCCCCGCTCCGAGGAGAACCCCATGCCCGAATCCCGTGATTCATCGGATTCGCCGTACCGCCGGTTGCGCTCCCGCATCGTCGGCGGGACCTACCCGCCCGGCACCCTGCTGGTCCCGGCGAATGTCGGAGCGGACCTCGGCGTCTCCCGCACCCCGGTGCGGGAAGCACTGATGCGGCTGGAGGTCGAGGGACTGATGACGAAGGAGACACGCGGTTTCGTCGTCCGGGTCCGCACACCGGAGGAGATCCTCGATATCTGCGAAGCACGAATCGCCCTGGAAGCCACCGTCGCCCGCAGCGCGGCTGCCCGCCGCACCGAGTTCGATCTCGCCAAACTCCAGCACCTGCTGGACTCCACCCGGGGACTCAGCGGCCAGGAACGGCTCGACCGACACGCGGAATGGCATGTCGCACTACGTCATGCCGCCCACAACACGACCACGCTGGAACTGATGGCCCTCCTCGATGCCCGCCTGCGGGTCTACGACGGCGCGGGCTCGCGCACCAGGGACAACCTGGATCTCATCGAGGACGAACACATCCAGATCTTCGAGGCGATCCGCGACCGCGACCCCGAACGCGCGGCGAAAACCATGGAGACCCACCAATCCCGCACCCGCGACCTGCGCCTCGCCGAGATGACCCACCGGCGCTGACCGGACCACGCCGGGATCGCCGAACGCGCCGACCCCCCGTTCCAATCGTGGGCGCGTCCTCTCGGCCCATCCCACGATGGCCACCCGGGCCCGCCCCACCGACACAACGGCGGACCCGGCAGCGAATCGTTCGCACTCCGAACACAAACGACCGGATCGGCGCGCCGCCTCGCGCCGCCCGGCGGGAGCCCCTCCCCCGGTTCAGATCATCGAGCGGTGCATGCCCTGCGGTTCTCCACCCAACTGTGTCAGTGCCGAGGCGTGGAAGATGGAGCCGGGCACATGGATCGCGTGCGCCAGGCCGGCATGCGCGTCCCGGAAGAACCGTTGCATGGGGAATCGGTAGTGCAGCGCCCCGCCACCGGACCTGGCGAAGATCTCGTCCACCGCGCGGACCGCGCGCCATGCCGCCGCGGTCTGGGTGCGCCGGCCGATCGCGCGTTCTTCGAAGCCGATCTCCCGGCCCTTTTCCGTACTGTCCCAGAACCGGTCGACGTTCTCGAGCAGCGCCGCCCGGGAGGCGGCGATTTCGGCGGCCGCCTCCCCGATCGCGAACAGCACGTACGGGTCCTCCTTGATCGGGATACCGGTCACCGCGACCCGCTCGCGCTGGGCGGCGATATGGCAGGCCAGTGCTCCCTCGGCGATGCCGATCACCGCGGAGGTGATACCCAGCGGGAACATGCAGGAGAAGGGCATCTGGTACAGGGTTTCGGTCCGGCCCGCCCGGCGCACGGCGGTACCGTCCATCACCTCCGCGGCCGAGAGTGTGCGGTAGGCGGGAACGAACGCGTTCTGCACGAGCAGATCCTTGGACCCCGTGCCGCGCAACCCGATCACATCCCAGGAGTCCGCGACGATCTCGTAATCGGACCGGGGCAGGATCACGTGCAGCGAATCGGGCGGCAGTACCGGCTTCCCGGCAGCATCGCCGACCAGCGCACCCAGGAACGCCCACTGACAGTGGTCGGTCCCGGAGGAGAACGACCAGCGTCCGTTGAGCAGGTAGCCGCCGTCGACGGGGGTCGCCACGCCCATCGGCGCGTACGGTGACGCGACCCAGGTGTCCGGATCGGTGCCCCAGATCTCCTCCTGCACCCGGGGATCGGCGAAGGCTAGCTCCCACGGGTGCACACCGACGATACCGGTGACCCAGCCCGCCGCCCCGTCCATCGCGGCGATGGTCATGGTGGTCTCCGCGAATTCCCGGGGATGGCATTCGAGTCCGCCGTATGTTTTCGGCTGTAGCATCCGTATCGCACCGGATTCACGGAGTCGGCGCGCCGAGGTGTCGGCGAGGCGCATGAGCCGGTCGCCTTCGGTTCCCGCGGCGCGGATTTCTTCCGCGTACTGCTCGATCCGGTCCGTTACCTGCCCCATGGCCCAACTTCCTGTTCGATGTCCCGCGCAGACGCGTACACCCACGTCTTCCCGCTGCCGAGGCTGCCGGCCGTGTCGCTGTTCTGTCACAGAGCCTTCCGATGAGCGAGACGATCACCGGAGTCCGGCGGCTCAGTGCGATCCCAGCGCCTCCAGCGGTCGAACGCCTGTGTGCGGATCCGTCCGGTCGCCCGGGCCGGGGAAGAGGGTGCGCGAGATCTCGCGGGACAGGTTCACCACCAGCGGCGCGACCCGGTCGATTCGCGCGGTGCGCGCGTCACCGCACAGTGAGACCGCGGCGACCGGACCGGCGTCACCGCGCACCGCGGCGCCGACACAGGCCACCCCGGGCGCCGATTCGCTGTCGTCGAAGGCGAGCCCGCCGCGCAGCCGGATACGACTGAGCTCGCGGTGCAGCATCGCGCGCTCGGCGATCGTATTGCCGGTGCGGCGGGGCAGCGCCGGGCGATAGAGGCGATCGACCGACTCCGGTTCCAAACCCGCCAGAATCGCTTTCCCACCGGCCGTGCAGTAGGCGGGGGCGGATCCCCCCACCCGGGAGGGCAATCGGGCGGCGAACCGCCCACCGACCTTGTCGAGATAGACGGTGTCGCCGCCGTCGAGCACCGTCAGGTGCACCACCAGTCCGGTCCGCAGATGCAGTTCGTGCAGCAGCGGGGCCGCCGCTGCCCGGATCCGGTCGTGCCCGTCACCGCCGAGTCCGCGGGCGCGGCGGCCCAGCGCGTACCCCAGGGAGGTGTGCTCGACCCAGCAGGACTCGGTGAGCTGGTGCAGGATGCGGTAGACGGTGGAGCGCGGCAGCCGCGCACGCCGCGCGACCTCCTCGAGGGACAGCCGCGAGCTCCGATTGTCGAACGCATCCAGGATCCGGGTCATCCGCTCGACCATGGACAGCGGCAGGTCCGGTTTGCCGGTCTGCTCGGCGATACCGTTCCCCGAATCAATGATGGTCATCGACTTCTCCAAAAGCGCTGCTCAGAAGCCTTTCATAGGCAAAAACTGAAATTGATTCTCGAATCACAGTAACACCCGGCAGCTCCCGCGGAGCGGAAACGACGAGTTACCCGCAAGCACAGCTCGTGACCCGGTCCGGACCGGTCCGGCGACCGCCGCGCGTACCTCTCCCCCGTGGACCTGCCCGCCCCCGCGGGACCAGCGCGCCCGACCCCCGGACCGTGGTCTCGCTCAGTGGCAACGTCCGCAGGTCTTCCCGGCGCGCCGTGAGAGGTTGTCAGCCGCTACGCACCGTGAACGAGAGGGTCGCCACCATGACGACACCGGCAGACGCACAGCAGCGCCTCAATGAAGTCATCACGCGGCTGACCGGACCGGGTGGCCGGTTCGAGATCACCGCGGAAGAGGTGCTCGGCGCCACCATGCCCGTGCTGCGGCATCGCGGGCGCGCGGTCGGCGACCTGGTGGCCGCGTCCCGGGCCTGGAAGGACCGCGACTACCTGGTGACCGCCGACCGGCGTATCTCCTATGACCAGCACGCCGATGCCGTCGCCGCGCTGGCCACCGCATTGCGCGACGAGTACGGGGTGGGCCGGGGCGACCGAGTCGCGCTGCTGGCCGCCAACTGTCCCGAATGGGTGACGGCGTTCTGGGCCGCACAGTGCCTGGGTGCCGTCGCTGTCGGGCTGAACAGCTGGTGGATGCCCCGCGAGATCGAGTACGGACTCCGGCACAGCCGCCCGCGGGTGCTGATCGTCGATGCCAAACGTGCCGCTCTCCTGGCCGATATCGATACCGCGGAAATCGCCGTGCTCACCGTCGAGGCCGACGTTCCGCGGCTCGTCGCGGCCCACTCCGGCGCCGAATTGCCCCGGGCCGAGGTCGACGAGGACGATCCATCGGTCATCCTCTACACCAGCGGCACCAGCGGCCGGCCCAAAGGCGCGCTGCATTCCCAGCGCAACCTGCTCGCGGTCGTCGACTACCACCGCTTCTCCGACGCCATGGCGGCGGCGTTCACCGGACACGCCTACTCCGACACCGAGCCGAGTCAGCTGCGCTATCTGCTGACCTCACCGCTGTTCCATATCGCCGGCCTGCACAACCTGGTGGTGCCACGACTGGCGACCGGGAGCACCGTGGTGATGTACCAGGGCGCGTTCGCCGCGGATACGGTGCTGGGACTGATCGAACGGGAACGAGTCACGAACTGGGGTGCGGTGCCGACCATGGCCACACGCCTGCTCGAGCACGACGATATAGACAACTACGATCTTTCGTCGCTGACGGCATTCGCGCTCGCCTCGGCCCCGTCGTCGATCGCGCTCAAAGACCGGCTGCGGCAGCGGTTCCCGTTCGCCCGCGACGCCCTGGTCGACAGCTACGGGCTCACCGAATGCAGTACCGCCATCGCGGTCGCCACGACCGCCGAGCTCGAGCAGTACCCCGGTACGCTCGGCCGGCCTATTCTCACGGTATCGGTCGAGATCCGTGACCCGTTCGGGGAGCGTGTCCCCGACGGCACCGAGGGCGAGGTGTGCGTGCGCAGCCCCTTCGTCATGCTCGGCTACTGGGCGGACGAGGCGGCCACCGCCGCTGCGATCACCCCGGACCGCTGGTTGCGCACCGGCGATTTCGGCGTCCTGGAGGACGGCCGGCTGCGGTTGACCGGCCGCCGCTCGGACCTGATCCTGCGCGGCGGCGAGAACGTGTACCCCACCGAGATCGAGCAGTGCCTGGACGAACATCCCGCCGTCGCGGAGTGCGCCGTCGTGGGTGTTCCGCACGAGGATCTGGGGCAGGAGGTGGCGGCGATCGTCGTGGTACGCCCGGGGGCGAGCGTCGACGAGGCGCGAATGCACGAGTACGCCGCCGCGCGGCTGTCGTATTACAAAGTGCCCGGCCGCTGGCGGATCACCACCGAGCCGCTGCCGCGCAACGCCACCGGGAAGGTGATCCGGCGCGGTCTCACCGCCTGAACGACTCCGGCCACTCCGCGAGCAGCAGATCGCACGCCGTCCGCAGGTCCGCTTCGGCGTCGGCGATGGTGATCCGGCCGTTGAGACACGACTGGATGATGCCGAAGACCGAATGGATCAGTACCCGCAGCAGCCGGGCATCCCGTTCGGTGACCTGCTCGATCCCGGCGGCGTCGTACAGCAGTTGCCGGAAATTGCGGTCCACCCCGGCCGTATCCGGCACCGCGGACGCCCGGGCCGCGCTGTTGGACTGGATCATCGCGGTGGCCAGCAGTGGCCGGCCCAGCAGTACGCGAACCACCTGCAGCAATCTGTCGTGGACCGCGTCCCGGGCGCTGCGCTCCGGGTGGGACCCCCGGGCGTACTTCGCGCGCATCCGGTCGATCTGGTCGAGCATGACCGCCACGAACAAATGGGTTTTGGACGGGAAGTACCGGTACAGGGTGGCGACCGCGACACCCGCGAGTTTGGCCACCTCGTGCATCTGGACTCGGTCGAGTTCCTTGTCGGTGGCCAGCGTCGCGGCGGCGTCGAGGATCCGGCCCACACGGGCACGCTGCTCGGTGGAACTCGGTGCCGCGGCATCGCGTGTCTCGGCGATCCTCGGCATAACTCCCCTTCCTCGTCCCACCTCCCGGTATCCGTCCCGCCGGCACCGGCCGCCCGAGACCGGCAGCGGACTTCTTCCTCGGGTGAGACCGTCCGCCGCGGAGTCGACGCTACCGACCCGGCACCACCGCCCGGTGGCCGCGGTCCCGGCCAGTGAGAGCGCCGGCCGCGAGCCCGGCCACGGCCTCCTATGTGGCCGCGAAATGGGGTGTGACCGGTCTGCCGGGCCGGCCGCGGGGATGCCCGATCAGAAGCGTGACCGCCGGAAACCGCCCTCGGAGTCGAGCACCTGCCCGACCACCCAGCGGCCCGCGTCGGAGACCAGCCATTCGATCAGCCGGGCCGGGTCGTCTGGCCGGCCGGCCCGGCCGCGCGGAAAGGCGCAGTGGACCTGTTCGACGAATTCCGGGGGCAGGTCCGTGGTATTCGGGGCGAGGAAGCCCGTATCGACCGGGCCGGGGTTGACGGTGTTGAGCACGATGCCGCGGTCGATCAGTTCGTCGGCGACCGTCGCCGTCATGCCCGCCAGCACCGATTTCGCCGAGCCGTAGGCGATTTCGCCGCGCATCGGCGCCAGATGCTGACCGGAGGTCATCCAGATCACCCGGCCGCGATCGGCGACCTCGCCCCGATCGGGACGGAACTGCCGCGCGAACGCCCGGGTGAGCAGCAGCACCGAGCGGGCGTCCACGGCCCAGTGCGCGTCCAGCATCGCGGCGTCGATATCGAACAGGGTCCCGTCGCCGCCGCTTCGGGCGTGATTGGCGATCAGGATGTCCACCTGCCCGAATTCGGCGACCGCGGCGTCCACGACCTCCGCCGGTGCGGCGGGGTCGGCGAAATCGATACTGTGGTCCACCACCCGTGGCGCGGCGGACAATCCGCGGCGGATCGCATCGATATCGTCGGCGCCCCAGGGTTGTTCCTCGTCGTGGGGCCGCCAATGGGTCAGGTAGAGCGCGGCGCCCCGATCGGCCAGCCGCCGGGCGATCGCGTAGCCGATCCCGGCGCGGCGTCCCACTCCGGTCACCACGGCCACTCGTCCGGTGAGATCTCCCTCGGCGTGCATCACCGGCCATTGCACTGTCCACCGGCCGTCGGCGCAAGTGATTTCCGGCACGGGTCACCTCGCGGTACCGGTTCGGCGACAGTACCTTCCACACGGCCGCGCACCATCGGTGCGATGATCGCTGTGCAGCGCCCGGTTTCCGCGGGCACAGTCAGGAGAACGGAGGCCGCCGGGTGGGTATCGGAATTTCCGGGGTGAGTGTGGGCCACTGGACCGACGAGGTGGGCCGGACCGGCTGCACGGTGCTCCTGTTGCCGGCGGGCACCGTCGCCTCGTGCGAGGTGCGCGGCGGCGCCCCGGCCAGTCGTGAACTCGACGCCCTGTCCCCGGACAAAGCCGTGGTCGCCATCGATGCTGTCGTACTGACCGGCGGGTCGGCCTTCGGTCTCGCCGCGGCCGACGGTGTCATGCGCTACCTCGAAGAACAGGACCGCGGCGTCCCTACTCCCGCTGGGCGGGTACCGATCGTCCCCACGCTGGCACTCTTCGACCTCGGCGCGGGCGATCCCGCGGCCCGGCCCACCGCCGAGTCCGGTTACCGCGCGGCCCGGGCGGCCGCCGGGGAGCAGATCCTCGTGGGCCGCGTCGGCGCGGGCACCGGCGCCCATACCTCCCAGTGGCGCGGGCCGCAGCTGCGCCGGCCGGGCGGCCTGGGCTACGCCGAGCGCCGGCTGGGTGATCTGGTGGTCGGTGCGCTGTGCGCGGTCAACGCTTTCGGCGATATCGACCTCGGCGCGGCGGATATCTCGCTGGACGCGGTACTGCGGCTCGAGGGCGGGTTCGATTTCGCGCGCACCCGCGACCACACCACCATCGGCGCTGTTCTCACCAATGCCCGGCTGGACAAACCGGGCTGCCGCATCGTCGCCCAGGGCGCCCACGACGGCCTGTCCCGCGCCCTGACGCCGCCGCACACCCGCTTCGACGGCGACGGCTTCATCGCCGCCGCCACCGGCGCTGTCGACGCACACGTCGATACGGTGCGGCTGATGGCGCTGGCCGCCGTCGTCGACGCGATCCGCTCGGTCGCCGCCCGCGAAACCTGAACCGGCGCGGACGGTCCGCTCGCACCACGCCTTCGGCGGGACGTCACCACCGGAAGCGGCCTGGTGACCGGATAGCGACCGGTCGGTGATTCAGCGGCCGAACACCGTGTTCAGTACCTCCGCCGCGGCCCGGTTCAGCGGCGCCAGTACCCGCCGGTTCAGGAATACGAGCGGGCGCACGACGACGAAATCCCACACTGCCGCCAGCGCACGCAGCACCGGACGCAGCACCGTCCGATAGACGAAGACACACGGCACCACGACCAGCACCCGCACCACCGCGGTCGCCCCACGCCAGCCATAGGACACGATCGTCGCGAGGAGCATCCAGCACGGCCGCAGCACCCATCGCCACAGCAACTGCAGCGGCCACACAACACTCCACCGCCACAGCCACTCCACGGTCGACTCGATCGCACCCAGCACCGGTCGAAGGACCCAGCGCCACAGCAGTTCGAGTCCCGGCAGCAGCAGCCGCTGCCACAGCCATCGTTCGATCGCATGCCGCAGCGGCCGCAGCAGCCAGTCCATGAGCAGCGCCCCCAGCGGCGTGAGCACCATGCCCCACACCACATGCTGGAGCGCCCACCCCCACACCACATCCTTGACGAACAGCCACAGCGGCCGCACCACCCAGTACCAGAGAAACCGGCCCACCGGCACCAACAGCCGTTCCAGTACGTAGACGCCCGCCGCGACGACCGCCCGCCCGCACAGCTTCACCGCCTCCCAGAGCAACCGCAGCGGCACCAGCAGCACCACCGCCAGGCCCCGCGCGACCCATTCGCCGATCGACACCCGTTGCCGGGGTTCCCGTGGATCTGTCGAAGACATCGAATCCTCCTCCCGCCCGGAATCATCGCACCCCCGGGCACCACCGGTACAGGTAGTCCCCGGTCTGCGGCCGAGTGGAGATCCGCGGCGTTGGCGGTCGCCGCGCTGATCGGCCGGGAGCTGCCCGGCACCACGGTCGGCACCGCGATCGTGTCCATCCACCCGCGCCACCCCAACGCGCTGGCCATGCAGGCGCAAACAGCACAGGCCGCCGTCGGCGGCCGTTTCGAACTCGGCCTGGGCCTGTCCTTGCCGGAGATCGCCGCCGGCTACGGAAATACCCACCCACGCATCCGATACCTGCGCGAATACCTCACCGCCCTGCGCGAACTGCTGCACACCGGCGCAGTCGACCACACCGGCGAGACACTGGTGGCCAAGTCGCCGACACGCAGCGCGATGCCGGCCCTCCACTCGCCGGTGCCCATGCTGCTGGCTACTTCCGGCCCACTGACCCTGCGGGTCGCGGCCGAACTCGCCGACAGCGCCCTTCCACTACTCACCGGGCCGAACACGCTGGCCGACTTCACCATCCCCACACTCGCCCGACGAGCCGCGGCAGCCGGTCGGACGATGCCGCGGGTGCTGGGCATGGTGGGTGGAGTGGTGACCGCTGACGTGGCAGGCGCACGCGAGCGAGCAGCGCAGCAGATGAACAGATACGGCGAGATGCCCGCGTATCGGGCGCTACTGAACACTCACTCGGATCCGGCTCGTCGGGCCGGCTTTGCGCGTCGGCAGGCCCGAGCGGATCGGTAACTCGGCCACCCGGCCAAGCACCGGGACAGCATCGGCCGGATGTCACACACGACGAGCCGGCTCCGTCGACTCTGCAGCAGACAAGAACCATGCCATACCCGCCCAGACCTACGGAGTTCCGATGACCGCTTCCGCCCGGACCGCCCCCGTCCTCGTACGTTGCGCTGAGGCCGAGACCCTCCAGGACGGCGCGCTGAGCCTGATCACCCTCCTCGCCGACGCCGGCGCCACCGGAGGCGCACTCACCGCCAACAAAGCGACCCTGCACAAGGGCTCACCCGGTGCGCCCGCGCATTTCCACACCGCCGCAACCGAGATGTTCCTGGTGCTCGAAGGTTCCGTGCGGATCCTGCTCGGCGAGCAGGTCGTACGGCTCGAACAGGGTGATTTCCTGACGGTGCCGCCCACGGTCCCCCATGCCTTCGCCCCGGCCGCCGGGACCGAGGCGGAACTGCTCGTGGTCTTCACCCCGGGACTGCACCGATTCGACTACTACCGGCTGCTCGAGCGGGTCCACCGCGGCGAGGCGAGTGTCGAGGAGATCCGCGCGAGCTCGCAGCGCTACGACAACCACTACGTCGACAGCCCGGTCTGGCGCGCCGAACTCGCCCTGGCCTGATCGCTCGAGCTCGCCGCAGCGGCACATACTCTCGAGTCGTCGCCGGATAACGGCTTCCACCGGCGGCTCGCCCGACAGCAGCACGACCGTGGAGCGGCGAGCGGCTCCTGTACCCCGGGCCGGTTCGCTCGACGAGCCGATACGCAGCCGGAACGCGATTTATCGTTGGTAGCGGGGTTCGCCACACGACAGTTTCACCATCGGCGAGATCCTGGCCTACGAAGCGCTCGGCCTCACCCCGGAGGGGACCGCGGAAAGATTTGTCGCGGACGCCGTCAACACCTACGGCGGGCAGATTGTGACCAATCCCTCCGGCGGAATGCCGGCCAAAGGCCATCCGCTGGGTGCTACGGGAGTGGCGCAGTGCGCGGAGAACCGGTCTGGCTGCTGCGTGGGCAGGCCGGTGCCCGCCAGGTCGATTACGCGAACCCGGCCCTACAGCACAACGTCGGGCTCGGCGGCGCGGCGGTGGTGACGCTGTACGCGAACACCGGGTCGATCCATCGCTGAGCCGCAGGTCAACGGCTACGCACCCGGACCAGCGTGCGCGGCGCCACGGCAGCCATATGGCTGGACAACACCATCAGCATGAGCACTGCGAACCCGGCGGCAGCCGTCGCGTAGACCATCATGGGGAACCTCCTCGTACGGTTTCCCGGTCCACCTTTCCCGCCGAACCTGGCAACAACCTGTGCGCCGCTCGGTAATGCGGTGTGTGTTCAGTGGTGGCGGATACCCTCGCTGCCGACGAAGCTCGCCTCCTCCGGGCTGACCAGACCCAGCA
The DNA here is from genome assembly GCF_001618425.1 of Nocardia fusca NBRC 14340. Lineage (GTDB taxonomy): Bacteria > Actinomycetota > Actinomycetes > Mycobacteriales > Mycobacteriaceae > Nocardia > Nocardia fusca. The sequence continues at coordinate 94,012 of NZ_BDCU01000054.1, forward strand.
GGGTGAGCGGGCGCGAGGCGAACGCGTTGGTCAGATAGGTCAGCGTGATCGCCCAGCGGTTGATCCCCCGGGGTAGGGCGTAGGTGTGATAGGCGCGGGTCACCGCCTTGGCGGGCAGGCCGGAGAGCCGGACACCCACCGGATTCGCGACGGCGAAGCCGGGTCCCAGATCCACCACCAACCCCATATCACGGTGTTTGTACACCGTCTGCGTGCCGATCCCCATACTGGCGGCCACATTGCGGGCGAGGACCTTGCCCTGGCGGGTGGCGTGCTGCGCGGTCGGCGGGGTGATCTTGCCCGGTTTCGTCAGGTCCGGGACGGCGGCCGCGTCACCGCCGGCGAAGACGTCCGGGTGGCCGGGTACGCGTAGATCGGCGTCGACGGTCAGCCGGCCGCGTTCCATCGGCAGGCCCAGGGTGCCCAGCACGGGCGCGCCGGTCACGCCCGTCACCCAGGCGACGGTGTGCGTCGCGATCCGGGTGCCGTCGGTGAGCACGACATGGTCCTCGGCGAGCTCCTTCAGCGACATCCCCAGCCGGATATCGATACCGCGGTTGCGCAGCACGGTCAGTACCTTGTCGCTGAGCTTCTCGCCGACCTCCGGCATCACCCGGTCCGCCATGTCCAGCAGCACGAAACGGACCTCGGCGGGGTCGAAACCGCGGCGCTTGGCGTAGGTGTCGGCCAGGGCCCGCAACTGCGCGACGAGCTCGGTACCGGCGTAGGAGGCACCGACCACGACCACGGTCCGGCGCGTCCGGCGCAGCTCCGGGTCTTCCTCGTGGTCGGCCAATTCCAGCTGCCGTAGCAACTGTTCCCGCAGATACAGCGCCTCGGCGACCGTTTTGAGGCCGCGGCCGTGCTCGGGGAGGCCGGGAATGTCGAAGAGCCGGGTCACCGACCCGGGGGTCAGCACGAGCCGATCCCAGGACAACTCCCGCGGAGCGTGGTACTCGCTGGTCACCGTGACCGTTTTGCCGGCAAGATCGATCGTTTCGGCCGTGGCGACGACCAGCCGGACCCGCGGCAGGGCGTCGGCCAGCGACACCGCCACGAACCGCGGGTCGATGAGCCCGCCGGCCACATCCGGCAGCAGCGGTGTGTACAGCATGTAGTCGTTGGGCGTGACCAGCACGACCTCGGTATCGCGTTCCTGCTTCGCCAGCAGGCGGCACAGGTTACGGGCACAGGTGAACCCGGCGAAACCGCTGCCCACGATCACCACCCGCTGCGGTCCGCCACTGCGGTCGACAGAACTCTCGACGTCGGGCACGGCCACCTCCTCCTTCGTCTCGGTTCCCCCGGCGGTTCCCGCGAGATCGCCGCCGAAACATCCGGCGGCGACCGGGCGGCAGCGCACGTCAGTCGGTTTCGGCGAATTCGAACGGCAGCGCGTCGATCGCTTCGCGGTACCGCCGCTCCAGCTCGTCCGCGTCGGGCGCCCCGATATAGAGGGTCGCGAGCTTGTACCGATAGGAGTCCTGGTTGGGCAGGTCCGAGAGACGCTCACCGGGCTGGACCTCGATATGCACCACCGTCCCTGGGAAACGGCGCTGCAATGCGGCGATATCGGCCTCGCCGGGCACCGCGCGCACGATCCCGTCCTCGTACCGGGGCACCATGCACTGCGCGGCGACCGCGAATTCACCCTTGCGATGTGGCATCCGGGGCCGGTCGCCCAGGGCGATATCGATGGCGACACCGTGGTTGGAGCTACCGTCGACCTTCGCGAACAGGTTGCTGTGCGACTGCGAGATACGCGTGTTGACTTCGATCAACCACAGTTTGCCGGTCTCGGCATCCCACATGAACTCCGAGTTGAAGCAACCGTTGTCGTATCCGGTGTGCCGCAGATAGCGCTCGGTGACATCGATCATTTGCTGCTGGACGTCCTCGGGGACGGTCCGCGCCGGATAGTCCAGGTGGGCGAAACTGTGCCCGGTGGCGTCCTTGCGCATATCGAACAGGCCGTGCACATGGTATTCACCGCGGAACATCGTGCCCTCCGGTGCGGCCTGGGTGCCGGTGACGACCTGCTCGGCGAGGCAGGTGCGTCCCCCCGCCACGCGGATCTCCTCCGGCACGTCGACGCGCTCGAGTGCGCGGTCGAAGGGGTCGGCGATCCGGCCGATCTCGGCGCGGATCTGGGCGATGGCGGTGGCGAACACCTCGGCGTCGGTCACTTCGAATCCCAGTTGCGAGGAATGGGATTTGATCGGCTTCACCCAGAAGGGAAACGGAATATCGATTTTGTCGAGCGCGTCGGGGTCGAACGGATCGAAGGCACAGAAATCCGGCACACATTCCGGCACCGATTCCCGCTGTAATACCCGGCTCCAGTATTTGTGCTCGTTCTTCAGCACGCTTTCCAAACCGGGCGAGGGCAATCCGAATTCATCCGCCAGGATGGGCACGAGCACACTGGTCGGGAAATCCCAGTGCGCGATGATCGCATCCACCCGGCCGTCGAAGGCACGCAGCTCCGCCCGAGCCCGGTCGAGCAGCTCGTCGAAGTCGAACTCGTCGGCCGTGATCAAGGTGTCGTAATCGAGCAGGCCGTGCACCGAAAATCCACCCGGAACTTCCGCGGTCGAGATTTCATCACGCTGGGAATCGGTCAGAGCAGGTACGAAAATATTTTTCCTCACACAGAGCGGCTAGCCATTTGTCCCGGGCTCAAACACTTCGGCCGGTGAACGAAAATCGCGCCCCCGGAACCGTCCGGGAAACGAAGCGTCCGGGGGCACGAAAGATCGTCACGACGGCGCACGATTCACGATTCGTACCAGATCGCCCAGCGCCCGGCGGGCCTCCGGGATATCGGCCAGCGGCCAGGCATGGAACATTCCGGCGAATTCGTGATATTCGAGTGCGACGCCTTCGGCGGCACAACGCGCGCGGAACCGGCGCGCGTCCGCGAGCAGGACATCCCTGGTCCCGATGAACAGGCTCAACTCTCCGGGCGTCGCGGCCGGGGCGTACAGCGGGCTGACCACCGGATCGGTTCTGTCGAGGTCACCCGCGTACAGCCGGCCGGCCTCGGTCAGGCCCGCGACACCGAGGTAGGGGTCGCTGGGATCGAGCTCCCGCGCCCACGGGTCGGTCATGGTCACATCGAGCCACGGGGAGATCAGCACGACCTCCTTCGGCGCCACCCCACCGGCCGCATCGAGCGCGCGGGCCAGCACCAGCGCCAGCGCTCCCCCGGCCGAATCCCCCATCAGCACCTTGTCGTGCGACGCGGCGCCGGCGAAAGCCGCGTCGTGCGCGGCGAGCACCATGGAGATGGTGTCGCGAGGGTGGTTCGCCGGGGCGAGCGGGTAGAGCGGAACCGTCACCGTACATCCGGTCTCGTCGATCAATCGCGACACGAATTTCCAGTGGTCGCGCTGGATCTGGTGGACGTAGGCACCTCCGTGCAGGTACATCACGTGCCGGGAGGTACCCGCGGCCCGTGGCCGGATCGTGTAGACCGGCCGCCCGTGTATCTCCCGGCAGGTGACCCGGTGCCGCCGCCCCAGCGCGGCCGGCGGCCGGTCCCGCGCGGGTTGCTGACTCTTGCGGATGCTCTCGCGCAGCGCCTCGGCACTGGAGAAGGGTTTACCGGCCCGGGTCAGCCGCAGGGCGGCGATCAGCATCCGGCCGCGCAGACTGGTCGCGGCGGACTCCCGGGGGACCGCCGACCGCACCTCAGACATGGTCACGGGGGATCCTCCTGTCCCAGTTCCGCGAGAATGTGCGCTGCTCGCCCTCGAAACCGTCGAGTTCGGCGTGCACCAGGAAGTGGGTGGGCGTACAGGTGACCCGGGTGCGGGTCTCGGTCCTGGTCCGCCACTCGCCGCGGCCGAAACTCATCGACCACGAGGTCTCCGCGGTGGCCGAGCAGAAGTCGTCGGCCTGCCAGCCGTAGCGTTCCCGGACCTTCCGGTCCACTTCCAGCTCGTGTTCGTCATAGCGGACCAGGCCGGCGTCCTTGACGATCTCCAGGGCGGACCGATAGTCGACCAGGTCGCGGGAGACCGTCCATTTCTGATCACCGGGACTGATATGGGTCACTGCCATCGGTTGTGTGCCCTCGGGCTCACCGAACGGCTGTAGCGATCCCTCCTCGGCGCCCGCCATCGGCCGGATCGGCAGCCGCAGAGCGCTCCCCGCCGTGTACACGGTGACCTGCGCCGGCTCCGGCGGCGGCCAGGCCAGCGGCCAGTACGACGTGGACAGCGACAGCCGGATCCGGTGGCCCGCCGGGAACGCCTGGGCCACGGCATTGAGCTGCACGGTGACGCGGTAGCGCTCGCCGGGGTCCAGGGGCCGGGGATCGTCGTGACCGTCCCGGTGGGTCAGATTGAGCAGGCCGTAGGTCACCCGGGTCGCACGGCCGTCCGGCGCCACATCCGACAACCTGGCCGCGACCATGGCGACCGGTTTGTCCGCCGACACCTCGACGGTCACTGTCGGCGCGCCCAGTATCTCGCACCGCTGCGCGAGGGCGTCGGTCTCGAAGACCAGCGAGCCGCCGTCCTCCTCGCGCTGGTCGTAGGGCAGATCGGGCGGGGCGTTGTAGGACGCCCACTTTCCGGCGAACTGCCCGACCGACAGCGGCGATTCGACCGGCAGCGCCACCTGCGCCACCTCCTCGCCGGGCTCGGCGATCCGGTACCGCCCCAGCGGGTATTCGGTGAACTCGATATTCGGCGAGGGCCATTCCGGCTCCCCCACCCACCGGCCGGGCCGGTCCTCGTAGGCGGTCGACGGCGGCACGCTCTCCTGCATCCAGGTTTGCAATACCGGCCCGTCCAGCACGCCGTTGTCGACATCCTTGAGCCAGTGATCCCACCAGCGCACGACTTCCTGGAGATACCCGATCGCGGGTCCGGGCTCGCCCAGATGCGGATACTTGTGCGACCACGGACCGATCAGTCCCTTCCGCGGGACGTCCAGGTTGGCGAGCAGCCGCCCGACCGCGTTCGAATAGCCGTCGGCCCACCCGCTCGAGGCCAGGACCGGCACCTGGACGGCGGCATAGTCCTCGCACACCGAGGCCCGGCGCCAATAGTCGTCGCGCCGCTGGTGCTCGAGCCAATTGGCCGCCCACAGACTGCAGTTCTCCAGCCGCTCGAACCACATATCGCGCCAGCGGTCGCCGACCAGTGCCGGATCGGGCGGCAAGGTGCTGTAGGCGAACATGGTGGCGGATTCGGCGATATTGTCCGAGAGCAGCGCGCCGCCCATGTAGTGCATATCGTCGGAATAGCGGTCGTCGGTGAACGAGGAGATGACGATGGCCTGCAGGTGCGGTGGTTTGCGGGCCGCGATCTGCAGCGAGTTGAACCCGCCCCAGGAGATGCCCATCATCCCGATCCGGCCGTCGCACCAGGGCTGCGCGGCCATCCACTCCATGACGTCCTCGGCATCGCGATGCTCTTGTTCGAGGTATTCGTCCGCGAGTACGCCCTCGGACTCCCCGGTACCGCGCAGATCGACTCGGACGCAGGCATATCCGTGGCCCGCCATGTAGGGATGGTGAATGGAATCCCGGACGGCGGACAGATCCCGTTTCCGGTAGGGAATGTATTCCAGGATGCCGGGGACCGGCCGGTCGTCGGCGGCGACCGGCCGCCACACCTTGGCCGCCAGTCTGGTTCCGTCCGGCATCGGAATCCACAGATGCTCATCCACGGTGATCTGCTGGGGCAGCGATGTCACTGTCCGCATCGATCCTCCTCGTCGTGCTCACGATCCGCCCGGCCGTGCCCGGGCACGGCGGCCACCGCACGCGGACAGCGTCCTGTGCGGTGGCCGGCGCGGATCTTCACTTCTCGTCGAACCCGCACACCGCCTACCCGCTCGCGCCCCGCCTACACGGGGCGCCGGCGCGGTGTGCGCTGGTCCCGGTGCCGTCCCGCGCGGGACGGCACCGGGTACGACTGTTCTCAGGCCGGGATGCTGTTGGTGTCCCGCTCCCAGATCCGGTGTCCCGCCAGCAGCGTGGCGAACGCTTCGGCGAAACCGTCGGACACCGTGTCACCGCTGCGCAGTACCCCGTCGGCGGGGGTGTCCGGCTGTGGGGGCTCCGTGATACCGCCCGCCCGCAGGACCTCCGTGCCCGCGCCCAGCGCGGCGACCGGCTTCGCGTGCTTGTACGCCTCGGTGACGAAGTGCACGGCCGGACCCGCCGCGGCGAGGGCACGCGCGCATTCCTCGCCCCCGCTCACCACGACCGCGTCGTAGAGGACCGAGGCCATGGTCGCCAGGGTCCGGTCCACCGTCAGGGCATCGCCGCCGGATCCGCGCAGTTCGCCGCCGTGCGGTGCGAGGACCTCGGTGACGGCACCGCGGTCGGCGAGGGCGCTGCGTAGCTGTTCCACGCTCGCGGTATCCACGCCGTCGGTGGCCAGGATGGCGATCTGGCGGGTGGCGATGGTCTGCGGGGGATCCTTCAGCTGGGACAGCGCGGGTGACAGCGCGACCTCGGACACCTCCTGCGCGGCCGGGGCCGGCAGGCCCAGCTCCCGCGCCACCCGCTCGGACAGCTCCGGGTCGACGCGCACCAGCTCGTCCAGCACCCGGGTCCGGATCTCCACCTCCCGGCATTTACCGAGTTCGAAGGCGAACGCTTCGACGATGTGGGTGGCCTCCGGTTCGGTCATACTGCGCCAGAACATCCGCGGCTGCCGGTAGTGCTCCTTGAAGCTCTCGCTGCGGGCCCGGATCGTCTCGCCCTCCACCCGGCGGGTGTAGTGGCGGTAGACGTCCTCGTCGGCCAGCGCGGGGCAGCCGCCACCGAGCGTGTTCTTGGTGTAGAACGCCCGGCCGTGCGGAATATCGTGGCGGCTGTATCCGTCCTGCTGATGGGTGCGGACGTCGGCCAGCGGACGATTCACCGGCAGATGCGCGAAATTCGGGCCGCCCAACCGGATCAGCTGGGTGTCCAGGTAGGAGAAGTTGCGCAGCTGCAGCAGCGGGTCGTTGGTGAAATCGATACCGGGCACGATATTGGCCGTATGGAAGGCGATCTGCTCGGTTTCGGCGAAGAAATTGTCCGGATTGCGGTCCAGCACCAGCTCGCCGACCGGGCGCACCGGCACCTGCTCCTCCGGGATGATCTTGGTGGCATCGAGCAGGTCGAAATCGAAGTCGAATTCCTGCTCCTCGGGAACGAGCTGCACGCCCAGCTCCCAGCGCGGGAAGTTACCGGCCTCGATATTGTCCCAGAGATCGCGCCGGTTGTAGTCGGGGTCGCGGCCCGCCACCTGCTGGCATTCGTCCCACAGCAGTGAGTGCACGCCCAGACTCGGCTTCCAGTGGAACTTCACGAAGGTTCCTCGCCCCTCGGCGTTCACCAGCCGGAAGGTGTGCACACCGAAACCCTGCATCATCCGGTAGCTCCGCGGCAGCGCACGGTCGGACATGAGCCACATGATGGCGTGCAGGGTTTCCGGCTGGGCGGCCACGAAATCCCAGAGCGTGTCGTGGGCCGACTGGGCCTGCGGAATCTCGTTGTGCGGTTCGGGCTTCACCGCGTGCACGAAATCGGGGAACTTGATGCCGTCCTGGATGAAGAACACCGGAAAGTTGTTGCCGACCAAATCGTAGTTCCCCTGCGGGGTGTAGAACTTGGTGGCGAAGCCGCGCACGTCACGGACCGTATCGGCGGAGCCCCGGGACCCGGCGACCGTGGAGAACCGGACGAACACCGGGGTGCGCAACTGCGGGTCGGTCAGGAATTTCGCGACCGTGTAGTCGGCCAGCGAATCGTCGTACGGTCGGAAGTATCCGTACGCGCCCGCGCCGCGGGCATGGACCACCCGCTCGGGAATGCGTTCGTGATCGAAATGGGTGATCTTCTCCCGGGCGTGGAAATCGTCGACGAGGGTCGGTCCGCGCTCGCCGACGGTCAGCGCGTCGTCGGTGTGGTCGACGCGCACCCCCTGCTGGGTGGTGAGGTACCCGCTCTCCCGATCCTGCCGCAGCGGGTCGAGCTGCCGCTGCTTCGGGTCGTCGCCCCCGCGCCCTTCACCGAGCACCCGCTCCTGCGCATCGGACGCGGCGGGGTCGGCGGACGGCTGTGAGTTTCGGTCCATAAGTGTCCTCCTCGCTGGCGGGATGACCTGGTGTCCCCGAGCCGGGCGCAACTCGCCCTGGTCGGGCGGCTTCCCCGCAGGGGCGGTGCTAAACAGTGCCCGGTGAGCGCCCGAATCCCACGGTTCTCCGGTCCAGGGGCCCTGCGCCGAGCCCGGGCCCGGGTCTCGTACCGGCCGGTGGGGGCAGGCCCCGCGCATCGGCCGGGAACCGGGCTCAGTCGCTCGCCAGGCGCGCCCCGAAGGTCACCAGCGCCGCCCCCGCCACGGCGTCCAGCAGCCGTCGCACCACCCGGCGGGCCAACCAGGGCCGGACCCGGTGGACGAACGCCGCGAGGCACAGCAACCACAGCGAACCGAGCACGGCCACGGTATAGGCCAGCAGCAAGGCGTGGGCGATACCGGAATCCGCGTGCAGGAACTGCGGGAGGACCGACAGATACAGGGCCAGGATCTTCGGATTGGTGATATTGCTGTGGAATCCGGCGCGTAACGCGCGATCACCGCCGCCGTCGGCCGCCCATCCGGGACCGTTACCGCAGCAGGCGGACCACAGCGCCCGCGCCCCGAGGAAGCACAGATAGGCCGCGCCGAGCCACCGCAACGCCGTGAACACCGGTTGCGATCCGGTGATCAGCGCTCCCACACCCAGTGCCGCCGCACTGCCCTGCACGAGACTGGCGGCGCAGATACCGGCAACCGCCCGGGCGCCGCCGCGAAGCCCACCCAGCACCGAGTGCTGCAGGGTGATCACCGTATCCGGCCCGGGCGCCAGCACGACGAGGACCACGACCGCGAGGTAGCCGACATATTCGTGCACTGTCACCTCGCCGGTCTACCCGGCAGGTGGGTGCCGAATCGGTGCAATCGCCGCCATTCGCGGTCCTCGGTGCCGAGGTGGTCACCGGGCCGCACCGAGCAGTTCGGCCCCACCGACCGGCGGGACAGCACCGCGTAACCCGGATGAGTCAGCCGCGCTCCGTCCGCAGCAGCATGTGCAGCGCGGCACCGGCTTCGAACAGGGCCGCGGACCGGGCGTCGAGCCCGGAGTCCCGTGCCGCCAGGGCTCGGCCGATCTCGTCCCAGCCGTGGGCGCCCCGCAACGAGGGAATCAGCTCCCGCAGCGTGGAGATGCCGTACCCGGCGAGGCGAAGCTGGTGAACCAGCCGCGCGATCCGGACATCACCGGGCAGGTACCGGCGGGTCGCGCCCTCGGCACGCTGCGGCACGACCAGTCCCTCGGCGTCCCAGTGCCGCAGCGTCGAGGGCCGGATCCCGAGCGCGCGCGACAGTTCGGAGATACTCATGGCGTCGGCCGGCCGGATATCGCCGAGTGGCTCGCCGGCGATGGCCCGGGCCGCCTCCCGCGCGAACGCGAGGTCCCGGCGCTCCCGGTCCAGTTCGGCGTGTGCGCGATCCAGCAGCGCGAACAGCCGGGACGGGCCCCGCTCCCGCGCCTCGCGCAGGATCCGCTTCGCTTCGACCGGGCCGACGCCGGCCGCCAGCGCGCGATAGGCGCGGACCGACCACAGATGGGCTTGCCCGTACACCCGGTACCCACTGGGCGTGCGTGGCACGGGCGGGAGCACACCGTCACGTTCGAGGTTGCGGATCTGCTGGACCGAATAGCCGGTAGCGCGGGCGATATCGGCAGTCCGCAGACCTGCGGAGTTGTGACTTCGCTTCGAACTCTCCGGCCGTTTCTCACCACAACTCTCCATAAGCACTTCAATGTAACGCTCGAAGGCATGAGCATCGACGAGATCATCGAATACCTCGGCGCCCGCGACGGCGTACTGATCCAGCATCCCCGTCCCGGCGACGGCACCCCCGAGATCGCGTGGGGCGACGCGTTCTTCTTCTACGCACCCGACGGCGCGGTCCCGGCCAACACCCAGCCCTTCGCCACTATCGTCACCAAGAACTACCCCGGCGACGAGCGGTCCCGGCTCGACCGGCCCGGCGTCTTCCGGGTGAACATCCACGTCGGTAGAGAGCTGTTCACCACCTGGACCGGCCGCGCTCCCCGCGACCCGGAACCCGCCGGCACGGACCCCGCCGTGACCGACACCGTGATCGCCCATCCGGTGTACGGCGAGCTCGGATGGCTGGCCGTGGTGGCGCCGGGCCCGAACACCGCCGAAACAGTGCGGGAACTTCTCGAGGTCGCCTACGACCGTGCCCGGGCACGGACCCACCGGCGGTCCGGGAACCGGTGACCCGGCCGACCGGCCGGGCCCGGCTCGGCTCCGGTCTCAGGCCACGACCGGGCGCTGTGCGACGCCCACGTATTCGCTCAGCGGCCGGATCAGCGCATTGGATTCGCCCTGTTCGATGCTGTGGGCGGTCCACCCGGTGATCCGGCTCATGACGAATATCGGCGTGAAGACCTCGATATCGAAGCCGAGGAGGTGGTAGGCGGGGCCGGTCGGGAAATCGAGGTTCGGCTCGATCCCGGTGGCCTCGTCCATAGCGCGCTCGAGGGCCTCGTACAGACGCACCCACCGCTGCCCGTCGGTGGCCGCGGCGATTTCCAGGAAGGCCTGTTTCATGGTGGGCACCCGGGAGTCACCGTTCTTGTAGACGCGGTGGCCGAAACCCATCACCTTCTCCTTCCTGGCCGGCCTGTCGCGCAACCACTGCCCGGCCAGTGCGGGTCACCGATCTCGATCATGTGCCGCATGACGGCCTCGTTGGCGCCGCCGTGCAACGGGCCCCTCGAGCGCGCCGATGGCGGCGGTGACGGCGCTGTAGATATCCGACAGCGTCGAGGTGACCACGCGGGCGGCGAATGTGGAGGCATTGAACTGTGCTCGGCGTAGAGGATCAAGCGAGACCTCGAACGCGTGCACCAGTTCCGGCGCGGGGATGGTTCCGTAACACATGTGCAGGAAATTCTCGGCGTAGCCGAGGTGGGAATGCGGCGCGACGGGATCGAGACCGCGGCGACGGCCGCGACGATCGTCGGCAGCACCGCGAACATCCGCAGCGCCTTGGCACGATCGGCCTGCGCGGAGTTGTCGTCCTCGGCACCGAGGTAACTGATGGCGGTCCGGACGACGTCCATGGGGTGGCAGGTCTCCGGCAATTTCGCCACCAGCGACAGCAGCGACCGGTCGGCGCGGCGCGAGGCCCGTTCCCGTCGAAGGTGGAGGTCAGGCGCATCAGTACCGGCACCGGCCCACACCGAAACCCCGGCGGCGCATTCACGTTCGCGCCGAACAGCTTCGCAGAGGCCGGCACCGCGCGCGCCCCATCGGTAGCACCAACGACCACCACCCGCGAACACCCGGCCCGGCCCGGTGCGTAGAACGCCGGTGTCACGCCCGATCCGCGAGGCGACAGCCACCGGACACGGCGTGCCCGGCACAACCGGCAGGTCTTCGGACTCGCGGGCACCGACCTCGCCCGGTCCGACCCGGGTCCGCATTCGGGCTGCTACTACCACGCCGTCGCTTCCCGGACCCCGGCCCAGTACGTGTGACGGCGGTCGCTCCCGCTCACCGCTGCGGGACAGTCCCGGATTCCCACCGGGTTCCCTCTCACCTACCGCACGATCTCACGACACCGGACGACAGGCGTCCACAGCCCGCGCACACCGAACCCGCGCGGGATGAACCAGCTGCACCGGCCAGAATATGCCCGGCTCGAGCTCGCACTCCAGTGGGAAGGGGCCGCAGCCGGCCAACGAGCGCACTGATCCATCAATTGGGTGCGGTGGGATGCGGGAAGGGACAGAGAAACGCCGCCGGGCAATGAACCCAGCGGCGCTCGGTCCGGAAGCCGACGGCTGATAAGCGCCTCTCGGCGAGTGGTCGCTCGTAGCGACAGAGGGAGCGGCCCGGGACTGTCCGGACGCCGACCGGGGTTTCAACAGTGACGGCCGGGAGGCCCTTCCACCGGGCACGTGACGCCCGCCACCAGGCATCCCATCACACGGGGAACCGAGCGCCCCGGCCGGATGCGGCAGCCATCGACCGCCGGATGCGGCAGCCGTCCGGGGCCGGACAGGATCGCGGATTCCGCCGAACAGGACGAGGCCCCGGATCTCCGTGCGGCACTACCCCGAGCCCCGAATAGTGGAGCCGCCTCCCGGAACTGCGACGCACCGAGAAGCAGGCCGAGCCGCCCACGCGCCGCGCGAGCTCGGAGACCGAGCATAGGCCGGGCGGAAATCCGACAACACCCCTCTCAACCTGCCGATTTCCGGTCTCGAACACCTCTGAGGTAATCTCATCGAGCGCCGGAACACACGGCGCAACGGGCTGTGGCGCAGTTTGGTAGCGCACTTGACTGGGGGTCAAGTGGTCGCAGGTTCAAATCCTGTCAGCCCGACACACAGAAAACCCCTCCTGAACAGCTCAGGAGGGGTTTTCTTTGTCATCCGACAACCCGGAGAGCGGGACCAGAACGGGACCGCAGGTGCTTGGAGAGCTTGTCCCCGGCGCCGGTGATCTCCTGTTGATCCGGGTGTAGATATCGCTCGGTCGTCCGACTGTCGGCATGCCCGGCGATCTTCTGGAGCACGTGCAGGCTCACCCCGGCATCGGCCATCCACGTCAGACCGGTGTGCCGGAGATCGTGCCGCCGCAGATGCTCATAACCGAGCGCCGTAACCACCTCATCCCAGTGCGTGGCGTCCCGCAGAACACCGGTAGCGATCCGCCCGCCCCGAGGCCCGCGAAACAACCGGGCATCAGGCTTGTCCCGACCGATCGCATCAAGACGGTCGGAGACCAGTTGCCGAACTTCGTCGATCAGCGGAACATACCGGGCACGGTTGCCCTTGGTGCCCTTGTCTTCCAAGCCGCCGGGGCCGGGTGTGGTCTGGCGACGCACGCGCCATGTCCAAGTATCGGTGTCGATGTCGCCGACACGGCAGCCGGAGACCTCGCCGATTCTGGACGCTGTGCACGCTGCGAAAATCACCACATCACCCCATCCGGGGTACTGATCCGCCGAACGCTGCACCAGGGCATCGGCGAGCGTCGTCAACGCGGTCCAGTTTGGCAACGCGAGGGCCCGCGGATCGTCCAGTTCGTCCTCGACCTGCTGGTACAGCTTCTGCCAGCCACGCACTCGGGCCGGATTGGTCTCCCGGAGTCCGTCCCTGACCGCCTGCTCCATCACCCGTACCAGCACGGCGAGGCTGTTCTTCACCGACGATTTCCCGACGCCCTTACCGATCCAGCCCACCACCGCACGATCCACGGCACCGTTGGTCAGCATGGCGACCGAGAGATGCCCGAGAGTCGGCACCACCCGTTTGCGCCAACCCGCCTTGTAGGGATCGGTGCTCTTCTTCTCGAGGCCCCGCAGCGCAAGGTCCATATTCGCTTCGCCGTATTCAGCCAGCGTCATCGTTGCCGTCTTCGGGTCTATGCCCTGGGCCGCGTACCGGACGAGACGAGCAATCCACGCCTCCGCCTCTTCCCGATTCGCGAACGGTTCCGACAGCGAAGGCCGCTTCTTGGTGGCGGGATCATTCCAACGAACCCGGGCCTTGAACGGTCGCCGTCCGTAGTCCGAGCGTTCCTCGATGTCTGTCGAAAGACGCACTCCGACAGGGATATTCACACGCTCAGACATCACGCGGCCAGCTTGGCCGGGTCGGTTCGCTTCGCTCGAAGCCACATCTCGATATCTTCCGCCGCATACTTCACGACGCGAGCCGACACCCGGACGAAGGCAGGCCCATAAGGAGGGCTGGCCGTCCGCCACCGCCGCAAACTCGACGAATCGACGCCCAGCAGCACAGCCAGTTCCGCCGTCGTGTACCACCGACCATCGACGAGTTGGGTTTCCATCTTGCCTCCTATGCCGCTACCGGGATTGCCGAAGTGTCTTGCTGCGCTGGTGGACCGGCCTCGAGGAGTGCGCGGTTGTACTCGGCACGCCAGATCTTGCGCCGCGCGATCTCCGACAGGATCAGGTGATCCCGAGGTGGGGCCGAACGGTCGCCGGGCCGGACGACGGACAGTTTCAGGTGGGAGGTGTCGGGTTTGACGATCCCCACCGAGGCGAGGAGTTGCCGAACGAACTCGGCGCGGTCGGCCTTGTGGTCCGGGAGGGTCTTGTTGGACCACTGGCGAGAGACCAGGACCCGGCGTCCGGGTAGTCCGAGGGTGTCGCGGCGGTGTGCTTTGCCTTTGCAGCGGCCCGGGGTGGTCTTCTCGTCCGCGCCTTCGGGAACGATGCCGTAGCGCAGCCAGACCGGGCACCGCTTCGAGCACGGTGTGTGCTGCAACTCCGCGTGCAACCGGTTGTAGTGGTGGCGGGTCCGGTCGGAATCGGTGTCCAGCACTTCGGCGATGGACTTGGTCAGGTACTTCGTGACGTAGCCGATCGCACGGTCGGCTTTTCGGCCGGCAACGTAGCCACGGATATCGGCGCGGTCCATCTGATCGCCGAACCGCACCACATGCGCCGGATCCAGATCCTCCACATCGTCCAGGAGGTCCTGCACGTCATCGAACGCCAGCAGCCCCGAGCCGGTGGCCGGGTCGATGAAGGTCAGGCGGGCCGGATCCCAGACCGGGAGAACATCGCCGGGGTAGACCTCACTGTCGCGGGTGTGCAGGGGCCACCACACCTGGTGGTAGGTGGCGGCGGTGACCTGGCGGATGATGTCGCGCGACACGGTGCCCCGGATCAGGATGTGCAGGTGCGGGGCGCCGCGCTTCTGTGGTTCGACGGTGGCGAAGTACTGGATGTTCCAGCCCACCGCCCGCCGTAGGTTCTGTATCCAGCGGTCGAACAACGCGGAGAAGTGGACGATGTCGCGGGCGGCGCGCTCGTAGTCGTAGGAGCCGGGGTCCCGGGGTGAGCCGTCGCCTACCGTTTCGCCCTTGTCGTTGATCGCGCCGTCGCGGTTGATGGCCCCGTAGGAGGGCATGGTGAGGGTGATGAACATCGAGGGCTGGTGTCCGGCGTAGGTGCGGCCGACCGTGGTCTTTTCGACCTTGAGCCGGGGCAGGTTCGGGGCGTCCTGGCGGCGACGGGTGGAGCGAGCGCGCCGGGGTTTCGGATCACGATCGAGGGCGGGCAGCCGTCCCCGGAACCCCGGAATTCTTCATTTCCGCGTCGAGGTCGGCGACGACTTCCCGGATGCCGGACATCATGTCCTGGTCGCCATCGGCTTTGGCCTGCTGGAAGGTCTCGAACAGATCGGCGCGGGCGGCCAGGAGCGCGGTTTGCTGTTCGGTCGGCGGGATCTTTTCGTTCTCCGGTTCGGAGGCGATGTGCCAGCCTTCGCGGGACTGGGTGATGCGCAGGAACCGGGCCTTGTCGGCGCAGGCCGGGCACACGGAGGCGATGGTGGCCTTGCACGGGGCGCCGAGGTACTCCTCGGTGAGGGTTTTGGAGTTGTAGGCCAGCATCGGGATCGGGCGGGCACAGATGTGTTCTTGCTGGGCGAGTTCGTGGGCGACATCCCGGAAGTCCGGCAGGCTGCGACGCTGTGCCGCTGTCTGCCGGACCGGGACGACCCCTTCATCGGTGGCCGTGGTGGTATTCATCAGGCGGTGACTCCTTGGGGTTTGGTCCACTGATCGACCCGGGGCGCCAGCACCGTGTCGGCCAGGGCGTCGCCGTGGCGGATGACGAACTCGACGGTGCCGGGGCCGACGAGGTGGGCGTATCCCTGCTCGGCACCGAATGCGTGGGCGAAGGCTTCGGCGCTGTTGGCGTAGCCGGTCGGGGTCTGGCCCTCCAACATCCGCACCTGCACCCGGTCGGTGTGCTCTCCCAGGCCGACGGCGAGCAGTTTGGGTACCGCGACTCCGGTTTCGGTGGTGACGGTCAGGTAGCACGCCTTCATCCGGCGCACCCAGTTCCGGCGATACCGCCACCAGGTCAGGAAGCGGGACCGGGCCCGGTCGGTGATCCACCGGTCGAAGGTGGCCCGGTGGGCTTTTCGCCACAGCAGCAGCACT
>NZ_BDCU01000055.1 GCF_001618425.1 Nocardia fusca NBRC 14340
CTGTGAGTTCCTTGAGTCAACCTCTATGCGGCGATCGGTTGTTGAGCGGGTTGGTGCAGGTTGGGATTGTAGGGGGTTTCGGTGCGCCAGCAGGCCCAGATGATGCGCAGCCAGGCGCGGCCGAGGGTGCGGATGGCATGGGGGTGTCGTTGTCCGCGTGCGCGGGCAGCGGCGTAGCGCTGATCGGCCCATTCGCTGGCGCGGCGGCTGTTGTCTATCCAGGTGACCAGCGCTTGGCGGGCCTGGCGGTTGGTGGCGTGGCGGAACGCGACGGTGTGTGTTTTCCCGGAGGCCCGGGTGACCGGTGCGATACCGGTTTCGGCGGCGAGTTGGTCGAAGGTGTTGCAACGCTCCAGGATCGGTCCGACCTCGCCGATGATCTGGGCGAGGTTGAGGACCCCGATCCGGGGCAGACCGGCCAGCAGCGCAGCGTAGGGGTGCTGTTCGACAGCGCCGGCGATGAGGGTGTCGAGCGCATCGATACCAGCCTGAATCGAACGCACGAGCCCGACCTGAGCACCGACCAGTTGAGCAATGACCGGTTCGCCGAGCCGGCTGGCCGCGGTGGGAGCCGCGTGCAATCTGGTGAGCAGCTCGGCGCCGGAACGGCGGCCGCTGTAGTGGTGACGTCGGCAGAACGTTTCGACACGGGCCGCAGTGAGTCCGGCAGCGGCCTGTGGTGTCGGGTAGCGGTCGAGGAAGGACAGCGCGATCGGCGAGTGCAGGCTCGCGAAGATCGCCTTGCCGCCGGGCCAGTGGGTGTCCAGCAGCGCCGCGAGCTGGTTGACCGCAGCGATGCGCATCGCCAGATGGTCGCCGCGCTGGCGGGTCAGCGCCTGCAGTTCGAGGGTTTGCGGCAGTGTCGGGGTCAGTATCGGCAGCCGGTGGCTGTCGGTGCGGGCGTAGTCTGCGAGCTTGAACCCGTCGCCCGGGTCGTTCTTGGCGCGGGCGGCGCCCCAGCGGGGACGTGCGGCGTGAAACGCGTTGGGGTGCACCGCGACCACCGGGTGACCAGCGGCGAGCAACCGGTCCACAACCAGCCCGCGGGTGGTTTCGATCGCCACCGGCACCCCGCCGTGGCAGGCCAGCCGGGCCAGCGCGCGGGTGATGCCTTCTTCGGTATGTGGCACCGGGAACCGTTCGATTTTACGGCCGGCATCGTCGATCACGGTCACATCGTGGGTGGCATTTCCCCAGTCCCAGCCAGCGAACACCAACAATCTCCTTCGAGGTCGATGTGGTGCCTCCTCGGAAACGAGGGCCGTGGCCGGAAGCTCATTGATCGGCCCTCTGCGGGGCATTTCCTTGATGCCGGTCTGCGACCCCCGGCCCGGTGGGGCTGGCAATACTCACAGCGGCCATCGAGTGGCACGCGACGCGGGCCATGCACCCACCGGAACCGAGAGACAACAACCCTATCCGTTCGGGTTGCAGAAGGGATGGTGCCCCAATGAGCGGCGAAAAGATCACCAAGGACGTCGACCACGACGTCTCCGGCCTGAAACGGGTGGTGCAGACCGGTCTGTGGTTCGAGGAGCTGGAGACCGGAGTGCTCTACGAGCACCGTCCCGGCCGCACCATGACCGAAACCGACAACGTGCTGTTCAGCACCCTCACGATGAACACTCAGGGCTTGCACATCGACAAAGCCTTCAGCGATGCCCAGGAGCCGTTCCACGAGCGTCTGGTGAACTCCCTGTTCACCCTGGGCACCATGATCGGGCAGGCGGTGGCCCATCTGACCCAGGGCACCACGGTCGCCAACCTCGGCTTCGAAGAGGTCAAGTTCCCGGCCCCGCTGTTCCACGGCGACACCGTGTATACCGAGACCGTCGTCCTCGACAAGAGGGAATCGAAGAGCCGGCCGGGTCAGGGCGTGGTCACCTTCCGCCACGTCGCCCGCAATCAGCACGGCACCGTGGTCGGGGTGGCCGTCCGCAACGCGCTGATCCGGTTGCGCCCGTCGGAAGAGCGGCCGTGAGCGCCGGCGGCGAAAACACCTCGAGGGGGTACCGGCAGTGACCGAGCAGTACGGCGCGGACGCCACCTGGCAATCCGCGGGCCCGGCGTGGCTGTTCTGCCCCGCGGATCGCCCCGAGCGCTACCACAAGGCCGCCGACGTCGCCGATGTGGTGATCCTCGATCTGGAGGACGGTGTCGCCCCCGCCGACAAACCCGCCGCCCGCGTCGCACTCGTGGAGACTCCGCTCGACCCCGCGACCACCGTGGTGCGGGTGAACCCGGCCGGCACCCCCGACCACGACCTCGACCTGGAAGCCCTGCGGCGCACCGGATACCGGCTGGTCATGCTGCCGAAAACCGAATCCGCCCGCCAGGTCACCGGCCTCGGCGAGTACCAGGTCTTCGCCCTGATCGAATCCCCTTCGGGGGCCTCGGCAATCCAGGAGATCGCCGCCGCGCCCAATACCCGCGGCGTGATGTGCGGCGTGGAGGACCTGGTCGCCGCCATGGGCGGCACCGGCACCCGCCGCCCCGACGGCAGCTACCGCGATGTGGCACGGCATCTGCGCAGCACCGGCCTGCTGGCCGCCAAGGCACACCGGCGCCTCGCCCTGGACATGGTGTACCTGAACATCCGCGACCTCGACGGCCTGCGTGCCGAAGCGGAGGACGCGGTGGCGGTGGGCTTCGATATCAAGGTCGCCATCCATCCCGCCCAGCTCCCGGTCATTCGCGCCGCCTACGCCCCGTCGCCCGAAGAGTTGGCCTGGGCCCGTGGCGTATTGGCCGCGGCCCCGAACCACCGTGGAGTCTTCGCCTACGAAGGCAGAATGGTAGACGCCCCCCTACTCCGTCACGCCGAACAACTCCTCCAGCGCAGCCCAGAATGAAATGTGCGGTCGACAGTCCAGAGACCGGTGACCGTTGAGCACTTACAGTGATGTGAACCTCCCCAGGCCGGTCCAGGCGCGCGACAGCATGCACCTTCTGCCCATCCCGGACGGTCGACCTCGGTGGTCAGGGCTCGCCCCCGGTTCTGGAGCGACAGAGCGAAGGAGCGCAGCGACTGAGCGTGTGCAGTCGACCGTCCAGAGAATGGCGACCATTGAGCACTTACAGTGAGGTGAGCCTACCCACGCTGGTCGAGGCGCAGAACAGCATGCAACTTCTATCTATTCCGGATGGTCTACCTCCGCGGTCGGGGCCCGCCCCCGATTCTGGACTGACGGAGCGAAGGAGCGCAGCGACTGAGCGGAGGAGGGAAGAATCGGGGTCACAGGGCCCCGACCCGCGGCGCCGGAGGCGCCGCCATCAACACAGAAGGGTCCTTTGCCGGTGGAACCTCAGTGGGTACCGACCGAACGGGATATCGCCGATGCCCGGATCACCGATTTCGCCCGCTTCGTGGCCGCGCGTTCCGGTGCGGAACTGCCCGACTACCACGCGCTCTGGCGCTGGTCGGTGGACAATCTGTCCGAGTTCTGGCTGGCGGTGTGGGAGTACTTCGAGCTCGGGCCCATCGCCGGTGAGGTACTGCCCTGTCCGGAGATGCCCGGCACACGCTGGTTTCCCGGTACGACCCTGAACTATGTGGATCGGGTGATCGCGCAGGCGCGGACCGACCGGCCGGCGATCCTGCAGGTCACCGAGGACAGCGCGGACGTGGTGGCGACGTCGTGGGCGGAGTTGCTGGCCGGAGTGGCCGCGTTCGCCCGGACTCTGCGCGGGCTCGGTGTCCGGCCCGGCGACCGGGTGGTCGGCTATCTGCCGAATATCACCGAGACGGTGGTGGCGTTCCTGGGTACCGCGGCCGTGGGGGCGGTGTGGAGTGCGTGCGGACAGGACTATTCGGCCAAGGCCGCGCTGGACCGGCTGGGCCAGTTGGAGCCCGTGGTCCTGGTGACCGCGGACGGGTACCGCTACGGCGGGAAGACCCATGACAAGAGCGCGGATATCGCCGCCTTGCGAGCCGGTCTGGATACCGTGCGCGCCACCGTGGTGGTGTCGCGGCTGGGGGTCGGGATCCCCGACAGCACACCGTGGTCGGCCGCGGCCGATCCCTCCGGCGGCGAACCGCTCCCGGAAACCGAAACCGTCGATTTCGCGCATCCGCTGTGGATCGTGTTCTCCTCCGGCACCACCGGACTGCCCAAGGGTATCGTGCACGGCCACGGCGGGGTGCTGCTCGAACATGTCAAAGCCGTTGCGCTGCAATCGGATATCGGACCCGAGGACACCTTCTTCTGGTACACCAGCCCGAGCTGGATGATGTGGAACTTCCAGGTCGCCGGGCTGCTCGCCGGGGCGACCATCGTCTGCTACGACGGCAGCCCGGCCCACCCCCGGCCGGACACGCTCTGGGAGATCACCGCCCGCACCCGCGCCACCGTGCTGGGTACCAGTCCCGGTTATGTGCTGGGCTGCATGAAGGCGGGTGCGGTACCACGGACCGATCACGATCTGTCCGCCCTGCGGCTAATCGGTATCACCGGTTCGTCCCTGCCGCCGGCGTCGGCGCTGTGGCTGCGCGACAACGCCGGGAATGTCCCGGTGGCCTCGATCAGCGGTGGTACCGATGTCGTCTCGGCGTTCGCCGGAGGGGCGCCCACCGTACCGGTCTGGCCGGGCGAACTCTCGGCGCCCTATCTGGGTGTCGCTCTCGACGCCTACGACGAGGTCGGGCAACCGGTCCGCGGCGAGGTGGGCGAGCTGGTGATCACCGCCCCCATGCCGTCCATGCCGATCCGTTTCTGGCGCGACCCCGACGGCGCCCGCTACCACGACGCCTATTTCGACGCCTACCCCGGCGTGTGGCGGCACGGCGACTGGATCACCCTCACCGGCCGCGGCAGTGTGGTCGTGCACGGCCGCTCCGATTCCACCCTCAACCGGCACGGTATCCGGATGGGCAGCGCCGATATCTACCAGGCGGTCGAGCGGCTTCCCGAGGTGGCCGAAGCGCTGGTCATCGGCGCCGAACAACCCGACGGCGGGTACTGGATGCCGCTGTTCGTGGTCCTGGCTCCCGGCGCCGAACTCACCGACGCACTGCGCGGCCGCATCAACGAGGCGATCCGCACCGAGGTGTCGCCGCGGCACGTCCCCGACGAGATCCTGCCGGCGCCGGCGATACCGCACACCCGTACCGGCAAGAAACTCGAGGTCCCGATCAAACGCCTGCTCCAGGGCGCCGACCCGGCCCGCGTGGTGGAGCGCAGCGCCGTCGACGACCCCGATCTGCTCGACTGGTACTCCGGAATCCGCCCACCGGCCCAGCGCTGACCGGCCCGCCGCCACTGACCGCCGCGACCTGGTCGGATACGTAAATACCTCCGGCCGGGCGCGGCCCGAACTAGCCTGGTCGCAGTCGGTGTATCCGCATGTTCGCTGCCGTTCCACCAGTACGCACCCAGTCGCTCGGCTCGGAGAGGACAGGCGCAATGAAGGCACTGCAATACGTGACCGTCGGGGCAGAACCGGAGGTCCGCGAGATCCCCACCCCTGAGCCCGGCCCCGGTGAGGTGCTGCTGCGGGTGACCGCGGCGGGGGTCTGCCATTCCGACGATTTCGTCATGAACAACCCGCCGGAACAGTTCGGTATCGAACTGCCCCTGACCCTGGGGCATGAGGGCGCCGGGCAGGTCACCGCCCTGGGTGAGGGGGTGCGCGGTATCGATATCGGCACGAATGTCGTGGTCTACGGCCCGTGGGGCTGCGGAAACTGCTGGTTCTGCGCCCAGGGCCAGGAGAACTACTGTTCGCGGGCCGCCGAACTGGGCATCATGCCGCCGGGGCTCGGCTCACCGGGTGCCATCGCCGAATACCTGATCGTCGATTCGCCCCGCCATCTGGTGCCGATCGGCGATCTCGACCCGGTGGCGACCGTACCGCTCACCGATGCCGGTCTGACCCCCTATCACGCGATCAAACGATCGCTGGACAAGATCCGCCCCGGCTCGTGGACGGTGGTGATCGGCAGTGGCGGTCTCGGCCATGTGGCCATCCAGCTGCTGCGGTATCTGTCCTCCACCCGCATCGTCGCCCTCGACGTGAACGACGAGAAACTCGAATTCGCGAGGTCGGTGGGCGCGCACGAGGCGGTGCTCTCCGATGACCGGGCCGCCGACAACGTCCGCAAGATCACCGGCCCGGCCGGGGCGAGCCTGGTCCTGGATTTCGTGGGCTTCCAGCCGACCATCGATACCGCCATGGCGGTGGCCGGGGTGGATTCCGATGTGACCATCGTCGGTATCGGCGACGGGAAGTCCGCCGCGCGGGTCGGGTTCGGCATCAGCCCGTACGAAACGACCGCGACCGCACCGTACTGGGGTGCCCGGGCCGAACTGATCGAGCTGATCGATCTCGCGCACGCCGGAGTCCTCGATATCGCCACCGAACGGTTCAGCCTGGACGAAGCCCCCGAGGCGTATCGCCGGCTCGCCGCCGGAACGCTGCGCGGCCGGGCGGTCGTCGTCCCCTGACGTCCGCCCCGGACCACCGGCCGGAAATTCCGGCCGGTGCCCGCTGCGGAGTGCGCACCGGTCGAGTTTTCCCGGCCTGATCCGATGAGCGGCACACCGGCCCACACCCGATAGCGGAGACCGGATACACCGGGCAACGCCGTTCCCGCCCAGCGGGAGCGGTCTCGGTCACGGCCCGGTGACCGGGAGAAACGCGGTCGCGGGATATCCGGCGCACCTAGCGTCGCCCGCATGGATGCGGTATGTGCCGGAGGCGCGCGATGAAGCGCCTGCAGGACCGGGTAGCGGTGGTGACAGGGGCAGCGGGCGGAATGGGCCGTGCCCATTGCCGCCGGCTGGCCGAGGAGGGCGCCGATATCGTCGCGCTCGACCTCGCGGAGAGCGCGGCCGACCTGGTCGCGGTGGCCGGGGAGGTGGAGGATCTCGGCCGCCGGTGCGTCACCGGTTTCGCCGATGTCCGTGACCCGCTGGCGGTCGAGGAAGCCGTGAACACGGGGGTGACGCAGCTCGGCCGGCTCGATGTGGTCGTCGCCAATGCCGGCATCTACGCGGATCTGGCGCCGACCTGGGAACTGTCCGACGACGCCTGGCAGCGCGCCCTCGATATCAATCTCACCGGAGTCTGGCACACCGTCCGGGCCGGGGCCGCCCATCTCGACGCGGGAGCTTCGATCGTGATCGTCGGGTCGACGAACGGCATCAAGGGCGGCGCTTCGGCCGCGCACTACTCGGCGAGTAAACACGCGGTGGTGGGTCTGGCGCGGACGCTGGCCAACGAGCTCGGACCGCAGGGCATCCGGGTGAACACCGTGCATCCGGGCTCGGTGGCGACGCCGATGATCCTGAACGACGACGTATACGCGAAATTGCTACCCGGGCTGACGGATCCGACCCGCGACGACGCGGCGCGGGTCCTCGCGGAACGGACGATCCTGCCGGTGCCCTGGGTGGAGCCGGTGGATATCAGCAATGCGGTGTTGTTCCTCGCGTCCGACGAGTCCCGGTACATCACCGGCACCCAGCTCGTCGTGGACGCCGGACTTACTCAGAAGGTGTGAGATGGGACGGGTTTCGGGCAAGGTAGCGCTGGTCACCGGCGCGGCACGGGGTATCGGGCGGGCCCAGGCGGTACGGCTGGCCGAGGAGGGCGCCGATATCGTCGCGCTCGATCTCTGCGGCCCGGTGGAGACGGTGGTCATCCCACCGGCGACGCCGGAAGACCTCGAGCAGACCGTGCGAGCTGTCGAGAAGACCGGGGCCCGGGTCGTGGCCGCCACCGCCGATGTCCGCGACGGCGCGGCGCTGCGGGTGGCGGCCGACCGGGCGGTGGACGAACTCGGCGGTCTGGACGTGGTGTGCGCGACGGCCGGGATCACCTCCAGCGCACCCGGTCTGCAACTGACCGAGGAGCAGTGGCGGACGATGCTGGATGTCAACCTGACCGGCGTATGGCAGACCTGCAAGGCGACCGCCCCGCATCTCATCGCCCGCGGCGGCGGGTCGATGATCCTGACCAGTTCGATCGCCGGACTGCGCGGACTGGTCGGGGTGGCGCACTACACGGCGGCCAAACACGGTGTGGTCGGGCTGATGCGGTCGCTCGCGCAGGAGCTGGCACCGCACGGGATCCGGGTGAACTCGGTGCACCCGACCAATGTGGACACCCCGATGATCCAGAACGATATGGTCCGCAGGTCGTTCCGCCCCGATCGGGAAAACCCCACCCGCGAGGAATTCGCGGAGGCCGCCCGGGCCATGAATATGCTGCCGATCCCGTGGGTGGAGCCGGTCGATATCGCGAACGCGTCGCTTTTCCTGGCGTCGGAGGAGGCCCGCTACATCACCGCGGTGACCCTGCCGGTCGACGCCGGCAGCACCCAGCGGTAGGGGTGGCTCCTCCAGGCGCATTCGATGCGCGCGGCACAGCCGGTTCGATCGCTGACGCGCCGGTCGGCGTATTCCCTGTCGGACATTACAGTGTCGGGGGCAGGCCCAGCCATGGTTTGTCGGTGGCGTCGAATCCGGTGAGCTCGGCGATCTTCCCGTCGACGATATGCAGGACCGCGATGTTGAACAGCCGGTACTCCGGGTCGCCGAGGGCTCGGAGGTACAGCGCGGCGGCAGGCATGCGATTGACTGTCGTGGCGATACAGCGCCAGTCGTCGTAGCCGGGCTGGAAGAGCCCACCGGAGACCCAGCCGTCCACCGCGTCCCCGGCCCCCGTGATCGAGGTGCCCGGATCGGGCAGCATCGCGAAGCGCAGGTCGTTGCGCAGCAGGGCCATCAGCCCGTCGAGGTCGTTGCGCTCATGCGCGTCGATGTAGGACTTCACCACGCCGCGCTCGTCCTTCGACAGCTCGCGCGTGGCGGGGCTCCGCCAGTCGAGGCGGCGGTCGGGCAGCTGCTCGCGCATCGTCACGCGCGCCCGCTGCAGTGCGCTGGTCACCGATGCGACGGTCAGCTCGAGAGCGTCGGCGACCTTCGACGCCGGCCAGCCGAGGACGTCGCGCAGGATGAACACCGCCCGCTGCCGCAGCGGCAGGTGCTGGACGGCGACGATGAACGCCAGCTCGATCGTCTCCCGGGCCACCACCGATTCCTCCGGGTCCGCGGGGAGCATCCGATCGGGGTACGGCTGCAGGTACAGCACCTCGGAGCCAGGGTCCGGCAGCCCGGACGGTACAGGTGTCCGGTCGTTGCGCTTCTCCAGGAAGTCGAGGCAGGCGTTCGTCGCGATCCGGTACAGCCAGGTCCGCAGCGCGGCGTGGCCCTTGAACGACTCCCGCTTGTTCCACGCTCGCAGGAACGTCTCCTGCGTCATGTCCTGGGCGTCCTCGTAGTTCGCGAGCATCCGGTAGCAGTGCACCTGCAGCTCACGCCGGTGCCGTTCCGTGATGAGTGCGAACCGCGCCGTATCGCCTGAGCGGGCCGCCGCGATGAACGTGGCCTCATCGGCGCCCAGCGGTCTGGCGTCGGTCATGGTCATCAATCCTTCCACTGGTGCGAGGCGGCTACCAGAACCGACGCCATGGCGGAGGATTTCTGATCGGTGAAGCCGCAGGCAGGTCAGCGAAGAAGGCCCGGCGCCGGATCCGAGCAATCGAACCTGCCCAGGTTGGTCTGCTCGATCCGGGGTGGGCCGGCCCTCGAGAGGGGGCGCCTTGTGGGCGCGTGGGTGACGCCGCCCGCGGATTTCGCTCCAGCCGACGTTCGTGCGGGCGGATACGAAAACCTTTTTGTTCACGGCCGCCCCGTAGGTATACCAGTGGAATGCGTATCGGGATCGTCGGTTTGTCGCGGGGTTTGTACATGGCCGAGTGGGCACATCGACTCGGGATCGAAGTGCAGGCGGTGTGCGATCGTGACCCCGAACGGCTGGCCGACGCGCAGGCGGGATTTCCGGCGGCGCGGGCGACAGGGAGCTGGGCGGATCTGCTCGACGCCGGCCTGGACGGTGTCGTGCTCGCCAACGATTTCGACGCCCACGCGGCGTTGTCCATCGCCTTCCTGGATCGCGGAATCCATGTGCTGTCGGAGACGGCGGCCTGCGTATCCGAAGAAGAGGGGCACCGACTCATCGCCGCGGCCGAGGGGTCGACGGCCACCTATTCGTTCGCGGAAAACTACGTCTTCCATCCACACACCCGGTTGCTCCGCGCGTCGGTGGCCTCCGGCGAACTGGGCGGCATCACGTTGGTGGAAGCGGACTATCTGCACAGTCTGTCGCCCGAGGACACCGCCGCGCTCATCGGCGATCCGGCCCACTGGCGTGGTCGCATCCCGCCGACCGCCTATTGCACGCACACCGTCTCGCCGTTGCTGGAGCTCACCGGTGCATGGCCGGTCGAGGTCAGCGCCTTCCCGGTCGGTCCGGGAGGCGACCGCCCCGCCGCGGTGGTGCTGGCGATCCGGCTCTCCGACGGCACTTTGGCCCTCGCCCGCCACGGTTTTCTCACCGGGGAAACGGGCAGCCACTGGAGCTGGATCTCGGTACGAGGCGGCCACGGCATGGCCGAATCCATCCGTAGCGCAGGCGAAGAGGCCTGGTCGGTCCGAGTGCGCGAGGAAGGCTGGGCACAGGCCGACGGGCAGACACGCGAAGCGGTCCGCGTACCGGACCCCTATCTTGTGAACGACGAACCGATCGACCGCATGGCCGAGGGTACCGTCGCGGTGCTCGAAGGATTCCGTGCCACCGTGGAACGCGGCACACCCCCGCTCATCCCGGTACGCCCCGCCGTCGCGGCATCACTGGTCGGCGTGGCGGGTGCGGAATCGCTTGCGAAGGGTTCCGGACCCGTTCCCGTTCCGGACGTATCCGCCTGACGCTGCCCGGGCCCGGGTGCCTCAGTCCTTACGGGTCAGGAAGGCCATGACCGTGGATTCGAAGGCGGCCTTCTGCTCGATCATGGCCCAGTGGCCGCAATCCGGGAACACATGCAGTTCGGCGCGCGGGATGGTGCGCATCGGCAGCAGGGCCATATCCAGCGGGCTCACCCGATCGTCACGTCCCCAGGTCACCAGGGTCGGCGCCGTCACCTTGTGCAGCAGCGCCCACTGCGGCGGGGTGTCCGCGGCGTCCATGGCACGCACCATCGCGGTGAACGCGGCCCGGCTGTACATGCGGCGGGCGCTGTCGAGGGTGGCCGGATCGGTGGCCTGGACCCAGCGTTCCTCGATCATCTCCTCCGTGACCAGCGCCGGGTCGTACACCATCGAGTGCAGCCAGGCGATCAGCCGTTCCCGGGTGGGGTTCTCGGTGAAGTCCTGGAGCAGCCGGATGCCCTCTCCCGGGCCCGGACTGAAGAGGTTCTTGCCGATACCGCCGATGGTCACGATCTTGCCGACCCGGTCGGGGTGGGCGATCGCGTAGTTCAGTGCGACCCCGCCGCCCATCGAGTTGCCGACGATATCGACCCGGTCGAGGCCGAGCGCGTCGACGAAGCGGACCACCGCGTCCAGGGCGGTGATCATCGGGTGCCCGCCGAAATCGTCGCTGACGCCGAAGCCGGGGAATTCCAGGATGAGTGTGCGGAACCGTTCGGCGAAGAAATCGAGATTGCCGCGGAAGTTACGCCATCCGGTGACCCCGGGGCCGGAACCGTGCAACAGCAGCAGCGGAGTACCGGAGCCTGCCTCGTAATACCGCAGCACCCCGGCATCGGTAGGTATCTCCCGCAGCTCGTGCTCGGCGCTGGAAACCGGTGTCATCGTCAGCCCTCCATCTCGGCGTACTTTCTTCCTGCCACGCTGCCAGCTGCGCGGCGACCGCTCACCCGGCGTTCCCGGTGAGCGGTCGCCGCGTGCCGGCGGCGAAACGGCACAGGGTTTTCGAGACGGAGTTCGGTGTCACCGCGGTATGGGCCGAGTGCCCCTACGCCGCAGCCCTGCCTATAGAGTGAACATTAGTTCATTCTATAGATGGGAGGGCCGTCCGTGGCGCGCACCACCGAACAGAGTGCAGCCCTGAGCGCGGCAACGCGAAGCGCGGTTCAGACCGCGGCCGTTCGCGTTTTCGCCCGTCACGGGTACGCCGCATCGGCCATCCGTGACATCGCGACCGAGGCCGGCGTCAGCATCGGCACGATCTACCGGCACTATCCGACCAAAGACGCGCTGTACGCCGACCTGCTCGACCAGGCACTGACCGGGCTCGACGATCTGACAGGGGAACTCTCCGGCCCAGGGCGCCCGCTCGAGATCATCCGGAAATTCACCGCTCGATACCTGGCCGGTCTCACAGCCGACGACGGCGCCGCCGAGTTCATGATCGTCATCAACCAGGGCGTGACCGCCGCTGCCCCGTCCGCATCGATCCCTCGTCTCCTCGATGCACGCAGGTTGATGTGGCGCACTTTCGAGGACCTGATTCGCCGAGGACAGGCGGGCGGCGAACTCGGTCGAGGAGATCCGGCTCAACTCACGACCTGTTACTTCGCGATGCTCGGCGGTCTCACCTCGATCCGAGTAGGTCTCGGCTCCGAATTCACCGCCCCGGACGTCGATGTCGTACTCAAACTGCTCACCGAAGGAAGAACACAATGATCACGATCAAGCACGGCGACGAGCTCGGTGAGGACTACCGCCGTACGATCACCGAGGTACTCGTCCATGGCTTCGCCGAAGACTTCGCCTTCTTCTCGTCCGACCTCGAGCAGCTGACCGCCGCGTTCGAGCACATGCTCATACTGGAGCGTTTCGTCGTGGCCCTGGTCGACGGCGAGCCTGCCGCCATCGCGTCGGTCACCTCCCGCGATCAGGAGTGCTTCGCACCGCGACTACCGGAGTTCCGCCGCCATCTCGGACTCCTCCACGGGACCATCAGCTATCCGGTGGTCCGCTCACAATTCCTCGGCGCCCCCGATGAGGCGCGGGACGGGCTGGCGGAGATCGCTTTCGTCGCCACCGCCCCCGCCCACCAAGGGCGCGGGGTGGGAACCGCACTGATGCAATACATCATCGCCCTTCCCGGCTACGACGAGTTCATCCTGCGCGAGATCAAGGACACCAATACACCCGCGCTGAGCCTCTACCGCAAGTTCGGCTTCACCGAGTATCAGCGACGCCCCGTCCGATTCGCTCGGCGTGCCGGCTTCGGTCAGTATCTATCGCTTCGCCTCAGCATGGTGTAGCTCTCCTGCCGACGGGCGAGCGCCGAGCAGCCGTGTCAGCCGAGGCGGCCCGGAACGGGTTCCCGGCGGCATTCGTCGGTGGGCAGCTCACCGTCGGCGACGGCCCGTTCGATGGAATCGCGCAGTGCCGGGCAGGTGGGGATCCATTTGCTGTGCTCGCCGAGGGCCGCTCGGCGGGCGAATTCGGGGCAGGCGGATTCGGCGTCGTCGAGCCATTGCACACTGGTGTGGCTGGGGCTGAACTTCTCCACCAGCACTCGGTTACCGCAGTTGGCGCACTGTACGGGCTGCACGATCACTCCTTCGTCGCGGCGTGGCGGGCGGCGATATAGCCGAACACCATGGCGGGTCCGATGGTGGCGCCGGCGCCCGCGTAATCGGTGCCCATCACCGCGGCGGACGTGTTGCCCGTCGCGTACAGGCCCGGGATCACGGCGCCGTCGGCGCGTAGGACCTGCGCGTTCTCGTTGTACACCAACCCACCTTTGGTACCGAGGTCACCGATGCGGATTCGCAACGCGTAGAACGGTGCCCGGTCGAGTACGTCGAGGGTGGGTTGCGGGAGAGTCGGGTCGCCGTAGTAGTTGTCGTAGGCGCTCTCGCCGCGCCCGTGATCGGTGTCGCGGCCGGTGCGCGCGGCGTCGTTGTACCGGCGCACGGTCGCCTCCAGGGCCGCGGCGGGCACGCCGATCGCGTCCGCCAGGCCACCGACGGTGGCCGCGCTGCGCACCAGCCCCGAGGACAACCAGTCCGCCGGAAACTTCTGCCCCGGCATGATCCCGCCGATGGGGTAGCGGTTCTTGGCTCTGCCGTCGAACACCAGCCATGCCGGGTCGTGACCGCCGGCCAGCTGCGCGTGCACGAAGGTGACGTAGGGGGCGGCCTCGTTGGTGAACCGGACACCGGAGCCGTTCACGATGATCGACCGGGGTATGGATCGTTCGGACACCAGGACCTGGTTGATCCCGTCGGGCCGCTGGAACGACGGCATCCACCAGGCGTCGTCCATGAGATCGACCGCGGCGCCGACCCGTTCCCCGGCCACGATCCCGTCACCGGTGTTGTCGGCGGAGGCGGCGCTGAAGTTGTCGCGGCCCCCGGCGGGCAGGTGCTGTTTGCGCAGCGCCTGGTTGTATTCGAAACCGCCGGTCGCGAGCAGCACTCCGCCGCGGGCCCGGATCCGTATCTCCCGGCCGGCCCGTTCGGCCACCACTCCCAGCACCGCGCCCGCTTCGTCGGTGATCAGCGACCGCATCGCGGTGTTCAGCCACAGCGGGACCCCGGCGTCGCGCAGCGCCAGGCGGAGCCGGGCGATCAGGGCGCGGCCGAGGGTGTCCATATGCCGGCGCAGCACCACGGCTTTGACTGCCCGCAGTCCGGTGAGCAGCGCGGTCCAGCGGGCCTTCCAGGTCCGGGTGACCATGTTCAGCTGGACGAAATCCTTGGAGGTGATGAACAGCCCGGGCGGGGTGGCGAGCGCGGCCGGGCGCAGGTAGGGCTCGTCGGCACCGAGTTCGCGCAGGTCCACCGGCAGCGGTTCGATCGACCGGCCGGCCGGACGCCCGCCCGGAGCTTCCGGGTGGTAGTCGGAATAGCCGGTGCACCACTGGAAACGCAGGTGCGGGCCGCTGCTCTCCAAGAACTCCAGCATTGCCGGGCCCTGGTCGATGAACGCGTCCAGATTGGCCGAGGGCACCCGGTCACCGACCACCGCGTCGAGGTAGGCGCGTACCTCGGCGCGGGAATCGCGCAGGCCCTCGCGCAGCAGCACCGGGTTGTTCGGTACCCAGATCCCGCCGCCGGACAGCGCTGTACTTCCGCCGTAGTAGCCGGCCTTCTCGATGACCAGGGTGTCCGCGCCCCGGTCCGCGGCGGCCAGCGCGCCGGTGAGGCCGCCGGCGCCGCTTCCCACGACCAGGAAACCCACCTCGTGATCCCAGTGCTGTTCGGTAGGAGACACGGATATCTCTTTTCTCGTAGAGCTCGAACTCAGCCGAAGCTGATGTCCTCGGCCGACCAGAACGCGCGCATACTCGTGATCCGCGCGTTCTCGTCGAAGGTCATGACGTCGATGGGTTCGACGGTGATGGTCTGGTCACCGGTCTCGGTGACGACCCGGAAACCGAACGCGGCGCTGTCGCCGCTCACCCGCAGGCTCAGCAGTTCGGTACTGCGACGCGCGGATTCGAGGCTCCCGTAGAATTTCTCGATGGCCGCGCGGCCGGTGTGCGACGGACTGCCCACCGGGTCTTCCAGGGTGGCGTTCTCGTCGTAGAGGGCGGCGATATCGGCCGCGGTTCCGGTGGCCACGGCGGCGAGGTAGCGGTGTACGGCCGCGCGGATCTGTTCGGGTTCGGGCATCGATGTTTCCTGTTCGGGATCGGGGCGCAGTGTTCGGCCGGCCCGTGGGTGAGCATGTCGGCGGTTCGCGATGGCCCGGTGCTAACGGCCGAGCATGTCGAGGACAGCGAGATGGGCGAACAGCATCGAGGCGCCGATCGGGTTACCGCCGCCGGGGTAGACGGTGCCGCTGACCGCGGCCATGGTGTTGCCGGCGGCGTACAGGCCGGGGATCGGTGTCGCGTCGCGGTCCAGCACCCGGGCGGCGCGATCGGTCCGCAGCCCACCCTTGGTGCCCAGATCGGACAGGCCGAAGGCGGCGGCGTGGAAGGGCCCCCGCTCGATCGGCACCAGCGGTAGCTCGCCCTGGGAGAAGGCCCGGTCGTAGGCTTCCTCGCCGCGGCCGAAATCGGTATCGGCACCCGCGGCGACCATCGCGTTGTACCGCTCGACGGTCTCGACGAGGTGGGCGGCGGGGACGCCGATGGCCGCGGCCAGTTCTTCGAGCGTCTCGGCGGTATGCCACAACCCGGCCGCCTGGTACTTCTCTGTTTCGACCATCGACACATTGGTGGCCTGTACCGGCGGCCGGACCCCGTCCCGGTCGTCGTAGATCATCCAGAACGGCAGGGTCATACTGCCGGCGCGCAGCCGTTCGATGGCCGCCCGGCCGAGCCGGTCGTAGGGCGCGGATTCGTTGACGAACCGCTTACCGTCCTGGTCGACGAAGATGCCGCCGGTGAACCACAGCGCGAAGGCCGACCGCCCGTCGGGGTGGGTGAGCCCGGGCGACCACCACGCCTGATCCATGAGATCGATATCGGCTCCGGCGGCGATACCGGCCCGATGCGCTTTTCCTTGATTGCCGGGCGGGCCCATGGTGTCGCGGGCCGCGCCGGGCACGCCGTAGTGGCGGCGCATCTCTTCGTTGCCCTCGAATCCGCCCGCCGCCAGGACCACACCGCGCCGGGCCCGGATCGCGATCGTGCCGTCGGGCCGTTCGATACGCGCGCCGATCACCGCGCCGTCCTCGACGATCAACTCCGCGAGGGCGGCGTTGCGGTAGAGCCGGACGTCCGGATAGGCCACCAGCGCGCGCAGGAAACGGCCGATCAGCGCCTGCCCGCCGATCAGGAGTTCCGGCGGCTCGGCGCCGAGCCGGTCGGTGTCCAGCGGGCCGCGCAGATGTGCGCGCAGGTCGCCCAGTTCGGCGGCGGGCAGCGGTACGGGGACGATATGGCGTTGTCCGTCCGTTCGCGCTTTCGGCGCCGCGCCGAAATAGTCCGGCCACGGATACATCTGGAATTCGAAACGCTCGTCGCTCTCCAGGTATTCGATGAGGTCGCGACCGCGGCGCACGAAGGTTTCCTGCAGTTGCGCCGGGGTGCGGTCACCCACGACCGCGCGGAAATAGGTGAGCGCGTCGTCGAGGGTGTCGTCGGTACCGGCGCGCTCCAGCACGGGATTGCACGGGAACCAGACCCCGCCGCCACCCGAATACGCGGTGGTGCCGCCGAATTTGTCGGTCGCTTCCACCACCGCGACCGACAATCCCTCCCGGGCCGCGGTGTAGGCGCCGGCGAGTCCGCCGCCGGACCCCGCCACCAGCACATCCACTTCGTCGTCGAAGTCCACCACTGCTCCACCGCCTCCTCGCGCTGCCGGCTCGTGCCGAGGCCGACGGTAGGGCCGGTGCCCGGCGCGGGCGAACGGTTCTCCCGGTGACCGGGAGAACCGGCGCGATCCGGTGAATGTGCCGGTCAGCGGGAGAAGGGCGACCAGGAGGCCGCGGCTGTCCCTACCGTCGCCGCAGAGCACCGGACACCCGAGCAGTTGGAGGCACTGTGAACCCCGGAACCCCCCCGTCACCCGGCCGGACCCGAGTCGATGTGGCGGTCGTCGGCGCGGGTATCGCCGGGCTGTACGCGCTGCACCGGTTCCGTAGCCGCGGCCTCACGGTGCGGGTGTTCGAGGCCGCCGACGGCGTGGGCGGGGTCTGGTACTGGAACCGCTACCCCGGCGCCCGCTGCGATGTGGAGAGCGTGGACTACTCGTACTCCTTCGACGAAGACCTCCAGCAGGAATGGGACTGGAGCGAGAAGTACGCGGCGCAGCCGGAGATCCTGGCCTATCTCGAACACGTGACCGACCGGTTCGATCTGCGCCGCGATATCGAATTCGGTACCCGGGTCACCGGTATCCGCCTCGACGAGTCGTCACTGACCTGGGAGGTGGACACCGATACCGGTAGCCGTGTCACGGCCCGGTTCGTGGTGCTGGCCACGGGGCCGCTGTCGAATGCCAACACCCCGGCGATCGAGGGCCTCGACACCTTCGCCGGGCGGCTGCTGCACACCTCGGCCTGGCCGCACGAGGGCGTCGACCCGACCGGGCAGCGGGTCGGCGTGATCGGCACCGGTTCCTCGGGTATCCAGGCGATCCCGGTGCTCGCCGAACAGGCCGCGCGGCTGCACGTGTTCCAGCGCACCGCCAACTACAGCGTGCCCGCCGGCAACACCGCGCTCGACGACGACACCCGGCGCGCCCAGAAGGCGGATTACGCGCAGCGGCGGCGGCTGTCGATGGCCAGCGGCGGCGGCTCACCGCACCGCGCCCACCCGAAATCCGCGCTCGCGGTGAGCGAGGAGGAACGGCGCGCCGCCTACGAACAGCGCTGGCAACTGGGCGGTGTGCTGTTCAGCAAAACCTTCCCCGACCAGCTCACCGATCCCGCCGCCAACGAGACCGCCCGGCTGTTCTGGGAGGAGAAGATCCGCGCCGAGCTCGACGACCCCCGGGTCGCCGAGCTGCTGATCCCCCGCGACCATCCCATCGGCACCAAACGCATCTGCACCGATACGAACTACTACCGCACCTTCAACCGGGAGAACGTGCAGCTGGTAGATCTGCGCGCCACACCGATCGAACGAATCGACGCGGGCGGTCTGCACACCACGGGTGCGTATTTCCCGCTGGACACCTTGGTGCTGGCCACCGGATTCGACGCGATGACGGGCTCGGTCGCCAAAATCGCGATCACGGGCCGCGGCGGACGGACCCTCAACGAGGCGTGGGCGGAGGGCCCGGTGAACTATCTCGGGCTCGGTGTCCCCGGCTTCCCCAATCTGTTCAACCTCACCGGCCCGGGCAGCCCGTCGGTACTGGCCAATATGGTGCTGCACTCGGAACTGCACGTGGACTGGGTGGCCGAGGCGATCGGGTTCGTCGACCGGCGCGGAGCCACCGCGCTGGAGGCCCGTGCCGACGCGGCGGCGGCCTGGGTCGCCGAATGCGCCGAGCGGGCGTCCGGGACCTTGATGACCCGGGCGAACTCCTGGTACCTGGGGGCGAACATCCCGGGCAAACCGCGAGTCTTCATGCCGTTCGTGAGCGGTTTCGGGGTGTACGGCGAGATCATCGCCGAGGTCGCCGCCGCCGACTACAAGGGTTTCGACCTACTGGACCGGTGAGCGACGCGATTCGCGCCCGCCACGGTAGTCATATGCCGGACCGGTATATGACCACTGATAGCATTCGGCGAATGACGACGAGCGAACCCGACCTGGCGCAGATCAACCTGCCGCCGACCAGCTGGGCGGTGCTCGCCATGCTCTCCTACGAGGAGGAGATCTCCGGGTACGACCTGAAGAAGTGGGCCGACTGGAGTATCCGCTACTTCTATTGGAGCCCCTCCTACAGCCAGATCTATTCGGAGCTGAAGAAGCTCGAACGGCACGGGTTCGCGCACTCGCGGGTCGACGCCGACAACGCCATGCGCGGCCGCCGCCTCTACCGGATCACCCCGGCCGGCCGGGCCGCCGTCACCGCCTGGACCAACAGCGCGCCGGTCGACCCGCCGATGCTGAAACATCATGTGATGTTGCGGATCATGTTCGGGCATCTGAGTTCGCCGGACCGGCTCAAGGAGATCCTGCGCGACCATATGGCCGATGCGGAACGGCTGGAACGCAGTGCCGCCGTGGACGCGGCGGCCGCGAAGTCCGAACCCGGCTGGGCCTACTCGCAGATCGTCCTGCAATGGGCCGAACGCTACTACGCTTCCGAGCGTGCCCTGACCCAGCAGCTGATCGACGATATCGACGCGGCCGAGACCGCGCTGGTGGCGGCCGAACGCGACGAGCAGGCCGCCTATCCGCATCCCACCCCGGGACGCTGGCGCGAGGTGGAGCAGCGGGTCAAAGACGAGGAACCCGGGCGGCGCTGATCGCGATCGCCCGGCGCCGGTCCGCCGATGCGGGCCGGGCACTCGGCATCGCAGGCGCGCGCTCGGCCGGGTCGGCTCGGTACGAGCGGAAGCAACACCGAACGCCGGCACCCGCACCGGGTCGGCGGAGTGACCCGTCGTAAACCGGTCAGGTCAGCACCGGTTCTGTACGGACGCAGTAGCTGTGGCAGACCCGGTCGCGGACGACGACCTCCGGGCATTCCGGGTCGAACCAACGGTCCACCAGACCCCAGTGCACCGGATGCGCGAGGTAGGCGCCCACCAAGCCGTCGAGGTCGCTGAACTCCTGCTCCCAGATGTGCGTCCACTGCGCGGTGCCCTCGGCCCGAAGGGCCCGGCTCAGCCGCCAGGCGCGGATGGTGGATACATGCCGGGGCATCCGCAGCAGGTCGGCCTCGAATTCGGCCAGCACCCGCGGCGACGTGTCCGGGTCCACGCGCAACAGCAGGGTGCGGTACACCGTGCCCGGGCTGCTCGGCCCGGCCACACCGTGCACGCCGGGACCGTGGTCGGCTCCGTCGACGCGCAGCACCTCCGCCCGGTCGCACACCGCTGCCAGCCGGGTCGCCGCCGCCCGCCCCACCGCCGGTTCCGCGAAGCTCAGGCGCAGCAGGATATCGCCACCGTTGCGGACCCCGGGCAGAGTCGGTTCGATCAACGCGCGCCGCGCCGCACCGGCTGCGGCCCGCAGCCCGGCGAGCAGGGTATCGCGTGCGCCCGGGGCAACATCCGGGACCAGATGGATCAGTCGGGTGATCTCATACATCGGCGAGCGCCTCGAGATCGCCGGCCGCGGCGGCCGACTCACGGGTCCGCCGGGCGATCAGGTGCCCGACCCCGGCCCACCATCGGGCCGGCTCCGGGTCGGGCCGGCTTCGCCAGGTCATCTCCCACCATCCGGCGGGACCGGCGAGCTCCCAGGTCACGGTGACCGTATTGGGCCGGTCGTCGAGCCAGAGCGGCGGTGCCACCAGCACCCGGTCGAGGACCATCCCCCGCGCGGTCGCCCCGGGAACGTACTCGGCGAGATAGCGGTCCACGAATTCCCGTGCGCCGCCGGGCATCGTCTCGATCCGGTCGACGATATAGACCTTCGCTGCACCCATCGCCCCACGGTAGGGCCGTACCCGGCGGTCCGGCCGGGACCGGCCCACTCTCCGGGAGACGCGACTCCGTCCGCGCCGTCGCCGACCTACGGTGGCCCGATCAGCCGTGGGGCCGGGAGCTACCGGTCACGAGAATCGAGGAGGCCGCAGATGGAATCAGAAGCCCTACGCGACGCCGAGCCCGGACTGCTTCCCGAGGTGGCCTCGATGCTCACCGCCCTGGACAGCGGCTTCCCGGACGTCACCACCCTGACGGCGCCCGAACTGCGGGCGATCATCCGGTCCCGCCGCGCGCCGCTGCAGTGGCTGCCCGCGATGCGCGATGTCTCGAACCTGACCGTCGACGGACCGGGCGGCCCGCTGCCCATCCGGGTCTACCGGCCCCGGCACGACGCCTCGGCGCTCCCGGTGATCGTGTTCGCGCACGGCGGTGGGTTCGTATTCTGCGATCTGGACAGCCACGACGAGCTCTGCCGCGCGATGGCCGAGGGGGTCGGCGCGGTGGTGGTGTCGGTGGACTACCGGCTCGCCCCGGAACATCCCGCGCCCGCCGCACACGAGGACATGTACGCCGCGCTCGTCTGGGCCGCCGAGCACGCCACCGAATACGGTGGCGATCCCGCCGCGCTCGTGGTCGCCGGGGACAGTGCCGGCGGCAATCTCGCCGCCACCGTGGCACTGGCGGCCCGTGATCAGGGCGGACCCCCGATCGCCGCGCAACTACTGCTCTACCCGGTGATCGACGACGATTTCGACACCGAGTCCTATCGGCGCTACGGCAGCGGGTACTACAACACCGCCGCGGCGATGCGCTGGTACTGGCAGCAGTACGCCCCGTACGGCACCGCGGACGCCCGCCTGGTGCCGACCCGCGCGGACACCCTGGCCGGGCTACCGCCCGCGGTGGTGATCACCGCCGAACTCGACCCGCCCTGCTCGTCCGGCGACGCCTACGCCCGGCTGCTCGCCGAAGCCGGTGTCGCGGTGCGCCACCGTCGTTACGACGGGTTGTTCCACGGGTTCCTGACGATCCCCGCTCTCGCGGTCACCCGGACCGCACGCACGGAGATCTGGGAGATGCTGCGCACCACAGTCACGACCCGGTAAGCGACCGCCCTCCGGATACCGCCCGCGCCGTCGGCACCACGACTGCCGGTTCACGGAACTGCACGAAGGCAGCCGGAGTCGATGTCGGGGTCAATGACGCCGTCTACACCCATCCACGCAGCATGTCGGCCATTTCATCGCGTGGAACGCTGGGCCATGGCGGCTCTGGATGTCGAGACAATCGGTGGTTGTAGAACAAGGTCCAGTAATCGAGTTTACCGGGATCCTCGGCAATGGTGCGTGGCACTTTCGCAGCGACCATCGCCATCCCTCTCCAGTCCTCCATGGCCTGGTACGTGCGGAGGACAGCCTTGGCATCGACATCGGGGTTCGCAAGCGGGACCCGATCCAGCCACATGTCAGTGGCCGGACCGACGGTCTCGCTAGCCGATGACAGCGCACGTTCGAGGAAGAACCCCGCGTCGTAGAGCGGATCACTGGGCCCGGCGCATGCCCAATCGAGAATCCACAATTTTTTTGTTCATCGAACTGGAGGTTGCCTGGATAAAGGTCGTTGTGGGCGAAGTAGGTCGGCTCGCCCGCGCGGCTGAGATCCGGCCGTACATAGTCCGACAACGGCCCGAGTCCGAGTTGATCCAATCTCGCCCGATGTTCCGGTGTCAGATTGTGATACGCGTTGTCGGCATGTTGGATCATCTGCCGCTGCCACGTCGGGATATCCATGGCCATCTCCGCCGGTAGCGGGTGCGCAGCGATCAACTTCACCTGGTCCAGAAGGTCGGGTAACCAGTTCATCAGCTCGGGATCGTCGAAACCATGTGTCTCGCCGGGGACGTACTGCATGACCATGAAATCCTTGCCGGTGGCGGAGTCCGTGCCGGCGTAGAGCAGCCTGGGTGTCCGCACACCGCACTCACTTCCGTAGCGTATGGCCGTGGTTTCCGGCAACCAATGCTTCACGAAAGTCTCGATAGGCCGGGCTGTTTCGAATCTGACGACAGCCGGGCCCGCGCTCGTGTCGACCCGAATCACCCCGTTGGCGGCCCCCGCGAACTCCGGTTCCCGATCCCGGACCCTTTCGAATAGCTCCCGGGCTTCTTCCGAGGAGATTTCGAATCGGTCGCGACCATCGGGATGTGTCCGATTCTCGCTGAAGGTGTTCGTCGAGCGGGTCCCTGCGGTCGAGTCCGGCCCGCGGGCCGGTTCCCGCACATGCGCACCGGTTTCCGCAGGCACGGCGGCGCGATCGCGCTGAGCCGAACCGGCTCTGTCGATGTCCGCTGCGCTCTGCTCGCCGACGCGAGTGGTGCGGTCGAGACCCGCTTGTATCACGTGCGAGTACTCGCGGTGTGCTTCGCTGACCCTCGGGGTGCCGTTGTCGGCGAGCGCGGCGGCGAGGCGTCTGGCTGCCTCCAGCATTCTCGCGTTGAGCTCGCCGCGACCCAGACCGTCCAATGAGGTTTCCTCTCGCTGATCACCCTGTCGGGCAGCAAGGCCGAACCGGGAGACCCGGCCTCGGTGAGCGTCGGGTCGAGCCGGAGGATGAATTCGTCGGCGCAGTCGGCACCGGCCCAGCCGATGCGGTGTCGTGAGCGAGTCGAGAGCACGGCTAGCCGGCTTGTGGTGAGTGGCCGGGCTTCAACGACCGATCCACGGATGTCATGGGCGAAGTCGAGAGCGCTGGGAGATCGTTCGTTCGACCGATAGGGTGTCGAACTCGATCGGTCACTCCTGGCTCCGGGGAAGGGTCGACACACGGCACTAATCGACCGAAGTGAAACCTTCGGACGATCGGCGACAGTACCGGACTCTCAGGACCGTGCGTGCGGACGAAAATCAATATAGTGCCGGCGAATCCGGAGCTGATCAGCGGTGTTTCCCAGAATCGGTAAACGCCGGCTACTTCGCCGAGGTCGGGCCCGCACCTGACCGATCACTCTCCGACCACCGGCACACCGCCGCCGTCCACCGGCGGCACCAGGGCTCGGGTCGGACGTACCGCATCGCGGCCGGGCGACCCTGGGGACCGAGAACCCGACTCGGCGCCGACCTCCCCGAAGTGGCCTCGATGCTCACCGCCCTGGACAGCGGCTTCCCGGACGTCACCACCCTGACAGCGCCCGAACTGCGGGCGATCATCCGGTCCCCGGCTCTACCGACCCCGGCACGACGCCACGACGCTTCCGGTGATCGTGTTCGCGCACGGCGGTGGGTCCTCTTCTGTGATCTGGACAGCCACGACGAGTTCTGCCGCGCGATGGCAGAGGGGGCGGCGGCCCCGATAAGTGACCCACACCGGCCCTACAGAAAATCTGTAGCGGTCACAGTAGACATTTGCGAGGGCATGAGGTAGTTTCTGTGTTGTTGGAAGCGCAAGAAGTATCCAGAAGGCACGGGAGATGACGAACTACCCGTGATGGCAAGACCGGCGGGCGCGGCCGCGGGACCAGCAGATACAACGGTCCTCCCGCCCGCCGGGAAGTAAGTGAAGTTGCACGAAAGAAGATGAAGTAACACCGTGAGGAGAAAGGAGGCGTTGCCCGTCGGGTCGCCCGTGAAGTTATGTGGTTGGGGTGATCGCCGACGTATCGGTTACATGTCGGAAGACGAAGTAATTCCCCCTTTCAATGCCCCGGCGCCGCAGGCGCCGGGGCTCTTCGGCGTCTGGAGGCCACACGATTCCTGAACCCACGACCGCGGACGAGAAGTTCGACGATGACGACTATCCCGCCTACACCATGGGCCGGGCCGCCGACATGCTCGGCACCACCCAAGCATTCCTGCGCACCCTGGACGACGCGAAACTGATCACCCCGCAACGATCCGCCGGCGGGCACCGCCGCTACTCCCGATACCAGCTGCGTATCGCCGCCCGCGCCCGCGAACTCGTGGACTCCGGCACCCCCCTGGAAGCGGCGTGCCGGATCATCATCCTCGAAGACCAACTCGCCGAGGCCCGCGAAATCAACGCAAAACTCACCCAGCAGGATTGAGCGGAACTCGCTGTCCCGGGTCTACCGCGACCTCAACAGCCGGTTGGGGGTGTTCACAGGCCGAAGGTGTCGCGGGCGCGGGTTTTCCATTCCTCGGTGAGTTGGCGTGCTTGCCGGTCGAATTCCTGCCGGTCGGCTTCGGGCCAGGTATCGGGGTCTGATAGGGGCCGTACCGGCGTCGCCCCCGCCCTTCACCGGAGCGGCGAAGCGTGCCCCAGTTCGGGCACGTATTTGTACAGCGTGGTGCGTGATACACCCAGCAGTCGCGCGATCGAGGACACCGACTCGTCGGGCCGGGTCAGCAGCGCGCGGGCCTGACGGACCTGCTCGTCGCTCATGGCCGGGGGCCGGCCGAGGCGTTGCCCGCGGGCCCGGGCGGCGGCCAGGCCTTCGTGGGTGCCGTCGACGATGAGTTCGCGGATGAATTCGGCGAGGGCGGCGAAGACGTGGAACACCAGGCGCCCGCCGGGGGTGGTGGTGTCGAGCGCTTCGTGCAGGGACCGGAACCCGATCTCGCGGCGACGGAGATCGGCCACGATCGAGATCAGGTCCCGCAGGGAGCGGCCGAGCCGATCCAAAGAGGCGACCACAAGAGTGTCACCGGCCCGCATGTAGTCCAGGCACGCGGCGAGCTGTTCGCGCTCGACGTCCTTGCCCGATTTTTTATCGGCGAAAACCTTCTTGCACCCGACCGCTTTCAGGGCGCGGGTCTGCCGGTCCAGGTTCTGGTCCCGAATCGAGACGCGGGCGTACCCGATCAGCGCGCCTCCCCCACCGATTGGATCCAAAGCATCGCCGTCGAGCGAAAGCGGTTCGAGCGCATCGGTCTTCGTCACCCACTCATCGTATATAAAAGGGCGTCTTCATATTGTTGAACAGACCGAACTTGCGAGATGCCCCGGAACCGCCGTCGCTCGAAGCGTTTGCACTCCTTGCCTATGTTCCCGTCCGCCCCC
The DNA here is from genome assembly GCF_001618425.1 of Nocardia fusca NBRC 14340. Classification (GTDB taxonomy): domain Bacteria; phylum Actinomycetota; class Actinomycetes; order Mycobacteriales; family Mycobacteriaceae; genus Nocardia; species Nocardia fusca. Next base: position 25,785 of record NZ_BDCU01000055.1, read on the forward strand.
GCTCGCCGACTGCAGTTCGGGCTTCTTGCACCGGCGATGCGACGGTTGTGCAGTGGGTGAGCTCTCCATGCCGATGTCTCGGCCCAGCGACAGCGACCCGTTACAGGGGAGGCGCCGGACGTCCTGCGGGGCACGTACGGTTTCCGTACGTGCCCCGCAGGCTGTGTGTTTCGGTCAGTGGGATCAGCGGGCAGCGAGGCGGCGGAACTCCAGGACGGTGGCAATCGCGTAGCCGACGCCGCCGGCGCCGGCGAGGACCCAGAACGGGCCTGATGCGCCGAAGCAGAGCGCGACGCCCGCGACCAGTGCGAGCCAAGCGCCCAGGCTGTAGTGCAGGACATTGCGGCGGGCAGCGCCTTCGCTGAGATAGATGAGGCCGACGATCAGGCTGGAGCCGGCGGGCCAGAGCACCGACTGCAGGTCGGGCAGGTCCAGGACGGACGTGAGACCGGTGATGGCGACCGCGAGGGCGGCGAAACCCACCACCCAGGACAGGCCCAGGAGTTTTCCGCTCAGCGCTTCGGATTCGGGCACGGTTCGCTGCGCGCGCAGGGCTGCGACGGTGGCACATACCGTGCCGGCCACGAGGCCGATTCCGAGCAGTGAGATCGGCAGCCACTCGGGCAGGGTGACCAGCGATTCGGGGCCGGTGGAAATCGCTGCGGCCCCATGGCCGATGAGGTAGGCCAGCCCGAAACCGATGTAGGCGGTGCGGTTGTCGACCTCACCCGGTCGGGTGGCGGGCGAGGCAGCGATCGGGGCGGCGAGGGTGGCGGTGGTCATGCTGTGTCTCCAGGATTGTGGTGCGGGCAGGCGAACTTGGTCGGGTTGTGGTGGTGTTGTTCAACCGGAGTGTGCGTCGGGTACGAGGACGACCTTCCCGGTGACGGTGCGGGACTCGGCCAGCGCCAGCGCCGAACCGGCCTGGGACAGCGGGAATTCCGCGGCGATCTGGGGAGTGATCTCGCCGTCCGCGACGAGCCGGAGAACCTGTGTGAGGTCGTCGCGCAGCCGGCTCCGGAAAGTATCGAGGCGGCGTTTACCGGCCCAGAAGTTGTAGAAGTGCGCGCTTTTTCCGTTGGGTAGGTAGTTCCACAGCGTCAGCCGGGCGAACAGTTTCAGTACCGGCAGTTGTGAGTTACCGTCGACGTCCTTGGTCGCTGCGGTGCCGTAGGACACCAGCGTTCCGCCGCGCCGCAGCAGCCGCCACGACTCGACCACTCCGGTACCGCCGACGTGATCGAATACCGCGTCCACGCCGTCGGGCGCGATTTCGCTGATCCGCCGGTACATCTGCGGGTCGCGGTAGTCCACCGGGATCGCGCCCAGATCCCGGACCGCCGGGTGGTGCCGGGGAGCGGCCGTGCCGATCACCGTGATCCCGTGGTGGCGAGCCAGTTGTACAAGCGTCGAACCCACACCGCCGTTGGCGCCCAGAACCACGATCGTCCCACCGGGACGGACCGCGGCGGTGCGGTGCAGCATCTGCCAGGCGGTGATGCCGTTCACCAGCACGGTTTCGGCCGCGGTCGCGGTTACGCCGTCCGGTACCGCCACCAGGTCGGCGGCATCGAGGAGCAGGGCACTGGACCAGCCGCCGACCTTGGTGACCGCGGCGAAACGCCGCCCGACGAGACCGGGGTCCACCCCCGGGCCGGTGGCCGTGACGGTGCCGACCACGTCGTATCCGGGCACAAAGGGGAACGGGGGCTGGTCGAAGTATTTCCCGCGACGCATCTGCTGCTCGGCGAACGAGACGCCCGTGGCGGCGAGGGCCAGGACGACCTGCCCCGGTGGGGGTGAGGGGAGTTCGCGGGTTGTGACCTGGAGGCCGTCCGGCTCGACCTTGCCCGGCAGGACTACTTCGGTGGCGTAGGTGGCGGTGCTGTGGCCCATGATGCGTATCCGATCGCTCTGAGTTAACGACCGTAAGGTTACGCATGTAAGTAAGGAATGCGCAAGAGCTAACACCTGTAAGTTTTGTTGTGTAAGGTGCTCGCATGGAGGAGACAGCGCCCCGCCCCCGAGTACGCAACCGCCGCGGCGAAGGAGGTCGGCTGCGGGACGAAATCGTTGCGGCGGCGGTCGAACTGCTCGACGAGACCGGCGAGGAAAGTGCCGTCACCCTGCGCTCCGTCGCCCGCCGCGCCGGAATCGCGGCCCCCTCGATCTACCGGCATTTCCCGGATCAGCCCGCCATCATGCTCGCCGTCGTACGCAATGCCTTCACCGAGTTGGACGAACAACTTCGCGCCGCCCACGACTCCGCCGTGGATTCACCGCGGGACCGCCTGCTCGCCGTATGCCACGGCTATCTGGACTTCGCGCGTACTCGGCCCGGTCGCTACCGGGCGATGTTCGCCGGGGTCTGGATACCCGATCTCACGCGGGCTTCGATAACCGAGCAGGACATGGCCACGCTCGGCCAGGACACGCTGGCATTGCTCACCCGGGCCGTCGAGAATTGTGTCGCCGCCGGCTGCGCTACCAGCACAGACGTGCGGGCGGACACCGTGGCGCTGTGGCTCGGCCTGCACGGGCTCGCCCATCAGCGAATGGTTTCCCCGTCGTTTCCGTGGCCACCGGATATCGCCGAGCGCGTCATCACCACGCTCGCGCACCTCACCGAGAGCTGATGTGCGCGCCACCGTATCCGGAGAAACACCGAGCAGATCGTAGCCGTGTCCGGCGTTATACGACCGGGAACCGGCCGCCGGAGTGGCGTTGCGCCGGGGGCAAACACCCGGTGGCCGCCCCAGCCGACCTCGGCTTCATCATCGGCAGGCCGCCGAGGCGTGGGCCTGGGGGCCTGCCGCCGCACACACCCACCACGTCGGCAGCCACCACTTGCCGTCACGCGGGACGAGGGGAACAACCAGAGGCATTCTTCCCACGCTGCTGGTCGTACTGGTCGTCGCCAAGAGAATATTCGGTCGGATCAAGGTGACCCGGCCCACGTTCATCTGCAATGAGAACTGAGCCTGGAACGATGCCATTCGATCGACGAGGTGCGGATCCTTGGCGTCGTCGACAACACGGATGCGCTTCTCTACGGCCGGAACACCCGGATCGAAGACCTCTTCGATCTGTGAGTCCATGTCGGCCACCGTCGGGAGCGGCGGCGTGGGCTCTGCCGACACTTCGACCGGGCCACGGGTGCCCGGGTAGAGATCGTCGACGATGGCCGCCCAGATGCTCGGCGCGTTGACCATCAACTGTGTCGCCGGCAGGGTGTGCTGGTTCACTACGACCACCACGCTGACGTCGCGTTCGGGCAGATAGCCGATCTGGGTCGTATAACCGAGGACCGATCCCTGATGAGACAACCAGCGGCCGTCCTGCGCCAGTCCCAGACCGTACCGGTACGTTCCACCCCCTGGCGTCGAGACATCGGTGAACGCTGTCCGAGCCCGCAAAGTCGACTCCTTCAGCAGGTCACCACGACCGAGTACCGACGCATACGATGCCAGGTCGGCGACCGAGGACACCATCGCCCCGGCCGCACCGTAAAGAGTGGGAGACGTGCGTTCGGTGACGTCGACGGAAACGTCTCCAGCGTAGGTGTACCCACGAGCGACAGGCACCGGAAGCGATCGATCGTCGGGATAGAAGGTTTCACGCAATCCGTGGTCACCGGCGAGGTCGTTCAGCACTTGGCGCACCGGCTTGCCCATCACCTGCTCCAGCACGAGCCCTAGCAGGTAGTACTCGGAATTGGAATAGTTGCCGTGCTGTCGAGGCATTTTCGCGGCGTCGGGGCGGGCGGCAATGACTCGCAGGACGTCACCACGGCCCCATTCCCGAGTGGGCTCCGCCGGTTTCAACTGCTCCGCGAACTCGGGATCCGTCGAGTAGTCATAGACGCCCCCACGCATGCCGAGCAGATCCCTGATGGTGATCGCATCGCCGTTCGGCACACCCGATACGAACTTTTCGAGGGAATCGTCCAGCGACAACCGGCCCTGCTCCGCGGCGCGCAGGACCGCTGTCGCCGTAAAGGTTTTTGTGACACTTCCGATCCGGAAGTGGTCATCGACGGTGGCCGGTCTGCGGTTGGTGGTATCAGCGAGCCCATATGCCCGGATGTAGCGGCCCCGTTCCGGGTCCACGATCGCCACCGCCGCACCAGGGGTCAACCCGGCCTCCATATGCGCACGCACGGCACGGTCGATTACTGCGGTCGCCTCGACCGGAAACCCATCGCCCGGCCGCGGGTCGGCGAAACCGCAACCTGCGGCAACCATGAGCAGTATCGAACCCAGCACTCGGGCCCGCACGCCCGAAACGAGCGGTTGGCCGCCCCTCATACCTGTTCCTCCGACTTTCGCCAGAACCGGCGACCTTCGATATCGGCCCGACGGATCATCTCGCGTGCCGACTCGGAATTTGCTCTCCGAACGAGACCTTCACCCCGGGATCTTCGTTGATCGGCATCCGATTCTGTTCACCGACATCTGTCCACCCCACCACACGTCGGCCGGAACCTCTCCCGTTCCGATCGGAAGAGCATGAGATCACATCAACCTACGAGCACGAGCGCCCGTAGGGGGAGCAGACCGGAAACCCTTCGAGCCCATAGTCGATGCTCGTGCAGCCGCATGCTCGATCGGGCTCTGTGGTGATGAGTGCTCAGGAAGGGGTCGAGCAACAGAGGGCACACTCGCCGGAACCGGCTGGTGACCGCCAAGAGGTCAGCCACCGTTCGGGTGGCTGACCACCGGTGGTGCGCCCTCGCCGGGTCCACCTGTACCGTCCGGCCAGACCATGCGCACCATCATGACCGGCTCCATCGACTATCGACTGCGCACGGGGAACAGCGCACTCGGGCGGCAAGGCCCGAAAGTCACGCTACGGCCGAGAGGATCGCCGTGGACAGGCCCGGCTCAGCGCGGGCGTGCCACGTTCTGGGGGAACTGCCCCTCTACGTTGCCCGCCGGGTTGTAGAGACCGACGACGACGGTGTAGCCGCCCTCCGAGGCGTACCCGATACCGAGCCGGGTGCTGGCCTTCCACACCAACTGCGTGAAATGACCCGTTGACATGCTGAATCCGGGGTTGTTGAAGTCGTATTCCTTGATCTCGTCGTACCACATCTGCGTGCCCATACGGACAAAGGAGACAGCGTCCCAGCTGCCCTGTCCCCCGACGAGGTTCTCCCCGGCCCCGTTCTTGTAGGGGCAGCTGTGATCGATCGTGCGCTTTTGGGTGTAGTACTGCGCGCATTTCTGGGCCTGAGCGTTCAGGTTCTGGGTCGAGGTCATGGCCGGGGAACCGTGCTTGGCCCGGTAGTTGTTGTGCAGGGTGAGCCCGTTCTGCGCGTAATCGCTCTGTCCGGCGGCTGGGCCGCCGCCGGTGACGAGCGCGGCGAGCATCACCACGGCAATAACCGATACCAATCGACCGACACGCACGACGACCTCCCGAGACAGAGCAGAACACAACAGAACGAACCACACAGACCTCGGAACCCCCACAGGCCGTGAGCGTTTCGGGATCAGGTGAGCATACTCGGACTCGCTGCACTGCTCCTCGAACGACACCGGGAACCCCTGAGCGATTTCGGCCGACATGATCATCCACGCGGTGATGCCCGGAGGGGAGTTACGGAACGACCTCGAGCCAGCTGTTCAGGGTCACGCGGTGGGGGCGGCGCATCCGCAGCCCGAGCCCGCACACGCACCGACCACGCCGTCATCGACGTTGCGCTCCCGCTCCGATCGGCGCCCACCAGCGGCGCGACTTCGCGGACTCAGCACTCACAGCGACCCCCACCGGTGACGCCGCGGGCGGTGTCGGTGTCGGTGTCGGTGTCGGTGTCGAAAGGTACCGGGCAGCCCGGGCTTTCACTACACACGAGCAGGTCATCGCACCCGGCAGCCAGAGCCGCACCCAACGTGGCGCGCACCGCGGCCAACTCGGCGAGCTCGGCGTCGACCTCGGCCAGTTTCGCCGCGGCCCGGGCCTGCAGCCCGGTCGCGGTGCGGTGGCGCCCGAACCGGGTGGCGGCGAGCAGATCGGCGACCTCGTCGAGAGTGAATCCGAGCCGTTGGGCGGCCTTGATCACCCGCAGCACCGTGATGGCCCGCTGCGGGTACAGGCGGTGCCCGCCGAGGCTGCGATCGGGTTCGGCGAGCAGTCCGCGGCGTTCGTAGTAGCGCAGCGTCTGCGTGTTCACCCCGGCCGCGGCCGCGAGCTCACTGGTGCGCAGCGCGGTCACCGGGCACCACCGATCGCGGTACCGGCCCGGGCGGCGAACGCGTCGAGCACCTCGACATACGCGGCGGGGGCCTCGACTCCCATCACCAGGCCTTCGGTGGTGGGGTCGAAGTCGAAGGTGAAAAACGAACAACAGCGCGACTCCCGCGCCGCCAGCCCTCGCGCGTCCGGTTCGGCGGCGGGATCGAGCACGAGTTCGCGCCGGGCCGGGCCCGGGCGGCGGGCGCTGCGCGCGGAGTCGGCGAACAACCGGTCGAACTCGGCGACCCGGATCGGCTGCTCCACGGTGGGTAGCGTGCACGCATCCGGCGCCCACCCGGCACTACCAGCAGAAATCGTCATACGCCACGGTAAGCCTGTACCCCGGTACAGGATGCAACCACGACAACGTCCCCCTACCGGCGTCCATCGAAGGGGTGCATATGGACGATTACGGTGGGTAAATCATCGCTAACCAGCGATAATTCTGCGTATACGTGTCCAAGGAAACACTGGTTCACGAACACCCCACCGGAGGTGGATTCAGTAGACCTTGAAGGTTCATCATTTTCTGAATACAGATTTTGATGTACTGTCCGCGTCATGGAGACCGCAGTCCACACCGACGCGCTGGCGCGGTTCGGCCACGCCCTGTCCGACCCGACTCGCACCCGGATCCTATTGAGCCTGCGGCAGGCTCCGGGGTATCCGTCGGATCTGGCCGAGCAGATCGGGGTGACCCGGCAGATCCTGTCCAATCACCTCGCCTGCCTACGCGGGTGCGGACTCGTGGTCGCGGTACCGGAAGGCCGGCGCAGCCGTTATGAACTCGCCGATGCGCGGATCGCCGCGGCGCTGGGTGATCTGCTGGGTTTGGTGCTGGCGGTGGATCCGGCCTGCTGCCCGGACGCCGAGACCGAAGGCTGCTGCTGATGGCTTCGCTCGGCATGCCTTCGCTTCCGTCCGCGGTGACCGTCTCCGGGCCCGATCCGGATCGGAAGGCACTGCTGGCGCGGCGGATCCGCTGGTTCGTCGCCGCGACCATCACCTACAACGTGATCGAGGCGATCATCGCGCTCACCGAAGGCGCACGGGTGTCTTCGACCGCGTTGATCGGGTTCGGCCTGGATTCGGTGATCGAGGTGTCCTCGGCGGCCGCGGTGGCATGGCAGTTCGCCGGCCGCGACCCCGAAGCGCGGGAGAAGGTCGCACTGCGGATCATCGCTCTCTCCTTTTTCGCCCTCGCCCTCTACGTCACCGTCGACTCGATCCGGGCACTCTTCGGCCTCGGCGAAGCACAGCACTCCGCGATCGGCATCGGGTTGGCCGCAGCGAGTCTGGTGATCATGCCGGTGCTCTCGGCCGCCCAACGCCGCGCCGGTCGAGAACTCGGATCCGCCTCCGCGGTCGCCGATTCCAAACAGACCCTGCTGTGCACCCACCTCTCAGCAGTCCTGCTGGTGGGCCTGCTGCTCAACAGCCTGTTCGGGTGGTCGTGGGCCGACCCGATCGCCGCCCTGGTCATCGCCGCGATCGCAGCCAAAGAGGGTCGCAACGCCTGGAAGGGCGACACCTGCTGTCCGGTACCGGTCCCGACTCCGGAAGCCTCCCGGACCGGCGGTCGCGGCGGGCACGACTGCGACTGCTGCGAGGACTGATTCCACCACTCCCGAAAGGGCCCTCCGGATCGGCACCGCGGTGGGCCCCGGTCCGTCAGGGCTCTGTGAGTACTGCGCGAGGAATTCCGTCCCTGCCGCCGCCCGCCGTGGGCACAGTCACCGTCCCCGACCGGCTCTCTCTATCGAGCGCGCAGCGACGGGCCGCCCTCGGGTAGCACGACACCGGTCAGACGTACTGCAAGGCCGCCGTGGGGTGGGGCCTCGGCACCGATCCCAGCGGGCGGGACTGCTGCAGCGTGGGATGCACCCGGACCCGGCCGTCCTCGACATTGCGCCAGATCCCGAGCGCGGTCATCCGCACCGGCGCGGCCGTTCGGTGATCGAAGCTCATCCGGTCCACCGGCCCGCAGATCGATACCGCGGCCACCGCCTGACCGATCTCCCCGACGGGTGCCGCCACGCATCCGAATCCCGCCACTGATTCCTCGCGCTCGAAGGCGATACCGTGCGCGCGGACCTTGGCCAGTTCGGCCCGCAGTTGCGCGGCCGTGGCAATGGAGTACCGCGTCTTCGGCCGGACGGGGCCGGCACCGAACACATTGCCGCGCTCCCCGTCGGCGTAGGCGAGGATCGCTTTGCCCACCGCCGTACAGTGCGCGGGCTGGCGGCCCCCAACGCGGGTCGGTACCGCGCCCGCCAGCCGTCCGCCGACCTTGTCCAGGTACACCACATCCGTGCCGTCGAGCACGGCCAGATGCACCACGCAGCCGGTGGTGCGGTGCAGTTCGTGCAGGAAGGGCACCGCGGCGCGGTGCAGCCGGTCCTGGTGCACGGCCAGCGAGCCGAGTTCCATCAGCCGCAGGCCCAGTTCGTAGTCCCGGCCGTCGCGCCGCAACCAGCGCAGCTGTACGAGCCGCTCCAGGATGCGGTGCGCCGAGGACCGGGGTAGTCCGGTGCGCCGCACTATCTGGGCGAGCGTGAGGCGCCCCGGGCCCTCGAACGCGTCGAGAACCAGCGAGACGCGGTCGAGCACAGCGCTCGGGGTGGTGGCGTCGGCCTGCATAGTCATGAGCCCTCCATTGGGTCTACGAGCTGATGCCCAATCGAATATGCCGAATAGGCATATTCCTATTAGTAGCATCCTCTTGTGGCAGCTGTCACACAAATCGCAAAGGTTGGCCGAAAATCACGAACGGCCCCCCGGACCGAGCGCAACGCTCGGTCCGGGGGGCCGTTCTCCGCGGGCCCTACATCGCCGCCAGCGGTTCGCTACCGGACCAGTCGTGGCCCCAGTAGCTGTCCGCGGTGATCTCCTCCGCGGTGTAGTACTTCTCGTCGACCCGCATCCCCTCCGTGCCGAATTCGATATCCCAGCCGCCGGGGGCACGCACATAGAACGACACCATCTTGTCGTTGGTGTGCCGGCCCAGCGTCGAGGACACCGAGAACCCGTCCTTCGCCACCCGGTCCAGCGCCTGGCCCACCGCGTCGAGCGAATCGACCTCCACCATGATGTGCACCAACCCGGGCGCGCCGCCGTGCGGCGCGGGGCACAGCGCCAGGCTGTGGTGGCGTTCGTTCACGCCCAGGAAACGGATCCGCACCGGCCCGAACTCCGGCGGCGCCGGCACCCGGAACGCGCCGCGCGGCAGGAAACCGAGGACCTCGGTGTAGAACTCGAACGCACCACCCAGGTCCATGGTCGGCAGCACCACGTGCCCCAGGCCTTGGGCGCCCGTGACGAACCGGGCGCCGAACGGGGTCACCACCGGGCTGTGGTCGAGGACGGGGCCGTGGAACACCTCCAGCGTGGCGCCGGCGGGGTCGGTGAAGGTGATCGCCTCCTCCACCCGGCGGGCATCCGCGTCGGCCGGGGACAGCGATTCCACCGTGATGCCCGCTTTCGACACGGTCTCCCGCACCCGCCGCAGCGCCGCGTGGTCACGGACCTCCCAGCCGATCCGCACCACCTCGTCGCTCTCCCCGGCAACCACCACGATCCGCGCGGCCCGTTCGTCCATCCGCAGGTAGAGAGCGTTCTCGTCGGGTCCCGACCCCTCCGCGAAGCCGAGCACGTCGAAGGCGAACTGCCGCCAGCGCTCCATATTCGTGGTCTGGATCTGTACATAGCCGAGGCTCTTGATATCGGTCATTTCGTTCCTGTCGTTTTTCTCGTCCCCGGCCGGTCAGATCATCGAGCGCAGATGCTCGGCCGGATCGAATCCCATCGAGCTCAGCGCCGAGGCGTGGTAGACGGTGCTCGGTACATGGATGGCGTGGTTGAGGCCGGCGTGGGCGTCGCGCCAGTACCGCTGCAATGGTTTGTCCATTCGCAGCGCGTTACCGCCCGACCGGGCGAAGATCTGGTCCACGGCCATCACCGCCCGCCAGGCCGCCCGCACCTGGGTGCGGCGTCCGGCCGCGCGGAGCGCGAAATCCACCTCGCCACCGGATTCGACGATGCCCCAGATCCGGTCCACATTTGCCAGCAGTTCCTGGCGCGCGGCGTTGATATCGGCGGCGGCCTCGCTGATCGCGAACAGCACGTACGGATCGTCCTTGACCGCCGTCCCCTGCGCGCCCACCCGGCCGCGCTGATAGTCCAGATGCGCGGCCAGCGCACCCTCCGCGATGCCGATGACCGCCGCGCTGATACCCAGCGGGAACATCGTCGACCACGGCATCTTGTACAGCGTCTCGGTGACTCCGTATTCGCGCTGCGCGGTGCCGTCGATGACGTGGTCGCCGTTCATCACCCGGTAGGAGGGCACGAACGCGTCGCGTACGACGATGTCCTTGGAACCGGTGCCTTTCAGCCCCACCACGTTCCACGAGTCCTCGACGATCTCGTAATCGGCCCGGGGCAGGATCATGTGCAGCATCGTCGGCGGATCGGCGATTCCGCCCTGTGCGTCGCCGAGCATGGCGCCGAGGAAGATCCAGTCGCAGTGGTCGGTACCGGAACTGAACTGCCAGCGGCCGTTGAAGATATAGCCGCCGTCCACCGGGCGGGCGATACCGGTCGGCGCGTACGGCGACGCCATCCAGGTGTCGTTGTCGGCGCCCCACACTTCTTCCTGCACCCGCGGATCGGCGAAGGCCAGCTGCCAGGGATGAACCCCGACGATGCCGCAGATCCAGCCGGTGGCCGGGTCCAGCGCCGCCGCGGACATCACCGATTCGGCGAACTCCCGCGGATGCGCCTCGAACCCGCCGTACTTCTTCGGCTGCAACAAGCGGATCGCGCCGGCCGATTTCAGCAGTTTCGCGGTCGAATCCGGCAGCCGGCCGAGCCGTTCGGCCTCCGGGGCCTGGTCGCGCAGCTGGTCGGCGATCGCCGCGAGATTGTCGAGAACTCTGGTCATGATGGGTTCCTAGGTAACGCGCGCCGGGTGTTCACCCGGCGCGCACGAGGGATATTCGGGTCAGGCGGTGGTGTCGATTACCGCGCCGCGGGCGATGTTGTCCGCGACCTCCGCCTCCCAGCTGGTGACGGCGCGTTCGGTATCGATCTCGAATTCGAACCGTTTGGTCATGTCCTCGGTGATGTCCTCGACATCCACGTAGAACTGCTGGTACCAGCGGCGCAGCTGGTACACCGGCCCGTCCTCCTCGGAGAGCAGCGGATTGTCGATGGGCGCCTTGTTCTTCCAGATCTCGACGTCCTGTTCGAAACCCACCTCGACACCGCGCGCGAACTGCGCCGCCATCGCCTCGGCGTCGGAGTCCGACATGCCCTGGGGTTTCTTCACCATCGCGCCGTACTGCAGGACGAACGAATTCGACGTGACCGGGTAGTGGCAGTTGATCAGCACCGTCTCGATCGTCATGCCCTGCGCCTCGTTCCACAGCCAGTCGATCATGTAGGAGGGGCCGAAGTACGAGGCGTCCGAGCGCAGCGAGGAATTCGGATCGTCGTAGTTGGTGCCGACATTGATATCGCCGCGCGGTGTGGACCGCATGTACTGGGTCGCCACATGCCCTTCGAAAACGTTCTTGAAGTAGCGCGGGAAGGAGTAGTGGACGTAGAAGAAGTGGGCCATATCGACGACGTTGTCCACGATTTCCCGGCAGTTCGACCCCTCGACCAGCAGGGAGTTCCAGGTCCAGTCGGTCCACTCCGAGGTGCCGTAGCCCTCGATCTCCGGGACCGTCACCTCGTCGGTGGGTTTGCTGCCCTGCGGGTCGTGCCAGACGAACAGCTGACCGTTGCGTTCCAGCGTCGGCCAGGCCCGGGTACGAGCCAGCGGCGGTACCCGCCGGGCGTACGGGATCCCGGTGCACTTACCGTTGCCGCCCCAGCGCCAGTCGTGGAACGGGCAGGCGATGGAATCGCCTTTGACCGTCCCCTGGGCCAGGTTGCCGCCCATATGCCGGCAGTACGCGTCGAGCACGTGCAGCGTGTCGTCGGTCTCGGACCGGAACACCACCAGCGTGGTGCCGAATGCCTTGACCTCGTGCGGTTGCCCGTCCCGGAACGATTTCGCCAGGCCCAGGCAGTGCCAGCCGCGCGCGAACCGGGTCGGGGCCGCGGCCGCCTCGATCTGCCTGTATTCGTCTGTGCCGTGCTGGGGTCGCCCGTTCGGTGCAAGATCCGGCATCGGAACCTCCATGTTCCAGCGGAGTTGTGTGACTGCGCCGATAGTGACCTGGGGCACCGGGTCGACCCAGCCGCGTTCCCGGTCAGTGGACACGTTTCGGCGCCGCGATTGCGCCGGGTGCCGGGCCCGGCCGGAATCCCCGGTCACTTCGAGCGCCGCGGAACCTCGTATCCGGAACTCGGGGACACCGGTTTGTGCCATGGTTGTGTTCTCCCCTCGGGGAGTCCTCGTGCCCCCGGCCCCCGCGGCCACCCGGCGACGAGCCGGAAACCCGGGCCGGGCCGCGCACCGGCCGCCCGGAAGCGGCCCCTGAGCGGGGTGCGCGGCATTGTCGCTGGTTACCCGACGATAGGATTACGGAATGAGCGTCGACAATCGCCGGGTCCGGTCGTCCGCGCCGCCGGTGCGCGCGAACGGTCGCGACGATCCGGGCAGCGACGCCGCCACCGGGAAGAAGGAGAGTGCCGCGGCGGCTCGCCCCGTGCGGCGCCGGCCGAAGAACCGGCGGGCACAGATCGCGGCGGCCGCGGCCAACGCGTTCGGTTCGCTGGGGTATCACGGCGTGAGCATGGAGGACATCGCCGGCGGGCTCGGTATCAGTTCCGCCGCCCTGTACCGCCACTACCCCAGTAAGTACGCGCTGTTCCAGGAGGAATCGCTGCGGGTCGGCCAGGCCATGGCCGAATCGGTGCGGCTCGACGCCGATGCCGCGGCGGCCCCGCCCGAGCAGCGGTTGCGCACCGTGCTGGAAGCGCTCAGCACGGTCACGGTCGCCAACCGGGCCAGTGTGGCGCTGGTGCGCTGGGAAGGCCGCTACCTGGAGCCGGCGGACCGCGAGATCCGGGATGGTCAGCAGAACGCGGTGCTGGAGGCGCTGGGGACCCAGCTCGCCGCCTACCGTCCGCAGTTACGCGGTCAGGACCGCCAGGTGCTGGTGGTGGCCCTGCTGTCGGTGATCACCAGCATCGCCGATCACCATGCGACACTACCCACGAAAGCCCTGATCGGACTGCTGGTTTCCACCGCCATGGATCTCGCGGCGGTAACGCTGCCGGAACCGGGGGACGTCGAACCCGCCCGCCCGGTGGAAATCCCGGAATCGTTCAAGCACGAACTGCTGCTCCGCAAGGGTGTGGAACTCTTCCACGCTCGCGGATACCCGAATGTGAGCGTGGAGGACATCGCGACCGCGGCGGGCCTGTCCGCGGCGTCCGCGGTGTATCGCTTCTACCGCGGTAAGAGCGATCTGCTGGCCGCCGCCTTCCGGCGCGCCGCCGAACGCGTGTCCAGCGCGATCGGTCCCGCGGTGGCCGGGGCCGCCGGACCGCGCGAAGCGCTGGATTCGCTGATCCACCAGTATGTCGAGGGTTCATTCGCCGAACGGGAACTCACCTTCGTCTATTACACCGAATTCCAGCACGTACCCGCAGAGGAGCGCGCCGCCCTGCGCAATGTGCAGCGGCTGAGCGTGGAGGAGTGGGCGCGGCTGGTCCGGCAGGTGCGCCCCGAACTCTCCGGTCCGCAGGCACGTTTCCTCGTCCACGCGGCCTTCGCCCTCGTGGTCGACCTGGGCCGCGCGTTCGGCACGGTCGCGACCGCCTCGCAGGAGCGGGTCGCCCTGCTCATGCGGACAGTCCTGTACGGCCGGCCCGCCCACTAGCTCCCGGCGTGACCGGGCACGCCGCCGTACCCGGTCATGACGCCGGGCCGGGAGCGAGCGGGGTGATCATCTGATCGACCAGCCAGTGTCCGTCGATCTTCTGCATCCGCATCACCATGCTCAGCTGCCCCGGCGCGGGCTGCCCCCGGGTGCCGAGGCTGGTGATGGTCTGCCCGATCACCACCACGGTCTCGGCCGAATCCGCGTCGGCCTGTTTCACCGCGCACTGGATATCACCGGCGGTGGAGACCACCTGACCCGCGACGAGCGCCTCCCGCAGTTCGGCGGTGGTCGTCTCGAATTCCTTCTTCCAGTCGCCGGTGGCGCCCGCCGCCACAGCCGAGAAGTACGGGTCCAGATTCTTCGCGTCGTAGTTGGCGAGCACCGGAGCGTAGCGGCAGGCCGCCTGCCGCGCTTCCTCGTACGCGGCCAGGGTTTCGGATGTGTCCTGTTCCTGCACGTACAGATAGCCGGCCACCCCGACCGTGCCCAGCAGTACGACCGCGGCCGCGACGAGAACGGCGATCACCGGGCGGGTGATCCGGGCAGTGGAGCGCGGCTTCCCCGCACCTGTCCCGGTGCCCTCGTCGTCCGGATCGGTGACCTTACGCAACCGGTCCGCGCCGCCCTCCGGCACCGGCTCCGGGGCACTCGCGGCAGGCGCGGAATCCGCGGTACCGGGCGACGGGGTTTCCTCGTTCGCCGCCGCGGAATCCGCCGCGTCCCCGCCTACCACGGATTTGTCCTCACTCATGCTCGTCTACTCCTCAACGGCCCGGAATCGGGCGGGACAGTTCGTCACCGCTGACGCCGGGCGGTGGTCCGGCGGTGTTGTCGGGCACATTCGGCCGGGGTGCGTTGGCCGAACCACGTACCTGCAACGCCGGATCGTCGGTCACACAGTAGTTGTACAAGCGCACCCGGGTATCGGCCGTGCGCTCGGTCGGAACCAGCGGAATCGTGTTGTACTCGCAGGTGGGACGCGGCCAGATATCCACCAGCGTATGGAAGATTCCGTCGTGCACCGGCACGTTCAGCGCCGCGGTACCCGCCCGCAGCGCCGGGAACAGCGCCGCGATCGCCGGTTGCCGCAGTTTCGCGGCCCGGGTGATGGCCACGAAGTTGGTGACCAGGTTGGTGATCGGGTCCTGGGTCTCGGTGACGAAACCGCCCAGGGTGGCCAGCTGGCCGGGCGCGAGGTCCAGCAGTCGCCGCACTTCCTGGTCGGCCGCGGTGAGCTGCCGGAACAGCGCCCCCGCGGAACCGGTCAGGGTACCGAGGTCGGGTTGGGCGTACTGCGTGGTGTCGGCGATCACGGTCAGGTTCTCGATGAGCTGCCGGGTCTGCGGCAACAGGCCCTCCAGACCCGCCATGGCGCGACTGATGCCGGAGATCATATTGCGCAGCCGGTCCGGTCCGCCGGCCAGCGCCTTGTCCAGTTCGTCGACGATCACCGTGAGCCGCTCGGGATTGAGTCCGCTGATCATCGCGCTCATATTCGACAGCAGCGAATGCGTGGTCACCGGGATCCGGGTGCGCGCCACCTCGACCCGGTCACCGTCGCGCAGGTAGGGGCCGGTATCGGCGTCGGGCCGGAAGTCCAGGTACTGCTCGCCCACCGCCGAGAGCCGCCCGACCACCACGGTGCCGCCCACCGGAATGTCGATCGCGGAATCGATTTCGGCGACGGCCTCGATCCCGGTCTCCGAGACCCGGACCTCGGCGACCCGTCCCACCCGGGAGCCGCGGAAATTGACATCGTTGTCCGCGAGCAGCCCGCCGGATCCGGTCAGTTCCACCGTCACCCGGTAGGTGCTGTTGGGCAGCAGATTGATCCGCAGCACCTCGGCACCCAGATACCCGCACCCCACGATCAGCACCACCACCAGGCCGAGGTTCGCCACGCCGACCCGACGCCGGACCAGCCAGTTCCAGAGCGGGATGTTCATCGCGGGCCCTCCTGCGGCGCCGGGCCGGGCTGCGGCGGACTGGTCAGCCGGCCCTGGATCTTCTGCAGCACCTGCGTGAGGCTGCCGATGAAGGCCGGCACATCCGACCCGTCCGGTAGCCGGCTGCGCGACGGATCGGTCAGCGCGCCCACGCTCAGGTAGGAGACCCGGGCCGCGACGGCCAAGGTCGGGCCCTCGAAGGACTGTTCCAGGGACGGGTACAGCGCGTGCAGACCGTCCAGGGTCTGCCGCAGGTTGTCTCCCATCGCCGTGAAACCACCCATGAGCCGCCGGATGCTGTCGAACAGGCTGATGAATTCCGGGCTGGTGGTATCGCTGAAATCGCCCAGCGCCGACATGGTCACCGAGATCTTCTGGATCAGCGAGGTGATGTCCCGGTTGTTCTCCGCGACCAGCCCCAGCAGATCGGGGAAGGTGTCCGCGGCCAGACCCAATTCCTGTTTGCGCGCCGCGAGTTCGCCGGTGAGCACATTGACCCCGTGCAGCACACTGTCGATATCGGCGGTCCGGGTGTTCAGCGCGCTCAGCACCTGAGTCATCTCCGTGATCAGATGGCCCAATTGCGGCGCGCGGCCGGCGAACATCGAATCCATTTCGGCGGTGATCCGCGCCGCCTGGTTCAACCCCCCACCGTTGAGCAGCAGCGATACCGACATCATGAGTTCTTCCACTGAGGCGCCGGCGCCGGTGTGATCGGTATCGATCACATCGCCTTCGCCCAGCATCACCGCACCGGGTTCCGCCCGGGGCAGGGTCATGGCGACGAAGATATCGCCGAGCGGAGTCCCCTGCCGCAACTCCGCGGTGGTCCCGCGCGGTAACCGGATGTCCTCGCGGATGAGCATGTCCACATCGGCGACGAAATCGGTGGTGGAGATATCGGTGACCACCCCGATATCGGTGCCGCCGATCTTCACATGGGCCCGGTCGGGCAGGTTGAGCGCATCGGCGAACCGCACGCGCAGGGTGTACCCCGGCCCGCCGATACCCGGTTCCGGCATCGGCACGTTCTGCACCGTCAGCACCCCGCACCCCGGTACCGCCAGCACCGCCGCCGTCACGAGGCCCGCCAGTCGGGTCCCGCCCCGATGCCGGAGCGTCGAAGCGAAGCCCAGCGACCGAACACGTACAGCACCCACTTCCCGTCTCCTCCGAATGGTCAGCGTCCGTGGTCGGGGCCCGCCCCCGGTTCTGGAGCGACAGAGCGAAGGAGCGCAGCGACTGAGCGGCGGAGTGAAGAACCGGGGTCACAGGGCCCCGACCCGCGGCGCCGGAGGCGCGCAAATAGGCACAGCACTTCATTGCGTCATCCCCAGCAGTGCGGCGGTGATTCCGAAATCCGGCCCGAAATCCTGGATCCGGCCGGTGCGGCAGCCGTCGGAACGCATCTGCACCCGTTCACAGAAGGTGGACAGCACCTCGTTGTCGAGCAGTGCCTTGTCCAGCAGCGCGTGCACCCGGAACGCCTGGTGTTCGTGACTCACCCCGTTGGCCAGGTTCTCGAAGAACAGCGGGCCCACATCCACCAGTTCGGTCAGGCCACGGGCGTTGGCCCGCATCTGCGCGGTGATAGTGACGAATCGCTGCAACGCGCCGGCGAGCTGGTCACGGTTCTCCCCGACCAGCGTCGAGGTGTTGTTCACGAAATCGTTCAACTGGATCAGAACCGCGTGCAGACCCGGCGACTGATCCCCCATCAGCTGCACCAGTTCGGTGAGCCGGGCACTGAAATCGCGGACGGTTCGGTCATTCTGGGCGACCACCTGGGTGATCTCGTTCAGCTTGATGATGGTGTTGGCGATCTGGTCCTTGTTGGCGAAGGTCACCTCGAATGCGGCCGACAGATCGTCGAGGGTTTCACGCAACCGGTCGCCGTTACCCTCGAGCAGCGGAAACAGCACCCGGCTGGCCAGCGGCCCGGCCTCGCTGTCGCCTTTGAGGGCAGCGCCCAGCTGGTCGAAATTGTCCAGGATGCGGTCCAGTTCCACCGGGACCCGGGTGCGTTCCAGCGGAATATGCGCCCCGTCGACCAGTTTCGGGCCGGTACCGCTGTAGGCGGGGGCGAGTTCGACGTGGCGGTTGGTGATCAGCTGCGGCGAGATGAGCGCGGCCATGGCGTCGGCGGGTACGTCGACGTTCTTGTCCAAGGCCATGGTGACCTCGACGTAGCTGCCGCGCGGTGTCACGGTCTCGACCCGGCCCACCGGCACCCCGAGCACCGCGACCTCGTTCCCCGCGTACAGGCCGGCCACATTCTCGAAATCGGCGCTGATCCGGACGTGTTCGCCCAGATACTGTTCCGGTAGTCCCGCGATACTGTCGGGCAGAACCGAACAGCCCGCCGCGCACAGTCCGGCGATACCGGCCGCGAGCACCCGCGCGAGTATGCGTAGGTTCACTTTCCACACCCCTGTACGACCTGTGCGAAACACAGCCAGTTGTCCGGCAGGAACCAGGGCGCCCACACATCGGCGTAGGGCCCGTTGCCGATCACATTGTTGAACTGCCGCAGTGAGACCGGCAGGATCTCGTAGAGCCGGTCCAGGTTGTCCCGGTTCTTCTCCAGGCCCTGGGTCATCGTGTTCAGGTTCTGGATCAGCGGGCCGAGCTGCCCGTTGTTCTCCAGGCCCATATCGCGCAGCAGACCCGACAGCGCGGCGACATTATCCAGCAACCGGCGCAGCAGGTCCTGGCGCAGGGCCACCGCGTTACCGATCGCCTCACCGCGGGTGAGCAGCATCAGCACGCTGTTCTGATTGTCCGCGACCAGCTGCGAGACCTGGTCCATGCTCTGCAGCAGGGTGTCCACCTCGTCGCGCCGGGCATTGATCACCTTCGCCAGCGCGCCGATCGAATCCAGCGCGGTCACCGCGAGTTCCGGGGAATCACCCATCTGCCGGGAGAAGACGTCCAGCGCCTGCCGCAGTTTGTCCGGGTCGATGCGCTCGATCCGCTCGAACGACGAGGTGTACTTCGGGTCCTGGATGACCTTGGCCAGGTTGTACGGAACCGAGGTGTTGGCCAGCGGGATCCGGCCGTCCGCCGATTCCTCGCCCGAGCCGGGCACCAGTTCGATATGCATGCGGCCGAGAATGGTCGACATCTCGATCGCGGCACGTGCGTCGGCGGCCACCCGGATATCGCGGCTGATCTTCATCACGACCTCGACCTTGTCGCCGGCCAGGCGCACCGAACGCACCTCGCCGACCTCGATCCCGGAGACGTCCACCGTCGCGCCCGCGCGCATCCCGGCCGCCTGCGCGAATTCCGCGGTCACGGTCTTGTCGCCGAGCCGCAACTGAGAGAGCACACTCGAACCGACGACCAGCGCGGCCACCGCGGCGGCGGCGAGCAGCCCCTGCCACAGGAACCGGTTCTTCGCGAAGGCCGGACGACGCAACCGGGCCATCAGCGGCACACCTCCGTCTGCGAATCGCCGCCGATCCGGGAGAACAGGCCCGGCGGCAACAGCACACCCCACAGCGAGACGTCCAGATTGCAGATATAGGCGTTGCCGTAGGCGCCGTAGCCGGTGAAGCGGGCCAGGCCGTTGAGTACGTTCGGCAGTTCGACCGCGGCCTGATCCAGGGCGGCGCCGTTGAACAGCAGCAGTTCCACCGCGGTGGTGGCCTGGTCCTGGGCGGAGGCGATATCGGGTTTGACCGAGCCGATCAGCGCGGTCAGCGAATCGGTGGAATACGCCACCTGATCCACCGAACTCTTCAGCGTCTCCCCCTCGGCGTACAGCGCGTCCATCAGGCCTCTCGTCTGGGTGATCAGTGTCTCCAACTCCTGGCTGCGATTGGCCAGCCCGGCGATCACACTGCTGAGGTTGGTGATCACCGCGCCGAGGATCTCGTCGCGCTGCCCGAAAGTGTTCGCCAGTTCCGCCGCCTGGGTGATCAGCGCGCTCAGCGAGACGCCGTCACCCTGCAGGACCTGGATCAGGGTGTCCGACAGCGAATTGACCTGGTCGGGCTGGAGCACGCTGAACAGCGGTTCGAATCCGGACAGCAGCGCCGACACATCGAAGGACGGTTCGGTGCGCTCGACGGGGATATGCGAACCGGCCGGTATCTCGGTGCCCTGCTCCTGGCCCGGCAGCAGCGCGATATAACGCTGACCGATCAGGTTCTGGTACCGCACCAGCGCTTTGGTGGTATCGGTGAGCCGCTGCCGGGCCTCGATTCGCAGGACCAGCCGGGCCTTGTAATCGTCCTCGAATTCGAGCGAATCGACCCGGCCCACCCGTACCCCGGCCATGCGCACATCGTCGCCGACCCGCACCCCCATCACATCGGTGAAGGTGGCCGAATAGGTCTCGGTCTCCCCCGGCACCGACCGTTGCAGCGTCGACCAGATGGTGAAGGTGAGCACGATCGCTACCACGGCGAAGATACTGAAACCGGCAATTGTCCGCGCCAGGCGCATCAGGCCTCCCCGTCGGAGTAGATATCGATCGTGCCGCCCGCGAGTATCGGCGTGAGCAGCAGCAGTTCGGCCGCGGTGGGTTGTCTGCCGAGCAGCGCGGCGACGGCGGCGTGACCGCGCAATTGCGCGATCGGCGCCCCGGCAGGAGCCGGTTGGCCGGGCACTGCCGGCGCCGCCTCGGGCGCCGGCGCGGTCGGAGAAGTGGGGAACAGCGGCGTGGTGATCCCAGGGATGACCGGCAGCCCGGGTAGCACCGGCAGCCCGGGCAGCAGCGGCACAGCCGGCGTCGGTGCCGGTATCCCCGGGATCTGCGGCTGCGGTTTCGGTCCCGCTCCCTCGACCCAGCCGGGCAGCAGGGTGGCCGGATACTCCTGCGGCGGTGCGGTCTGCGGTACCGAGGGCCCACCGCAGCGCGGGCCGGTCATCTCGCCGTAGCGCGGGCAATCCTTCGCCGTGTACTGCTGGAACGGCGTGAACGATACGTCCAGGCTCCAGCGCATCTGTCGCTGCGCACCCCAGCCGAAGGCGCCCGAGAGCTTGCCGAGGGCCGCGTTGAGGTTGGCCACCGCGGTGGGGATCGCCTCCGGGTCCTGCGCCAGCGACCCGAAGAGTCCGTCGAGGCCGGGCACCAGGTCCTTGGCCGCGTCGGGATTACGGGCGAACAGCTCGTTCACCGAGTCCACCGCGCCACCGGCGTTGGCCAGCATGGTGATGAGATTCTCGCGGCGTTCGGTGAGGGTGCGGGCGGTGGTGACCGATTCCGAGAGCACACCGACGAGTTCGGGCGCCGACCGGCTCAGCGCCGTGGTCGCCCGGCCCAGGTCACCGAGCAGATCGCCGACCCCGTCGATATGCCGGACCTCGGTGACCCATTTGTCCAGCCGCTCGATCGTCGACCCCGGCGCCCGGGCGCCGGGGTCCAGCGCTTCGGAGAAGGTCGCCAGAACCCGGCCGAGCTTCTCCGGCTGGATATTGTCCAGCACGTTCCGCAGCACGGTGAGCGTCGTCTGCAACTGCACCGTTCCGGCGCTGCTGTCCTCGGGAATTTTCGCGCCCGCGGCCAACCGCCCGGGCGCGGCACCGTTGTCCACGAGCTCGATTCCGGTGACGCCGAACAGGTTGTTCGGAATCACCCGGGCGGTGACGGTATCGGGAATGGTCGGCGCGATCCGGGGGTCGAGATCGATCCGGACCTGCTGCCGTTGCCCGGCGGCCACCACGTCCACGTCGGTCACCGCGCCCACCACCATGCCCCGGAACTTCACGTCGGCGCGCTCGGGCAACCCGTCACCGGTGCTGGTGAGCACCGCGTCGACCGGCACCCGGTCCTCGAACCGGCCGGTGTAGCGCAGGCCGAGCAGGCCCAGCAGCACCGCCACCAGCGTGATCATCGCCAGACCGGCCACCGTCATATGCCACGGGCGCGGCCCGCGCCCACTGTGATCGATGAACATCGCCACCTACCCCGAAATCCGGAACCCGGGGTCGATACCCCAGATGGCCAAGGTCAGGAAAAGATTCGCGAAAACCATCACGACGATCACCATCTTGATCGCCTGCCCGGCCGCCACCCCGACGCCTTCGGGCCCGCCGGTGGCGAAGAATCCGTAGTAGCACTGGATGTAGGTCGCCAGCAGTACGAACACCACGACCTTGAGCAGCGAGAAGAAGAGGTCCGGTCCGAGGAGGAACTGGAAGAAGTAGTGGTCGTAGGTACCCGCCGAGGTGCCGCCCAGCAGCAGCACCGACAGTTTCGTGGCCAGATACGCGACCGCCAGTCCCACGCTGTACAGCGGGATGATGGTGACGGTGGCCGCGATCATCCGGGTGCTCACCAGATACGGCAGCGGCCGGATGGCGATGGATTCCAGCGCGTCGATCTCCTCGGCGATCCGCATGGACCCCAGTTGCGCGGTGAATCGGCAGCCAGCCTGGATCGCGAACGCGAGGGTGGCAAGAATCGGCGCTAACTCCCGGGTGGTCGCGAAGCCGGAAATGGCCCCGGTGAGCGGGCCCATGGTCAGCAGGTTCAGCGCGCTGAAAGCCTCCATGCCCACGGTGATCCCGCCGAAACCGCACAGGATGATCACCACACCGACGGTCCCGCCGCCCACGACGAGCGAACCGTTGCCCCATCCCACGTCGGCGGTCAGCCGCAGCACTTCCTTGCGATAGTGCTTCAGCACGAACGGGATCGCGACCAGCGCCTGGACGAAGGTGATGCCCTGGTGACCGAGACGGCGGTTGGCCGCGATGGGCACCGCCGCCGCCGAGGTCACCATCCGGACCGGTTTGAGCACCGGTGGCGTGTACGGAGTGCCCACCTCAGATCACCTTCGTCGGGAAGACGGTGTTGTACACCTGCGTGATGATGATGTTGGTGGCGAACAGCATCAGCGCCGAGGAGACGACCGCCGAGTTCACCGCGTCGGCCACGCCCCCGGGGCCGCCCTTGGCGTGCAATCCGATATCGCAGGCGATGATCGCGGTCAGCACCCCGAAGATCGCCGATTTCACCAACGCCACCGCCATATCGTTGGCCACGGCGAACGAGGCGAACGAGCCGATGAACGAGCCCGGTGTCCCGGATTGCGCGTAGACGTTGAACATATAGGCGGTCGCGAAACCGACGAACACGATGAACCCGCACAGCAGCATGCTCACCACCACGGCCGCCACCAGCCGTGGCGCCACGAGTCTGCGGACGGGGTCGACCCCCATCACCATCATGGCGTCGATCTCCTCCCGGATGGTCCGGGAACCGAGGTCGGCGCAGATGGCCGAACCCACCGCACCCGCGATCATGAGCGAGGTGACCAGCGGCGCGCCCTGGCGGATGATGCCCAGGCCGGCCACGGCGCCGATGAAAGTGGTGGCGCCGACCTGGTTCACCAGCGCGCCGATCTGGATCGAGACCACCACCGCGATGGGCATGGCCACGAAGATGGTGGGCGCGGCGGACACATTGGCCATGAACGCGCACTGTTTGGCGAACTCCGCGAACGGGAAGCGTCGCGCGACCACCGCTTTCACGGTCTCCACCACGGCTTCCCGACCCAGGGTCACCTGCCGGCCCAGGGTTTCCAGGGAACGCTGCGGATGCCGCTGCCACAGCCCTTTGAGATCGTCGACTGCCTGCTCGAGGTCGGTGCGCTGCGCCGGCTTGTCCGGCCCGGTCGTCACCATGGCAGGTCCGGGCCGGTCGTCTCGAGGTCACCGGTCAGGTACTGCTGCAACAGCACGAACCCGGCGCCCACCACCGCGATTCCGGCGGCGAGGACACACAGCAGGGCGAGCCAGAGACCGAAACGCAGAATCGGGTTGACCTTCATCCGCCCACCGAGGATCTTGACGACGATCACCAGGATGTCGATGAGCCATACCAGCGCCATCATCAGGTCATCGTCACGTTCGCGAAGGTGAGCACGGGCCAGCACACGATGGAACCGAGGAACGAGATGATCACGTCCAGACCGTGCATCTCACGCAGATGCGATGTGTGCGTGAGCGTCCAGACGATCCCGATGAGCCCGTAGGGAATGCCGAGGATGATCAGGGTCCCGAGAAACTCGGACACCTTCATCTCATAGCTGAACAGTCGATCCAGCCGCTTGAGCATAGTGCGTTCCTTCCTTGACCGGCCGCTGACGCAGCCTCCCCGCGGGGGAACGTCTGAGACGGTCGGGTCGGAGCGGTATGTTACGCAGCATTCCTGTCTTGACGGAAGCTTTTGGAGAAGATTCGTGGTCCGGGATCACCGCTCGTTACCAGTTCTCAGTGCGTTTCACATTGCGTCCAATGAGACATAAGTTAGCGGCTGTTCATTCATACCATCCGACTGTTGGAAGAATTTGGAGTAACTTAGACCACACCGGATCCCTGTGGAAGGACACTCATGACCGCCGCCGCACACTCCTGGCAAACCGACGCCGCACCCGGTCCGCGGCCCGCCGATCAGCCGCGGCTGACCACCGAGCAGACGCGCATCCGGATCGGCACCACCCACCGCCCCTTCACCAAACGACCCCTGAAACTCACCGACGCCCTGGACTTCTGGCAGTTCGCGGGCGCCGCGGCGAACGTCATCATGCAGATGGCCCGTCCCGGGGTCGGCTACGGCGTCGCCGAGAGCAAGGTGGAATCGGGCTCACTGATGAAGCGGCCGTGGAAACGCGCCCGCACCACCACCCAGTACCTGGCCGTGGCCATCCTCGGCGACGAAGAGGAGAAGAAGGCCTTCCGCGAAGCGGTGAACGGCGCCCACCGCCAGGTGCGCTCCGAACCCGGCGCCCCGGTGAAGTACAACGCCTTCGATCGCGATCTCCAGCTCTGGGTGGCGGCCTGTCTCTACATCGGTTTCGAGGACACCTACCAGCTGCTCGCCGGCCGGATGAGCCCCGAACAGAACGAGGCGTTCTACCGGTCCTCCTCCGCCCTGGGCACTACGCTGCAGGTCACCGAGGATATGTGGCCGGCCACCCGGGCCGAGTTCGACGAATACTGGAACACCGCCTGCGAACAGGCGGTGCTCGACGACTTCGTCCGCTCCTACCTCGAGGACCTGCTGAACCTGCGGATGATCCACTGGTACCTGCGCATTCCGTTCCGCGGTCTGCTCAGATTCCTCACCATCGGTTTCCTGAGCCCCTGGTTCCGTGAGCAGATGCGGGTCGAATGGTCCGATGCCGATCAGCGCCGGTTCGAGAATCTCTTCCTCTTCGTCGGTTTCGTGAACCGCTTCATCCCCCGCTTCCTGCGGCACGGCGGCAGTCACGCCCTGATGGCCGACGTGCGGCGCCGCATCAAGAGGCGAAAGAACCTCATCTGACCCACCGCATGAGTCGTACCGCGGATGGCCGCGTAGCCACGGCCACCGTGCCCAACCCACGCGTGCGCCGGCCTCGCTCAGGACGCGTACTTGTCGATGCCCATCCACCATGCTTCGAGTTCGCCTTCCTGGTAGTACTCCGGCGGCGGGCGATACCCGTTGGGCAAGTCCACCGTCGTGGCGGCGGTCCGCAGCGCGATCGCACGGATCTCCGCGGGCTCGCGGGTATCCGAGGGCACCTCGGTGTAGACCTCCGGCAGCAGGATTCGAGGGCCGAGTGCGTGGAATCGTCACATTCCACGCGCCCTGAGGAAGCCTTGACTTGAGCTCGACGCGTGGTTCGAGGTTTCTGCCACAGGGCGACAGGAAAATCTCCGGTAGGGGTTCGGGTCGTCGGGCGGAGGAGACTGCTATCGGAGTTCGATTCGCCACACGTCTTCCTCGCACCTCGACCGCCGACCTGATCGAGATCGATTCGAACCGGGATTCCCTGGAGCCGATCGCGCGAGCGAAGAAATGAGCAGCGCAGCATCCCGAGGTCCGACCGGCCTGGCAGAGATTACGCAAGAGGCCGCGGAACGTGCGGTACGCGCCCTCGATATGTGCGCCTCGGACATCGTCCGACGAGAGCACGCCATGTTCGGTGGAGCGCGGCAATCCGCCGATCTATTTCTCGGCAAGGATTACCGCGGCAAGGAAGTCACCGGCAGCGCACAACAGCAATCCGGGCCGGAGGTCACGGCTGCCCTGCGAGGCGGGACTCCCGGTATCCCCCGGCAGTCGTCCGGCGCGGACCGGCATGCCTCCTCCGGAGACGGAGCGGGAGAGCCTCCACCGCCGCCCGCGGGCGGCCGATCCGGAGGCGACGACGACGAGCCGCACATACGCCTGGATCTGGGTGGCCCCGGTTCGCCCGCGCTCCCCGCGAACGCCGACAGCGCGGCCTTGGCGCGGGGCTCGCTGACCGCCGCGCTGCGCGACTGGTCTGCACCCGGTTACGTCGACGATATCGCGAACGCCGTCGGAGACGTGGTCGCGCACGGTCGCGGCACGGTCCGGCTCACCGCGGAAACCGTCGACCGGACGGACGGGTCCCGGCTGCTCCGCATCGAGGTCACCCACACCGACGCCGGCCGGGTACGTACGACGTGGGAACTGGACCGGACGCCGCGGGCGGTGGAGCGGGTCGTGCCGGAACCCGGCTCCACCGGCTCCACCCCGCAACCGGAGCGCGCGGCAGTGGCCGACGGGGACGACCGGAGAACGCCGCTGTGGGAGTCGGTGTACCAGGACTATCAAAAGGGAGTCGGAGAGGTCCGCAGGGCGATGGCCCGAGACTTGGCGGACAACTATCCGTGGCTCACGCCGGCGCAGATCGACGATGCGAAATTGATCATCTCGGAGCTGTACACGAATTCGGTCGCCTATTCACCGGACCATCGAGGCCGAATCGATATCACCTCGCCGGCGGACGGTCAGGTGCGCGTCTCGGTGACCAATGCCATGGGCCCCGGTGATGCGTTGAAAATGGCGGACTGGGTTCCCGACCAGCAGTCCGTCGAACGTCAAGGGGGCCGGGGCACTCAACTCGCACACGCGCTGAGCGCGGCCTGCGGCCGGGATCTCCATTTCGGAACAGAAGGCTCGAGCGCCACACACTGGTTCGAACTCCACCGCTTCGACGAGGGTGGCGGCAGCGACCCGGTAATCGATATGAGTGAGTTGGCGGGCGATCTGGCCGACCTGGGTATCAATGTCGACGACCTCCGCCCTGATGGGGAGTAGGCGAACCGGCATTCACGGCAGCGACCGGCGGCGATCGGTCGCCGCCGGGCCCGGCGCGGCGAGCCGGTGACTCCGGCACCGCCCGGCCCCACGAGATGCAGGTGAGTCGCTCGGGTCGATTCGTACGGCGGCGTTGGACAATCGCAGGGGCCGGGCCGCGGCACCCGTCGGAGGCGGAAGGGACGGCACCCGGCGCTCGAGGCACGGATCGCGGTTCCGGACCCGGACGATTTCGCGCGAGCGGGCGCGGCGCAGGAGGTGATCGCGGCGTGGGTGAGCGAGGAACGCCGCTCGGGCGGCGGGGATTTCTACGCGCCACCGGTGGCATCGGCGCGGCGCTGGCGGTTTCGGCGCTGGGTGCGTGCGGCAGCGATGACGACGCGCTGACGTTCTTCTTCCAGGCCAATCCCGCCGAAGCCGATGGACGGCAGCGGGTGATCGACGAGTTCACCCGCAGAAATCCGGATATCCGAGTGCGCACCCTGCTGTCCGGCCCCGACCCGATGCAGCAGATGTTGACCTTCTGCGCGGGCGGCCGATGTCCCGACGTGTTGATGGCGTGGGAGCAAACCTATGCCGGTCTCGCCGACCGGGGGGTGCTGCTGGATCTGAACACCCTGCTCGACCGTGATCCGGCCTTCGCCGCCGACCTGTCGGCAGGTGGCACCTCGGCGCTGTACGACACCTTCGCTTTCGAAGGCGGGCAGTACGCGCTCCCGGAACAGTGGTCGGGAAACTTCTTGTTCTATAACAGGACCCTGTTCGACCAGGCCGGACTGCGTCCGCCCGGCCGGTGGGAAGACGCGTGGAGCTTCGCCGAGTTCCTGGATATCGGCCGCGCGCTCACCGAGCGTGATCGGGCCGGCGAGGTCCGCCGGTGGGGATTCGTCGACACCTGGGTGCCGTACTATTCGGCCGGTCTCTTCGCCGTCAACAATGGCGCCGAATGGGCGAGCCCGCGAACCGTTCCCGATCGTTCGGACTTCTCCACCGCTGCTTTCATCGAAGGCGTCCAGTTCTATGCGGACCTGGCCAACAGGTATCGGGTGGCGCCGAGTCCGGCGGATCAGCAGTCGATCTCGGCGATGGACCTGTTCACGCAGGGCAGAGCCGCGCTGGCGATGGGCGGGCACTGGCGGTACCGCACCTTCGCCGAAGCCGGCGACCTGGATTTCGATGTCACCGCCCTGCCGGCCGGCCCGGCGGTCAGCGGTGCGCGCTCGAATATCGGCACCACGGGCCTCGCCATATCCGCCGGCAGCCCCCGGAAAGAGCAGGCGTGGGAGTTCCTGAAGTTCGCGGCCGGGCCGATCGGCCAGGCGGTGGTCGCGGCGACCGGCCTTTTCGTGCCGGCCCTCGGCTCCGCGATGCGATCTCCCGGATTCGCCGCGGCACACAGCGATATCCGCAACCTGGACATCCTCGTCGGCGGACCGGCACATTCCGCTCCCCTGCCGGTCACGGCGGAATGGCCGCGCATCGACGCGCTGATGGACCGGTACCTCGGCCCGGTGCTCCGCGGCGCCGCCCCCGCGACCTCGCTGGCGGACCATCTCGCTCCGGAAGCCGACGAGGTGCTGCGCAACCGATGACCACCACCGGCGAGATCGCGACCGGGAAACCGGCGGCACCGATTGCCGCCACCGGACAGCGCCGCTCGGAGTCGGCGCAGCGGCAGGCACGGGCGGCACGCCTGTTCATCGCCCCGAACCTTGCGGCGGTCGCGGTGTTCCTGGTCTTCCCACTGGGCTTCTCGCTCTATTTGAGCTTCCACGAGTGGGATATGTTCGGGCCGCTCCGGTTCACCGGGCTGCAGAACTTCCGCGAGTTGCTCACCGCGGATCCGCTGTTCGCCATCGCGTTGCGGAACACGATCGTCTACACCCTGGGGACACTGATCCCCACCGTGTCGATAAGCCTCGTCGTCGCCGCGGCCCTGAACAGAGGAGTCCGGGGAACCGGCTTCTTCCGGACGGTCATGTTCCTGCCCCTGGCGATATCCAGCGTGGTGATGGCGGTGATCTGGCGTTTCGTCTTCGACACGAACAACGGGCTGCTCAATACGATGCTCGCCCGGGTCGGCATCGGTCCCATCCCCTGGCTGGTCGAACCGCGCTGGGCGATGGTCTCGGTATGCCTGGTCAGCGTGTGGAAGAGTATCCCGTTCGCCACTGTCGTGCTGCTCGCCGCGATGCAGGGCGTCCCGCGGGACCTCTACGAAGCGGCGAAGATCGACGGAGCCGGAGCGATCCGGCGATTCGTATCGATCACCGTGCCCCTGATCCGGGGCGCGCTGTCCTTCGTCGTCGTGGTCTCGATCATCGACTCGGTGCAGGCCTTCGACCAGATCTACGTGCTCACCGGCGGCAACGGCGGCCCGGAAACAGGAACCTACGTCTTCGGCATCATGATCTTCCAGAACGCCTTCGCGTTCGGTGACGCCGGCTATGCGTCGGCCATCGCCTGGTTGATCTTCCTGGTCCTGTTGGCGCTGACCGTCGCGCAACTGTGGTTCGCCCGCAAGAACGCGACGGAGCAGTGACGGTGGTACCGGGCCGGAAGACCCGCGTCTTCGTCCGGGCAGCCGCGCTCTACCTCGCGCTCATCGCGATGGCGTGGTGCGCTCTGCTCCCCATCCTGTGGGCGCTGGCGGGCTCGGTGAAGAAACAGTCCGAAGTCACCACACCGACCCTGCTCCCGCGTGAACCGCAGTGGTCCAACTACCGCACCGTTTTCCAGGAGATGCCGTTCGGCCGGATGTTCCTCAACACCGTCCTCTACGCCGGATGTGTCACCGCCGGCCAGGTCTTCTGCTGCTCCCTGGCCGGATACGCGTTCGCCCGGCTGCGCTTCCCCGGCCGCGACGCCCTGTTCGTGGCCTATCTGGCCACGCTCATGGTCCCCCTCACCGTGACCGTGGTGCCCCAGTTCCTGCTCATCCGGGTGCTGGGTTTGACGGATACGCCCTGGGCGTTGATCCTGCCCGGGTTGTTCGGCAGTGCGTTCGGCACCTACCTGATGCGGCAGTTCTTCCGCACCCTCCCCGTCGAACTCGAAGAGGCCGCCGTCCTCGACGGCTGCTCCCCGTGGCAGATCTACTGGCGGGTCCTGCTGCCCAATGCCAAACCGGCGGTCATGGTTCTCGCCGTGCTCACCTGGGTCAATGTCTGGAACGATTTCCTGTGGCCGCTGGTGATGATCCAACGCCGGGAGATCTCCACCGTCACCCTCGGCCTGGTGTGGATGCAGGGGCAATACGTCTCGGATTGGCCGGTGCTGATGGCCGCGTCCATGCTCATCCTGCTACCGCTGGTCATCGTCTATGCCGTCGCGCAGAAGGCATTTCTCCGCGGTATCGACATGTCGGGTTTCGGTGGACGGTGACGAACCCAGGCCGCATCGTCACCGCGGTGCCGATTGCTTCCGCCCGGTAGCCGGCGCAGTGATCACCACGGTCGTGTAGTTCATGACGAAACTTCCACCGGCGTCGTCGACCGCCGACCCGATACCGGCGAGCAGTTGTGCGAGCGTGTCCGGCGGGAACTGGCTGTGACCGCCGAAGGTGGGTACCTGTTCGAGCCACTCGTCCCTGGTGAAGCGGCGGGTCCAGGGAAACTCCCACTGTTCGGGCGTTTCGAATGCGCCCGCTCGACGCATCCCGGCGCCGACCTCGGTGAACTGGCCGGCATACATCGTGGGACCCCCGAATGGTCCGTGGGCGAACGGCGAGCCGGGTAGGAGCCGCTGATAGACGGCCCCGAAGGCCTGCGCGAGATCGGCCGGGGGTGCGAACGCGTTCCAGAAGACGGCCAGCCGGCCAGCCGGCCGCAGGACCTGTGCCGCCTTGGTGGCACCGAGGACGGGGTCCACCCAGTGCCAGGACTGACCGGAGACCACCGCGTCGAAGTCCCGGCCCGCGGGATCCCAATCCTCGAACTTCGCCACCTCGACGTCGAAACCCTGCCGAGCCGCGAACTCGGCCATCCGCGGGTCGACCTCGACACCGAGCACGCGGCACCCGGCCGCGGCGAAGGGCTGCGCCGAAATCCCGGTGCCGATTCCGACATCGAGGACATCGCGACCGGGCGCCTCCGCGATGACCCGGGCCACCATCGCACCGGGGTAACGCGGCCGGGTCCGGTCATAACGTTCCGGGTCGTGGCCGAACGACTCGGCCAGCCGGCGTGCGTGGTGGGATTCGCCCGCGGGGGACGACGACCCGGACGGTAAAGTGGTCATGCGCCCACTATGAGTGGGCGTTCGCCCACTTGTCAATCGCGCAGCGAGAAATACGGAAAGGCGGTGTCCGGATGCCGACCGGTGTGGCGTTGCGTGATGCGCGCGAACAACTCTTCGCCGCCGCCCGGCGCGTCCTGCTCCTCGGCGGCCCCCATGGATTGACCAGCCGGGCGGTGACCACCGAGGCCGGGGTCGCCAAAGGCGTGATCCACCGGCATTTCACCGACTTCGACACTTTCCTGGCCGAGTTCGTCCTCGACCGGATCGCGGCGCTCGACCGGCAGGCCGCGACGCTACGCGACACCGCCGGAAGCGGCTCGGTCGTCGAGAATCTCGCCACTGCCCTGACCGAACTGTTCGACCCGGTCGCGGTAGCGATCGTCGCGCTCATCGTTTCTCGCGACGATCTACGCGGCCGCCTGCGCGAGGCCGGTGCCGCCCCCATACCCGTCCTGGGCGAAGGCACCGCGATGATCGCCGACTACCTCACCACCGAACAGGACCTCGGGCGCATCTCCGCGGACGCCGACGTCACCACCCTCGCCCCCACGCTCACCGGCGCGGCACACCTGCTCTTCGCCGATCGCGAGAACGCACCCACCACGACCACCGTCCACAGGTCGGTAGCGGCCGTACTCACCGGCGTCCTGCCCCAACCCCCCGCCTGAACAACGCCCGCGAAGGCCACCACACCCTCGAAACGGTCGACGGACCGCCGACCGTCGCCAGGCTATCGGCCTGGCGACGGATGCCTCCAGAACACCCCGGCCGACGCGACAGCGACGCACGCTTTACGAACAGTCTCACGATAGGAAAGGGCCGGGTAGGCAACCGACCCGGTGAGGTGGTTGGGTCGTGCCCTCAGCCGCGGGAGATGCGGTGGAGGAAACCGTGCCATTCCTCGGGGGTGAATACGAGCACCGGACCGGTTGCGTTCTTCGAATCGCGCACACCCACCGCATCACCGAGATGCGCGACCTCCACACATTCCCCGCCGTGCTGGCTGTAACTGCTCTTGAACCAGCGTGCGCTGGATAGGTCAGCGTGCACCTTCATGCTCCCTTGCCATGTTCCTGAGCCACTGCCGACCACCAGTGTCGCCGAGGGCCCGGTCCTCGATCAGATCGTACGTGCGCAAAAAGCTCGCCACATCGTCGGCGTCCTCGATGTACATGTTTCCCACCACGCCCTCCAAAAAGACCACGGGCGGTTCGAGCGGTTCACCGGGCGCCGACTCCCCGAACAGGAGGACTACGAACGGAGGCATGGAGACACCGCCCGGAAATCCGGCCTCGAACGGGAGTATGCCCAGCCGAATATTGTCGCGCGTCGACATGTCCGCAAGGTGCCTGAGCTGGGCGCCCATGACATTGCGTCCGCCGACAACTCGCCGGAGTGCGGCTTCCCCCACGACTACTTCCAGCGTCACTGGCTGAGTACGCCGAGTGATGATCTTCTGCCGCTGCATTTTGAGCTGCACGCGCCGATCTTGTTCCTCGAGAATGTCTTCGGGCCGCCGTTCACGCGCCAGTGCGCGATCGTAGTTCGCTGTCTGAAGTAGGCCCGGCACCAGATCCGGTTGATACGAGATCACCTTGGTCGCTGCCGCTTCGAGGCCAACGTAGACGTCGAAGTCCTTCGGAATGAGATCACCGTATTGATGCCACCAGTTCTTGACGTTGGCCTGCTTCGCCAGTCCCGTCAACGCCGCAGTCAGATCTTCTGGCACGCCGTAGAGATCGCAGGCCGCCTGGATGTCACGAGTCTTGATCCTGGAGTTCTCTCCTTTCTCGAGCCGTCCAAGGCTGGTCGCCCCCATCTCCAGCAGTTGAGCAGCCTTGGCCTGTGTGTAGCCGGCCCGCGTCCGCCGCTCCAGCAAGTGCCTGCCGAGTTGACGCCTGGGCAATGTGGAACCGATACCGCCTGCTGTATCAGGCATTTCATCCTCCGATTCGGGAGCCACCGATTCACCGATGCGGCGTAATCCTGCTACATGCACCGGTTCTCGCGCTGGGAATGCGGAGATCTTTTTTCGGAGCACCCGTTTCGGGTAGGAAGCCGGGGAAACGCGGTGTGTCATAGCCCTGCGCCAGGTTCTGCGCATTCCGGTGCGATCCGGGCGCCACCCGAAGCCTCTTCGATGAAACCGAGGTGCCCCAACCATGATCCGAGCCACCGCAACATGCCACAGCGACCGCCGCCGAGCCATCGGCTACCTCCGAACCGACATCTCGGGCGACCACCAGCCCCGGCATATCGACGCCATCCGCCTGCTGGCCCGGCGGCAGGGCCACACCCTGATCTACATCGTGCGATTGCGCCACGACTCGGTGCCGTATCCGGTCGGCCATCTACTGGAGATCGTCCGCGCCACCGCAACGACCACTCTGATCGTGCCCGACCTCGCCCACGTCGATGACCGGCCCGGGCCTGTATGCGACGTGTGCGACCTCATCACCGTCTGCCCCGAACAACTCTGGATGAAGAGCCGCGCCGACGCTTCCGGCAATACCACCGAACCCACCCGGCTGCCGGAGGACTGGCACAGCGAACCCGACGGTCGGCTGCCGCTGACCGAAGCACATCGAACTATGCAAGTGCACCTGACCTGCAATCCGCTCGACTGCCCGCGTAAGGCCGCCGCATTCACCAGGCTGGTCGAGGCCGGCGAGCTGGTTCCCGCATCGCGCAGCCCGCGCCAACGTGCCGCCGCCCGCGGGATTCCCTATCCGCCGGCCGGGCCCGCAATTTCTCGGACGAGTCCACCGATCGACATCCTGCACCGGCTGTTCGCCGCCCTCGACCAGGCATGACCGTACCCACTCCCGTCGACCCTCCAGCCGAGGCCGACGTACACGTCACTGTCTACCTGCACGGCCTGCGCATGGACTACCGAGCCGATGCCGCCGTCGCCCGCCTGTTCATCCAGGAATGGACGGCGCACCACGGAATCCACACCGCAGCGCTCCTTCCCGGACCCTCTCGAAACCTTCCTCGTCTCCCCTGCGAACGCCTGTACCGAGAACCCTGACCTATCGACGTTCCCATGGTTTCGGCCGACAAGAGCCCGCGATACATCAAAGGCTGTATCGGCACCGGCCATGCAACCGCACGCATCCCCGTGTCCGGGGGTGAGGAACCGGCCCGTTGACGCTACGAACCCGCGGGCCCCTCGACGGCCGTGCTGGTCGCAGGTCGACCGACCCTGTGCCCGCAGCGCTGATGAACCACCCTTACAGGGCACTGCGATTTATGTAGAAAACTTCTACGTAGATTTCTTCTACATAAATCGAACCTCATGCTCGTTCCCGCGGCCTTCTCCGGTCGGAGCCGAAAACCGCGCATGCAGGTCGGAACGCCGCTCAGCGCCGAGATCGAGATGGTTGACCGGCCGGAACTTCCTGGCGCGACACGTGTACTTCGCCGGACCGGCGAGACCGATGTCCAGCAATTGATCGGTGTGACAGAGTCGACCGAAGTCGGTAATTGTGGGTCGCGGGGAGTTCGCTGAGTCTTCCGCACCGGCGCCGTACCTTCCCCGTGTCCGGCGCCGGGTGCGGATTCTCGGGTGGCCGGATCACGTTGCCGCAGCGGGCCACCCGAGGGACCAGAGTACAAGCTCGCGGTCGGATTCCCGGGAGATCGGGCCGGGGTGTCGAAAATGGGGATGCAATATTGCACGGTGCCGCTTGATATTTCGACGGGCCGACCCCGGTGAGCTGTATCCCCGACCGATACAGCTCACCTACCACACCGGTTGGCCCGGCGCAGGCAGTGGGGGTACGCCGATAGCGTTCGGCTATACCTCGGTGGCGGCGATTCGCTCCCGGGTGCCGGGCAGGGTCCGGATGTCTGCACGGGGCCGTCCTGATCACCGACCGGCGAATCGCACCGGTGGAAAGTACCGCACCGGCCACGGCGGCGCCAGTGGGAGATCCGGGCCCTCGCGGGCTGCCGGGCAGCCGGGCCGAGCGAGTTCGCCACCGATTAGCGCACCATCGACTGCTCCATGGTCCGAAAGGCGCTGCGGGAGCGTATAGGCAGGTGATCGATGGGGGCCGTGGATTCAGCGCAGCTCGGCGGTGGCCCGTTCCGCCAGCAGCACGACGGTCGCCTGCGGACCTCGGCTCAGTGGTACCGGCACCACGGACAGATCCACCACCGACAGCCCGTCCACCCCGTGCACCCGGAATCGCTCGTCGACCACCGCCCGCGGATCGTCGGCGCGTCCCATCCGGCAGGTACCCCCGAGATGCTGCGAGGTACCGAGACGGTCGTACAGCCACCGATCCGAAACCGGGCCGGCGGACCCCACCGGTTCGGCCGCCATGGCCCCGAGGAGCTGCCCGGTGAGTTCCACCGCGTTGCGCAACCGGGTCCGGTCGGTTCCGGTCCCGAGGTAGCCGTGCTCGATCCGCGGCGCGGCCAGCGGATCGGCCGCGGTCAGCGCGATGCTGCCCGCACTGGTGGGCCGCATCAGGGTCACGCCCATTCGGTACACCCCCGGTGTGAACGCGACCGTGTAGGGGCGGATCTCGATATCGTCGAACTCCAGGACGTATTCCAGGGGGACGGACCGGCCCGCGGGCGCCGGATGCCGGTAATCGATCCCGATTTCGGGATGATCGGTGAGCCATCGCCCGACGGGTGCGTCGACGACCACCGGAATACCCAGCGCCGTCGACTCGGCAGCCGGTCCGATACCGGAACGCAGCAGCAGCGCCGCCGATTCGATCGCGCCCGCGCACAGCACCACCCGGTCGGCCCGGATCGTCTCCGGTTCGCCGCCGTGGCGGCAGTCGGCGCCGACCACCCGGCCGCCGTGGAAACGCAGTCGCGTCACCAGGGTTTCACCCTGCACCGTCAGATTGGGACGCGACAGCGCCGGCAGCAGATAGGAATGCGCGGGCCCTATCCGATGACGCCGTCCGGAGCCGTCGGGCGGCCCGACCGTGCACGGCACCGGGCCGACCCCCGATTCGGGGCCGCCGGGCAGCGCGTTCCAGTCCGCCACCTCACCGAATCCGAGTTCCCGGCAGGCCGTGCCGAACTCCTCGACAAGGCGCGTGGGTGAGCGCGTCCGGCGCACCGGGACCGGCCCCGCCCGGCCGTGGCCGGGGTGATCCCCGTAGTCGTGATCGTTCTCCAGCGCACGAAAATACGGCAGCACCGACTCGAAGTCCCAGGAGCGGGTACCCACTTCCCCGCTCCACGCCGCGAAATCCCGCGCTGCGGCCCGGATGAAATAGGACCCGTTCACCGACCCCGAACCGCCGATACCGCGACCGCGCACGATGGTGCCCGGCCGGTCCGGCGTCAGGGCTACGGAATATCGCCACAGCCAGGCCGCCTGATCACCGAGCGGCAGGTCGGCACTGTCGGCGAGTTCGGGTGGGAAGTCGTCGGCCGAAGCCCAGTGACTCCCGGCCTCCACCACCCGCACGGTATGTCCCGGATCCTCGCTGAGCCGGGCGGCGAGCACACATCCGGCGGTCCCGGCGCCGATGATCAGCGTATCCACCATGCGGGGTGACCTGCTCGGGCTACTGGGGCGGGGCGGTCGGTTTGAGGGCGGCGGGGCTGCCCGCCCGGATCGCGCCCAGCCACAGGCCGGTGCCGTAGCCGATATCGTCGACCCGCCGGAACGCGATATAGCGCAGCGGATCCAGTCCGCCCGGCTCGCGATGGGTGTACCAGTCGACCGCGCCCTCGGCCACCGCCAGCGACAGTGCGATCTTTCTTATCCGGCGGGAGAACAGCATGGCGGCCAGGGTTATCGGCCAGTAGTGCCGGCACATGGCCGAGGCGATCCGCCACAGACCGGCGAAGAATCCGCGGGCCACGTAGATCGCCGCGACACCGGTCGGGTTGTCGACGCCGGCGAACGCGCGCCGCAACCGGCGCAACGGCAGCAGCAGCGTGAGTCCGGCGCCCAGCGCACCCCAGCGGGTCCGGGTCGCCAGCAGCACAGCCGCCGCCGCGGTCCATTTCGGTACCTGCAGCGGCGACACCATTCCCGCGTGCCGGTCGCTGAGCGGGGCGGCGCCGGTGCCGTAGAACATCTTGCGGCGGAACCAGTCCCGGAACGACACCCGGTGATCGTGGGCCACATGCGCGGCCGGTTCGTAGCGGGCCCGCCAACCCGAGCGTTCGAGGCGCCAGCACAGGTCCACATCCTCGGCGACCTGCATGGTCTCGTCGAAACCGCCCTCGGCCTCCAGCACCGAGCGGCGCACCAGCAGCGCCGCGCTGGGCACATAGGACACCACCCCGCGCGATTGCACCGCCGATTCGCGACGGCCCAGGTCCAGTGAGGAGCGGGCGTGCTCGTAGCGCGCCAGCGTATTGGTCTCCGGGTCGAGCGCCACGATCCGCGGCGCGACCAGGGCGACCTGAGGGTCGCTGAAATGCCCGAGCATCACTTCGAGCCATCCGCTGCGCGGTACCACGTCGGAGTCGAGAAAGGCCACGAACTGGGTCGTCGCCGCCCGCAGGCCGGTGTTGCGGGCCGCGGCCGGACCGCGGCGCCGTTCGTGCCGCAGCACTTTCACCCGGCAGCGGCCGGTGTGCTCGTCGGCGATCCGCACCTCGTCGTCGGAACCGTCGTCGACCACGATCACCGTATGACCGCGCAACGCGGCCAGCAGCCGATCCAGCCCGCCGGGATTGTTGTGCAGCGGGACAATGATTGTCACGTCCTCCGGCGACGGCAACAGCCGCGGCCGGGGATTGGCCACCCCGGAATCCAGTAGCCGTCTGGCAACCACTGCCGATTGCGGGCTGTTCACCTCGAGATAGCCGTCACCGATCATTTCGGCGGCCTCGGGAGCCAGGCGCAGCAACCGGGCAGGTGAACCTCCGATAAGGATTCGACCCCCCGAGTATGCGCGTACCCGTGGGTCGATCCGCACCCCGAATCCGTCGGGCAGGCGATCATTGCGCATTCCACGGATGGTAACTGCCGATTCGATACAAGACATCAGCAGTCCGGGAAAAAGTGTTTCGAGCCGGAGAAATTCCCGGAATCACCGGGAGTTCGGGCATGAAATGAATCACCACCGCAGGAGCACGGGTATGAAAAGCCGCCCGGAGCAACGGTCTGGCTATCGTCGCTCCGGGCGGCTTTCCGGAAGGTGCTCACACGAGCGGACTCTCGTCGCACGCGCGCGCCGGACGCCGCGCCGGCGGCAACAGCGTCAGCGGAACGGGGCCCCCGGAGCGCGATCGGCGCGGGGCACTCTTACGCGAATGGTCCACCGCCGGACGCGGGATCACCCGCTCGGTGGCGGCCAGCGCCGCTTCCCCGTAGCCCTGCACGCATTCCGGATCCGGGCCGTCGGCGGGCAGTCCGGTGAAGAACTTCGCCGCCATGCACCCGCCACGGCAGGAGTCGTAGTGCGCACAAGACGCGCAGGCTCCGCCGCCGCTGGGCTCCCGCAGTTCCTCGAACAGCGCCGATTCCCGCCACACCGTGGCGAAACCGCCGTCGGTGACCACGTTTCCGGCATGGAATTTCTCGTGGATGGCGAACGGGCAGGCGTAGACGTCACCCAGCGGATCGACCAGGCACACCACCCGACCGGCCCCGCACATGTTCAACCCCGGAAGTGCCTGACCGTAGGCGGAGAGGTGGAAGAACGAATCTCCGGTGAGCACCCCGTCGCCGTTGCGGACGAGCCAGTCGTAGAGCGTGCGCTGCTGTTCCGGAAGCGGATGCAGTTCGTCCCAGACATCCGCACCACGCCCCGACGGCCGCAGCCGGGTGAGCCGCAGCGTGGCGCCGTAGCGGTCCGCGATCTCCTTGAACTGGTCGAGCTGGTCGATATTGTGCCGGGTGGCCACCACAGACAATTTCGCGTCCCGGAATCCGGCGTTCGCGAGATTCTCCAGCGCCCGGATCGCCGTGGCATAGCTACCCGGCCCGCGGACCGCGTCGTTCACCTCGGCGTCGGCACCGTCCAGCGAGATCTGGACGTCGACATAATCGCTGGCGGCGAGCCGCTGCGCGACCTCGGGTGTGATCCGTACTCCGTTCGTGGAGAACTTCACCCCGACCTGATGCGAGGTCGCGTAATCGACAAGTTCCCAGAAATCCGGACGCACGGTGGGTTCACCGCCGCCGATGTTCACGTAGAACACCTGCATCCGCTGGAATTCGTCGATCAGCGCCTTGCACTGCTCGGTGCTGAGTTCACCGGGATCGCGCCTGCCCGACGAGGACAGACAGTGCACACACGAGAGATTGCACGCGTAGGTGAGTTCCCAGGTGAGGCAAATCGGAGCTGCCAGCCCCGATTCGAAACGGTCGACCAGCCGGACGGCCGGATCGGCCGGACCCACCCCGGTGAAGGGCGCGGGCTCGCTGAGCACCGCCGTTTCCGGCGCGCGCTGGATCATTTGCGAATCGGCCAGTTCGGTCAGTGCCCGCAGGTACGGGGCGGCGGCCGCGTCCTCGATCCCGGCGGCCCGGACGGCCGCCCGGGCCGAGGTGTGCCCGGGCAGGGAACGCACGATCTCGACGATCCGCGGATTCTTCAGGAACGACAGTTTGCGGGTCCCGA
Organism: Nocardia fusca NBRC 14340; assembly: GCF_001618425.1. Classification (GTDB taxonomy): domain Bacteria; phylum Actinomycetota; class Actinomycetes; order Mycobacteriales; family Mycobacteriaceae; genus Nocardia; species Nocardia fusca. The sequence goes on from NZ_BDCU01000055.1 coordinate 65,674, forward strand.
AGTGGTAGAGCAGCGCACCGAAGGGCTCCGGCCGCAGCGCCACCCGGGGATGCAACTGCCAGCGGTTTTCCAGATCGAGCATGATTGGCTCCCGCCGGTCAGTAGACGCCGCACATGCCGTCGATGGATACCTCTTCGATCAGCGATTCCTCGATCACGGGCGCAGTGCCGGCCGCGTCGGTGTCGACGGTTGCGATCGGGCCGCGGTGATCGGTTTCGGCCGGTCCGAAGGAACGGTTGTCCGCCATGGCTACCTCCACAGATTGGTGCCTGCGCCGGCTCGATGCCGTGGTGACCCGTCCGCCGCGGCGCCGCTGGGGATACCGCCGGTGAGCCCCGGCACAGCGCCGACGCCGCGGTCGCCCGGTGCGACCACGGTCACACCATAACGTCATCCACTGACAAAATGGAACTGTTTTCGAGTAATGTGCACGTTCACGCCGAAACGCGACCTTTAGACTGCGGGGGCAAAGCAGCTGAACAGAACGTGGCGGGCGGATGCCGCTCGACGTGTAGAGGTGGCAATGGGAGTCGTGCGAATGCAGGCGAGCGGGGGCGGGGGCGGTAACGGCAGCACCCTCTCGGAGACCGAGATCGTCGAGGCGGCACTTCGGGTGGTACGCGCCGACGGGGTGGAGAAGTTGTCCATGCGGCGACTCTCCCGTGAGCTCGGCGTCTCCCCGATGGCGCCGTACTACTACGTCGCCGACAAGCGCGAGCTACTGGACCTGGTGGCCACCGCGGCGCTCGCCGGGGTGCGCAAACCACCGCCCGACTCGGGCCCCTGGCAGGACCGCCTGGTCGATCTGCTCGCCCAGATCGACGAACGGCTGCGCCGGCACCCCGGGCTGGGCGATGTGCTCATCGAGCAGATGCTCGGTAAACAGCTCGACCTGATCGCCGGGATCATGGAGATCCTCTACGAGGCCGGGTTCGATGATCGCAATGTCCTGGCCGGTTACGCCACGATCCACACCTACTTGTTCGGCCGCCGCCGGGTGAATCCGCGCAACCTCGACACCCCGCCCGATGTGGTGATGCCGGAACGAGTGGCCCGCGCAATGGAACACCTGTCCGATCTGCGCGGTAGGTATTCCTACGATTTCGGCGTGGGCGTCCTGGTCTCCGGTTTGGAAGGTCAGCTCGTCCGCCAACAATCCGCCGGCATAGGCTAAAATTGGAACACGTTCTAGTTTTGCCGTAGGCTCGAAGCCACCGGCAACCAGTGTTTCGAGAGGACGAGATGACCACCGTCGAAGTGCCCCATGGCTCGCGATCCGTCGTATTGCGGGTCGCTCAGGTCATCGCGGAAACCACCGACGCGAGCTCGCTGGTCTTCGAGGTCCCCGAGCAGGCGCGGGAGAAGTTCGCGTACCGGCCCGGCCAGTTCCTCACCCTGCGTATCCCCAGCGACCGCACCGGATCGGTGGCGCGCTGCTATTCGCTGGCGAGTTCGCCCTTCACCGACGACCGGCCCAAGGTCACGGTGAAACGCACCAGCGACGGGTACGGCTCCAACTGGCTCTGCGACAACATCAAGCCGGGCGACCAGCTCGAGGTGCTGCCGCCGTCCGGGGTGTTCACCCCGAATGACCTCGACGAGGACCTGCTGCTGTGCGCGGCGGGCAGCGGTATCACCCCGGTGATGTCCATTCTCAAATCCGCGCTGGCGCGGGGCAGCGGCAAGATCGTGCTGTTCTACGCCAACCGCGACGCCGACTCGGTGATCTTCGCGTCCGAACTGCGCGAACTGGCCGAGAAGAACCCGCAGCGGCTGATGGTGGTGCACTGGCTGGAGACCCTGCAGGGCCTGCCGACCGTGACCGCGCTGTCCGAACTGCTGCGGCCCTACACCGAGTACGCGGCCTTCATGTGCGGCCCGAAGCCCTTCATGGACGGGGTGCACGACGCCCTCACCCAGCTCGGGGTGCCGCGCAACCGCACCCACGCCGAGATCTTCAACTCACTCGCCGGTGACCCGTTCGCCGATACCGCCCCGGCCGAGATCTCCGAGGAGGACGCCGCGGACGCGGCGACCGTGGAGGTCGAGCTGGACGGGGAGACGCACAACCTGAGCTGGCCGCGGAAACAAACCCTGGTCGACATCATGCTGGACAAGGGCATCGATGTGCCCTACTCCTGCCAGGAGGGCGAGTGCGGGTCCTGCGCCTGCACGGTGCTCGAGGGCAAGGTCGAGATGGCGAACGCCGAGATCCTCGATCCCGAGGACATCGAGAACGGGTACATCCTGGGCTGCCAGGCCCGCCCGGTCACCGACCACCTGCGTATCCAGTTCTGATCGCCTACCCGAAGGAACTCGCTCGCCGAGAAATCGCCGGTGCGGTCGCGCGCTGATCGGGTGGCCGGTGCACCACACGAACCATCCGATCGAGGAGCATGCGGCGGCGGCCACCCCGTCGTCCGGAACTCCCGGACGATTCGGGGCCGCGGGTTTGCGCCGCCACCTCACGATGCGATTCGCCGGTCGGCTGCCGTCCTCCACCGGGACCGGTCCGCCGCCCCGGCCTTTCAGACCGGCACGGGCTCGGGTAGCCGGGCCCCTTGGCGCTGGAGTTCGTTGCGCACGCTCGCGGTGGTGACTTCGCCGTTTCGGGCCTGCTGCGCGGCCGCGACCCCGGCCGCGTGTCCGGTGGCGAAGGCGGTCCCCATGACGCGCAGCGACGCGCCGGCCTGCCGATCCCCGTCGAGGGTTCGCCCGGCGGCGTAGAGATTGTCCGTGCCGACACTGCGCAGGCAACCGAGCGGGATCGGATAGAAGCCGGGCTCGCCGATGAACTTCCAGGTGGACGGGATACCCGGGCCCGGGTGGTACTCCATCGGCCAGGCCCCGATCGCGACCGCGCTCTCGGTGGTGTCCGGGTGGAGGATCTCCGTCTCACGCAGCCGATAGCGGGTGACGATATGGCGGGATTCCCGGGTGCCGAGTTCCGGGCCGGTGGTGACGATATAGGCGAGTTCGGCGCCGGGAATCGTCCGCACCACCGGCAGATACGCTTGGGCCTGCCGGCGGGCGCTGATCTCGGCGCGGGTGGTGTCGGCGGCGGACCGGGCGTCGTAGCCCTCGTCCACCAGGTACATGATGACGTCGCCGGAGACCGGCATCCGGGCGACCAGCCCCGACTCGGCCAGCAGACCGTCCACACCGGCGGCCTTGGCACTGCGGACGGCCGCTCCGACGGTATCCACCGTGACGTCGGCATCGGGTGCGATACCGCCGAACCGGACGCCGAGGCTGCCGTTCTGGACCCAGCCGTCGGTGCCGTAACGGACTTCGGCGCCCGCGTGGTGCGCGAGATCGGCGTCCCCGGTGGCGTCGACGAACGCGTCGGCGGTGAACCGGTGCACGCCCTCGTGATCGGCGACCTCGACGGCGGTGATGCTGTCGCCCTCGGCGTGCGCGGCGATCAGCAGGCTGTGCAGCCGGATATCGACTGCTGCCTCCCGGCACAGCTCGTCCAGCACGACCTTCACGTTCTCCGGGTCGAAGACCACGGTGACGGCGTTGAACCGGCGCGGCTCACCGACCGCGCCACGCGCCTTCAGCCGCGATATCACCTCGTCGGCGATACCGAAGACGACCTGCCGCAGGTCGTCGCGAGTGTAGAGGCCGCAGTAGGTGACGACATTGCGCAGCGTCGCGGCGCCACCCAGGCACGGACCGCGTTCGATCAACAGGGTGCGGGCACCGGTGCGGGCGGCGCCCACCGCCGCGGCGATACCGGCCGATCCACCACCGGCGACGATGACGTCGTAGTGGGTACTGCTCGGGGTCATACGGGGATCAGACCTTTCCATTGGTGGCGAGGATCAGCGCATTGCCGTCGCCGGGTGCGGCGGCACCGGACGCGGATTCGCGGTTGTCGGCGTCGCGGATGAAGTACATGGGGAGGATCGCCAGGCAGGGACCCGCGGCGAGGACCAGGAAGACCAGCTGGAACGAGCCGCTCGCGGCGAAGACCAGGCCGACCACGGCGGGCACGATGGTGCTGCCGAGCTGCCAGAAGGCGTTCACCCCACCGGTCGCCGTCCCGGCGAGTTCCGCCCCGGACAGGGTCGGGATCATCGCCATCATGACCGGGCTGTAGATGTAGGCGGTGATACCCAGGAACGGCGCGATCCAGAGGAACTGGTTGGCGGTGGTGGCGAAACCGAACGCGATCAGACAGGTGACGAAGGCCGCCAGGATCGCGATAGTGAGCCGCCGGCGACTCAGCCCGAGCGCGTCGCCGACCAGGCCGACCAGCGGTTTGGAGAAGACCGCCACCGCGCCGAAGATCACCACCACGGTGCCGGCGCGCACCGGATCGATACCGACGCCCTTGACCATCAGCAGGTTCGACCAGGTGATGAATCCGTAGGTGCCCCACAGCGCGCCGAACCCGGCGAGCGCGATCAACAGCAGGCCGCGATTGCGCAGCAGCGGGCGCAGGTTCGGGCGGCCACCGGTTTCGGCTCGCGCCTCCACCAGCGGGCCGGGACGCAGCAGGAGCAGGCACAGGACGCCGACTACGATCGATGTGAGCCCGAACAGGTGATACGACGTGCGCCAGCTGTGCGATTCGATCAACCGGGGCACGACCGCGTTCGCGATCACCAGCCCGAGCGAGGTCGCGGTCATGAAGACGCCCATCGCCAAGCCGCGCCGCTGCGGGGTGAACCAGCTGGTGAGGAGTTTGACGCCGCCGCCCACTTCGGCACCCGCGCACAATCCGATACACGCCTGGAAGAGCAGGCCCATGGCATGGCTGTCGGCCTCGCCGAAGGCGAGCATGAACCCGCCGGAGAGCAGGATGCTCACCCCGACGGTCATCCGCGCGCCGAGCCAGTCGGCGACGAAACCGCCGATGGCGTTGGAGATCACGTAGCCGATGTAGTAGGTGGTGGCGAAGACACCGAGGCCGGCGACCGCCACCCCGAGGTCCTCGCCCACCGAGCCCGCCGCCGGGCCCCAGGTGGCCCGGTCGACCGAGGTCATCGTGAAAGCGGCCCAGCAGAGGGTCAACACCACCCAGCGATATCGGGTGTCGGGTGTTGCGGGGGATATCGCGGTCACCGGAGGTCCTTTCGAGTGAAGCTGGGGCACCGGCGCCCGCGAGGCGTGACGGCTGTGGTGCCCACCACAATGCAACCGCGTGGACGGCTCGTGATCCAATGCCACTTGGATGGCCCGGGTATGTCCTGAAGTTATGGCATACCGCTTGGTATGCGAAATGGGGAGCAACGATGGAGCTACGCCAGCTACGGTATTTCGTCGAAGTCTTCGATCGCGGCTCGCTGTCCGCGGCGGCAAAGGCACTGCTGATCTCCCAACCGGCCCTCACCCGCCAGGTCCAGCAGCTCGAACGCGAATGCGGCGTGCCGCTCTTCGAGCGGGTACCTGCCGGTATCGTGCCCACCCCCGCCGGCACCGCCCTCTATCAGCATGTCCTCACCCTGCTCCGCTACGCCGATACCGCGAAGGACGCCGCCCGCGAGGCCGGCCCGGTACGTGAGATCGTGCAGATCGGCCTGGCCCCCGGCCTACCGCCCACCTGGCTCGGGCAAATCATCGATACCGTACGGGTGGCCGTACCCCAGGCATACCTTTCGCTCACCGACGCGACCAGCACCGTCCAACTCCAGCAGTTGCGCGCCGGACGCCTCGATATAGCTTTCGTGCATGAGCCGCCCTCGGGAGATCTGGTCCGGCACCGGGTGCTCGAGGAACCGTTCGGGTTCGTCGTCGATCCGCGAATCGAGGGCGAGTTCACCGGCGATATCTGCCCGCTGAGCGCCCTCGACGGCATGGAAGTTCTCGCGCACGCCCGGGACCAGGTCCCCATCGGCCACGACCGGCTCGTATCGGCGGCCCACGAAGCCGGGATCAGGCCGCGGTGGCATTTCGCCAACTACACCGAGAACGCGCGGGCCTGTCTGCACGCCACGGGAGCGAGCGGTGCGATCCTGAGCCGCACCACCGCGGGCCGCTTGCTGCCCGGATGGGTGTGGCGGCGGCTGGTCGACCCACCGATCACCATGCAGACCTGGATCGTGCGCCAGCCGGTGGCCCGCGGCACCGTCACCGCGGTCGCCGACACCATCGCGGGCTCCTTCGGCATCGACTGATACGGCAAGCCCTTCACCTCGGCCGGAGAACCACGTGCACCCCGCGCAGGCGGCCCTACCGGGCCCCCAGGATGCGGCCGGACTCGTACGCGGCCGCACCGGGCGGCAGCACTCCGGGCCGCCCGCTCAGATACACCTGTACGGTCCCGTCACCGGTCGTCGGGCCGCCCAGCGCCTCCATCCGCCGCACCGTCTGCGCGGCGACGGCCTGCGCGCTGTCGAACAGCCGGACACCGTCGGGCAGCGCGGCGAGGATGCTGTCCACGATCAGCGGGTAGTGGGTGCAGCCCAGCACCACGCCCTCGACATCGGCGGGCGTCCGGGCCGCCGCGTCCGCCACCGCCGCGCGCACCCCGGCCATATCACCGCGGTCCACCGCTTCGGCGAGTCCGTGGCAGGCCACTCCGGTCACCTTCGCCTCGCCACCGAACCGCGCGATCAGATCCGCCTGGTAGGGGCTGGCCGTAGTGGCCGCGGTCGCCCATACGGCTACCGACCGGCAGGCCGCCGCGGCCGGTTTGATCGCCGGGACCGTACCCACCACGGGGATCGCGGCGCCCAGATCGGCCCGGACGTGTTCGAGCGCGGTCACGCTGGCGGTGTTGCACGGCAGTACGACCACCTCGGCGCCGAGATCACGCGCGGCGCGGCCGGCCGCGACCACCCGGTCGATCATCCAGTCCTGTGGTTTGGGGCCCCACGGCGCCCCGTCCGGGTCCAGTTGCAACAGCAGGTCCACATCGGGACGCAGCTTGCGCAGCCACGCCGCGGTGGGCAGCAACCCGAAACCCGAATCGATGAGCGCGACGATCACCCCAACAGGTTATTGAGTGGCGCCGAGCAATTCCTCCACCGGGGCGGCCGCGGCGATCTTGGCGCGCATCTTCATCACCTGACCGGTCATCCCGGCGCCCACCACTCCGGACAACCGGCCCTCGCGGAAGTAGTAGGCGAGGAACTTGCGGCCGTCGTCGGCGAGGATGCGGATATCGTCGGTCGCGCGCGGCGTGCCGAGCGCCTGCAACTTCAGGTCGTATTGATCACTCCAGAAGTACGGGACCTGGGGGATACCCGGCGCCGCCACCCCCAGCAGGGCGCAGGTCAGCAGCTTGGCCTGTTCGCCGGCATTGGTCCAGTGCTCGATCCGGCGATGTTCACCCGTGGGCGTCCGCCACGCCGCCACATCGCCCACCGCCCAGACGCCGGGCACACTGGTCCGCCCGGCCTCGTCGGCGAACACTCCGCCACCTGCGGCCGGTTCGGCCAGTTCGATCCCGGATCCGGCCAGCCAGTCGGTCACCGGACGCGAGCCGATACCCGATACCACCAGGTCCGCGGTCACCTCGGACCCATCGGCCAGCCGCGCACCCCGAACCCGGCCCGCCGGATCGGCCAGCAGTTCGGCCACCCCGACCCCGCAGCGCAGATCCACACCTTCGGCCCGGTGCAACCGGGCCACCAGTTCGCCGAGCTCCGCGCCGAGCACCCCGGCCAGCGGGGCGGGCTGCGGTTCCACCAGCACCACGGGCACGTTCTGCGCGCGCAGGCTCGCGGCCAGTTCACAGCCGATGAAACCGGCGCCGATCACCAGGGCCGCGGTGGTGTCGCGCACCCCCTCCCGGATCGCGACCGCGTCGTCGTGGCTGCGCAGTACGTGGACCCCGGTCACCTCGTCGGCGCCGGGCAGCAGCCGGGGCCGCAGCCCGGTGGCGACGATCAGGTGCTCGTAGGCGACGGTGGAACCGTCGGCCAGCCGCACCTGCTTGGCATCGGTGTCCACGCCGGTCGCCGCCGTACCCAGACGCAGGTCGATCTTCTTCTCGTCGTAGAACTCGTCCGGGCGCAGTGGGGTCGCGGTGGTTTCGCCGCGGACGAACTGCTTGGACAGCGGCGGGCGATCGTAGGGCGCGCGCGGCTCGTCACCCAGCAACACCAGCTCGCCCTCGTACCCCGCGCGGCGCAACTCCTCGGCGGTGCGTAATCCGGCCAGGCCGGCACCGGCGATCACGATCGGTTCGGACATACCGAACTCCCTCCCCGCGGCACCCGGCGCCGCGCCTGAAACAGGTTACAGAAATTTGTGTAGCCCACCCTAACAAGCACAGCTGGGCGAAGCCCATCCTCAATCCGCCCGGCCGTCGCGAATGCGAAGGTACGCGGGGAGCGAACGCGGAGGGAGGTACGCCTGAATTGCCGGCCCCGCGGCGGAAGCGCGTCCGCTGCGCATCGTTTCGCCGCGCAATCGTGTCCGTTGCGATATCGACCGCCCCCGGCCGGACAGGCTATACCGAGGTCAGGCCCTGTCTACGGACCTGTTTTCCAGTCTCAGGAGGCCATTATGTTCACAGAAAGCCGGACTCAGGATTTCCTGGCCGTGGTGCTCGGTGTCTTCACCGCTCTCTCTCCGATCTGGGTGGCGACCAACGACCGGGCAGTGTGGACGATGATCGTGCTCGGAGCGCTCATCGCACTCACCGGACTCGCCCAGATGTACCGGCCCGCGATGGCAGCGGCCGACTACGGAATGGCACTGTTCGGCGCACTGCTGTTCATCGCACCGTGGGCCATGAACTACACCGACTACAGCGGGGCGTCGTGGACGTCGTGGGTCGTCGGAATCGTCACCGTCGTAGTCGCCGTGGCAGCACTGCCCGCGGTGGCCGGCCGGATGCACGGGGCCGCGACGCACCACTGAACCGCGACCACCCAGGCGAGCTACCCGCCGGCCGAGCCCGGCGGGCAGACTCATTTGCGCCATCGACACCACCGGGAAAATTTCGAGGGGACCCGACAGCCCCGGCACGCAGTGGGCCTCCGGTGCACCGTTGCGCGCCGGTTTCCGCGCACCCCGCCGTCCGGGCACGTCAGAGCCGCGTATCCGGATGTCCCGGACGCGGATCCGCGCGGCGGCCGCTCTCCGCCGGGATGTAATACTGATCACCGCGGGCGGCTCACGCACCATTCATGGGCTTCGCACACTAGAACGAAATCCACCCCGGCGGGTAAGAATGGGCACATGGATGCCGAAAATGCCAGCCTCGGAGACGAACGTCGCGGCCGCCAGGAGGAGTACGGCCGCGCGCAGCAGAACTCCGAGTCGAGGGGCTTCGCCGGCTTCGGATCGAACGAATTCGATTCGGCGAATGGAACGAACGGCGCCACGAACCGATCCGATTCCGTACCGGATCACGGTTATACGTGGACCCCCGCACCACCGTCCACTCCCGCGCAGAACCAGCACAGCACCGGCGGATCGGCGGCATTGGACCCGTTCGCCGCGTGGAACACCCCCGGAGTCATCGGCGACACCGCCGCTGTCGGCGTCATGACATCGGGTAACCAGGAACCGGATTCCCGCTTCAGTACCTCACCGCCGGATCCGTCCCAGTTCCCCGCCCCTCCCGACGATCCCGACGGACCGGATACCGCCGCGCTGTCCACCCGGCACAGCGCCGGACCCGGAAGCGATCCCGGACAGACCGATCCCGGGGCGCTGCCGCGAATTCCGCAGCCGGGCCCCGGCCAGGCCGGCGAACGCTCGGCCGCACTCGCCTCCTCGGCACGAATCCCCGCGCCCGGATCGCCGTACGCGGCCGAGATGCCGCCGCCCGCCGATCCCACGGCCGGTCGACCCGATCCGTTCTCCGCCCCGACCACCCAATTGCCCACGTCGGGTTCGTTGGAGGCCGCCTATCCGCTGCCGCCCGAGACACCGCAGCGACCCGATGCCTACGGCGATGCGGACACGGGATCGCTGCCGAGCTGGCTCAGCTCCATCGGGGACGAACCGGTACCGCACCCGCTGGAAAGCGGCGGGCGGCGCCGCAAACTCGATCTGACCGAATCGGGCGCACCGGCCGAGGCTTTCAACCCGTTCGAGGACCAGCATGCGCCCGGACAGGAGGAGATCCCGGCGTCCGCGGTCACCGATCCGCACGCGCTGTCCGGGGCTCCGAGCGAAGATCGCGAGACCGCACTCGACGGCGATCCCGCCGCCCGGCCGGAACTGCCGTCGCGTGGACTGCCCACCCGCGGCCGCACCGCTCCCGGCCCGGGCGCCGAGGAGGGATCAGCCGCCCCACCGCTGCCGGCCCGGCGCCTGCCGCGGTCGGCGGCCCGGCACGCCCCCGCCCCGGCCGACGAAACGAACACGGTGGCGCCCAACGCCCACGAGTCGCTTCCGGCGAACGCCGCGAGCCTTCCGAAACCGGCGCAGACCGGCGACCCCTCCGACGCCGCGGACAGCGAACGCGAACTGCCGGCCCCACGCCGGTTGCCGCGCTCGGCGGCCCGGTACGACACCGACGACGAGCAGCCCGGCGCCCACGTCGACCAGCAACCTGCGCTGCGGCTCGCCACACAGCCCGAAGAAGTGGACCCGGCCGACGAGACCGGCGCGCATACCGCTCCGCCGCGGCTGGCCCCACCGGACGGCACTCCCATCCTCGACCGGCTGCTGGAGCCCGAACCCGCGCACGGCATCGACCCCGGCGACGAATCCGGCGCGCCGGTGGCCGAATTGCTCACCCGGATCCTGGAGTCCGAGGATCCCCGGCACGCCGGATCCGGCACGCCGGCCGAGGAGGCACCGGCAACCACCACCGCGGCCGTATCGCCGCTGACCCTCGTCCCCGACGCCGCGGGCGAGCCGGCCCCGGAATCGGATGACGGAGCCGATTCCCGACCGCCGCTGGAAACACGCCGCTCCCGACGGGCGCGTGAGGCCGCCGAGGCCGAGGCCGCCAAATCCGCGGCGCCGGACCGTCCGGAGGCGGCACTGCCGGGCCCCGCACCGGAACCGGTACCGGCGCTGCCGGCTGCCCGGCGCCCGGCGCCGGTGGAGGACACCACATCCCGGCACAACCGCAGCGAGGAAGGCGCCGATATAGATATCCACCTCATCATGCGTTTGCTGACCGCGAGCGATGATCTCGAAGTCCTGGCCGGACAGGCGGAGACGGGCGAGGTGTCGGCCGCGGAGGTGGCCCGCGCCGCACGCGAGGCCCGGGCCGCGGTCCTCTCCGCGGTCACCGCCTGGTACGGCGGCCCGGCGCAGATGGTGAAGTTCGCCAACGCTCTGCTCCAGGCCGCCCGCGAAACCTGATCCGAGCTGTCGCGTCGGGTTCCCGGCGGCGGCGCGCCGGGCTTTCGGCGTACCCGCGATCACGGGTGCGCCGCCGGTTCGGCGTTCCCGGCCACGGCCTGCCACCGCCGCACCAGCCGGCGGCAGGCGTCCACCAGTTCCGGGGGCTCCACCTCGGCGAGGTCGGTATCGAATGTGGCGAGCAGTCCCGCGACACCGGCCCACGACCAGGCACCGACGGTGAGCCGGCAGTGATCGGAATCCAGGTGCTCGACAACCGATCCACCGGGCGCCCAGCGCGCGACCGTCTCCGCCGGCAGATTCAGCCGCGCGCTTCCGGTGCACTCCCACGCGGCCGGGGTATCCCCGCGGTCGTGGGTGCTCATGACCAGACCGGCGAGATCGCCGCCGGGCAGCTCGCGGGGTGTGAACCGAATACCCGTGGGCGAGTGCAGGTGGAGGCGGTCGAGTCGGTGCACCCGCCAGGCGACGTCGGCGTGGTCGTATCCGACCAGGTACCACCGGCCCGCCCAGACCACCAGGTGGTGGGGTTCGATGCGCCGGGCCGGAGCGAACTCGGCGGTACCGGGCTCGGTGCGGGTGCCGTCGGGCCCGAGGATTTCGACGATGAGGATCTCGTGACGGCGTACGGCACTGCCCGCTGACTGCAACGCGGACGCCTCGATGGGTTGCGCCGGAAACTCCCAGTAGTTCTGCAAACTCGTCAGCCGCAACGCTTCCACAGCCGCGCGCAGTCTGACGGGCATGACCTGTTCCAGTGCCTCCAGGGCCCGTTCGGTGTCGGCGGCGAGGCCGGACACCGTGGTCGGAGCGGTCTGTAGCGCTACCGCGACCGCGAGCGCTTGGTCCTCGTCGAATCGCAGCGGGGGCAGTGTGTGGCCCGCCCCGAGCCGATAGCCGCCTGCCGGTCCGCGCAGCGTGACGACCGGATAGTCGAGCGAACGCAGTGTTTCGATATCCCGCCGCACGGTTCGCTCACTGACCTCCAGCCGGGCGGCGAGGGCACCGAGCGACCAGCTCCGTCGAGTGGCGAGCAGCGACAGCAGGCGCAGTGCGCGCCGGGAGGTATCGGCCACCGGGCCACAGTAGTGGACATTCGACGACCACTACCGGTGGGAGTGTCGGGCCGGAAATTGTCCGACATCAGCTCGAGGAGCCGGAACACAATGCGCATCATCATCGTCGGAGGCGGAATCGGCGGCCTGGCGCTCGCCGCCGGGCTACGCCGGCACGAATTCGATGTATCGGTTTTCGATCGCGATCACGACGTCGCGGCGACCGGCGGTTACCACATCACACTCGACGGCCGCGCACAGGCGGCGCTCCGGGAACTCGTCGCGCCGGAGATCTTCGAACGACTCTTGCGGTCGGCGTCGGCATTGCGGCTGCGCGACCGGGACGCGCTCTGGGACCGGCGCGGGCGCCTACTGGCGTACGGACCGCGGCTCGGCGACAGCCCCAGCGTGGATATCGACCGCATCACTCTCCGGACCATCCTGGCCGACGCGGTCGGACCCGACCTGCAGCTGGGCCGGACGGTCACCGGGATCACCCGCGCCTCGGCCGGCGAACCGTCGGCGGTATTCGCCGAGGGACCCCCGTGCCGGGGTGATCTCCTGGTAGGCGCGGACGGCGCCCACTCATCGGTCGCCCGGTATCTGGCGGGCCGCCCCACCAGCGAACCCACCGGGATAATCGGTTTCTCCGGCCGGACCGGCGCCGAAGACCTCGGCATATCCGAGCGGCAACGGCTCGGAACGCGCTCGAGTATGGCGATCGGCCCGCACGCCACGGCGCTGTATATCGGTTTCCTCGACCCGGTGGGCAACGCCGTGCTCGACGCGCCCGAGGGCCGGGAAGCGGTCACCATCGGACCGACCTATATCTGGGGCGCGATGTTTCCCGAGTCCACCGCGACCGATGCGATGCGCACGCTCCGCGGCACCGCACTGCGGTCCGCGCTGCTCACCGCTTTCGGCCGCGGTGGCTGGAGCCGGCACGCTCTCGAGGTCGTCGAACGAGCCGAGCCCGGCAGTATCGCCGCCTTCCGCTTCAACGCGGCGTCGACCCGGGCCCAGGACCTGGCCCCGTGGGCCGCCGGCTCTGTCACAGCGCTCGGCGACGCCGTCCACGCCACCCCGCCCACCGCCGGTATGGGCGCCGGAGCCGCCATCCGCGATGCCGCGAGTCTGGTCGCGAACCTGCGGGTTGTCGCTTCCGGTGAGGTCACACTGCCCGTCGCCGTCAGCCGGTTCGAGGCGGAGATGCGGATACGGGGAAGCGAAACCCTCACCGCGGCCATGCGGACCGTCCGCTGGATGCGAGCCACCGATACCCCGCTCGGGGCAGCGGTCACCGCGACGGCGACCCCGATACTGGCCGCCGCCGGTATGATCGCGCGCAGACACTGAGCTCATCGTCGGCAGCAAAAGCTGGGAGGGCTGGGGCCCCGGCCTCGGGCGAGACTGTCAAGTCCGGCCGGTCGGCCCACGCCCGTCCCAGCATCATGGCGTTATCGCTGTGATGCCATCGAGATCACCGAACTTCGCCTTCGTATCGAGGGAAACGACGGTACGACCGGTTTCCGCGGCGTGCGCGGCGATGATCAGATCGTGCGCGCCGCGGGGTCTACCCGATCGGCGTACTTGTGCCAGGAGCTGGGCGTGGCGAGTGGCTGTGGCATCGGTGTACTCGAGGATATCGAGGTCGGCAAGCAGCAACGCGAGTCGACGGGAGCGTTGAGCCGCTCGCTCAGCGGTGTCGGCAAGTTCGATCCCGACCCGGAACTCCGCGACCGTCACTGCGGCTATCGCGAGGTCGTCGGCGTCGTAAACCGTACGGTCGATCGTGCCGCGCTCGTAGGCGATCAGAACACCCGTGTCGAGAATCAAGCGCCTGCCCACGGGTCCTCCATATCGTCGGACACCATGGCGAGCCCCGCCGCGATATCGGATGCGTAGTCGTCGTCGAACGGTGGTACGTCGGATTCCTCCAACGCGAGCCGCAACGAACGGCCCGTACTCGTCGCGGGCGGCGTCACGGTTGCGACGGTTCGGCCATGCCGGACGATACGAATCGTCTCACCCTGCTCAGCACGGCTGAGCACAGCAGAGAAGTTGCGTGACGCCTCGGCTGCGGACATTGTCACCATGAATTCAGATTATCTGAATTAAGCGGGTCGGGCTACTTCTGGGCCTGGTTCGAACCGAGCATCATGCCGTGCGAAATGAAAACGGCGCCGCCCCGAAGGAGCGGCGCCGTTCTCGGCGATTCAGGGAATCACTTGATGATCTTCGTGACGCGACCGGCGCCGACGGTGCGGCCACCCTCGCGGATCGCGAAGCGCAGACCCTCGTCCATGGCGACCGGCTGGATCAGCTTCACCAACATCTCGGTGTTGTCGCCGGGCATAACCATTTCGGTGCCCTCGGGCAGGGTCACAACGCCCGTCACGTCAGTCGTACGGAAGTAGAACTGCGGACGGTAGTTGTTGAAGAACGGGGTGTGGCGGCCACCCTCGTCCTTGGACAGGATGTAGGCCTGACCCTCGAACTCGGTGTGCGGGGTGGTGGTGCCCGGCTTGATGACGACCTGGCCGCGCTCCACGTCCTCGCGCTTGATGCCACGGATCAGCAGACCCGCGTTGTCACCGGCCTGCGCGGTGTCCAGCATCTTGCGGAACATTTCGATACCGGTGATGGTGGTCTTGGTCTTCTCCGGGCGGATGCCGACGATCTCGACTTCCTCGTTGAGGTTGACCACACCGCGCTCCACACGACCGGTGACGACGGTGCCACGACCGGTGATGGTGAACACGTCCTCGATCGGCATCAGGAACGGCTTGTCGGTCTCACGCACCGGGTCCGGGATGGACTCGTCGACCGCGTTCATCAGCTCGATGATGGATTCGCTCCACTTCTCGTCGCCTTCCAGCGCCTTCAGGCCGGAAACGCGCACGACGGGGGCGTCCTCGTCGAACTCCTGCGAGGCCAGCAGCTCGCGGACCTCCATCTCGACGAGCTCGAGGATTTCCTCGTCGTCGACCATGTCCGACTTGTTCAGCGCGACCAGGATGTAGGGCACGCCGACCTGACGGGCGAGCAGCACATGCTCACGGGTCTGCGGCATCGGGCCGTCGGTGGCCGCGACCACCAGGATGGCGCCGTCCATCTGCGCCGCACCGGTGATCATGTTCTTGATGTAGTCGGCGTGACCCGGGGCGTCGACGTGGGCGTAGTGGCGCTTCTCGGTCTGGTACTCGACGTGGGAGATGTTGATCGTGATACCACGAGCCTTCTCCTCCGGCGCCTTGTCGATCTGATCGAAGGCAAAGCTCTCGTTCAGATCCGGGTACTTCTCCGCCAGCACCTTGGTGATCGCTGCGGTCAGCGTGGTCTTGCCGTGGTCGACGTGACCGATGGTGCCGATGTTGACGTGCGGCTTTGTCCGCTCGAACTTCGCCTTCGCCACTGTGTGGTCCTCCTGGACTTGTTGGTGCTTGCAGTTGCAGCAGTGCGGGGGTCATCCCCACGTGCGTGGGGAACTAACGGGTGTACTAACTCCCGGGAGATCCGGAGCAGGTGAGCTACCTGCTCCGGAGGGGTACTTACTCGCCGGTCGCCTTGGCGATGATCTCCTTCGACACGTTGGCCGGAACCTCCGCGTACGAATCGAACACCATGGAGTAGTTCGCCCGGCCCTGGGTCTTCGACCGCAGGTCACCGATGTAACCGAACATCTCCGAGAGCGGAACCAGCGCCTTGACGACACGGGCACCACTGCGTTCCTCCATGGCCTGGATCTGGCCACGGCGGGAGTTCAGGTCGCCGATCACATCGCCCATGTAGTCCTCGGGCGTGGTGACCTCGACCGCCATCAGCGGTTCGAGGATCACCGGACCGGCCTTACGGGCCGCTTCCTTCAGGGCCTGCGCGCCGGCGATCTTGAACGCCATCTCCGAGGAGTCGACGTCGTGGTATGCACCGTCGAGCAGAAGCACCTTCAGATTGACCAGCGGGTAACCGGCGAGCACACCGTACTGCATGGCGTCCTGTGCGCCCGCGTCGACCGAGGGGATGTATTCCTTCGGCACGCGGCCACCGGTGACCTTGTTCTCGAACTCGTAGGTGGCGCCGTCTTCACCGACGAACGGCTCCAGCGCGATGATGACCTTCGCGAACTGACCCGAACCACCCGTCTGCTTCTTGTGGGTGAATTCGAGCTTCTCCACCTTCTTGGTGATCGTCTCGCGGTAGGCCACCTGCGGCTTGCCGACGTTGGCCTCGACCTTGAATTCGCGCTTCATCCGGTCGACCAGGATGTCCAGGTGCAGCTCGCCCATACCGCCGATGACGGTCTGGCCGGTCTCCTGGTCCAGCTTCACCGTGAAGGTCGGGTCCTCTTCGGCGAGCTTCTGGATCGCGGTGCCCAGCTTCTCCTGGTCGGACTTGGTCTTGGGCTCGATGGAGACCTCGATGACCGGGTCCGGGAAGGTCATGGACTCCAGCACGATCTGGTTGTTCGGATCGCACAGGGTGTCCCCGGTGGTGGTGTCCTTCAGGCCGATGACCGCGTAGATGTGGCCGGCGCTGACCTGGGGTACCGGATTCTCCTTGTTGGAGTGCATCTGGAACAGCTTGCCCAGCCGCTCCTTCTTGCCCTTGGTCGCGTTGATGACCTGGGCACCGGAGTCGACCTTGCCCGAGTAGACGCGGACGTAGGTCAGCTTGCCGAAGAACGGGTGCACCGCGATCTTGAACGCCAGGGCCGCGAACGGTTCGTCGGCGCTCGGCTTACGGGTGATGACCTCGTCTTCCTTGCCGGGCACATGACCCTGCACGGATTCGACATCCAGCGGCGAGGGCAGGTAGTCCACCACGGCGTCGAGCATGGGCTGCACGCCCTTGTTCTTGAACGCCGAACCACACAGCACCGGGTACAGCTCGGAGTTGACCGTCAGCTTGCGAATGGCGCCCTTGATCTCGTCGATCGAGAGCTCTTCGCCACCGAAGAACTTCTCCAGCAGGGCCTCGTCCGATTCGGCGACGGTCTCGAGCAGTTCCTGACGGTACTGCTCGGCCCGCTCCTCGAGATCGGCCGGGATTTCCTGAACCTCGTACTTCTCACCGAGCTTGGTCTCGCCGGTCCAGACCTTCGCGTTCATCTCGACCAGGTCGACGATGCCCTCGAAGGTGTCCTCCGCGCCGATCGGCAGCTGGATGACCAGCGGCTTGGCGCCGAGGCGGTCCTTGATGGTCTGCACGGTGAAGTAGAAGTCCGCACCGAGCTTGTCCATCTTGTTGACGAAGCAGATCCGCGGCACGTCGTACTTGTCCGCCTGCCGCCACACCTGCTCGGACTGCGGTTCCACGCCCTCCTTGCCGTCGAAGACGGCAACGGCGCCATCGAGCACGCGCAGGCTGCGCTCCACCTCGACGGTGAAGTCCACGTGGCCCGGGGTGTCGATGATATT
The DNA here is from genome assembly GCF_001618425.1 of Nocardia fusca NBRC 14340. GTDB lineage: Bacteria > Actinomycetota > Actinomycetes > Mycobacteriales > Mycobacteriaceae > Nocardia > Nocardia fusca. The sequence goes on from NZ_BDCU01000055.1 coordinate 83,376, forward strand.
GATCTGATTCTGGTTCCAGAAGCAGGTCACCGCCGCGGAGGTGATGGTGATACCGCGCTCCTGCTCCTGCTCCATCCAGTCGGTGGTCGACGCCCCGTCATGGGTTTCGCCGATCTTGTAGTTCACACCGGTGTAGAAGAGGATGCGTTCGGTGGTAGTGGTCTTGCCCGCATCGATGTGGGCCATGATGCCGATGTTGCGGACCTTGTTCAGGTCGGTGAGCACGTCCTGTGCCACGGAAATCTTCCCCGCTCGTAGCTAGTTGGGATTTTCGCCGACGACCGTGTGGCCGCCCTATCTGTCAAAAGCGGAAGCGGTGCTTCCGTAAGCCTCCCGGCCCAGGAGCGATGGGCCGGACAGACATCACCAGCGGTAGTGCGCGAAGGCCCGGTTGGATTCGGCCATCTTGTGGGTGTCCTCGCGACGCTTGACCGAAGCGCCGAGGCCGTTGCTGGCATCCAGCAGTTCGTTGGCCAGACGCTCGATCATGGTCTTCTCACGGCGAGCCCGCGAGTAGTTGACCAGCCAGCGCAGCGCGAGAGTGTTGGAGCGGCCGGGACGGACCTCGACCGGCACCTGGTAGGTGGCGCCACCGACACGGCGCGGCTTGACCTCGAGGGCGGGCTTGACGTTGTCCAGCGCGCGCTTGAGAGTGACGACCGGATCGGTGCCGGTCTTCTCGCGCGCCTGCTCCAGCGCGCCGTACACGATGCGCTCGGCAGTGGACTTCTTGCCGTCGAGGAGAATCTTGTTGACCAGCTGCGTCACCAGCGGCGACCCGTAGACCGGGTCGTTGATCAGCGGTCGCTTGGGAGCGGGGCCCTTGCGCGGCATATCAGCTCTTCTCCTTCTTGGCGCCGTAACGGCTGCGGGCCTGCTTGCGGTTCTTCACACCCTGGGTATCGAGCGAGCCGCGGATGATCTTGTAACGCACACCGGGGAGGTCCTTCACACGACCGCCGCGCACGAGCACCATCGAGTGCTCCTGCAGGTTGTGGCCTTCACCGGGGATGTAAGCCGTGACCTCGACCGCGCTGGTCAGCTTCACACGCGCGACCTTCCGCAGCGCGGAGTTCGGCTTCTTCGGGGTGGTGGTGTACACGCGGGTGCACACGCCACGACGCTGCGGGCTCCCCTTGAGGGCCGCGGTCTTGGTCTTGGCGACCTTGTCGCGGCGACCCTTGCGGACCAGCTGGTTGATGGTTGGCATATACCGGCTTTCCTTTTATCGGTTATGGCGGTGTCAGGGCTGTTCATCGAGCTTTCACCCGCACGTCCAACCACGTTTCTCGCGTCCCGAGGTCGGGCGTGTCGCGCGCAGTTCAGGGCCCGATTTACAGGCACGCTGGAATCGTCGGCCGCTCTCGCTGGCCTACGTCTACGCTCGAACTTGCCCGTATCCTTCCGGGCACAGCGGTCCACTGTACTCGGGCGTAGTGAATAGGGTCAAAACCGGGGTGATGTTGTGATATGGCGGGCCGGCCTCGGCCCCTCGGATTCCGGCTCTCGACCCCTCCCGGGCATCTCTCGCCACTACTCAACGGACCCGCCCGACCGCTTGTTCCCGGGTGGTCCCGCTTCCCGGACGAACAGCAGCAGGAACAAGACGGTTGCCCGGTGTCTCGCGGACGAGCCACACGGCGGGACCGACCCCGCTATCGCGCGATATTGAGCGTGAGTTCGAGCAGCTTCTTGGCGGCAGCGCACGGATCGGGTGTCCCCGAGTTCACCCACCAGCCGATCACCCCGGAGTCGGCGGCGCTCGCGGTCATCCCGCACGATTTCGGGTCGTTCGGACGCCGGACCTCCAGCGCGATCGTGCCCTGCACAGTGGTCTTGGTGCTGGTGTAGCCCAGCTTGTCGTTCGTCGCCTGCTCGTTGCGCAGCGACCCGTTCTCGTACCAGTTCAGCGTGAGCATTCCGGAGCCACCGCCGATATCCCACATACACACGGCACCGAAGAACGACTCGCTGATGTAGACGCTGCCACCGAGGGCGTCGATGATCTGCTGGTCGGTGACCACGTCGCATTCCCGCAGCAGTTTGTCGATCTGCGCGGTGTCCACCGATTCGCCACCGCCGACCGGCTGCGGGGTCCCTTCCACGGTGCTGCCGCAGCCGGCGCCCAGAATCGTCGTAACCAGTAGTGCCGCGGCAGCCGCCGCCGTACGCAGTCGCCGCCGGTGAGCGGGTCCGGGACCGGATGCGAATGTCATCGCCTTCACCCCAACCGCTCGATCGTCAGTTCGGCGAGTGCCCGGCTGCGCTCGCACGGGTCGCCACCGGCGATGCTCCGCGCGGTGGACCATTCGAAGAAATCATCGTCGAGTTGCACCGCGAGATCGCATATCCGCCCGGTGGGATCGAGTGCCGCGAACCCGTTACGTCCGCCCACCGTGATCGGTTCCGGCGGCCGGCCGTGCGTGGTGACCCATGCCTTCTCCCGTTCCAGCGGGCTCCCCCGGTACGAGGCGAAGGTGATGGAGTTTCCGCCGCTGCCCTGCCAGTTGCAGCCGACCCCGTTCTTGAAGGATTGCACGATCTGCCCCAGCCCCCCGAGATCACGTACCTCGTTGTCGGTGACATGCCCGCATTCCCCCACGAACGGACCGAGCGCGGCCACCTTGGGCGCCGGCCCCCGCGGTCCCTCGTCGTCCCCGGCCCCCTGGTCGGACCCACACCCCGTCAGAGCAAAGGCCGCGGTCAACCCGAGGACTATCGCCGACCTGATCCGCATGCCGTGCACAATACCGACGAACGACCGATCCCGGCGGCGGTGCAGGTCACGCGTGGGTTCCCGCCCTGCCGAGTGACTGCTCGACCGGCACCGCGACACCACGGGGCCGCGCGGTTTCCCCGTCGACCGCGAACCGAGGGAATTCCGGTGGAACCGATTCCGTATCGGCCACGTCAGTAGATGTGACAGAACAATTTTCGGGCGGTGACGTCCGACGATCGAACGGCTCGGAAATCGGTGGCACGGTCACCTCCGGGCAATTCGATTCGCGCACTTGGGGGGGTCATGAATTCCGCATGAAGAGAACGCGGCCGCTTCCCGGTTCGTACCGGAGGTTCGCGCAGGTTCGTCCCTGCCGCTCCGGCGCGTATCGAAGAGGCCGATCGGCCAAGAAGCATTACGCGGTGGTCGACGACGTGTCGGTTACCCGGATACCGCGCCGCGACGGCCCGGATCAGCGGGCAGTTCGACGGACATATTCCGTCCCATCACGAATCAGGAACACACGGAGCATTCACATGAAGAAAATCGCTTATTCGATAGTCGTCGCCGGATTCGTCGGCACTGCGCTGCTGGGTGCGGCGGGAACGGCCGCGGCCACCGATGCCCCCTTCCTGCCACGCAATTACCCGACCCTCGATTCGTGCATGGCGGATCTGAACGAGCTGGAAAGACGGGAGGGCATTCCCGGTAAGTACGGCTGCTTCCCGGTCAGTCAGCAGGACATCGCCGGTCCGAGTGTTCTGAACTACCGCTGACGAGGGCGTCCGGCCCACAGCCGCGGCTGTGGGCCGGACGGGTCAGCGAAGTGTCACCACGACCTTGCCGGTGGCGGCGCGGTTCTCCAGCGAAGCGACGGCCTGCGCGGCCTGCTCCAGCGGGAAGAGCACCGCCTGCGGCGCGGCGATCTTGCCGGAGGCGAACAGCGGCTCCACCTCGGCCCACTGCTCGAGGAGGTAACCCGGATGCGACAGCACCCACTCGCCCCAGCCCGCACCGACGACCTCGACGTTCTTCAACAGCAGCCGGTTCACCTTCACGGTCGGGATATCGCCGCCGGTGAAGCCGACCACCAGCAGGCGCCCGCCCCGGGCCAGCGATCGAATGCTGTCGGTGAAGCGGTCGCCGCCGACGGGATCCAGCACGATGTCCACGCCGCGGTTGTCGGTGAGTTCCTTGACCCGGTCGAGCCAGCCGTCGGTGAGCACCACATCGGTGGCGCCGTGCGCGCGGGCGATCTCGGCCTTCTCCTCGGTACTCACCACCGCGATCACCCGGCCCGCGCCCAGCGCACCGGCCAATCGCAGAGTAGAGGTACCGATCCCACCGGCCGCGCCGTGCACCAGCACGGTTTCCCCCTCGGCGAGGCGGCCGCGGTTGCGCAGGCAGAAGTGCACGGTGAGATCGTTGAACAGGATTCCGGCACCGGCCTCGAAGGAGATGTTGTCCGGAAGCTTGAAAACCATTTCGGCGGTGGTCGTGGCGACCTCTGCCATCGCGTTGCCGAGCATGGTCAGGGCGCAGACCCGGTCACCGGGCTTCACATGCGACCCCTCGGGTGCTTCGCGTACGACCCCGGCGACCTCGCCACCGACTACGAAAGGCATCGGGGGTTTCATCTGGTAGAGGCCACGGGTCATCAGTACGTCGGGGAAGGCGACTCCGGCGGCATGGACGTCGATCACCACACCACCCGGCAGTGGCCGCGGTTCCGGGATATCGACGATCTCGATCGCTTCCGGTCCTTCGAGTTTGCTGACCTGAGCTGCGCGCATATGCCGACCTCTCTGTTCGCCGACCGGCGGCTATAGAGACGCACCAGTCGATATGTACCAATCCACCCGTCTTCATCAACTTAATGGTCATCGGCAGCCGAAGTCCATCCCCCGCCCGGGCCTGCCGACCCGCGCACACCCCTTCGTCCGATCGATCGCCGCTGGTCGAGCGGGCCTCGGGATACATGCCGCTTTGTTAGGCTCGGCCACAGCAGGAACGGGCGGGAATCCCCGGGGGAACGAATGAACGAAGAGACGAGTACACCCAGCGCGACGGTACGGGTCGATCCCGGTCTGCTGCGCGGTTTCGCCGGTCGGCTCGATACCGAAGCCGACGCCGTCACCGCGCTCGACACCCCCGAGGTGTTCGCCGCGGCCGCGACCGCGCTACCCGGCACCGGTTTCGGCCCACCGGCACAGCGTGCCGCCGACCTCACCGCGTCCTGCCTGCACCGAATCGCCGACCGGCTCACCACCGTCGCCGCCACCCTGCGCACCAGCGCGGGCGACTACGAGATGACCGAAGCGGAGGTCACCGGGGCACTCACCACCGTCGGACTGGAGACCGCGGTATGACCCTCACCATCGGCAATGTCGAACAATGGCAGACCGACCATCTCACCGCGGCCGCCACTCACGCGACTACGCTGTCCGGCCGGCTCGACCAGCTCACCGGGACCGCGGTCACCGACACCCGGGCGATGCACTGGACCGGATCCGCGGGTGCGGCCGCCGGTACCCGGATGGATATCGAACGCACCCGAACCGGAGCAGTGAGCGCAGCCCTGCTCGAACTCGACACCGCACTGCGCGCCGAAGTCGCCAACCTGATCGAGGCGAGGAACAGGGTCCTGCTGATGCGCGATACCGCGCGCAACACCGCGCAGCCGCCACTACCGGCCTTCGACGTGGCCGACGACGGTACCGTCAGCGCCCAGTCGCGGATCGACTATCTACGCCGGGCCGCCGGCGACACCGCCGATTCCGCCGAAATGCAACGCACCGAGCTGGGGCAGCGCCTCGTGGCGGCCTCCCACCAGTGGCATATCGTCAACGCCCTGAAAAGCGCGGAGGACACCGCGAACCGGGCCACCACCCAGGTACAGCAGGCCGTCACCGCACTGGAGCATGCCCACGGTGTGCTGGGCGAACCCGGTACCGCCCCCGCCGCCGCGCCGACGGTTCCGGCCGCCACCACGGCACCCTCGGCCGGGGACGGCGCGCCGAGCTCCGGATACCCCACCACCAGCGGTTCCCCGGCCAGTTCCCTGATGGGTGGTACATCCACCGACAGCGGCTCCGGAAGTCCCGCGCCCTCGTCCGGGGCGGCCCCCACCACCATGCCCACCGGCGATCAGGCGGAGTGGATAAAGGAAGCCATCCGCGTACTGCGCGAGAACGGCTACGACATCGACGATGCCGAGGCCGCCACCATCGCGCTGATCATCGAACGCGAATCCGGTGGCAATCCGAACGCCATCAATCTGTGGGACAGCAACGCCGCGGCCGGGATCCCGTCGAAGGGTCTCATGCAGACCATCGATCCGACCTTCAACTCCTATTCGCTGCCCGGTCACGGCGATATCTGGAATCCGGTGGACAACATCATCGCCGGTACGAGGTACGCCATCGAACGGTACGGTTCGCTCGGCAATGTGCCCGGGGTGGTGGGGGTCTCCAACGGCACCGGCTACGTCGGATACTGACGCCGCCACACGCCGAGCACAGCGAACCGACGGCTCGGCGTGGCGCGGTGACACACGCCCCGTAAAGTCGTCTCACAGGAAACACGCAGAAGTACCGCGGCCCAACCCGCCGCGCGAGGAGCACAAGTGTCACTCGATCAGCCGCTCGCCCCGCTTCCCCAGGAGGGCATGGGGTTCGTTACGGCGTGGCCGGTGCGAGCCGGCGACGTGGACCCGTACAACCGTCTACGCCTCGACGGTGTCGCCCGCTACCTCCAGGACATCGCCTGGGAACACCTCCAGCAATCGGTCCTGGAACAGAGCGACCCGAGCTGGATCATCCGGCGCACGGTCATCGACGTGGTCCGCCCGGTACTGTGGCCCGACCACGTCCACCTGCGACGCTGGTGTTCGAGTATGTCCACCCGCTGGGCGAATATGCGGGTGCGTATCACCAGCGACCGGGGCGGCCTGATCGAAACCGAAGGTTTCTGGATCAACATCAACGAGTCGAACAATATGCCCGCCCGGATCAGCGACGCGGGTCTGGCCTACCTCGCCCAGACCACCACCGAGCAGCGACTCCGCTGGCGCCCCTGGCTCACCGACCCAGCGCCACCCGAATCCGACACCGACCTGCCGTTTCCGCTGCGTGCCACCGATATCGACCAGTACAACCATGTGAACAACACCTGCTACTGGCAGGCCGTGGAGCAGTACCTGGTCGACTACCCCAAGCTGGTCAGCGGCCCGCACCGCGCGGTCATCGAATACGTCGCGCCGGTCCTGGCCCGGCAGCACATCAGCGTCCGCAGCAGGTACGAACCGGGTGACCGGACCACGGGCCGCCCGACCCTGCGCCTGTGGTTCGTCGTGGACGGAATCACCACCACAATCGTCCGTATAGCGCCCCTGTAGACCCATTCGCCTACGAGGGGCACTCCCGGCCGGACGGGCAAACATGCCGACCCGACCATCGAATGCCGAGGCAACTCCG
>NZ_BDCU01000056.1 GCF_001618425.1 Nocardia fusca NBRC 14340
AAGGCGCCGCCAAAAACACAGCCGTCAGCTACCGCCCTTGGCCGCCTGGAGCAGGTCGGCGAGGGTGGTGAACTTGACCCGGGGCCGGCCCGACTCCTTGCCGGCGCCGCGTTCGGCCTGGTCGATGGCTTTCCAGCCTACCCGGTCCACCAGGTCCGGCTGGCGTTCCTGGACCAAGGCGCGCAGTGCGTCCCGGTCGGCGGTAGGAGCGGCCAGCTTGCCCGCGATGAAGTCGGCGATCAGGCCCTCGACCGTTTCCTCGGAGTCGACCCGGTTGGAACCGATCACCCCGCGCGGGCCGCGTTTGATCCAGCCGCTGACGTACACACCGGTGAGCGGCAGGCCGTCGGGACCGATCACGCGACCGTGTTCGTTGGGGACCACGGCACGGTTGTCGTCGAAGGGCAGGTCCGGGACGGGCTGTCCGCGGTAGCCGATCGACCGCAGCACCAGCGAGGCCGGGAGGCTGCCGATCTCGCTGGTGGGGCGGGCGTTGAGGATTCCGTCCTCTTCCACCAGTTCGTTGCGGGCGTACTCCAGTGCTTCGACCTTGTCGGTGCCGGTGAGTGCGGTCGGGGCGGCCAGATACTTGAACACGATCCGTTTGTTGCCCTCGGCCGGCGGTTTCGCCGCGAATTCCTCGGCGAGCGCGTATTTCAGTTTCAGCGAGGGTTCGACGTCCGGGTGGTCGAGCAGCGCCTGCGAGGCCGGGTCGAGTTCCAGTTCGGCCGGGTCGATGACGATATCCACCCCGGCCAGGTGCGCCAGCGCCAGGAACTCCGGTGAGGTGTAGGCCGCCTGCAGCGGGCCGCGCCGGCCCAGCACCACGACCTCGCGAATATTGCTTCCGCGCAAGGCCGCCAGGGCGTGGTCGGCGATATCGGTTTTCGCCAGTTCGTCGGGGTTCACGGTCAGCACGCGGGCGACGTCGAGCGCGACATTGCCGTTGCCGACGATGATCGCCCGCTCACCGGAGAGGTCGAAGACCCGGTCGGCGTAGTCGGGGTGTCCGTTGTACCAGGCCACGAACTCGGTCGCGGAATGGCTGCCGGGCAGGTCCTCGCCCGGGATACCCATCCGCCGGTCCGAGGAGGCGCCCACCGCGTAGAGGACCGCATGGTGATGGGCCAGCAGTTCCTCGTGGGTGATGTGCTTACCGACTTCGACGTTCAAGTAGTACTGCAGGGTGTCGCGCCGGAACGCCGATTCGAACATGCCCGCGACCGTTTTGGTGCCGGGATGGTCGGGGGCCACCCCCGCGCGCACCAGACCCCACGGTGTGGGCAGCCGGTCGAACATCTCCACCTGGACATCGCAGCGCCGCAACAGTTCGTCGGCCGCGTAGGCGGCCGCCGGGCCGGCACCGACGATCGCGACCCGCAACGTACCCAGATCCTTGGGCGGCCGCACCGGGGTCGCGATCGGATCCAGGTTCGACTCCAGCGGATGCCGCTCGAACCAGGCCGCGTTGATCTCCCGGAAGCGGTCCAGCGACGCGGGCAGATCGTCCTCGGAGAAGATGGCCTCCACCGGGCACGCGTCGACACAGGCGCCGCAGTCGATGCAGGTGTCGGGGTCGATGTAGAGCATTTCGGTCGTGGCGAATTCCGGCTGATCCGGAGTCGGGCGGATGCAGTCGACCGGGCACTCGGAAACGCAGCTCGCGTCATTACAGCAACGCTGCGTGATTACGTAGGCCATATTTGTGCAGATCCTCGAGACTTATATGCGGGCTGGTGCCGTCCGGGTCGCGGGTGGCAGGGCGTGACGACTGAGCGTGGACCGGGATCACCGGGCCTACCTCTATTGTGACGCCGCTTTCAGTTTGCCTCGAGTGTGTTCTGGATCTCCGCACGGAGGGTGCCTACGGTGGTCCCATGGCTCGGACTCTGATCTTGATGCGGCACGGGAAATCGGCGTACCCGGCCGGAATCGAGGACCACGAGCGCCCGCTGGCGCCGCGCGGGCAGCGGGAGGCCGCATTGGCGGGCGCCTGGCTGCGGGCGAACCAGCCGCCGATCGACGCGGTGCGTTGTTCCACCGCGACCCGTACCCGGGAAACACTCGGCGCCACCGGTATCACCGCGCCGGTCGAGTTCGAGTCCGGGATCTACGAGGCCACGACCGACTATCTGTTCGAACTGATCGGGCTCACCGACCCCGCCGTCTCCACCCTGCTGGTGATCGGGCATGCGCCGGGCATGCCGTGGACGGCCTGGGACCTCGCGGCCGCGCACGATACCGAGGAGGCCCTGCGCTTGAGCCGCAAGTTCCCCACGTCCGCGCTGGCGGTGCTGCGCCTACCCGGCGAATGGGACCGGGTGGGCCCGGGTGCGGGCGACCTGGTGACCTTCCACGTACCGCGCTGATACTCAGCGCAGCAGTTTGCCGCCGAACACCGCGCCGGCGCCGAGCACGACGAGCAGCAGGAACGCCGCCCAGCCGCCGATCAGCCACCACACCAGACCGAACACCACGACGATCGGCGCCACCGCGATCGTGGTGATCACCGGGCTCTCCCTGACCGTGGCCCACGCCGAACGCGCCCGGACCCGGTCGATTTCCTTGGCCATCCCCCCAGGTTACGTGCCGAACCCCGGATGCGCTGGTGCTCGCGTGTTCCGGGCGGCGCCCCCCTGGACAAGGACGGGCCACGTCGCCCGTCCGAGCGCGCCGCCCGGGTCGCGTGCGGCTGAGTACGCTGGCGCTCGGCGGTACGACCCCAGGTCGTGGCGTCGTGAACAGATGGCCGAATACGGAAAGGAGCCGCGGAGATGACCGAAGCGACCGAGCAGAGCAAGGTGGTGCGCAACCCCGGCGAGAACCGTTACGAGGTGTGGTACGGCGCCGAACTGGCCGGTTTCGCCGAGTACACCGAGCGCGGCGGGGAAACCGTCTTCACCCACACCGAGATCGGACCGGAGTTCGGCGGTAAGGGGCTGGGCAGCCGGCTGGCCGAGTTCGCGATCTCCGACACCGTGGACCGCGGGCGCAGGATCCGGCCCGAGTGCGCGTTCATCCGGAGCTATCTGGAGAAGCATCCGCAGTACAACGAGCACGTGGTCGGCGGCGGTGAGTGACCTCGATCCGCACCCCACCGAGACCCTGTGCGAGCCGGGAGTCGGACCGGGTCCGATAACGCGGCTGTATCCGGCCCGGGAGGTGCCGCTGGGTGGCGTACGCGGCACCTATGTGGAACGGACCCTGCCGCAGCGGGAACTGCCGACCGTCGGAGCCTGGTGTTTCCTGGACTATTTCGGCGCTCCGACGGTGACCGTCACCGACGCGCCGCCGGATATCGATCCGCATCCGCATATCGGTCTGCAGACCGTCACCTGGCCGTTCGAGGGAATGATCCGGCACCGGGATTCGGTGCGCTCGGATGTGCGCATCGAACCCGGCCAGCTCAATCTGATGACCTCCGGGCGCGGGATCGCCCACTCGGAGTACACGGTGCCCGAGGCACCCGCCGGGCGCGGGCTGCAATTGTGGGTCGCGCTGCCGGCGGGGCACCGCGATATCGCTCCCCATTTCGAACAGCACCGGAACCTGCCCGTCCACACCGCCCCGGGCCTGCGAGCGACCGTACTGCTGGGTTCGCTGGCCGGGGTGACCTCGCCGGCAACGATCTACACCCCCTTGGTGGGGGCCGATATCGAGATCGATCCCGCGACCGCGTCCACATTGCCGCTGGAGCCGGAGTACGAGTACGCACTGCTGGCGATCGAGGACACAGTCACCGCCGCCGGTTGCGAGCTCACGCCGGGCCCGCTGCTGTATCTGGGCACCGGCCGCGACAGCCTCGACCTGTCCAGCGACTCCGGCGGCCGGTTCGCCCTGATCGGCGGGGAGCCGCTCGCGGAGGAATTGGTGATGTGGTGGAACTTCGTCGCGCGCGAGCACGCGGAGATCGTGGCGGCCCGCACGGATTGGGAGTCGCACAACACCGAGCGTTTCGGTGATATCACCGGCCACACCCCGGACCAGCGGATTCCGGCGCCGCCGATGCCCGGTGGGCAGCTGAGGCCCCGCGCCCGGCGGCCACACGGCAACTGATCCACCGATCAGCGCTTGCTTGGAGTCCACTCCAGGTGGATAACGTTGTCCTCGTTCGACGAGAGGATATCGAGCGCCACACGGAAGCCTCTGTGGCGCAATAGTTTTCGGCAAGGAGAGTAGTCGGCGTGAGTATCACCGAACCCGGCCCGGACGTCACCGACCCGGCTCGGGATCTCCCCCGGCATTCGATCGGGGCGGCGGCCCGGCACTGCGGTCTGAGCCAGGACACGCTGCGCTGGTACGAGCGCATCGGCCTGCTGGCCCATATCGGCCGCGACCACACCGGCAAACGCCGGTTCAGTGACCGCGACCTGGACTGGCTGACGCTGATCACCCGGTTGCGCACCACCGGTATGACGGTGGCGGACATGATCCGGTACGCCGAACTGGTCCGCGCCGGCGCGAGCACGATCCCCGAACGGCTCGCGATGTTCCGCAAGACCCGCGCCGACGTCCTCGAACGTATCGCCGAACTCGAACAGACCGTGGCGGTGCTGGATCACAAGATCTCGCTCTACGAGCAGCACGTCCCCGGCGACGCCACCCGGTCACCGGACAACGCAGCATCGTGAAGGGATACCCGAAACCATGACCACCTCCGCAGTACTGCCGACCGCTCCGCTGGGCACCACCGAGATCCGGGTGGGTGTCCAGGGGCTGGGCTGCATGGGTATGAGCGAGTTCTACGGCCCCACCGACCGCGCGGAATCCCGCGCGACCCTGGACCGCGCCCTGGAACTCGGCATCACCCTGTTCGACACCGCCGATATCTACGGCTCCGGCGACAACGAGGAGTTCCTGAGCGATTTCGTCCGCGCCAACCGGGACCGGATCGTGCTGGCCACCAAATTCGCGATCGTCCGCAAGGCCGACGACCCGCACTACCGCGGTATCGACAATTCACCCGACTACATCCGCCGGGCCGTCGACGCCAGCCTGCGCCGCCTCGGCACCGACACCATCGACCTGTACTACATGCACCGGCGCGATCCCGAGGTACCGATCGAGGACAGTGTGGGTGCCATGGCGGAGCTGGTGCACGCGGGGAAGGTGCGCGCGCTCGGCCTGTCCGAGGTCACCGGGGCGGAACTACGCGCCGCGCATGCGGTCCATCCGATCGCGGCGGTGCAGTCGGAGTGGTCGCTGTTCTCCCGCGACGTCGAGCGTACGGCGGTGCCCGCCGCCGCCGAACTGGGCGTCACATTCGTGCCCTATTCACCGCTGGGCCGCGGTTTCCTCACCGGAGCCCTGCCCGGCACCGACGCCCTGAGCGAGGGCGATTTCCGGCGGCATATGCCACGTTTCACCGGCGACAACGCCGCACACAACGCCGCCCTCCTCGCACCGTTGCACGCCATCGCCGAAGCGCGCGAACTCACGCCCGCCCAGATCGCGCTGGCCTGGGTGCAGTCGCGGGGACAGGTCCACGGACTGCCGGTGGTACCCATTCCCGGCACCCGCCGCCGGACCCGGCTCGCGGAGAACGCCGCCGCGGCCGCGGTCACCCTGACCGCGGCGGAACTGGACCGGCTGGAACCGATCGCCGGCCAGGTGGCCGGACCGCGCTATGCGGATATGTCGTTCACCTCGGCTGGTCGCGAGTAGGACGGCCGCTCCGGCGCATCCAGCCGCTGAGTGCCGATGACGCGCAGCAGTTCCATCTTCTCCGCGGCATCGGTACCCGGCAGCGGCCAGTAGATGAGCAGCCGCTGGGTGGCGTTGGGCGTGAGCATGGTCTCGCAGAACATGTCGATCACGCCGACCTCCGGGTGCACGGCACTCTTGGTGTCGGAGTGCCGGACCGCCACCTCGTGCTCGGTCCAGAGCCGCTCGAACTCCGGACTCCTCGCCCGTAGCGCGCCGATGAACTCGATGACGTCCGGGTCCTTCGGCCGCCGCGCGGCGGTGGCCCGTAGATCGGCCACCTGTACGCGGGCGAGCCGGTCGGTGTCCTGCACCCGGGCGATCGCCCGGGCTTCCGGTTCGGTGAACCATCGCCAGGCATAGAACCGGTTCCAGCCCTGCTGTTCGGCCTGGTCGCCGAAGAGCAGGGTGTGCATCCGGTTCTGCACCAGGCATTCGCCGAGATCGGTGATCACCGCCGCCGGGATATCGTCCAGTTTCGCGAGCACGTGCATCAGCCCCGGGCCGACATGTTTGTCGGTCCGGCGGCCGCCGGGCGGCGCGTGTTCGCACAGGAGATAGATGTGATCGCGTTCGTCGGCGGTACAGCGCAGCGCACGGGTCAGGGCGGCGAGCACCTGGGTCGACGGCCGGGGCCCGCGCGCCTGTTCCAGCCGCGTGTAGTAATCGGTGGAGATGCCGGCCAGCTGCGCCACTTCGTCGCGGCGCAGGCCCGGGGTCCGACGGCGGGTACCCGGGGGCAGCCCCACCGCCTCGGTGGTGAGTTGTTCCCGGCGGCGACGGAGGAAATCGGCGAGTTCGCTGCGATCCATACCTCCACTGTCGCGTACCGCCGCGCGGTGAGCCAGGGATCGCCGCTCCCCCGATAAAGCGTCTCTGCCGCGAGCGGGATGGGTCCACCACGGTGGTCTGTATGACGAATACACAGATCGCAGTCGCGCAGCTGGGCAATACCGGGCCGACGGTCGGGCGAATCGTGCTGGGCGCGATGGGGATGTCGGGTGCCTACGGCCCCGCCGACGAGACCGAATCGACGGCCACCGTGCACGCCGCACTCGATTCCGGCGCCCGGCTCGTCGATACCGGCGATTTCTACGGTATGGGCCACAACGAGTTGCTGGTGGGCCGGGCGATCGCCGCCCGCCCCCGGGACGAAACGATCCTCAGCGTGAAGTTCGGCGGCATGATCGGACCGGACGGCACCTGGCAGGGATTCGACAGCCGTCCGGCCGCGCTGCGCAATTTCCTGAGCTACAGCCTGCGCCGGCTCGGGGTCGACCATGTCGACATCTACCGTCCGGCGCGGCTGGACCCGGCGGTACCGATCGAGGACACCGTCGGCGCCATCGCCGAACTCGTCGAGGCGGGGTATGTGCGGCATATCGGCCTGTCCGAAGTCGGCGCCGAAACATTGCGCCGGGCGGCCGCGGTACACCCGATCACCGATCTGCAGATCGAGTACTCGCTGTTCTCACGCGGGATCGAGGCGGAGATTCTGCCCGTGTGCCGCGAACTCGGTATCGGGATCACCGCCTATGGGGTGCTCTCCCGCGGGCTGCTCAGTGATACGGCTCCCGGCCGCAGCACCGGGTTCGGACAGACGGACTACCGCGCCCACACTCCGCGCTTCCAGGGCGACAACCTCGCCGCCAACCTGAACCTGGTGGACGCGCTCGCCGCCCTCGCGCGGCGTCACGGCGTCTCCACCGCCCAGCTGGCCATCGCCTGGGTACTGAGTCGCGGCGACGATATCGTTCCGGTGATCGGGGCACGCACCCGGAGCCGGTGGTCGGAGGCGCTCGGCGCGCTCGATATCGCGCTCACCGCGGCCGAGACCGCCGCGATCGAGGCCGCGGTACCGGCCGCGGCGGTGGCGGGTAGCCGGTACGCGGAGGCGCAGATGAGCGCCCTCGACAGCGAGCGCTGAACCGGGCCTTCGCGAGGCCATGTCCCGCCGGAACGCATCGGGCCCGGCGGGAGTACCGGATCCGGCTCTGCTTCTCCGTTACCACCATGCCCGCGTCCCCGAGCAGCCGGATGCGCTTCTCGATGCCGGTGGCACGCGCTGTCAACTGGCCACGGTGAACATTTCGTAGCTGTGCCCTTCCGGCGAGCGGACGTACACACCGCGACCACCGCCCAGGTGGTTGATATCCCGGTCCCAGCCGCTCCCGGGCCCCGACCCGTACTCGACAGCCGGCCATTGCGCCAGCTGTCGCAGTACGGCGTCGAAGGTGGCCTCGTCGACCAGGAAGCCGTAGTGCCCCGGCTCGACGCGGCCGCGGTCGTCGAAATCGAACGTCAGATCCTCGTTCACCCGCACCGGCACGAACGGGCCGGCCGGGTCGCCCACCGCCAACCCCATGAGCTCGGCGAAGAACGTCGCCCCCGCCACGCGATCCGACACAGGCACGATGGTGTGGTCGAGCACGATGCGCGGGGTGTTACTCGGGTCGGACATGGGACCCTCCTCTCGATTACATGCGTTACACATACAATGTACATGCGTATCGCACGGAAATTTTTGAAGAGGATAGATTGGTCCATATGAGCGGCAGCTCCTCCCCCGCGGACGGCGGGCCCGCCCTGTTCCGCCTGGTTCGGTTCTGGTCCCGGCGCTGGATACAGCGCGGCGCCGGGGGGCAGAGCGCGGAGCTGGGCAACGCTCAGCACGTCCAGGTCGTGGAGGCGGTGGCCGGTGCCGCCGATGCCTCGGACGAGGCGACCATCACCGCGGTCGCCCATCAGCTCGGCCTCGATCATTCCGGAGCCAGCCGGATGGTCCGCGACGCCACCACCGCCGGTTACCTCTCACGCCGCGAATCCGACCTGGACCGGCGCCGCACCGCCCTGTACCTCACCCCGGCGGGTATCCGCCTGCTGGCCGACGCCCACGATTGGCAACGGCAGGTATTCGACCGGCTCACCGACGACTGGTCCCCCGCCGACCGCCGCCGGTTCGCCGGCTACCTCCAGCGGCTCGCCGAGGAACTACCGCACAACCAGTGAGACCCGCTCGGGTGGTGGTCCCGGATCACCACCGGTAGTCGAGGAACTTCCCGTCGAAGGTGATGACCACCCGGTCGCCGTCGGGGTCGGGACGGCGGGCGAAATCGACCTTGAAGTTGATGGCGCTCATGATCCCGTCACCGAACTCCTCGTGGATGAGTTCCTTCAACGCGGGCCCGTACACCGAGAGCGCCTCCACGAAGCGATAGATCGTCGGATCGCTCATCAGCGCCGGATCGGCGCCGCGGGCCGGCTGCAACGCCAGGCTTTCGGCCACCGAATCGTCCAGCCCGAGCAAGCCGCAGACCTTGCCCGCCTGCTCCGCCGTCATCGGATGCTGCCCGAGCAACGCCGCGGTCGTCCAGACCAGCGGAGCACCGAGAGCGTCGGCGATATCGGCCCAGGACAGCCCCCGGCGGATACGGGCGGCGACAACGAGGTCGGCGGCCGCGCGCTTACTCATGATCGGTTCCATACGAGACTCCTAGCATCGGGAAACATCGAAAGCCTCCCATCGCCGAACACGCCGAACCGAATCGGTATCACAATGTTTACGTCCGAGACATCATGATCGGCGTGGCCGTCCCACAAGGTCACGCGCGAGGCACATACCGCCGCAAAGATCCGGTGAGGGCCCGGTAACACGGGTGCGCTCGGCACGATACGGGCGGGAAATCTCGGCATCGCACACTTCGGCACGAAAGACCACAACCGAAGGGCGTGCCATGTCTTATCTCAAACCAGCGGACTTCGTGAAAGAAATGATCGACGCCGGCGAAGCGAAGGCATTCATGTCCACGCGCGACACCGTGATCCGCGCCTATATGGCCGGGGCGATCCTGGCGCTCGCCGCGGCCTTCGCGGTCACCATCACGGTGCAGACCGGCCAGCCGCTACTCGGGGCGGTCCTGTTCCCGGTGGGTTTCTGCATGCTCTACCTACTCGGATTCGACCTGCTCACCGGCGTGTTCACCCTGGTACCGCTGGCCTGGCTGGACCGGCGGCCCGGTGTGACCTGGCGAGCCCTGCTGCGCAACTGGGGTCTGGTGTTCACCGGCAACTTCCTCGGCGCGTTCACCGTCGCGATCATGATGGCGGTCATCGTGACCATGGGTTTCTCGATGGACCCCAACGAAGTCGGACAGAAACTCGGTGAAATCGGCGTCTCGCGCACGGTCGGTTACGCCGATCACGGTGCCGCGGGAATGCTCACCCTCTTCATTCGCGGTGTGCTCTGCAATTGGATGGTCTCCACCGGTGTGGTCGCGGCGATGATGTCGACCTCGGTGTCCGGGAAGGTCATCGCCATGTGGATGCCCATCATGTTGTTCTTTTATATGGGGTTCGAGCATTCGATCGTCAATATGTTCCTGTTCCCCTCCGGGCTGCTCCTCGGCGGCGATTTCTCGATCGGTGATTACCTGATCTGGAACGAGATCCCCACGGTGATCGGCAATCTGGTGGGCGGTCTGGCGTTCGTCGGCCTGACCCTCTACGCGACCCACGCGCGCACTGCCGCGCCCCGGCCGCGTGCGGACGGATCCACCGTTTCCGACTCCGCGACGGCCGTCACGGATTCGGCGACTCAGCCCCCGGCAGCGAAGGCGGACGCGGGCGCGCGGGTCGCTTCGGCGGCCCAGTAGTCGGTATCGACGGCCGCGTTCTGCGCGGCGAAGAAGCGGCGGCGGCTCTCGGGATCGGTAGGGTTCAGGACGAAATCGGTCATCGCGGTGGAAACCCGTTGCGCGTGTTCGTCTCCGATCCAGCGCAGAATCCGGGAGGCGTCCGCCTCCGAGTAAGCGGCCGTCTCCTCGCCGGCCGCGACCTTCTGGATCTGGTTCAGCTTCTCCCGTGACGGCGCGGCCAGATATTCCGCACCGGCCCGCTGCGCCGCGCCTTCCAGTCGGAGCCCCTCCCGTCCGAGCGAGTAGGCGAGAACAGCGCGCTCCAGCTCGGCGTGGGCGGCCGGGGTATTCATCGCCGAGGCGTAGTGGGAGGCCGCGACGACTTCGGCCAGGTTCTTGTCGGCCAGCGACACATCGCTCCCGTGTTTCACCACGTAACCCCGCGCTTCCACCGCGCGCTGGATCATGTCCTCGTCGGTGAAGCCGGCGCCGCGCAGCGAAGCGGCGACCTGCCCGAGGAATCCGCCCCCGTCGACCAGTACGCCGTCGACCGCGGCCGCCGCACCCCGCGTTGTGTTCACCCCGCCGCGACCGGCGTCACGGGCGACGGCCGCCGCATCGCGGGCGGCGTGCGAGAGATGTAGTCGATCCAGGTAGGCGTGCGTGGCCAGCCCATCTGGACCACCGGCCTTCTCACCGTTCCATCGAGCATTCCACACACCCCACTGGTCGAGCATCGCGCTCTGCCGTTTCATCGAATGCGGTTCCAGCGGTGATACCCGGTTGAACAGCCAGGCCGATGCCGGGTTGTTGTTCAAGGTTGAGAGTGCGGCGGCACCGGCGAGCAACCCGAGTCCCGGTACGCCGGAGTGGGCGAGTCCGCTGGAACCCATACCGAGTGCCGTGCCGCCGCCGGCCCCGCCCGCACCGCCTCCACCCGGCGCCTGTTGCAGAGCGAGGGAGAACCGGTTGACGATCCACTCGTTGCCCTGGCGCAGCGCGGCCGCGAACCGCCGGAACTGGAGCAGGCCCACGACTTCGACCACCGCGGCCAGGATCAGTACCACCGTCGCCTGGCCGCGGGCCTGGTCGAACAGGTTGCCGAGGAACAGCACATACAAACCCAGATAGATGACATAGGCCGCCATCACCACGGCACCGTAGAAACTGTCCACGAGATTGCGCACCAGAAAGGTCTGCGTGGGACCGTAGACGAAGCCGCCCGCCGCGAAACCGAAGATCGCCGCGAAACCGTGGAAAACCGAATCGAGAGCGGCCCAGATGATCTTGACCGAGAGATAGGCCCCGAACGCGAGCAGGATGCCGGCACAGAGCAGCACGACCAGCCCCGAACCGACCTGCCCCATGGTCGGGTTCAGCGCCGCCTGGTGCGCCGCCAGATCACCGCAGCTGCGCAGCCCGGATGCCAGAGCCGAATCCGAACCCGACCGCACCCCGGCCGACCACACGGCCGCGCAGCCGGGCCGGTCGTCGACCACATGCCCGAAGTTCCACACCTGGACTTGCCGCCGAGCGAAATTGTCGGCCATGTTCACCTGCATCGTCGCCACCAGTCCGGTGGGGTCGCTGTACGCGTGCCCGGTGAGTCCGGCAGCCACCGCGATACCGAGATCGCGCCCCTGCGACATCAGCCCGTGCGAGGAAAGTACATCCTCGAGCGGTTGGGCCATGAAGATCGGGCCGATCACGGCGACCCCGACCATCGTGACCGCCTGGGTCGCGGCCCGCGCGTGGTGACCGCGTAATACGAACCACGCCACGATGAACGCACCGAGTGACGCCGCGACGAGAAGCACCATCGGGATACCGATCTGCGCGTGCAGGCTGCGAGCGACTCCGGACAGCGCGTCGCCGAACGGATCGAGCCAGTGAAAGCTCATCGTGTAGCCGATCACCCAGATCGCACTGGTCACGATGACGATATAGCCGGCGAATTCGAGCCCGAGCACCACCGAGATGGCCGTCTCCAGCGGCTCGAAGATACTGCCGTGTGTGGTGACGAATCGATAGTGGGTCAGTTCGACGCCGCTGGAATCGCGGATGTTCATCCAGTTCAGTGCCGGGAAACCGGCGGTCGCCACCGATTCGGAGTCCCCGGTCGCGGCCAGGGCGGCCGCCCCGAGCATTGCGGGGAGCACGAACAGGACCGTGCCGATCACCGCGAGCCGCCGGAACCATCGGCGGCGACGCGCCGGCTTCGTAACCTCCGCGCTGCCGCTCTTCGGACGCGCCCCACGTGCCCGAATACCACGTGCAAGCTGGGTGATTCGCGATGTCATGAGCCCTCCGGCGGTCGTCGGTCCGGCCACTGTTCGACGACTCCGGCAGACAGTGCGCTGCAACGCTATTCACCAAAGTTCGGACGAACGACGTTTGAGCGCAATGTGATCGAAATGCCCGGTTCATATTCCCACCGCTGAACCGACCCGGCGGATAGCGCGGCCCGGAACGCAATTCGGCCCCGCACCGAAGCGGTGCGGGGCCGAACGCTGTTGCTACCTACCGGCTACCGGTAGTCGCTGAAACCGTAATCGTCCAGCGGGACCGCGGCACCGGTGGAGGCACCGAAGCCCTCCGGGCTGTAGTAGGTGTCGTCGTAGGACGGCACCGCGTACGCCGCGGCACGCGCTTCCTCGGTCGGCTGAACCTGGATGTTGCGGTACCGGTTGATCCCGGTACCGGCCGGGATCAGCTTACCGATGATCACGTTCTCCTTGAGGCCGATGAGCCGGTCGGAGCGGCAGTTGATCGCCGCGTCCGTCAGGACTCGGGTGGTCTCCTGGAAGGACGCCGCCGACAGCCACGAATCGGTGGCCAGCGACGCCTTGGTGATACCCATCAGCACCGGACGACCCGCCGCGGGCTCGTTGCCTTCGGCGACCACGCGACGGTTGGATGCCTCGAACTCCGAACGCTCGGTCAGCGAACCGGGCAGGAACTCGGTGGCGCCCGAATCGATGATCGTCACCCGGCGCAGCATCTGGCGGACGATGACCTCGATGTGCTTGTCGTGGATGGACACACCCTGGCTCCGGTAGACCTCCTGGACCTCGTGGACCAGGTGGATCTGGACCTGCCGGGGGCCCATCACGCGCAGCACCTCGTGCGGATCCGCCGCGCCCTCCAGCAACTGCTGGCCGACCTCGACGTGATCGCCGTCGGAGAGCAGCCGCTCGGTACCGTCGTCGTGCTTGAACACGCGCAGCCGCTGACGCTTGGACAGCTTGTCGTAGACCACATCGTCCCCGCCGTCGTCGGGAATGATGGTGATCTTGTAGAAGCGGTCGTCGTCCTCCAGCCGCACCCGGCCCGAGACCTCCGCGATCGGCGCCTTGCCCTTGGGCACCCGAGCCTCGAAGAGCTCCTGCACACGGGGCAGACCGCCGGTGATGTCGTCACCCGCGACACCACCCTGGTGGAAGGTACGCATGGTCAGCTGGGTACCGGGCTCACCGATGGACTGCGCGGCGACGATACCGACGGCCTCGCCGATATCGACGAGCTTGCCGGTGGCCATCGAGCGGCCGTAGCAGGTCGCGCAGACTCCGGTGCCGGTGGTGCAGGTCAGCACGGAGCGAACCTTCACCTCGGTGATACCGGCGTCCAGCAACGCCTCGATCGCGGGATCGCCCAGGTCCGCGCCCTTGGTGACCACGACGTTGCCGCTCTCGTCGAGCGCGTCGGCGGCCAGGGTGCGGGCATAGGCCGAGGTCTCCACGTGCGGGTCCCGGATGAGCAGGCCGTCGGGCTGCTTCTCCGCGATGTGCACGGTGATACCGCGTTCGGTGCCGCAGTCGTGCTCGCGCACGATCACGTCCTGCGAGACGTCCACCAGACGACGGGTCAGGTAGCCCGAGTCGGCGGTACGCAGCGCGGTGTCGGCCAGACCCTTACGAGCACCGTGGGTGTTGATGAAGTACTCCAGCACCGTCAGGCCCTCACGGAAGGAGGACTTGATCGGCCGCGGGATGAACTCACCCTTCGGGTTCGTCACCAGGCCCTTCATACCGGCGAGGGTACGGGTCTGGGTGAAGTTACCCGTGGCGCCCGAATCGACGATCGTGATGATCGGGTTGTCGGCCGGGTAGTGCGCGCGCAGCGCCCTACCGACCTCTTCGGTCGCTTCCTGCCAGATCTTGACCAGGGCGTTGTTGCGCTCCTGGTGATCGAGCGCACCACGCTGGTACTTCTTCTCGATCTGGTCGGACTGCGCCTCGTAGCGCTCCATGATCTCGGCCTTCTCCGGCGGAACGAGCACGTCCGACATGGAGACGGTGACACCCGAACGCGTGGCCCAGTAGAAGCCGGCGTCCTTGAGCTTGTCGACGGTCTGCGCGACCACGATCATCGGGTAGCGCTCGGCGAGATCGTTGATGATCGTCGCCTGCCGCTTCTTCGGCATCGGCTCGTTGATGAACGCGTAGTCACCCGGGAGCAGTTCGTTGAACAGCACCCGGCCCAGGGTGGTCAGGGTGGTCCACGCGTCACCGCGCCGCCAGCCCTCCGGGAACAGTTCCGCCTCGACGTCCTTGGGCGGACGCTGATCGGTCAGCCGCACCTTGATGGTCGACCGCACGGTGAGCTCGCCGCGGTCCACCGCCATCTGTGCTTCGGCCGGCGAGGAGTACACGCCCTGCTCCGGGCCGTCGGCCGTCGCGGGCTGGTACTCGCCCTTGGCGCCTTCGTCGAGCCGGGTCAGGTAGTACAGACCCGTCACCATGTCCAGACGCGGCATGGCCAGCGGGCGACCCGACGCCGGGGACAGGATGTTGTTCGAGGACAGCATCAGGATGCGGGCCTCGGCCTGCGCCTCCGCGGACAGCGGCAGGTGCACGGCCATCTGGTCACCGTCGAAGTCGGCGTTGAACGCCTCACAGACCAGTGGGTGCAGCTGGATGGCCTTACCCTCGACCAGCTGCGGCTCGAAGGCCTGGATACCGAGGCGGTGCAGGGTGGGCGCACGGTTCAGCAGCACCGGGTGCTCGGCGATGACCTCTTCGAGGACATCCCACACCTGCGGCCGCTGCCGCTCGACCATCCGCTTGGCGGATTTGATGTTCTGCGCGTGGTTCAGGTCGACCAGCCGCTTCATCACGAAGGGCTTGAACAGCTCCAGCGCCATCAGCTTGGGCAGACCGCACTGGTGCAGTTTCAGCTGCGGGCCGACGACGATGACCGAACGGCCGGAGTAGTCGACACGCTTTCCGAGCAGGTTCTGCCGGAAACGACCCTGCTTACCCTTGAGCAGATCGCTCAGGGACTTCAGCGGGCGGTTACCCGGGCCGGTGACCGGCCGGCCGCGACGGCCGTTGTCGAACAGTGCGTCGACGGACTCCTGCAGCATCCGCTTCTCGTTGTTGACGATGATCTCGGGGGCACCGAGGTCGATCAGTCGCTTGAGGCGGTTGTTGCGGTTGATGACGCGCCGGTAGAGGTCGTTCAGGTCGGAGGTGGCGAAGCGGCCACCGTCGAGCTGCACCATCGGCCGCAGCTCCGGCGGGATCACCGGAACGGCGTCGAGCACCATGCCCATCGGCGAGTTGCCGTTGGACTGGAACGCCGCGACGACCTTGAGCCGCTTGAGCGCGCGCAGCTTCTTCTGGCCCTTACCGCTGCGGATGGTCTCGCGCAGGTTCTCGGCCTCGGCCTCGATATCGAAGTTCTCCATCAGCTTCTGGATGGACTCCGCGCCCATCGCGCCGGTGAAGTACTCGCCGTAGCGGTCGGTGAGCTCGCGATAGAGCACCTCGTCCACGATCAGCTGCTTGGGGGCCAGCTTGGTGAAGGTGTTCCAGATCTCCTCGAGCCGGTCCAGCTCACGCTGGGCGCGGTCGCGGAGCTGCTTCATCTCGCGCTCGCCGCCGTCCTTGACCTTGCGGCGGACATCGGACTTCGCGCCCTCGGCCTCGAGCTCGGCCAGATCGGCCTCGAGTTTCTGGGCCCGGGCCTCGAGGTCGGCGTCGCGCTGATCGGTGACGGTCTTCTTCTCGACCTCCATCTCGGCCTCGAGAGTCGACAGCTCGTTGTGCCGCATCTCGTCGTCGACGGCGGTGATGACGTAGGCGGCGAAGTAGATGATCTTTTCCAGATCCTTCGGCGCCAGGTCGAGCAGGTAGCCGAGGCGGCTCGGCACACCCTTGAAGTACCAGATGTGGGTGACCGGGGCGGCCAGCTCGATATGGCCCATCCGCTCACGGCGCACCTTCGCGCGGGTCACCTCGACGCCACAGCGTTCACAGATGATGCCCTTGAAGCGGACGCGCTTGTACTTACCGCAGTAGCACTCCCAGTCCCGGGTGGGACCGAAGATCTTCTCGCAGAACAAGCCGTCCTTCTCCGGCTTGAGTGTGCGGTAGTTGATGGTCTCCGGTTTCTTCACCTCGCCGTAGGACCACTGGCGGATGTCGTCGGCGGTGGCGAGGCCGATCCGGAGTTCATCGAAGAAGTTGACGTCTAGCACGTAACTTCCTTTCCCCTGTGCGGGTCGAATACGAGCAAAAGTTCTCTATTGGATTCGAACGCGGTGGCCGGGTGCCGAGCCGTAATTCGTCACGGCACCCGGCCAACGCCCTAGTTCGCCAGATCGTCGACGGTGGCCGCTTCGTTCCGGGACAGGTTGATGCCCAGGTTGGCCGCCGCCCGCTCGAGATCCTCGTCGTCGCCGTCGCGCATCTCGATCGCGGCGCCGTCGGAG
>NZ_BDCU01000057.1 GCF_001618425.1 Nocardia fusca NBRC 14340
GCGGCGCCGGAGGCGCCGCCAATAGACACGAATCACACTGCGACGCGCCGTGTGCGGGCAGATCCATGAGCGTGTCTACCCCACTCGCGTCGGTGCGTCGGGTTACGCTCATCGGCGTGATCTCCATGCGTCGTTGCTGCCGACCCGGCTGCAAGAATCCGGCCGTCGCGACGCTCACCTATGTCTACTCGGATTCCACCGCGGTGGTGGGCCCTCTGGCGACGGTGGCCGAACCTCATTCCTGGGACCTCTGCGGGACCCACGCCTCCCGGATCACCGCCCCCAAGGGCTGGGATATGGTCCGGCACGAAGGCGGCTTCTCCACCAGCCCCGACGACGACGATCTGACCGCGCTCGCCGAGGCCGTCCGCGAGGCCGGGCTACGCCGCCGCCCGCCGGAGCCCGATCAGCGCGGCTACCGCGACCACAACCCGCCGCCCCGGCCCACCCGCACCGGTCGCCGCGGCCACCTCCGGGTACTCCCCGATCCGCCCAGCTGAACTGTGCTTATTCGCGGCGCCTCCGGCGCCGCGGGGTCGAGGCCGACGAAGTCGGCGCCGAAAAGTAGGGTAGTCGCCATGACAGTCGCCCGCCCTGCCGAGTCCGTGAACGCGGTGATCAAGGCCTACGACATTCGCGGTGTGGTCTCCGACCAGCTCGACGCCGATTTCGTCCGGGACACCGGTGCCGCGTTCGCCCGGTTGATGCGAGGTGAGCAGGCACGGCGCATTGTCGTCGGCCACGATATGCGCGCCTCGTCTCCCGCGCTGGTGGCGGCTTTCGCCGAGGGCGTGCTCGCGCAGGGACTGGATGTGGTCCATATCGGGCTCGCGTCCACCGATGAGCTGTACTTCGCCTCCGGCCGGCTCGACTGCCCGGGCGCCATGTTCACCGCGAGCCACAATCCGGCCCGCTACAACGGCATCAAGCTCTGCCGTCCGCGAGCGCTGCCGGTCGGTCAGGACACCGGTCTGGCGGGCATCGCCGAAGAGCTGGTGTCCGGGGTGCCGGGCTACGACGGCGAGCCCGGTACCCCCACCGAGGTCGATCTGCTCGACGATTACGCCGCGTTCCTGCGCGACCTGGTGGATCTGAGCGGTATCCGGCCGCTGACCGTGGCGGTGGATGCCGGAAACGGGATGGGCGGGCATACCGTCCCCGCCGTCCTCGGCGCGCTGCCGCAGGTCACAGTCGTACCGCTGTACTTCGAGTTGGACGGCAGCTTCCCCAACCACGAGGCCAACCCGCTCGATCCGAAGAATCTGGTGGATCTGCAGGCGCTGGTCCGCGACTCGGGGGCCGATATCGGCCTGGCCTTCGACGGCGACGCCGACCGCTGTTTCGTGGTCGACGAGCAGGGGGCTCCCGTCTCGCCGTCGGCCATCACGGCGCTGGTGGCCGAACGGGAACTCGCCAAGGAGCCCGGGGCCACCATCATCCACAATCTGATCACTTCCCGGTCGGTACCGGAGCTGGTGACCGAACTGGGCGGTAATCCGGTGCGGTCGCGGGTGGGTCATTCGTTCATCAAACAATTGATGGCCAGTTCCGGCGCCGTCTTCGGCGGGGAGCACTCCGCGCACTACTACTTCCGGGATTTCTGGGGCGCCGATTCCGGCATGCTGGCCGCTCTGCACGTACTGGCGGCCCTGGGCGAGGACAAGCGGCCCGTATCGGAACTCATGTCCTCCTACACCGCCTACGCCGCCTCCGGCGAGATCAACTCGACCGTCGACGACGCGTCCGCGCGGACCGACGCCGTGCTCGACGCGTTCGGCGGGCGCGCGGCCTCGGTGGACCGGCTCGACGGCGTCACCGTGCAACTACCGGACCATGCCTGGTTCAACCTGCGCGCTTCCAATACCGAACCGCTGCTACGACTCAACGTCGAAGCCAGGTCGCAGGAGGAAGTAGACGCACTCGTGACCGAGATCCTGCGCATCGTCCGCGCCTGACTGGAATAGTGGAAATACACACCGTGGATTCGCCCGTTCCAGATCCGGTGTCGACAACGCGGGCGGTCGCGGCCGAGACCGACAACAGCGCGATGAGGGGAGGTGCCACGCCCGATGATCGCTGATACCCCGGTACTCGATCTGGACGATGCCGCAATGCTCGAAGCCGCCGATACCGGCGGCGCCCTCCGGTCGGCTGCGTCCGGTGGTGCCCAGGTGCGTGCCACCGCGGCGGCCGTGGCGGAAGGTGCGCTCACGCGACTCGACGGTCTGCGCCCGCGCACTCTGCTGCTGGTCTCCGGCCCCGGGCGGGCCGCCCGGGCCGCCGCGCTACTCGTGGCGGCGCTCGGTGACCGGACCGGCCTGCCGCTGGTCCAGGTCACCACCGTGCCCTCCTGGACCGGTCCGCTGGACGTGGTGCTGGTGGCCGGTGACGACGCCGGCGATCCACGACTCATCGATGCGATCGACCGCGCGCTGCGACGCGGTGCGGAGGTGGTCGTGGCGGCACCGGACGAAGGCCCGCTGCGGGCTGCCGCGGCCGGGCGGGCGGCGCTGCTCGCGCCCCGTGTCCCGGTGCTCGACGAGAACCGGCTGCTGCGCTACCTCGGTGTCGGCATCGCGGTACTGCGGACCATCGACGGGCATCGCAGCGCCACCTTCCTGCCCGAACTGACCGAGCTGGCCGATGTCCTCGACACCGAGGCCCTGCGCGACGGCCCGCAGCACGAGGTCTTCCACAACCCCGCCAAGAACCTGGCCGCGCGGACCCAGCAGCGCGGGCTCATCCTCGCCGGTGACACCGAAGTCACCACCGGGCTGGCCGTGCACGCGGCCGAGGTGCTGCTGCAATCGGCGGGCCGCACCGCGACCGCGGTGGACCTCGCCGTCGCCGTGACGGCGCTACCCCGTCTGGTTAACGCCGCCACCGTGGCCGCGCCGGACTACGATCCGCTGTTCCACGACGAGCAACTCGACGGGCCGCCGCCGGTGGAGAAGAAGCGGATCTTCGTGTGCAGTACCGACCCCGATCTCGTCGCGGCGCGCCGCCGGATCGCGGTATTCGGTGGGGCGGGCGGCGGCACCGTGGACGCCGACCTGGTCACCGCGGAGCTCGAAGCGATCCCCGCCGACCCCGCCCGCACCGGATCGACAGAGCCCCCACCGGTACTCGCACCGATCGGCGGTGAACTGGCACGCCTCGCGGTGCTCGCACTGCGCTGGGAGATGGCGGCAGCCTATCTGCGGCTCATCGGTGGCCGGGCGATCGCCGCGAGCGACCCGGACAGCTACGACGGGGGACACTACTAGTGCACGAACTCGTGGGTGCGCTGCGCTCGTACGCCTGGGGCTCACGCACCGCGCTCGCCGAACTCTGCGGACGCCAGGTCCCGTCGGCACATCCGGAAGCGGAATTGTGGTTCGGCGCCCATCCCGCGAACCCCGCCTACCTGCGCACCGACGACGGCACCCGGTCGTTGCTGGAGGTGGTCTCGGAGAATCCCGGCGAGGAACTCGGCGCCGCCGCCACGCGGTTCGGTGACCGGCTGCCGTTCCTGCTGAAGATCCTGGCCGCCGAGGAACCGCTGTCGCTGCAGGCCCATCCGAGCGCGGAACAGGCACGGTCCGGGTTCGCCCGGGAGAACCGCACCCAGGTGCCGCTCGATTCCCCGATGCGCAACTACCGCGACGACAGCCACAAACCCGAACTGGTGGTCGCGCTGGAGCGGTTCGAGGCGCTCGCCGGCTTCCGTGACCCACTGCGCACCGTGGACCTGTTCCGGGCTCTGGACGTCGCCGAACTCGCCCAGTACGCCGACCTGCTTGCCGCGCAACCCGATTCCGACGGCCTACGGACCCTGTTCACCAGCTGGATCACCCTCCCGCCGACCGTACTGGACACCCTGCTGCCGACCGTGCTGGACGGCTGCGTGCGGTATCTGTCCGGTTCCGAACGCGAATTCGCCGCCGAAGCCCGCACCACCCTGGAACTGGCCGAAGCCTATCCCGGTGACGCCGGTGTGCTGGCCGCGATGCTGCTGAACCGGATCACCCTGCAACCCGGTCAGGGCCTGTTCCTCGCCGCCGGGAATCTGCACGCCTACCTGCACGGCGTGGCCGTGGAGATCATGGCCAACTCCGACAACGTGCTGCGCGGCGGTCTCACGCCCAAACACGTCGATGTCCCGGAACTGCTGAAGGTGCTGGATTTCGAACCGATCGACCTACCCCTGGTCCTCCCCCAGCCCGCCGGCGACGGTTCCGTCCGCTACCCCACCCCCGCCCCCGAATTCGCGCTGCGCCGCTTCGACCTGACCGCCGGATCCGCCCTGGTACCTCTGACCGACGCGGGCCCGGGCATCGTGCTCTGCACATCCGGCTCGGTCCGCTTGCTGGACGGCGACTCCAAGGTCTCCCTGACCCGCGGCGCCGCCGCCTGGATCTCCGCGACGGACAAAGACATCCGCGCCCAGGCCACGGACGGACCCGCCACCTTGTTCTGCGCCTGCGTCGGCGGTGTTTTTTCGGCGCCGCCGGAGGCGGCGCCATCCAACACAGCATAGTCTGTTGCGCGGCTGTCGTAGTCGGAAGTAGCAGGAGGGTGGCGGATGTCGGCTGGTGGAAGTAAGAGGGCGATTCTTGCCGCGTTGTCGGCGAATGCCGGGATCGCGGTGGCCAAGTTCGTAGGTGCCGCGATCACCGGGTCGGCGTCGATGCTGGCGGAGGGTGTGCACTCGGTCGCCGATACCGCCAACCAGGGTTTGTTGTTGTTCGGGCAGAATCGGGCCGAGCAGCAGGCCGATGAACTGCATCAGTTCGGGTACGGGCGTAGCCGTTACTTCTACTCGTTCGTGGTGGCGCTGGTGCTTTTCACGCTGGGTTCGGTGTATGCCCTGTACGAGGGTGTGCACAAGGTCCAGCATCCCGAGGAGTTGAGTTCGCCGATCGTGGCCGTGGTGATCCTGGTGGTCGCTATCGCGTTGGAAACCTACAGTTTCCGCACCGCGGTGAAGGAGTCGGCGCCGTTGAAGGGGCAGGCGAGCTGGTGGCAGTTCATTCGTAATTCGCGGAGCCCGGAGTTGCCGGTGGTGCTGCTGGAGGACGCCGGCGCGCTGATCGGTCTGATTCTCGCGCTCGGTGGTGTGGGGCTCACGATGGTGACCGGCGATCCGGTGTGGGACGGGGTGGGCACGCTGGCGATCGGTGGCCTGCTGGGTGTGATCGCGATCGTGTTGATCATCGAGATGCAGAGTCTGCTGATCGGGGAGGGCGCGACTCCCGCGGAGGACCGGGCGATTCGCGAGAACCTGGTGGACGGGACCACGATCGACCGCCTGATCCATATCAAGACCCAGTATCTGGGCCCGGAGGAGCTGCTGGTGGCAGCGAAGGTCGCGGTGACGCCGGGGCTGGATATCGCGGAGATCGCGGCGGGTATCGACGCGGCGGAGACCCGGGTGCGGGCGGCGGTCCCGGCCGCGCGGATCATCTACCTGGAACCGGACCTGTATCGCGAGACCGCGCGCGAGGCCTAGGGTGCCGGGTCCGGCACGGTGTCCGCGGTGAGCAGCCGGTACGGGTCGGCGCGGTTGCCGAACACCGTGCGCAGTGCGTGCCGGGCGGCGTGTACGCCGCTCATTCCGTGGACGCCGCCGCCGGGCGGGGTGGCCGAGGAACACAGGTAGACGCCGGGCAGCCCGGTACTGTACGGATTCCAGCGCGGTACCGGGCGGAAAACTGTCTGGGCGAGGGTCATCGCTCCCGCGTTGATATCGCCGCCGACATAGTTGGCGTTGTAGGCGGGCATTTCGGCGGCCGTCCGGACATGTTTCGCGAGAACGAGGTCGCGGAAGCCGGGGGCGAATCGTTCGATCTGGTCGGCGACGAGTTCGCTGACATCCCGGTCGGAGCCGTGCGGCACGTGGGCGTAGGCGTAGAGCGTGTGCTGTCCGGCGGGGGCCCGGGTCGGGTCGACCACGCCGGGCTGGATGACCAGGGTGAAGGGCCGGTCGGTGTGGATTCCGGCGGCTACCGCGTGTTCGGCGGCCATCGCTTCGGCCCGGGTGCCGACCAGGTGCAGGGTGCCGGCTTCGGCGCATCCGGGTGCCTGCCACGGCACCGGACCCGAGAGCGCGAAATCCACTTTGCAGGAGCCGCCGCCGTAGCGGTAGCGGTCGAGCCGGCGGCGATATCCGGTGGGGAGGCGGTCGCCGGCGATCCGGACCAGTTCGGCCGGCGCGATATCGCAGAGGATCGCGCGAGCGGTCGGGAATTCCGCCAAGGAGTCCACCCGGTGGCCGGTGTGCAGCCGCCCGCCGCGCCGGCGCAGATCGGCGGCCAGCGCGTCCATGATCGCCTGGCTGCCGCCGCGCGGTACGGGCCAGCCGACGGCGTGGGCGAGGGCGGCCAGCAGCAGGCCGGCGCCCACCGCGGGGAGCTGCCGGGGCGGGATGATGACGTGTTCGGCGACCCCGGTGAACAACGCGGGCGCGACCCCGCCGCGGAAACGGGCGTTCCACAGCGGGGAGCCCTGTTCGAGCATGCGCAGGCCGAACCGGATGGTGGCGGGGCCGAACGGGATGTGGCGCATATCCGACATCGCCGTGCGTACGACGTGCTGCCAGTCCCGGACCAGCGGTCCGAACAGCGATCGCCAGGCCTTGCCGTCGGCCCCCAGATCGTCGGCTGTCCGTTCCAGGTCCCGCCACGCGATCCCGGCGGTACCACCGTCCAGTGGATGGGCGTAGGAGGCCGCCGGGGTGAGCAGTTCGACCCCGTGCGCGGCGAGATCGAACGCCTGGAAGAAGGGGGAGGCCAGGGCCATGGGATGGGCGCCCGCGCATTCGTCGTGCCGGAACCCGGGCAGGGTCGTTTCCGCGGTCCGGCAACCGCCGCCCAGGGTGTCCGCGGCCTCGTACACTTCGACCTCGAGGCCTGCGGCGGCCATGGTGACCGCCGCCGCGAGGCCGTTGGGGCCGGAACCTACCACTACGACATCCGCCATCCCCCGATTCTGCCTTCTCGGACGGTTCAGGGTCGGACAGCCACCGCGTCCACCTCGAACAGCATTGTCGGTAGCGCGAGGGCCGCGACGCCGACCAGCGTCTGGACCGGCGGCCGATCACCCCAGATCTCCGCGATCTTCGCGCCGACCACAGCCAGTTTCTCCGGACCGTGGTCGACGATATGGGTGCGCAGCTGAGCTGTGTCGGCGAAATCCAGGCCCACCGAACGCAACGCGATGCCCAGGTTGGCGAATGCCCGCTCCACCTGACCGGCGAAATCGTCGGTTGTGGTGGCGCCCGCTGCGTCGGAATCGTATTGACCGGCTACGAATACCAGTTCACCCTGGGTGACGGCCACATGGCTGTAGCCGAACGGGACCGGATCGTGCAGGGCCGGCGGGTTGCTGATCTCGATGGACATACCAGATCTCCTCGGTGTGGTGACTCCTCGACAGTGATCCGACGATTCGCACGCGCCGACTGTGACATCACCACCACGGATCAGGCGATGGGCTGCCTGGCCCGGGCGCGGGTACCGGTGTGGACCGGCAGGGTCTCGTAGCCGTGCAGGGTGTACAGCTGCCGCCGCCGCGGTGTGCCGCTGATCCGGAGGTCGGGGAACTGTTCGAAGAGAGCGCGCAACGCGTGGGCCGCCTCCATCCGGGCGAGCCCGGCACCGAGACAGGCGTGGATACCGCTGCTGAAGCCGAGGTGTTCCTTCGCGTTGGGGCGGGCGATGTCGAACCGGGCCGGGTCGGGAAATTTCATCGGATCACGGTTGGCCCCGGCCAGCGACAGCACCAGGGTCGCGCCCTTGCGCAACCGGCGGCCCGCGATGTCCACATCGGTGTGCGCCAGCCGCGCGGTGGTCTGCACCGGGGGATCGAAACGCAGGATCTCCTCCACCGCGCCGGGCCACAACTCCGGCTCGGCCCGGAGGCGGGCGAGCTGCTCGGGATGTTCGAGCAGCAGCACGATCCCCTTGGAGATGAGGTTGACCGTGGTCTCGAAACCCGCGCCCATCAGCAGGGTCGCCGACGCGCAGAGTTCGTAGGTGGACAGTTCACCCTTGCGGACCAGGCTGCTGAGGATATCGTCGCCGGGTTCGGCACGCAGCCGGTCGATATGGTCGAGCAGATAGTCCTGTACCGCTTCCGAGGAGCGCATGGCGCGGTCGTGGGCGCGCCAGGAGATGCCGATATCCAGCAACGGGCTGATGGCATCACCCCAGCTCAGGAACATCTGCCGATCGCGGTCGGGAAACCCGAGCATTTCGGAGATGATGGCGATCGGCACCTGCGACGCGAACTGGCCGACCAGATCGGCGGGAGCGTCCTCGGGCAGGGCGGCGAGCAGTTCGTCGGTGACCGTGACGACCCGGTCCCGCAGGCGGCCGATGGCCCGCGGGGTGAAGGCCGCCGCGACCGGCTTGCGCATCCGGGTGTGCTCGGGCTGGTCGATCATCAGCATGGAGGGCGGATCGACGGGGTTGGCCGGGATCGGGCGCCGTTCCAGGGCACGGTGGGCGAACCCGGGCAGACGGACGAGCGCGGGCATACCCACCCCGAAGCGGTTGTCCCGCAAGACTTCCCGGACCACAGCGTGGTCCATGGTGATCCAGAGGGGCCCGGCTCGATGTATTCCGCCCTCCCCGCGTAGTTCCTCGAGCAACGGGTACGGGTTCGTGATCCCCTCGGGTCCGCCGTTGAGGCGGGCGAACAGATCCCCCCGGCGCAACTGCGCCTTCTTCGCGACGCGGATCAGCCCGTGCTGATTCACCCAGCGGAACACGTATTCCGGTTTCATTCCCACCCACTCCTGTCGTGCCGACGGCTTCCCGGTGCCCCGCCCGCCCGGCAGCCCGGGCGGTGCGCGGCCGGCGGCCGGTCGGCCCGGTCGCGCGTTCGACGTCCACCGGCACCGGAGGACCACCGCTACGAACGGTACGGACCGTGCGGCGGCCGGGGAACCTGCCGGAGTCGGAAACTCCGGCCCTACCGTGGTAGGAGACAACCCATCACAGGATGCAGGTGACCCGTTCGCTCTCCACCCGCCGCTCCCGCAGCGCCGGATCGGGATTGGCCACCTGGACCAGGGAAGCGCCCGCGGTGAGCACCGCGAGGTAGCCGTCGATCAATTCGGCGGGCGTATCCCAGGAGGCACTGGAGAGCACCCGGTCGCCTTCGGCGAAACCCTGCCGGGCAGCGGATTTCCGGGCCTCGGTGAGCACCTCCGACACCGGCATACCGTCGAGCGCCGCACCGGTGCCGCCGGGCAGGAACTGATCTCCGTGCACGCGGACCGCGGTCGCGTAGTCGGTGACCCCGATCGGCAGATCACGGACCGGCCCACCCATCGGGTCCAGCGACAACGCCGCCACTTCGGGCGCGTCCTCGGTCTCGGCCAGTCGGTCCGGCGCGGCGAAAACGAGTTCCGCGTCGGGATCGGCGTGCAGCACCACTTCGGTTCCGGCCCACCAGCAGCCGAGCAGGACCGCCGCGGTCTGCCAGTGGGCGGGCAGCAGCACCGCGACCCGGGCGCCCGGGGTGAGCCCGAACTCGTCGCGGATCAGATTGCCGGTTTTGGCGGCCCAGTTGGCGAGAGTGAGCCCGGACAGCTCGATCCGGGCGCCGGTCGCGTCGTCGTACCAGGTGACGCGGGGGGCGGCCGGTTCGCGGTCCAGAATCGGCTCGAGCACCGCTTCGGGAAGGGTCGTTGCCTGGTCTATGTCACGCATCGTCTGCTTTCGGCGCTCAATTCACACAGGTGGGTCCATCTTCGGCCGCCGCGATCGGCGGCGCGGGCGGCACCGGAGTGGCCGAGGTCGACGTACTGCCGAAATCGATCACGTCTCCGCTACCGGATCCGGGGCCAGCGTAGTCGCTCGTCAGCACCACGCTCACCGCTCCCGTCTCAATCGACGGATCCGATACGACAGGTACCCCGCCCAGCGCGGCCGCGACCGCCTTCGCGCCCGGATCCGACGCCGAGGAGGCGCGCACCTGGCTCTGCGACACCGGCCCACCGGAATAGTTACCCACCGACCCCTGGATGTAACCGAGACCGAGCAGTTCCTGGGCGACCGCGTTCGCCAGGCCCGAGACCGTGCTGGAGTTGTACACCGATACCTCGACGTTTCCCGGATTCACCGCAGGGGTGGTGGTTTCGGTCTCGGGCCGGCGGGTCGGTTCCTCGCCGACCAGCGCGGCGACATAGTCGTGCACCTCGTCGGGATCGACGCGCACCACCGATTCCCCGTTGGTGGTGGTGCCGTTGAGATCGGCGACCGGAATCGTCTCGAAGGTGACCTCCCCGGCGGTGAGGTCCTGGAGCTGGTTCAGGAAACCGATCAGATCCCAGCCCTCGTCGAGTACCACGGTGCGCCCCACGGCATCGCTGAGTTCGCGCAATCGGCTCGGATTGCTCAGCGTGTCGGCGCTCACGACCTGATGGACCAGCTGGGCCATGAACACCTGCTGCCGCACGATGCGGTCCAGGTCGCCACGTTCGAGATTGTGGCGTTGCCGCACGAAGCTCAGCGCCTGGGGACCGTCCAGCTTCTGGCGCCCGCCCGGGAAATACGCCCCCGAGAGCGGTTCGTCGACCGCATGGCG
The DNA here is from genome assembly GCF_001618425.1 of Nocardia fusca NBRC 14340. GTDB lineage: Bacteria > Actinomycetota > Actinomycetes > Mycobacteriales > Mycobacteriaceae > Nocardia > Nocardia fusca. Next base: position 10,576 of record NZ_BDCU01000057.1, read on the forward strand.
CAGGCAGACGTCCACCCCGCCGACCGCATCGGTGAGCAGGACGAAACCGAGCAGGGAGACCTCGGCGTAGTGGTCGACGGTGATCCCGGTGAGCCCGGCCACCGATTCGATCAGTGCCTGCCGCCCGCGCTGGGTCGACTGTTCCTCGGCGTCGTCCGCCGAGACCCCCTCGGCGAGCAGATCGTCCTGCACGGTCTGTTTGGTGATCCCGTAGGCGGAATTGATCTTGCCCTTGCCCAGGCCCGGGATGTCGACGTAGGCGTCGCGGGGAATCGAGATGGCGGTGGCCGAGCGGCCGTCGTTGGGCACGCGCACCAGCACGATGGTGTCGGTATTGGTGCCTATCTCGTCGCCGGCGTGCAGCATGGCCCGTTCGGCGTCGGTGAGCGGGTTGCCCTTGGCGTCGGTGCGCGAATCCACGCCGACGAGCAGGATGTCGACCGCGCCGTCGGTATGCCCGCCCAGGCCCAGATCGCTGATCCGCTCGATGTTCGAGACCAAGGAATCCACTCCGCGCCAGGCGAACCCGGTCGCCACCAGCACCATCAGAGCAACCGATGCGACCAGTACCCGCACCGGACTCCACAACGTCGGCTCCCCACGCTGCGCCACCTTGGACTTCCTCTCCCCTTACGGATCGGTCGAGGACCCCGACCCACTTCGCGTATGCCGTCGAAACACCTTCCGCACCACGCAGGCTAACCAACAGCAGCCCGGGTGACCCCGATTCGGCGACCGACGGCGTGCCAGACTGGGCCGGTGAACGCCGCTGTACCGCCCGCCACCGGAGTAGCCGACCGTCTCCTCGTCACCGGGGCGGGCGGTCAGGTGGGTGGTGAACTACTCCGGCTGATACCCGCTCTCCGGGCCTTCACCCGGTCCCGGCTCGACATCACCGATCGGGCAGCGGTGGAATCAGTGGTCCGCCCCGGCGATATCGTCCTCAATTGTGCCGCGTTCACCGCGGTCGACCGGGCCGAATCGGAACCCGGGACCGCCTTCGCCGGTAACGAGACCGGCCCGGCGGTACTGGCCGCGGCCTGCGCGCGCGCCGGCGCCCGGCTGATCCACCTCTCCACCGACTACGTCTTCCCCGGCACCGCCGACAGCCCCTATGAACCGTCCGATCCCACCGGGCCCACCACGGTGTACGGCCGCTCGAAACTCGCCGGGGAACGCGCGGTGCGTGAACTGTGCCCGCAGGCCCATATCGTGCGGACGGCCTGGGTATACGCCGGGACCGGGACCGATTTCGTGGCGACCATGCGCCGGTTGGAAAAGGAACGCGACACCGTATCCGTGGTGAACGATCAGATCGGCTCCCCCACCTTCGCCGCCGACCTCGCCGCCGGACTGCTCGAACTGGCCGCGACCCCCACGGCGCCCGCTGTGCTGCACGCCACGAACTCCGGCCGGGCCAGCTGGTACGACCTGGCCCGCGCGGTATTCGCCGGTATCGGCGCCGACCCCGAGCGGGTCCGGCCGTGCACCACCGCGGAATTTCCCCGGCCCGCCGCCCGGCCCGCTTTCTCGGTGCTGTCCGGGACCGCTTGGCGCGAGGCCGGACTGACACCTTTGCGCCCGTGGGAATCCGCGCTGACCGAGGCACTGAACCGGGCCGCCCGTTAGGGTGGTGCGCTGTGAGCGCTTCCGATACCCCGCACGACCGGCCACGTCTGGCCGTGGTCACGGTCACCTATTCGCCGGGCGAACATCTCGAGCATTTCATCAGCACCCTGGCCACGGCCACCGCGGAGAAGCCGCAGGTCATCCTGGCCGACAACGGCTCCACCGACGGCGTGCCCGAACTCGTGGCCGACGCCAATGCCCATGTGCGTTTCCTACCGACCGGCGGCAATATCGGATACGGCGGCGCCATCAACCGGGCCGTCGCCGAACTCGACCCCGATCTCGAATACGTGCTGATCGCCAACCCGGATATCCGGTGGGGCAACGATTCCATCGACATCATGCTGGAGGCGGCCCAGCGCTGGCCCCGGGCGGGCGCCATCGGGCCCATGGTCCGCGAACCCGACGGCAGCGTCTACCCCTCGGCCCGCTCGGTGCCCGGGATCATGGACGGCGCGGGTCACGCCATCCTCGGCGCCGTCTGGAAGACCAACCCGTGGACCCGGCGCTACCGTCAGGAGAACGAGGAGATCTCCGAGCGCACCGTCGGCTGGCTGTCCGGGTCGTGCCTGCTGGTGCGGCGCGCGGCGTTCGACTCGATCGAGGGCTTCGACTCGCGGTACTTCATGTACATGGAGGACGTCGACTTCGGCGACCGGATGGGCCGGGCCGGCTGGCACAACGTCTTCGTGCCCGACGCCGAGGTCACCCACGCCAAGGGGCACGCGGCGGGGCGCCACCCCGAGAAGATGCTGCCCGCCCACCACGCCAGCGCCTACCGCTTCCAGGCCGACCGGCATCCGCACTGGTGGCAGGCCCCGCTGCGCTGGGCACTGAAGGCCGGACTTGCGGTGCGCTGCCGGATTGCGGTTCGATCCGCTCTGCGTGCACGGGAGCGGGAGCAGGCCGGGTAGACAACCGACCGCTGCCGTGCCGGGTCGATGATCGAATGGGAACAAGGGAGCTCCATGGCATCACAAGCAGGCGCTGACGCGGTGATTCTGGTCGGCGGAAAAGGGACACGGCTGCGGCCGCTGACCCTGTCGGCGCCCAAGCCGATGCTCCCGACGGCCGGGCTCCCGTTCCTGACCCATCTGCTGACCCGGATCGCGGGCGCGGGCATCACCCATGTGGTACTCAGCACCTCCTACAAGGCCGAGGTCTTCGAGGAGTACTTCGGTGACGGCGCCGAATTAGGCCTGGAGCTCGAATACGTCACCGAGACCGAACCGCTGGGCACCGGCGGCGGTATCCGCAATGTGCTGTCCAGGCTCACCGCGGACAATGTCATGGTGTTCAACGGTGACGTCCTCGGCGGCACCGACCTGACGTCCATTCTGGAGACCCACGAGAAGACCCGGGCCGACGTCACCCTGCACCTGGTGCGGGTCGGCGATCCACGCGCCTTCGGCTGCGTACCGACCGATGCCGACGGCCGGGTCACGGCCTTCCTGGAGAAGACCCAGGACCCGCCGACCGATCAGATCAACGCCGGCTGCTACGTCTTTCGGCGCGAATACATCGAGAAGATCCCGGCCGGGCGCCCGGTCTCGGTGGAGCGCGAAGTCTTCCCCGCGCTGTTGACCGAGGGCGCCCGTGTCCAGGGTCACGTCGACACCTCGTACTGGCGGGATATGGGCACTCCGGAGGACTTCGTCCGGGGTTCCGCGGACCTGGTCCGCGGTATCGCCCCCTCCCCCGCGCTCCCCGGCCAGCGCGGTGAATCCCTCGTGCACGAAGGGGCCGGGATCGCCCCGGGCGCCCTGCTCATCGGCGGCACTGTGGTGGGCCGCGGCGCGGAAGTGGGCGCCGGTGCCCGCCTCGACGGTGCCATCCTGTTCGACGGCGCCAAGGTGGAGGCCGGGGCCACGGTGGAACGCTCCATCATCGGTTTCGGCGCCCGCATCGGTCCCCGCGCCCTGGTCCGCGACGGAGTGATCGGCGACGGCGCCAGCGTGGGTGCCCGCTGCGAACTGCTGCGCGGCGCCCGGGTGTGGCCGGGAGTGCAGATCCCCGACGGCGGGATCAGGTTCTCCACCGACGTGTAGGAGTGTTCCCGGCCTCACGCAAAGCCCACCGCGCGCTCCCCCCAGGCCGTGAGCAGGTCGCCTTCCGGGTCCGGTACCACTCGGTCGATCGAGTCGATCAGCAGCGTGTCCCGCGACTCCGGATGGTAGGGCGGCCAGTGTTTCGACCCGTCCAGCGCGGCCGGGACGCCATGCGCGGCGAAGGCCAGCCAACGGCGCATCATCCGGCCCGAGACCTCGACGGCCTGCCTGCGGCCACCGAGCCAGAAGGTGGGGTCGTGGTCGAAGGTGCCGAAGTTGCCGAACACGTACGGCAGTTCGGTGGCGTGACCGGCGCCGACCCGGGCCGCCCGCAACATGGGCGTGGCGTGGTCGAACCGGTACATCCAGGTCCGTGAGTGCTGGGCGTGGCCGTCGGCCACCCACAGGGCCGGCATCCGGAACGCCGCGTCGGTGGACATGGCCAGCGCACCCCGTGGCTTCGCCAGGTCGGGATACACCGCGGTGATCTCCGCGAGCCGTTCCGCCGTCAACCCGGGATGCCCGGCCTGTACCTGTTCGAGCATCATGTTCACCGCTTGCGGGGTCACCGGCATGATCGGCGACCGGAACAGCCGGAACAGCGACGCCTCGTCCTTGTTGGTGCCGATGATGAGCGGTACCCGATGTGACCGCCCGTCCCGGAATCGGTCGGTGGGATAGCCGGGCAGCAGATCCTCGTCGACGACCGGGGCGGCGGCCAGAGTGCCGGGCGCCTGCAGCGGCACCTCGTCGATCAGGACAGCGGCGGCCCGCACGATCCGCTCGAGTGGGCATTCGAGCAGTTCACCGATCCGGGCGCGGGGCAGGTCGACCAGTTCACGGAAACGTTCGGCCACCCCGGCCGCGCGTTCCTTCCCGTACACAGCGGTGGCGGGCGGGCTCTGCGCGATGGCCCGCTGGAACAGGCCGGCGGCCCGCGGTGCGGTGAGCAGCGCGGTGACACAGCCGGCCCCGGAGGATTCCCCGAAGAGGGTCACATTGCCCGGATCGCCGCCGAAGGCGCCGATATTGTCGCGCACCCATTCCAGCGCCGCGAGCTGGTCGAGCAGGCCCAGATTGGGAACGAACTCGTCGGACAGCGACGACAGGTCCAGGAACCCGAACGCGCCCACCCGGTAGTTCACCGTCACCACCACCACATCGCCTGTCTCGGCCAGGTGGCGACCGTCGTAGACGCCCTGGGCCGCGGAGCCGAGGCAGTACGCGCCACCGTGCAGCCACACCATTACCGGCCGCGGTTCCTCCGACGCGGTGGCCGGCGCCCAGATATTGAGCCACAGGCAATCCTCGCCCATGGCCAGCGAGCGGTCCATGGGCACGGTGTTGGCCATATCCTGCGGCGCGATCCGCCCGGCGACCAGGCAGTCGCGGACCCCGTCCCAGCGTTCCGGGGCCCGCGGTGGCCGGAACCTGCGAGGCCCGGCGGGTGCGGCGGCGTAGGGAACACCCCGCCAGACAGATACCGCGCCTTCCCGGCGACCGCGGACCGCACCGAACTCGGTCCGCGCCACCGGGGCGCGCTCGTCGCCCACCGCAGGCGTCCCCTCGAAGCACTGGACGTTCATCACAGACCTCCTCTACCTGTGCATTCGAGGGTACGACCAAAGTGGTTACACTTCGGTTCCAGAAATATCGCGTTGCATCGCGAAAATGGGCCGCCGGGCCGCCCTAGAATTCGGCCATGCCGAGTTACGAGTTCCGCTGCCGCAGCTGCGGCGACACTTTCGAGATCAACCGACCGATGGCGCAGGCGTCGGATCCGGCCCGTTGCCCGCACGGCCACGACGACACAGTGAAACTGCTGACCACCTTCGCGACCACCGGACGCGCGGCCGCTCCGGCCGTCTCCGCGCCCGCCGCGCCTACCGGCGGTGGCTGCTGCGGCGGCGGTTGCTGCGCCTGATCCGCGACCCGGGCCGGATCGCCGCCCGGCGGCCCGGCCCGGTGTGTCCGCGGGGCGGCGTGGCGTCTCGACTGCTGCGGCCACGGCACGGCTCATCCCACGGCGCCGGGACCCGCGCTGCCGCGATCACGGTCGATATGGCCGAGATCGCGCTCCGGGGCGATCCGGTCGCGGACCCGCTGTTTGAGGACGGCGATATCCGGAAATCCCCCGTCGGCCCGGCGCTCCCACACCTGGGTGTCGTCGACCGTGATCCGGAAGACCCCGCCCGTACCGGGAATCAACGCGACCTCGCCGATATCGGTGGTGAAAGTGGTCAGCAGCTCCTGGGCCATCCAGCTCGCACGTAGCAGCCAGCGGCACTGGGTGCAGTATTCGATGGCGATACGCGACACGACAGGCACATTACCGGCGGACGGCACGGATGACCGGGCGGCCGGGGCGGACCGGTCACCATCGGTCGACCTCCCCGTCCACGTACTGCCAGCATCCGTCGACCCGCAGGAACCGGCTGGTCTCGTGCAACCGGCCCCGGCCCTCCGGTTCGCGATAGTGCGCGGTGAATTCGACGGTCCCGGATTCATCGAACGGACCGCCCCCGGCCGTGTGCAGGATCTCCACGAACAGCCACCGCCGGGCGGGGTCGAGATCGAGTTCGGCGGGGCGCGTACCGGCGTGCCAGGTGCGCAGCAGATAGCCGGTATCACCCACCGCGAAGGCGGTGAACCGGGACCGCATCAGCGCTTCGGCGGTGGGCGCCGGGCGACCGGCCAGCAGCGGTCCGCAGCATTCCCCGAAAATATCGCCGCGGCGGCACGGGCACGGCTTCGTATCATCCACCTCCCGATTGTGCCCGGTGGGCGCCGGCCGCCTCGGCTACCGCCCGCTCATCCGGGCACGGCGGCCAGTTCGGTGGCGATCCGGGCGGTGTCGTCGCGCCAGCGGCGCAGCTCGGTGACACCGGGCGCGAGTTCGTAATCGTGATGATGGGTGGCATGCGACAGCGCGGTCCACAGGGCGGCGATCCGGGCGGCGGTGAGCGGGTCGGTCACCACCCGCAGCGCCAGGAGCTGGGCCCGCATCGGACAGCGCGCGAGGTCTGGTTCGGTCCGCGACCACAGATCGTCCACCGACTGTTCGAGCGCGATCCGCAGGATCCACGCGGTCGCGCGCGACCAGACGCCGCCGGCGGCGGGCACCGATCCCTCCAGCAGCCGATCCACCACCGCCAGCCTGTCTCCGATACCGGGCCGCGGCACGGGGTCCTCGGCGGGCCGGGGCCGCACCGGCCGGCCGTCGGTGCGCGGGCCGCGGCTCCGGCCACCCCCTCCGCGCCGCCCCGAGCCCCGGTCCCGGCGTCCGCTCACCCCGCCAGCCACTCGGCGAAACGTTCGGTATCGGCGATCAGCTCGGCGAGATCGCGGTCGATCGGTACATGGGCGCCGGCGGTGGCATCGCGCACGACCTCGACCGCCCAGCGACCCTCCTTGGCCAGCTGTTTGTTCAGATCCTCGATCCGGTGCCCGGGACCCAGCACCGCGAGGGTGACCATCGCCCGGGTCGATTGGGCCCGGTCGATCCGCCGCTGCACCTCCCGGTGATCCATACCGCCGGCCAGCAGCACCCGCTTGGCCCGGGCCAGGCTCGCCGCCTCCAGCGCGGAACGGCAGCAGGTCGCGACGAGTTCGTCGGCGATGGTCCGGGGCAGCTGCGGAGTGCGCAGTAGAGCACGCGCGTCGTCGAGGTAGCGGTGGACGGGGTCGCTGGACAGCCGGACCTCCACCACCGAGCGTTCCCGGCGCTGCACCTCGACGATCCGGGCGTCGATCTGCATCCGGCGCACCGCCTCGGCGAGCCGGTCGTCGTGGGTGAACACCACCACCTGGCGTTCCCAGGCGACGGTGGCCAGCACCCGGGCCAACCCGTCCACTTTGGCGGGATCCATCGCCTGGACCGGATCGTCGATCACCACGAACCGGAACGGGCTCGCCGCGACGGTCGCACGCGGCAGGAACAGGGCCAGGCCGAGCGCGTGCAACTCGCCCTGGCTCATCACCCCGAGCGCGGCGCCGTCCACATCGTCCACGGTGACCTCCAGCTGCACCCGGCGCGCGCTGTTCGCGTTGCCCTGCAGATGGATGCCGCCCAGTTCGACGCTGCTCTGCTGGCGCAGGGTCTGCCACACCCACCGGGCGGTCCCGGCCAGCGGGGCCAGCCGCTCGTCCCGCACCCGCGCGGTGGCCGCTTTCAGCCACTCCTCGGCCGCGCGGGCGGTCTGTCGTTCCGCGGCCTGCGCGGTGACCGTGCGGGTGAGTTGGAGCCAGGCACTCAGGCGCGGCGCGAACGGCGCCCAGGCCTCGTCGAGCCGGTCCAGCTCCTTACCGGCGCACTGCTGGACGAAATCCAGTTCCACGGACAGATGCTCGTGCACGACACGTAACCGGTCGGGCAGTTGGTGGGGATCTCCCGATTCGGGCAGACCCACCCAGCGGGCCCAGGCCTCGCCCAGTGTCGCGGTGTCGAGGCCGGACCTTTCCGCCGCGGCCAGTGCCGGCGGAAGTTCGCCCGTGAGCACCCGCAGTTCCGCCAACGCCCGGGTGAGCTCGTCGCGCGCCCGGACGAGATCCGCGGTCCGCACCGACAGTCCGTCGATCGCGGCCGCGGTTTCGAGCAGCCACTGCCGGTCCAGCGTGCCGCCACCGCATACGGGGCACGGCGCGGTGCGGTGATCGTCGATTTCCGGGCCCGTCCGGGATCCGGGCGGGGAGAACGGCGGATCGGCGGCGGGCGTCCCGGACCGCCCGTGTGTGGTGACATGCGCGTAGGCGGCGCGCAACACGTCGAGGACGCGCAGGTCCGCGGCTATTTCGGGGGAGGTCGCCGCGGCGGCCGCGGCGACCGCGGCGGATATCCGGGTCGCCAGCGCCGCGACCCGCTCGGCCGACGGCAGTTCCAGGGCGAGTACCGCGCGTAACGCGGCCGGTTCCGGCCCGCCGGCGATATCGCCCACCAGACCCTCGAGCGCGGCGATATCGGGGTTCGGCTCGCGCAACAGCGCGACCGCGCGCCGCGCGCGCTGATCGGTGACCTCGGCGAGTTCGGTCAGCAGGGTCTGCCTGTCCCGGCGCGCGGTCCGGGCCGCGCGCTCGAGGTCCAGGCGACGGACCCGGATCCGCTCGTGCGCGACGATCAGTTCGTCCAGACCGAGCAGCTGGTGCAGCGCGTCGAACAGTTCGCTGGGCTTCCCGTCCACCAGCGCGCCGAGTTCGCTGTAGGACAGGAACGGCCGGTACAACTCCATGGGCAGCGCCCAGTCACCGCTCGCGAACACCTGCGCGGGCCCGTCCCCGCGCCGCTGGGTCCAGGTGCCGCCCGGCAATGGTTCCTCGGCACCCCACTCCCGGGCGACGGTCAGCGCGGGTTCCGGACCGTCGGTACGCAGTTCCAGTTCCACCCGGACCGGGCCGGACCGGTGCAGGTTGCGCCAACCCTCGCGCCACGCGGTCGAACGGCCATCCCAGCGCCGATTGCCGCCGGTCAACGCGAGTTCCGCGGCTTCGGCGAAACTCGATTTCCCGCTGCCGTTGCGGCCGGTCACCAGCGTCAGCCCCGGGCCGGTGGGCAGCTCGAGAGTGGTCTCCGGGCCGATACCGCGGAATCCCCGCACCCGGATGGCGCTCAGGAAGACGCCGTCGAGTCCGGAACTCGTTGCGCTCGCCGTCGATTCGGCGGAGCCGGGCGGCGGATCGAGGGCCGCGCGCACGAGCGCGGCCACCGCGGCGGGAATATCCGGATCCGCATCGATGCGGCGCGCTATCACGTCGGTGGGCCGGACGAATGTCGCCCCGGATTCCTCACGCACAGAGTTCACGGAAGTTCTCCACCCCCTCGAGGCCACACGCCTGTCGAGCCCCCATGTGTGGTCGTACGGTCGAAAGCTGTGCGAAACGCTACCCGATAGTGGCCGTTCCGGACAGAGCCGGTTCCCGGCTCCGTCCCGGACGGTTGCGATACACCGCGCCGGAACCGAGCGCGGGGAAGTACGCACGGCCGGCGGCTCGAACATGCCCGCGGGGATGGGATCTGGTCATCGGCCGACCCGACCGGCTGCCGATGGCCACCCCTCGCCAACCCCGTCGGGCAGCTCGTCGGTGTGTCACCCTTCAGGGGTGGCTCGGTCTGGCCGAACAGGACAGAATGCCAGACTCGATCGGATCACGCAACATTTACGGTATTGCCCCGCGCCTCGAATATGCTTCGGCGCCAAGCTCTTCCATTGATGACCATGCCGCGGAGAGATTCTGTCGGTGCGGTGCGATAGAAATCTCTCGACCGAGAGACGGGGGCATCATGACCGACCGAAACGAGTCCGCCGGATGACACAACGGTGGAGCGAGAACCAGGTGACAGCACTCGCGCCCGATACGAGTTCCCTCACCGCCGCCCGCAAACTGGCCGGAAAATGGTCCGGCACCGGCTGGTCCGGGACCACGCTGTGGGGATTGTGCAAGGGCAGCGGGCAAACCCCGTACCAGACGATCGTCGATCTGACCGGGCCCGCTTTCCGCTGTTCCTGCCCGAGCCGCAAATTCCCGTGCAAACACGCCCTGTCGCTGCTGCTGATCTGGTCGGCGGGCACGGTGGCGGAGTCCGCCGAAACAGCCGATTTCGCCGCCGAGTGGACCGGCCGGCGCGCCGCGAAGACGGCCGCTCCGCCGAAACAGCCGCGCGGCGGCGATCCGGCCACCGCGCAGCAGCGGCAGGAACGGGTGAAAGCCGGCCTGGCCGAACTCGATACCTGGCTCACCGACCAGATCCGCACCGGCCTGGCCCAGACAGATCGCTCCCACGCGGCGTTCGAGGCGGTGGCAGCGCGGCTGGTGGACGCCCAGGCACCCGGCCCGGCCACCGCGGTGCGCCGCCTGCCCGACGCGGTGGTGCGCCGGGCGAACTGGCCGGAGGTGCTGCTGGGCCGGTTCGCGTGGCTGCACCTGCTCATCACCGCCCATACGCGATCGGACACGCTGCCCGCGCCGCTGGCGGCCGCCGTCCGCGGCCATATCGGCTATCCGGTTCCGGCGGAAACGGTGCAGGCCGAACCCGCGGTGACCGATCGGTGGCTGACCGTCGGCATGCGCACCGAGGCAGAAGACCGGCTGCACACCCGCCGGACCTGGCTCCACGGCGTGCGCACCGGGCGGTGGGCACTGCTGGTGGATCATTCATTCGGCTCCCCCGTCTTTCCCGCGAACACCCCGCCGATCGGCCTCGCGGCCGAGTACGCGGTGCACTTCTATCCGGTCGCGGCGCCGCTGCGCGCGGTGGCCGGATCGGCCCGGGACGAGGCGGCACCCACCGCCGCGGAGCCACCGGAGACCGCCGGATCGGGGACCGCCGCCGCGGCGCTGACGGATTTCGCGACGGCGGCGGCCGCCGATCCGTGGCTCGAGTCCTGGCCCGTGCTGCTGCGCGGGGTCACACCTGTCCGGCAGGGCGAGGACTGGCTGATCCGTGAAGCCGACGGTACCGCGCTACCACTGGCGGAACCGGCACAACCGTGGCGGCTGCTCGCGCTGTCCGGCGGCCGGCCGGTGACCGTCTTCGGGCTCTGGACGGGCCGGCGGCTGGAGCTGATCTCCGTCCTGGCCGACGGAGATTTCCACGATGCCGGGCCCGCCGCGGACGCCGCCGGCTCCGCCGTCGCCGCCACACCGGAGGCGGCGTCGATCGCCCTGCTGGGTACCGCGCGCGGCGCGGGCACACCATCGGGGATCGGTGAACAGGTCGCCGCGGCCGTCGCGGCACTTCCGGAGCGGGATGCCGCGCAGCGCCTGCTCGCGACCACCGCGCTGGAGATGGCCTGGGCGCGTGGCGGCTATCTGCCCCGCCGGCTCGGAGTGTCCGGTGAGCCGGCCGCCGACGACCCCCGACCCGAACTCCCCCGCGTAGCCGCCGACCGGCTGGCCCTGCTGATCGAATCCCGGCCCGAATTCCTGCCCGAATGGTTCGCGGCCGCCGCGCCGCACGAGTACCGCGCCCCGCACCGGCTGGTGGGACAGCTGCTCGAATTCGCCGCGGGCAACGGCGAATCGCGCGAGGCGGCCCTGCGGCTGGCCGGTGCCCGCGGCCGCTGGCTGGCCGAGTGGATTCCGCGCTGGCATGAGCTGGCGCGGCGGGATACCGCCGAGACCGAACCCACCGAGGAGACCTGGCACCTGGGCCGGCCGCCGGAACGGCTCGCCTGGCTGACCGCGCTGCGGCACCGGGATCCGGCTGCCGCACGCGCGGCCCTGACCGAGGCGTGGCCGCGGGAATCGGGCGCGCCGAAGGCCGAACTGCTCGGGGTACTCGCCGATGGGCTGAGCGCCGCGGACGAGGAGCTACTCGAGCGGGCGCTGGGCGATCGCCGCGGTGATGTGCGCCGCATCGCCGCCGAGTTGCTGGCCCGGCTACCCGCCTCGGCGTTCGCCGAGCGGATGGCCGCGCGCGCCGCCGACTGGATCAAATGCGGTGATGCCGGTGCGGGACAGGGAACCGAGGTGTTCGTCGGCATCCCGGAGACGCTGGACGAATCGGCGATCCGTGACGGTTTCACCGACGGCACCACGGAATTCGGTTACCGCTGGAACGGGCAGCCCGATCTCGCGGCGACCCGGCTGCGAAAACTGGTGGCCGCGCTACCGCTGAGCTACTGGACCGGTCCCCTGGGGCCCCCGGTACGCGCGGTCGTGACGCACGTGGACGACCGTTTCCGGCAGCCGCTGTTCGACGGCTGGATGGATGCCGCCCTCGCCCAGCGCGATACCCGCTGGGGAGAGGCGCTGTTCACCGCCGGGATGCCGTCGAACCTGGCGATCCTGCGCCGTCGTGAACTGTTCGCGCTGCTCCCGCCCGGCGACCAGCTGCGTCATCTGCTGCGCCTCGGTACCTCCTGGCTGTCCGAACTCGAATCCCTGCTGCCCGCGGTGGCCCACCCCTGGCCTCCGGAACTGGCCCGGCATCTCCTGCACCTGTTCGAGGAACGGGCCCGGACCGCCGCGGCCCGGCGGGGCGCGCCGGGCACCTACCCCAGCGCACACCGTTCGCTGTTGCACACCGCCACACTCCATCTACCACCCGAATGCGCGGGCGAGGTCACCGCGCTGGCGGGCCGCTGCGAAGCCGACGACTGGGCCGCGGCCCTCGGACTGCTCGCCCACGACCTCCACCAACGATCCGCGATGCTCGAGGAGCTGACATGACCACCGCCGTCACCGAACCCGCCCCCGCGCTGCTGCGCCCGCACGCCGAGCAGGCTTTCGCCGACGAACTGCGCGCCCTGATCGCCGTGGACGATCGTCCGCGCCCGCCGTCGTGGACCATGTCACCGTGGGCGGTGGTCACCTATCTGCTGGGCGGCGCCCTCGCCGACGGCACCGTGATCAGCCCCAAATACGTGGGGCCGCGCCGGCTGATGGAGGTCGCCGTCGCCACCCTGGCCACCGATCGCGCCCTGCTGCTGCTCGGCGTCCCCGGCACCGCGAAGACCTGGGTCTCCGAACATCTCTCGGCCGCCATCAGCGGGTCGTCCACGCTGCTGGTCCAGGGCACCTCGGGGACCGCCGAGGAAGCCATCCGGTACGGCTGGAACTACGCCCGGCTGCTCGCCGAGGGTCCCAGCGATGCCGCGCTGGTGCCCTCGCCGATTCTGAACGCGATGCGCACCGGCGCCATCGCCCGGCTCGAGGAACTCACCCGGATCCCGTCGGATGTCCAGGACGCGCTGATCACCATCCTGTCGGAGAAAACCCTGCCGGTTCCCGAACTCGGGATGGAAGTGCAGGCCGCCAAGGGCTTCAACATCATCGCGACCGCCAACGACCGCGACCGCGGCGTGAACGAACTGTCCTCGGCGCTGCGTCGCCGGTTCAACACCGTCGTCCTCCCGCTGCCGGGCAGCGAAGCCGAAGAGATCGATATCGTGACCCGCCGGGTCGAGCAGCTGGGGTCGGCGCTGGAACTGCCCGAGGTCCCGGCCGCCGCCGAGGAGGTGCGCCGGGTGGTGCGTATCTTCCGGGAGCTGCGCGCGGGCCTCACCGCCGACGGCCGGACCAAGCTGAAGTCTCCGTCGGGCACGCTCTCCACGGCCGAGGCCATCTCCGTGATCACCAACGGTATGGCGCTGTCGGCGCATTTCGGTGACGGTGTGCTGCGCGCCGCCGATATCGCGGGCGCGGTGATCGGTTCGGTCGTCAAGGATCCGGTGGCCGATTCGGTGGTGTGGACCGAATATCTCGAGGCCGTGGTGCGCGAACGTCGCGAATGGGCCGATTTCTACCGCGCCTGCCGGGAGATCAACGGATGAGCGCCGCGCAGGCGGGCGAACCCGGAGAGACCCGGGTCTTCGGGATACGGCATCACGGCCCCGGTTCGGCGCGGTCGTTGCGCCTGGCGCTGGAGGAGTTCCGGCCCGACACCATTTTGATCGAGGGCCCGGCGGACGCCGACCCCTTGGTGGTCCATACCGCCGCCGCGTCGATGGCGCCGCCGGTCGCCCTGCTCGGTTATGTCTCCGACGAACCGGCCCGGGCCGCGTTCTGGCCGTATGCGGTGTTCTCCCCGGAATGGCAGGCGCTGCGTTACGCGGTCGACAACGAGATACCCGTCCGGTTCTGCGATCTCCCCGCCGCCCAGGTCCTGGCCGTCGACGACCGCACCGGGGGCCGTGACGCGCTGGCCGAACTGGCGGCCGCGGGCGGCTACGACGATGCCGAACGCTGGTGGGACGCGGTGGTCGAATCGACCTCGGACACCGGGACGTTCGAGGCCATCACCGAGGCCATGGCCGCCCTCCGCGAGACCGCGCTCATCGAACCGGAGACCGAAACAGTCACCGGCCCGACCGGTACGCCCGAAACCGGGGGCAGTACCGACGACCCGGAGGCTCCACCGGCCGGCGAGTTCCGGACCGCCGCCACCGATGAGGTCGGCAGCGGCGTTCCCGGCGCCGCACCGGCTGCCGAAACTCCCGGGGAGTTCCCGACTCCCGCACCCGACGAGGCCGGCGGTCCGGAGTCGGCGCCACCGCAACCCGAACCGTTGATCCTCGACCGGCACACCCTGATCCGCGAAGCCCATATGCGGCAGGTACTGCGCAAGACACGCAAGGACGGCGCCCGCCGGATCGCTGTGGTCTGCGGCGCCTGGCACGCCCCCGCGCTCCAGGAACCGCTCGGGCCCGCCGCCGCGGATCTCCGCCTGCTGAAGGGACTGCCCAAGGTCAAAGCGACCCTGACCTGGGTGCCGTGGACGCATTCGCGGCTCGCTGCCGCGTCCGGTTACGGGGCGGGCGTCACCTCGCCCGGGTGGTACCACCATCTGTTCACCGAGACCGAGCGCCCGATCGCGTCCTGGCTCACCAAGGTCGCGGGCGTATTGCGCGCCCACGACCTGCCGGTCTCCAGTGCCCACATCATCGAGGCCGTGCGGCTGGCGCACACCCTGGCGGCCCTGCGGGCGCGGCCGCTGGCCGGCCTCTCCGAGGTCACCGAGGCGACCCGCGCGGTGCTGTGCGAGGGCGACGATACGGCGCTGCGCCTGGTCGGGACGGAACTGGTGGTGGGCGAGGCACTCGGCGCGGTACCGCCCGAGGCGCCGACCGTACCGCTGGAAGCCGATCTGCGGGCCACGGCCCGCACCCTGCGGCTGAAACAGGAAGCGCTGGTCCGCACACTGGATCTGGACCTGCGTAAAGAACGCGATATCGGCAGATCGAGGCTGCTGCACCGGCTCCGGCTGCTGGGCGTGCACTGGGGCACGCCCAGCGCCGGTACCGTGCAGTCGAAAGGTACGTTCCGGGAGACCTGGGAGCTGCGCTGGGAACCGGAGTTCGCGGTCCGGGTGATCGAAGCCTCCCGGTGGGGTACCACGGTGCAGGCGGCGGCCGAGGCGAAGATCCTCGATACGGCCGCGCGCTCCGGCAGCGGGGTCACCGAACTCACCGAGGCGCTGGAATTCGCGTTGCTCGCCGAACTGCCGGGCGCGCTCGACGGGCTGATCGCCCGGCTCGGTTCGGCGGCCGCGGTGGACCACGATATGACCCATCTGCTGGCCGCACTGCCCGGTCTGCTGCGCACGCTGCGGTACGGCGACGTCCGCGGCACCGATACCTCGGCGCTGACCCATGTCGCCGACAGCATGCTGGTCCGCATCTGCGCCGGCCTGCCCGCCGCGGTCACCGGACTCGGGGACGACACCGCGGCGGCGCTGCGCGATCAGCTCGATACCGCCACCACCGCCGTCCACACCCGGAACCACGCCGAATCCACCGAACAGTGGCTGTCGGTACTCGCCCGGCTCGCCGACCGGCCCGATGTGCACGGCCTACTGGTCGGCCGGACGGTACGCCTGCTCTGCGACGCCGACCGGATCGATACCGAGGAGGCGGCCCGGCGGCTGGCGGCGGCGCTGTCGGTCGGCAACACCGCCGCCGCGAAGGCCGCCTGGGTGGACGGTTTCGTCGGCGGCCGCGGCCTGGTGCTGGTCCACGATCGCGCTCTGCTGCGACTCATCGACGGCTGGCTCGCCGGTCTGTCCGAGGAGCAGTTCGTCGAGGTCGTACCGCTCCTGCGCCGGACCTTCGGCGCCTTCGAATCCGGGGAGCGCCGCGCGATCGGCGAAGCCGTGCGCGACGGCCGCCCGGCCGCGCCCGCTCCCGAGGCCGCCGAAACCGACCCGGCCCGCGGCCTGCTCGCCCTGCGCACCGTCGCCGACATCCTGGGAGTCCCCGCATGAACACCACCGCACCGCACGGTGTCGCCGACGAGGCCCGGCTGCGCCGCTGGCGCCTCGTCCTCGGTGCGGCCGCCGAGCCGGCGCTCGGCGGCCTCGGCACCGCCGACGACAAGGCCATCGACAAAGCCCTCGGCGCGGTCTACGACAGCGGTAGCGGCGCGGGCCGCTCCCGCGGTGACCGGGCGGGCGGCCTCGGCGGGTCGGCGCCGCGGGTCGCCCGGTGGCTCGGTGATATCCGCACCTACTTCCCGTCGACGGTGGTCGAGGTCGTGCAGCGGGACGCGGTGGAGCGGCTGAACCTCACCCAGCTGCTGCTGGAACCGGAGCTCATGGAGGCGGTCGAACCCGATGTGCATCTGGTCGGCACGCTGCTGAGCCTGAACCGGGTCATCCCGGAAACCACCAAGGCCACCGCCCGGATGGTGGTGTCGAAGGTGGTCAAGGAGATCGAGGAACGAATCGCGACCCGTACCGTGGCCGCGGTGAGCGGGGCGCTCAACCGGTCCGCCCGCACCTCCCGTCCCAAACCGCGCGATATCGATTTCGACCGCACCATCCGCAAGAACCTCGCCAATTACCTGCCCGAGCAGCGCACCATCATCGCCGAACGGCTGGTGGGTTACGGCCGGCGGGCCCAAGCGGTGCACCGTGATGTGATCCTGGCGATCGACCAATCCGGTTCCATGGCCTCCAGCGTGGTGTACTCCTCGGTGTTCGGCGCGGTCCTGGCGTCGATGCGGTCTCTGCGCACCTCACTGGTGGTTTTCGACACCGAGGTCGTGGACCTCACCGAAAAGTTGTCCGACCCGGTCGATGTGCTGTTCGGCACCCAGCTCGGCGGCGGGACCTACATCAACCGGGCCATCGCCTACTGCCAGTCGCTCATCACCCGCCCCACCGACAGCCTGTTCTTCCTGATCTCCGACCTCTACGAGGGCGGGGTCCGGGAGGAGATGCTGCGCCGCGTGCACGCCATGAAGGAATCGGGTGTCCAGGTGGTGGTACTGCTGGCGCTCTCCGATGACGGCGCGCCCTCCTACGATCGCGAGAACGCCGCGGCGCTCGCGGCGCTCGGCGTGCCGGCCTTCGCCTGCACGCCCGACCGGTTCCCGGACCTGCTGGCCCAGGCGCTGAACCGGGGGGATCTCATGCGCTGGGGAACCGAACACCGCTGAATCCGGCGCGCACTCCGTGGTCCGGCCCCGAGGGCCGGACCACGGAGCCGGACTCACAGGTCGGCGATCGCGGCCAGCGGTGGCGTGCGGGCGGCCCGGATGGCCGGCCA
Organism: Nocardia fusca NBRC 14340; assembly: GCF_001618425.1. GTDB lineage: Bacteria > Actinomycetota > Actinomycetes > Mycobacteriales > Mycobacteriaceae > Nocardia > Nocardia fusca. The sequence goes on from NZ_BDCU01000057.1 coordinate 28,235, forward strand.
GAGCGCGGCCAGCACTCCCACGATCGCGGAGCCGACCAGCATGTACACCAGCTGATCCCACGGCACCGCGATCTGGTCCAGGCCGAGATCCCGCAGGGTGCGCAGGAATCCGACACCCAGCCCCAGGCCCAGGACCGCTCCGACGAGGGCACCGAACACCGCGATCAACATGGATTCCAGGTAGATCGTGCGGCGCACCTGCGCCCGCTGGGTGCCCACCGCGCGCAGCATGCCGATCTCGCGGCGGCGCTCCACCACCGAAAGCGCCAGGGTGTTCACGATGCCCAGTACCGCGATCACCACTGCCAATGCCAGCAGCCCGTAGAGGATGGCCAGCAGGTTGTTGATCTGCTTGGCGTTCTCGCCCTTGAACTCCTCGCGGTCCAGGACCTGCACGATCACGAATTCCTCGGTGGCGCGCTCCAGATCGGTGCGCATGGACGCGAGGTCGGTCCCCGAGCGGGCCTTGATCAGTACCCCGACATCGGTCCGCAGGGATATCGGAACCGCCCGCTCGTAAACCGTCGACGGCACCATCAGCGGCCCCAGAATCTGCGAATCCGCGTACACTCCGGCGACCGTCAACGGAATCTCCGTACCGTCGAGGGTTTGCACCGAGAGCCGGTCACCGGCCGTCACGCCGTGCTCGGTCGCCTCGTCCTTGCCGAGCAGGATATCGGAGTCCCCGAGGGTCGCCGAACCGCTCAGCATGTCGAGGTTCACGACCTGGTCCAGGGGGCCGTCGGGCGAGGTGCCGAATTCGTCGTCGTCACCGATCTTCAGCGCGAGCCCGCGCAGACCCACGGTCTGCGCCGCCTCGGGCACCTTCGCCCGCACCGCGTCGGCGGCGCCGGTCGGCACTCCCATCATCTGCGGCCCGGCGAGGACATAATCGGCTTCAATCCCCTGGTCCACCACTCGGGAGATACTGACCTTCGCCGATTCGCCGAGCATGCCGATGGCGGTGACCAGCATGAGTCCCAGGGTCAGCGCGAACGCGGTGGCAGCGGTACGGCGGGGATTGCGGGTCGCGTTGTTGCGCGCCATGCGCCCGATCGATCCGAACGGCCGGATGAGCACGCCCAGTCCGGCCAGCACCGGGCGCGACAGCGCGGGCGAGGCGAACAGCACCGCCAGGATCAGGCCCAGCGCCCCGACACCCACCACGGCGGCCGCCCCGCCGCCGGTGTTGCGGGCACCCAGCACCACCAGCACGATTCCGGCGACCGCCAGTACCGCGCCGGTCACCGTACGCGCCCGCAGCGTGTCACCGGGGGAGGCGAACTCCTCGCGCATGGCCTGAACCGGCGGGATCCGGGAGGCTCGGCGGGCCGGCGCGTACGCGCTCACCACCGTCACCAGCAGACCGACCCCGAAGGCGACCGCCGCGGTCCGGGGTAGGACGGCCATCCGGCCCGTGGGCAACCCGAGGTCGAACGCGTTCAGCAGCCCGGCGAGCCCGTAGGCGAGCCCGATACCGGCCAGCAGGCCGAGCAGACTGCCGAGCACACCGACGACCAGTGCCTCCCCGACCACCGACCGGCCCACCTGACCGCGGCTCGCACCGACGGCCCGCAACAGCGCGAGTTCGCGCAACCGCTGCGCCACCAGCATCGAGAAGGTGTTGTAGATGATGAAGGTACCGACGATCAGCGCGATGGCACCGAAGGCCAGCAGGAAGTAGTTCAGGAAGTTCAGCGCTTCGGAGAGCTGGGCCCGCATATCTGCGCGCACCTGGTCGCCGTTCTGCACCTTGTAGTCCGGGTACAGCATGGACAGCCGGTCACGCAGGGTGTCCCCGGGTATGCCCGCGGCCGCGATATCGACGTAGGCGACATGGGTACCGTCGGTGAACAGTTCCCGGGCCTGCGCCTCGGTGAACTGCAGCCCGATGAAACCGCCGGTATCCGCCGGCGGCGCGTAGATGCCGGTGAGCGTGACATCGATCGGTCCACCGTGGGAGGGGACGAGCACCTTGGTGCGGTCCCCGACCTTCAGGCCGGCCCGTTCGGCGGCACCGGTGTTGAGGGCGATCTGGCCGGGTTCGGCAGGGGGTACACCGGCGACGAAGGGATCGGGCTCGGCGACCGCCCGCTGCGGCGGGAGATAGGCCTCTCCTGTACTGGGAGCGCCGCCGGTCTGCACCGCTTTCTTCCCGGACGGATCGAGCAGCACCACCGATCCCTCGATACCGGGGGCCACGGTGCGGACCCCGTCCATGGCGGCGATCCGGTCGACCACGTCCTGGGAAATACCCGCGGACTGTCGCTCCTCCGGGCTCACCCGCACATCGACGCCCTTGGCCTCGGTGGCGAAGATGCCGTCGAAGGTGCGCTGCAGCGTATCGGTGAAGACGAACGACCCCGCGATGAACGCGGTCCCGAGGACCACCGACAGCAGCGTCAGGGCGAGCCGCACCTTGTGCGCGGCGAGATTGCGCAGCGCCACCCTGCGCATGGGATGGGCGGCCACTACCGGACCGCCCGCGTCGGCCGGGGACGATCGCACGTTCCGGGGTGCGTCACCGGACCTCCAGGGCTTTCATCCGGTCCAGCACCGAGTCGGCGGTCGGATCCCGCATCTCGTCCACGATCCGGCCGTCGGCCAGGAAGACCACGCGGTCCGCGTAGGCCGCGGCGGTGGGTTCGTGGGTGACGATGACGACCGTCTGGCCGAATTCGTCCACCGCCGCCCGCAGGATCGACAGCACTTCGCCGGAGGAGCGGGAGTCCAGGTTGCCGGTCGGTTCGTCACCGAAGACGATCTGCGGTTTACCCGCCAGCGCCCGCGCACAGGCGACCCGCTGCTGCTGGCCGCCGGACAGTTCGCTGGGCCGGTGAGCCAGCCGGTCCTCCAGACCGAGCCGCTTCAGCACCGTGTTGAGCCATTCCGAGTCCGGGGCCCGGCCGGCGATATCGAGCGGCAGGGTGATGTTCTCCAGCGCGGTCAGCGTCGGGACCAGGTTGAACGCCTGGAACACGAAGCCGACGCGGTCCCGGCGCAGGGCGGTCATCTGTTTGTCGGACAGGTCGGTGAGCTCGGTGTCGCCGATCCGCACCCGGCCCGAACTGGCCTCGTCCAACCCCGCCAGACAGTGCATGAGGGTCGATTTCCCGGAGCCGGACGGTCCCATGATCGCGGTGAACTCGCCCCGCGCGAAATCGACCGTTACCGCATCCAGCGCGGTGACCCGCGTATCCCCGGACCCGTAGACCTTGGTCAGTTCGATGGCGCCGGCGGCGACGGTGGACGGGGTGCCCGGCTCGGCCGGGTCCACGTCGACAGCGTGAGCAGTCATGGGTCCAGTGTGTCGGGCCGCCGCGAGCCGCGCCATCCGGGATCGCCCTGACCACTCGTACACCTGAGGGGGCGCCGGGTACGCGGGTGGGATGACTCCCCGCCGGTGGGAAACGAAACGGCGGACCCCAGCTGCCGTGGGATCCGCCGTTGTCGCTGCGTCGCTCAGTTCAGAGGTGCCGACTTCCACCAGGTCAGCATCTCGTCGATGGTGCCGACGATGCCGTCGGTGTACATCAGGTACTGGGCTCGTTCGGGATGGTTGGTGAACACCGTGACCATCTTCGGGCCGTCGCTGTCCCATGTGTAGTTGGTGTAGGTCTGACCGCCGTTGGCGTCGGTGGACTTCTCCGAGGTCGCGGGCAGTCCCTTGACCACCGATTCCACATCGGCGGCGGAGGCGTAGGCGTAGATCCGGTAGAACGGATCGTCGTTGTTGTTACCGCCGTAGCAGCGCCATTGCCAGGCCCATTTACCGAAGTCGGGTTCGCCGTCGTCGGGGCTGGGCGTGTAGCTGCTGTCGGTCTCCCAGCATTTCGCGTCGTGGTAACCGACCTCTTCGGACGTCGACGCGGGCACCAGCTGCGGGAACTCCTTGCTGATGGAGTCCGCGGTCGCGGGTACCGGGGCCACCGTGGTCTGGGTGCTGGTGCCGGCGGCCGTGGGGTCGGTTCCGCCGCCTCCGCCGCTCCCGGCGAGGGCCACCACGCCGATGACGACACCGATCAGCACCACCAGCCCGATACAGATGGCGACGATGAGCCCGGTGTTCGACTTGGGCGGGCGCGGCGCCTGCTGGACCTGCGCCATCGGCTGCGGATAGCTCGTGGGCTGGGTGTATCCGCCCGGAGTTCCGCCGCCGTAGGGCTGACCGACCGGGGTGGTGTACCCGAGCGTGCCGCCGTAGGGCTGCTGCTGCCCGTCGCCGGGACCCTGCTGGAATCCGCTCGCGTACTGCTGGCCCGGCGCCCCGCCGGCATAGGGCTGGCCCTGGACACCACTGGCATAGGGCTGGCCCTGCACATTGCTCGCATACGGCTGCGCGGGTGCGCCTCCGGCGTAGGACTGGGGCGCCGCGGTGCTCGGATACTGGTTCGCCCCGCTGTTGTACGGCCCGGATTGATAGGACGGGTTCACCATGGTGGGCGGCGGTACGGCCAGCGGGATGGCCGGGGAACTCGGCGAGGTGAGCGCCTGTTTGGCGGCTTCGGCGAATTCGGTGCACGAGGTGAACCGGTCGTCGGGACGCTTCGCCATCGCCTTGGCCAGGACCGCGTCCAGCGTCGGCGGCAGTTCCGGCCGGGCCGCGCTCAGCGACGGCGGCGGCGACTGCAGATGCCCCTGGATGACCCCCGCCGGGTTCGTGGAGGTGAACGGCCCGCTGCCGGTGAGCAACCAGTACAGCGAACAGGCCAGCGAATACTGGTCCGAGCGGTGATCGAGGTCGGCACCGGTGAGCTGCTCGGGTGAGGCGTAGGCCAGCGTAGCGGTGAACGTCCCGGTCTGGGTGAGGTGTCCGGTGTCGTCGCGCAGGCGCGCGATACCGAAATCGGTCAGGTAGACCCGTTCACCACGGCCGCCGGTCGAACGGGCCAGCAGGATGTTGGCCGGCTTCACGTCCCGGTGCATCACCCCCATACCGTGCGCGTAGTCGAGCGCGGACGCGGTTTCGGCGATGATCTGGACCGCACGTTCGGGCGGCAACTTCTGCGGATCCACCGAGGCGGCGTCGATACCGTCGATGTACTGCATCGAGATCCACAGCTGTTCGTCTTCGAGACCGCGGTCGTAGACCGTGACGATATTGGGGTGGTCCAGGCGGGCGACCAGATCGGCCTCCCGTTCGAACCTGGCGCGCACCTCCTTGTCGAAGAACATCTCGCGGTTCAGCAGCTTGAGCGCTGTCATCCGCGGCAGCCGCGGATGTTTCGCGAGGTAGACCGAGCCCATCCCACCCCGGCCGAGTTGCCGGTCGATGACATAGCCGGCGAAAACATCGCCGTTGGCCAGCATGGTTGCTCCAATTCCCGCCTGCGGGACCGGGACCCACCGGTACGCAGGCGTAGACGAAAAGCGTGTCCGGGCCGCAGCGGTCCGGGCACGCGAAATCATCGAAACCATAGCAGCAGTCGAGATGACCCCGAGGGCTCTCACCGGTCCGCATACGCAGCCGCAACACGGTCGCTACACCGGCACTGCGGTGCCGGTGCGCCGCAGGACCCCGGCGCCGAGCCGGCCCACCGCGGGATACCCGGGGTCCTCGCGCTATGGCGTAGCGCCGGGATCCCGGGGCGGCCGGTGGGGTTGCGCCACCGGCGGGGGCATCCCGGGACGGTTGCGGAAGCCGGGCAGATCGATCACCGCCGGTTCGGCCGGACTCGAACGGTGCGCCTGGTCGGGGCGGGTGGCCCGGTCGTCCGCCGGGGCCACGGTGTCGGGCGCGTGCCGGCTGTCGGGGCCCGGCTGCCGGAACTCGGCCGAACCCGGTTGCGACCCGGCCGGGGGCCGATGGTCACCGGGGCCCGGCGGCGGGACGGGACGGCGGTGTTCGGTGGACCGGAAGGGCGGGGCCGCCCCGGGATGCGGGTACTCGGTGGACGGATACCGCGGCGGCGGACCGGGACGGCGGTGTTCGGTGGAGGGATACGCCGGCATACCCCGCGTTCCGGGTTGCCGGAACTCCCCCGAGCCGTACCCCGGAGCGGGTCCGGTCGGCCCCGGATACCGCTGCGCGGGCCGCAATCTGACCCCCGGCGGCCCGCCGCGCGGTCCCGGCGGGCGCAGTGTCCGCGCGGCGGCCGTCGCGAATTCGGTACAGCTGAGGAACCGGTCGGCGGGATTCTTGGCCAGCGCCCGCGCGAGGACCTCGTCCAGCCCCGGGGGCAGCCCGGGCCGGATCCGGGTGAGCCGGGGCACCGGCGCGGTCAGATGAGCCTGGATGAGCTCGGCCGGATTATTGCCGCGATACGGCCCCGACCCGGTGAGCAGCCAGAACAGGGTGCAGGCCAGTGAGTACTGGTCGCCGCGGTGGTCGAGTTTCGCGCCGGTCAGCTGTTCGGGTGCGGCATAGGCCAGGGTCGCGGTGATGGTGTCCGCCGCGGCGATGGTGGTTTCGGCGTCGCGCACCCCGGCGATACCGAAATCGGTGAGCAGTACCCGTTCCGGCTGTCCGATGGGCGGTTTCGCGAGCAGGATGTTGCCCGGTTTCACATCTCGGTGCAGCACCCCGTTGGCGTGGGCGAAGTCCAGGGCGATCCCGGTATCGGCGACGATCTGGACCGCCCGCCGGGGATCGAGGACGTGCAGATCCACCAGCGAGGCATCCGAACCCGGCACGTACTGCATCGAGATCCAGAGCTGTTTGCCCTCGGCGCCGCGGTCGTAGACGGTGACGATATTGGGATGCTCGAGCCGGCCCGCGAGTTCGGATTCCCGTTCGAACCGCAGGCGGATCTCCCTGTCGGAGTACAGGTCCGGGTTGAGTAGTTTCAGCGCGACCAGCCGCGGGAGCCGCGGGTGCCGGGCGAGGAACACCATGCCCATACCGCCGACGCCCAGCCGCCGCCGGATGGCATAGCCCGCGAAATCGTCACCGGGCTCGAGCATGGCCGATTCCCCCTCGTCGGGTCGTACGCGTGTCTTCCGGTGTATCTTCCCGCACCGCCCGGGCGCAACACGAGGGCCGGTTGTCGGTTGGGGCCGATAGTCTGACGCCATGCGCATTGGAGCACATGTCCGCACGGACAGCGACCCGATCGGGTACGGCGAGCGACTCGGCGCCGATGTCGTCCAATTGTTCGTGGTGGATCCGCAGAGCTGGGACAAACCCACCCCGCATCCGGCGACCGAGCAGATCCTGGCCAGCCCGATCGATGTGGTGGTCCATTCCTCCTATCAGATCAATGTGGCCAGCACCAACAACCGGCTGCGGATGCCGTCGCGTAACGCGGTGGCGCAGCAGGCGCGGGCGGCGGCCGATCTCGGCGCGTTCGGGCTGGTCGTGCACGGCGGTCATGTGCGCAACGACGACGAGATGGAGGCCGGTTTCGTCAACTGGCGCAAACTTTTCGAGCGCCAGCAGGACAAGGGCGGTTTCGCGGTCCCGATCCTGATCGAGAACACCGCCGGCGGCAACCACGCCATGGCGCGACATTTCGACAATATCGCCCGCCTGTGGGATGCGGTCGGCGAATACGGGGCCGGGTTCTGCCTCGACACCTGTCACGCCTGGGCGGGCGGGGAGGATCTGGTCGGCGTGGTCGAGCGGATCCGGGGTATCACGGGCCGGATCGATCTGGTGCACCTCAATTCCTCCCGGGACGAGTTCGATTCGGGCGCCGACCGGCATGCCAATTTCGCCGAGGGCACCATCGATCCGGAGCTGCTCACCGAGGTGTGCCGGACCGCCGACGCGCCGGTGGTGCTGGAGACCCCGGCCGAGGGTATCGCCGACGATCTGGCCTATCTGCGCGAACATCTCGGCTAGGCGCACCTCCGCATTCGCTCCGGCCATGCGCGTTTTGCGTACCTCCGCTTTCGCTCCGGCCGTGCGCGTCCACAGGCAACCCCGAAAACAAGCGCAACACACCCCGAGACCTGGTGGCGCAGCGTTGTGATCAGCGCGACCGCAATCCTGTTCGGTGCGGGGCCCCGGTGGTGTGCTCGAGAAGCGAACGATTCCGCTCTCGATCCGTGAGGTGCTCATGACATCCGAAAACGCCACCCCCGCCACCCTCCCCACCGTGGTCAAGCTCGGGTCCAGGATCGGAGCGCGCATCGACGGGGTGCGGCTGGGCGGTGACCTCGGTCCGGCGGCCGTCGAGACCATCCGCAAGGCGCTGGTCGAACACAAGGTGATCTTCTTCCGCGGCCAGGATCAGCTCACCGAGGACGGCCAGTACGAGTTCGCCGAACTGCTCGGCAACCCGACCACCCCGCATCCGACGGTCACCTCGCACGGCGAGAAGACCCTGGCCATCGACTCCGAGTACGGCAGCGCCAGCAGCTGGCACACCGATGTCACCTTTGTGGACCGCATCCCGAAGGCGTCGATCCTGCGGGCGGTCACCCTGCCGCCCTACGGCGGCTCCACCACCTGGGCCTCCACCGTGGCCGCCTACGATTCGCTGCCCGAGCCGCTGCGGCTGCTGGCGGAGAACCTGCGGGCGGTGCACACCAATGTCTACGACTATGTGGGCCGCCACGGTGAGCACCCGGACGAGAAAACCAGGGAACACCGCGCCGAGTTCGAATCCTCGCTCTATGAAACCGAGCACCCGGTGGTGCGGGTCCATCCGGAGAGCGGTGAGCGCGCGCTGCTGCTCGGCCATTTCGTGCGGAACTTCGTCGGCTTCTCGACCACGGAATCGCAGGCGCTGTTCCGGATCCTCCAGGATCGGGTGATCCGGCTGGAGAACACGGTGCGCTGGGATTGGCAGCTCGGCGATGTCGCGATCTGGGACAACCGCGCCACCCAGCACTACGCGGTCAACGATTACGACGGACAGCCGCGCCGGCTGACCCGGATCACCCTTGCCGGTGATATCCCGGTGGGCGTCGACGGCCGGCCGAGCACGGTTATCACCGGTGACGCCGGTCACTATTCGGTGATCGAGGCGCCGCGCGCGCTGGCCTCCTGAGCCGGTCGGCCCCCGCGGCCGGGGTATGCGCCGAGGCCCGCCGGGTAAACCCGGGTGCGACCGGCCGCAGGGGCATCCGCCAGACTGGTGGCCATGAACTATTGGCCACCGACAGGTTCGCCCCAGGCGGCACCGGGCGCTACCGGGGCCTTCCCGGCCGATCCCCGAGCCGGCGTCGCGGTCCGGGTCCGGATCACCTCGCGCCGCCCCCGTGGCGGCGGTGCGGGGGTCGCCCGGTGAAACGACGTCGTACTGCCCGCGGCCCGCGCGACCGCAATCGTCACGAACTGCGCGCCCCCGCGCACCGGCGGCCGACGGTCCATCCCAACCCCGCGGGACTCAGTGATAAGCCCTGCGGCGGCGTGATGTGTGTGCGTCCCGGGCCGGGGCAGCCGGAAACCGGGTCCTGATACCGCTGTCCCCTGCTCAGCGCATACCGGGCATACCGGCGAAGAGGAACTCGAACACGGTCGGATGATTCTGATAGATCCGGGTGGACGGGATGAACGGATTGACCTCCGCGGTGTCGGTGACCACGTAGTCGGCGTGGCTGCCCGGCACCCGGTCCAGGACGCCCGCGCAGCGCGGCCCGCCGGTGGCATTCACCGTGGGTAGATCGTTCGGGTACTGATAGGCCTCGGCACCGTACATGAAGCTCGCGTTGAACGAGGCGCCCGGATTGCGGCCGCCCATCAGATCGTCGGCCAGCGGCATCGCCTTGGCCAGACCGCGGATGACGCAGTCCAGGGAAGGTTTGTAGGCGTTGAGCAGATCGGTGGTGGGCCGTAGCAGATCGAGCGCGGTCGCCAGGTTCTGCTCGTTCTCGGTGAGCACCGCACCGGTGGTGTCGGCCAGGCCGATCGTATCCAGCAGTAGCGCGTCGAAGCTCTGCTCGTTGTCGGTGAGGGTATGGCTGAGAGCGGTGACGTTGTCGACCGTGCGCAGCAGATCCGGGGCGGTGTCGGCGTAGAGGTTCGTCACCGCGGCGGTGGCCTGGAAATCGTGCTGGAGCGCGGGAATGCTCGGGTTGATTTCGCGTAACAGCCGGTCCGCGTCCACCAGCAGATCGCCGAGTCGCTCGCCGCGCCCCTGCAGCGCGGTACCGAGCGCGGTGAGCGTGGCGTTCAGTTTCGCCGGTTCGACCATGTTCAGGACTTCGGTGAGCCGCTCGAACAGCGTGTTGAATTCGACGGTCACCGATTCGCCGCGCAGGACCTGCCCCGGCTGCAGGCGGCCGGCGGGCTGGGCCGGTTCCAGGAAGTTCACGTATTTGGCGCCGAACACCGTGGTGGAGCGAATATCGACCTGGGCGTTGCCCGGGACGAGTCGCATCAGGTCCGGGTTCATATCGAGTTCGAGGCGGACCTCCCCGTTACCGGATTCGATCTTTCCGACCCGGCCGACCTCCGCGCCCCGGAATTTCACCTTGGCGTCGGGATCCATCACCAGCCCGCTACGCGGTACCACGACCGATACCGGTTCCTTCGGCGCGAAGCCGCCGAAGAACATGACCAGCGAGAAGACCACGGCCAAGACGATGACCAGCACCATCCCCAGTGCCGCGAGTTTGTACTGCACTGCGGCCCAGACCGTGCGCGCAGTTGTCTGCCGATCGGACCGGTCGTGTATCGGTACCACCACTCACCTGCCTCGAACCGTTCGGCACCCCGGCGTGCCGAACTGAGCCGGATTTATGTCCAGACAGTTGTCCATGTTATGGCTGGCTCAAGCCGGGCGGGCGGTTTTCACCAATCACGTCCGGTTTCCGCCGTATCACACTGTTTGCGCAGGTAGAAAGTGAAAAAGGCCCGCTCACAACTGGGTGAGCGGGCCTCGATCATAAGCCGTTACGGCATCGGTTACAGCGCTTTCTCGATCGCCGCGACCAGCGTGTCCGCGTCCGGTGTGGTGGTGGGCCGGAAACGCCCCACAACACTCCCGTCCCGATCGATCAGGAACTTCTCGAAGTTCCACTGCACATCACCGGCCGCACCCTCGGCGTCGGGGGTTTCGATGATCTCCCGGTACAGCGGATGCCGGCCGTCGCCGTTCACTTCGACCTTCTCCAGCAGGGGAAAGTCCACACCGTAGGTGGTGGAACAGAACTGCTGGATCTCCTCGGCGCTGCCCGGCTCCTGTCCCATGAACTGGTTGCACGGCACACCGACCACACTGAAACCGCGGTCACCGTAGTTCTTCTGCAGTTCGACCAACCCGGTGTACTGCGGTGTGAGACCGCATTTCGACGCGACGTTGACCAGCAGCACCACCCGATCGCCGACCAGCTCACCGAGCGTGGACGCCGAACCCGACAGCGTGGTCACCGGAATATCCCGAACATTCATTCGTAGCGCACCTGCCAACTCTTGATTCCGTTGATCCACCCCGATCGCAACCGTACCGGATCGGAAACGGATTTCAGGTCGGGCATGGCGTCGGCGATCGCGTTGAACATCAGGTCGATTTCCAGCCGGGCCAGATTGGCGCCCACACAGTAATGGGTGCCGGTACCGCCGAATCCGACATGCGGATTCGGATCGCGCAGGATATCGAAGGTGAACGGTTCGTCGAACCCTTCTTCGTCGAAATTGGCGGAACTGTAGAACAGTCCGAGGCGCTGCCCCTTCTTGATCTCCTGTCCGCCCAGCACGTGATCGGCGGTGGCGGTGCGCTGGAACGCGGTCACCGGAGTGGCCCAGCGCACGATCTCGTCCGGTGCGGTCCGCGGCCGCTGCTCCCGGTACAGCGCCCACTGTTCCGGGTTGTCCACGAACGCCTTCATCCCGTGGGTGATGGCATTGCGGGTGGTCTCGTTACCGGCCACCGCCAGCAGGATGACGAAGAACCCGAATTCGTCGGAGGCCAGTCCGTCCCCGTCGACATCGGCGTTGACCAGTTGGGTGACGATATCGTCGGCCGGACACGACCGCCGCTGTTCGGCCATGTTCCAGGCATAACCGAGGATTTCCGCCGAGGCCACGGTCGGGTCGCCGTATTCGGGATCGTCGTAGTTGAGCATCTGGTTCGACCAATCGAACACCTTGCGCCGGTCCTCCTGCGGGACCCCGAGCAGTTCGGCGATCGCCTGCAGGGGCAGTTCGCAGGCGACCTGGGTGACGAAATCGCCACCGCCGCTCTTCTTCGCCTCGTGCACGATGCGGTGCGCGCGATCGGTGAGCGCCTCGCGCAACCCCTCGACCGCGCGGGGCGTGAAACCCTTGGAGACGATCCGGCGCACCTTGGAGTGTTTCGGCGGATCCATGTTCACCAGCAGCGCGCCGGTGAGCTGCATCTGGTCGGGGGTGATATCGCCGGGCAGCCGGACGATGGACCCCTTCTCCTGTGAGGAGTACAGCTCCGGGTTGCGGGACAGTTCCTTGACGTCCTCCAGCTTGCTGACCACCCAGTAGCCGCCGTCGTTGAAACCGCCCGAGGTCTCGTCGGACTGGGCGTTCCACCACACCGGCGCCGTCCGGCGCAGCAGCGCGAATTCCTCGACCGGACTGCGATCGGCCCACAGTGCGGGGTCGGTGAAATCGAAACCCGGGGGCAGTGCGGTTGTCATCAGGCGTCCTTTCCTTCTTCCGGGAGCGGTCGCAGCGGCGCTTCCGGTTGCACCTCGACCAGCACGAGATGGGCACCCCGCGGGGTCCCGACGACCGCGGACACCGCCCGGGCCAGATCGGAGGCGCGCAGCATGTACGGATGCCGCGCCAGCCCCCAGGCCTGCCAGGACTCCAGCAGTGGTCCCACCACCTCGGGCGAGGCGTTCATGCCCATCCCGGTGACGGTCGGTCCGGGCCGGACCAGTGAGGCCCGGATGCCGGTGCCCTCGAGTTCCATCCGCAGCTGCTGCACCATCGCCTCGACTCCGGCCTTGGCGGCGCTGTAGGCCCCGTTCCACGGCCGCGGCAGCGGCGCACAGTCGGAACTGATCAGCACCACATCGCCGCGCCGGCGGGCCAGCATGCCGGGCAGCACCGCATGGGTCATCCGGTGCGCGCCGATCAGATGGATCTGCACCTGATGCGCGAAATCGGCCGGGTCCATGTCCTGGATGAGGCCGAATTCGATATCACCGGCCCCGGAGACCAGGATCTCGGTGGGCCCGATGGCCGCCTCGGCCGCGGCGACGAATTCGTCCACCGAGGCCTGGTCGGTCACATCGAGGCGGTGGGCGAACGCGGTACCGCCGTCGGCCCGGATCTTCCCGGCCAGATCTTCCAGGATCTCCACCCGGCGCGCGCCGAGCGCCACCGGATGGCCCTGCGCGGCCAACTCCACAGCGGTGGCGGCGCCGATACCCGACGAAGCACCGGCCACGATGGTCGGCCGCTTCTCGGGATGGGGATCGAACCGGGGCATTTACCGCACCTCCACGGAGATCGGGAGCTTGGCGAAGCCCCGCACATTGGACGAGTGCACGCGGACGAATTCGTCCTCGCGCACCCGGTAGGACTTCACCCGCGCGGCGAATTCTTGTAGCGCGACCGTTGCTTCCAGGCGGGCCAGATGGGCGCCGAGGCAGAAGTGCACACCGGCGCCGAAGCTGGCCAGATTGCCCTTCTCGGCGCGGTCCAGGTCGTAGCTGTCGGCATTGTCGAAGACCTCGCCATCCCTGTTGGCCGAACCGATCAGCAACAGCACCTTCGACCCCGCCGGGATGACCCGGCCGTGGTACTCCAGATCCGCGGTGGCGGTCCGCGCGACGATCTGGCTGGAGGTGTCGTAGCGCAGGGTTTCCTCGACCCAGTCCGGGACCCGCTCCGGATCGGCGGCGACCTTGTCGTATTCCGCCGGGTTGCGGCCGGCCCAGTACAGGGCGTTGCCCAGCAGTTTGGTGGTGGTCTCGTTCCCTGCCACCACCATCAGGAACATGAAGCCGATGATCTCGTCGTCGGTGAGCCGGTCTCCGTCGATCTCGGCGCCGAGCAGCGCGGAGGTGAGGTCGTCGGTGGGGTTCTCGCGGCGCTGCGCGACCATGTTCGAGTAGTAGACCACCAGGTTCAGCGAGGCCTCGATCGCCGAATCCGGGACATCGGTCACCCCGTCCTCGCGGTGCATGACCGTATCGGCCATATGGCGGATCTCGTCGCGGTCGGCGGCCGGTACACCCATCAGCTCGGAGATGACGTCCATCGGCAGTTTGCCCGCGAAGTCCTGGATCCAGTCGAATTCGCCGCGCTCGAGTGCCGGTTCCAGGTATTCCAGCGTCAGTTCCCGGATGCGGGTCTCCATATCGGCCACCCGCTTGGGGGTGAAACCTTTGAAAACCAGCTTGCGCATCCGCATATGCCGGGGATCGTCCATGGCGAGGAACGACATGGTCTTGTGCGCGTGCGGCCCCCAGGCCGCGGGGTCGAGCGAGACGCCGTTGGCATTCGACAGCGCGGCGGCGTTGCGGAATCCCGCGGTGACATCCGCGTGCCGCGACAGCGCGTAGAAATCGAGTTCGGCGTTGTAGTAGAGCGGCGCCTCCGCGCGCAGCCGGGCGTAGATCGGGTACGGGTCTTCATGGAAGACGTAGTCGTAGGGGTCGAACGTCACCGGCTCCAACGATGCGGCCGTCATCGGACCCACCTCTGTTTCGATAACGAGTTCTCGCCGGGCGCGATCGAGCGACCGCCGGGGAGAGACACATAGCTGGACATGTGTCTGGACGGTACCAGCGGCGCGCCTCCGCGACAATGATCGTACGAGAATTGACTGCTCAGAAGCGCCGAGACAGCCGACCAGGAATATCGACCCGGACTACCGACCCCATCCGGGCCGGGTTTGCGGCACGATCAGCACCGAGCGCGAACGATAGAACCCGTTCTTGCACTCGCGAAAGAGTCCGGACTATATTCCATACACCTGTCCAGACAGTATTGGGGTCTTTCATGAACAGTCTTCTGCCCGGCGACAGTTCTCGACTGCTGATCGGCGGCAGCCTCGTGCCCGGCGGCAACGGCGTGTTCGAGAATGTGAACCCGGCGACCGAGGAGGTCATCGGCACCGCGGCCGACGCGGACGCCGCCGATATGAACGCCGCCATCGCCGCGGCCCGCACCGCCTTCGACGACACCGACTGGTCCCGTGACCACGCGTTCCGGGTGCGCTGCCTGGAGCAATTGCAGGCCGGCCTGAAGGCGCACGCGGAGGAACTGCGCGAGATCACCGTCGCCGAGGTGGGCGCTCCGATCATGTTCACCAGCGGCCCCCAGCTCGAGGGTCCCGTCGAGGACCTGAGCTTCGCCACGCAACTGGCCGCGAACTACGAATGGGAAACCGAACTGGGCGTGGCCGCGCCGATGGGTATCCGCACCCACCGGGCGTTGCGCCGCGAAGCGGTCGGCGTGGTCGGCGCGATCACCCCGTGGAACTTCCCGCACCAGATCAACTTGGCGAAACTGGGCCCGGCGCTGGCCGCGGGCAACACCGTCGTCCTCAAACCCGCCCCCGACACCCCGTGGTGCGCCGCCGCGCTCGCGTCGATCGTCACCGAGGAGACCGAGATCCCGCCCGGGGTGGTCAATATCGTCACCTCCGCCGATCACGGCCTCGGTGCACAGCTCTCCGGTGATCCGCGGGTCGACCTGATCAGTTTCACCGGATCCACCAACACCGGTCGCGCCGTAATGGCCTCGGCAGCGGCCAATCTCAAGAAGACCTTCCTCGAACTCGGCGGGAAGTCGGCGTTCATCGTGCTCGACGACGCCGACCTCGCCACCGCGGTGAGCTACGCCGGATTCTCGCTGTGTGTGCACGCAGGCCAGGGCTGCGCCCTGTCCACGCGCCTGCTGGTACCGCGGAACAAATACGAGGAGGCGCTCGAGGCCGCCGCGAACACCATGCGCGGTATCCGTCCCGGCGACCCGGCGAACCCCGGCACCGTATGCGGTCCGGTGATCTCCGACCGTCAGCGCAGCCGGGTACTCGGCTATATCGACAGCGCCCGCGCCGACGGCGGCCGGATCGTGGCCGGCGGAGGCCGCCCGGCCGAACACGACCGTGGTTTCTATGTCGAACCCACGGTCATCGCCGACCTGGACAACAGCGCCAAGGCCGCCCAGGAGGAGATCTTCGGCCCGGTCCTGGTAGTGCTCCCCCACGACGGCGACGACGATGCCGTCCGAATCGCCAACGACTCCCCCTACGGCCTGTCCGGCGCGGTGTGGGGTAAGGACCCCGAGCGGATCCGCCGGGTCACCGACCGGGTGCGCACCGGCACGCTCGGCGTCAACGGCGGTATGTGGTACAGCGCCGACGCGCCCTTCGGCGGCTACAAACAGTCCGGTATCGGCCGCGAGATGGGCGTCGCCGGGTTCGAGGAGTACCTGGAGACCAAACTCGTCGCCACCGCGCAGTAGGCGCGCGGCGGCCCCACAGCAGCGGAACCTTTTCCGACCAAGCTTTCCCGATCAGCGAGGAGCTCATCCCATGGCTCGTTTCACCGGTAGGACCGCCATCGTCACCGGCGCCGCCCGCGGTATCGGCGAGGTCTACGCGCAGGCGCTGGCCGCCGAGGGCGCGTCGGTCGTCGTCGCGGATCTGAACGAAGAGGGCGGTACCGCCGTCGCCGAGAAGATCGTGGCCGACGGCGGCACCGCGTCGTTCCACACCGTCGACGTATCCGACCCGGATTCGGCCAGGGCACTGGCCGATTTCACCGTCGAGAAGTACGGCAAGATCGACCATCTGGTGAACAACGCCGCCATCTACGGCGGGATGAAACTCGATCTGCTGCTCACCGTGCCGTGGGACTACTACAAGAAGTTCATGTCGGTGAACCTGGACGGCGCCCTGGTGATGACCCGCGCGGTCTGGGAGAACATGGCGGCAGGTGGCGGCGGCTCGATCGTCAACCAATCCTCCACGGCGGCCTGGGTGTACTCCGGTTTCTACGGTCTGGCGAAGGTCGGCATCAACGGCCTCACCCAGCAGCTGGCCACCGAGCTCGGCGGATCGAACATCCGGGTCAACGCGATCGCCCCGGGACCCACCGATACCGAGGCCACCAAGACCACCACGCCCGAGAGCATGGTCAAGGATATGGTGAACCGGCTGCCGCTCAAGCGGATGGGCACGCCCGACGATATGGCCGGCGCCCTGCTCTACCTGCTCTCCGACGACGCCTCCTGGGTCACCGGGCAGATCTTCTGCGTCGACGGCGGCCAGGTGATCCGGTAGTGAGCGCGGACTCCGCCGGCCGCACCCGGGTCGGTTTCATCGGCCTGGGCGATATGGGCGCGCCGATGGCGAAGAAACTGCTGGACTGGTCCGGCGGTCTCACCGTCTGCGATACCCGGCCCGAGGCGGTGGAACCGTTCACCGCCGCGGGCGCCGAAGCCGCCGCCACCGCGGCCGAACTGGCCGCGAAATGCGGGGTCATCAGTATCGCGGTGGTGAACGACCGGCAGGTCCGCGCCGTACTCACCGGCGAGAACGGGATTTTGCGCACCGCCGCGCCGGGCACCGTGGTGGCCGTGCACTCCACCATCGGCGACGAGTCCGCGGTGGAATTCGCCCGGCTCTGCGCCGAACGCGGCGTGCATCTGGTCGACGCCCCGATCAGCGGCGGGGCCGCAGGCGCGAACAGCGGCCGGCTGGCCGTGATGATCGGCGGCAGCGCCGACGCGGTCGCGACGGTGCGCGAACCCTTCGGCTGTTTCGCCGATCTCGTGGTGCACGCCGGCGAGGTCGGGGCCGGCACCCGGATGAAACTGGCCCGCAATCTGCTGCACTTCATCTCGTTCACCGCCGCCACCGAGGCACAGCGGCTGGCCGAGGCCGCCGGGCTCGATATCACCGCACTGGGCAAGGTGGTCCGCCACTCCGACGCGGTCACCGGCGGGGCGGGTTCGATCATGCTGCGCGATACCACCGCCCCCATCGCGGAGGGCGATTTCTGGTTGCCGATCCTCACCCATGTCCGGGAACTCGGGGAGAAGGATCTGTCCCTGGCTCTCGACCTGGGCGGCCGGGTCGACGCCGAGCTGCCCCTGGCCGCGCTGGCACTGACGCGCCTCGGCGAGGGACTGGGCGTCGGGCGGGGCGAGATCGCCGCCGCGCGGCACGGAGCCACCGCCGCGCCGCAAGACACCCCCACCGCTGAGCGGGACGGCCACCCCACTCCCGCATCGGGACGTGCCACCATCGCCGCACAGCAGGCCGCCCCGGGGACCCCGGCAGCCGGCGCGCAGAACGACAGTAAGGAATCCGAATAATGGCCGACCCCACCTCTCTCCGACCGTTACCCGCCGCCGAGGTCACCGAGTGGGACCGCACCGCCGATGTGGTCGTGGCCGGCTACGGGATCGCCGGTGTCTGCGCCGCGATCGAGGCGGCGCGGGCCGGTTCGAACGTACTGATCCTGGAGCGCACCAGCGGCTGGGGCGGTGCGGCGGCGCTGGCCGGCGGTTTCATCTACCTCGGTGGCGGCACGCCGTTGCAGAAGGCACTCGGCTTCGCGGACAGCCCGGAGAACATGGAGAAGTTCATGGTCGCCGCGCTGGGTCCGGGGGTGGATCGCGCGAAGATCGCCGACTACTGCCGCGGCAGTGTCGAGCACTACGAATGGCTGGTGGCCAACGGTGTGCCCTTCAAAGAGGAATTCTGGGGCGAACCCGGCTGGGAACCCCCGCACGACGAGGGACTGATGTATTCCGGCGGGGAGAACGCGGCCCCGTTCAACACCGTCGCCGACCCCGCTCCGCGCGGCCACGTCCCGCAGATGAGCAACAAGCGGACCGGTGCCAAGGGCGGCGGCTACATGCTGATGAAACCGCTGGCCGAAACCGCCGAGAAGCTCGGTGTCGCAGCCGAATACGACACCCGGATCCAGCGCCTGATCGTCGACGGCGACCGGGTGGTCGGTGTGGTCGCCAAACAGTACGGCAGGGAACTGACCATCCGGGCCGAGCGCGGGGTCGTCCTGGCCACCGGCAGTTTCGCCTACCACGATCAGATGATCGAAGGTTTCGCGCCGCGGCTCATCGGCCGCCCGGGCGCCGCCATCGAGGAACACGACGGGATCGCCATCCGGATCGCGCAGGCGCTCGGCGCCGATCTGGCCCATATGGACGCCACCGAGGTCGCGTTCTTCGGCGATCCGCAGATGATGGCGCGCGGCATCCTGGTGAACGGCCGCGGCCAGCGGTATGTCCCGGAGGACACCTATCCCGGCCGGATCGGGCAGATGACCCTGTTCCACCAGGAGAACCAGGCGTTCCTGATCATCGGCGAGGCCGCCTACGAGGAATCGCTGACCACCGAGACCTCCACCCCGTTCTTCCGCCAGCCGCCGACCTGGGCGGCGGAGACGATCGCCGAACTCGAATCCGATATCGGCCTGCCCGAACTGGCCCTGCAGACCACGGTCGAGCTGTACAACAAGCACGCCGCGAACGGTCAGGACCCGCTGCTGGGCAAGAAAGCGGAGTGGACCAAGCCGCTGGAGGGCCCCTTCGCCGCGTTCGATATGCGCGGTTTCACCGCGGGATTCACTCTGGGCGGTCTGCGTACCGATCTGGATTCGCGGGTCCTGCACGTGAACGGCGAACCCATTCCCGGGCTGTTCGCCGCGGGCCGCTGCACCTCCGGTGTCTGCGCGGGCGGATACGCCAGCGGGACCTCGCTGGGTGACGGCAGTTTCTACGGCCGCCGGGCCGGGATTGCGGCCGCGAAGAACTGAAACGGTACATTCAGACACATGTCCGAAGGTGAACCCGTCGTCGTGGAGGCGACCCGTCGGCGCCTGTCCGCGAAACAGGCCGATACGGTCGACAAACTGACGAAGGCCGCGGTGGAGGTACTGACACGCGAGGGGTTCGCGGGAATGACCATCCGGATGGTCGCCGCCGCGGCCGGTGTCGGCACCGCCACCGCGTACACCTATTTCTCGTCGAAGGAACACCTGGTCGCCGAGATATTCTGGCGGCGGCTGGTGGCGGCGCCCTCACCGGTCAGCGAGGATCCCGATCCCACGGTCCGGGTGGTGGCCGAGCTGCGTGCCATCGCCATGCTGGTCGCCGACGACCAGGAGGTCTCCGGCGCGGTCACCAGCGCCATGCTCGGCCGCGATCCCGATGTGGCCCATCTGCGCGCCCGCATCGGCCTGGAGATCCGCACCCGGATCGAGCGCGCGCTGGGTCCCGACCCGGATCCGGAGGTGGTCGTCTCGCTGGAACTGGTCTACGCGGGCGCACTCGTCCGGGCCGGTATGGGCTATGCCTCCTACGCCGATATCGCCGACCTCATCGAGAAATCCGCGCTGTTGATCCTGCGCTGAGCATCGGAGCTTCGAGAAGTGAACAACCGCCCCAAACAGCTCGACTCGTCCTTCGTGCCGACTGTCATCAAGTACATGTCCAAGGTCAACACCTGGGCCTACCGGAAAACCGGCGGCCGGATCGGCGGCACCTGGCGCGTCGGGGCGGGCTTCCGCAAACCGGTGCCCACGCTGCTGCTGGAACACACCGGTCGCAAATCCGGTAAGCAGTTCACGGTGCCGCTGCTGTTCCTGCGCGACGACGCGAACATCATCGTGGTCGCGTCGCAGGGCGGGCTACCGAAGAACCCGCAGTGGTACTACAACCTCGTCGCGCAGCCGGATACCACCGTGCAGATCGGCAAGGACCTGATCCCGGTGCGGGCCCGTCTCGCCGACGACGCCGAACGGGATCGGCTGTGGCCGAAACTACTCGAACTGTACGCCGATTTCGACAACTACCAGTCGTGGACCGAACGCCGTATCCCGGTGTTCGTGCTGGTCCCCCGCACGCCCTGACGGTTCGGGTGGTCCCGGCCGGCCGTGTCCGCGCCGATTCGGCGGCACCCGTGCGGGTGCCGCCGAATACGCGTGTGGCTTTTCAGGCCTGCGCGGGCACGTTGGCCCGCTCGGCGCCGAGGGTGGTGTCGGGTCCGTGCCCGGTGTGGACCACCGTCTGCTCGGGTAGCGCGAACAGCCGCTCGTTGATGGAGGCGAGGATGGTCGGATAGTCGGAATAGGACCGGCCGGTCGCGCCGGGGCCGCCCTCGAACAACGTATCGCCGCTGAAGACCTCGCCGCTCCCGGTGGAGTACAGGCAGCACGATCCCGGTGAATGTCCCGGCGTGTGCAGGACCCGCAGTTCCGCGCCCCCGACCCGGAACACCTCGCCGTCGGCCAGCGGCCGGTACTCCACACCGGGATGGGTCTGCTGCCAGAGCACATCGTCGTCGGGATGCAGGAAGATCGGCGCACCCGTCGCCGCCGACAATGTGGGCGCCACAGTGACATGATCGTTGTGCGCGTGCGTGCACACGACGGCGGTCACCCGGCGCCCGGCCACGGCGCCGAGAATCGGCTGCGCGTCGTGCGCGGCGTCGATGATCAGCACTTCGGTGTCGTCGCCGACGAGCCAGATATTGTTCGCCACATCCCAGCAGCCGCCGTCGAGGCAGAACTGCCCCTCGGTGACGATCCGTTCGACCCGGGCCGTCACAGGACCACCACCGAACGCAGGACCTGCCCACCGTGCATGGTGTGAAAGGCCTGCTCCACCGCGTCCAGCCCGATCCGCTCGGTCACGAACTTGTCCAGCGGCAACCGGCCCTGCCGGTACAGGTCGATCAACATCGGGAAATCGCGTTCCGGCAGGCAGTCCCCGTACCAGGACGATTTCAGCGCGCCACCGCGGCTGAAGAAATCGATGAGCGGCATCTCCAGCGTCATATCCGGGGTCGGCACCCCGACCAGCACCACGGTCCCGGCCAGATCACGCGCGTAGAACGCCTGCTTCCAGGTCTCCGGGCGGCCGACCGCGTCGATCACCACATCGGCACCGAAGCCCCCGGTGAGGTCCTGGATTCCGGCGACCGCGTCGGTGGCGGAGGCATCGATGGTGTGGGTCGCGCCGAGTTCGCGCGCCCAGTCGAGTTTCCGGGCATCGGTGTCCACCGCGATGATGGTGCCCGCACCGGCCAGCCGGGCGCCGGCGATCGCCGCGTCGCCGACCCCACCGCAGCCCAGCACCGCCACCGAATCGCCGCGGCCGACATTGCCGGTGTTCACCGCCGCGCCCAGTCCCGCCATCACGCCACAGCCCAGCAGGCCGGCCACCGCCGGATCGGTCGCCGGATCGACTTTGGTGCACTGTCCTTCGTGGACGAGGGTCTTGTCGGCGAAGGCGCCGATACCGAGCGCCGGGGTGAGTTCGGTACCGTCCTCGAGCGTCATGGGCACGCTGGCATTGAAGGTGTCGAAGCAGTACCAGGGACGGCCGCGCCGACACGCGCGGCACTGGCCGCAGACCGCCCGCCAGTTCAGGACGACGAAATCACCCGGTTCCACATGGGTGACCGCCGAACCCACCGTTTCCACCACACCCGCGGCCTCGTGGCCGAGCAGGAACGGGAACTCGTCGTTGATCCCGCCCTCGCGGTAGGTGAGATCGGTGTGGCAGACCCCGCACGCCTGGATCTTCACCACCACGTCCCGGGGCCCGGGGTCGGGTACGACGATCGGGAC
Source organism: Nocardia fusca NBRC 14340 (assembly GCF_001618425.1). Taxonomy (GTDB): domain Bacteria; phylum Actinomycetota; class Actinomycetes; order Mycobacteriales; family Mycobacteriaceae; genus Nocardia; species Nocardia fusca. The sequence continues at coordinate 50,663 of NZ_BDCU01000057.1, forward strand.
CAACTCGACCGGGGCACCGGAACTACGGGCGATGACACCTCGAACCTGCTGTGGCACAGCATCTCCTCTCGGGCGGTAATGCGACGATGCGCGATAGCGCATACGTTATCCGCCCGCGGGCCCCACGGGCAGTGCCCACCGCGCCCGGCGGACCGCCTCCCCGGGAGATCAGCAACGAACGAGCGGCCGGAACGCAGGGTGGCGGCGCACCCGACGGGCGCACCGCCACCCTGTCGGCAAACACTCAGAGAACTCCCCAGGCCTGCAGCAGATAGGTCACATTGGCGGCGATGGAGGTGACGAGATTCGCCAGATTCAGGGCCGCGGACCCGGCTTCGATCATGTTCTTCTCTTCCTTCTGATCCGACCCGACCCGAGCCCAAAGTACCGACGAAGCCGAAGTCGAGCAAACGCCCGATCGACCGGGAAACAGGCCGTGACGGGCCGAGCGAGCGGGCGAACAGCTGCCCGAAAAGCTGATCGGACACGTGTCCCACTCAGTGCGCAATCACCGGCTCCCGAGCCCGCGCGACCGCTCTGCTCGGGGTCGCCGGGGCGGGGACGGGCCGCGATCGCCGGCTCAGCCGGCGATACCCGCCTCGGGTTCGGGACCGGGTCCGTCGGCGCGCAGCTTCAACAGGGTCAGCCCCGCGGTGCACGCCAGGATGAGACCGATCACGGTGATGATCACCTGCAGGGTGCCGATACCGAAAGCCGCCGCACCCAGCCCACCGGCGAAGACCAGCCAGCCCAGTACTCTGCCCACTGTCGAACCCGTACCACCCGATACAGGATCCGCCGGCTCCGGAGCTTCCGCCGCGGCGGATTCCTCCGCCGCGCCCGGCAGGTCGGTGGTGGTCTGGTCTCCCATCATCTACTCCTCGATGGCGCCGATCCGGAAATCGTTGCGCGCCTACCACTTGCATGGTCACCCAGGAACTCCGGTGTCCCATGCGTCACTTCGGCAACATACGCTACGACCACAACCCGAAGATTGTTACGCGACACAAGCCCGCGACACGCGGCTGATATCAATTCGATACCTGAACCGTACCCTTTCTCCGCTGTTCTACACCCGGTTACCAGGGGACCGGCAGATGGGGGTCTAGTTCTCCCCGGCGCGCTGAATTAAGGTTGGGCCACTGACATATCACAGGAGCGTCACCGATGGAGAGCAAAACGAAGGTCGCCGGACCCCTGGCGGCCGCCGGGGCGGTTTCCCTCGGGCTGGTGCTCATCGGCGCGTGCGGCATCGGCCAAGAGGATACCTACGTGCCGCCGCCCCCGATCCGCTCCGGCCCGCAGGCCGCGGAACCGGCGGGGTTCACCGGCGAACCCTCCACCAGTGTCGCGAAAGTACTGATCCCCCCGTCCCCGTCGTGGCGGATGGCCCCGGAGCCACCACCCCGGCGCACCCTCCCGCCGGAGTACCAGATCTCGGTCACCGCATCCGCCGGTCCCGGCGCCGAGCCCACCGCCGGCGAGACCACCCGCCGGGTCACCCTGTCCGCGACGCCCGGTCCGGCCGGTCCGGCCGAGCCCGGCTGGACCACCGCCTCGCTGCCGAGCCCGCCGCTGGAACCGGCCCACACCGAATCCCCGCTGCCCGCACCGCCTCCGAGCACGACCGTGGTGATCGCCCCGGTTCCCCCCGAGGGCGCGGGCCCGCCGCCCGCCGAATCCCCGGTCGCAGCACCCAGCGAACCCCCGGCCCCGCCACCTGCCGAACCTCCGGCCGCGGTGGACGAGCCGGGGCCCCCGGAAACTAGTACGGCGGAAAGCGTCCCGGCGGAGTCGACGCCCACGCAGGTTCCCGTCGCGCCCCGGGTCGCCGTACCCACGACCACACCGGATTCCACCGAAAAGCCTTCCCTCCCCGCACCGACCGTCACCGTCGCACCCGTCGATTGACCCACCGGACGGCCACGGGCGCCGGCGTCCGCATCCCGCCATCGCGGCGGACGGTCTTCGTATCGTGCGGCCGGGGAGCGGGTCTCGCTACTCAGTGTTCGGCGTAGGCGACCGACCGCTGGGCGGCGGCGATCATGGGCCGCAGGGCGTTGGTGAAACCTTCGGCGCCCACCGGGGCGATCTCGACATCCTTGCCGGTGTGGACCGCGTAGCGGCCGTCGCCGGTGATATCCACCCAGCACAGCACACCGAACGGCGCCGGCCCGGTGGGCCGGTGCACCGACACCACGATCTGGCCGATCCCGTCGCGGGGCAGTGTGAGCCGCTTACGGATCCGGGTCGCCACGGTGGGCCCGGCCACCGGAACGGTCACCCGGTCTCGGCCGTCCTCGACGACCTCGCTGCGCGCCGCGCGCAGCCGCCCTCCGGTGCCGGCGGCCGTGGCCGGCAGGGCCGCGATCACCCGGACCGGCAGCGAGCCGGCGGTGCCGGCGGTGATCCGCAGTTCGCCGCCCCGGTCCGGATCCGGCGCCGGCCGCTGGGTCGCGACCACCCCGATACGGCCCGCCGAGGCGCCGAGTATCCGCACGGCAGGGGTCCGGTCACCGTCCTGTCCGAACGTCTCCACGCTCACCTCGGGACGGGCCAGCACCCGGAGCGCGGCCTCCAGGTCGGCGTCGAGCGTGCCGTCGCACCACTGCCGCAGGGCGGGTAGCTGGGCGGTGCGCTCGACGGAATCGCGAGCCGACAGGCGTACCGCCAGCGGATAGGGAATACGGTCGCCGACGGTCCGTTCCCATGCCAGCGCGAACTGGTCCGGGGTGAGGAGCCAGTTCACTCCTCTTCCGTCCACTCACCCAGCACCGGCGGAATGGTGGGCTCCAGGGCGCCGATCAACTGCCCGGCCGGTTCGGCCGCCTCCAGATAGGTGAGTTCCTCGTCGGCGAAGTGCAGATCGTCCCCGGCCGGAACGGTCCGCTCGGTGCGCGGCGCCACCGGGGCGCCGGACCGGACGGTATCGGCCGCCATGGCACCGCCCATCAACCCCCCGATGGCCCCCGCACCCATCCCGGTGACCGCCTCGCCTCCCGCGGACCGCTGCTGTTCGTCCCGGGAACGTTCCTGGTCACCGGTCGAACCCGCCGGACGGACCGGGGCGGCGAACAATGGGACACCCGCCGCCACGGCGGGACTGGCCGGCGCGGCCCCGGCGGTGACCGGCGCCGCCGCGGGCGCGGTGGCGGGCGCGATGATCTGCCCGGTGGCCGCCGCGGTCGTGCTCTCGGGGCCGGAACCGGACGGAGCGAGGTCCGGGGTATCGGACCGGACACCGGAGACCGTGACCGCTGGTGAACCGAGTTCGTCCGGGGCCGCTGCTCCGGACGGAGCCGCGGCCGGCTGCCCGTCCACCATGGTCGTCCCCGCGAGCGCGGCGGAAGGCCGCTGTCCCGTCGTGGTTTCCGGGCTCGGTGCCGCGGGCGCGGCCGGGGCCGCACCGGCCGGCACCTCGGCGCCGGGCAGCGCGTCCGGGAGGTCGGGAAAGGCGGGGACCTGGGCTCCCGTCGGAATGAAGGCGCCGGTGTAGACGCTGTCCATCACCCGGACCACCTCGGCGCGATCATCCTCGGCGGTTCGCTGCGCGGCGATATTGTCGGTGGCCGCATGCGGGTCCAGCAGCGCCGCCGCGAGATCTGGTTCCGCGCCGGCGGGTTCGGGGACCGCGGCGCGCAGTGTTTCCGCGGCATCCCCGGCCCGGCCGAGCCGCTGCCCGACGGTGGCGAGCACGTCGGCGAGGTGCCGCCCGGCGGCCTCGAAATCACGGACCGCGGCCGCGGCCAGCCCGGCCGCCGAACCGCGCCAGCCGTCGGCGATGGCGCCGCGGATCTCGGTATGCGCCTGTGCCACCGCGTCGCTGAGGCCGGTCGCCGCGCCCTGCCAGGCCTGCCCGCCGCTCTGTAGGACCGACGGGTCCATGGCGGCCACCCCGGCGTGGATCTGCCGGTGGGTGAGGTTGTCGAATACCTCCACGGTGGGGGCGTACTCGGGATCGACGCGGTAGTGCACACCGCGCGCCCCGGCGCGGGGTAGTTCACGCACCGGAGACCCCCGTCGGCTCGGCGGCGCCGACGAGCGCCGCGGCGATATCGGTATCGGATTCGCGGTAGGCCGCCGCGGCGGCCCGGAAGGTGTGCGCGAGTTGCCGGGCGGTATCGGAGTACCGGCGCAGCGCCGCGATCGCGTCGGTGGCCTTGCCCTCGAATCCGGAGCGCAGTGCCGCACCCGAGTCGAAGCCCCCGAAGCCGGGCAGCGATACCGCCGCGGACAGCGTGTCGATCTGCGCGTCCACCTGGTCGGCGAGTTGTTCGTAGCGCAGTGCGCACTGTTCCGGCGCACCTTCGGCCACCAGGACGCCGTCGATCCACAGCTGCCCGTCTTCGACGGCGGAATCGAGTGTGGTGATCGCATTCGGCTGCATCGTGTCCCCCTTCCTGCTCCGCTGTCACACAGCGGATTTCACGGTCGTCGCACCGGCCCCGCGACGATCTCCTGCGTCCACTGCACGATATCCGCCGTCACCCGGGCGCGCACGCGCTCGTGCAGCAGATCGTGTCCGGCATCGGCGTATTCGCGCAGTTCCACCGCCTCGCGCCGCCGCGCCCACGCCCGGACCGGGTCGATCGGCGCCCGGCGGTCGTCCACCCCGTGGACGGCCAGGACCGGGGGGAGCCGCGGCCCGGCGGGATCGGCGCGATCGTCGAGGGCGCGCGCCGGAGTACCGCACAGCACCAGCCCGGCCGGCAGGTCGGCCGGTACGGCCGGGTTCGCCGCGACGGCGGGATCCAGGGCGGGCGGGGTGGCGCCCAGCGCCGCGAGCGCGGTGATCGCCCCGAGCGAATGTCCCATGAGCGTGAGGGGGAGTTCCGGAGCCTGCGCCCGTGCCAGGGCGAAGAACGTGGCCGCGTCGGCGACGAGTTCGGACAGCACCGGCCGGGCGCCGGGATCGCCTTCACTGAGGCCCTGGCCCGCCGGGTCCAGCGTCCAGACGGCGATACCCACCCCGTTCAACTGCCGGGCGAACTCGTGGTAGTGCCCGCTGTGCTGGCCGGTACCCGGCAGCAACACCAGGCCCGTCGCGGCCCCGGCGACCGGCCGGTTCCGATAGTGCAGGCGGCCGCGCACGCCGTCGAAGAAACCCATGGCCGGATTCTGGCAAAGAATGACAGGCCGTTGGGGAGCCACGATCGGCGGCGGTGGCCGTCTCGTCCGGGCCGGCGCGGACCGTATCGTCCGCGCCGGCGGATCAGGCCGGGGCGGGCGCGGGCGCCGGCGCGGGGGCCGGTTCCGGCGCCGGCGCAGGTGCGGGGGCCGGAGCGCCCGGTTCCGCGGGCGGCGCGGCGGGCGCGGACTGCGGCGCCGGCGCGGGGGCCTCGGGCACCGGGAACATGCCGACCGTGGGCGTCATCACACAGAGCGCGCCCGGGTAGTTGATGGTGCCCCACATGGACGCGAGGACGGTACCCGGACCGCTGTCCACGGTCCGGGACAGCGACGGGGTGCCGAACTCGGTCCGGTCGTCGAGCATGTCGAGACCGCTGCGTCCGTTGTTGATATTGATCCAGGCGACGACGAGGCCGGAGGCCTGCGGGATACCCGGATGCCCGGGGGTCGCGTGGAAGGTCAGAGTGCCGGGGGTACCGCTGATGTTGGCGCTGGGGCCGTTGGCGGTGCCGGCCGCGATGATGGTCGTGATCGGGCCGTTGCTGCCGCAGCCGAAGGTGGGCGCCGCGTAGACGAAGGGGGTGTAGAGGCCGATGGTGCTGATGTGGTTGGCCGCGACGTGATCGGCATAGCGGTCCAGCGCGTCCACACCGGCGTGAGTTTCCGGTTTGTCGGCGGTCTGCTCGGTGAGCGCCTGCATGGCCGCTTCGGCCGGAGTGGGCGCGGGTGCGGCGGCCGCCGGTGTGAAGGCGAGCGCTGCGCTGATTCCGAGGGCGGCTGCCGTGGCCGCGGTGCGCGCGACAATTTTGTTGTGCACTGCTGACTCCCTACATCCGATCGGGGCGACGGTGCCGGATCCGGCCGGCGACCCCCCGCCCACCGCAGCAAAGTACCAGGCCCGTCAGGTTGCCGCCCGGTCACACTCCGCTCTCGTCCGCCGTGATCGGCCCTGCGCTCCCGGCGCATGTGATGCACTCGACACGGCAGGATCGGGGAGGGGTGTAAATTCTATGCGGGACAATCGAGACATATTTGGAGATGTGTATGAAATTAACTCTGTCTCCCGACGAGGTCGCCTTCCGTGACGAGCTGCGGAAGATCTACACCACCGCGATCCCGGCCGAGATCCGGAAACGCGTGAAATACGGTCACGAACTGTCCCGCGAGGACGTCGTGACCTCCCACCGGATCCTCAACGAGCACGGCCTGGCCGTACCGAACTGGCCGGTCGAATGGGGTGGCAAGGACTGGACCCCGATGCAGCGGCATCTGTGGCAGGACGAGATGCAGCTGGCCAGCGTGCCGGACCCGCTGACCTTCAACGCCACCATGGTCGGCCCGGTCATCGCGCAGTTCGGCTCCGAGGAGCTCAAGAAGCGTTTCCTGCCCGCCACCGCCAACCTCGACATCTGGTGGTGCCAGGGCTTCTCCGAACCCGACGCCGGTTCGGACCTGGCCTCGCTGCGCACCACCGCCGTGCGCGACGGTGACTCCTACATCGTCAACGGCCAGAAGATCTGGACCACCCTCGCCCAGTGGGCAGACTGGATCTTCTGCCTGGTCCGCACCGACCCGAACGCCCCGAAGAAGCAGGCCGGGATCTCCTTCCTCCTGTTCGACGTGAAATCGCCCGGTGTCACCATCCGGCCGATCAAACTCATCGACGGCGGCTACGAGGTCAACGAGGTCTTCTTCGAGAACGTGCGCGTCCCGGCCGACCAGCTGGTCGGCGAGGAGAACATGGGCTGGACCTACGCCAAGTTCCTGCTCGGCAACGAACGCACCGGGATCACCGCCGTCGCCCGTACCAAGGTGCGGATCGGCGTGGCCAAGGAATACGCGGCCGCCACCGCATCGGGTTCCGGAACCCTGCTGGAAGATCCGCTGTTCGCGGCGCGTATCGCCGAACTGGAGAACGAGCTGCTCGCGCTGGAACTGACCCAGTTGCGGGTGGTGTCCAACTCGACCGAGGGCAAACCGAATCCCGCCTCGTCGGTGCTGAAGATGCGCGGTTCGGAGCTGCAGCAGGCCGCCACCGAGCTGGTGCTCGATATCGCCGGCCCCGACGCGCTGCCGGTGCACGCCGCGGATATCGCCTCGCCGGACTGGGCGCAGCGCTCGGGTCCGAGTTATCTCAACTACCGCAAGACAACCATCTACGGAGGTTCCAGCGAGGTGCAGCGCACCATCATCGCCTCCTCGATCCTCGGATTGTGAGGTCAGGTTATGGATTTCGATCTCACCGATGAACAGGCCCTGCTCCGCGACACGGTGCGCGACCTGCTGAATCGCCATTACAGCCCGGAATCCCGGCTGGAGGTCATCGGCACCGACCTCGGCTGGAGCCGGCAGGTCTGGAATCAGCTCGCCGAACTGGGCGTGCTGGGGCTGAGCTTCGCCGAGAAGGACGGCGGTATGGAGGCGGGCCCGGTGGAGACCATGCTGGTGCTCGAGGAGATCGGGCGGCGGCTGGCGCCGGAACCGCTGCTCGACGCGGTTGTGGTACCGGGCGGGCTGATCAGCGCGGTGGGCACGCCCGACCAGCGCCAGCGCATCCTGCCCGAGGTCGCCGCCGGGTCGAAACTGCTGGCCTTCGCACACGGTGAACCCGGCACCCGCTGGCCCGACCACGCGATCGCCACCACGGCCACCGCCCGGGGCGAGGGCTACACGCTCAGCGGTACCAAGAACCCGGTACCGCACGGCGACTGCGCCGACGAGCTGGTGGTCAGCGCGACCCTGCCCGACGGCGGTCTGGGCCTGTTCCTGGTCGCCGGCGACGCCACCGGGGTGACCCGGACCTCCTACGCGACGGTCGACGGCCTGCGCGGCGCCCAGATCGTCCTCGACGGCGCACCGGCCGAACTGCTCGGCACCGGCGGCGACGCCACGAGTGCCGTGGACGAGGTACTCGCCCGGGCCCAGGCCGGGTTGTGCGCGGAATCGATCGGGGCGATGGAGGAGTCGCTGCGGCTGACCACCGACTATCTGAAGACCCGTAAACAGTTCGGGGTCACGCTGTCGAAGTTCCAGACCCTCACCCAGCGCGCCGCGAACATGTACGTCTCGCTGGAGCTGGCCCGCAGCATGAGCTACTACCTCACCGCGTCGCTGGTCGACGGTGCCGCAGACCCGGTCATCGCATCCCGGGCGCGGCTGCAGGTCAGCCGGTCGGCCAAGCATATCGGCCAGGAATCGGTGCAGATGCACGGCGGGATCGGCGTCACGTCCGAATACCCGGTGAGCCACTACATGGCCCGGCTCACCGCCATCGAGCGCACGCTCGGTAGCTCGCTGGAGCATCTGCGGGTGCTGACCGCGCAGGTCGCCGGCTACGCCCAGCCCGAGCTGTAACCCGGCCCGCCCGGCTCCGGACGCCCGGTACCGTTCACCGGGCGTCCGGCCGGAGCAGGTCGGTCACCTCGGCGTCGTCGAGCTGGTGGAAATCGCGGTAGGCGCCGCCCACCCCGGCCAGCGCGGACGGCGCCTGCGGGCACACCACCTCGTCGGCTTCGGCGCGGATCCGGTCGAGCGCCTCGGGTGCCGACACCGGCACCGCGACCACGATCCGCCGCGGTTGCCGGGCCCGGGCCACCCGGCAGGCCACGACCACGGTCGCCCCCGTGGCCACCCCGTCGTCGACGATCACCACGGTCCGGTCCCGCAGCGGGATCGGCGGGACGTCACCGCGCCAGATGATGCGGCGGCGGTCCAGTTCGGCGCGTTCGTCCGCCTCGATGGCCTCGAGCCGCGCCCGGTCCAGTCCGGTCTGGCGCAGTACATCGGCATTGAGCACCCGCGCGCCCTCCTCGCCGATCGCGCCCGCCGCGAGCTCCGGCTGCCAGGGCACCCCGAGTTTGCGGACCAGCAGGATATCGAGGTCACCGCCGACGATGTCGCGGACCGCCGCCGCCACCGGAACCCCGCCCCGGGGCAGTCCGAGCACCAGCGGGTACTCCGCACGCAGGTGCGTCAGTTCGCTTCCCAGTGCGCGCCCGGCGGTGAGACGGTCGGCGTAGAGCATTACCTTTCGACGCTACTCGCTTCCGGGGCGGTCACCACGAATCTGCGCAGCGCAAGGCTCGGATTGGTCCGCCGGACCCGGTCCACCAGGCCGGACTCCAGCTCCGCGACGGCGATACCGGGCGCGTCGGCCAGTTCGGCCAGCACCCGGCCCGCGGGGTCGACGATCATCGAGGCGCCGGCGCCGCGCGGTCCGCACTGGTCGGCCGCGGCCACATACACCGTGTTCTCGATGGCCCGGGCGCGCAGCAGAGTGGTCCACTGGTCGACCTTGCCCGGTCCGGGAATCCACTGCGCGGGCAGCAGCAGGACCTGCGCGCCGGCCACGGCCAGCCGCCGGAAACCCTCCGGGAACCGGAGATCGAAACAGGTCTGCAGACCGAAGGTGAGACCGTCGGCGGTGAACAGTGCCGGTTCGTCCACCGGTCCGGGCGCCACCACCTCCGATTCGCGCTGACCGAACGCGTCGTAGAGGTGCACCTTGCGGTAGCGGGTCCGCAGCGATCCGTCGGGACCGAGCACGACCAGGGTGTTGTGGATCCGTTCGTCACCGGGTGGGGCCGTCTCCACCACCCCGGCGACCAGGTACACCCCCGTCTCGGCGGCCAGCCCGGCCAATGCGGTGACGTACGGGCCGTCGAGCGGTTGCGCGGCGACCAGGGCCCGCTCGTCGAGCCGGCCGAGCGCGAACATCGAGTACTCGGGAGCCACCACGATCCGGGCGCCCTGCTCGGCCGCGGCCCGCACCCGCGCGGTGAGTGCGACGAGGTTGGCATCGATATCGGTATGTGGTGCGAACTGCACGACCGCGAGAACCGTCGCGCCGTCGTGCGGGGGGTCGGAGAGCTCGGTGGGGGCGGCGTTCATGGTGACACCGTATGGGCCGGTGGGCCGGACGACCAGGCCGTACCAGTAAACTTCTGGTCAATGAGCACCAATGAGGGCGAAGACAACCTGGGCGAGCACCCCGGCGAGACCGAACCCGAAACCGCCGGACCGTCCTTCGCAGATCTCGGTATCGATGACCGCATCCTTTCGGCCATCGCCGACGTCGGCTACGAATCGCCCTCCCCTATCCAGGCCGCGACCATCCCGCCGCTGCTGGAGGGCACGGATGTGGTCGGTCTGGCGCAGACCGGCACCGGTAAGACGGCGGCCTTCGCCATCCCCATCCTGATGGGCCTGCTGCAGGAGCAGCCCACCGGCAAACAGCCGGCCGCGCTGGTGCTCGCGCCTACTCGGGAACTGGCGATCCAGGTCGCCGAGGCGTTCGGCCGCTACGCCACGCATATGCCGGGCACCCATGTCCTGCCGATCTACGGTGGCCAGAGCTACGGGGTTCAGCTGTCCGGTCTCCGGCGCGGCGCCCAGGTCGTGGTGGGGACGCCGGGCCGGGTGATCGATCATCTGGAAAAGGGCACCCTGGACCTGTCGAAGCTGCGCTATCTGGTGCTCGACGAGGCCGACGAGATGCTGAAGATGGGGTTCCAGGAGGATGTGGAGCGCATCCTCGCCGACACCCCGGCCGAGAAGCAGGTGGCGCTGTTCTCCGCGACCATGCCCGCGGCCATCCGCAAGATCTCCAAGCAGTACCTGCGCGAACCGGTCGAGATCACGGTCAAGTCCAAGACCAGCACCGCCACCAATATCGCCCAGCGCTGGGTGCTGGTATCGCATCAGCGCAAACTCGACGCGCTCACCCGGATCCTCGAGGTGGAGTCCTTCGAGGCCATGATTATTTTCGTGCGCACCAAACAGGCCACCGAGGAACTGGCCGAGAAACTGCGCGCCCGCGGTTTCTCCGCCGCGGCCATCAACGGCGATATCGCCCAGGCCCAGCGGGAACGGACCATCGGCCAGCTGAAGGCGGGCACCCTGGACATCCTGGTCGCCACCGATGTCGCCGCCCGCGGACTCGACGTGGACCGGATCTCGCATGTCGTGAACTACGACATCCCGCACGACACCGAGTCCTACGTGCACCGCATCGGTCGCACCGGTCGCGCGGGCCGCAGCGGCGAGGCCCTGCTGTTCGTCGCCCCACGCGAACGCCATCTGCTCAAATCCATCGAACGCGCCACCCGGCATCCGCTGACCGAGATGCAGCTGCCCAGCATCGACGATGTGAACGCCCAGCGGGTCGCGAAGTTCGGCGACGCCATCACCGAGAACCTCAGCTCGGACAACCTCGCCCTGTTCCGCAAACTGATCGAGGACTACGAGCAGGAGCACAACACCCCGCTGGCCGATATCGCGGCCGCGCTGGCGGTGGCGGCGCACGACGGTGAGACCTTCTTCCTCGAACCCGAGCCGGAGCCGGTGGAGCGGCCGCGCCGCGAACGGGCACCGCGCCGGTTCGAGGAGGGTGGTTTCGAGGAGCGTCGCGGTCCGTCCCGGCATCGCGCGACCGGCGCGGAGCTGGCCACCTACCGCATCAGCGTGGGCAAACGGCACCGGGTGGTGCCCGGCGCGATCGTCGGCGCCATCGCCAACGAGGGCGGCCTGCGGCGCAGCGATTTCGGGCATATCAGTATCCGGCCGGACCACAGCCTGGTGGAACTGCCCGCCCAGCTGCCGCCGGAGACGCTGGAGGCATTGCGCAGCACCCGTATCAGCGGTGTGCTGATCCAGCTGCAGCTCGATCAGGGCGCGCCCGGGCATCGCTCGATCGGCCGCGGTCCCCGCCGCGACGGCCCGAAACGTCAGGATCGCCGGAAACCGCGTTCCTGAGCCCACGGCCGTTCCACCAGGTCGCACCCGGTGGTTACAGTGGGGCCCGTCCGGCCCGCGCGCGAGCGCCGGCCGGGGTGGCACTGGGCGCAGGAGGGCCGTCGTTGTTCGTTGTCGGTGATCGGGTGGTGTACGGCGCCACGGATCTGGTGCGCGCCGCGCGTTGCGAATTCGCGCTGCTGCGTGCGCTCGACGCCGAACTGGGCACCGTAGGCCCGCTCCCCGGTGACGACAGCGACTGCGCGACAGCGGATCACGCTTCCGACGTCGCGGAGGCCACGGCATTCGACCGGGTACTCGGTGATATCCGGCAGCGGTACGCGGGCACGCTGATCGAGATCTCCCCTCCGGGAGCGCTTCCCGATTCGCTCGCGGCACTGTCCACCGCGCATACCGAGACCCTGGCCGCCGTCGACACCGGCGCCCCGGCGGTGCGCAATCCGGTCGTCTTCGACGGTGAGGTGTTCGCGGCCACCGATCTGCTGACCCGCACCGCCGACGGTATCCGGCTGCACGGCGTCGATACCGGCGGTTGCGGCCCGGTCGCCACGGCGCTGCGGATCACCGTCGCCGCCGCACTGTTCGAGCAACGGTCCATCCGGGTCGACCCGCAACTGTCGGTCCACTCGGAAACCGGAGTCCGGCCGGTCGCGCTCTCCGATACCCGGCCGGTTTATCTGGCCCGTCGGCACCGGATCGCCGAGATCCTGGCCGAGCATTCCAGCGAACTGCTGCCGGTGCAGTGGGGCGATCCGCGCTTCCGTGCCTGCCACCGGTGCGCCGTCTGCCGCGCCGCGCGCGCCGAGGCCCGGGATCTGCTGCTGGTCGCCGGAATGGACCTCCCCACGCGGGCCGCACTGCGGGCGGCCGGTGTCACCACCATCGACCGGCTCACCACCCGCACCGTCGCCGCGCCGGAGATACCCCCGCGCCTGCTGACCCGGTTGCGCACCCAGGCGGTCGTCCAACTGCGCCAGGAAAATTCCGGCCGCGGCGAATACGTCACCGCGGACCCGTCCGCCCTCGATATGCTGCCCGCCGCCACCCCCGGCGACCTCGCACTCCACGTGGACGAGGTCGCCCCCGGCCGGTTACGGGTCGAGGTCGCCGCCCGCGACACCGTCCGCCTGACCCGTGAGATTCCGCTCGAATCGCCGGGCGTCACGCCGGGCCCCGCGCGGCGGCACGAACTGCGCGCCGCCGGGCGCCGCGCCTTCACCGATATCCTCGCCGCGCTCACCGAGCCGCTGCTGGCCGATCCCGATCTGCACATCTACCACTACACCGCTGCCGCCCGTACGTTTCTGTTGCACACCGGTGCCCGGCTCGGCTTCGGTGAGGAAACCGTGGACGTGCTGCTGCGGGCGGGCACCCTGGTGGACCTGTATCCGATATTCCGGGGCGCTTTCGTCGCCGGATCGCAGACCTACGCGTTGCCCGCCGTCGCGGCCGTGCTCGGCGCCACCTCGGCGGGTTCCGGGGCCCACACCGTGCTGCGGCTCGCGGACCGGCTGCGCGAGCAGGCGGGCGAACCACCGGCCGGGCACGTCCAGACGCTGGAGCGCCTGCTGCGCGAAACGCCCTCGGCGCAACCCTCGTCCACAGAGGCCGCCCTGGCCGAATTCGCCGCCCGGCGGCCGGATGCGGAGGCGGCGGACCCCGCGGAGCCGCACCGGGTCGCCGCGCTGACCGCCGCGTTGCTCGGCTATCACCGCCGGGAACAGCAGACCGCTTGGTGGGCGCATATCGACCGGTTGACCCATCCGCCGGCCGACTGGGCCGCCGAACCCGGGGTCATGGTGGCCGATTCGGCCGCGGTCGATACGAAATGGCATATAGGTCCCGGTGATACGGTGCGCCGCTTCCTGCGGCTCACCGGCCGGCTGGCAGGTTCGGGCCTCGCGCCGGGCACCACGGTCTGCGTGGTCTACGAACCCGCCGGACGCGCGCCGCGGGCCGTCCGCACCTGCGGGACCGCCACCGTCCTCGGCTGTGCGATGGACACCGATTTCGCCGATACCGTGCGCTTGGAGGAGACGCTGGCGCCCGGGGCCGACCCGCACGACGAACTACCGGTCGCGCTGGCGCCGGCATTGCCGGAACCGCCCGTCGCCGCGGCGGACGCGACGGAGGATATCGGCCGGCAGTTGCTCGTCTCGCTGCCCGCGATCCCCGCGACCGCCCTGTTCGACCTGCTGACCCGCCGCCCACCCCGCCTCGGTGCCGCTGCCGCGGATTCCGCCGGGTCCCAACTACCGTCCGCCGGGGACGACCCGCGGGCCGCGATCACCGCGGTGCTGCGCGGCCTGGATCGCTCGTATCTCGCTGTGCAGGCGCCGACCGGGACCGGCCGGACCGCTGTTCTGGCCGATGTACTGGCCGCGCTGGTCACCGGGGACAACTGGCGGATAGGTATCGTCGCGCCGACCGCCGCGCCGGTCGAGAACCTGCTCGACGCGGTGGTGCGCGCGGGTGTGCTGCCCGAACTGGTCGCCAAGAGCGAGTCGGTGGCCGTGGCTCCCGAATGGCTGATCCTCGAAGCCGACCGTTACCCCCGGTTCCTGGCGAACGCGATCCGCGGCTGCGTCGTGGGGGGTACGCCCGCCGACTTCACCGACCCCCTGCGGATTCCGCGTGATTCGCTGGACCTCCTGGTGATCGCCGACGCGAACGCCTTCCCGCTGGCGACCACGGCCGCGGTCTCGGTGAGTGCCCGCAACCTGCTGCTCACCGGCGATCCGGCCGCCCGGTACGACCTCGATCCGGGACCGCATCCGGAACCGGTGCACACCCCGGCCCTCACCTGGCCGAGTTCCGGTCACGTGACGCTGCCCGCCACCCACGGCTACTTTCTGGGCCGGACCCGGCGCCTGCATCCGCGGCTGAGCGAGGCGCTGTCACCTCTCTACTTCGAAGGCCGGTTGCGGGCGTACCCGCCGCCCGCCGAGCCGTTCGCCGATGCCGTCGAACCCGGAATCGCCACGGTGCCGGTGGATCACCACGGCAACAGCACAGCCTCCGACGCCGAAGCCCGCGAGGTCCTGCACCAGATCCGAAACCTGCTGGGACAGCGATGGGACGACGGCACCGGGCCCCGGCTCCTGCAACCGCACGACATCGTCGTGGTGTCCCCCTACCGCGCCCAGGTGGGCCGGATCCGGGGCCTGCTGGCGCGGGCGCGATTCGAGGAGGTGCTGGTGGGCACCCCGGACCGGCTCCGAGGGCGGGAGGCGGCGGTGGTCCTGCTCTCCCTGGCGGCGTCGAGTCCCGAGGATTCGCCGATTCCCGTCGGTGCACTGCTGTCACCCGCGCTGGTACACGACGCGGTGGGCCGGGCCCGCCGGCGAGCGGTGATCGTACGCTCCCCTCTGCTCACCGAATTTCTCCCGGAGACCCTCGACGAATTGGCGAATATTTCGCGATTCGTCCGACTGGATAATCGATAGGCATTCGCGGACCGTTTCGTCCTGCTGGGACAGTCGGCGCAGTTTCCGGGAATTACTCGACCCCAGCGGGAATTACCGCTCGAATAATGCGTCCCCGCCGTATCGGATTCGGCCGCCGCTCATCCGAAACATTTACCTTCGCCACGATATGTCGGTACCGCCACGCGCGAGCCGTTACCGTCCACCAGATACAACCGGTCGAACCGTTCACACAGCTCACCGGCCTTGGCGTGCCGGAACCACACCCGGTCCCCGATCGACAGATCCGCGGCTCCGGCCAGCGGTGTCTGCACCTCGCCGGCCCCTTCCGTACCGAGCAGCCGCAATCCCTTCGGCCACACCGGCTGAGGCACCCGAGAAGCCCCCGCCGGCCCGGAGGCGATATATCCCCCGGCGAATACCGTGACCATTCCGGACGCGGGCCGGCGCAGGACCGGCAACGCGAAATACAGTGCGGGCCTTGGCCGGAACGATCGATATCCGTCGAACAGAGTCGGTACGTACAGCCCCGATCCCGCGGTGATCTCGGTGACTCCCGGTGCGGCGGCGGATAATTCGATCGAACCCGTACCGCCGCTGTTGACGATCTCGAGCGGACCGGTCACCGCCCGCACGGCGTCCAGCACCGCGCCGCGGCGCCGGCCGATCTCCCGGGCGGAGGCCTTCTTCACCAGGCGCACCGGCAGCGAGGTGTCCGGCAGTCCGGCGATCTGCGCCTCGTAGGTCATCAGCCCGACCACCCGGAACCCGCGGCCGACGGCCGTCTCGGCCAGTTCGGCGGCCTGTTCCGGGGTCCGGATCGGCGAGCGGCGCACCCCGAGATGCACAGGACCGATCCGCAGCGAGGCGTCCACATCCAGGCAGACCCGGGGATGTACGGTCGCGCTGCCGACCGCGGCACGGACGAGGTCCAGCTGTGCCACATCGTCGATCATCAGCGTGATCGCCTCGAGCAGGACCGGGTCGCTGCCGAGTTCGGCCAGCGCCGCGCGATCGGCGCTCGGGTACCCGAGCAGTACATCGCGAGCGCCCTGCCGGACCAGCCAGATCGCCTCGGCGAGCGAATACGACATGAGGCCGGCGAAACCACCCGCGGCGGTCAGTCCGGCGCCGAGCACTTCCTCGAGGACCGCGCGGCAGCGCACAGATTTACTGGCCACCCGGATGGGCCGGCCCGCCGCCCGGCGCACCAGGTCGGCGGCATTGGCCCGCAGGGCGGTGAGGTCCACCGCGGCCAACGGCGGATCGAGATCCGCGGTGGCCGCATACAGAGGGGCAATCGGCGAGGTCGCACTCACCCGGACCACTCAACCACCGTACTGGTCGAACGTCCAGCTTTATCGGGACGGGTTTCCGGCGTCGATCGCCCGGGTGACCAGATTGGAGACCAGATCGTCGAAGGCGACCAGGACGACCTCGTCGTCACAATCGGCCAGCCACCGCAGCACCGAACCCTGGACCACCATCATCACGTAGGACGCCACCGATTCGACGGGCTCGATCCAGCGGGTACCCGAACGGGCGGCACACAGCTCGAGCCATTCGATCACATCACGCTGCTGGGCACGCTGCCGCTCGGAGACCACCGGGTCGGGCACATAGTCCGCGGTCGAATCCCAGTGCCGGCACAAGGTCTGCACGGTCTTGGAGTAGGCGTGGATCTGCTGCACCGGCGTCGACTTGACCAACGGCCAGTAGGCGCTCACCCCGGCGTGCAGCAACACCCGCAACGCCCGTAATCCGGTGATATCCATAACCGCGTCTGCATGATCGACCGCTTCACGCACGGCCGACCGGATCCGGACCTCCGCTATTTCTCCACGTACGCCCAACGCAAGCTCCCTCGGCAAACAACTCGCACACTCCGGACCGAAAACTCGGCACCGCAGTGGCCGGCCGGATCGGTAGGCATAGTCGGGAAGTTGCGCTGCCTATCCAATCCGTCTTCTCGATATTAGAAGGTTTTCGGGGTTTGAGAACAGTTCTGCCGGGAAATCCATACCCGAAGACTGTTTTTACGGCCCCTTCGGGACCGATACCTCATACCCCGGAAGCCCGGTACACCTGCGTCCGGCCCACCTTGGACCGACCCGTCGGGAGACGTACCCGTACCGCCACAGCGCCTCATGACAGAGACCATCGGCCAGTCTACGACCGGGCCCCGCTGATCTTCGACGGCTGTGCGGCATCACACAACGCGCACCGTCGGGCGGCAGTTAGCCTGATGCGGTGACAAGCTCTCCCCTCGCCGGGCATCTCCGGATCAGCGGCACATTCAACTTTCGAGATCTCGGCGGATTGCGTCTGCACGGCGGCGGGACGACACGACCCGGAGTCCTGCTCCGCTCGGCTCAGCTCAGCCGGCTCGACGACGCCGGCCACTCCACCCTCCGGGAACTGGGCGTGGGGGCGGTCCACGATCTGCGCGGCCACCTGGAGATCGAACGCGCCGGCGCCGACCATCTGCCCCCGGAGATCCGGCTGAACATCACCCCCTTCGACGACGGAACCGTCACCGCGCCCCCGCACGAGGCGGGCGCCGGCCGGCAGGACGCGCCCGGCGCCGCGCTCGCCTACATGATGGACGTGTACCGCAACTTCCCGGCCCGGCCCGAGGCGCACGCTGCCATCACCGCCCTGGCCGAGGCGATCGTCGCCGACCGCGGAGCCGTCCTGGTGCACTGCGCCGCCGGTAAAGACCGCACCGGCTGGACCATCGCCACGCTGCTACGCGCGGTCGGGGTCACCGAATCCGAGATCCTCGGCGACTACCTGCTGAGCAACCAGGCGGTCGCCGAACTGCGCACCTCGCTGAAGGACGAGTTCGGCGCGGACCTGCCGCAGGCCGTACTCGAGGTCCGGGAGGAGTACCTGCGCGCGGGCCTCGAATCCGGGATCGAACTGCACGGTGATTTCGATGCCTATCTACGCGCCGTGGGGCTCACGCCCGACCTGCGGGAGCGGCTGCGGGAACGACTCGTCGCCTGACGCTCAGGCGCTGCGCCGGACCAGACCGTCGGTGCCGATGCACACATGGTCGCCGGTATGGAACCAGCTGCCGGTGAAGCGGTCGGCGGTGCGCTGTGGATCGTTCCAGTAGCGCCTGGTCACATTGGGGCCGCGGCACAGCAGTTCGCCGCGCCCCGACGCGGCCTCCGGTCCGCACAGCGCCAGCTCGGTACCGCCGAACGGGAACCCGAGCACAGTACCGTCGGCGTCGGCGGCCGGACCGGCGGTCGGCCCCAGCGCGAGCCCGATCCCGCTGGTCTCCGTCGCACCCCACACCGACCACTGCCGGGCCGAGGGGAAGACCGTACCGAGATCACCGGCGGACGCCGACGCGTGATCCCCCGCCTCGGCGCGATGACCGGCCGTGCTGATCCGGATCACCCGCTCGGTGCACAATCCGTCGGCACGCCCCGCGGCCAGCTCCGGCAGCAGGCCGCCGAGAATACGGGTACTGGCCGCGAGCGTATCCACGCCCTCCTCGGCGATCGCCGCCGCCACCGCACCGGCGCCCTGGGCCAGGACCACGGTGCCCCCCACCGCGAAGGTGGGCAGCAGCTGATCGACACAGCCGCTGGCGTGGGCCAGCGGCTGCAGCACGAGATTGCGCATCCCGTCGGTGGGCAGATCGAGGGCGGCGACCATCGAGCGGATGGCGGAGAGCAGATTCTCGTTGGTCAGTTCCACCCCGGTCGGCACGGCACCCGCCCCGGCCCCGCTGGTGTAGCAGAGCAGCGCCAGATCGCCGAGCGCCGCACCGTCGTCGATGAACGCGGCGCCGTCGGGCAGATCGGCGGCCCAGCGGCTGTCGCTGTGCGTGGCCCCGCAACCCCGGTCGGGCGCGCCCAGGACGAAATCGGCATCGCTGTCGGCGATGACCTTGTCGGCCGCCTCACGCGGCAGCCCGTACTGGACCAGAACCGGTACCGCCCCGCTGAGCAGCGCCCCGAGGAACGCCTGCACCCAGCGCACCCCCGGTGGCATGTGCACCGCGACCCGGTCCCCGTAGCCGATCCCGTGCTCCTGCAGCCCACCGGCCACCCGGGAGGCCGAATGCCACAGCTCCCGATAGGTCAGCCGGCCGCCGCCGACCTCGACCACGGCCTCCCGGTTGGAGAACGCGTGCACCTGGAGATCGAGGAGTTCGGTGAGGGCGGGGCTGAGGTTGCCGTAACGCAGAACGCCGTCCGCGCCCCGCGACAGCGGCGCCGCGGCGCCGGCGTCGACGATATGGAACTCCACCGGATCCGGCCGCCGGCCGGGCGCGCCGCCGGACTGCCGCACCGGACCGGCCGGACCGGCCGCGGGCCCGATGATCGTGGTCGTACCGCCTTGCATCGGACCTCCGCACAGTCGAACAGTCTGGCACCTGTGACTATATGACGCAGATCACAAGTTCGGGTGCGGAGTCGGCGAATCGCCCGGATCGGATGACGCAATCGTCATCCGATCGTTCAGCACCCCCGGTAGGTGGCCTTCCCGGGACCCAGTTCCAGGAAGCTGCGCACCGCCCGCGGCAGGTCCTCGGTGTCGAACAGGTCACCGGACACCCGCGGTGTCACCGAATCCGCGTGCGCCACCCCGCCCGACCGCCACGCTTCGACGATCCGCTTGGTGGCGGCGTGCGCGCGAGTGGGCCCCTCGGCCAGCCGATGGGCCAGCGCGACCGCCGCGGTGTCGAGATCCTCGTGGATCTGGTTGACCACGCCCCATTCGCGCATGGTCTGCGCGTCGTACAGATCGCCGGTCATCACCAGTTCGCGGGCCCGGCCCGACCCGGCCCGTTCGGCCAGCCGCTGCGGACCGCCCATCGACGGCGTCAACCCGACCACGATCTCCACCAGCCCGAACTTCGCCTTCGGCGCGGCCAGGATCAGATCGCAGGCCAGCGCGATCTCGAACGCCGCGGTGAGGGTGAGCCCGTGCGCGGCGAACAACACCGGGCACGGCAGCGCCTCGATCGGATGACTGATCCGAGCGAACAGGTCCTGCCACAGCTGGGCTCCCTGCGCGGCGGTGAGCCCGTCGAAGGTGTGTACATCCACCCCGCCCGAGACCACTTTGCCCTCGGCCCGGATCAGCAACGCGCGCGGCGGCCGCGCCGACAGCTCGGCGAGACCGGCGACCAGGGCGTCGAACATGGCCTGATCGAACAGGTTCAGCGGGGGGCTCGCCAGCGTCAACGTGGCGACCTCGGCACCGCCGGCGGTGACCGTGCGTTCCAGCCGGATGGGTTCGGTAGCGCTCATACCGTCAGCTTATGGGCCGGCCCTGCGAGACTGGTGCCATGACCGACTCGGAAACCGCACAGGGCACCTACGTCGAACCGGGCGAATTCAGACGCGATACCAACTACATCACCACCCGGATCACCGCCGACGGCCGCGACGGCTACCCGGTCGAACCGGGCCGCTACCGGCTGGTCGCCGCCCGCGCCTGCCCATGGGCCAACCGCACCCTGATCGCGCGCCGCCTGCTGGGCCTGGAATCGGTGATCTCGCTGGGCCTGTGCGGACCCACCCACGACAAACTCAGCTGGACCTTCGATCTGGACCCGGGCGGGGTGGACCCGGTGCTGGGGATCCCGCGCCTGCGCGACGCCTACCTGGCTCGTTTCCCCGACTATCCGCGCGGTATCACGGTGCCGGCGATCGTCGACGTACCGACCGGACAGGTCGTCACCAACGACTACGCGCAGATCACCCTCGACTTCTCCCTCGAATGGACCGAGTACCACCGCGACGGAGCGCCGCAGCTGTATCCGGAAGCGCTGCGCGCCGAGATCGACGAGGTGAACGCACGCGTGTTCCGCGAGGTGAACAACGGCGTGTACCGCTGCGGATTCGCCGGCGCCCAGGATGCCTACGACGCCGCCTACGACCGGCTCTTCACCGCCCTGGACTGGCTGTCGGACCGGCTGACCGGGCAGCGCTATCTGGTCGGCGACACCATCACCGAAGCCGATATCCGGCTGTTCACCACCCTGGCCCGGTTCGACCCCGTCTACCACGGCCATTTCAAATGCAACCGCAGCAAACTCAGCGAGATGCCGGTCCTATGGGCCTACGCCCGAGACCTGTTCCAAACCCCGGGTTTCGGCGACACCATCGATTTCACGCAGATCAAGGACCACTACTACAAAGTCCATACCGACATCAACCCGACCCGGATCGTCCCCAAGGGCCCGAACCTCGCCGGCTGGCTCACCCCCCACGGCCGCGAATCCCTCGGCGGCCGCCCCTTCGGCGACGGCACACCCCCACCACCCCCGGTCCCGGCCGAAGTAGTCCCGGAAGAGCACGGGGCCCAGTAGACGGGAACGCCGTAGGTGCGACGGGCGCGAACTGTTGACAGTCCGGCGGGTCAGTGGACCAGGAGTCGATGCGTATGGCCGCCGAGCAGTGGGCTAGTGGGCTCGCTCCCTGAAGAGTGGACCTGCTCGCGAAAGTGAGGACGTGAACCTGCTCGCAAAGGTGCTGTG
>NZ_BDCU01000058.1 GCF_001618425.1 Nocardia fusca NBRC 14340
CGGGACCGAGGGGGCCTCGACCCCGCGGCGCCGGAGGCGCCGCCAATAAACACAGCGTCGGAACCCGGGAAAGGGGTAGTCCGTTACCAGTCAGAGCGAACGTCCGGCCGCCGTGCCCTACAGTGCACAGAGGCCGCAGAGGAGGGATGACGCCGTGCGTAACGGGGCATTGGAAAAGGCCGTGGTCGAGGCATTGGATCACGGTTCCCGGCTACAAGCACCCGCTGTCGCCAAGTATGTCGCGCGCTTGCGGCGCGCACATCCCGACGAGTCGCCCGCGCAGCTCGTCGCACGGCTCGAACGCCAGTATCTGCTGGCGGTGACCAGCAGTGGTAGCGCGGTCGGGGCGTCGGCCGCGATTCCCGGGGTGGGGACCATCGCCGCGCTGGCGGCGGTGAGCGCGGAGACCACGTTCTTCATGGAGGCGTCGGCGTTGTTCACGCTGGCCGTGGCCGCGGTGCACGGGGTGCGGCCGGAGAACACCGAGCAGCGGCGGGCACTGGTGCTCGCGGTGGTGCTCGGTGACAGCGGGATGGAGATCGTCCAGAAGAGTGTCGGTACCTCGGCCAAGAACTGGGGCACCGTGTTCGCCAACAAGATCCCGGGTCTGTCCGGGATGAACGACTCGCTGCTCAAGCGGTTCATCGTCCGCTTCATCACCAAGCGTGCCGCGTTGATGGCGGGCAAGGTGGTGCCCGCCGGGATCGGCGCGGTGATCGGCGGGTTCGGTAACCGGGCGCTGGGCAAGGCGACCGTCAACAACGCACGCAAGGCATTCGGCCCGGCGCCGGCGTATTTCCCCGACGAGATGGTGATCGACGCCCAGGTGTCGACCGCGCTGGAACAGCCGATGAAGTCGCTGCCGCAGGGCGATCCGAGCGAACTGCCGCGCGATGAGATCGGTGTGCGTCAGCGTGGGACCCAGCCACCGGGCGGGCCGCGGTGACGCCCTCGGCGCGCCCGGCGATCACGGTCCGGGGTCTGACCAAGCGATACGAGGATTTCAGTATCGGTGCCCAGGACATCTCCTTCGATGTCGCGGCGGGTACCTGCGCGGCGCTGGTGGGCCCGCCCGGTTCCGGTAAGTCGACGGTGGCCGGAATCCTGCTGGGCCTGCTCCCGCCGACGGCGGGGTCGGCCACGGTCGCCGGCGGCCGCGGCAGCGCGGCGGTGGGCGCCGTCCTCGCACCGCGCGGTCTGCATCCGCGCCGCACGGTCCGCGACCATCTGCGGGTCTACGCCGCCGCAGCCGGTTGCCCGGACCGCCGGGTGCGCGCCGTTCTGGACATCACCGGTCTGACCGAGCGCGCCCGTGCTGTCCCCGACGATCTGAGCCCCGGCGAGGAGACCCGCGCCGCGCTGGCGACGGCCCTGCTGCCCGATCCGCCACTGCTGGTGCTCGATGATCCCGCCGCCGGTATGCAGCTGGGCGAACTGTCCTGGTTGCAGGGCTTCCTGCGGGAGCACACGCGGCGCGGCGGCACCGTACTGTTCACCACGCCCAGCCTGGTGACGGCGCTGCCGATCGCCGACCATCTGGTGGTGCTGAGCGGCGGGGCGGTGGTCTATCAGGGCAGCCCGGCCCGGCTGCGGCGCCGTAACCCGGACCGTCTGGTGGTGGCCTCCTCGTCGTCCATCGCCGTCGCCACCGCGCTGGCCGCCCGCGGTTTCACCGATGCGGTGATCCGGCCCGACGATCAGCTGGCCGTGGCGGACGCGACCGAGGACGATATCGTGGCCGCCGCCCGCGCCGCCGATGTCCGGCTGGACCGTATAGTCGCCGATCGGATCCATCCCGACCGGGTGCTCGCCTCCCTGACCCACGCGGCCGCGCCGCAGCCGGTCGGACCCGGTATGCCGCCGCCCAACTCTCTGCCGTACGGGGTTGCCCGATGATCGACGTCGTACCCGCGGAACTGATTCCGCCGATCCTGTCCGAGTACCGCAAAGCGGTGACCCTGCGCTATCCCCGGGTGCTGGCCGGGACCCTGGTCGCCTTGACGATCGTGGCCGCTTCGGTGACCGCGATCATGGCCGGGCCGCGTGACCCGGACGGCGATCCGGTGACCGGTACGGCGACCATCGGGCTGTATCTGGCGCTGTTCGCGGTGGTCGTGGCGGCGGGTGTTTTCGGGGCCGCGGGCGCGGCGAGCGAACATCAGCACAACACGCTGGTGACCACCGCCCTGTTCACGGTCGACCGGGACCGGCTGGCCGGGTCGAAATACCTGGTGACCGCCGCCGCCGCTGTCGTGGCCGCGCTGGCGGTCGAGGTCGTGGCGATGGTCTGCCTGCTGCTGTTCGGCCGCGGCAAATTCGAGATCACGGCCGCCCTGTTCGCGGTACTGGGTGGCGGTCTGCTCGCCGCGGCTTGCTGGGCGGTGATCGGCACCGGGCTCGGGCTGCTACTGCGCTCGCCGGCGCTGGCGGTCGGCGCGGTGCTGGTCTGGGTTCTGCTCGCCGAGCCGTTGCTCTGGGTGGTGACCGCCGGGATCGGGCTGCCGGGCGCGGCGACGCTGCTGCCCGGTTCGGCGACGCTGAGCACCGTCCTGACCGGCTCGTTCACCGACAGCGATCTGCTGGCCCCCGCCCCGGCCGCGATCGTGGTGTTGCTGCTGTGGTCCGTCGGCGTCGGCGCGGCCGGCTGGTGGGCGCTGCGCCGCGCCGAACTGTGATCCGCTGAACCTGTCCCCGTGAGGCCGGGGAACAAGACCTTGTCGCCGGGCGTCGTTATGGTCGATGACAGGTCGAGGTGAAGGGGGGCTCATGGATAGCGGCGCGCGGCCGGGATGGCTTCGCAGGCTGTGGTCGGAGTGCCGGCGTTTCGGGGGCACGCTGGCCGGTATCGCCGTGGCTCTGGTGGCCGGCGCGGCGGCCGAGATCATCGCACCGCTGCTCACCAAATGGGCCGTGGACTCGGCCACCAGCGGTGCCACCCGGGTGATCGGTATCGTCGCCGGGCTGCTGGCCCTGCTGGCGGCGGGCCGGTTCGCGGCGTCCTTCGGGCGGCGGATGCTGGCCGGCAAATTATCACTGGACGTCCAGCACGGGCTGCGGGTGCAGCTGCTCGGTTCGTTGCAGCGGCTGGACGGCGCCGGTCAGGACGCGCTGCGCACCGGACAGGTGGTTTCCCGCTCGATCACCGATCTCCAGCTGGTGCAGTCCCTGCTGGCGATGGCCCCGCTCTCCGGAATGGCGTTTCTGCAGTTCGTGCTCGCCGCCGCGGTGATGCTGTGGTTGTCCCCGCCACTGGCGGCGGTGGCGCTGCTGATGGTGCCGCTGGTGATCGTGGTGGTGTACCGGATGCGGCCCAAGCTGCACGCCGCCACGTGGTCGGCCCAGCAGCGGGCGGCCGAACTCGCCCAGCATGTGGAGGAGACGGTCACCGGGGTCCGGGTGGTGAAGGGGTTCGGCCAGGAAGCCCGCATGGTCGATGTGCTCGAACAGCACGGCCGCCGGTTGTTCGCCGAGCGGATGCGCGCGGCCCGGATCAACGCCCGCTTCTCCCCCACGCTGGCGGCGATCCCGCAGGCGGGGCTGGTGGTGGTGATCGCCGTCGGCGGCTGGCTCGCGTTCAACGGCCAGATCGGTCTCGGCACCTTCCTCGCGTTCAGCGCCTATGTCACCACCATGACCACCACCGCCCGCACCATGGCCTCGGTGCTCATCCTGGCCCAGCTCACCCGGGCCGCGGCCGAACGGGTGTATCAGGTGATCGACGCCGGTCCGGCGGTGGCCGATCCGCCGCGGCCGGTCCCGGTGCCGGAGGGCCCGCTGGGTATCGAACTCGACGGGGTGAGCTTCGGCTTCGACCCCGCGCAACCGGTCCTGCGCGACCTGGACCTGCGGGTCCGGCCCGGCGAGACGGTGGCGATCATCGGACCGGCGGGATCGGGCAAGACCACGCTGTCGCTGCTGCTGCCCCGGTTCTACGCACCCGACGCCGGCCGGATCCGGCTCCTGGGCACCGACAACGCACAGCCGGTGGATATCGCCGAGGTGTCCGCCGCGCAACTGCGGGCCGCGGTGGGCGTGGTCTTCGACGATCCGTTCCTGTTCAGTTCCAGCGTGGCCGCCAATATCGCCCTCGGCAGGCCCGACGCCACGCCCGACGAGATCCGGGCCGCCGCGCGGCAGGCCGCCGCCGACGAATTCATCGAACAGCTGCCGGACGGCTACGACACCGTCGTCGGGGAACGCGGGCTCACCCTCTCCGGTGGTCAGCGGCAGCGCGTCGCCCTGGCCCGGGCATTGCTGGCCCGGCCGCGCATCCTGGTGCTCGACGACGCCACCTCCGCGGTGGACGCGGTGACCGAGGCGGCGATCTTCGGCGCACTGCCCGATCAGGGCACCCGCACCACCATCATCCTGGCCCATCGCGAGTCGACCCTCGCCCATGCCGACCGGGTGATCCGCCTGCCCGAACCGGAGACAGTGCCGGTCGCCGGCCCGGTCTACCAGCCCGACCGGCTGCCCTCGGCCGAGTCCGCCGACCGCTTCGGCCCCTCGGCCGACCTCAGTGCCACCCCCGAACTGCGCCGTGCCATCGACGCGCTGCCCGCCGCCACCGAGCGGCCGCGGCTGGACGAGTCCCGGCTGCGGGAACCCGATCCGGGGTTCCGGCTGGGCCGGCTGCTGTGGCCGGTGCGGACCCTGGTGCTGGCCTCGGTGGCCCTGCTGGCACTCGACGCGCTGATCGGGATCGGTTTCCCGCCGCTGGTCCGCCATGCGATCGACGCCGGGGTCACCGATGGGCAGCCGACCGCCCTGGTCTGGTCGGCCGTACTCGGTACCGGGCTGGTGCTGGCGGGCTGGGCGGTGGCCGCCGCGACCACCCTGTTCACCTCCCGCACCGGTGAACGGGTGCTGTACGGACTGCGTGTCCGCAGCTACGCCCACCTGCAACGGCTCGGCCTGGACTACTACGAACGCGAACTGTCCGGCCGGATCATGACCAGGATGACCACCGATGTGGACGCTCTGTCCACCTTCCTGCAGACCGGGGTGTCCACCGCGCTGGTGAGCGTGCTGTCGCTGGGCGGTATCGCGGTCGCCCTGGTGGTGATCGATCTGCGGCTCGCCCTGGTGGTCCTGCTCGGGGTGCTTCCGCCGCTGATCATCGCCACGGTGGTGTTCCGCCGGGTCGCCTCGGTGGCCTACACCGTCTCCCGGGAACGGGTCTCCACGGTCAACGCGGATTTCCAGGAGAACATCGCGGGGCTGCGGGCGGTGCAGGCCAATCGGCACGAACGACTCGCGGCCCACCGGTTCGCCGAATACTCCACGAAGTACCGGCGCAGCCGGATGCGGGCCCAGCGCGCCATCGCCTTGTACTTCGCCTTCGTGGCGGCATGGACCGATCTGGCGCTGGCCCTGGTGGTGTTCACCGGGGCGCACGCGGTGGCCGCCGGCACCACCAGCACCGGCACCCTGGTCGCCTTCGTGCTGTATCTGCAACTGCTGTTCGGTCCGGTCCAGCAGCTGTCGCAGGTGTTCGACGGGTACCAGCAGGCGCGTGTGGGGCTGCGCCGCATCGGCGATCTGCTGCGCACCCCGTCCTCCATCGGCGCCGATCCGCCCGACGCCGATCCGATCGCCGCGGGCCTGCGGGGTGATCTGGCTCTCGACGCGGTGCGCTTCCGCTACCCGGGCACCGAGCGTTTCGCTCTCGACGAGGTGGATCTGGCGGTCGCGCCGGGGCAATCGCTGGCGCTGGTGGGGGCGACCGGCGCCGGGAAATCCACCATCGTCAAACTGCTCGCCCGCCTCTACGACCTCTCCGGCACCGATACCGGGGTCATCCGGGTGGACGGCGTCGATATCCGCGACTACCGGCTGGACCGCTACCGCGCCCGGCTCGGGATGGTCCCGCAGGAAGCTCACCTGTTCACCGGCGATATCGCGAGCAACATTGCATTCGGGAAACCTCTGGCGACCGAGGCGGAGATCGAGGCGGCCGCCCGCGCGGTCGGTGCCCGGGAGATGATCGCCGGCCTGCCCGGCGGATTCCGGCGGCCGGTGGGCGAGCGCGGGCGCGGGCTCTCGGCGGGTCAGCGTCAGCTCATCGCCCTGGCCCGCGCCCAGCTGGTGGACCCCGATCTGTTGCTGCTCGACGAGGCGACCGCCACCCTCGACCCCGATACCGAGGAGAAAGTGCTGGCCGCGACCGGATCGCTGGCTCGCCACCGCACGACGGTGGTGGTCGCGCACCGCCTGGCCACGGCCGCGCGGGCCGATCGGATCGCCGTGGTGGAGCACGGCCGGATCGTCGAAGTGGGCACCCACGCCGAGCTCGTGGCGGCCGGTGGGCACTATGCCCGCCTCTGGACAGCGGCCGGAAGCGGCGAAGGAATATTCTCGGTCGAGGACGAGTCGTCAACAATGAGGTCGGGATTGTCCGGTGGTCGGTGACCGAGTGGATGTGCGCGGGGGCATATCCTCGTCTTCAGGGCGATCGGTAACCATCCACCGAGGCCCGGTGCCGGGCACGTCACAAACGTCGCAGCGCGAAGAACGAAATGAGGCGAACACCTGCTGTGAGCAGCTCAAAATCCCAGTTCGGTCAGAACCAGTGGCTGGTCGACGAGATGTATCAGAAGTTCAAACAGGATCCATCCTCGGTCGACGCCAGCTGGCACGAGTTCCTCGCCGACTACACCCCCGAGATCTCCGGTGATTCCGGTAACACCCAGTCCGCTCCGGCACCGGCGGCGCCGACCTCGGCGGTGAAATCCGCCCCTGCCGCCGTGCCCGCCGAAAATTCTTCGGTCCGGACCCGGGCCACCGCCCCGACCGCTCCGGCCACCACGTCCGCGCCGGCCGCCGCGCCGAAGTCCGCCCCGGCCGCCACCACCGCCGCGCGGACCACCGCGGCCGCGCAGCAGCGTGCCCCGCAGACGACCCCGGCCCCGACGTCCAACGCCGCCGCCACCTCGGGTGCGCCCAAGCCTGCTCCGGCCGTGGACGAGAAGAAGGTGCTGCGCGGTGCCGCCGCCGCGGTCGCCAAGAACATGTCGGCGTCGCTGAGCATCCCGACCGCCACCAGCGTGCGGGCCGTGCCGGCCAAGCTGATGATCGACAACCGGCTGGTCATCAATAATCATCTCGCCCGCACCCGGGGTGGCAAGATCTCCTTCACCCATCTGCTCGGCTACGCGATCGTGCAGGCGGTGAAGGCGTTCCCGAACATGAACCGGCATTTCGCCGAGGTCGACGGTAAGCCGAACGCGGTCACCCCCGCACACACCAACCTCGGTCTGGCCATCGATCTGCCCGGTAAGGACGGCAGCCGGTCCCTGGTCGTCGCCGCCATCAAGGGCACCGAAGACATGAGCTTCGGTCAGTTCCACACCGCCTACGAGGACATCGTCCGCCGCGCCCGCGACGGCAAACTGACCGCCGAGGACTTCAGCGGGGTCACCATCTCGCTGACCAACCCGGGCACCATCGGCACCGTGCACTCCGTACCGCGGCTGATGCAGGGCCAGGGTGCGATCATCGGCGCGGGTGCCATGGAGTACCCGGCGGAGTTCCAGGGGATGAGCGACGAGCGGATCGCCGATATCGGTATCGGCAAGCTCATGACGCTGACCTCCACCTACGACCACCGCATCATCCAGGGCGCGGAATCCGGTGATTTCCTGCGCACCATCCACAAGCTGCTCATCGCGGACGAGTTCTACGACGAGATCTTCCACGGTCTGGGCGTGCCGTACGAGCCGGTGCGCTGGCGCAAGGACATCAAGGAACGCGGCGTCGACAAGAGCACCCGGGTGCTCGAGATGATCGCCGCCTACCGCAACCGCGGTCACCTGATGGCCGACACCGATCCGCTGCGCCTGGTCAAGGACAAATTCCGCAGCCACCCCGACCTCGACGTCACCCAGCACGGCCTCACCCTGTGGGATCTGGACCGCGAGTTCAATGTCGGCGGCTTCCACGGCCAAGAGCGGATGAAGCTGCGCGATGTGCTGTCGGTGCTGCGCGATTCCTACTGCCGCCACGTCGGTGTGGAGTACACCCACATCCTCGAGGAAGACCAGCTCAAGTGGATGCAGGACCGGGTCGAGCAGAAGCACGTCAAGCCGACCGTCGCCCAGCAGAAGTACATTCTGAACCGGCTCAACGCGGCCGAGGCATTCGAAACCTTCCTGCAGACCAAGTACGTCGGCCAGAAGCGCTTCTCGCTGGAGGGCGCCGAAACCGTCATCCCGATGATGGACGCCGTGATCGACCAGTGCGCCGAGTACGCGCTCGACGAGGTCGTCATCGGTATGCCGCACCGCGGCCGCCTCAATGTGCTGGCCAATATCGTGGGCAAGCCGTACTCGAAGATCTTCACCGAGTTCGAGGGCAATATGAACCCGGCCGCCACCCACGGCTCGGGCGATGTGAAGTACCACCTCGGTGCGCGCGGCAACTACCTGCAGATGTTCGGTGACAACGAGATCGAGGTCTCGCTGACCGCCAACCCGTCGCATCTGGAAGCGGTCGATCCGGTGCTCGAGGGCCTGGTCCGCGCCAAGCAGGATCTGCTGGACAAGGGTGACGGCCCCGAGGGCTTCTCCGTCGTACCGCTGATGCTGCACGGTGACGCCGCGTTCGCGGGTCAGGGCGTGGTGGCCGAGACCCTGAACCTGTCGGGTCTGCGCGGCTACCGCGTGGGCGGCACCATCCACATCGTGGTGAACAACCAGATCGGTTTCACCACGGCACCGGAGAACAGCCGCTCCACCGAGTACTCCACCGATATCGCCAAGTTCATCGGCGCCCCGATCTTCCACGTCAACGGCGACGACCCGGAGGCCTGCGACTGGGTGGCCCGCCTGGCGGTCGATTTCCGGCAGAAGTTCCGCAAGGACGTGGTCATCGACCTGATCTGCTACCGCCGTCGCGGCCACAACGAGGGCGACGACCCCTCGATGACCCAGCCGTACATGTACGACGTCATCGACACCAAGCGCAGCGTCCGCAAGAGCTACACCGAGAGCCTGATCGGCCGCGGTGATATCTCGCTGAAGGAAGCCGAAGACGCCCTGCGCGACTACCAGGGTCAGTTGGAGCGGGTTTTCAACGAGGTCCGGGAGCTGGAGAAATACCCGCCGGGACCGAGCGAATCGGTGGAGGACGATCAGCAGGTCCCGTCCACTGTGCTCACCGCGGTCGACAAATCGGTGCTGCAGCGGATCGGCGACGCGTTCGTGAACGTTCCCGACGGTTTCAGTGTGCACCCGCGCGTGCAGCCGGTGCTGGAGAAGCGCCGGGAGATGGCCTACGAGGGCAAGGTCGACTGGGCGTTCGCCGAGTTGCTCGCTTTCGGCACCCTGATCGACGAGGGCCGGGCGGTCCGCCTGACCGGTCAGGATTCCCGGCGCGGCACCTTCACGCAGCGGCATTCGGTGATCATCGACCGTAAGACGGCGGCCGAGTACACCCCGCTGCACAACATCAACAGCGCCAACCCGGGCTGGTTCGCGGTGCACGATTCGGCGCTGAGCGAATTCGCCGCCGTCGGCTTCGAGTACGGCTATTCGCTGGGTAACCCGGACGCGCTGGTGCTGTGGGAGGCCCAGTTCGGTGACTTCGTCAACGGCGCCCAGTCGATCATCGACGAGTTCATCTCCTCCGGTGAGGCCAAATGGGGCCAGCTGTCGGAGGTCGTGCTGCTGCTGCCGCACGGGCACGAGGGTCAGGGCCCGGACCACACCTCCGGCCGTATCGAGCGCTTCCTGCAGCTGTGCGCGGAGGGTTCGATGACGGTGGCGGTGCCCTCCACCCCGGCGAACTACTTCCACCTGCTGCGCCGCCACGCGCTGGACGGTATCCGCCGTCCGCTGATCGTCTTCACTCCGAAGTCGATGCTGCGCAACAAGGCCGTCGTCAGCGATCTCAAGGATTTCACCGAGTCCAAGTTCCGCTCGGTGTTCGACGAGCCCACCTACGAACAGGGCATCGGCGACCGCGCCGCGGTCAAGCGCGTTCTGCTGACCAGCGGCAAGCTCTACTACGAGCTGGCCGCCGCGAAGGCCAAGCGTAAGCGTGACGATGTCGCCATCGTCCGGGTCGAGCAGCTCTACCCGCTGCCCAAGTTCCGGTTGAACGAGGCCTTGGAGCGGTACTCCAACGCCACCGAGATCGCCTGGGTCCAGGAGGAGCCGGCGAACCAGGGCGCGTGGCCGTTCTTCGGCCTCAACCTGCCGGAACTGCTGCCGGAGCGGCTGGGCCGCCTGCGCCGTATCTCGCGGCGTGCCATGTCGGCCCCGTCTTCGGGTTCGAGCAAGGTGCACGCGGTGGAGCAGGCCGAGATCATCGAGGAGGCGTTCGCGCCCACCGAGTGAGTCTCGGCGCCTACCCCGACGCCGGGCGCGCACCCTTCCGCGGAAGGGTGCGCGCCCGGCGTCTCTCGTTTCCGGTTCATGCGGCTCCGGTTGCCGTCTCCGAATACAGGATGGCGAATACTGTGGACACTGCGCACAGGGCCGACTCCAGCGCGCGGCATTTTCCACCTACGAACGGCGCGGCCGCCGGCGCAGGTGATGGATACTGAAGCCCGATATCGGCGCAGTGGAAAGTGTCCGGGTATGGCAGGCGAAATCGAACTGTGGCAGGCCGGGCGTCTCATCGTGGAGCGGACGGCCCAAGCTCTCGGCGCGGCGGCCGATGGGTACGCCCGCAAGGCATCGGCCGGTGCGGACGGACTGCGTCGTGCCTCCGGTATCACGCATACCGACGGCGATGCCGGCCGGGTGGTCGAGGGGACCATCATCGAGCCCACGGGGATGTACGGCACAGATCTCTACGGGCAGCGCATCGCAATCGATCCGGACAAGGTCGTCGTACGGCCGTTGCACGACCATGGCGGCGAGGTCACCGGCCTGCGGATACCGGCGACCCTCGACGACGATCGATCCGCGCAGCAGTGGGCCGACAGCTGGACGCTCGGTCAAAACACGAATTACGTCCAATCGCTGCCCCGCGCCGATGCCCAACGACCGTTGTTGACGGTACCGGCGGAGGACGGGCGCCTGGAACCGTTCTACATCGTCGGAAAGTTCAACGCCCGCGATACAGAGGTCATGCTGGGGCACAGCGGCACGGGTGCGGAACCGGTGCGTATGGGGGCGCCGGAGTTCGGTCACCTGATCGCCCGCAGCCCGGAATTCCAGGAGCTCACACTGGATCCGATCGGGTCTCAGCGACCGGTGGTGCTGGTTTCCCAGGGATCCGGCGTAACGGATCCGACGCTGGTCTCGACGATCGCCGACATTCTGCACAATCGGACTCATCTGATCGGCCCGGTGCGAGGAGTCGTCTACCCGACCACCCGGGTCGAGCCGGACTGGCTCATCCCGGCTGGGCAGCTGGAGGCTCGCGTCACAGTGGACCCGAGCCGGCAGGTGACGTCGGAGTACCTCGAATACAGACATCCGCGCACCACCCCCGCACCCTGAACACCGAACACCTCACCGACTCATGTCTGCCGATGTCCATCGCCCGGGCACGACGCGGGACGTATGCGCCGACACCGGGCCGCTCTGCGGCCGCTCAGCTGTCCGCGGCCGTCCAGGGCCGCAGTTTCTCCGGATTCCGGATCGCCCAGATGCGGGTGATCAGGCCGTCGGCGATATCGAAGGCGTAGACCGAGACGACGGTGCCGTCGAGTTGCGCCACCAGCCCGGGCTGGCCGTTCACCGTGCGCTCCAGCAGGGTGAACGCGGTGTTGCGGGCGGCGATCTCCATCCAGGTGCGGGCGATCTGCTCGCCGCCGTGGATCGGCTCGCGGAACGCCGGTGCCAAGCCGCCGCCGTCGGCCGTCGCCCGGGCCTGCGGATCGAGGAGGCCGATCAGGGCCTCGATATCCCGGGCCTGCCACGCGCGTTTGAAATCCCGGACCACTTCGGCGCGTTCGGCGCTCGACGGCCCTCGCGAGGTATCGATACGGCGGCGGGCGCTGGAGGCGAGCTGGCGGCACGCCGCGGGAGTGCGCCCGACGATATCGGCGACCTCGGCGAAGGAGTAGCGGAAGACGTCGTGCAGCACGAACGCCACCCGTTCGGCCGGTGTCATGGAATCCAGTACGACGAGAAAGGCCATACTGATCGACTCGTCGAGAGTGACCCGGTCGGCGGGGTCGGCGGGTGCGGGGCCATCCGGCCATTCGGACCTGGCGGGTATGGGCTCCGGAATCCAGTCGCCGACATAGCGTTCCCGCCTGCTGCGCGCCGAGCCGAGCAGGTCGAGGCAGATCCGGCCCGCGACCGTGGTCAACCACGCGCCGGGCGCCGCCACCTCCTGCCGCTGCTGCTCCGACAGCGCGTACCAGCGCACGTAGGTCTCCTGCACCACATCCTCGGCCTCGGCCAGCGAGCCGAGCAGCCGGTAGGCGATATTGATCAGCTGACGGCGTTCACTGATCACCGCGGGCAGGTGCGGGTCGGTCATGGCGGGCTCCTTCGATTTGCGCGTCTCCTATCGAACTCGACGAATCAGCGACCCGATCTGTGAGGCGGCCTGACATTCCGCGGGGCTGCCTCGTCGGAAGGTCGTGACACCTTCGGCAGAGCAGGAGTTCGGACAATGATCAGAATCGGCATCATCCTCGGCAGTACCCGGCCCAACCGCAACGGCCCACAGGTCGCCCGGTGGGTTCTGGACACGGCAGCACAGCGCGGCGACGCCGAGTTCGAATTGATCGATCTGCGCGACCACCCGCTACCGCATCTGGACGAGCCCGTGGCGCCGATGTTCGGCCCGTCGGTCCACGCCCATACCCGCGCCTGGGCCGAACGGATCGCCCCGTTCGACGGCTTCGTGGTGGTGACCCCGGAATACAACGGCGGCCCGCCCGGAGTGCTGAAGAACGCGATCGACCACCTGAGCGCGGAGTGGGCGGACAAGGCGATCGGATTCGTCTCCTACGGGGCGGGCGGCGGAGCACGCGCGGTGGTGCAACTCCGGGCGGTCTGCAGCACGCTGGGCATGGCCGATGTGAGCCATCAGGTCGTGATCTCGCTGCACACCGATTTCGAGAACTTCACCACCTTCACACCGCGCGACCACCACGCCGCCGCCCTGGGCACGCTGCTGGATCAGGTTCTCGCCTGGAGCGCCGCTCTGGCGCCGCTACGCCGACCCACCATCGATACCCCGAACATCGACTCGGAAGGAACCGACCATGACGACTCCGCACGACTCTCGGTCACCCGCTGACCGCACCGAGGCCGACGAGGCCGCGATCCGCGGGCAGCTCGACAAGGTGATCGACGGACTCCGGGCCGGAGATCTCGAGGCGCTGCGGCCGCTGTACACCACCGACGTCGTATCCTTCGATGTCGAGCCGCCGCTCCAGCATGTCGGGACAGCGGCGAAGCTGGAGAACTGGGCGAAGGTGTTCCAACTCCTCGACAACGTGACCTACGAGATTCGCGATCCGGCCTTCACCATCGGCGGCGATGTCGCGTTCGGGCACGCCTTCGCTCGTCTTGGCGGCACCTTGAAGAACGGGACGGCGATGAGCGGCATGTGGGTCCGGGTCACGTTCGGGCTGCGAAAGGTCGACGAGACCTGGTTGATCGCGCACGACCAGGTGTCGGTGCCACTCGATATCGCCAGCGGCAGGGGCGTGGTCGACCTCGAGCCCTGAGGAATCGCGCAGCAGCGTCCGCCGAGGGCCTTGCGCGGTGCGTACTCCGGCCCCGGCGGTGACTGTGTCACTGCCGGGGCGCTTGCCACCCGATCGCGAAGACGCAGGACCCGAGGTCTCGCGCGAAGGGCGCCCGACCGAGCTCTGTCGGGTAAGTCGTCAGGCGAGGAGCTCGTCCAGAATTTCGCGTGCGTGGGTCCACAGCAGCGCGCCGCCGCGGTCGGGAAGATAGTGCCGGGTGGCGTCCGGGATCCGGGCGGCCAGGGTAGCGCCGTGGTCCGGAGAGTGGGTCGGGTTGCTGTCCCGTCCGCCGTACCACAGGTCCACCCGGCTGGTGATTTCCTCGACTCGGAAGGGCCAGCGCGCGAAATGCAGGACCGTATCGCGCGCATAGCCCGCCGCGCCCTGGACGAAGCCGGCATCCAGAGCGCGCCGGAAGACCCGCGCGAAACACGGCTGCAGATAGACCTCTCGATCTTCGTCGGAGCTGCCCTCGATGGTCAGCCGCCACAGGGTCTCGGCACTACCGAAACTTGCGAAATCCACCTCGGCCGCGACCGGGTCGACGGCTACGCGGTCGACC
The DNA here is from genome assembly GCF_001618425.1 of Nocardia fusca NBRC 14340. Classification (GTDB taxonomy): domain Bacteria; phylum Actinomycetota; class Actinomycetes; order Mycobacteriales; family Mycobacteriaceae; genus Nocardia; species Nocardia fusca. Next base: position 14,226 of record NZ_BDCU01000058.1, read on the forward strand.
ATTCTCCGCAGCTCGGCCGGCAGTGCCGAACCCGGATGTGCGAGCTCGTCCCCGCCGGACACGACCGCCACCGCCGAAGTGAGCCCGCCGGCAGCCAGGGCGAGCGCGAACGGTGCCCCCTGCGAGAATCCGACGACCGCCGGATCTGTGAGGCCGAGCTGCCGGACGTCGTCGGCCCAATCCAGCAGGGTGCGTCCGGCCGCCGGAGACGATTCGCCCAAACCGGGCCGCTCCACGGATATCAGCCGGATCCCGAACTCGTCCAGCACGTCCCATCCGAACCCCAGCCCACGCCCCCACCCCGCCCCAGGACAGAACACGACCGGCCTTCCCTCCGCCGGGCCCCATTCCGCCCACGCCAGCCGACGCCCGTCTCGCAATTCTGTCAGCCCCGACCGTGCGGGGTCTGTCACCGTCAACAGGTCCACACCGGCCATCATCGCGCCGAAGTGGTTCCGGGGCGACCCAGTTGCACCAGCACCGCGCCGGTGAGCACTATCGCCGCCCCGGCCAGTTCGATCTGCCCCAGCGCCTGACCGAGCAGCATCCAGGCCAGCGCGGCGGCGACCACCGGTTCCAGGAGTGCCAGCACCGCGGCCAGGGTGACGGGGAGGTCGCGCAGCGCCCGCAGCCCCGCCAGATAGGGCAACACGGTGCCGACCACAGCGAGCGCGAGCAGTACCAGCCACACCGGAACCCGCATCCCGCCCAGCACCGCAGCGGCAGCGAACAGGTCGGACGGCAGCGTCCACGGCGGGGCGATCACTGCCACCACCAACGCGCCGATCGCCAGTCCGGCCGCGGTCAGCCCCGCCGGGTCGTGCCTCCGCGCACCGTGCTCCCCGAGCAGGAAGTACCCGGCCGAGCAGAGCGCCGCACCCGATCCGGCAGCCATGCCGAGCAGGTCCAGCCCGGTGCTCTGCCAGACTCGGGCGACCAGAAGCGATCCCGCCGAAGCCAGGGCGATCCCTGCCCACACCAGCCGGGGAAGCCGGGTGCCCCGCACCACCCGCACCCACAGCGCGACCAGGGCAGGGGCCAGGTTGACCAACACCATCGCCACACCGACGGGAATTCGGGCCACGGCCACGAAGAACAGCAACTGCACCCCGCCGACGCCGAGCAGACCGTAGCCGAGCAGCAACCAGAGGTCGGCGCGGCCGAACCGCAACGCTCCCGGCCGGAGCACCGCGACCATCGGCACCAGCAGTGCCGCGGCCGATGCGAGCCGCACCGAAGTCACCGCGGCCGGAGACCAGCCCGCTGCCATCACCGCCGCGGCCAGCGAACCCGAACTCGCGAACATCACCCACGAGAGCGAACTCAGGCCGGTCGCCCGAGTCCGGTTCGGCGCCGGCACCGTCTTCTCCATGACGGCCACGCCGACAGTGTGCCGGAGCAGTCACCACCCCAACCACAGAGTTTTCGGCCGTCTGCGCTTGGGTTCGGAAAGCGAGAACGGCCTCGGCGACACGACTGCGACCGCGGCCGCCTCCGGTCCAGGTTCCCGATTTCGGGTCGGTTCGGCCACCTCGGGTCGGTGCGGCCACCTCGGAAGCACAGTTCGTCTCGCCACCCTCGGGGTGAACGGGCCGGGTCGGCAGATCATCGTGACGCCGACCGTGCGACACGGAACCCGATATCGTCGAGCCGGACCGTGGGATGGCTGCGGCGGCGGACCGAGGCGCGGCAGCTCCAGTGTTCGTCGAACCATCCGCCGCCGCGAAGCACCCGGTAGCTGCCGTAGACGTCCGGATCGTAGAGGTCCCAGCACCATTCCCAAACCGTGCCGAGCATGTCGTAGAGCCCCCACGCGTTGGGCCGGCGGGTCCCCACCTCGGGCGGTCGGTCTGCGGAATTCCCGCGGTACCGGGCGATATCGTCGAGCCGACCGTAGCGCGGGCCGGTGGTGCCCGCGCGGCAGGCGTGTTCCCACTCCGCCTCGGTCGGCAGCCGATATCCGTCGGCCGCCGCGACCCGGGTGACCTCGTCGTCGGCGCCGATCCGGTACGCCGGTGTCAGGCCGTCATGTTCGGACAGGGCGTTGCAGAAGAGAACCGCCTCGTTCCAGGAGATGCTGTCGGCGGGCAGCCGATCTCCCCGGCTCCCGCCCGGCCGATCGCCGGTGACCTGCGCGTACTGCGATCGGGTGACCGGCACGGCCCCCAGGCGGTACGGAGCGACCTGCACCGACCAACTGCGTTGCGTCCGCCGATCCGACAACTTCACCTGCCCCGGTGGGATATCGACCAGTTCGATGCCTCCCACGTGCGCGTTCACCCGCTCGAACCTACCTGTACACAACAGCAGCCTGGCCCCGGGCACCGACCGATGAACCCGGCCGGGTCTTCCACCTCGTCGGCATCTCCTACGCCATGCTCGCTCTCACGTCGGGATGCCGTGTTTCATCAGCGGCACGATGGTCGTGCGGACGAAGGCGCGGGCCTGGTCGGGATCGGTGAAATCGGTGCCGCCGCTGTTGCCCGGAGTGAGCATCAGCGAATGGGCGAGGCGGGCGACCAGTTCGGCGACCGGGCGTGGGTCGTAGCGGTCGATCAGGCCGGCGTTCTGGGCGTGGGTGAGCATGTCGGAGATGTAGTCGATACCGAGACCGACCAGGTGCTCGCCGTGCACGGTATAGAAGCCGAGCGCTTCGTCCGGCGCGACCCGCAGCAGGTGGGTGACCAAGCGGTGGATGCGGGTCTGCAGCAGGACGTGCAGCGTGGTCTCCTCGATCTGGGCGTCCACGCCGTCGGCGGCGTCGGCGATCGCGGTGACCTCGGCCAGCATCCGGCGGGTTTCGCGTTCGATGACCGCTTCGACGAGTTTGTCCTTGCCCGCGAATCTGCGGTGGATGGTGATCCGGTTGATCCCGGCGCGGCGCGCGATGTCCTCCAGGCTGGAGCGGCGGATCCCGAGTTGCAGGATCCGGTCGAGCGCGGCGTCCATGATCTTCTCGTCGACCTCGTCATAACCCTCCGTCACGTAACGAGGATACGAATGTCGTTTCATAGCGTGAACGGCGCCGGAGGATGCCGACCGGCCAGGCGGGTGACGGCGGACCGGGGTGGAGAGGCGTGCGCGCCTGTCACCCCGGCCGCTCCCGGTTCGGCGGTGGATGCCGGATCGGGCCGGATCGACCCCTGTTCGAGATCGCCCGGGTGTACTTGGATGAACTGATGCTGCTCGATCTCCAGTTGGACGCCCGCCCGGACCGCAGCGCCGAACGCGCCCGGACCCTCGTCGACGCCGGCGCGGCGGGGCTGTTCACTTTCGAAGGCCCCCACGATGTGATGCTCCCCTTGGCCGCCGTGGCCGGCCGGGTGGACGCCGACCTGATGACCAATGTCGCGATCGCCATGCCGCGCAGCCCGATGCACCTCGCGCATGCCGCATGGGACCTGCAACTGATGTCGGGTGGAAGATTCCGGCTCGGACTCGGTTCGCAGATCCGTCCCCATATCGAGAAGCGCTACGGCGCCACCTGGTCCGCCCCGGCGGCCCGGATGCGCGAGATCGTGCTGGCGGTGCGCACGATCCTGCACGCCTGGCAGGACGGCGCGCCGTTGGATTTCCGCGGCGAGCACACTCGGCACACTCTCATGCCGAGCACCTTCGTCCCCGGCCCCAACCCGTACGGACCCCCACCGGTACTGCTCGGCGCGCTCGGCCCGTTGATGACCCGGACCGCCGCGGAGGTCGCGGACGGACTGCTGGTGATGCCCTTCCACAGCCATCGCCATTTCCGGGAGCGGACACTGCCCGCCGTGGCGGAGGGTATGAAACAGGCGGGCCGCACCGAATTCCCGATCTATCCGCAGGTGATCGTGGCGATGGGCAGGTCGGCGGAGGAACTCGCGGCGGCCTCGACCGGGGTACGCGGCCTGCTGGCCTTCTACAGTTCGACCCCGGCGTACCGGCCGGTGCTCGAGGTCGAGGGCTGGGAACAGCTGCAGCCGGAACTCAACGCCCTCTCCAAAACCGGCAACATCATGACCATGTTCGACCGGATCTCCGACCATATGGTCGACACCTTGGCCGTCCGCGGCACCCCGCAGGACTGCGCCGCCGAGATCCTCCGGCGCTTCGGCGATTTCGCCGACCGGGTGTGCTGCTACTTCCCCGGATACGACCCGCCCGCCGAGCAGATCGCCGCCCTCGCCGCCGCATTACACCGATAACCCCGCGGGTAGTCGATCCGTTTACCTCCGAGGTAATCGCGCCGCGGCCGCCACGCCGCCATGATCGGTACATCGAACCGATCGAGAGGACGACATCATGCCCGCCTACGCCATCGCCCACCTGCAGCCGGCCGATCCGCACCCCGAGATCGCCGAGTACATGGAGCGCATCCCCGCCACCCTCGAACCCTTCGGCGGCCGGTTCCTCGTCCATGCCACCCAGCACGAGGTGAAGGAAGGCCGCTGGCCGGGTTTCGTGGTGGTGATCGGTTTCCCGGGGATGGACGAGGCCCGGGCGTGGTGGGATTCGCCCGCCTATCGGGAGATCGCGCCGCTGCGCTCGCGGCATATCGACGGCGACCTGATCCTGGTCGACGGCGTCGCTCCCGGCTACGACCCGGCCACCACCGCCGCGGCCATGCGGGCGACCATAGCCGCCGGGTAACGGCGATCCACCGCGCCTGTCCGGCCCCGCGCGAGCTCGCCCGCGCCCCGGACAGCGCGAAGGCCCCGAACCCATGAGAAAACCGAAAACCGGCGTGCCGCTGCCGGACTGCGAGTATGCATATCTCGCGACTCGGAGCTCTCATCCAGCCAAAAAGGGGACGGTTTTGACTGAGCGGGACAGCAGTATCACCAGACGGCAGCTCGGCCGGTATCTGCGCGAAGCACGAGAAGCGATCGGCCTGACCATGGCCGAAGCGGCGGCGCTCATGGAGTGGGGCAAGAGCAGCCTGCAACGCATCGAGACGGGGCAGAACCAGCGGATCCGCATCCGCGATCTGGACGGGTTGATCGAGATCTACGAGATCGACGAGGACAAAGCGGCGGGGTTGCGGGGACTGGCCCGCGAAACAGGGGCGAAGTCCTGGTGGCACGAATTCGGCAGCGTGATTCCGGCCAACTTCAGTGTGTACATGGGACTGGAATCCGCGGCCCGGATCTTGACGACCTATCAACCCGACCTCGTACCGGGTCTGCTGCAGACCCAGGACTACGCACGAGCTCTGGCTCGGGTTGCGAGTCCCGACGACACTGGGGAGGAGCGCGAACAGCGTGTCCGGCTCAAAATGCGGCGACAGGCCCTGATCACCCGGAAGACCCGCCCGGCTCGGCTCAATGTGATTCTGGCCGAGACGGTACTGCGCCGGACAATCGGCGGGCCACGGGTCATGGCAACACAATTGAGGCACCTCGCCGACGCCGCGACTCTCCCGAACGTGCGACTGCGCGTCCTGCCCTTCTCCGCCGGGATGCCCGTCGGTGAGCAGATCGGCCCTTTCGTGATCATGGAGTTCGACCCGGGCGCCCCGGGCAGGCCCGCCGAGCCGACGATCGTCTACGCCGAGAATTACACCGGCGACATGTACAGCGAGAAGGTCGGTATTGTGCAGCGATACGTAGAGGCGTGCGATCTCGTGCAGCGAGCCGCGCTGGATGAGGTCAGCAGCAGGAATCTGCTGCGCACGGCAGCAAGGGAGCACCAACGGTGAAGGTCGACCTATCCGAAGCGAAATGGTTCAAGAGCAGTCGCAGTGGCGGAACCAAGGAGTGTGTGGAGGTCGCGTTCCTCGACGGCGGGCACGTGGGCGTTCGTGATTCCAAGAACCCAACCGGCCCGGCTCTGGTCTTCAGCGCCGCCGAGTGGGATGCCTTCACCGGTGGCACCCCGGATTGTCGTTCCGATCGCAGCTAGTTCGATCGGAACGACGGCAACTGTGCAGGTGGTCCAGTGTGGGCGCTCGTCCGGACATCTGCTCGGATCCGCCACCTAGGATCGGTCGTATGGCAGCCGGATCTTCTCGTCTGGTGGTGTTCGCCGGTCTCCCGGGATGCGGAAAGACCACCCTGGCACGGGCTCTCGCGGACGAGCTCGGCGCGACATTCCTGCGTATCGATACCTTCGAGGCGGCGATCGTCTCGACATTGGCGCCGTTCGAGAACAATCCTGTCGGTTACGTCGCGGCGGCCTGGGTGGCCGAAGATCAGCTACAGGGTGGGCGGCCCGTGGTCGTCGACGCGTGCAACAACCTTCGGAAGGCCAGAACGATGTGGACCGAGCTGGCGCTCGGATCGAAGGTTCCGCTGCACTGGGTGGAGGTGATCTGCTCGGACGCGGCCGAACACCGCCGCCGGGTGGAGTCCCGCACACCCGATCGGCCAGGGCAGGGCAACCCGACCTGGGCCCAGGTGCGGGCCCGGCGCTGGGAGCCGTTCACCGAGCCGCGCATCCTGATCGACAACACGGGAAGCGCGGCAGCGCATGTGGCCACGATCCGCGCCGCACTCCCCGTGGGCTGAGCACAGGATCCGCAGCACCGGCACCTCATGAGCGCCGGCGCGAATGCGCGTTGTTTCCGTGGCACAGTGCGGCCGCGCGCCGCCCACCAGGTGCGCGGCCGCCCGAGGCTCTCAGCTCGTGAGTTCGTCGATCGAGGGTGATTCGTCCCGGGACAGCGTGATTCCGAGATTCGTGGCCCTGCGCTCGAGTTCGTCGTCGTCCCCGTGCCCCAGATCAATGGCCGCGCCGTCGGCC
>NZ_BDCU01000059.1 GCF_001618425.1 Nocardia fusca NBRC 14340
GGCAGTGTCCTCAAAGCCTGTGCGGTCGAGGTGCGGGTTTGATTTGATGTGTGGTCGTGGCGCGTAGGCATGAGTTGACCGAGGAACAGTGGCGCACGATCGAGCCGTTGTTGCCGGTCTCGGGGGCAAAAGGCCGTCCGCGGGTGGATGACCGGCGGATCCTGAACGCGATGCTCTACAAGGCCAAGACCGGTGTGGCGTGGCGGGACCTGCCCGAACAATACGGGCCCTGGAAAACGGTCTACAACCGGTTCTGGCGGTGGTCCCGCAACGGCACCCTGGCGATGCTCGTGGCGCAGGTGCAGGTGATCGCCGAAGCGATCGACGAACTCGATCGTGAAGTGTCGGTGGCTTCCTCGCTCGTGCGCGTTCATCAGCACGCCGCCGGCGCTCGAACGCGTGTGGTTCACAGAGGAGGACAACGGATCCGGGTGCGGGCACAGCGAACCAGTTGATCATGCCATCGGACGTTCTCGTGGTGGCCCGACTACGAAAATCCATCTGGCTTGTGACGGCCACGGCCGGCCGCTGACGCTGCTGCTGACCGCGGGCAACGTCAACGATTGCACCATGTTCACCCAGGTCTTGGCCGGGATCTGGATACCGAAACCCGGTCGAGGCCAATTATGGAAGCGACCGCGGCGGATCCTGGCGGACAAGGGATACTCCACCCGCGCTATCCGCGCTCATCTGCGCACTCGTGGGATCGCCGCCACGATCCCCGAACGCGTCGATCAGCAGGCCAACCGGCGTCGCCGTGGCAGTGCCGGTGGCCGGCCGCCGGTGTTCGATCCGGTGGCCTACCGGCGGCGCAACGTGGTCGAACGCTGCTTCAACTGGCTCAAAGAGTATCGAGCGATCGCCACTCGTTACGACAAAACCGCCACTTCCTACCGCGGGATGCTCGACCTGGCTACCCTGCAATGCATATTTAATTGCGCATATCTGAGTATCACAATTCCACGAACAGCGTGGAAGAGCCCGGTCCGCGAGCCAATCCACTGAAGCTGGAGTCCGCAAGCCGCGCGGCCGTGTCGACTCGATCGACTTGGTGTCACCGGACACGAAACGTGTCCTGCCGAGCGCCACTACCGTGAGGCTATGCCCGGCCCACTCCCCCAGCCCGGAACGCTCCTCGTGCTGCGCGGCAACTCCGGATCCGGCAAATCCACCATCGCCCGCGCCCTGCACCAGCACTTCGACCACGGCCGAGCCACCCTGATCGCCCAGGACAACATCCGACGCACCATCCTGCGCGAACCCGACACCCCCGACGCCTTCAACATCGAACTGATCGAACTCATCGCCACCACCTGCCTACCCCGCTGACAACTGGTCATCGTCGAAGGAATCCTCGACACCGACCACTACTGGCCCATGCTCGAAACACTCACCCGAGCACAACGCGCCTTCTTCTACGCCTGGGACCTCACATTCGAACAAACCCTCACCCGGCATGCCCAACGGCCACAAGCCACCGAGTTCGGCGAGACCGCAATGCGGTCGTGGTACCACGGATGGCAACCACTGCCCTTCGTCACCGAAACCCGCATCGACCACACCTGGACCCAGAACGCCACCACCGAACGGATCCTTCACGACCTACACGAATCAGAACATCAGGACCAGACCGCGTCGAGCTGAGCTCCGAGCGAAACATCGGACTACTCCCCCCTGGGGGACCCAGACCAAGTCTCTCGCAACACCGGTTCACGGCCCAGGTCAGTCATTCATGCCCATACAGGCCGCCGGAAACACCTTGCAGCACAACGACAGTTCCGCGGACACCTGACCTGTCAGGCTCGCCCTGGAATCAGCTCGCCGCCCGCTGGTATGCCTGCAGCACCGTGGAGGGAATCCGGCCACGCTCGGGCACGTCATGCCCATTGCGGCGCGCCCACTCCCGCACCGCCTTCGCATCCTTGTGCCGACCCGCCGCATGAGCCTTGACCCGGCTTCGTCCCCCGACCTTGCGCGCGAACGGAATCCACTTGTCCAGGCCGGCACGGAGATCCCGCGCATTCGCCTCGGACAGGTCGATCTCATAGTCCACCCCGTCGATCCCGAACGAAACGGTCTCAGCGGCCGCGGACGCGCCATCCAGATCGTCGATCACGGTCACCACAACCTTGCGCGCCACTCTCCACACCTCCACTAACCAAAACCCGCCCGACCACTGCACTCTCCGGCAGAGTAACAGCGCCTCACCGGCCCCCGCGCACAACACCGACGAAAACAGTTCCCTGCCGGGACGGCATCCAATGGATACATCCAGCGCTGCGTGCCAAGATCAGCGCCTGGACACTCAGGACGAGGATTCGCGGTGCCCGCCGACAGCGCCGGTCCATGTCAGAAAGCGCTTACGGTGACCAATCCTGTCCCGCAACTGCGCCGGTCCCAACCATGACAGGAGCCTGTCGCAGGCTGGTTTCTCATCCTTGATGCCGGTCACAAACGGTCTTTCGGAATGGCTCGTGACTCCGGTCCGAGGTACACCAGCCACTCTTGGTGCCCGTTGACGACGATGCGGGGGAATGTATCCCAACCACAGGTCAGTCGGCCGATATTGCAGAACCGGAATGACATCAGCGATATGGCGAAATGTGGCGCGCTACGATGACCTGCCGTTTTCTCAGTACTCTCTCAGCTCAACCCGAGTTGAACCCCCACAAGTACCCACCTGCGGCTTCGCGTTGATCCAATGAAACAACCCGCTCCACCCGCGTAGATAACCGCAGGTAGAACGGGTGACACGGCATAGTGGTTGTGTCCGGAGGGGGAATCGACCACTACGCCCACGCATTCCGTCAGCGCCATCTTCTGGTCGTCCAATAGGGCGGCGCTGGCCTGTTTCGGAACGCGGGGCTATTGCTCTGGACGGAGCACCCGGCATCGCCGGTAACCGCGATCGATCCCGAGCCAGCGAAGGTCGATCGCACCCACCACGAGCAGAAGGGCCTTATGGCCCTCGGGTAGCGACTCGAGGCACTGGTGGTACCGAGCGGGCGCGACCACGCTCGATGGCAAAGAACAATCTCGAGCGAGGAGATTTCGACGTACTGGTGCGGGCACGGTATGAACGGTTGGGGCGTTGTCCTGATGGTCATAGCGATGGTGCTGCTTACCGGACTGATCACGGTTGCCGTCGTCGCGATCATCCGCACGGTGTCGGCCTCACCGCGGTCTTGGGGAACTTCTTCTCTGCCGGGAACGAATGCCGAGCAGCTGCTCGCGGACCGCTTCGCGCGTGGGGAGCTCGACGACGAGGAGTACCGCCGCCGCCTGCACACCTTGCGCACCGGATCTCCTCCGCGTTGACCCGGCCGCCGGCACCGGCCACGCACAACGGGCGAGGTCGATCCGCTGAATCGTCATCGGACCGATCGCGCGCCACCATAACCGGGCCGCAGATCGCAGCCATTTCGTTGGGCGCCTCGACACCGAACGCCTCCAGCGGAGTGCGCTCACCCGGTAGTCAACGCGCGATACGTCATTACGTCCTCTACCGGGCCGAGCGTCGCGCCGGGTAATCAACCGGTGGCAATCCGCGATGGTGCCGTCGACAGCGCTACCGGAACATCACGGCAGGGGTCCGCGGCGGCGGCGCTTCTGTCTCCCGGCCGTTCGGCCGTGGGCATACGCCGAATATGGAGCTCGCCTTGTCAATGCGTGGTTGCATGGAGAGAGTTGATGGCAGCCCGGAGTCTCATCGAGGCCTCCTCGGCGACGGATGTCAGTGCTGATTCTCCGGTGACCTGAACCATAACGTTCGGATTCATCGCTTCGACCAGTACATCGGTGTCCTTTGCGGGATCACGACGAACGATAACGTTGCAGGGCAACAGGAGCCCGATCTGGCGATCGATGTCGACAGCGCGGTGGGCCAGCGGTGGATTGCAGGCACCGAGGATGAGATAGTCCTCCATTTCGTGGCCGAGCTTGGCCTGGAGCGTGGCGCGCATATCGATTTCGGTGAGTATGCCGAATCCTTGCTCCGACAAGGCCGCGCGCGTGCGTTGCACCGCGTCGTCGAACGTGGTGGTCAAAGTGGTGGAAATCGCCAGTCCGGTGGTGGTGTCGGTCATCTGCTCATCTCCTGTTCCGGTGGGTGGCTGTGTCCGCGCGGATTCAGGTGCGCGGGTTCGTGCAGGTGAAGGAACCGGCGGGGACGCCGAGACGTGCCATGATCAGTGTCGCTGGGCACCAGCCGACCGCACTGTAGAGCAGCAGGTTCGCTCCGACGAGCATGGCAAGGACCAGCCACCACGGGGACAGCACGGCGGCCAGGCCGGTACTCACCAGGACCAGGACTCCGGCAAGCGACGGGACCAGGCGGTCGATGGTCCATTCGCGGTGACGTACAAGGGTCGACATATTCGTCCGTCCTTCTGCTGACGGTTCCTGGACACGCGGAGGTCAGGCCAACGCGAGGAACAGTTTTTCCAGCTCGTCGACAGTCATCGGGTTGGTGTCCGCATCCTCGCGGTCGAGGCATTCACGCAAACCGGTGGCGACGATTTTGAATCCGGCGCGGTCCAGCGCGCGGGATACGGCCGCGAGCTGGGTGACCACGTCTTTGCAGTCGCGTCCGGCCTCGATCATCGCGATGACACCCGCGAGTTGGCCGTGGGCGCGGCGCAGCCGGTTGAGTACGGGAGCGATGGTGTTCTCGTCGCCGATCATGGTGTGTTTCTCCTCTTCACGTCCCCCACCTCATAATACCCCCCAGGGTATCGGGTCAGCGTGAGTCGGGCAGGGACATCGGTCAGTGGTGAGCGAAACTGATGCTCGGCAGCACTCTGCGCAACCAGCGGGGCGACCACCACGCACCGTGGCCGGTCAATCGCAGAATGACCGGTAGCAGGACCAACCGCACCACGAGCGCGTCGAGCAGGACCGCGACGCCGAGGATGATTCCCATTTCCTTGGGTGGCAGCGGCTGGGCCAGAGCGAAGGTGAAGAACACCGCGACCATGACCGCGGCCGCCGCGAAGATCACCCGCCCGGAATGCGCCAGTCCGTCGATGTGGGCGGCCTTCGGGTCCTCGGTGCGCTCGTAGTGCTCTTTGGCGGTTGCCAGCAGGAACACGGTGTAATCCATGGCGATCGCGAAGATCATGGCGAAGAAGAACACCGGACCCCAGCCGTCGAGGAATCCCTGCGGGGTGAAGCCGAGCAGGCTCGCGCCGTGACCGTCCTGGAAGATCAGTTTCGCCACACCGAACGCGGCGGCGGTCGACAGCAGGCTGACCAGGGTGCCCAGCGCCGCGATGAGTGGAGCCTGCAGCGCGACCAGCAGCAGCACGAAACCGAGTACGAGGATCACGCCGACGATGATCGGCAGATAGTCGTCGAGCGCCTGCTGCAGATCCAGGTTCTCCGCGGGTGCGCCGCCGACGATCGCCTGGTCGGGTAGCCGCTCCCGCAGGTCGTCGAGGATCGCACCCATGCGTTCGTCGGAGGGGTCGACTTCGGGCAGGGCCTGCAGCATCACCAGATCCGATCCGTCACCGGAGGACTGGGCGGGGGTGACCATGGCGACACCGTCGGTGGCCGCGGCCAGACGTCCGGTTTCGGCTGCGTCTCCGGCCGGGGCGACGATCTGCAGCGCTCCCGGAGCACCGGGGCCCAGCTGCCGTTGCACGAGTTCATACCCTTGACGCACCGGTGCGTCCGCGGGCACGACCTGGATCGAGGGCATCGCGACCTTCAACCCCAGCACCGGAATCGACAGCCCGATCAGCACGGCGAGCGCGGCGACCGCGAACGGCCACGGGTGGTTGTGCAGCGTCGCGCCCCATCGCGCGAAATGCGGGGACCGGTGCTGTTGCCGTTTCGCGTACGGGAGCGCACCTGCGTTGATCTTCTTGCCCAGGGCGCCCAGCGTCGCGGGTAGCAGCGTCAGGGTAGCGGCGAGTACGAACACCACGGCCAGCATGATGCCGACGGCCATCGTGCGCACCGCCGGAGCCGGGACGAGCAGCACCGCCGACAAACTGACCAATACCGTGATGCCCGACAGCACAACCGCCTTGCCGGCGGTGTCCATGGTTTCGGCGACCGCCCGCCGGGTGTCGGCTGTTCTGGTCAGCGCGTCCCGGAAGCGCGCGACGATGAACAGGGCGTAATCGATTCCGAGCGCGAGGGCGAACATCATCGCGAAGTTCATCGCCCACACCGAGATGGGTGTGATCTGGTTCAGCAGCACCAGTCCACCGGCGGAGGCCACCAGACCGGCGACGGTCAGCAGCAGCGGCAGCCCCGCAGCGACCAGGGACCCGAATGCCAATACCATGATCGCGAGCGTTACCGGCCAGGAGAACAACTCGGCCTTGACCATGGCGTCGTGATTGGCCTTGTTGAAATCACTCCAGAGGGCGGACGCGCCCGTCGGATAGACCTCCACTCCCCCGTCCGACAGCGCCGTCAGGGCCTCTTTGTGGTCATCGACTGCCCGAACCATATCGTCGGTGGATGCGTTCGCGCCCGCGATGAGGATCCCGGTGTGACCGTCGGGACTGATCGTCGTTCCCGGCTGCGGAGCGATCACGGGCCCGAATCGGTCGTCCCCGGCGAACACCTGAGTGATCTCGCCGATCACCTGGGTCATCGCGGGACTGCCGACGGTCTCGGTGCCGGAGTGCACGACCACCTGCACAGCGGCCGAGGAGTTCCCGCCGAAGTGCTGTTCGGCGACTTCACGCACGCGCACCGACTCCGACCCGTCGGCCTGCCAGCCCGCACCCGCGAGCGAGGTGAACACACTGGGCGCGGCGGCGCCGAGGGCGATCAGCACTACCAGCCATACCCCGAAAACCAGGCGCGCGCGCCCGGCCATGGTCGCACCCATTCGCGCGAGCGGCCCACCCAGCGGCGTGGGCGAGGGTGTCGGGGCGACCGCGGTCGCAACGCGTGTCGACCCGCCGCCTCCCCGCTTCCGAGTTTCTTCGCTCATCGGCACACTCCTCCGTTCATATACCCCCGGGGGTATTCATCCCGGCCGACTATACCCCGGGGGGTATATTGATGCCATCGGGCCACTCGTGCATCGCGCTTCCACGGAGGACTCGCACAAGCCGTCCCGGCCCACGAGCCGCACTGAAGGAGGAACGACCATGATCGAGATCGATCTGTATCTGGACCCGGTGTGCCCGTTCGCGTGGGTGACGGCGGGCTGGTTGCTCGACAGCGCAGCCGACGCCCACCGGGTGACTCTGCGGCAGATGAGCCTGGCGGTGCTCAACGAAGGTAACGACGCCGATACCGGCCACCAACCGATGATCGATCGATCGCGTCGGGTGGGCAGACTATTCGCCGCGGCTGCCGAACGGTACGACGAGGCCGTCTTCACCACGCTCTACCGGGAATTCGGATCACAACTACACATGGAAGGCCGACCGCCGGAAACTGCCTCGTTCAACGCCTTGTCCGGCGCCGGCCTCGACCCCGCGTTGACCGGTGCACTCGACGAGGCCGCATACGATCCCGCGGTGGCTCGCTTTCACCGAGCGAGTCAGGACACGCTCGGCGGCCCGGGCGGCAGCCCGATCATTTCGATCGACGGACGCGGATTCGCCGGACCGGTCCTCACCGCGCCGCCGCGCCCCGAGCGGGGCCGTGCATTGCTCGAGGCCCTCGTCACCACGGCCACTGTCCCGGAATTCGCCGCTCTGCAACGCCCCTACCAGGGACCGCCGTCCTTCTCCCCCACCGAAGACCGGTGAGACGCCTACCCGTTCTCCCCGTCCTTCGCGGGCGGACCGGAAGAATCGCGACCGCAGGCGGCGCGCGCGGCGAGTTCACTTACGGCGCTTCGGATCCCGTCCGCCAGCATGTCGATATCGGGGGTCGTGTCGTAATCACCGGTGATTCCGAACACCAGGTGATCGTGGTAGCTGAGAATCGCGATCGCGGTCCGCAGGCGCATAGCGATCGGCACCGCGGGCAGCAATTCCAGCACTTCATGGCCTTGGAGTGTGAGCTCGTGCCGCGGTCCTGGGACATTGGTCGCCACCGCGGCGACACTGCGCTGGGGAAACCGCGTCGCGAGTCGCAGAGTCCACGCCACTGCGGCGAAGGGTAGCCATTGAGCCAAGCCGAGGACCGTATGCTCGGCACCCGCGGCACCACCGGATTTCTGGGTCTGCATGGACGTATGGACGGCGCGCAGGCGGTCGACCGCGTCGGTTCGGTCGATCGGCAGGTACGGCAGAACTGCCGAGACCTGGTTGTCCAGAACATATTTCGCGTGCTCGGCCCGCATGGACACCGGCACGAGGATGCGCAGTCCGTGTGTGGTCGGTGTCTCGCCGCGCCCCAGTAACAGTTCGCGGTAGCCCGCGGTGATCGCGGCGAGGACCACGTCGTTGACGGTGACCCGGTACTTCGCCCCGATATCGGCGACCACCGGAAGCGACACCCGTACTGCGATGTATCGACGCCGGTGCCCGATGGGCCCGTTGAGCGAGGACACCGGTCCCGGTTCGACCACGGCCGCGCCGACCGGAACGAGACGACGCACCGTGTCGAAGGCGATCCTGGGCATCGACACCGGAAGCTTCAGCAAGGCCGGGAGTTCGGGTGGCCGCTGTGCACGACGCGGAGGTGCCCGCTTGCGCGCGGCCGACGGCGGCGGATCACAGAGGTTTGCGAAAACTGCCACTCCGGAGATTCCGTCCACCAGGCTGTGGTGTGCTTTCAAGACCAACGCCCAGCGGTCCTCGGTCAGGCCCTCCACCACGACGCATTGCCACAGCGGGTGGTCGCGATCGAGACGCTCTTCGATTTCGGTGGCCACCAACTCCCACAGTGTCCTCTCGTCGCCGGGTCGTGGCAGGGCTGTCCACCGAATATGGTGAGCGAGGTCGAAGGCGGGGTCGTCCTCCCATTGCGGGGCGGTCACATCGAATGGGGCGCGATGTACTCGTTGCTTCATCCGGGGCATCCCGCCGAGCCGCTGCCCCAGCGTCGCGGTGAAAGCGTCGCGTGGGGGCGGCGGACCGTCCAGGATCGCGACAACCGCGATACCGAGGCTGATCCGCCGATCGGCGTCCTCCAATTCGATGAAACCGGTGTCGAGTGCACGGAGCTCGGTCATCACGCACTCCTGTCGCGAGGGTGTTGCCGCACGGTCGGCACGCCGCCGGTGGCTGTGGCGTAGATGTCCGACCGGCCGGTCATGATCCTCATCTCGCAGCGGCATCCGCGCCGGAACCGAGCGCCGACACTGCGCGGAACCCGGAATCGAGGCAGGCGGTGAATTCCGGCAGATCCGGCACCGCCGCCGTATCGACATTGATTCCCACACAACATGTTCCGAGATAGGAGATCAATGTCGCGTTGAACGCGGTGCCGATGGTCGGACCGAACGCGTGGATGCTCTCCACCTCGGCGCCCGCGAGGTAGAGCGGGACCGGTGAGCCCGGTACGTCGGAGGCGACGAAGTCGATGTGCTTCAGCATCTGCGCCAGCGCACCACTGGGCAGCCGGTTGAATACGGCCGCCACCGCGTTGGACAGTGGGATGGCGGGTTCACGACGCCAGCGGTCGACGAGATCGTGCACCACCCACATCAGGTCCAATACGTCGTCGGTGTGGACCGGAATACCGAATCTGGCCAGGGTGATCCGGTTTCCGCCGATCGGATCGTCTTCGGCGCGGATACTGATCGGGACCGTCACCCGCAGCTGCTCTATCGGCGCGTCGTATCGAGCGTGGTAGGAACGCAATCCCAGGAGCAGGGCGGTGAGGAAGGCATCGTTGACGGTGCATCCGGCCGTGAGTGCGGATTCGGTCAGCTGTTGGAGCGGCACCTCGAGTACCGTCAACCGCCGTCCGAGGCTGCGTTCGGTCATCACCGGCGACATCGTGGTGACCACGGGACGGGCCAGGCGCGCCAGCGAGGACGTGAGGGCCGCGCCGCCGCGTGCGGCGGCGACCGGATTCCAGGCCGCTCGTCCGAGCGCCGCCACCGCGGACACTCCGCCACGGAGCAGTCCATACCCCGTCGACCAGTTCCACGCCAGCGTATCGGCGACCTGCCCGGACACGGACCCGCTCAGTCCGCGGACCGGTCCGCGTTCTGTCCCCGCTCGGGTGATATCCAGTATCTGCCCGGCGATCTCCATACCGCCGACGCCGTCGGTCAAACTGTGGTGGACCTTGAGAACAGCCGCCGTGCGCCCTTCGGGCAAACCTGTCAACAGGGTCAATGTCCACAATGGGCGGGCGGGGTCAAAGGCTGTCATCACCTCGTTCCGGGCGAACTCGAGCACATCGGACCGATCCGCCGCACCCGGCAGCGCGGCGCGGCGAAGATGCCAGGACAGATCGAAGTTCGGGTCCGGTTCCCAGCGGGGCGGGGCGAGACCCAGCGGCACCGTGGACAGGATGTGCCGGAACCTCGGGACCACCCGGGTTCCCCGGTCCACTACCCGCACCACCGTGTCCCATTGTGGCTCCGCGTCGAGAACGAGCACCGAGACGATGGTCGAACGGAGCACGGGATCCTGTTCCATGCTCCAGGTGAACAGGTCCGACTGGGTCATATGAGAGGCACCGGAACCCATCCTCGGCTGCTTTCGTTGTGGGCGATCGGTAAGAACGTCGTCATCTTCACTGTTCCCCCACCGTCCGATCGCCGGCAGAGGCGAAGGTCACCGATCCGCGGTATCGGAACCGCCACGCCGTCCACCGGAAGGAATGGACTATCGCCTTTCGGCCCCCGGGTTCGTGACAAACGACAGGCGTGCCGGGCCGGGAGGGCTTCTAGCCTAGGAATACTGTGCCCCGTCGAGCCGAAGGGACTCACGACATGGCCGCCCACCGCACGGACCGACCACACAATCTGGCCTCCGCTGCCATCGTGGTGGGTACCGACGGTTCCGCCGCCTCCCACCGGGCAGTGCACTGGGCCGCGGAAACCGCGGCCCAGCGTGGCCGGACCCTGCACATCGTGCACGGGCTCGATCTCACGGCCGCCGCGGCCGCACTGGGCTCCTACGACGTGCTGGCTCCCGGCGTCATCGACGACATCCGCCGGTGCGGGGCGGAGTACATCACCTCGGCGACGCACCTGGCCAGGGCAGTCGCTCCCAGCGTCCGGATCCGTACCGAGGTCCGCGAGGCGGAATCTGCGCGCCTGCTCATCGCGCGATCGGCCGACGCGCATATGGTCGTCCTCGGCGCGGCCGGCGACAGCGGGACGTTCGCCCACCTCGGCTCCACGCTGCTCGCTGTCGTCGCACACGGGCGAGGGACCGTGGCGGTGGTCCGGCATCGTGGTGCCGAACTCCGGTCCGGCGGCGGATACCCGGTGGTGGTGGGCATAGACGGCAGCGCCCGGAGCCAAGCCGCCCTCGCCGCCGCCTTCCACGAGGCCGCCGAGCGCAGGACCCGGCTCGTGGCGGTACACGCCTGGTGCGATCAGCGCTTCGATCGCTTTGCCGGATACCCGAATACGATCACGGACCCGGTAGTAGCCGCCTCCGCACAGGCCCTCCTGTCCGAACAACTCGCTGGTTGGCAGGAGAAGTATCCCGATGTCCCGGTCCTCCGCAAGGTCTACCCCGCCGGGCCGGTTCATCAGTTGATCGAGTGGTCGAGGCTGGCGCAGCTGGTGGTCGTCGGCAACCGCGGCCGGGGTGGGTTCCGCGGCCTGTTGCTGGGATCCACCGGCAATGCGCTCGTCCAGCATGCGCACTGTCCGGTCATGGTCGCCCATACCGAACAGCACCGCTGATTCCTGCTTCCGGCCCACGAATTGACCCGCGCCTCGCAGCTCATCGGGCGTCCCGCGCGCGGACGATGATCATCGGAGTATCCACGGCATGCAGCAGCGCGTTGCTGGTCGAGCCGAGCAGCATGCTCGGGAAACCGCCGCGCCCGTGGCTGCCCACGACGACCAGCTGCGCGTCGTCCGAGGCATCGAGCAGCGAGCGGACCGGCCGGTCCGCTGTCACGATCCGCTGGACGGGGACGTCCGGATATCGCTCGCAATAACCGGCGAGGTTCTCGGCCAGCTCCGCTTCCGCCGATGCCCGGGCGCTGTCCCAGTTGCGGACCGGGATATCGAGCCCGCTGGTATCACTCCAGGCGTGCAGCGCGGTCAACCCGACTTCGCGGCGCGCCGCCTCGTCGAAGGCGAGTTCCACCGCCGCGACGCTGTTGCCGGTGCCGTCGACGCCCACCAGCACCGGCCGGCCGGCCGATACCACGTCCAGTGGGGTGTCGGCGTGGATCACCGCGACCGGGCACTGCGCGTGGCGGGTGACCGCCGTACTCACCGATCCGAGCAGGCCGCGTTGGAAGGCGCCCAGGCCACGGCTGCCGACCACCAGCATCCGCGCCGTGGACGACTGCGTGATGAGTGCGGGCACGATGAGCAGATCGGTCGCCTCGGTGGTGATGGCGAGTTCGTGGCCCGGGGTCGCTGTCCGGGCCACGTGCGCCGCCTCGGTGAGGATTCGCTCACCCTCTTCACGCATCCAGCGCAGATCGTTCTCGGTCGCGATCGCTTCGGGTCCGAAGCCGGACGGAATCGTCCACGAATTGACGAGGTGCAGCCCGCAGTGATGCATACCTGCTTCGACAGCGGCCCAGGCAACCGCCCGGTAGGCGCTCGGTGAACCGTCCGCCGCCGCGACTATCAACGCCTCGGAGTGTTCCTGCGGGCCGGATCCATGGTCTGCCATCGGCTTTCCTTTCCTGCTAATTCCTCATCGGCCGACCGTGCACGACCATGAGCGGGCATTCCGCCGCGTACAGCAGCGCGACTGTGGTCGCCCCCAAGACGGTGCCCGGGGCTCCGCCACGGCCGCGGCGGCCCACGACCAGCAGCTGGGCCCACGCCGATTCGGCGGTCAGCGTCCGCGCGGGCGCATCGGTCCGGACGACCCTTTCGACCTTTACCTGGGGATAGCGCCGGGCGGGACCGGTCATCCACCGGCCGAGCAGAGCTTCGTCGGTGGGACGCCTATCTGTGGGTAGTGCGATTCCGCTGGTATCGCTCCAGGCGTGCACCGCCACGAGCCCCACCCCGCGACGCGACGCCTCGGCGAAAGCGGTCTCCAGCGCGACCAGGCTGTGTGGGCTACCGTCGACCCCGACCGCTACCGGTTTGTGCCGGGAGACGGGGTCGGTGCCGGATTGCCCGGATATGACAGCGACGGGACAGTGCGCGTGCGCTGTCACCGCGGAGCTGAGCGAACCGATGACCGTCGGGGCGACCCCACCGCGGCCGCGCCTGCCGACAGCCAGCATCGCCGCCCGCGCCGAGCGGTCCAGGAGGGTCGGGGTGACCAGTTCGAAGGTCAGCTCTGTCGTGATCGCCACCGAGCCGCCGACCGTCGCGCGTGCCGCTCGCACCGCTTCGTCGAGCACCCACTCCCCGTCCGCCCGCAGCCATTCGATCTCTGCCTCGGCCGGCACCGAGGTCCCCGAACGAGGCGGCAGTGCGCACGAAGTGAGCAGATGCAACCTTTGCCCCTGCAGCTGGGCTTCCAGCCCGGCCCATGCCGCGGCACGCAGCGACGGGAGTGAGCCGTCGACACCCACCACGATGGGTGTGCCGGCTTTCTCGGCCGGGACCTCTGCCATCGGTTGCTCCGTCCTGGTCCGGCGGCGCGTAGCCGGTCTTCACCTACCGACAAGCGATCTAGCGCAGGGGGCCGATCATTTCGTCGAGCGGGCGGCGCGGCGAGACCGGGATATCGTCCGCGCCCGCCGGCGCCGACCCGATCCGGACGACCAGCTGCGGATAGCCGATACCCTCGAGCACCCGGCCGCGCACCATCTCCCGGGTATCGGGTAATTCGAAGGGTTCGGTCATCGGACAGGTCGCCATGCCGAGCATCGTGGCCGTCAGCAGCACTGCGCTGCCCGCTTCTCCGGCCCGGAGCCGGGAGAGCCGATCGTCGGAGTCGGTATGGATCAACAGGAGGCTGCCGCCCTCGGTCATCTCCCGGACACCGGATTCGCGCAGTGTGGCGCCCGCGAACTCGCGAGTGAGCGGGTCCGCGGCCACGGGTACGGCGTTGCGCGCGGGTACACCGTCCGGTGCGGCGTGATGGCCGCTCCACATCGAGAGTTCGGCGCGATAGTCGGGGTCGGTCCGGTGCTTTTCGGCGGCCCGCGCGAACGCCGCCACCAGGACCGGGCGGTCCGCGTCGGTGGTGATCTCACGGATATCGGCGCCCTGCTCGGTGGCCGCGGCAGCGAGGGTGGCGAGATCACCGGCCGGGGTCTCCCGGGCCGAAACCCGGCGCCGGTCGGTATGTCTGCGGTTTATCGCGCGCGCCAGCTCTTCGTCGTCCGCGGTCGGAGTCGCACGGGCGAATTCGATCGCCGCGAGGTGCGCCGGGTCAGCGGGGTTCGGGAGCCGGTGGACGATGGTTCGCCACCCCATCGATTTGGCCGCGACGCGGAAGTGGTGCAGCGCCACCCCGCAGCTGAGGATCTCGTCACGTCCGTCGGGATCGGTATGCGGCAGCCGTCGGCTGTCGTCGGCATACAGGTGAACGGTTCGATCTCCGATCCGCCACTGCCAAGGTTGGGTGTTGTGCACCGAGGGTGCCCGGACGGCCAGCGCCAGGGCGGCACGAACGGCCTCGGTGTCCGGATGAATCCCGGCCATGATGGGTCCTCGCTCTCGGATCGGCGTCTTCTTGCGGAAGTTCCGGTCATGCGGACGGCACCGCCTCGGTCACGACGGTGCGGGAAGGTTCAGGACTTGTCCCGCGGTGGCGCCGCCGTCCAGGACGAATTCCGAACCGGTGGAGAAGGTCGCTTCGGTGATCAGGAAACGGACCATCGCCGCTACCTCCTCCGGTTCGCCGAAACGCGGCAACGGCTGGGCCGCGGCAACCGATTCGTCCATCACCTCGGTCATCGGAGTGTGAATCGGGCCGGGGTGGACCGAGCACACCCGGACACCGGCCCGGCCGAGTTCGAGCGCGGCGGCTTTGGTCAGCCCGCGCAAACCCCATTTGCTCGCAACGTAGGCGCCGAGTCCCGCGTACCCCATCAGACCGGCCGTCGACGAAATGTTCAGGATGAC
Source organism: Nocardia fusca NBRC 14340 (assembly GCF_001618425.1). GTDB lineage: Bacteria > Actinomycetota > Actinomycetes > Mycobacteriales > Mycobacteriaceae > Nocardia > Nocardia fusca. The sequence goes on from NZ_BDCU01000059.1 coordinate 15,056, forward strand.
CCCGCCGCCCGCCGCGCGAAGCCGGGGGGCCGCGTAGTGCATACCCAGCCAGGCGCCGTAGAGGTTCACATCGACGACATGGCGGAAAGCCATCGGCGATTCCGTTTCGACATCACCGAAATCGAGGATTCCGGCGTTGTTGACCAGGATCGCCAGCGGCCCGTACACGGCCTCGGCTTCGTCGAGTACCCGCCGCCAGTCCGCTTCGTCGGTGACGTCGAGCCGTTGGAACAGCGCGTGGGGTCCCACCGACTCGGCGAGTGCTGTACCGGCGGGTTCGAGCAGGTCGCCGATGACGACGTCGATATTGTCCTTGGCCAGGGCGCGGACGATGGCGGCACCGATACCTCGGGCGCCGCCGGTGACGAGCGCGCTGCGGCCGGTGAATGCACTCATCTCTGCACCTCTCGTCGCCGGATCATCAGTCCTCAGCCTCCCGTTTTCCCCCGCCGGGCGAGACAGTCGAAAGTCACCTGTCCTGGTGTCCTCCGGCAGCAGATGACGCCGCACCGCCGATACGACCGAGCGGCCCGCTATCGAGACTGTTGTGCGCGGCGATCGGCTTCCTCGGACGCCAGGTGCTCGGCCCATAACCTGGCGCGGTCGAACTCGCCCGGGGCGAGGGGTCCTGTCATCCCTACGACGTAGAAGTCGATCGGGCGCCGGACGAGTGCGAATCCTGCCCGGCGCAGCCGTCTGCCGATACCGCGGGCCGCGGAGCCGGGCAGGTGGCCGGGGTGTTGCATCTTGGTCCCGAACGCCGCCGCTCGCGCACCGGCCGAGGTCCGGTGTTCGGCCTCGAGCCATTCCCGGATACCTGTCGCGCCGCCCGTGACGTCCGGGCCGCCGAATCGGTCGGCCGCCTCTTGGCGCGTTCGGCGGCGGCTCAATCCGAAGGCATGTGTGGGGCCGCCGACGACGAGCAGATCCACCGGCGAGTGAGAGGTGGGCCCGGCGGCGGCCACGTCCACCGATTCGACCTCGGCGAATTCGCCCAGGCCCCGGGCGATGGCGGCGGCTGCGGCCTCGGTGTTGCCGAAAACGGACTCGTAGACGACGCGTGCACGCATGTCGGATCTCCTCGGCGTTCTGTGAACAGCGACTGTGTATATCGCGTCTCCGAAGCTAATGATGGAGGCGTCGCGCCGACAGAGCCGAACGAGGGGATTGTCGAGTGACCTTCGGTCATCGAACCCAGCGGTCGACGCAGTGGGCGGCACCCCGGAGATCGCGCAGCACGCCGATGAGAGGGCGGTACGAGGAGGTGCAGCGCCGTCGCGAAGCAACCCGTTTCACATCGACTACAGAAGACCTGCCGCAGAGTACTTAGTCCCCTGACGCCACCCGATTCCGGCGGCGAGTATGGGCACATCACCGAAGATGTGACATCAGGGAGGCAACCATGACGACCGCGCAGGCTGTGATGCACGAAGAAGTGGCCCATATAGGGGTCCGTGACACGCTGGACATCGCGGCACAGCAGATGCGTCAACGCGGCATCGGCGCCCTGCCGATTTGCGATGGCGAAGGCAACCCGGTAGGCATCGTCACCGATCGCGACATCGTCGTGAACTGTGTCGCGCTGGGACACAACCCCGCTACTGCCACCGCCGGTGAGTACGCCCAAGGGGACGAACTGCACACAGTGGAGACTGGTACCGATATCGGCGAGGCTCTGGCACTGATGGAGCGCTACCAGATCCGTCGGCTCCCGGTTACCGACCACGGCCGGCTGGTGGGCATCATCACCGAAGCCGACCTGGCCCGGGAACTGCCGGAGCAGGAGGTCGGCGAGTTCGTCGAGGCGATATGCGAACCTCAGCTGCCCGCCCAGGCCGAAGCACCTACGGCGTAGGCACCTACGGCGTAGCCGTCGCCACCGCTCATGGGTTCGGATTGCGGGAGACCGTAGCGGCCCGCGCCGCAGCCCCGTTCATCGGCGCTGCTGTCCGCTCCTCGCCGGCGAGATCATCCCAAACCCGGCAGGCCGCCGAGACCGACAACACCCGAGGCGCGTCGGTGTCGATATCCACTGCGTCCGGCCAGGGGTCAACGGCACCGGCCAAAGCAGTGGCGATCTGCGGGGTGGCCTCGGAAAGACTGTTGCCGCGGTGCCGGATCCGGTCAAGCGCCACGGTGGCCGGACAGACACAGCGTATCGACCCGGTACATGCGCCCGCGGCCGATGCGGCGGTCTGAGCGACCTTTCGCTGGTCGGCATCGAGCCAGCTGGCGTCCAGAACGACCGAGACGCCGGCACTGAGCAGCGTCTGCGCCCGGCGCACGAGCTCGGTGTACACGCGGTCCCTGTTCGCGAGGGAGTACGCGCCCCGATCGTAGACACCACTTTCGCCGGCGATATCGCCGGTGGACCGTAGCTCCCGGCGCAGCCCGTCGCTGGACAGCACCACGGCTCCGGTCCGCGCCGCCAGTCCAGTGGCCAGTGTGGATTTGCCGGAACCGGGCAGACCGCCGACGAGGACGAGTCGCACCGCCGACCGTCGCAGATGGCCCACCGCGATCCGGAGATGCCGGTGCGCGCGGTCACCCGCGGCGGCATCGCCCTGCCCGGCACGGATCGCGTCGACCTTCGCACGGACCAGCGCACGGTAGGCGATGTAGTGGTCGACCAAGGATTCCGGGGCGGTGTCGCCGGATCGTCGACGATATTCATGCACAAGGGTTTCCGCGTGACCGGGGTGGCCCAGGAACTCCAGGTCCATAGCGAGGAACGCGATATCGTCGAGACAATCGACGTAGCGCAGCCGATCGTCGAAATCCAGGCAGTCGAGGATCCGGAACCCGTCGGACAGTTCGAAGATATCCTCGGCGAGGAGGTCACCGTGGCCGTCGACGATCCGTCCCCCGGCGATGCGGGTCTCCAGCAGCGGCCGCCGGCCGGACAGGTACCGCTGCGCCAGTGTTCTGATCGTGTCGAGCACCTCCGGGTCGAGGACATCGCCCCACTGTTGCCGCATGTTCGCCATAAGGTCGTTCCATCGCTCCGCCAGCGCCTCGACGGTGCCGGCGCGGTCGATATCGGGTCCACGCCGGGCCGTGGCGTGGAATGCCACCAGTGATTCCACCAGGCCCGACAGGTCGGGAGATCCACCCGAGCGGCCCTCGAGCCGGTTGGACAGCCGGGATTCCTCGGGCAGGCGGCGCATCACGATCACCGGTTCGTCCGGCCCACCGGTGGGGTCGGTGAGGTGGGCGACGCCCAGGTAGATATCGGGGGCGAGTCTGCGATTCAGTGCGACCTCACGTACACAGGCCCGCTCTCGTAGTTCCGTGGTGCCGAAGTCGAGGAAATCGGTCGTGATCGGTTTCTTGGCCTTGTAGGCCCGGTCCCCGCACAGCACGACAACACCTGTGTGCGTTTCCCGCAGCTGAACGAACGTTCGCCCGACGATCATCGCGGACCGGTGGCCGCACGGGCGTGGTCGAGGAGTAACCGTCGTTCGGCGGCATCGATCGCACGACGCGCGGCGGGGACGGCGTCGGGCGTGACCGATACGGAGGTGATCCCCATCCCGATCAGTTGCTCGATGAACTCCGGGTGGCTGGACGGCGCCTGCCCGCACAGCGAGGAGGTGATCCCCAGGGTGCGGGCCGCGGACACGATATTCGAGATGGCGTCCAGCACAGCGGGGTCGGATTCGTCGAACAGCGGCGCGCATTCTACTGAGTCGCGGTCCACTCCCAGGGTCAGCTGGGTGAGGTCGTTGCTGCCGATCGAGACTCCGTCGATACCCAGGCCGACGTATTCGGGGAGCCAGTAGAGGACCGACGGGACTTCGGCCATCACCCAGCGATGCATTCCGCGCTGGTGGCGTAGCGGACCGGCATCCACCAGTTCCAGGCACGCTTCGAGTTCCCACCGGGTCCGGACGAACGGGATCATCAAATGCAGGTTGGGGGTTCGTTCCCGGACCTCGGCCAGTGCGGTGAGCTCGAGCTGGAAGACCTCGGGATCCTTGGTGTAGCGATAACAGCCGCGGTAGCCGATCATCGGATTGTGTTCGAGCGGCTCGTGGCGTTCCCCACCGACGAGTGCCCGGAATTCGTTGCTGCGCAAATCGGTTGCGCGGTAGATCACCGGACGCGGGGCGAACGCGGTGGTGATATCGGTCAGGGCACCGACCATACGGTCGAGGAACGCGCGTTGCTCGCCACGAGCGATCACTTCGCGTGGGTGCATATTGTCCAGCGCCCGGGTCAGCAGTATCTCGGCACGCAGCAATCCGACGCCGTCGGTATCGGCGGCCGCTGCCCGCTGCGCGGCTTCGGGAAGGGCGATGTTCACATACAGCCTGGTCGCCGTGGGCGTGAGTGGCGCGTGGACGGTAGCGGCCCGATCGGCCGGCGCGGTGAGTACGGGAGCGCCGGTGGGCCTGCCCGCGCGGACCTCACCCGCCGAGCCGTCGACGGTGACCGTGTCACCGTCGGTGAGGGTAGTGGTGGCCGATCGTGCGCCGACCACGCAAGGTACTCCGAGTTCGCGGGCGACGATCGCCGCGTGACAGGTCATTCCACCGCTGTCGGTGACCACGGCGGCTGCCCGGTTGATGGTCGGCAGCCAATCCGGGTTGGTCATCGGGGCGACCAGGATCTCACCCGGCTGTAGGGCGTCACCCTGGTCGGGGGAGGACAGTACGCGGACGGTTCCCCCGGCGGTGCCGGGCGCGGCGCCCAATCCGCGCACTAGCACCGTTGCCGGCGACAGGTCGGGGGAGGAAGCAGGTCGCGATTCGCGCATAGTGGTGATGGGTCGGGCTTGCACCAGCCACAGTGAATCTTCGTCGTAGACCCACTCGACATCTTGGGGTCGGCCGTCGTGGTGCTGTTGTACCGCCATCGCGAGCTGGGCCACCTCGACGGCTTCGTGCTCGGTCAGGGGCGGCGTCGTTTTGTCGTCGTCGGCGACTTCGATGCGGCGGTCTCCGTCCGGTCCGGCGACGATGGCGAAATCCTGGTGGCCGGGCCGGTGTTCGAGTAGATGAGGTCCGGCGGTGTCGAGAATGTAGGTATCGGGACGGGTGGTCCCGGACACCACGACCTCGCCCTGGCCGCGGGCCGCATCGATGACGATCCGGTCCCGGCGGCCGGTGGCCGGGTCCGCCGTGAACGCGACCCCGGCCCGGCGGGCGTCGACCATCTGCTGCACCACCACAGCCATGGCCGGGGTTTGGTGCATACCCCGGCGGGCGCGATAGGTCAGGACCCGCGGAGTGAAAAGAGAGGCCCAGCAGTCGAACACCGCCTCGACAAGGTGCTGTTCGCCGCGCACATTGGTGCGGGTGAGGTTCATCCCGGCGAAAGAAGAGGTGGCGCTGTCCTCACCGACCGCTGAGGATCGAACAGCCACCCGGAGGTCCTTGCCGAGTGCGTGGTAGGCGGCGAGAAGGGCGGTCCTGGCCGAGGGATCGAGGGTGCAGGCGTGGACGAGTTCACGCATGCGCCGGCACAGGACGTCCACGCGATCGGGGTCGGCGGCCTCGGCGGCTCGTAGGGCTTCGCCGTGCAAGGAGGAGAGTTCGGCGCCGTGCGCTCCCTGTCCGATCACCTGCTCATAGCAGGAGCGCAGTATGACGAAACCCGGCGGTACCGGGAGGCCGGCGGCTACCAGTTCACCGAGGTTGGCGCCTTTACCACCGGCCTCGTCGGTATCGGCCAGGCGCAGTTGATCGAACGCCGCGACGTAGGCACCCATCATCGGCTCCCTTCGTTGTCGGTACCGGCTGTGGTGAATGTGCTGTTCAGCAGATCGCCGGTCAGCAGTCGGCGCAGCGGTGCGGGAAGTTCCGCCAGCAGGCGGTGCAGCTGCCCCGCGGAGAAGAGTTCGCTCAGGGCTTCGGTGACCGCGCCGAGCAGGGCGGCTGCCTCGTCGTCGGAGACACCGGCCTCGGTGGCGAACTGCGCGAGAAACAAGTCCACTGTATGTAGGCGTGGCGGCTCGGCGGGCACCCAGCCCTCATAGAAGGCGCCGCGGAACAACTCCGGCAGTTGAGCGGCCAGCCGCGCCGCGGTCCCGGCACCGACGCTGTCACGTACCGTATGCAGCCATGCCCGCAGTACCCGGTGCGCGAAAACACGGTCGTAGGTGCCCAGATCGTTCGTGACCGTCCGCAACCATTCATGCGCGGTGTGTACGGCCGGTGCCAGTGGATCACGCGAATACGACACGGGCGGTCCTCTCCGCGGGAGCGGCGACGGCAGCCCAGGTGATTCGGCAGCCGTTCGGTCGCGCTCCGTTCGGCACGACGAGGGACGAAGTGGCTCCCCACGCGACCACGCACAGGGACACGGGCGCGGGAGTCTGCGACTGCATGGGTTCAGGGTCGTCGATGTGTGGTGTGCCGGATCAGAGGCGTCGTGCCCGGGCCACCGAGACCTAGGACCTCTCTTGGGCAGGGTCGGGTGTTCGGGCCTGGAATCGGACCCGAGACGCAGCGGTCGATAATGGGCGGTGAAGTCGCCACGCCCGTAGAGCCCGTATCTGCCGGCACCTGCCGCTTCTCGTAGCAGCGATCGGGCGCGGGACCCGTGTCCGAGGGTGGGGCGAGGGATTTTCGGCCCTTTCGGCGTCGACGTGAGTCGTTGTGATCGATGACCGCCGCCTCTATGGCATAGGGCCGGGCGCGGTGTGGAATCGGCGTGTGCCACACGCTGGACCCGACTCTCCAGGAGGCCACTTGTGCCGCCCATTGTCACAGTGACGATGAATCCGACGATCGATCTGTCCACCAGCGCCGACCGGGTGGTGTCAACGGAGAAGATACGGTGCGCACAGCCGCGGATGGATCCGGGCGGCGGCGGTATCAATGTCGCGCGCACCGCTCTCGCTCTTGGTGAGCCGGTATTGGCTGTTCTACCCGCCGGTGGACCCACGGGTGATGTGCTGCAGGGATTGCTCGATGATGCGGGCCTACCGCGACGAGTCGTCCCGATCGGCGGATCGACGCGAGAGAGCTTCGTGATTACGGAGACCAGTTCCGGTCGGCAGTTCCGCTTCGTCCTGCCCGGACCGACGCTGACCGGTCCCGAGTGGAACGACTGTCTCGACGCCGCCGTGCACGCGGCACGCTCCGCGCACTACGTGGTGGCCAGCGGAAGTCTGCCGCCCGGCGTACCGGCCGATTTCTATCGGACACTCGCGGAGCGAGTCGCACAGCTGGGGTGCCGATTCGTACTCGACACCTCGGGCGAAGCCCTGCGGCGGGTTCACCACGGCGTGTTCTTGATGAAGCCGAGCGCGCGTGAACTCGCCGAATACGCCGGCCGTCCACTGCCCGACCGTGCCAGCCAGGTGACCGCGGCCCGGGAACTGATCGCCGCCGGGGCCAGCGAGTTCGTCGTGGTGTCACTGGGCGCCGACGGGGCACTGGCGGTCGGCCCGGATTCGTGGGAGGCATTGCCCGCGACAGCGGTTCCGATCGCGAGCGCAGTCGGGGCCGGAGATGCGATGGTCGCGGGCATGACCGTGGGATTCGCCCGGGGGCTGTCCCGGACCGAAGCGATGCAACTGGGTATTGCCGCGGCCTCGGCCACCCTGGTGACCGCCGGAACCAGCCCCGGCCACCCTGACGTCATCACCCGGCTGTTCGGTTCACCCACCGCGACCTCGGTACCGGCGGTACGGGACGCGTAGTAGGGACCGAGGACCGGATACCCGGGACCATCGGCCCTGACCCGCGCGGACCGGCATGGGTGGACTGGGGATGACGAATCACTTCGGCACAAGGGGCTCCCATGCGCTCGATGCTGCTACCCGTTGCCACCGTGGTCACCGCGACCGGGGCGGCCGTTCTGCTGAGGCATCGCATGCTGCGCTGGGGCGCGACCGGCGAAGAGATCTCGGCGAGCTATCCCGGCGACGACTTCATCGGTCGACCACGTTCACGGTCGACCATGGCGACGACTCTTCCCGCTCCCCCGGCAGCAGTCTGGCCGTGGCTGATTCAGATGGGCGCCGACCGTGCCGGGTGGTACAGCTGGGACCAGTTGGACAACGCAGGCCGTCCCAGCACGAACGAGGTCGTCGAAGAGTGGCAGGACCTGCGAGCCGGCGATCGGATCCCGGCGACCGCCGACGGCCGCTTCTTTTTCACCGTGGCCGCGGCCGAGTACCCGTCGACCCTGGTCCTACGGAGCGACTTCGCCCTCCCCGATGGTCGCCCGCTCGACCCCGCGGAACCCGACCCGCGTGCCTTCGCCCGCGGAGTATGGGGCTTTCACCTGCGCGAACTACCCGATAACAAGACGCGACTGGTGGTCCGGACCATCGGCCGGGACGCCCCGCGCGCCATCACCGCCGTGTTCGACACGCTTTTCGGCGAACCCGCTCACCTGATCATGCAAGCACGCCAGTTCCACAACCTGGCACAGCGGGTGCGGTCCGCTGCGGCAAGTAGCTCCTCGGCCGGGTCGGCCGCTGCGGTAGCGATGCGGCCGCCGCAGGTCACCGACGAGGCCGACCCCGGACCCCGGCAGTCATCGGCGATAGCGCCCCGGGCCCGCAGCAGTACCCCGACCCCGACTCCTCGGCCTACCTCGGCGACTACGGCGGCACCGGACACAGGCACGGAAAGCCGGCCACCTGCGGCCCCCGACCGGTCGAAGAAGTGACTTTGGTACCGGAGCACGGGGGTTTTCGCCTGTGGAGGACGGGGGCGGGCCCGACCCACACTTGTTTCGTGGATGCTCCGGTCGCCGAGATCGATCGCCGACCGGCGAGAGGAGGCGGGCCATGAGACATATGACAGTCGCCGAAGTGATGACCGAGGACGTCGTCGGCATCGATGTGGACACCTCCTTTCACGATGTCGTGCAGACACTCGCTCACCATCGGATCAACGGCGCACCGGTGCTCGATGCCGACCGACATTGCGTCGGCATGGTGACCGAAGCCGATCTCCTCGCCCGGCAGGCACGCCTCGGTGGTCCGATCCCGGGCACCGTGTGGTCGGCGGTGTGGCGGAAGATGTTCGCTCGCAAGAGCGAGGCCGTCACCGCGCGGCAACTGATGAGCGCACCGGTGGTCACGCTCATGTCCGAAACCAGTGTGTCGGCCGCGGCGGCCACCCTCGCCCGGCACGATCTGCACTGCGCTCCGGTGATCGATTCCGGCGGGCGCCTGGTCGGCATCGTGAGCCGCAAAGACGTACTGGGTGTGTACCTGCGCCCGGACGCCGAATTGACAGTGGTGATCCGGGACAAAGTACTACGCCGCAAGTTGCGGCTTCCGCCCGGTGCGGTCTCGGCCGAGGTACACGACGGTGTCGTCACGTTGAAGGGCACGACCGAGCCGACCATGATCGGTCTGATCGGTGCACTGGTCGCGGCTGTCGACGGTGTCGTCGAGGTGCGCAATCTGCTCATTGCCGATACCGCTCGCGCACTGATGCATACGGGTGTGCACAGCCTCACTGCCCAGGAATCGGTCGCCACGGCCGCACGACAGATGCGCACCGAGGATATCGGGTCGTTATTGGTCCTCGACGACGCCGGTGCGATCACCGGTATCGTCACCGATCGCGATCTGGTGCTGCGCTGCGTGGCCGACGGTATGGACGCGGAGCAGACGACAATCGGGACCGTCGCATCGGACGATGTGGTCACCGTGGATGCCGACCGCCACGTCGCCGACGTCGTGGCCACCCTGCGCGCACACAGGCTTCATCGCGTACCGGTCGTCTCCCACAACCGCCCGGTCGGGATCGTTTCCGAAGCGGATATCGCCCGCCGGCTTCCGCGCGGTGCCTGCGGGAATCTGATGGCAGATCTACACGCCGCACAGCGGACCGGAACGACCCGCAGATGATGGAGTACGAGTCGACCCGTTGGGGGTCGATCGAGAAGTCCGCCGCACAGCGGACGCAGGCAAACCTGACCGATTACGGTCGTGCCCGGGTGGACTTCGATTGGGACAGTGCGGCCCGGGAGCTGGCGATGCTGCCCGGCGGCGGCCTCAACATCGCGCACGAGGCGGTCGACCGCCATCTGGATACGCCGCTTGCCGGGGCGCCGGCATTGCACTGGCTGCGCGACCCCAGCAGCCGTGTCACCTTCTCCTATTCGGATCTGGCGATATCGAGTAATCGGTTCGCCGGTGTGCTGCGAGAACTCGGCGTCGGTCGCGGCGCCCGGGTGTGCACTCTGCTCGGGCGCAGCCCCGAGCTGTACATCGCCGCGCTCGGTACCTGGAAGGCCGGCTGTATCGTTTCGCCGTTGTTCTCCGCTTTCGGTCCGGAACCGGTTCGGCAGCGCATGGCCCTGGCCGGAGCAGAAGTGCTCGTCACCAGTCGAGCCCACTATCGGCGCAAGGTCGCGCCGATCCGCGAGGCATTGCCCGCACTGCGGTATGTGCTCATCACCGATGCCGAGTCGGCCGAAGCTGATGATCACCTCGTCGATCTCCGTGCGGCCATGGCCGCGGCCTCGCCCGAGTACACCATCGTGCGCACCGAACCCGAGGACGCCGCGCTACTGCATTTCACCAGCGGCACCACCGGCACACCGAAAGGCGCGGTGCATGTGCACAATGCGGTGCTCGCGCATCGGGTGACCGCACGCTACGCCTTGGATCTGCGGGGCGGCGATATGTTCTGGTGCACCGCCGATCCCGGCTGGGTCACCGGCATGTCCTACGGCGTGATAGCGCCGCTGAGCCTGGGCGCCACGCTGATCAGTGACGAGGCCGAGTTCGATATCCGACGCTGGTACGACATCCTGACCGCCGAAGGCGTCACGGTCTGGTACACCTCCCCCACCGCGCTGCGCATGCTGATGCGGCACGGAGACGACCTGCCGCCGGGAACCGATCTGTCGCGTCTGCGTTTCATCGCCAGTGTCGGTGAACCGCTCAACCCCGAAGTCGTGGTGTGGGGCGAACGAGCCTTGGGCAAACCCGTGCACGACAACTGGTGGCAGACCGAGACCGGCGCCATCATGATCGCCAATTTCGCTGCCGAACAGGTCCGGCCGGGCTCCATGGGGCGGCCCTTGCCCGGTATCCATGCCACGATCCTGCGCCGCGGTCCGGACGGCCGGCCACTGACGCGCGGGGGCGTCCAGCACGCCGACGCCGGCGAGATCGGCGAATTGGCGCTGCATACTGGTTGGCCGTCGATGTTCCGCGAGTACTGGCAGCAGCCGCAGCGCTATGACAAAGCCTTCATCGGACCCTGGTATCTGTCCGGCGACCTGGCCCGCCGTGACGCCGACGGCTACTACTGGTTCGTCGGGCGCGCCGATGATGTCATCAAGTCCGCCGGACACCTGGTCGGACCGTTCGAAGTGGAAAGCGCGCTGATGGCGCACCCGGCCGTCGCCGAGGCCGGTGTCATCGGCACCCCGGACCCGGTCGCGGGGCAGCTCGTCAAGGCTTTCGTTCTGCTGCGCCCCGGCTATACCGGCTCCGAGCAGTTGCACGACGAGTTACTCGCCTTCGGCCGCCGCGGCCTGGGCGCGGTCGCCGCCAAGGAGATCGTCTTCGTAGACAGCCTCCCGCACACACGCAGCGGCAAGGTGATGCGGCGACTGTTGCGGGCCCGCGAACTCGGATTGCCCGAAGGTGACGTGTCTACTTTGGAGGCCCCGCCATGACCATGACCGAATCCCCGACCGGAGAAGCACGCGCTCATACCGAACCCGGCCACCGGCTCGAACTCCTGCGTCAGATGATGCGCATCCGGCGATTCGAAGAGCGCTGCATCCAGCTCTACAGCACCGAGAAGATTCGAGGATTTCTGCACCTCTACATCGGCGAGGAGGCCGTCGCGGCGGGTCTCCTGAGTGAGATCGACGCGGACGACGCGGTGGTATCGACCTATCGCGAACACGGACACGCGCTCGCGCGCGGCATCCCGATGACCGCACTGATGGCGGAAATGTTCGGACGCAGTACCGGATGCAGTGGCGGCCGCGGCGGTTCCATGCACCTGTTCGATGCACAACGGCGGTTCTACGGCGGGAACGCCATCGTGGCCGGCGGTCTGCCGCCGGCACTCGGCCTCGCGCTGGCCGACGTGCTCACCGATACGCCCCACATCACCGTCTGTTTGTTCGGTGACGGCGCCTTCGCCGAAGGCGAATTCCACGAATGCGCGAACCTCGCCGCCCTCTGGCACCTTCCGGTGCTCTTCGCCTGCGAGAACAACCAGTACGCGATGGGCACCGCACTGCGCCGGGAACACGCCAACACCGATCTGGCCCTCCGCGCGGCGGGCTACGGGATGGCATCGTGGCCAGTCGACGGTATGGACGCCGAGGCGGTCGCCGAGGCGGCACGTCGCGCTGTGCAGTCGATACGGGGCGGCGGCGGGCCCTGCTTCCTGGAATTCCGTACCTATCGCTTCCGCGCGCATTCGCTCTACGACGCCGACCGCTACCGCGACAAAGCCGAGATCGAGCAGTGGAAGGCCCGCGATCCGATCAAACGCCTGTACGGGCAACTGCGGAACGCCGAGATCATCGACGACCGCGGATACGCCGAGATCGAAACAGACATCGACGCTGAGATCGACGCCGCCATCGTCGAGGCCGAGGCCGCTCCACTGGAACCCGTCGCCGACCTGACCCGTCATGTGTACGCGGAGCGGCAATGACCACCACCTATCGGCAGGCCTTGACAGACGCGCTGCGTGAAGCCCTGGACCGCGATGAGCGGGTCTTCCTGATGGGCGAGGACGTGGGCGCCTACGGCGGGTGCTTCGGCGTCAGCCGTGGCCTGCTCGACGACTACGGGCCGCGCCGTATCCGCGACACCCCGTTGAGCGAATCGGCGTTCGTCGGTGCGGGCATCGGGGCGGCGATCGCCGGCCGACGCCCGATCGTGGAGATCATGACCGGCAACTTCAGCCTGCTCGCCCTGGACCAGATCCTCAACAACGCCGCTACGCTGCGGCATATGTCGGGCGGGCAACTCGGTGTGCCGCTGGTGATCCGGATGGCCACCGGAGCCGGCCGCCAGCTCGCGGCGCAACATTCGCACAGTCTCGAGTCCTTCTACGCCCACCTGCCCGGCCTGCGCGTACTGTCCGCGGCAACCGTCGCCGACGCCCGGGGCATGCTGTGGCCCGCCCTGCAGGATCCCGACCCGGTAGTGATATTCGAACCGATCGCGCTGTACAGCAGCAGCGGCGAATCCCCCGGCCCGGATACCGTCACCGATATCGATACCGCCGAAATCGCCCGGCCGGGCAACGACGTCACCGTCATCGCCTACGGCGGCACCCTGCACACCGCGCTGGCCGCCGCCGACCAGCTCGCCGAGACCGGCGTCGACGCGGAGGTGATCGATCTGCGCACACTGCGCCCGCTCGATACGGCCACGATCGTCGAGTCGGTGAGCCGTACCCATCGTCTGGTGATCGTCGACGAGGGCTGGGGCCGGGTCGGGATAGCCGCCGAGATCGCCGCGGCCACCGCAGAGCACGCCTACTACGACCTGGACGCGCCGATCCGGCGGGTGTGCACCGCCGACGTGCCGATCCCCTATGCCCGCCAGCTCGAGGAGGCGGCCCTGCCCTCGGCCGGAGCCGTCGTCGAGGCAGTGCAGGAAGTGGTGAGCTGAGATGACCGAATTCACAATGCCGTCACTGGGCGCCGATATGGTCGAGGGCACCCTGCTGCACTGGTATGTGCGGCCCGGCCAGGTCGTGCACATCGGAGATGTGGTCGCCGAGGTCGATACGACGAAGTCGGCGATCGAGGTGGAAAGCTTCGACGACGGGATCCTCGCGGCGATTCTGGTGCCGGAAGGGGCCACGGTTCCGGTAGGAACTCCATTGGCAACCATCGAACCCGCCGCAGGGTCGGTCGGCGCCCCACCGCCTGCCGAGCGTACGGACGGTGAACCCGCGCCGGAAGGCACCCCGGTAGGTACCCACCCGGATGCAGCCACAACACCGGCAGCCGACCACACCGGCCCTACCCCGTTGCCGCCGCACACCGCCGAGGCGATATCCGGTGGCCGTGAGATCTCACCGCCGGGCGGTGGCAGGACCGGTAAGAAGGCCGGGCACGACCTACATGCCACCCCACTGATCAGGAAACTGGCCGAGGAAGCCGGAATAGATATCGACACCGTCCACGGCTCCGGTCCCGCGGGCCGCGTCGTGCGCGCGGATATCGACCGCATCAAAGCCGCCGGAAGCTCGAATGCGCCGAGCTCGGAGACCGAGAGAGTAGCGGCTCGTCCTGCCTCCACAATGAGCACCGTCCCTGGCGACCAAGCTGTCCAGGGCACACCGAAGACATATACGGGCCGCGCGTCGGGGTACGCCCGTCGCCTGGCCTCCGCAGCGGATATCGAGTTGAGCGGTGTGCAGGGCTCGGGCCCCGATGACGCGATACGCGCACGAGACCTCCCTACCGGCGTATCCGAGCGGCAACCTGTCCCCGACAGCGTCCGCCCGTCCCCACCGCGGAACGTACCGGGAGACAACGCGACAGCGGAAACCCCCCGGCGCTCCCCCGCCACTGCCCGCCAGATGATCGCGGCGGCGATGACCCGGTCCAAACGCACTGTGCCCCACTACTATCTGTCGAGCACCGTCGATATGGATGCCGCGATGCGGAGGTTGCGGACAGTCAACGAGCAGATGCCGGTACCGGAGCGCATCGTGTCATCGGCGCTGCTGCTGTGCGCCGCAGCCCGGGCGGCGCGCGCGGTACCCGAACTCAACGGCTTCTGGCTCGACGAAGAATTCCGTCCCGCACCCGATGTGCACGTGGGCATGGTGGTGTCGCTGCGCGAGGGCGGCATTCTGGTGCCCACCATTTCCGACGCCGACCACCTGTCCGCGACCGCGATGATGCAGGCCGTGCGCGATGCGGTAGCTCGGACCCGTGCCGGCCGACTGCGCTCCCGCGACATCCTGCAGGCCACCATCACCGTGACCAGCCTGGGCGATCTGGGCGCGGATGCGGTCTTCGGCGTGATCCCGGTCCCGCAGGTCGCGATCGTCGGATTCGGTGCCGTCACCGAAAAGCCCTGCGCGGTCGCCGGAATGGTGGGCGTCCGCCCACAGGTCACCGCCACGCTGTCCGCCGATCACCGGGCCAGTGACGGGGCCGTAGGGGCTCGTTTTCTACGGTGCCTCGCCGATCACCTACAGCATCCGGAGGAGTTGTGCCCATGACCACTGGAATGGCTTCCCGCGCGGAAGCAGTCGCTCTTGTCCGACATTCGCTCAGTGGCTTCGCCACCGAAGCCGAGCTCGCCGAGTTGGGCGAGACGCAGCCGCTGCGCAGCACGCTCGAACTCGACTCGATCGACTTCCTCACCTTCGTCGAACGGCTCGCCGCAGGCAGCAACCGAAGGATCGACGAAGACGATTACCCACGCCTGTCGACAATCGGATCCTGTGCGCAGTTTCTCACCGAAAGCCGTTAGCGAGCACACCGCCGTCCCGGGATCAGGGATGGATAACGTGTGTGCTTGCCGCGGGCAGGCCCAGCGAGTCACCGATCCCGGTGGCCCACCCTTGGATCGCGGACCAGTCCCGCAGATCGCCGTAGCGACCACCGCCCAGGAGACGGTAGAGCGTACGTGCCTTCCGGGATACGCCACGACGCTCGTAGATCCCGGCGAACGCACTGTAGTCACGGGCGCGTACCGCGTCACGCAGAGCTGCGATCTTCTTGGGAACGACCCGCCCGAGGCGCCGTCCGACCGGACCGCGTAACGCCGGTCCGAGCCCGACACCGAAGAGGCGGACATCGGTCGCGGCAAGCTCCGCGCGATTACGGCCGATATAGTCCACTGCGGCCGGCAGGAAATCCATATTGTGGATCGCGCTGCCGAGGATCACCATGTCGAAGTCCGCAGGGCCGGGTGCGTAGCCGACCTCGCGCAATTGCACCTCGGCGCCACGGTCTGCCAGATCAGCGGCGATGAACTCGGCGATATCGCGGGTGGAACCCTGTTCCGTGGCGTAGATGACCGCCACCTTCCTGGTCGGAGTCATGGTTCGAGTGTCGCTCGGTTCCGGACGCCTCGAGCAGAGTCGACAAGCCTTTGCCCCGGGGACCATCGACCCGCCGGGTCCGCTCCGGGCGTGAGCTTCGGGCAACCGATTGTGGTCAGGACCATCGCCCCGAGCATCGGCGACTTCCGGCCCTGCACGATTGCGGTACGGGAATCGAGGCTGGAAATGCACCCCACCGGTGTTCTCGGACGAGCCGCGAGGAGGCGACCGCATGGCGCACCGTAATGATCCGCTTGCCGCAGGAGTTCACACGGCACACGCCTGGCTGAACGCTGTCGCCGACGAACTGGGCACCGAGGACCGCCAGTTCGCCTTCCGTGCGCTGCGCGCGTGGATGCATACCGTCCGCGACCGGATCGGGGTGTCCAACTCTGCCCATATGAGCGCGCAACTGCCCGAACTCCTTCGTGGAGTGTGGTACGAGGGTTGGGTACCTGCCAGAGTGCCGGTCCGGCACAGCATCGCCGCGTTCATCGATCAATTCGCCGAACAAGCGCGCATCGACCGCGGTGAGGTCGTACCGATCGCCGGGAAGATCACCCGAGCACTGGACCAACTCTTCGCGCCCGGCCAGCTGACCCGGGTCTTCGCGGTGCTGCCCGGCCCCCTCGGCATCGCCCTGTGGGGTGATTTCCTCGGCGAACCCGAGACTGCGTACGCCTCACCTCGAGCGCCTACCCAGCGATACGCACCTGACCAGAACCACGACCTCGCCCAGCAGCTCCGAGTCCTGGGCGAGGCGGTAGCGGTGCTGGTCCGTGGACTCGAGCAGCTGCCCGCACTGCCCCCGGACGAGCAACGAGTTGCCGCCGCGGCACAGTCGGCGCACCGCATCTTGCTGGCCGAGGGGCTGGTCGATCAGCGCGCCACGGAAGTGAGTTGAGCATGCTGCAGTCCACAATGTCGCTCGGCCGTGCGCCCGGTCGGCGGAGGGGACCGGCTGCCGTGCGCGCCGCCGACCGTGAGACCACGAGACCAGGACGGAAGGCGCAATTATGCGCGGAATCGGCCGAGACCCACCGGCGAGACGATCGCATCACCCGATGAATCGGGAGGAGAACACCATGTCGGCACCGGAGACGGGAGCAACGCGGCCGAGCATCTTCCAGGACCGTCGCGAAGCGGGACGAGCACTGGCCCGGCTGCTGGAGCATTATCGCGGCGACCCCGACGTTGTGGTGCTCGGTTTGGCGCGGGGTGGTCTGCCGGTCGCGTGGGAGATCGCCGCCGCGCTGGGAGCGCCGATGGACGCGATGATCGTCCGCAAACTCGGTGCGCCCGGCAATCCGGAATTCGCCATCGGCGCGCTGGCCTCCGACGGCCGTATCGTACTCAACGACGATGTCGTACGCGCCCTGCGACTCTCCGCCGCTCAGGTTCGGGAAATAGCACGCGACGAGGCGGCGGAGCTGTCCCGGCGTGAGGCGGCCTATCGCAGCGGGCGTGGGCCGCTCGAGGTGGCCGGCCGCACAGTGGTCCTCGTCGATGACGGGCTCGCGACCGGCGCGAGCATGTTCGCCGCCGTCGAGGCGATCCGCGACGCGGAACCGAAACAGATCGTCGTCGCCGTCGCAGCCGCACCCGAATCCACCTGCCGCGAACTCGGCGCCGCGGTCGATGAATTCGTCTGCGCGACGATGCCCTCACCGTTCCGGGCCGTCGGCGAATCGTATTGGGATTTCACCCAGGTCACCGACGAAGAAGTCGCGGAATTGATGGCGGCCCCCACGAGGGGCGCACCCCCGCGCCGTGCTCCGGATGCGGCGATCGTGCGCGATGCGGGCATCGATGCCCCCGCCGGGGTGCCACCGGGGGAGGTACTCGATGATCTCGTCGGCGACGCCCGGTTCGTCCTCATCGGAGAGAGCTCGCACGGTACCCATGAGTTCTACTCGGCGCGCGCGGAGATCACCAAATGGCTCATCGAACAGCGCGGGTTCACCGCGGTGGCGGCCGAAGCCGACTGGCCCGACGCGCACCGGGTCGACCGATACGTCCGGGGGCACGGCGACGACCACGACGCGGAGAGCGCCTTGGCGGGCTTCGAGCGCTTTCCGTCGTGGATGTGGCGTAACACCGTGGTCCGGGACTTCGTCGAATGGTTGCATGCCCACAACGCACGATGCCGTGCGGCCGGTGTCACCGAATCCGGGTTCTACGGGCTCGATCTGTACAGCCTGCACCGTTCGATGCGCGAAGTGGTGCGCTACCTCGACAAGGTCGACCCACGCGCGGCACGGCGGGCCGAAACGCGCTACTCGTGCTTCGACCAGGTGAGCGGTGACGAAGCCGAGGCCTACGGTTTCGCCGCGGCGTTCGGCGCCGGCGAGTCGTGCGAAAGTGAAGTCGTCGATCAACTGATCGAACTGCAGCGCGGGCTGCTCACCGCCACGATGTCACACGGCCGGGGTGCCGACGAACAATTCGACGCCCTGCGCAACGCCTGGTCGGTCCGCAATGCCGAGGCCTACTATCGTGCGATGTTCGCGGGGCGGGTGCACTCGTGGAATCTCCGCGACCGGCATATGGCGCAGACCTTGGAGGCCCTGGCCACCCACCTGGCACGACCGGGAGAATACGCTCGGATCCACGGCGAACCACGCATCGTGGTGTGGGCACACAACTCCCACGTCGGCGACGCGCGCGCCACCGAACTGGGTTCCGAAGGCCAGGTCACTATCGGCCAACTGGTCCGCGAACGCCACGGCGCGCAGTGCCGGACCATCGGTTTCAGCACCAGCTCGGGTACCGTCACCGCGGCCCGGTCCTGGGGCGGACCCGCGCTGCGCGAAACCGTTCGTGATCCGCTACCGTCCAGCCTCGAATGCCTGTTGCGCGATACCGGGAGGCCGGAGTTCCTGCTCCGGCTCGATACCGCCGGAACGGCCACCGAAGTGCTCGACACGCCCCGGATACAGCGCGCCATCGGTGTCGTGTACAGCCCCGGCACCGAGCGACAGAGCCACTACTTCCACGCTCGCACGGCCCGGCAGTTCGATGCCCTCATCCATATAGACACCACGACCGCGCTGCAGCCACTGCCATCGGACAGCCGCCGCGGCCGGGGCACCATACCGGAAAGTTACCCCAGTGGCCTGTGAACCGTTGCCGGCGTAGGTGGCTGTTGACGCGTTCGAGTCCGTTGTCGTCCGCGACGCCGGTGGCCGCGGCAGTTCGTGCGGCAAGCCGTTCAAGTGGACCCGGGCCCCGCTTCCCGACCGGCACGGCATCGAGGTGCCGGGTGCGCAGATCCTGCATGAGTTCTTCGATGAACGGCATCCCTTGCTTCTGCGCGCATGCGTTCCTACGATCCACGTGACGTTCTCCCGGTGACCGGCTCCCGAGCCGGGCACCGGCGTCCGCATCGGTGCCCGCTGTTCAGTCGGCGGTGGTGACCTCGATTTTTTTGGCGGTTTCCTGCGGTTCCCGCAGCGGGACGCCGACAGTGAGGATGCCTCGAGCGTAGTCGGCTTCGATCTTGTCCGTTTCCGCGTTCTGGGGCAGCGCGACGGTGCGGTAGAACGAACCGTAGCTGAACTCGGAATGGCCGTTCTCGACTTTCTTTTCCGATCGTTCGGCCTTGATTACCAGCTGGCGTCCCTGGACGCTCACGTCGATATCCTTGTTCGGATCGACGCCGGGGATCTCCGTGCGAACGGTGTATCGACCGTCTTCGACCGAATCCTCGACGCGTAGCAGGTGACCGCTGAACATCGGCCCGAGACCGGTCGGGGCGAATGTGTTCCACAGATCGTGCAGTTCCGGAAGCAGTGGCTCACGGTGAGCAGGGAGCAGTCCCATGATGTCTCCTTCGATGACGCCGGATATATGACCCACCGATTCCACCGTGTCACGGTGCGTCCGGGCCAGGGTCCGACGTCGCCGCATCCACCGCCGGGCGACCACTCACCGAAGGACGGAAGTCCCCGACATTCGTCGGTGTCGGCACCGTGCATCGCACGCCGTGCCACATCGCCCTTCGCCTGTCCGCCGAGTAGGACCAAGTACCCATGGTGTGACGACGATCGGACCTCGTGGAACACGCTTCCGTGGTCGAGCCTTGAGGAAGGTTGCGTAACTCGCACGAAGATACGCGCAGTCCGCGGGAGGCGACGGCAGAAGCGTCCCCCCGCGCGACCGGAACGAGCCGGAGGAGGCCGAGTTGCGATGCGAGCCCAGGTCGGGGATTGGCTGATCGTCGAGGGACGGGCACTCGGTGGCACTGTTCGCCGGGGACTGATCGAAGAAGTCCACGGCACTGACGGCGCGCCACCGTACCTCGTGCACTGGACCGATACCGGGAGCCGCGCACTCACGTTTCCCGGTCCCGACGCCCGCGCGGTGACGAGCGCGGAGTTACGGGCCGAGGAGGAGATCGTGGCGAACCATTTCTCCTCGAAGCACTACCGGCCGACGACGCGCACCTGATGGTAGCGAGCTGTTCCGGCCGGAAGTGTTCGCTACGCATCCGTCGCCGGGGCCCGACGATCCTCCAGGCGAACGGTGTCCCCTGGCGACAGGCGTACCGCCTGGTCCCGGCAGACGATATCGATCGGCGGTGCGTACCCGGGTTCGGAACCTATCTCGACTCCCCTGCCGCCGACTCGCACCATCAGCCGATGACCCCGGTACAGCATGGGAAACGACAGCGTGCCCAGCGTTTTCGGCCAGTAGGGACAGAAGATGAGCCGGTCACCGCGTAACTCCAGTCCGGTGAAGCAACGCTGGAGCAGGTCGACGCTGCCCGCCATCGCGGCCAGGTGGATTCCTTCGCTGGTGGTCCCACCCTGGATATCGCCCACATCGGATTCGACCACCCGCGCGAAGAATTCCAGCGCGCGTTCCCGGTTGGCGCGGGCGAGCACCCAGGAATGCACCAGGGCGCTCAAGGTCGAACCGTGCGATGTCCGGGTCAGGTAGTAGTCGATCGTCCGGGGGATCATTTCCCCCGGTAGCTCGTAGCCGAGGCGTGCGAACAGTTCGCGCAGTTCGTCCGCCGAGAACAGGTAGAACAGCATGAGCACATCGGCTTGTTTTCCCGCGCGGTATCGGCCGATATCGTCGCCCTCGGCTTCCAGTATCCGGTCCAGCCGCTGGATATCACCGTAACGGCGCCGGTAGTGGTCCCAGTCCAGTTCCTGTAACCGGTCGTAGCCCTCGAACTGACTGATGACACCGTCGTGGAAGGGCACGTACATCCGGTGGGCGACCTCGCGCCAATGCGGTAGCTCCCTGGAAGCCACACCGAGGCGCTCGAGCAGTTCGGCGCGAGCGCGGGGTGCGATCACCTGGAGCGCTTCGAGTGCGCAGTGGATCGTCCAGGCGGCCATGACATTGGTGTAGGCGTTGTTGTCGACACCCGCTCGCGGTGCGTCCGGGTAACCGGCATGGAATTCGTCCGGGCCGATGACGCCGGTGAGTACGTAGCGATCGAGCCGCATATCGAAATCGGCCAGCGCCGCCCAGAACCGGGCTGTTTCCACCAGCAACTCGGCGCCGCGCTCGGTGAGGTACTCCAGATCGCCGGTCGTCTGGTAGTACTGCCAGACGGTGTAGGCGACAGCGGCACCCACGTGGTGCGCGCGTCGGCTCGGGTCCGGATTCCACCGGCCGGACAGCGGATTGAGGTGGAGCTGCTGGCTCTCCTCGCGCCCATCGCTTCCGGACTGCCAGGGAAACATCGCTCCGACGAGCCCGGCCGCGGCGGCCGCCCGGCGGGCTTCGGGTAGGCGCCGGTACCGGTAGCGCAGCAGTGACCGGGTCAGCCCCGGAAATCGTGGGGTCAGGACGGGCAGCACGAACAGCTCGTCCCAGAAGACATGGCCGCGATAGGCCTCACCGTGCAGGCCGCGCGCGGGAACTCCGGCATCCAGGTCGGCAGTGCTCGGCGACAGTGTCTGGATCAGATGGAGCAGATGCAGGCGCAGGGTTCGGACCGAGCCGTGGTCGTCGAGGTCGATACGCAGACGTCCCCAGATCCGATCCCAGGAAGCGGCGTGTCCGGCGAACAAAGTTTCGTAGTCCTGCGCAGTCTCCAACCCTCGTGCTGCCTCGTCATCGGGGCCGGCCGAGGCGTGATCACGACCTGTGCACACCACCACCGTTTTCTCCAGGACGACCGGATCACCTTCGCCGGCTTCGACGGTGAACTCGTGGCCGATAGATCTCTCCTCACATACAGTCTCCGGCGCTGCGGCCCTGCCGGATCGCAGGATATTGCGGATCGCGACGGTTATCGGTACCAGCGAACTGTTGGTCTGTGTCGCCAGGATCGCCGAATCGCCGGACAGCCGGGTTGTGCGCACCGCACCCAGATGGGTACCGGACAGATCACGGTAACGCTCGACGAGGCTGTTGGTCACCGATCCGTCCACGGTCGAGCGAAGGCGCAACGCTCCCGTCCAATTCTCGGCGGTGATCGTGGTGACGAGTGCGGCCAGGTGGGGCCGGTGTACGGCCACGAAACGCCGCTGCTCCACTCTGGTTATCCGCCCGGTGGCGTCGCGGAACCGGAACCGACGGGTCAGCTCGGCGCGGCGGATATCCAATCGCTGGCGGTAGTCCAGCAGTTCCGCGGTGTCGAGTTCGAACCAGTCGCCGTCGGATATCCGGAAGGTGACCGGCAGCCAGTTCGGCACATTCACCAGGCTCTCGTTGTCGATCTCCTGCCCCGCCACACGGTCACGGAGCCGGTTGTAGAGGCCGGCGACGTAGGTTCCGGGGTAGTGCGATTCACCCGCTCGGCATTCCGGCGCCGCACCGCGGGTGGCAAAGTAGCCGTTGCCCAGGGTGCACAGCGCTTCGCGGAGCTTCTCTCGCTCCGGCTCGTAGCCCTCGTAGACCAGTGACCAGGTCTCCGTCTCGGTTGCGGCCGGTTCGGCGCGCACGAAATGTACCAGTCGTTTCAGGAAATTGCCGACCCGGCGTGACCCGGCCAGCGAGTAGCGGGCGGCGGTGTACCTGCCGGTGTTCTCCACGTCGTGCACGACCAGGGCGAGCCCGTCCGGCTCGATCGCGTCGAAGGCGTCCTCGTCGGTCACATCGTCGCCGAGATATACCGGGAGGACGGCGCCATCGAGATGCCGCAGGATCCAGCGCACCGCGTCGCCCTTGTCCCAGTCGACGTCCGGCCGCAGCTCGACGACTTTGCGACCGGTGCTCACCCGCAGACCGGCGGAACCCCCGGTATCGCGCACCGTGGTCATCACCTGCCCGGCGGCCTCGGCGGCGGCGGTGCGGAAGTGCACGGCGACCGCGAACGGCTTGTGCTCGACCGCTACACCCGGGATATCGCGGAGTCGCGATCTCAGGTGTTCGGCGGCATCGGCCAGGGTTGTTTCGGCGCCGGGCACCACATCGTGTACATGCCGGGTACCGTCGGGGGCCATCAATTCGAACCCGTGACTGCCGGCGAGCCATACCCCGGGTACCGGCATTCGTTCGCGGAGATCGTCCAGACCCCGGCCGCTGATCACCGCGACCGGGCAGCGTTCGGCCAGTTCCGTGAGGGCGGTCGCCACGCCCTCCACCATCTCGGCGACAGCCGGGTCGGTGACGATCTCGGCCAGGGTTCCGTCGAAATCCAATAGCACAGCAGGCTTCTCGATGCCAAGTAAATCTGTGACCCGGGGCCAGAATTCGAACGCGTCCGGCACCTCCCCGATCCGGCGGAAACCTCCCCGTACCCCTATCCGCACCGCGTCGTCGACGGCCGCGTCGGCTCCCGCAGCCACCAGCCGACCGCCGCGACCGGTCCGCTCGATTCCGATGACCAGCGCGAAACCTCCGGCTCGTCCGGCTGCCACTCCCGCTTCGGCATCCTCTACGACTACCGCCCGGGCCGGAGCGATGTCCAGGCGCGATACCACCTCACACAGCATCGCGGGATCGGGCTTTCCCGGCAGTCCCAGCTCCGCGGCGTCCACCCCGTCGACCCGGACCTCGAAGAGATGAGCGATACCGGCGGCCGCGAGTACCTGCGCGCAGTGCCGGCTGGCCGAGAACACCCCCGTACGTATTCCCTGGAAACGGAGGCGGCGCACCAAGGCGACGGTCGAATCGAATGCCGCCACCCCGTCGCGGGCGAGAATCTCCCGGAAGAGATCGTCTTTCCGGTTACCCAATCCGCATATGGTCGCGGCCGAATCCGGATCGGCCGGATCGCCGCGGGGCAGTTGGATATGCCGGGCAGTCAGGAAATCCTCGACGCCGGAGTAGCGGGGTTTACCGTCCACGTATTTCAGGTAGTCCGCCTCGGTGAACGGCGACCGATCCTCTCCGGTGCCGGGCGGTCTCGCCGCCAGAAAGGCGTCGAATGTCGCAGTCCAGGCGGCAGCGTGTATCGAGGCACTGTCGGTCACCACGCCGTCCATATCGAAGATCACCGCGTCGTATCGGCGGGTGTCGATCTGCGGCACCGGATCGTGGGCCGCCGGCTCGATGTGCATGGAACCTACCTGTCTCGAACAGGGACACGTCGTCCTGGGTTCAGCGGTGGGGCGGGGCCACCTGGAGGATCTCGCCGGTGCCGCGCCGTGGGGTACGCGGTGGCGGCGGCGCCACAGCCCTACCGATACGGACGAGGACCTGCGGGAACGGGTCACCGACCAATTCGGTGACGTGGGCCCGGGCGGCAGGAAGCTCTGTCATATGCGTGAGAACACAGCTGGACATACCCGCGGCGGTGGTCTCCAGCAGTACCGCCGATAGCGCCTCACCGCAGTAAAGCAGCGACTCGACCGTGTCGTCGGTGCTCGACAGCACCACGATGGTTGCCGCATCGGGCACGATATCGCCGTAACCTGCGCCCAGCGGTCCCGGCGAAAAACTTCGCTCGCTCGGCACCCGGGCGGCGACAGCCGGCGCGGGCAATCTCTCGGCGGGGATGCCGCCCGCCTCCTGTGTGCCGCTACCTGTCCACCAGACGAGCTCCTTTCCGTAGAGCGGATCGTGCCGGCGCACAGTCGCAGTGGTACGCGACAGCTGATCCAATTCGCCTCGCCGACCTTCGTCGACGGTGTGCACATGTGAATTGTGGCGCCGGCACAGAGTGCGCAGCGTGAGCTCGAGCTCCGCCCACGCTTCCGGGGCGGCGAGAGGCGCTCGGTCGGTGTATCGGCGGTCTATCGCATCGCTGTGCCGCCGGTCGGTCGCGAGCGGTTCACACTGCCCCGCGAACGACAACGCGGCCAGACGCGCGCGGTCACCCGGCTTCGGAAAACGGGCTGTGCGGGCCGCCCAGCCCGCCGCCGCCCACGCCACCCGGGCATGGTCCAGCAACGCGCCGCAGGCGAGAATGCCCTGCCGGTTGAAAGCATCGGTCGCGGGCAGCAGGCGATCGGCATCGACGAACAGATCGAGCGTGGCACCGTCCCAGCGCCACCGCCAGGGTTGGCTGTTGTGCAGCGACGGCGCGCGGCAGGCCCGCGACAGCACCGCACGCACCGTGCCCACATCCGGACTCTGCTGGAGCATTCGACCTCCTCCGCCGTTCGATGTCCCGGCGCTGAAACGTTGCGGGACCACCACCGGCCGTGGGCAGTCATCGCAGACCTGTTCGCACGTATCGTCCCGCACCCGCCCGCGCCGGCGGGAGTGCCGAAAGTCCCTGCCGACGATATTTCGGGCTCCGGCCGGTCCGGCCCGGCGGGAAGACGACTTTGGACTCCTGGGCCCGGGACCAAGGTCCGCATCGACGGTCCCGCCGACCTTCTAACGTCGCACCATCGGCACCAGCCGGAACGGTTCGGAAGCCGCGACCGGACGCGTCGCGGATTCTCGAGCCGGTGAGCGGGAGGAATTCGCCCCAGTGAGTACACACACCGAACCAGCCGTCGTCGTAGGTATCGACGGTTCGTCCGTTTCTCTCGGCGCCCTGCGCTGGGCCGCCCGAGCCGCCGCCCGGTACGGCGTCCCGTTGGACCTGGTCTACGCCGTCGGCGCACCTATCGATTTCGGCCCCGGGCTCGGCGTCGTGGCCTTCGATAATCAAGCGATGCGGGCCGACGGCGAGGCCGTCTGCGCATCCGCCGAGAAGCTCGCCCGTGAAATCGCCGGCGAACTGGAGATCAGCACAGTCGTCGTCGATCCGGCGCCCGCGCCCACGCTGATCGAGCGATCTCGCGACGCCCGGATGGTCGTCGTCGGAACGCACGGGTACGGCGCCCTGGGCAGGGGGCTTCTGGGATCGGTGAGCACGGCCCTGGCCCGGCATACGCACTGCCCGGTCGCAGTCATCCCGGAAACTTACGCTGAGCACGAGGACGAACGTTCCAGCTTGCCCGTGGTCGTCGGAGTGGACGGCTCCGCGCGCGGCGCGGAGGCTGTCGGGATCTCCTTCGAGGAGGCCTGCCGGCGCGGTGTCGCTCTCGTGGCGGTCACCACGTGGTCGGAATTCTTCCGATACGTCTCTCGCTCCGAGATGCAGGAGCAGGCCCGCGCGGTCCAGGCCGAAAGCCTGGCCGGTTACGCGGAGCGGTATCCCGATGTACCCGTCACCCACGTCGTGGTCGAGGAGCGGCCCGCGCGGCGTCTGCTGCGCGAGGCCGACGGTGCGCAACTCGTGGTCGTCGGTAGTCACGGCCGCGGCGGTTTCGGCGGGATGACGCTCGGCTCGACCGGTCAAGCCGTGCTCCACGGTCTCTCCGTCCCGCTGATCATCGCTCGGCAGCGAATCTAGCGGGCAATTCGTCTGTACGGCAGGCCGTTGCGGCTGCACGACGGTCTGCCCTGACCCGGTCGGCGCCGAGCGGCGCCCGGATCCGTTCAGGGCACCAGGACCGCGGCCCCATCGAAACGTCCGTGCGACAGATCGGATAGAGCTCGATCGGCTCGATCCAGCGAGTACGGATGCGTCGTGACCCGCAACCGGTGCTCTTGCGCGAAGGCCATGAATTCACGCGCATCGACCCGGGTATTGGACGTGACACTGCGGAGCTGCCGTTCCCGGAACAGGTGGCGCTGGTAGTTGAGCGGGGGAATATCGGTGAGATGAATCCCCGCGAGAGCCAGTGTGCCTCCCGCGCCGAGCGCCTCCAGCGCGGGGGGCACCAACTCACCCACCGGCGCGAAGAGGATTGCCGAATCCAGCTGTTCCGGCGGCGGGTCGGCTGCCCGCTGGACAGAGGAGACTCCGAGCTCCGAGGCCAGCTCACGCGCAGCGGCGCCTCTGGTCATGACGTGGACACGGGCACCCCGCGCAAGAGCGACCTGGGCCGTGAGATGGGCGCTGCCACCGAAGCCGTAGATGCCGAGCACGCCCCCGTCCGGCAGTGCTGCGCGGCCGAGGGCTCGGTAGCCGATGATGCCGGCGCACAGCAGAGGCGCCAGCTCGCGGTCGTCGTATCCGGTCGGCAAGGGCAGCGCGAAATCCGCCGGGACGGTGACGTATTCGGCGTAGCCGCCGTCAGCGTCCCAGCCGGTGTAGCGCGAGCCGGGGCACAGGTTCTCCGCGCCGCGCTGGCAGAACTCGCATATTCCGCAGGTATGGCGCAGCCACGGGATCCCGATGCGGTCCCCCACCGCGAACCCGGTGTGATCCGTGTGGTCGGTATCGACAACTTCCGCGACGATCTCGTGGCCGGGTACGACATGGCGGCGATGGACCGGTAGGTCACCCTCCACGACGTGGAGGTCGGTCCGGCACACACCGCACGCCAGTACCCGGGCCAGCAGCTCGCCGGGCCCCGGCTCCGGAACCGGCTCGTGGCACGCGCCGAGCGGACTCCGGTCGATACTGCCCGCAGAGCCCACCCGCCAAGCTCGCATGGCCGCGGGCGCTGGTCGCGAACGGTTCACACCGCGACCTCTTCGATCATTCTCGTACCGGAGACCAGGGTGGGTTCCATGCCGAGCACCACTCCGGCCGGGTCGTCCCATGCGCCGAGCCGGCGCGCGTACTCTGCCGCCAGTTCACCGGCGGCGATGGTGTGGGCCGGACCGATGGCCAGCACCGACCATCCGGTCCATCGCACCGGATCGATATCGTCGGCTTGGTAGGCGACGATCACCGATCGCCCCAACGCCGGTACGAGCCCGGCGGACAAGCGAGTACAGAACACGATCGACCCGTCCGCACCGATCACATGGTTCACCGGGCGCACCGCGGGTAGCGCGTCGTGGGTGAACACGATCCGCCCGAACGGGGCGGCCGCGAGCAACCGCAAAGCCTCCGCCCGCTCGATTCCCACGGTCAGCCGCGTACCCGCGCCGTGGTCCGGGGTTCTCTCCGAACCTGGCACCTGTGTCACCGCTTCCTCGCTCGGCCCATACCTCGATAGCACCATCGAGCCGAAACTCAGGACAGGGTCGAAATCCCTTTCCGTAGTGCAGGAGGTCATGACCTGAGCGGGCGCCACGCAACACACGAGATGGGCGAGAATGCAGTTCGGTCGGGTCGCGGCGATGCGTCACCGGATAAGCCGAAGGTCCTCTTCGCGAAGGTCGCGCGGCACTGTGCACTCGGCGTGGCGGTTCGTAGCGTCGAGATCATCGGGTGATCCGGCACCCGGTCCCCGTCGAAGGCGTAGTTCCGCCAAAGGAGGCAGGTCCTTCGCTTTCGCACTCCGGTCGGGGCACCCACCGGGGATATCGGACTGCCGCACCTCGGCCCGGCATCACGGAGGCGAAGCATGCGCTACCAGGTCAGCGTGGACGAGTCCGGCCCGCATACCGTGCTCGCCGTCCGTCGGAGGGTGCGGGCCGACCAGGCCGGGGACGATATCGGCAACGGTATGGCCGAACTTTACGAACTGGCCCGCACACTGCGTCTCGTACCGATCGGCCCACCACGCACGACCTACCACGGTGACTTCCGCCCCGGCGCCGCGACCGGTGTCGAATTCGAGCTGCCGGTCACCGGACCGGCAGGGGATACCGACCTCGACTTCACCATCCGCCGCACCGAACAGCACTCCTTCGCACACACCTACCACCACGGTGATTACGCCGGCATCGCCGCGGCCTACCAGGCGATCGACCGCTGGATCCAGGACTCCGGCCGCCACGCCACCGGTCCGCCCACCGAGATCTACCACGTGGCACCGGATGGGACTGTTGCCCCCGCCGAGCTGCTCACCGAGATACGCGTTCCGGTCACCCCGGTCGTCCTGGCCGTCCGGGTCCACGGCCCGTTCGCGACCATTGTCGACACAACCCGCGAGATATTGCGTGATCAGGGCTTCGAGGTCATCGGCGAGTTGGACGTCGCGAAGGCGATGGCCGCGCGATCGGGGAACGAGTTCGCGAGCTGTTCGATCATCGACGCCTACCACCCCGGCCTCGCTCTCCGGATGATGGAAGCAGTCGGCGCTATCGCACCACTGCTGCCCTGCTCCATAAGCCTGCGAGCAGACGGTGCGCTCACCGTCATCGAAACGACCGACCCGGACCTGCTCGTGAAACGAGGCGACCTCGGCGCACTGGAACCGATGGGTCGGGAGATGAGGCAACGACTGGAAACCCTGCTGCGAACCCTCGCGGACAAGTGCGCGGCCGACGACGAAGTACCGGGTGCTACCTCGCGGGTTACGACACAAGCCCCGGGACGAGCACAAGTGCGAGGTGACCGGTGATCATCGAACAGTTCGCCTCCTGACCGACCGGGTCGAGCGACTCCTGACCGACCGGCTACAGCGGCACCACCGGATTCCGGAGCCACCGAACGGCACGCGGGAGCGCCGGGCCGGACAAGAGGTCTTTGGTCCCGGAAAGCGGGGCCCTCTATCACCGCACGGCCGCCTGTTCACTCCGTAGTCTGTAACGACCTGTACCTGAGAGAAGGTGGGTCCATGATCAAGGTGTTCTTGGTCGACGACCACGAGATCGTGCGCCGCGGAGTGGCCGATCTGATCGAGTCCGAACCGGATATGGAAGTCATCGGCGAGGCCGCGAACGCCTCCCAGGCGCTGGCCCGTATTCCCGCCCTGCGACCCGATGTCGCGGTCCTCGATGTGCGGCTGCCCGACGGCAACGGTATCGAGCTGTGCCGGGAACTGCTCTCGGCCGGCCGCGGGCTGCGCTGCCTGATGCTGACATCGTTCACCGATGAGCAGGCCATGCTGGACGCCATCCTGGCCGGAGCGAGCGGCTACGTCGTCAAGGACATCACCAGCCTCGACCTGACCAGCGCCATCCGGCAGGTCGGCACCGGGAAGTCGCTACTGGACAACCGCGCCGCGGCCACCCTGATGGCGAAGTTCCGGGCCGAAGCCGAAGCCGCCACCGGACCGCTGGCCGGCCTGACCGACCAGGAACGCACCCTGCTCATGCTGCTCGGTGAGGGTCTCACCAACCGGCAGATCGCCGGACGGATGTTCCTGGCGGAGAAAACGGTGAAGAACTACGTATCACGATTGCTGACCAAACTCGGGGTCGAACGCCGGACGCAGGCCGCCGTGATCGCGTCGAAGATGACCCTGCCCGACAAGAAGGTGTAGCTCCGGTCACGCCTGCCGCCTGGTTGATGCCGCTCGCGCATTGGCCGGGGCCGGAGACGGTGGAAGAATGCAGTCATGAAGCGGCGGGTTTCCCCGACCAGCGATCGGCCAGCGGTCACCGAAACGCTGTCACAGCTGCGCCTGCGTGAACTACTCGACGAAGTGCAGGACCGAATCGCCCAGATCGTCGATGTACGCGACCGGATGGACCGCCTCATGGAGGCGATGCTGTCCATCACCGCGGGGCTCGATCTGGACGACACCCTGCGGTCCATCGTGCACACTGCCATCGAGCTGGTGGACGCCGGGTACGGCGCACTCGGCGTATACGGAACCGACAAGGCGAAAGATCAGTTGGCCCAGTTCATCTACGAAGGCATCGACGACCACACCCGCGTCCTGATCGGCGACCTCCCCCGCGGTCACGGGGTACTGGGACTACTGATCCAGGACCCCAGGCCCATCCGCCTCCCCAATATCTCGGGCCACCCCGCTTCCGTCGGCTTCCCACCGCACCATCCCCCCATGCACAGCTTCCTGGGGGTACCGGTGAAGGTCCGCGACGAAGTATTCGGCAACCTCTACCTCACCGAGAAGATCGGCGCCCAGGAGTTCACCGAGGACGACGAGGTCGTGGTGCAAGCACTCGCCGCGGCCGCCGGTATCGCCATCGAGAACGCCCGGCTCTACGAACGTTCACAGGCGCGCCACCGCTGGCTGGAAGCGACCCGGGACGTCGCCACCGACCTACTCGCGGGAGGCACACCCGAGGAAATCCTGGATCTCGTCACCGAACGAGCCCTGAAACTCACCGGAGCCGCCTGCACCTTCGTGGCACTCCCGGAAGATCCCGACCTGCCCTGCCGAGAGGTCGGTCAACTGTACATCGCCGCCGCCGCGGGCGAGCGAGCCGACGATCTGCGAGAGCAACGCCTCCCGCTGCACAGCTCCCGGGCCGACCAGGTGTTCCGGCACGGTCGTACGGTCGCCCTCGAACGCCTTCCCGACGACTTCCTACCGAATACGAACACCGATTGGGGACCCGCGCTCGTCCTTCCGCTCGTGGTCGGTGACGAGGTCATCGGGCTCCTCACCGCAGTACAGCCCGCCGGCAGCCGCCCCCTCGACCCCGCGGTCCAGGCCATGATGTCCGTGATCGCCAACCAGGCCGCGCTGGCCCTGCAGCTCGCGGAGACCCAGCAGCGGATGCGGGAGCTCGATGTGGTCGCCGACCGCGACCGGATCGCCCGCGATCTGCACGACCACGTCATTCAGCGGCTCTTCGCCGTCGGTCTGGGCCTCCAGGGCACCCTGCAGCGCACACGCAGCCCGGAAGTGAAAGCACGGCTGAGCGAAACGATCGAAGACCTGCAATCCATCGTGCAGGAGATCCGCCACTCGATCTTCGATCTGCACAGCAATGCGTCCGCGACATCGACCGATTACCGCAAGCACCTGTACAACATCGTCACCGAGCTGACCGCCGAAACGGATCTGCGCACCACCGTCCGACTCGCCGGGCCTCTCACTGTGCTGATGCCGCCGCTGTCCGACGATGTGGAAGCCGCACTACGCGAGGCGGTCAGCAACGTGGTCCGGCATGCGCACGCCACCACCCTTTCGGTCGAACTGCGCGTGAACGACGAGGTCGCACTCGAGGTCACCGACGACGGAATCGGCCTGGCGCCCGAGATCGACCGGCGCAGCGGGCTGGCCAATCTGACGGCCCGTGCGCAACGAGCGGGCGGCAGCTGCCGGATCACCGGGAATCCGACCGGAGGAACCGTCCTCCGCTGGAGTGCCCCTCTCCCCTGATAGCTCCGGAATCGGCAGACCGCGCGGTACCAGCCACGCCCACTCACCTCCGTGGTCGTGTGCGGCGACACCATATAGGGCAGATGGACCCGACCGGACAGGGCCGAAGGCCCGGCATTCCGCTGCCAGATCCGATCCGACGGACTCTGGCCGGTCACGGCGAGCGGAAACACACTGGGACTATGACCGGCCTCGACATTCCTGCTGCGGCGTCGCAACCGGATCGGGCCACGCTGCTCGCGGCCATGCGGATGGCGGCCCGTGCCCCCTCGGTGCACAACACCCAGCCGTGGCGGTGGATATACCGCGATCATCGCCTGAGCCTCTACCGCGACGACGAGCGCCTACTCGGCACTGCCGACCCCAACGGGAGACAGCTGGTGATCAGCTGCGGCACGATGTTGCACCACACCCGGACCGCCTTCGCCGCGGCCGGCTGGCGGACCGAGACCGTGCGCCTGCCCGACCCCGCCCGACCCGACCACCTGGCAACACTCACCTTCCGTCCGTTACCGGACGCACCCACCGCGCCGCGGAACCGCCCCGAAACCATCGAGCGACGCCGGACCGACCGCCTACCGCTGCGGGACCCGGGCGATCTGACCGGCCTAATCCGGTCGGCCCGGCTGCTCTCCCAGCGGTACGAGGTGATGCTCGACCTCCTCGACGCGGCCACAGCGGGGCGCCTGAGCGCGGCCTCCGAACAGGTGGCGGCACTACGCCACTACGACATTCCCTATCTGGCCGAACTGTACTGGTGGAGCGGCCACGAACAGATCCCCGAAGGGGTGCCTGCCGCCGCACTGGTCTCGGCGGACGAGGCGGCTCGGGTGCCGGCCGGTCGCGAGTTCCCTCTGTCCGGTGACACCTCGCGCCGAGCAGACCAACAGGATCGGGCCCGGCTCTGGGTACTCGCCACTGAGGACGACTCCGCCCTCGCCTGGTTGCGAACGGGCGAGGCGCTCTCGGAGATCCTGCTCGAATGCACGGCCGCGGGCCTGGCGACCTGCCCGTTGACACATATCACCGAACTGCCCACGACGCGGCGCATCGCCTCGAATGCGGCCGGCGGCCACGGCACCGCACAGGTGATCGTGCGGGTCGGGCTGGCACCGGGCCGCGAAGACCACCCACAGACTCCCCGTCGTCCGATATCCGATTTCCTCACCATCCACCCCGACACCTTCGCCGCGGGCAGTGGCGAAAGGCCGAATGTCTCCTCTGCCTGCTCTCCCACAGCCGAAGAACCGGGGCCGAAGGATTCGACCCGATGACCGGTACCGAAGACAGTGATCCGCCTCGCCCGATCGTCGTCGGTGTCGACGGCTCCGAGGCGTCGGCTCTCGCCGTGCGGTGGGCGAGCGAAACCGCCGCTCTGCACAGGTGCGGGCTGCATATCGTGCACGCATTCGACCTGGCCGGCGCCAGAGCTGTCCGCAATGTCTACGACACCATGGAGCCACCCGTCACCGAGGCGATCCGCCGGCGCGGCGATGACTTCCTCGAGGAGGCCCGGCAGACCGCACTCCGGATCGATCCCACGCTCACTGTCGAGACCGAACTCTCGGAGCTGGGCCCCGCGCACCTGCTCATCGACCGATCCGCTGTCGCCGGCCTGACCGCCATCGGCGCCACCGGGGAGGGGTCCACTACCGCTCACCTGGGCTCGACCCTGCTCGCGGTGGCAAGCCACGGTCACGGCAGGGTCGTTGTAGTACGCGGCACCGGCCATGCGGCAGATCGTCGCGAGGGGCCTGTGGTCGTGGGCCTCGACGGATCTCCGAGCAGCGATGCCGCCGCGGCCGCCGCCTTCGCCGAAGCCGACTTACGCCGGGCACCCCTGGTCGCGATCCATACCTGGCACGACTTGCGATTCCACTTGTTCGCCGGGATGCCGGAGATGATCAGCGACCCACCCGTTGCCGAAGCGGCCGAAGCCGAGTTGAACGAATGGCTGACTCCTTGGAGCGAGAAATATCCCGAGGTCGATGTCGGCCGGAGAACCTATCTGGCGGGACCCGGCCTGCATCTCATCCACTGGTCGGAGTCCGCGCGACTTGTCGTCGTCGGCAGCCGTGGCCGCGGCGGCTTCCGCGGCCTGCTCATGGGGTCCACGAGCAATATCGTCGTACAGCGCGCCCACTGCCCGGTCCTCGTCGCCCACGCGACCTGAATCGACAGCGTGGCCCACGTCGACGCACCGAAGCCGCCCCCAGACCGAGGCGGAGTGGTGGCCGGGCCCCGCCTCCGGCCACCGAGGAGATCCGGCTCCGCCGACGATCCGAGTGGAATCGACCCACGCGAACCCGTCACCGCTCTGATACGTGATCTGCGCACGACCCCGGACGGGCTGACGTCCCGCGAAGCGGCGCGCAGGCTCGATGTCTACGGCCCCAACGAACTGCCCATCCGCCGCGGGCAGTCCCGGTGGGTGGCGTTGGGCCGCCAGTTCAGCCATCCGCTCGCATTGCTCTTGTGGGTGGCATCGGCACTCGCCTTCGGCAGTGGGGCGGTGGCGCTCGGTATCGCGATCTTCGTCGTGATACTGCTCAATGCGGTACTCGCCTTCTGGCAGGAGAATCAGGCCGAACACGCCGTCCGTGCCCTTCGAGATTTCCTGCCCGAGCAGGTGTCGGCGCTGCGTGACGGGCAGCGGGTCCGAGTTCCGGCCGCGACCCTGGTGCGGGGTGACGTACTCCTGATCGAAGAAGGGGAACGAATTCCCGCCGACGCACGCCTGATCGCCGGAAACATCGACGTGGACATGTCCGCGCTCACCGGGGAATCCGAAGTACTGAATCGCAGTGCCGCCGAATCCGACCAGGCCGACCGCGCACTGGATTCTCCGGTACTGATCTTCAGCGGCACCGCATGCCTCGACGGTTCCGGCCGCGGGCTGGTGCACAGCACCGGCGTGCACACCGAGCTCGGCCGCATCGCGGCGCTGTCCCAGCACGTACACAAGGAGGAAAGTCCACTCGAACATCAGGTGCGGCGGGTCGCCTGGCTCATCGCCGCCGTAGCAGTGGGTGCCGGCGCAGCCTTCCTCCCGCTGGGTCTGCTCGCGGGTCTGTCCCTGAGCGCCGCATTCCTGTTCGCCATCGGCCTCCTGGTCGCGAACGTCCCGGAGGGGCTGTTGCCGACCATCACGCTCGCGCTCGCGGCCGGGGTCCGATCGATGGCGCGCCGCGGCGCGGTCGTCAAACGACTGTCCGCGGTGGAGACGCTCGGCTCCACCACGGTCATCTGCACCGATAAAACCGGCACGCTGACCATGAATGCGATGCGGGTCGCGGAGGTCACCGGCAGCCCGGCCGAGACCGCCGAGATCGTCGCCCGGTGCAGTACTGCCGAGATGGGGGCGCATGCCGGGGGCGACCCCATGGAGATCGCGCTCCTGCAATACGCCGCGGACCACGGCGACCCGGTACCCCCGGCACAGCGCGACGCCGGCCGCCTCGCGCTCAACGCCTTCGATTCGAGCCGGAAAATGATGTCCACCGTGGACACCGTGGACGAAACGCCCAGAGTTCACGTCAAGGGGGCCCCGGAGGCGATACTCCCGCGCTGTGCGCGCTGCCCGCCGGGAGTGACGCGAGAACAGGTCCAGGCGCAGGTCGACCAGCTCACCGGCCGAGGGCTGCGGGTGCTGGCAGTGGCCTGGCGGCCTTGGGATACCGGCAGCCCGTCCGACGCCGAGCACGTGGAGACGGACCTGCGCCTGGTGGGTCTCGTCGGCCTCCTCGATCCGCCGCGCCCGGAGGTACCCGACGCGGTGCGGGCCGTGCACGCTGCCGGGGTCCGGGTTCACGTCATCACCGGCGACAACGGCCGGACGGCTGCCGAGATCGCGCGGCGTGTCGGCCTCGGGGCGGACCGGATCGTCGACGGCGCCGAGCTCGACACGATGTCCGACGAGGAACTCGACACCATGCTCGCCGAACCCGGTGAGGTGGTGTTCGCCCGCGCCACCCCGGAGATGAAACTGCGCATCGCCGACGCCCTACGGCACAACGGGGAGGTCATCGCGATGACCGGCGACGGTGTCAACGACGCCCCCGCGCTGCGGCGCGCTGATATCGGGGTCGCGATGGGCCGGGGCGGCACCGACGTCGCCCGGGAAGCGGCCACGCTCATCCTCACCGACGACAACTTCGCGACGATCGTCACCGGAATCGAAGAAGGCCGCCGGGTTTTCGACAATGTACGGAAGTTCGTCCTCTACATCTTCGCCCACGCGGTCCCCGAAGTCGTGCCCTTCCTGCTGTTCGCGCTGTCCGGCGGCCTGATTCCACTACCGCTCACTGTTCTACAGATTCTCGCCATCGATCTCGGTACCGAGACGGTGCCCGCGCTGGCGCTCGGACGCGAACCCGCCGAACCGGGCCTGATGAGCCGGCCGCCGCGACCGCGCCGGGAAGGTGTCATCACCGGCCGGCTGCTGCTGCGTGCGTGGGCGCTGCTCGGGGTCGTCTCCGCGGTACTGGTGATCGGCGGATTCTTCGCCGTACTGTGCGAGTCCGGTTGGCGGCCGGGAGATCCGGTGGGGCCGGATTCGCCACTGAACCACGCCTACACCCAGGCGACCACGATGACATTCGCCGGTATCGTCGCCTGCCAGCTCGGCACCGCCTTCGCGGCCCGCACCGAATGGGCGTCATTGCGCTCTGTCGGTGTAGCCGGTAATCGCCTCTTGCTCATCGGCTGCGCGTTCGAGGTCGTTTTCACCGCCGCGCTCATCTACGCACCGCCCCTGCAGAACGTATTCGGCACCGCTGCGCTGGAGCCTTGGATGCTCGTCGTGATACTGCCGTTCCCCGTGGTGGTCTGGGGCGTCGACGAAGCCGTGCGATACCGGCGCCGACATAAGGAAGCGCGGCAGCGCCCGAGCAGGACCCCGGCCGACACAGAACTACCGATGAGGCCTCGGGCGGGCTCCGGCGGTCAGGACAGTGAATTGTGACGCCGTGTCTCGGCGAATCTCGATCTCACCTGGTGATTCGGAGGTCGGGCAGTACCGATGAAAATCGACATCACCGGCTTGGGTGTCGGCGGGCTACGTGGTTCGGCCGAGATCGGGGTATGTGATCGTAGAGTCGCTGGGGTGAGGGACAAAGATTGGTATTGCGACAAGGTAATTCCCCGGCTGGTCGAGGTGGATGTCGTGATCGAGACGGACCAGGTTCTGGCCTTCCGGCCACCTGATCCCGGTTTCGGTGTCGAGCACGTGATCGTGGTGCCAAAGAAGCACGTTCGTTCTTTGCTGGAGCTGGATCCGGTGTTGGGAGCACGCTTGCTGGAGGTCGTCCAAGCCGTTGCTCGGCAGGTCGTGAGTGAGCACGGCGGTTGTCAGGTCCTGACGACTCTCGGCGACGAGCAACACAACAGGCACCTGCATATGCATGTGGCCGCCGGAGCGGGCGTGGCGAGATTCGTGACTCGCAGCGAACTGCGGGAGTAGGCCCAGATGGACCCAAGACCAAGCACACCGATCCTTGCACCGCAACCAAGATCACGACGTCAAAATTCGCCGATACGCACATCTTCCGATCTCGACCGACGTCCGCATCCACCGATGAGTGACATCAGAGCTGGCCGAAAGACCGACTCCGGAAAGGAGCGCGGAGCGTTCAGCCGATCCGAGTTGGTCGGTCAGGTGGTTGTCATGGAGAGAATATCGCGAAGAGGCAACCGGGGAGTCCGCTCTACGGGGTGGTCCTGCAGCGGTGGGGCACCGACCCTGACCAGGACTTGCGGTAGCCGGTGCTCGCCGCCGATCAGTTCCCGGACCACCTCGCGGCTGCGTGGTACCTCGGTCAGATGAGTGAGCGGACAGGTCGCGTATCCGGCGAGCGTCGATTCCAGCAGCACCGTCGACAGCACCTCACCACAGCGGACCACCTCGTCGTGGCTGTCGGAGGTGGTGGACAATGCCAGTATGGCGGCGCGGTCGATCTCGCCGTCCTCCTCCTGTTCGGATTCGGCCTCGCGGGCCGGGAACTGCCGGCCGACGCCCACCCGCTCCTGTTCACCGGAGGACGCCAGCGCGCTTCGGGGAACTCCCGCCGCGCTGATCACATGTCCGGTCCACCAATGCAATTCGGCGTGATATCCCGAGTCGTAGCGGCGTAGTGCCGCTGTCATCCGCGCGGCGTGCGCCAGCGTGGCCCGGCTGTCCTCGGGCAGCACATCCACAACAGCGTCGTAGGGATCGACAGTGGATC
This sequence comes from Nocardia fusca NBRC 14340, assembly GCF_001618425.1. Lineage (GTDB taxonomy): Bacteria > Actinomycetota > Actinomycetes > Mycobacteriales > Mycobacteriaceae > Nocardia > Nocardia fusca. The sequence goes on from NZ_BDCU01000059.1 coordinate 53,525, forward strand.
TCAGCACTGTTTCGAAATCGGACCAGCCTTCGGGCTCGCCGAACGGCCTCCGGTCGGTGTAGCGCCGGTTGATCACCTCACTGCGGGCGAGTTCTGCCTCGGTGACGACCGTCGAGCGGTGGAAAGTGATGTTCACCAAGTGATTCCGTTCATTCGGGTCGGGGAAGCGGGCGATCGACAGCCGCCACCCCGCCGCCGCCATCGCCGCCCGTAGATGCGCCAGGGCGGCGCCGCAGCTGATCAGCATCTGCCGGCCGCTGGGATCTGTCGTCGGCAGCATCCGTTCGGGCACGGCGTGCAGGCGCAATACCCGGCCGTCGTATCGCCACAGCCAGGGCTGGCTGTTGTGCAGCGAGGGAGCCCTCCCGGCGAGGAGCACCGCCCGTTCGACCGTCGTATCATTGGGCCCTTCTGTCATGGTCACGACGCTATACAGAGCTGGGCAGACCGCCAGGAGTCTTTGGTCCCTGATCCACATGCCGGTAGCCCACGGCGGCGCCGGATGGGGCAGACCGCAACCGATCGGGGGATCGTTCGCGGCAGGAACCCGGCGAACTTCTCAGGGCATCGAACGCGAGCCGGCCGGGTCGATGGTCCCGTGGTCCGGGGACCCACGACCCTGCTCGGTCACTCGGGAACGGGCGAGACTCGAACCATGACTTCCGACGCCCGCCGAGTGGCCGGCAGATGCATGCATCGTCCACCCTGATCGGTCCGCAAACCCGAAAGAGGTCCGGCCGGTCGAGCACACGAGAAGACCGCCGACCTTCTTGAATATCCCGGGCAGTAGCCGGGATGACCAGGCGAAAGCCGGCGGCACGCGGGAGGTGACGACACGTGGCACTGAGCGAGAGCCACCCGGCGCAGCAAGCCGAAGGATTGACAACTGCGCAGGCAGCCGGCCGATTGGCGACCGATGGGCCGAATGTGCTGCCTCAGCGGCCGCCCACCCGGCTGTGGCAGCGAGTGCTGACCCAATTGCGGGATCCGCTGATCATCGTGCTCTTGATCGCCGCGGCATTGACCCTAGTGACCGGCGACTGGGCGGATATGGCGGTCATCTCGATGGTGGTGGTCGTCAACACGCTTGTCGGCGTCGTCCAGGAGGTCCGGGCCGACCACGCGATTTCGGCGCTCACGGAACTGACCGCGCCCGCTGCCAGAGTGGTGCGCGACGGCGTGCAACGCGAAATACCCGCCGCCGAGGTGGTCGTCGGCGATCTTCTCGTCCTCGGCGAAGGCGACATCCTGGCGGCGGACGCCGCCGCCTGCGAGTCGGAAGCACTCGCGATCGACGAGTCGGCGGTAACGGGCGAATCGGTACCGGTGGACAAGAACACCACCACGGAAGCCGGCCTGGCGGCGGGCACCGTCGTGGTGCGGGGACGCGGCCGAGCCGTGGTCACCGCAGTCGGAGCAGCGAGCGCGACCGGCCGGATCGCCTACCTGCTGGACCAGCGTCACGGCTCGACGCCGCTACAACGCAGGCTGACCGATTTCGGCCGGATACTGGCCGGGGTCGTGGTGGCCCTGTGTGCGGTCGTGCTCGTCCTGGGTCTGTTCCGGGGTCAACCGGTCGAGTTGATGGTGGTGACCGCGATCAGCCTCGCGGTCGCGGCCGTTCCCGAATCACTGCCCGCCGTGGTCACGCTCGCCCTGGCACTCGGTGCGCGACGGATGGCGCTGCGGCGGGCACTCGTCCGGCATCTGCCCGCCGTGGAGACGCTGGGATCGGTGACGGTGCTGGCGACCGACAAAACAGGCACCCTCACCGAAGGACGGATGGCGGCGCGCCGTATATGGACACCAGAGGTGGAGGCCTCCGTCACCGGTACCGGCTACGCACCGACGGGTGTCGTCACCGTGGCAGACCGCCCGCTGCGGCCCGGAGACCAGCCGGCGATCACGGCAGTACTGGCTGCGGGCGCCCTGTGCAACGATGCACGGCTGTCCCCTCCCACCGACACCGAGGCCACCGAATGGACCGCACTGGGCGATCCGACCGAACTCGCCTTACTCGCCGCCGCCATGAAACTCCACCTCGACACCGACGGCCTGCGGGCCCGGATGCCCCGGGTAGCCGAGCGTCCATTCGACAGCGACCGCAAGCGAATGTCGACAGCCCATCGGCACACCGACGGCACGTACCGGATCGTCTGCAAGGGCGCGCCGGAGGCGATACTCACCGCGGCGGTGCTCGACGACGATCCGGCGTTGCCGGCGCAGGCAGCCGAGCAGGCAGAACAGTGGGCACAGGAAGGTTTCCGGGTCTTGGCGGTGGCACAAACCGATCGGGAGACCCCGCCACGCTCCGGTGATAAAGACATGGAACAGCACCTGCGCCTGCTCGGCCTGATCGCGATCTACGACCCGCCACGGATCGCGGCAGCGGCCACCGTCGCAGCATGCGGCCGGGCCGGCATCCGTCCGGTGCTCATCACCGGTGATCACGCGGGCACGGCGCGCGCGATCGCTACCCGACTCGGCATCCTCCGCCCCGGCGAGCCGGTGATCGACTGCCGTCGCGAGGTCGGCGACCCGGATATGGTCACCAGCCCGGTATTCGCTCGAACCTCGCCGGGGCAGAAGTTGAACATCATCGAAGCTTTGCAGCAATCCGGGCAAGTCGTGGCCATGACCGGAGATGGAGTCAACGACGGTCCCGCGCTGCAGCGGGCCGATATCGGGATAGCGATGGGTGGGCGCGGCACCGAAGTCGCCCGCCAGGCCGCCGACCTCGTGCTCGCGGACGACAATCTCGATACTGTCGTCGTCGCGGTGGAAGAAGGCCGCAGGGTCTACGACAACATCCGCAGGTTCCTCGTCTACGGCCTGGCCGGTGGCGCGGCCGAGATCGCCGTCATGTTGATCGGGCCGTTCTTCGGGCTCGGACTCCCGCTGCTCCCGGCCCAGATCCTGTGGATCAACCTGCTCACTCACGGCCTGCCCGGCGTAGCGCTGGGCGGGGAGCCTGCCGAACCGGACGCGATGAACCGGCGGCCGCGCCCGCCCACCGAAAGCATTCTGGGCGGTGGTCTGTGGCAACGCGTGCTGCGCATCGCCGTCGTCCTCACCGCGGTGACTATCGGCGTCGCCATATGGGCCGCGGCCACCGGGCGGCCGTGGCAGAGCATGGCATTCCTGGCGCTGGGCATGACCCAGCTCGGCGCGGCACTGGGTTCCCGCACCAGGGCCCGTTCGCTGGACAATCCGCTGTTGCTGGTAGCTGTCGCCGGCGCGATGCTGCTGCAGCTGGCGGGCCTGTACGTGCCGTTCCTGCGCGACGTTCTCGGTACCGAGAAACTGGCGCTACCCGACCTGCTGACGGTGTGCGCGATCTCCGTTCTCGGCTATATCGCGGTACGACTGGATCGCTTCCTGCATCCGCCGCGGCACCGCCCGGTCGAGGCGACTTCATAGGGCAGAACCGCAGAATCGACGACACCGGACACGCTGGTGCCACGGAGAGACCTGATGAGCACTGACCGGACTAGAGTGCCGCGGTGTCCACGATCTGCACGTCCTCGACTCCCGCGATCGTCCGCGTCATAGCCGCCAGGACGCGCTGTTCGGTCTCGTCGGCGCAGATACCCCGAATCGTGACCGTATTGCCGGCGACCTCGACATCCCATTGGCGGTGGCTGCCGGAGTAGTCGTCGAGCAGCGAACACACCCGCGATTCGATCGCCTGCTCGTCGCGTGCCAGCGCCCGCAGCAGATCACGGCGGGACACGATGCCGACCAGCACCCCGGCCTCCACCACCGGCAGCGACCGGCGATGGTGGTCGAGGATGACCTTCACTATTTCCGGTACCTCGGCGGTGGGGCCGACCACCTGCACCGGTGTGCGCATGGCGACCCCGACCACGCTGCCTTCGCGACCGGATTCGATCGCCGCCATCGCATCCGACTCTGACAAAATCCCCACGACCCGTTCGCCGTCGTCGACAACGGGCAGGGCAGCGAATCCGTGGCCGGTCAGCAACGCGACGGCTTCCGACAGCGGGGTGTCACGGCGGACCGTGACGACTGGGCGGCTGAGAATATCTCGTGCACGCATTCCTGATCACCTCGTGTACCTGTGCGGGCCGAATCGAACGCGCCGGGCGCCATGACATCCGCTCTATTTCGAGCGTCGTCGGGTTCCCGCTCCTTACCAGGCTCGGCGCCGTCGCTCGCTGCCACCAGTGCACAACTGCCGTTTCGTGGGGACCAAAGTCATTTCTCGACAACGTCCGGTGCCGCTGCGAGAAGGACCCGCGAGTCCGCGGCCGGGGCACATTCAGATGCTGCTGCCGAGTCGGTCACACCAGCTTCGGGCCGTCGCCCCGCGGGGGGGATTTCGGCCGGCCGGGCCCGGGACCGGAGGCCGACGATCACCCGCACAGGCGGTTCCGGTGCTCGAGCGATCCCCGTCGGATATCGGTGCGTGTGCAGCACCGGCCCGGTGGTTTCTCGGGTCGCCGGCTTATCACTGCACCGGACAGCGAGGCGAAGATGCTCAGGAGCGAAAACAGGGACGAGATAGGCGCCGGTGATGGGGGCTGCGACCGCACCGCGGAGGGTCGCCCCGAGTACCGCTACGACGAAGACGAACATGGTGGCCGGTGACCCGCTGCTGCTCAGCGACTGGGCCACGGCGACGAAGACCGCCGCTCCCATGATCCAGGCCACGGCATTCGCCCATATCCAGAGCGCCGCCTCATCCGACCAATGCCGCAGAACGCACCACTGGGCGGTTCCGAGCGCGAACGCCATCACCAACATCCCCGAGGCCACCACTGGGACCTGGGTGAAGACCGGCCAGGTCGCAACCTTCGCCCCGTGAACGATGGCCAGCAGAATCACCGCCCACTCGACGACAGCGGCTGCCGCCGTGGCCAGGATCCAATCCCTGACCACTAGCGACCCCAACCGGCGGCGCAGTACGCGCGCCTGGAAGCACGCCAGCCCGGCGCCGCCCACCATTGCCGCGAACAGTAGGACAGCAGCCGCCTTCCAGTGAGATAGGTCCGGCGCCGACAGACAGACCACAACCGGAAGCGCCCATGCGGCGGCAGCTCCGATCGTCGTCGCGGCGACCCAGCGCCGACGCAGATCCCGGGACGCCGCACCGACCGTGGACGGCAGCAGAGGCGTCCCAGTCAGGGGCTCCTGACCAAAGGGCTCCTGACGGTTGCTGCGCTGCTCGATCGTTGCCATGTGCTGTCCCAGGTCGATGCGAAATGATCCGTACCCGATACTTCGCCCGAAACTCCGATCAGCACAGAAACCAAAGTCACCGTTCACAACGCCGGACGGACCCGCACCGCGGGAGTGACTCGCATCTCATGAGGGACCTTGGTCCCGATACGAGCGACATGTAGGTCCGGCTCCTCATTCGAGTGGCCGAGCGGGCCCCGCCCCCGAATGCAGCCCGGCGACGGCAGCACCGAAGGCGGTTCAGCCGCGATAGGCGGACCGTACGACGAGCATCGGCACTTCCACCGTGTGCAGCAGCGTATTACTGGTCGAGCCGAGGACCATGCTGGAGAATCCGCCGCGGCCGTGGCTGCCCACAACCAGCAACTGGGCCTCCTCGGATTCTTCGAGCAGGGAACGCACGGGCCTGTTCACCGTCACCACCGACCGCACCCGGACGTCGGGATAGCGTTCCGGGTACTCGCCCAGGCTCCGAGTCAGCACCGCGCGAGCAGGTTCTTCCCACCCCTCGACCGAAACATCCAGACTGCTGGTATCGGTCCAGGCGTGCACCGCGACCAGGTCCACTTTCCTGCGGGTAGCTTCGTCGAAGGCCAGTGCTGTTGCGGGCCTGCTGTTCGCGGTGCCGTCGACACCCACCACCACCGGCTTGGTGACCGATACCGGGTCCAGCGCGGACAGCGTGTGGACGACAGCCACCGGGCAGTGGGCGTGATGCGTGGTGGCGGTACTCACCGACCCGAGAAGCCCACGCTGGAACGCACCCATTCCACGGCTGCCCACAACCAGCATCTGGGCATGTGCGGATCTCGCGATGAGAGCCGGTGCGATGAGTTCGAAAGTCAGTTCCGTCGTGACCACTGGTTCGGATCCCGAAGAAGCTGCCCGTGCTGTCCGGGCGGCTTCGGCCAGAATCTGCTCGCCCTCATGGCCGAGCCGGCGCCGATCGGCCGGGGCGGGCGCTGTATCGGGATCGTAGCCTCCGGGTATCCCATCGACGTGATGATATGGAGTGCGCAGCCGCGCAGAACAGCCTCGGCGGACGCCCACGCCACCGCTCGGCAGGCACTGGTCGAACCGTCGGCGGCCGCCAGTATCGTCTGCTCCGCTGCGGTATCCGGGTTGTTGTCGCTGGGCATGGGGAATCCTTCCGACCGGAACACCGGCGCCCTCGGGGACGAGTCCCGCTGCATGTCAGGGTGAGTTCTCGGCGATGCCGGTGGCGGCGCGCCACTCTGTATCCCACTGCTTGTCCCTGCGCCGGGACAGCAGCCACGACACCACGCACACCGTGCACCAGGCACCCGAAGTGCCGAGCAGAAGAACCGTGACCGCGGTGGTGACACCGGTCGTTGCCGCAACATCGGGATTCCGGGGTGGGTCGGCCCGAGTGCCGTGCTCGTCGATCCAGACCGCGATCCGGTCACCGGCCAGGGCCGTGGCAGGCACGGGCACCTCCGCTTCGCCGCTGCGGCCGTTGCTCTTCCAGGCAACTCGCGCTTCCCCGGAATGCACACCGGTCGCCACGGGCTCACTCACGATCTCTGCCTCGACGGCGGATCTCGTCGCATGTTCGATCCGCACGGCCGCTGCTGTATCGGTGTAGGAGGTGGTGCCCAGCGCTCCCGCGACCGGGACCAGCAGCGCCACCGCGATCACCGCGGCCATCCGGAGGACGGTTTCGAAGCGATCGCACGGGCGCATCAGCATGCTCGGATTGCTTGGTCGCAGCGCCCAGATCCGAGTGAGTGCCGCCCACGGTATGGGTGCCATCGGCGCGGGTTCCGGCATCACGAACACCTCTTCCGGCTCGGACTACGAATCGAGTCTCGCGTGTCGAGGCGGTACGGGTCAGAGAAGAAAGTCACTTCCCCGACGGGCCGATGACCTCGGCCGGACACCACGCGCCGATGCCCCGCGAACCTCGGGTCGGGGGCATCGGCGTTTCGGTCAGGAGCGCAGATCTCGCTGATCGAACCGCAGGAATCCGCACGCGACCATGGCTGCCGAAGCCGCAGCGAGGATGCTCGCGTCGGCCCATTGCATTCCGTGCCGCAGGGGTTCGCCGCCGATGTAGTAGTGGAACGGCGACAGGTACTTCAGCCAATCGGCTCCGATCACCCCGGCGAGGTTTCCCGCGATGTAGGTGAGCACACCGATACCCACCGAGATACCCAGTACCTGGCCGCGTTGGCCGAGCGCGGCACCCAACCCGATGGCCAGCGCACCGAAAGTGATGCCCAGCAGCGCCAAATGTACGCACTGGGCCGCGAATTCGCCGATTCCGATCGACTCGAGATCGGCCGTGGAGCGCACCGCGAGCATGCCGAGAAATACCAGTAAGGCGATCGCGTTAGCACCGGTGACCAGGCCGGCGAAACGTTGTACGGCGAGCGGGATGCGGCCGACCGGGTGGGCGAGGAGCAGGTCCAGGTAGCCGGTTTCCTCGTCCCCGGCGACGGCCCGGGCACCGAAGGTCACGCCGAAGGCCATCACCAACAGCGGAAGCAGCAAACCGAAAACGGTGGAGCCCAGATACCCTGCGGCCGAGCTCATATCGTCCATCCGCAAGGCCTCGCGCATCGCTTCGGGGTAGGTCCGCACGGTTTCGGCCATACCGCCTTCGGAGACCTGCGGGTAGAAAGCGGCATACATCAATCCGATCACTGCCGTGCCGATCGACCAGGCGAGCAGACCGCGACGGTTGTCGACAAGGGTTCGGGTGTAGATATCAGGCAGCATCGGCTTCTCCGGTGTAGTAGCTGTAAAACAGATCTTCGAGTGCGGGCTCGGTGACCAGCAGTCCCGCGACGTGGTGCCCGGCGAGGGCGCGCAGCAGAGCGTCCGGACTGCCTGTCACCTGGCAGCGCAGAGTCATGCCCTCGGTCCGGACCTCGGCGACACCGGCCAGCGTGGTGAATTCGGCCGGATCGACCGGCCGGGTGAAGGTGACCTCGACGGCGCGGACGGCGTCAACGCGCAGACCCGCGACGGTGTCGAGGGCGACGAGGCGGCCTTCGCGGATGATGGCGACCCGGTCCGCGACCGCTTCGACTTCGCTCATGATGTGGCTGGACATGAAAACCGTCTGCCCGGCGGCCGCGGCTTCGGCGACCATGTCCAGGAAGGTCTGCTGGGCCAGGGGATCCAGCCCCGAGGTGGGCTCGTCCAAGATGAGCAGCTCGGGTTCGTGCATGAACGCCTGCACCAGCCCGACCTTCTGCCGGTTGCCCTTCGACAAGGCCGAGATCTGTTTGTGCTGATCCAACTCCAGCCGCTCACACAACGCATCGATGCGGTCTGCGCCCGATCCGCTCCGCAAGGCGGCAAGAAACCGCAGCGCCGCGCCGACGCGCTGCCGACCAGGAGCGACGAAATCACCGGCGAGATAACCGATCCGCGCATGTAGCGCGACGGCGTCGGCGCGCGGGTCCAGTCCGAGCACCCGGGCCGTGCCGCTGGTGGGCCGGATCAGGTCCAGCAGCAATCGGATCGTGGTGGATTTCCCGGCGCCGTTGGGACCCAGATAGCCGAACACCTCCCCTTGTTCCACCGATAGAGACAGTTCGGTCAGACCTCGTGCCGAGCCGTAGGTCTTCGTGAGCCCGTTCAGCTCGATTGCTTTCACCATAGGACAGAAAGTATCGAACTTTCAAAGTTTTGTAAATATTCAGAATATTCGCAGTTCTGGTACCTTCGCGGTGTGGGAACCAACGAGCGATTGCGAGATGCGGCAGAGAAACTGGCCCTGACCCTGTCGGCGGGTGGCGGGATGCAACGTTCGACCGCGCGCGTACTGACAGCGCTGCTCTACACCGAGCAGGACACAATGACCGCCGCCGACCTGTGCGCGGAACTGTCGATCAGTTCCGGGGCGGTCTCTACCGCGATAAAGCACCTGATACCGGTCGGGCTGATCGAACGCGTACCCGCGCCGGGCAGTCGCCGCGATCACTACCGGTTCCGCAGCGGCGCGTGGGCGGCATTGATGTCGCAGCAGAACATGCTGCTGGCCACCATGCGCGATTCGGCCCAGGAAGGCATAGACGCCACCAGCGCGGACACCGTCACCGCCCGGCGCCTGCACGAAATGCAGGACTTCTACACCTTCATGCTCAACGAACTGGTCCCGTTGATCGACCGATGGCGCGAGCAATACACCGCTGACCATCCTTCCCCGGATACCTCGCTGTAGCCCGCGAGCCTCGGGAATTGCAGCGCCCGAGCCGTAGGAAGGAGTGGTTCGGTCCACTGGAGTCACGAACCCGCGGTTTGCGTTTCCAGCGGTCTTTACGGCATCTTTACAGTAGGAGAGCCGGGAAGTCTGGTCGGCGTACCCGGTCCGATTGCGGGCCGGGGTCGATGCCGACGAAAGATGACACGCGCTGATGAGCTCGCCCCGGCCCCGCCCCTCACTCTTCGCCCGAGGTTCCTGGCCGGAGACCCGGCGGATCACGGCGATCCTACGCACCGAGACCGCCGGTGGTGTGCTCCTGATCATCGCCGCGGCGATCGGACTAATCTGGGCCAACACTCCCTGGTCGAACGCCTACGAAGCGCTACGCGATTTCCAGGTGGGCCCGGCGGGCCTGCATCTGAACCTCTCGCTGGAGACCTGGGCCGCCGACGGCCTGCTCGCGGTGTTCTTCTTCGTCGTCGGACTCGAACTCAAACGCGAATTCGTCGCCGGGGACCTGCGCGACCCCCGCCGCGCGGCACTACCGGTCGTGGCAGCAATCGGCGGGATGGTCGGCCCGGCATTGATCTTCCTCGCGTTCAACCTCGGCAACGGCGACGCCGTGCAGGGCTGGGCGATCCCCACCGCCACCGATATCGCCTTCGCCCTGGCCGTCCTCGCGGTCGTCAGTTCTCATCTGCCCACCGCGCTACGTACTTTCCTGCTCACACTCGCTGTGGTCGACGATCTTCTCGCGGTGACGGTGATCGCGATCTTCTACACCGACGAACTGCATCTGCCCTACCTGGGACTGGCCGCGCTACCCCTCGCCGCCTTCACCTTCGCGGTCCAGCGCCGGATCCGCTCGCCGTGGCTGCTGATACCGCTGGCGTCGGCGGCCTGGTGGCTGGTACACCAATCCGGAGTCCACGCCACCGTCGCCGGGGTCTTGCTGGGTTTCGCTGTGCCCGTTCTCACCACCCGATCCGGGGTCGGTGATCCGTCGGCGCACGACCCGGGGTTGGCCGAGTGGTTCGAGCACCGGATCCGGCCGTTCTCCGCCGGGTTCGCGGTGCCGGTGTTCGCGTTCTTCGCCGCCGGGGTGACCATCGGCGGGCTCGACGGGTTGGTCGATTCGCTCACCGACCGGGTCACCCTCGGCGTCATCGTCGGTCTGGTGGCCGGTAAGGCATTCGGCATTCTGCTCACGACCTTCCTGACCGCGAAACTCACGCGCGCCGAACTGGACTCCGACCTGAGCTGGATCGACGTCACCGGAGTCGCATTGCTCGGCGGGATCGGATTCACGGTCTCACTGCTGATCGGGGAACTGGCATTCGCCGACCAACCCCGCTGGGAAGACCACGTCCGCATCGGGGTCCTCGTCGGCACCCTGACCGCCGCACTCCTGGCCACCATCGTGCTACGCCTGCGAAACCGCGTCTACCGCCGCATCGCCGAAGAAGGAGCCCGCGACGACGACAACGACGGCATTCCCGACATCTACCAACAGGGGTCCTGATCATGCCGTCAGCTTTCGAGGACCGCCGTACATCGGAAAACGGGAGCCGGCCGATGGGATCGGCGTACATCAACACACCCAGCGGTGAAGTGATCGGCCTGTGGTGCACCGAGCAACTACAGGAATGGCGCACAGCCCACCGGCGGTGGACCATCACGACAACGGCCGGGCCCACCCGGGTCGTGGCCCTCGGCCATGAACACAAGTCGGGGCCCACTGTCGTGGTGGTCCCGGGAACGAACATGAACACCGCGGCCGCACGACCGTTTCTGGCCGAGCTGGCGACGCGATATCGGGTCATCGCCGTCGATGTCCCGGGCCAGCCCGGACTCAGCGCGCCACAGCGGCCACGCAGAAACCGGCTCGCCTGGTACGGACGGTGGCTCGACGAAGTGCTCGAGCAGACAGCGCCCGATGCGGCCGTACTGCTCGGGCATTCCCTGGGCGGGGCGATCGCCTTGGCCTGCCCCTCCGAGCGGATCACCGGCCGCGTGCTCGTAGCGCCGGCCGGGCTCGTTCGCCTGAAGGTACCGCTGCGTCTGCTCGCGGCAACCCTGGCCTGGCTCGCCGCTCCTTCACCCGAGCGCGCACACCGGCTCCTGCGCCTGATGACAGGCCCCACCCACCCTGTAGCACCGCAGCTGGCGGAGTGGATGACCCTCGTGGCCCGCTACTGCCGAACCACCCTGGCACCCGCACCTCTGGCGCCCGCACTGCTCGACCGCTGCCGGTCGACACCCTGCGTGGTGGCTGTAGGCGCCCATGACATCTTCCTGCCACCCGACCGTCTCGAACCCGCCGTCCGCGACCTGCTCGGGAGTGAACTACGCGTACTCGAAGGCTGTGGGCACCTGGCCCTCGACGACGACCCGGCCAGTGTCGTGGAACTGGTGAACGACCTCACCGGACGCCTGTGAAACTGGCTCGGCCGGCCAGGCGGCGCCAGGGACGGTCGAATTGGATTGCCTCGGCAGTGCTGGTCGCGATCCTCGTGGGAAGCACTGCCTACACGATATCCGTGATCTACGACTTCACCCAGGGGCGGCGGGTAGTGGCCGAGGTCGACTACTGCACCAGCGTGCGGCCCGCCGGATGCTCGGGCAAATGGACCTTTCCGGACGGCACCATCGGCGAAGGCAGGATCGCCGGAGCGAGCGGAGGCGACAAGGGGCACCGGATCGACGTCGTGGTCGGGCCGATCTGGGGCGCGTACGCGGATACCCTGTCGACGCTTGCCTGGCAGCTCGCACCGGCACCGACGGTGTATGCGATGGTGCTGGCAGGATGGTTGATCGCGCGTTTCCGCCGTGCCCGCGCCCACCGGATGACCCGAGAATTCAACGCTCGCCTCCGGCCCGGCCAGGAGCTGTATCACGCACGCGATGCGGAGATCACCGACGCACATGATCAATCACTATGGGATGGCCGCCACCTCGGGCATCGACTCGCCGTCCTCGACGGACCGGGCCCGACGGCCTTCCATATCCGCCACGGCGTCGCCGCCCGCTATTTCTACTATCCGAACGGGACCTACGCGGGCGCAATCTTGCGCGACCGGCGAATGCATCCGCTTCTCGGCTTCGCGCTCTGCGACGCACGTGGCGCCGCGTTCGCCTTCACGGCCAGTATCGACCACCCACTGTCGTGGCAGGTCACCGGCGCTGACGGCTCCTTCGTATACGCCCGGATCCTGATTACGACACAGGGCCACACCGTGGCGGTCGAACCGGCCGCTCCACCGCTACTACGCCCGCTAATATTCGGATTCGTGATCGAATACGACCGGATCGTCTTCGAGGCAGGCGACGGTCTCGGCCTCGAATACCGTCACCATATCGCCCGCTGAGGACCGGCCGAACGTGGCCGTGCACAGGTCAGTCGGCGTCGGGGAACATCTCGCGGCGGTGTTTCTGCCAGCGGCTCATCATTTCGGGGAGTTCGGCACGCATGAACCGGTAGTACTCCAGCGTCTCACGGACCCGGCGGCCACCGGGACGGGCGGCGTCGAGCAGTTCGACGCCGTCGCTGAGGAACCGCAGGGCCCGGTCCAGCGCTTCCTGACGCCGGGCGGTGATCGCGTACCAGACGTCCTCGTCGTAGACGCGATAAGTGTCGGCGCGGGCCCCTGGTTCGCGTTCCCGGCCGAGCAATCCGGATTGCACGAGGTAGCGGACGGCTCCGGAGATCGCGGCCGGACTGACCTGCAACCCGGCGGAAAGTTCTTGGGCGGTGTAGCGCTCGGCATCGTCGGCGAGGACGTAGGCGAAAACCCGGGCAGCCATCCGTGGTGTGCCCGAGTCCGCGAGCAACAGCGCGAATTGCTCGACGAACCGCAGGACCGCCTGTTCCTGCTGGTCCTGCTCCTCCACACAGACCTCCTCTACCCCTGTCGACACATGCAGTTACATCATAGCCTTCAAACTATTCACACATTTGTGAAAGAAATGTACGCTGTGATGTATGGATACTGCCGTCGCAATCTCCGGGTTGCGCAAGACTTTTGGCCGCACCACCGCGCTCGACGACCTCGATCTCGACGTCCACCGAGGTGAGGTCCACGGATTCCTGGGCCCGAACGGCGCCGGGAAGACCACGACCATCCGTGTGCTGCTCGGGCTCCTCCGCCCCGACAGCGGTTCCACCCGGCTACTGGGCGGAGACCCCTGGCGGGACGCGGTCGCGTTGCACCGTCGCCTGGCCTACGTCCCCGGCGATGTGGAACTGTGGCCGAATCTCACCGGCGGCGAGGCGATCGACGTGTTCGCCCGGCTACGTGGCGCGGTGAACACGACCCGCCGCGAAGAGCTGATCGAACGATTCGACCTGGACCCGACGAAGAAAGCCCGCACCTACTCCAAGGGCAACCGGCAGAAGGTCGCCCTGATCGCCGCGTTGGCCTCGGACGCGGATCTGTTCCTGCTCGACGAACCCACCGCCGGCCTCGACCCACTGATGGAAGTCGTGTTCCAGGACGTGGTCGCCGAGGTGAAGAGCCGGGGCGGCACCGTCCTGCTGTCGAGCCACATCCTTGCGCAGGTGGAGAAACTCGCCGACCGGGTGAGCATCATCCGCAGCGGGCGGGTCGTGCAAACCGGCACCCTCACCGAGCTCCGGCACCTGACCCGCACCACGGTCGAAGCAGTGACCGAACGCCCGATCAGGGACCTGAGCGCGCTGGCCGGCGTCCACAACGTGATCACCGAGGACGGCCGAGTCCGTTTCGATGCCGACACCGACGCACTCGACGCCGCGATCGCCGCCGTCAGCCACGCCGGGATCCGCGCCCTGACCAGCCATCCGCCCACGCTCGAGGAGCTCATGCTGCGTCATTACGGCGACGAGCTCGCCGCCGCGGGTAACGGAGCGGGCGAATGACCACCACGGCAACATATTCCGGCACGCCTGCCGCGGCTCCTATCGATTCGCAGACCACCTGGCGCGACGCCCTGGCCGGTACCGGCACGCTGGTGCGGCTGGATCTGCGCCGGGACCGGATCAAGCTCCCCGCGTGGGTGCTGGGTATCGCGCTGATGAGCGTCTACTACGCCTCAGCACTGCAGCAGGTATACAAAACCCCCGAAGATCTCCGAGCGGTCAGCCAGTTCAGCGAGGGAGTCGTCGGTGCACTGATCTCGGGCCCCGGCTACGGCTTGACCGATCCCACCACCGAATCGGTGATCGTCGCGGTCTACGGCCTGTACTACCTACTGCTGGCCGCGCTGATGAACATCCTGCTCATCTCCCGGCACACTCGCGTCGAAGAACAAACCGGGCGCGCCGAACTCGTCCGCGCCAATGCCGTCGGCCGCCACGCCCAGCTCACCGCCGCACTCGTCCTCGCGGTCATCGCAAACCTCGCGGTGACCCTGCTGGTCGCCGGTTCGTTCGCCGCAGCCGGACTCGACACCTCCGACGCCCTGCTATTCGGCGCCAGTGTCGGCGCGGCGGGAATGGTCTTCGCCGCGATCACCACGGTCGCCGTCCAGATCACCGAATACTCCCGCGCCGCCTCCGGACTCGCCGGCCTCGCACTGGGCATCGCCTACGTCATCCGCGCCGCCGGCGACGCCGTTCGGGAAGGCGGCAGCGCGCTGTCGTGGCTGTCCCCGCTGGCCTGGTCACAGCAGACTCGCGCCTACGCCGACGGCCGCTGGTGGCCACTGCTGCTTTCGTTCGCGCTGATTCTGGCCGTCACCGGGGTGGCCTACTCCCTCTCTTCTCGCCGCGACCTCGGTGCCGGGCTGGTACCGCCGCGCCCGGGCCACCGGGAGGCTCCTGGCTGGCTGGCCACACCGGTGGCGTTGGCGGCACGTCTGCAACGGGCCGGGCTCATCGGCTGGGCCTGCGCGCTGGTCGCCAGCGGAGCGCTCTACGGCGGGATCGGCAACACGATCGTCGATTCCTTCGACGACCTGCCCGACCAGGTCGTCGACGTCATGGGCGGCGACGCGAGCCGAATGCTCGACGGCTACCTCGGCACCATGGCCTTCTTCGACGCTCTGCTGGTCACAGTTTTCGCGATCCTCGCCGTTCAATCCCTGCGCACCGAAGAAACCACCGGCCGCACCGAACCGGTGCTCGCCACCGCAACCGGCCGGGTCGCCTGGTTCACCGGATACATCGGTGTCGCGGCACTCGGCGCGCTGGCATTGCTCGCCACGACGGGCCTGGCATTCGGTGTCGCGCTGGCGCTGTCCGTGGGCGACGCCGGCTACGTCGTCGACGGGCTCGTATCCCATCTCGTGTTCGCGCCCGCCGTACTGCTGGTTCTCGCTGTCGCCGCCCTGCTCTACGGCGTCCTCCCGCAGGCGATCGGTGCCACCTGGGCGGTGTTCGGATTCGCCCTGGTCCTCGGCTTCTTCGGCCCAATCATGAACCTGCCGCAGTGGATCCACGATCTGTCCCCGTTCCAGCACATCGCTCGCATTCCGATGGAAGACCTCCGCTGGACGGCGTTGATCATACTGACCGTCCTGGCGGCCGCATCCGCTGCTGTCGGCGCCTACCGTTTCCGGGAGCGCGATCTGGACACCACATGACCCGTGCCGGCCGCCGACCGGGGGTCCCGCGGAACCTGTCGCGCCGGAACACGGGACCGATAACCGAGTGGCGGGCAGGCATATCAACCACATCGGAGGCCGGACACCGACGTCCACTTTCGCCGATCCGCCCGGAAGCCGTTTGCTCCGGCGCGAGTCCCGCGCCGGAGCAAATCAGGTCCAAGCTTGTCAGGGTGCGGCTGTTACCGGTTCTGCGGCAGCAGCGGCGACAGGGCGCCGGCCGAAGAACAGCAGGCCGGCGGCAAGCGCACCGATGAACAGCGCGAGCATGCCCGCGAGCAGCCATCCGGCTCCGAAATTGGCGATCACGGGAATCGCCCCGGCGGTGACGAGCCCACCGCCGAAGAACGGTTCCATGATCAGCTGCTTGTAGCCGAAGGCCTGATACGCAGGGGTTTTCAGATCCGGGTCGACCACCCGCAGCAGAATCAGACCCGTGGAGGTCACGCCCATGGCCTGACCGACATCGGCAATGCCGCGTTCGAACCAGAAATCGGGCAGCATCCGCCGCGCCAGGAATACGAACGCTCCGACCGTCCAGACCAGACCGGTGACCGCCAACAGGATGAACGGGCCCATATTCGCCGCGATCGCCGTCAGCGACAAGGTACCCAGGGCGGCGATGACAGCACATCGAGGCTGAAACCCTGCAACCGTTCGATCATCTGCACATCGACGATCTCCTCGCGGTCGAACGCCTGGATCAACGCCTGCACGATGATGCCGCCGATCATCGCGATCGGGAACAACGGCACATGCGCGAACAGCTCCAGACTGTCGGCCCACAGTTTCTGCTCGACCCACTGCAACCCGGTCAGCATCAACCAACCGATCAACACCGCCACCGCCAGCAACCCGAAGTGCAGGGTCAGCGGTTCGATCGAGGACGGGTTGACCGTCAGCGTCCCCGCGGAACGGCGGCGCTCCTTCTCCACCAACCCCGCCCGCTCGGCCACCGACGGAGTGGCGTCGGTGCGCAGTTCGGTCGTCTTACCGGTGCGCACACCCCAGTTGATCAACGCGATACCGCAGACGATGCCCGACAAGATCCCCACGGTTGCCAGACCCAGCGCGAGGTCCTGCCCTTCGGGGAAGTTGAACTCTTCGAACGTTCCGGCCATCCCCGCGGCGGTACCGTGACCGCCCTCGAAGCCGATCTCGATCAAGGTGCCCGCCATCGCCGGCAACCCGAACACCGGGCCCAGCACCAGGATCGCAGCAACAGCAGCGCGAAACCGATAACTTCCGGTGACATACTCACCTACTTCCGTCGTCGCGAACCGCCGACACCCGGCGACAACAGGCAACGAATGCGACAAACACCCCAAAAACATGCCGTTGAATGACGGTACGATAGGCGATGGCTCGACAGTTTGTAAATCCTGCTCCCTCACGGGAATATACGAACGCTCGAGCGAGTGGCGGCAGTACGGCCGGGGGCCTGGAGTTGCGATCGACCGCTCTTTACGGCATCTTTACCCGTGGTGCGCCGGGAAGTCTGGTCGGCAACCCGGCTCGGAGCGGGTCGGGAGGTCCGACCATGGGAGCACTCCTGCACGGCAACAACACCTTTCACCAATCGTTTCCGTCCACCCTCCGCAGGTACTGCGGTTGCGGCCATGCCTGCGCACACTCCGGAGACAGCTTCCGCAGGCCGCGAATGACGGCTTCGGCCCGATCGCGCAACACCTCGTACTCCGGCGCTTCGGCGCTGCCGGATATCCGCGCATGAACCCCGAGGCCGTGATCGCCGCCATCGGCTCAGGCGTCGCAGCGATCGGTGGTTTCGCGGCGCTCGTACTTCTCCGATCACATATTCCGGGACTCCGCCGACTGGCGACCCATAAGTCCTTTCCGCCGTTCCGTGGCTGGCACGCCCGGCCACACCCCGCGGCACGGATACCCGTGCACACGGCACCGCGCCTGGGGAAACTCACCGGGCACACGAGCGAACCGGGCACGGCGACCCTGCTCGTGCACACCGGATACAGTTCCTACCCTGCTGGGGCGCGTCGTCTCGACTTCCGAGTTGCCCGGCCCAGCGTCCCGGTGGTCTATGTCGATGGATTTCCGGTGTCGTGGGGATGGGGCGTGACCAGGGCCGTGGTCTCCGCCGGGGAACACCTGGTCGCCGTCGCCGGAAGCCATTCGCGCTGCTACCGGGTTATCCACCTGGAAGAAGGCGCGGACGCGACCTTCTACTACTCCAGTGTGCTCGGGGCAGGTGCGCACCGATTCCGCGAAGCCGACGCGGACCTACACGAGGGGGCATGGCTGACCACCGCACGCCCAGGCCGTTCCACAACAACTGAGCGCCGAATCGCCATGGTGGTGTGGGCCATGGCCACCGCGGTCGCAGTGGTGACACTGCTCGGCATCACGGCCGGATTACTCGGCTCCCCGTTCGGTGATCGGTTGCCGATCGGGGCTCTGCTCGCCTACGGCGCCGCAGGTGTGGGAGTGTGTGGTGGACTCGTCCTCGTGGCCGGCGCGATCGTCGACGCCCGCCGCCCATCTCCGGCATCACCAGTGGCCACTCCCCCAGCCGACCATACCCGGCCCGACGTTCACATCGTGGACTACGACGCTTCCGAACCTCCGGGCCCCGCACCCGGATGGTCGGCGTTGTCCTTACATCTGCGCTACGAGTTGGTCGCACACACAGCAGAGGAGTGGACCGCCGAAATAGGCGGACAGAAGTCCCGACAGAACCCGGTCCAGAGGTGGCGAGCGATCAGAATCGGCGAGGCCGAAGTACCCGGCGCGCGCGTGTGGATACCCGCGCCCGGTGTCGCCGTCGACGGTATAGCGGTACCGGCGAGCTGGACGCGAATGTGGATCCAGCTCGTGCCCGGCATCCACCAGCTCTACACGGCCGCGGACATTCCCCCTACCGAGGTAGGAGATTCGACGCAGGTCGATCTGACCGCGGCCCGTCGCATGCACACCATCGTCGCCCGCGAGGGAGAAACTCACAACCTCGAGTACGTCGCTCATATCCGGGCCCTGCCCTGCAAGGATCGCCCGGAATTGGCATTCTACCACGTGGAACTCCTATGAGAAGCGCGCCCACTCGCGAACACCTCGATGAGACGACGGCGGTCGAGCACGGAACACACCGCCCGTCTACCCTATTCGCGCGTGAGGCGGAGACTCACCATCGGAAGTCCGGTACCGCGTTCGTCGATAGGTGTTCCGAGTGTGTTCTCGATCGCCGGTTTCATGATTGCCCAGGCGCGGGGATGCCGACTGGCGTAAGCGTGCAGCGAAGCCGCGACCTCGTCAGAGCTGAGCACGCTCGCCCGCGCTTCGGCAGGTCGGCGACCGCCGATCCAGACCCGGACCCGGGGGTCGGCCCGGACATTGCGGAACCACTGGGCGCGGGTACCGAAACCGGAAACCACCACGTAGGAATCGGAGTCGAGACGGTCGACGACTTCGAGAACCACGTAACGGCGGACGCCGGTTTTTCGCCCGATATGTTCGAGCATCAGCATGCGCCGTCCGTATAGAAATCCCAAGCGTGCCCGATAGAGATGAACAGGTGCTCGCATCAACTGACGCGTGCGCAATGCCCTGGAAGCGACGCCGACCAATGCGTCGGCGACCGGAGCAGGAAGAGCGGAGGAAACAGACATGGGTACCTCGATCATGAGTAGCCGGCAACGGGGTCACGGGGTTCCTCGACGGCATCACCTCCCAACCCCGCGCGGTAGATCGACAGCACTTCGGCGCCCCACCGTCGCATTCCCGCCTCCGTGAAGAGATCGATGCCGAGGACAGCCCCGATATGCGGGCGCAGCATCAACACCGCCAGGTCGTTGACCAGCAGGAACACGGCACGGACAGCCGGGTCGGCACCGGACTCGGCGAATCCTTCCTCGGCCATGCCGGCCAGAACTTTCCGGCTGACCGTGTACAGGCGCTGAAACAGGGCCGAACCCGCAGGTTCGGCGGCGAGCAGCATGCGCCCCAGGTAGGCGGGGACGGGCGAGCCGGCCGGCAACTGCGCGATCACCTGCGTCGCGAGAGTCGGCGTCGCGCCGGGTGCGAACGGACCGCCGTCACCGGCGAGCACCGTCCGCTGCAGCAACGACTCGAACATCTCGGCCACATGATCGTCCACCGCATCACGCAGACCGGCCTTCGCGCCGTAATGCCGCATCACAAGGGCCGGAGAGACTTCCGCCGCCGCCGCGACGGCTCGAACCGTCACCGCATCGGGGCCACGATCGGCGAACAGCCGCAACGCCTCGTCCCTGATCCTGGCCCGGGCAGTCCGATCATCCGAGCGTGAACGCATGCTCATTATAGTAAACAATTGTTTACTCTCGGTTCGGTCGGCGCCGGTTGGCACACCAATCGCTGCTCGTGCCCTGCGAACGCGCGTGGATGCCCGACGTACCCGACGACGACTACAATTCGAGCCGACCGTGTAAGCGGTGGCCGGTGCGGGGCCATCGGCCGCGCGACCTCGGGTCGACACGAACACAGGGGGCACAATTGACCGAACACCTTCGGGCACTACCGAACATGATCGCTTTCATTGCCCTGGCAATCGCAGGTGGGGAAGTCGCGCGAACCACTAAGGACCTGTTCGTGATCGCTGTCGTACTGGCGGCACTGATCGTGGTCGGTGCAGCATTGGTGCGCCATTTCCGGAATTCGCTGTTCGCAGGCTCTCGCGAAAACCGAACCGGCTGACGAGGACCCGGGGAGAACCATCCACTCTCGTTATCGGCCCTCCGAGTGAGGTCCGCGATCGCCGGCAGCGGATGGCTGCTCGCGCGCACATGGGGAGGACCATGAAGGCTTTCATCGTCAGCCTGATTTTTGCCGCCGGGGCGCTCTTCTGTACTTACCTGGCCTCGTTGGGTTTCCGGGGCATCGCGACGAGCCCGACCAAAGGGTACGGCGAAGACATTCCCGACCTCACCCTCACCGACCCGATACGTCGGCGAAAAGCGAACCAACTCGTCGCCTGGTGCGAAACCACCGCGGCCATCCTCTACCTGCCACCCAGCGCATACGCGCTGTGGGTGGCCTTCGACCCGGAGGGCAGGATTCCACTTCCGGTATTGATCGGCCTCGCCGTCTACGGCCTGCTCGTAGGCACACTCGCCGGCTACCCCGTGGAGAAGATCAAACAATGATTTCGGCCCGGCGGCACCGATCGTTCTGATCCTCGTCGTCGGCTTAGGGGGGGTGGTCCGCAGATCCCGATGGCCGCACTTGTCGCGGTGGTGATCATGCCACACCCCAGCCAGGATCCCTCGGTTCGAGTCGACGCGGCGCTCCCGGGTTACGCCGGCGGCACCGAACAGGAACTGCCCGCCGCCGAGCAATGCCGAAGTGGCGCCCGGCGCGCTACGTCCGCGCTGTTGAGCGATGGTGACCACCGCGGGGAAGAACACACCGAACGCGGTAAGCGACACCAACAAACACAGCCAGGTCGACATCATCGAACTGCCGACCGTAACCGCTATCGACACCAGCAGCACCTGCCCGGCCAGTGCCACCGCGGCGCCGGCGCACAGCAGCATTTCCGGGGACCATCGGCGGACCAGCCGACCGTAGGCGAGGCTGCCCATCATGTTCCCGACCGCGTTGACCCCGTAAACGACGCTCGCCGCCGCAGCGGTGAGGTGGTAGATCTCCTGGAATACGAAGGTCGTACCGGCGATATAGGCGAAAACCGCCGCACCACCGAACGATAACGCCACCACCGGCGCCAGCACCGCGCCGCGCGCGGCCGGCGCGCCGATCGAGCGCAGCCCGGCCGCCACACCACCCGGGCGCCGGGCGGGCCGCGGAAGCGATTCCGGAATCCACCGCCATACACCGGCTGCCAGCAGTAATCCGATGACAGCGAGAATGAGAAATACACCGCGCCAGGGCAATACCAGCAACAACGCGCCGCCCGCGCCGACTCCACGCAGGGAGTTCGAGGACGGGTTCCGCTGCCATTCCAGCCCGAGATACCCCAACCACGGGTGGGCGGTGGATATCCCGAATCGCTGCCGTGGGAACCCGTCTTCGGTGAGCGCCCCGGTACCGGCCAGGTAGGGCAGGTGCGGCCGGTCATCCGGAACCTTCGCTCACTTTCAGCACCACTCCGGTTCCGCACTGCGCCGGGGCTGCGCTCCCTACGCAGGCGACCCGACCGAACACCCACTCGAATGCGGTATCCGGGCAATGAAGAACGAAGGGTCGCGGAAACGCCCCGCGGTATCCCGAAGAGGGACGCACCGTGCAATATCGGCCAGTACCGCTTGGATCACCGCCGGTATCGCGGATACTACCGGGGGCGAGAGCCCGACCCCGGTGTCGAGGCACGCGGCTTCGACACCGAAGATCACGAGCCTGCCGGGACGGCGGCCCAGAGCGTCCCCCAGCGCGACAGTCTCGGCCAAGCCGAGACAATGGGAACCGGCCGCTGCCGGTGCACGACGAAGCCGGGCGGTATCGATGCGCAGCACCCGGCCCGGACTCGCGGGTTCACAGACCACCGCGTCGACGACCACAGCCAGGTCCGCGCCGGTCCACAGATCCATGAGTCGAGTGGGCTCACCCTCCGAGACCTCCGCCGACACCCACGGGATCCGCCATTCCGCGATGAGCGATGCCACCACCGGGCCGATCCCGTCGTCGCAGCGCAATCCGGTGCCCATCCCGATGACGACCACTCGCGATCTCGTCATCGCCCTACCATGTCGAGCGTCAGGAAGTGCGCCGAACAGGAGATGCACGGATCGTGGTTGCGGATCGTCCGCTCGCAGAGGGCGGTCAGGGCGGCGTCGGAGAGGTCGAGATTGGCGGCCACCGCCCGCCGCAGATCCTCCTCCATCGCGGCCTGATTCTGTGAGGTGGGCGGAATGATCTCGGCAGCGCGCACCAGCCCGTCCGCGCCGATGTCGTAGCGGTGATAGAGCAGGCCGCGTGGCGCCTCGCTCACCCCATGACCTGTCCCGGCACGAGGCCGCACGGGTACCGCCGGGCGGAGGGGTCGCCGGTAGCCGGCGATGAGCGTCAACGCCTCTTCCATCGCGTAGACGACCTCCACCGCGCGCACCAGAATGCTCCGGAAAGGATTGCGGCAGGCGCTGCCCAACCCGATCTCGTTCGCGACCTGACGGGCGGTCGCCGACAGTTGGGGGAAGTTCAGCGTGTATCTGGCCAGTGGACCGGTCGCGTACCGCCGGCCGTCGAGCGTCGCGTACAGCGCGGTGGAGTGCCGGCCCTGGCGTTCGACCACGTGTCGGGTGAATTCGGCTGCGGGGAAGCGCATTCCACTGCTCGTGTGGATTTCACCGGTCTCGATGGGATAGCGCTCGGGATGGCCGGCGGCCAGCAGTTCACAGTCGAGTTCGGCGTCGGGGAAGTCGAAGCGGGCGATCTGCCGGGCGGTGTGCACCGCAGCGTCCAGGCCGGCGCGTAGTCGCTCGGCCACCGGCGCGAGGTCACGCGGATCCGGGACCGAGTAGAAGCCGCCGAGCTTGACATTGACCGGATGGATCGCCCGCCCTCCGAGCACCTCGAGCAGCGTATTGCCCGCTTTCTTCATGGAAAGCCCCTGCTCGACCAGCCCGGGTTCGGCTCGGGCGAGAGCTATGGCGTCCGGGTAGCCGAGGAAGTCGGGTATGTGCAGCAAGAACATGTGCAGGCAATGGCTCGCGATCCATTCGCCGCAGTACAGCAGTCGCCGCAGATCGATCAGCGGCGGGTCCAATTCGACCCCGCACGCGTGCTCCAGCGCATTGCACGCACTGACTTGGTAGGCCACCGGGCAGATCCCGCAGATCCGCGAGGTGATATCGGGCGGCTCGGTGTAGGCCCGGCCGCGCAGCAGCGCTTCGAAGAACCGCGGTGGCTCGTAGATGTGGAGTTCGGCGGCCTCGACCACGCCCCGGTCGACGACGATACGCAGCGCGCCCTCACCTTCCACACGAGCCAGCGACTCGACCTTCAGGTACCTGCTACGGCTGGTCACGGTGCTGCTCCGCGAATTCGGGTGCGGCCGCGGCGTAGGTCGCGAACACACGGTCGACATCGTCGACCGACATCCCGTTGACCTGGAGGATCGGCAGCAGCGCATGGATATTGGGTTCCGCCATCGGCCCGAAGCAACCGAAGCAGCCCCGGTGGTAGGCCGGGCACAGCGCCCCGCACCCGGCCTGGGTCACCGGGCCCAGGCACGGAATACCTTCGGCGACGATCACACACGTGGTGCCGCGGCGCTTGCACTCGGTGCACACGCTGGTGTTCGGAATATCGGGGGCGCGACCGGCCAGGAAAGCGCAGAGAGTATCGAGTAACTGGCGGCGATCGATCGGGCAGCCGCGCAGCTCGTAATCCACCCGCACATGGTCGGAGATCGGAGTCGATGTCGCCAGGGTCTCGATGTACTCCGGGCTGGCGTAGACCGCCGAGGTGAACTCGGCGGTATCGGCGAAATTGCGCAACGCCTGGATACCTCCGTGCGTCGCGCACGCCCCGATCGCCACGAGAATCCGCGACTGCTCACGGATCTCGGTGATCCGGCGCAGTTCCTCCGGTGTGGTCACCGAGCCCTCGACCAAGGAAACATCGTAGGGTCCCGGCTCCACGGTGCTCGATGCTTCGGTGAAATGGGCGATACGGATTTGCCCGGCCAGTGCGAGGAGTTCGTCCTCGCAGTCGAGCAGGGTCAGCTGGCAGCCGTCGCAGGAGGTGAACTTCCAGACCGCGAGCGTCGGAGTCGTCGTCATAGTTCTCGCACCCCCAGCAGCGGTTCGGCCACGGTATAGGTGACGATCGGGCCGTCCCGGCACAGCAGCAGCGGGCCCAGCTGGCAGTGTCCGCACCGCGCGACACCGCATTCCATGGTGCGCTCCAGCGAAACCCGGATCCGGTCGCCCGGCACGCTCTTGCGCAGGAGTGCCTGAGCACAGAAACGCATCATCGGCTCCGGCCCGCACAGAAACCCGGTGGTCCGGGCCGGGTCGAGGTGCAGCTGGGCCAACGGCTCGGTGACGAAACCGACCCGTCCCGACCATTTGGGGCCCGGATGATCCACGGTCCGATGGAGTTCGACCGAACCGTCGCGCACCCAGCCCTCCTGGTCACCTGCGAACAGAAGATCAGCGGGCGTGCGCGCTCCGGTGATCACCACGACACGGCGGTAGCGATCGCGATCGGCCAACGCGGCGAGTACCAACGGCCGCAACGGAGCGACCCCGACTCCCCCGCCGACGACCACGAGGTCTCCCCCGGCCGCCGATTCCACGTCCCATCCGGTACCGAACGGCCCTCGCACGCCGACCAGTCCGCCCACACCGGTGCTGCTCAATGCCCCGCTGACCGCGCCGACCGTCCTGATCGTGTGTTCGAGTACCTCACCGCGACCGGTCGGGTCGCCGCTGATCGAGATCGCGACCTCGCCGACGCCGAAACTGTAGAGCATCATGAACTGCCCGGCCCGGAATCGGCCCGCCGCGCGGCGCACGGGTTCCAGCGTCAGCGTGACGGTGTCGTGGGTCTGCGCTGTCCGCCGCACCACCCGGTACGGATGCATGGTGTCACTCGCCGCGGCGGCCTGCGCCTGCACATCGACACTCATGGCGTCTCCGCAGCAGCGGTGCCGGGGATCTGCGCCGAGACCCGGAACTCGGCGGGGTCGCGATACAGGTCGGCCAGCCGGGCGCGAGTGGCCTGCAGCCGGGCGAGCAGCGCCTCGAACAGCGCCAGGATCAGGTCCCGGCCGAAACGCGGATCGTCTTCGCAGAGTCCGGTCAGTGTGGCGGAGTCGAATTCGACGGCGTCCACCGGTTCGGTGGTCAGCGCGCCGAAATGCCAGCGATAGGGAGGCACCAGCCACGACCAGCCCAGGAGGTCGCCTGCGTCCAGTGTCTGCAGGACGATGTCGTCGCGCCCGCTCACGTGCGCGTCCAACCTGATCCGGCCGCTGCGGATCAGCCAGCACCGGTCCGCCGGTTGTCCCTCCTGGATCACCCGGTACGCGGCGGGAAACGACACCTCGCGCCCGGCCCGTGCCAGCTTGCCGAGATCGTCGCTGTCGAGCGTCTGGAGGTTCGCGAACCCGGACAGGTCCTCAGCGGTCGGCATCGCCGGCTTCCTCGTGCAGTTCGGCGAGACTGGCCACCTCGGCGGTCAGATCGATCTCGGCCGGGCACCAGGCGATACATCGCCCGCACCCGACGCATCCCGAGCTGCCGAACTGATCGTGCCAGGTCCCGAGTTTGTGACTGAGCCATTGCCGGTAGCGGCTCTCCCCCGTCCGGCGCACGCTTCCGCCGTGCATATAGGAGAAATCCAGCTCGAAGCACGACGACCATTTCTCCCAGCGCTCGGCGTGCTCGCCCGTGAGGTCGGTGACATCTTCGGTAGTCGTACAGAAGCAGGTAGGGCACACCATGGTGCAGTTACCGCAGGTGAGGCAGCGACTCGCGACATCCTGCCAGTGCGGCGACTCCCGTGAGTCGCGGACGAGCTGCGGGATATCGACGTCGGGCATGGCACGGCCCATCTGGCCGGCCGCGGCGAACACCGCGTCGCGGGCCTGCGACACTTCCTCTTCGCCGGCGGGGCGGGCGTTCAGTTCCGCGAGGACATCCGCGCCCTCCTCACTACCGACCTCCACCAGGAAGCGGTGTTCTTCGCTGCCGACGCGCTCGGTGAGCGCAAGGTCATATCCTGTGGTAACTCCCGGTCCGGTGCCCATGGACGCGCAGAAACACACCCCGCCCGGCTCGGTGCAGTTGGCAGCCACGACGAACAGGTCTTTGTATCGGCCCGCGAACCCCGTATCGGGCTGTGCGCCGCCACCGAGCACCCGTTGCAGAATCGCGATGGATGCCAGATCACAGCCGCGGACACCGAGGAAGGCGTAACGATCCGACACCTCCTCGACAGGTTCCTCGGTCAGGTCGGGGCCGACACTCAGCATCTTGCGTCGCGGCGGGTGGAGAAATTGTTTCCAGGAACCGGGCCCGGCGGAGTGGGCGAAGACCGCCGGATCCTCGCGACGATGGAGCCGGTAATGCCCCGGCGCGGTCTCCACACCCCAGCCATCGGGTAATTGCGCACCCGAATCCAGCTCGTCCAGCACGATCGCGCTGTCGCGAACCTGCGGACCGATCACCCGGTATCCGTGTCCGCGCAATACATCGACAAGTCGATCGAGACCGGCACGATCCATGGTCGCGCTGCTCTCGGGCATGTGGGAGCCTCCATTCGGCAATTCGGATCACCTTTCTCCCGAGTCTGTCCCCGCGGCGAGCTCATCGCGAGGGGCGAAAGTCCCCAATAGGTCGTGCCGGCACCGAGGGACCGCCGTCGCCGCGCCGCCTCCGGCGCCATGCGTCGAATGACTCCCGGTCGGCGGCGCCGAAACCACTCGGCAAAGGCCGTTCCGGTAACGCCGGATCCGCGATGGATCTGGCCCCGGCCGCCGCACCGACCACTGTCTTCGGACCTCGGCATTGATGACCTTCGACAGGCGAGACAGCGAGCCCGCGAACCTAACCTACGAACAACCGACCCGCTGCGCCGAAGGGATTTCCCGCTGTGGCCGCTCACCGTACGGATCACCCGCGCCGGCTCGCATCGGCCGCCGTCATGGTGGGAACCGATGGGTCGGAGGCTGCCGGCCGAGCGGTGCTCTGGGCCGCGGAAGCCGCTACCCGGCGCCGCCGGGAGCTGCATATCGTGCACGGACTCGACCTCATGGCCGCCTCCAGCGCGCTCGGTCTCTACGATGTGACCGTTCCCGGAGTCCTCGAGAACATCCGTCGCCGCGGCGCCGACTACGTGGCCGCCGCGGCCGCGCTCGCCAGCACCGTCGATCCCGGATTGCGCATCCGGACCGAGGTCTCCGAGGCCGATCCTGCCCGGCTGCTCATCCAGCGCTCGGGCACCGCGCATCTGGTCGTCCTCGGCGCATCCGGCCAGAGCTCGGCATTCGCCCACCTCGGCTCCACCCTGCTCGCCGTCACCGCGCACGGGCGCGGCCGGGTCGTGGTGGTCCGGGGCAACGCCACGGATCAGGGGTCCCACGGTGCCCTGCCGGTGGTGGTCGGTGTCGACGGGAGTCGCACCGGCGATGCCGCGGTCGCGGCAGCCTTCGCCGAAGCGGCGGAGCGGGCAACCCCGCTGATCGCCGTCCATGCCTGGAGCGATCAGCGATTCGATCATTTCCTCGGCTATCCGAACGCGATCTCGAACCCCGATGTGGCGGCGGCGGCCCAGACTGTCGTGGCCGAGCAGTTGGCCGGTTGGGACGAGAAATACCCCGATGTCGAAGTCGTTCGCAAGGTGTACCTGTCCGGCCCGAGGCATCAGCTCCTCGAGTGGTCGAAAGTAGCGCAACTCGTGGTCGTCGGCAGTCGCGGCAGAGGCGGATTCCGCGGTCTGCTGCTCGGTTCCACCGGCAACGCGCTCGTCCAGCACGCGCACTGTCCCGTCATGATCGCCCACACCGAGCACGGTGCCCGGTGAAGAGGACCTACACACAGCAGGGAGCACCGATGAAGGTCGAGGACATACTCACCACGGCGAAAGACTCGATGACTGTTCGACGAGTATTCGCCGACCCTGTCGAACGAGGTGGGGTCACCGTGATCGCTGCCGCCGCGGTATCCGGAGGCGGAGGCGGCGGCACCGGTACCGACGACGCCGGCAAAGAGGGCTCCGGCGGCGGCTTCGGTGTCGGAGCCAAACCGGTCGGCGCCTACGTGGTCAGCGAGGGCCGGGTGCGGTGGCAACCGGCGGTGGATGTCAACCGGCTGGTGACGGTCGCCGGGGTCGTCGCGGTCGCGATGACGATCGCGGCACTGCGCATCGCAGGGCATGGCGACCGCCACCACGCCGCGGCGGCGCGGAACCAAGGCGGAATCCGGCACCGGCGAGAAAAGGCGTCGCGGTGAGGATCTCGGACCCTGCGGGTCATACTCCGGCGATATCCCGGCGATCGAAGATCGGCAACCCCACCAGCAGAGCAAGAGCCCCGGCCAGCAGCAGCCACCCGTATGCGGCGGGCAGGCCGGCTCCCAGCGGGCCCCCTTCGATGGCCTGGTGGAACGGCGAGAGTGGGCCCCAGGGGCGTACGGCGTCTACCAGTTTGCTCGCCACATACAGCACGTACGCGCCCACCGCGGCGACCGATGTGACACCCACGGCGAGAACTCGCCTGCCGGTCGCCGCGCCGACGGCCAACGCGAGCCAGCCGAATTCGACACCGATGAACGCCATGGCCGCCGCACCGGTGAGCGCGGACCCGACCGCGACATCGAGCCCGAACAACGCCGAGAACGCCACCACCGCACCGAAAAGCGCCGAACCGAGTACCAGCAGACCGGTGGCGAGCACCGCCGCCTGCTCGAGCACGAGCCGCACCGGCGTCATCCGGGTGACCAGCAGCACCTCCAACGTGCCCTGCTCCTCTTCTCCGGCAATCGCTTTGGCACCGCGGGCGATCGAGAAGACCAGGAACAGGATGGGCAGCAGCATGCTGAACAGCTCCGCGTTGAGGAACCCGGTGCCGGTGCCGAATTCATCCAGGTCGAACAGCTCGCGTAACGGTTCGGGATAGTTCTCCAAGAACTCCCGCATACCCGACATACCCGAAATCGACGGCCACAGGGCACATTCCAACAGCACGAGCACACCGATACCCACACTCCAGCCGATGAGCCCGCGGCGTTGATCGCGCAGACATTTCAGATACACGGTGTGCAGCACGACGATCAGTCCTGTCCGTAGTAGCCGAGAAATATCTCCTCGAGATCCGGTTCACGGCTCACGATGTCGATGACGTCGTAGCCGGCGACTGTTTTCAGCAGTTCCGCGGTCGAACCCTGCACTTCGACCTGTATCCGCTGCGCCCACCGGTCGACCCGCCGAACTCCGGGAAGCCGGCGTAACTCGTCCGGGTCCGGGACCTCCGCGGCGAACAGAAGGTCGATGCGGCGCACCGCCCGCCGGGTGAGCTCGGCGACCGAACGGACCTCGATCAGCCGCCCCTTTCGCAGCATCCCCACCGTATCGGCCACCGCTTCCACCTCCGACAGCACATGCGAGGACAGGAAGACCGTGCCGCCGGCGTCGCGGACCTCACGCACCATGGCGAGAAACTCCCGCTGCACCAGTGGATCGAGGCCGGTGGTCGGCTCGTCCAGCACCAGGACATCGGGCCGGGACATGAAGGCCTGCACGAGACCGACCTTCTGCCGATTGCCGTGCGACATCGCGCCGATCCGATGCCCCGGCTCCAGGTCGAGCCGATCGATCATGTCCCGGCGCACGCTCGGCTCGACACCGCCGCGCAAATGTGCAAGGTAGTCGAGATATTGTTCCGCGGTCAGGTCTGGGTAGGCGACGAATTGCCCCGGCAGATATCCGATACGACATTGCGCGGCTTCCCGGTTCCGCACCGTATCCGCGCCTCGGATACGGGCACCACCGCCAGTCGGGCGCATCAGACCCACCAGGATGCGAATGGTGGTGGTTTTACCGGCACCGTTCGGCCCCACATAGCCGAAGACCACCCCGCTGGGTACCTCCAGCGTCACGTCGGACAGTGCGAGCACATCTCGATAGGCCTTCGTCAGCCCGGTGAGCTCGATCGAAATATCTGTCGCGCCGCGGCCCGCCCGATGCTCCGGGGTTTGTGCCGGTTGCCGCTCAATCATCCCGCCCACCGTCCCCGGCCGTGTGCTCGATCGTCGCCGACTGTCCTTCCTCACGGGAAACGCAGCCGCCCGGCGGGACGACTCCGGTCACCCGCCACCACTCGGCACCTGTGGCATGAGGATCGTCCCGAGGGATGGTCTCGAATAGATCGGCGCGATGGATTCGGGGAAGCACCCGATAGTCGATCGAACCGGGCACGCTCACGAGCGCCAGTACTCGCCACAGGGTGAGGGCGTACGTCTCGGCCGCGGCAGGGCCGTCCCATTCGTAGAGACCCCGGTACGCACCGCGCTGATCGTGAGCGAGCCACAGTTTGGAGACCAGACCCGGAAATCCGGCGAACAGCACGGTGTTGAGCAGGCTCTCACGCCGGAAAAGGGCGTGGCCGCGGCCGTGCACCGCCCGCAACCGGAATTTCACCATGAGTACGCAAGGCGCGAGCGCAGCAGGCCGGTCGACGACGGTCTCCCGGAACACACAGGCGGAGGTTGTGTCCGCGAACACCACTCGAAGCCCCCGGTTATCGGTGGGCAGATGGATTCGCCGGAACAACAGGAGGCCCGCCGTCACCGACAAGCATCGAGCGAACCCGCGGGCGGCCCGGCCGATCGGCAACGGTGCCCGGGCCCCGGCCCCGACACGTCGATTCACGCCGGAACAGGGCCGGCCACGGACCCTTCTCTCGTTCACGTGATCGCCGACCCGGCCCGCAGATGGAGGCCGGGCGTTCGGTCGACGCGGATCCGGTCGACCTGGTCGTAGCACTCGGCCACCCGGAGACGTCGCGGGAAATCCGTGGCCGCGACGAGCTCGTCTGCATCGACGACCGCCTCAGCCGCACCTGCGGCCGACGCACTGCATCCGCTGCCCGGTACACCACCCTCGGTGTAACCGATCCGGCCGACCGAGAACGACCGCAGCCGAGACCAGCAATCCAACACCGTCAGCACCTTCGACTGTGGCATGGCCTTCGCCGCCTCTCACGCACCGTTCACAGAGCCGGGCGGCGGACCCGAGAGCCGACGAACCCGCCGTATTCCACGATGCAGCACCCTCCCGCGGGACAAGAGAGTCGAAAGTCCTCACCGGCCTGTTGCCTCCGGCGGGACCGGCCGCCGACTCCGCCGCCGGTCGATCGCCCCGGCCGACCGGAGGGGGATTCCGCGCTGCCCTGCAACAAAGGGCTTTGGTCCTCATGCAGGACTACCAGCAGTCATAGCCGTGTCGCGGTAGTGCGGTTCATACTCGGCTATGCGCCGCTTCTCAGGTCGAGCGCACCGTGCGCAGTCGGGGAGCGTCGCCGAGGAGGAGCGATCATGCACGAGTTCGGACTGCCACCTCTGTACCGGGTCCGTCCCGACGCGAACCTCACCGACTTGATCGAACGCAATGCCGAACAGTATCCCGACATCGCGGTGGTCAGCCGCAAAGTGGACGGCCGTTGGCATCATCTGACCGCCGCCCAGGTCCGCGCCGAGGTGTTGGCGACGGCCAAGGGCCTGATCGCGAACGGCATTCAGGCCGGCGATCGGGTGGCCGTCATGTCCCGCACCCGCTACGAATGGACGCTACTGGACTTCGCGATCTGGTGGGCCGGGGCGGTCACGGTTCCGGTATACGAAACGTCCTCCGCCGAACAGGTGCAGTGGATCGTCTCCGATTCTGGTGCGGTGGCCATCGTGACAGAGACCGACCACCACACCGCTGTCGTCGCCGACGTGCGTAACCAGCTGCCGAAATTGATGCACACTTGGCAGATCGATGCAGACGCCGTCGCGACCCTCGAAGCGGACGGCGCACGAATCAGCGACGCCGCCGTGGCCGGTCGCCGGTCGGCTCTCTCGGCCGATCAACTGGCGACGATCGTCTACACCTCCGGCACCACCGGCCGGCCGAAGGGCTGTCAGCTGACCCACGGTAACTTCCTGGCCGAGATGGGCAACATCACCGCCCGGATGCCGGCACTGTTCCGCACCGGCGAGTCCTCGGTCCTGTTGTTCCTGCCCTTGGCGCACGTGCTCGGCCGGATCGCCGAGATCGCGGCAGCGTTCGTCCCGGTGGACATCGCCCACGTCGGCGACATCAAGGATGTCACCGCAGAACTCGGGGAATTCCGTCCGACCCTGATCCTGGGCGTCCCGCGCGTTTTCGAGAAGGTGTACAACACCGCCCGCGCACAAGCCCAACTAACCGGTCGAGGCCGGATCTTCGATCTCGCGGCCACGACCGCGATCGCCTACAGCCACGCTCGGGGCAGCGGCCCGATCCCGATTCTCCTCCGAATCCGGCATGCACTGTTCGACCGTCTGGTCTACCGCCGACTACGCGCCGCGCTGGGCGGGCGCGCCACGCACGCTCTTTCCGGCGGCGCCCCGCTCGGCGAACGGCTCGGCCATTTCTACCGCGGAGTCGGATTCACCGTGCTGGAGGGCTACGGCCTGACCGAGACCTGCGCAGCCGCCACGTTCAATCCGGATGACCGGCCGAAGATCGGGACGGTAGGCCAGCCGATACCCGGCTCCTCGGTCCGTATCGACGACGACGGTGAAATCCTGCTGCGAGGACCGAATGTGTTCACCGGATACTGGAACAACCCACACGCCACCGCCGACGCTTTCCGGGACGGCTGGTTCGCCACCGGAGACCTCGGCACCCTCGACGACGACGGATACCTCACCGTCATCGGACGCAAGAAGGAAATCATCGTCACCGCCGCCGGCAAGAACGTCGCCCCCGCGGGGATCGAAGACCGCATCCGCGCTCACGCCCTGATCGACGAGGTGATCGTTGTCGGCGACAGCAAGCCGTTCGTCAGTTGCCTGGTGACCATCGACAACGAGCACTTCCCCACCTGGAAAAAGCTCCATGGCAAATCCGACGACGCCACCGTCGCCGATCTTGCCGCCGACCCCGACCTGCTCGCCGCGATCCAGGCCGCCATCGACGACGGCAACCGATCCGTTTCCAAAGCCGAGGCCGTCCGCAAATTCCACATGCTGCAAGCCGACCTCACCGAGGCCAACGGTTATGTCACCCCGTCGCTGAAGCTCAAACGCAACATCGTACTGCGCGACTTCGCTACCGAAGTCGACGCAATGTACAGCGGGTGAGTGTGGGTCGGCGCTGGATGAGAAAGTTCAGAGGCGGAACCAGGCGAGCGCTCGCGAGTCTCCGTGTGCGTCGGCACGCCACAACAACGCCTTCACCTCCTCAACTTTATCGTTCAATGCGCATATCACAGTACCAGCACGCTATTGATTGCGTTCTGGGCTGATTCGCCGCCCGCTCCATCGAGCCTTCCGCCGTAGCTCGAATCCGCCCGCGCGACACGCGATATCAGCCCGATCGACGAATACCATCAAGCTCGAAACGGCTTCCGCGCCCACTAGCGTGGGGCCATGCCCTGCCCACTCCCCCACCTGCCACCCGACGGCACACTGCTTGTGCTGCGCGGCAACTCGGGATCCGGCAAATCCACCATCGCCCGCGCCGTACACCGGCACTTCGACCACGGCCGATCTGCCCTGATTGCCCAGGACACCATCCGACGCACCGTCCTGCGCGAACCCGACACGCCCGGCGCGTTCACCATCGAACTGATCGAACTCATCGCCACCACCTGCCTACCCCGCCGCCAACTGGTCATCGTCGAAGGAATCCTCGACGCCGACCGCTACGGGCCCATGCTCGAAACACTCACCACCCGAGCACGACGCGCCCTCTTCTACACCTGGGACCTGACATTCGAACAAACCCTCACCCGGCATGCCCAACGGCCGCAAGCCACCGAGTTCGGTGAAACGGAAATGCGGTCCTGGTACCACGGCTGGCAACCACTACCCTTCGTCACCGAAACCCGCATCGACCACACCTGGCCCCAGAACGCCACCATCGACCGAATCCTTGACGACCTACACGAACCAGAACATCAGGGCCAGCCAGCGTCGAGCTGAACTCCGACCGAGACACCGGAGTACTCCAGCGACGCAGACCTCAAACCGGATCCCTCGCAACACCGGTTCGTGGCCGAGGGCAGTAATGCATGCTCATACGGGCCGCCAGAACACCTCGCGGCCCGACCACAGCTCCGCGGCCACCCTGACCGGCCGGAGCAGCACTGAAGTCAGCTCGCCGCCCGCTGATACGCCTGCAACACCACGGAGGGAATCCGGCCACGCTCAGGCACATCATGCCCATTACGGCGCGCCCACTCCCGCACCGACTTCGCGTCCTTCTGCCGACCCGCCACAGGAGCCTTGACCCGGCCTCGCCCCCCGACCCTCCGCGCGAACGGAATCCACTTATCGAGGCCGGCACGCAGTTCCCGCGCATTCGCCTCGGACAGATCGATCTCATAACCCACCCCATCGAGACCGAACAAGACGGTCTCAGCGGCGGCCGACGCGCCATCCAGATCGTCGATCACGGTCACCACAACCTTGCGCGCCACTCTCCACACCTCCACTAACCAAAACCCGCCCGACCGCTACATTCTCCGGCACAGTAACAGCGCCGCACCGGCCCCCGCGCACAACACCGACGAAAACCGCTCCCTGCCGGACGGCTGACCGAGCAATGGAGTTCGCCGCACTCCGCTTGCGCCGAGATATCTGGGTACAGAAAGTCCGCCGCCAAGCTCCCAGACGGCAGTTTTTCCGAGACAGTCGCCTGGTAAAGGCCTTCATTTAGTTGCTCAGGCGAGCTCATACTCGCCCTCCGCCCGAATCAGCGTCCCTCCCAGGGCACAGGAAACCACGAGTAATAGCGAACCCATTCGGCAATAAGTTCCGGCAGCTGTTGGGCTGGGGACTGTCTGAAATTCGGTGGATCTGATCTCGGTCCGACGGCCGAGCCTGTGTGCTCGGCAGGAAGGATCGATTGATGTCGGAC
>NZ_BDCU01000060.1 GCF_001618425.1 Nocardia fusca NBRC 14340
GGTGAAAGTGGTTGTCGTGGTGCCGAAACGCACAGCGGTGACGATACCGACGAATCCGGTGCCGGTCAGTGTGACGTTGTTGAGTCCGGAAGCAGGGCCCGAAGTCGGTGAAAGGGAGGTCAAGGTGGGGGCCATGGAGTGCTCCTCTCAGAGCGGGGCGTCGGAGCCCCCGTCCGGCCACGAGCAGGGGCGGAGGGTGTGCGGAGAGTGCCGGTGCCGGGCAGGGCGTCGCTGCCCTGCCCGGAACCGGCGGCATGATCCGGTCAGATACCCGGTCCGGCGACGTAGGTGAACGCATCGGTCGCGGTGTCGCTGCCACCGGAGGTGGTGACCACGACATCGACGGCACCGGCGGTTCCCGGTGGTGTGACCGCCACGATAGCCGTATCGGAGAGGATGTTGAACGGCGCCAGGACACCGTCGAACGTGACCGACTCGGTGGTGGTCAGACCGGTGCCCGGGATGGTCACCGCGGTGCCACCGGAGGCCGGACCGGAGGCCGGGTCCGGGGTGCCGACGGTAGGCGCGTCCACGTAGGTGTACGAAAGGCCATTGCTGACCCCACCTGCCGTGGTGACGGTGACCCCGACCGAACCCGCTGCCGCGCCCGCGGGCACGACCACGGTCAGCACGCCGTCGTTCACCACGGTCGGAGTGGCGGCATTGGCGCCGAAGGACACGGAAGTGGCTGTGGCCAAACCGGACCCGGTGAGGGTGATCGTATTACCGCCCGCCGTCACTCCCGAGACCGGAGACAGGCTCGATTTGAACGGCGGGCCGACGTAGAAGAACGACAGCGGGTTGCTGGTCCCGCCCGGCGTGGTGACGGTTACCCCGACTGTGCCGGTCCCCGATGGGGAGGTGACCGAGACCGAGGTCGGTGTATTGGCTGTGATGGTGGCGAGTTTGGCACCGAAGCGCACGGCTGTGGCGCCGCCGAGGTTCGTACCGGTGATGGTGACGGCGGTACCGCCCGCGGTGGAACCCTGGTTGGGAGAGATAGGCATGATGCTGTCTTTCTGATCGAGGTGTTCGATGGGCGCGACCGACCGACGCCGGGCGGCCGAATGCCACCGAGCGGAGTTGTCGCGCTGGAAGTTGTCGTTCGAATCGCCCGCAGCCTGTACGGCTTTCGGCGGGCGCAAACGGGAATGCTGCCCTGACAGGGCTGCCGTCCGGAACGTCACCGGGAGATGCCGGCGGGGAGGATCACGCCATCCGGGCGATGGCTCTCACCGTAATGGTGGTCTCGCCGGAGGCGTTGCCGGCGACCGGTGGCGCGGTACGCCGTTGCCGGTGACGTAATTGCGTTCTGTACAGGCGCGCCGCCGGTTTCGGCCGGCCGCCTCACGCATGATTACGAATGGTCCATATTGCCCCTCATGTTAATGAGTCGGAAACAATCCACTCGCAAAGATACGTCTCTCGAACATTGAGTGCAACAGTGAATTTCGATCGATCTGCCCAGGTCAGGACTGTCGTGTAGTTCGGAGTGGGGCTTTTTATCATCGAATGCGACGGAGCTATCGCGAATTCCGACAGCGTTTGCTCATGAATTCCGGGGAGGTTTTCCCACGAAATTCGACGGTGGTAAGAAGAATGCCGATTCGCTGGTTTTCCGGCGTCCGGCGGCACTATGGTCATCGGCTGCGCGCGAGGGCGTTTCGGAATGAACGGCGGACGGACGATCGCGGTACCGCGGCTGATCACCGCGCCTGCTTCGGCGAGGTGGAACGGGTCGGATCAGCGAGGTGTATCGGTGGGTGCGTTCGACCGGGAGTGGGCCCGGCGATAGCTTCGGGACCCGGTCCGGACAATCGTGCCACCGAAGGTGAGCCGGTCGATGATGGCGGCGCGCAGCCGGGCGTCGGGGAAGATCTCCGACCAGTGGGCGATATCGCGATTGGCCACGATCGCGACCGACTTCTTCTCTTCCCGTTCGGTCAGCACCTGGAACAGCAGTTCGGCACCGTGCCGGCCCAGCTCGGTATAGCCGAGCTCGTCGATGCACAGCAGATCGATGCCCCGGTAGCGGCCGATGGCCCGAGAGAGTCGTTGCTCGTCGGCGGCTTCCTCCAGTTTGTTGACCAGTCCGGCGGCCAAGGTGTACCGGACCCGATAGCCGGCTCTCGCCGCCTCGGTGCCCAGCGCGATCAGTAGGTGGGATTTTCCCGTGCCGGAATCGCCGATCAGGCACAGCGCCAGACCGTCTCGCACCCAGTTGCATTCGGCGAGGGCCCGGACGACCGCCGGGTCGATATCGGGGTTGGCGTCGAAATCGAAGTCCTGCAGAGTTTTGACGAGTGGGAAGCCCGCTGCCCCGACCAGTCTTTCGGTACGGCGGCGGGCGGTCGTCTGTTCGGTTCGCAGTTGCGGTCTGCGCTCGCGGATATAGGCGCTGACCCGCTGATACGACACATCTGTCATGCCCTGCTCGGCCAGCAGACGCCGATATATCCGAGTGGCCGTATGGCGCTGCCGGGGAGGACCGTTCAGGTCGGCGCGCAGCACCTCGTCGATGAACGGCTTGTAGGGATCCAGCTTCTGGGGCCGCGGGGGATACTCTTTGCGCGGCTCGGGCAATACCGACTCGGTTGCTCGCGCCACCGTGCGCCATCCCACACCGTATTTGCGCTCGATGGCGCGTTTGGACAGGCCGGCGCGAAGGTCCTGCCGGATCGCGGCGTAGAGTTCCACTTTCGACATGTCCGGCATCGGTACCCTCCCCTCACCCTCTACTTATTCCATATCTACATGATAGGTGTGCGCTGTGACACCCTCGGCGGCCGTCGAATGCCGGGCGGGGCCGTCGATTCCGGTGCACAACCGCCGTCATGATTGATGAGCAGTGGAGCGACGGCAGCAGCTCCGGCCGACCGCATCCGGGTTACTCCGGCGGCCGGCCGAAACAGCTCCGCCGAGGTGTCACCCTTCCCGCCACCGGGCGGCCCGGAGCCGTTGTGCGCCCGGCGCCGCGGCTATCGTTGGGCGAATGGATGCGTTGGCCGGGCTGCTGGAGGGGCCGAGGGCGCGAGGCGCGTTCCTGTTGCGTTCACTGCTGAGCCCGCCGTGGTCGCTACGCATTCAGGACGAATCGCCGTTGACGCTGGCCGCGGTGATCCGGGGGCATGCGTGGGTTCTCACCGAGGACGGCGGCCGGTACCGGATGGGCGCCGGGGATGTGGCGGTGTTCCGGGGGCCGCAGCCCTATACCGTCGCCGACGACCCCGCCACCGAGCCGCAGATTCTGATCAACCCGGGCCAGATCACCACCACGGTGGACGGTGAGGTGCTCTGCGAGACCATGAGCCTCGGTGTCCGGCAGTGGGGTAACGACCCCGCCGGGGAGACCGTGCTGGTCACCGGGTCCTACGAGCAGGCGGGTGCGGTGAGCCGACGCCTGCTGCGGGCTCTGCCGCAGACCCTGGTGGTGCCGCGTGGACGTTCCGACGAGCGGGTGCTGAGCCTGCTGGTGGAGGAGACCGTGAAGGACCGGCCCGCACAGAGCGCGGTGCTGGACCGGTTGCTGGACCTGCTGCTCATCGCGACCCTGCGGACCTGGTTCGCCGGGAACGAGGCACCGCCCTGGTATCACGCCTACAGTGATCCGCTGGTCGGCAGAGCATTGCGGCTGCTGCAGCACAATCCCGCCCACGGCTGGACGGTGGCCGAGCTGGCCCGGGAAGTGGGGTCCTCGCGGGCCGCCCTGGCCAGGCGGTTCACCGAACTGGTCGGCGAACCGCCGATGGCCTTCCTCACCGAGTGGCGGCTGGATCTGGCCGCCGATCTGCTGCAGGGCACCGACGAGACGGTGGAGGCCGTCGCCCGCCGGGTCGGGTACGGCAGCGCCTTCGCGTTGAGTACCGCGTTCAAACGGCAGTTCGGGGTGAGCCCGCGCGATCATCGGCTCGGGGCCGTCGCGGTGCCCACGGTCGGCTGACCCCGGTATCGTCGGCCGGGTGACCAAGCAGTATCCGGTGCTCTGGCCGGTGCCCACCCGCTGGGCCGACAACGACCACTACGGGCACGTGAACAACGTGACCTACTACGCCTACTTCGATACCGCGGTCAATGCCTGGCTGATCGATGCGACGGGTACCGATATCCGGGAACTGCCCGCCATCGGGATCGTGGCGGAGACGTCGTGCCGCTTCCATGCCTCGCTGAGTTTCCCCGACCTGTTGCGCGTGGGTCTGCGGATCGCCCGCCTCGGCCGGTCCAGCATCACCTACGACCTCGCGATCTTCCGGGAGGCGGGCGGCGATCTCGAGCTCGCCGCCACCGGGACTTTCGTCCACGTCTACGTGGATTCGGAAAGCCGCAAACCGGTCGAGATCCCCGAGGTGATCCGTAAGGCCGCCGCGGTCCTGGTCACCGATACCGCCGAGCAGTAGCCGGAAACCGGCTCTCCGGGAGCCCCCGGAGAGCCGGTTTCCGGGCGCCCGCGAATCGCCGTCGGGCACTTCCGGTCACCTTTCGTGATCTGTGCAGCGCGTTCTCCGGTGTTCCGCGAGCTCATGCAGGGGAACGCGCACGGCCGCGGACAGTTCTTCGCCGGGACTGTCGAATCCGGCCATGAACAGGCAATAACCGTGTTACTGTCGTGCCGCGCCGCGCTGCGGAGTAGGTGCGATAGCAGCGCGGCAGGGTGGTCGAGGCGTCTCCTCGATCGCACGGAAGGGCAGGCCTGTGCATGGAGTCGTCGGTGGTCGAGCGGGCGTCGGGAAATCCGGTGGCGGCGGCTCGTCGCAGCGGATCCGGACGGTGCCCGGCGACGGTCGGCGGATCCGGCCGCCCGCACTTCCCCGGACCGCGGCCGGTCCTATCCGGCGCGCGAACGGGATCTCTCTCGGTATGCCCGCAGTCTCCGCCTGCGCGCGGGACGCGGCAGCCGACGGTGTAGTTCGATAGAACGGAATGGCAGATATGGCAGTGCAATTCGCTGTTTCCGGCGACTTCGGAGCCGATTCCACCAGCTCGGCCGCCCGCTGGGCGGACAGTCCCGGGCGCCGATCGATCCGGAACCGTGCCGCGGTCGTGGCGCCCACCGTCGCCGCCGCGGTGGACTGCCTGGGCGGTTGGATCTTCGATCGAACCGCGGCGGGTTGCGAGACCGTCGTACTCCTACCGGATCCCGGTGATACCCGGGCTCTGGACATTCTGGGCGCGAAGGCGATCGCACTCGCCGATGCGCCGGTCCGCGCCGGGTGGACCGCCGACCTAGACATACTCGCCGCCGCCGCGGATATCTACCTGGCCGACGCCCGGGTCCGCGACGAGGTCCTGGCGCGGCGTGGCCACCTGACCCGGCAGACCTACCTGTGGGGCCGGGAGCCCGCTGTCGAACTCGGCGACGGGTTCGCGTTGGTGAACACCCATAAGGTCAGCCTGGCGGCACAGGCTTTCAAGCGAGCGGCACTGGACGCGGCCGGCGTCCCGGCCGGATCGCCGTCGGCCGCGGAGACCCTGTGGGCGGATCCCGGCCGGCGGTAGCGGGCGGCAATTCCGGTAGCCGCGCGGAAAACAACGGATACATGGTTCATTGCTGCTCGCGATTCGTGTCGTCCTCGCCGCCGTAGTACCCGGCGACGGCGGAGAATGCCGCTTTGGGCTCCCATGCCATGTCCGGATAGGTCGCGCCGCGGCGGCCGTCGAGAACTTTGACGATGCCGAGACTGGCGAGATCCAGATCGTCTCGCGGGTCGCCGTCGGGGCGGTGGGGGTGGTTGTGGAGCGCGAACAGGAACACGAATGCGCTGTCGACACCTTCGCTGTCGAAGATCTCCAGCAGTTCGGTGAGGTACGCGGCCTGCCCGGCCTCGTCCCGGATGTAGTCCCCGGTCAATCGGATCGGATCACCGGTGGCGGGGTCGTATTCGACGATCTCGTTGCTGCGAGGCGCCACGTCGGCGGCGCCGCGCCAGGTGGCCGTGCCGAAACCGGTGATCGCCAGCGGCTTGTCCTGTGCTGCCAGCTCGCGCACGCCCATGCGGAACTGGTCGGCCACCTCGGCGGAGCGGATGAGCTCGATCGACATGATGTCGAATGATGTCCAGTCGATCCGCTCGAGCGGTATGGCGCAGTAGGTGAGTTTGCCTCGGAAGTGCTCGCGGACCACGGTTACCGCCTTTTCGAGGAAGTCGTCGAGGCGAGTGATCAGCTCGGCGAGTCGCTCGCTGCGGCCATCGGGGTGTCCGAGCAGGAACTCGAGCCGCTCCCAGACGGTGTCACCGGGCAAGAATTCCCGGTTCATCAAGCTCAGTTCGACGCCGGTGACGAACACGACCTCGGCCCCCGTCTGCCGCAGTCGCTCGGCCCGCCGCGCGCAGTCGGCGAACAGGGACAGGATCTCCGTGGTGGTCAGTTCCAGCGGGTAGGGCGAAAACCACACCTCGAGGCCCAGTTCGGCAGCGCACCGGGCCGCCAGTTCCAGCCGGTCGGCATTGCCGCCGACGATCTGCACGGCAGTGCAGTGCAGATCGTCTCGGATGATGGCCAGCTCACGCCGGACGATCTCGAGGTCGAATTCCTTCCGTGACGCCCGGCCGTTCCGGATGAAACCGGTGTCGTACGTCATTCCCTTGCCTCGCATGGTGCTCCCTCCTGTCGATCGGGTTTCGGTCGCCGCCAGCCTAGCCGCAAAAAATGCGTGCACGCAATATTTCGTGCACGCAGGTTTTTGTGGCAGGATCGGATCGTGGGAACGAGACCGGCTGGATTGCGCGAGCGCAAGAAACAGGCCACTCGCGAGGCGCTGCGGGAAGCAGCGCTGCGCCTGGCTCTGGAGCAGGGGCCGGACCAGGTGCGGGTCGAGGACATCGCCGAGGCGGCCGGTGTCTCACCGCGTACCTACAACAACTATTTCTCCAGTCGTGAGCAGGCGATCGTTGCCGCCGTCACCGCCGAGCGGGAGGCGCGAGTCGCCTCGGCGATAGCGGCGCGGCCCGCAGGGGATCGCCTCGCCGACGCCGTCATCGAGGCGATCCTGGCGCAATACACCGATCCGGGCGAACGTCATCGCGAGGCACTGCTGTTGATCACCACGCACCCGGCGCTGCGCGAGGCGTTCCTCGGTGCTACCGACGCGATTTCGGAACCCCTCGCCGCCGCCATCGCCGAGCGCCTCGGTGCGGCAGACGAATTCGCCGCCCCCGTGCTCGCGGCCAGTGTGGCCGCTGCCCTCCGCGTCGCACTGGAGAAATGGCTACAGCCGGCAGCCGGTACACCGGCCACCGCGGGCTTCGTCGTCGTATCCGGCTCGCTGCCCGACCTGCTTCGCGCCGCGCTCGCCCCACTCGTACCGGCATTCGACGCGGCCGAGGAGGAACCGCCGCAACACCCCGGACATCAGTGACAGAGGCGTTCTGCCCGGCTATCGGCAGCCTGGTGGAGCCGACGGCCAAGTCTCGCGCACCGCGAACGGTTACCGGAATCCGGTCCGCGCCGATCCGATCGGTCTACCGGGAAGGCCGGGCGTGAACAGCTCCGCGACGTGGATGGCGGGGCGTCGTGGTGGACTACCGGGTTGTCCGCTCGACGCCGGGGCCGCCCGGCCCGCCGCCGCTCGCGGAACCGTTCGGCTCGCCGACGCCGGGGCCGAACAGCGAGAACAGTGAGAAGTCCAGTGCCGGTGCGCCCGATTGCGCTCCCGGCGCCGGGCGCTGTGTCGCCAGCCGGGTGTTGTCGCTGGTCAACCGGTGCATCACCCGGTCCAGCGAGGACAGGATCGTGGGCACGTCGGCCGTCCCGTCGACCAGTCGGCCCACCATCGCGTAGCAGAGATTGACCATGACCAGTGCGATATCGGTGACGTAATCGCGGTCCAGCCCGGCCAGGAGATGCGCGGCGGCGGGCAGGACCGCCTCGAACCCCTGGCGGTCCAGCCGGTGGCCGCCCGCGGTGGCGCGGGCACGGAAGAAGGCCAGCGCCATGCGCGGACTCTGCTCCCACGGCTGGAACACTTGCCGGATCAGGCGCATCAACCCGTCGGCCAGCGGCTCCTCCCGCGGATGCAGGGCCAGCTCGTCGTAGGAGTGGGCAGCCATCCACGCCGCCACCGCGGCCACGATCAGCTCGTCGCGACTGCTGTAGAGGCCGTAGATCGTGGTGAGTGATACCCGTGCCCGTTTGGCGACCGTGCGCAACTGCACCGCGTCGTATCCGTCGGCTTCGATGATCTCGACCACGGAATCGAGGATTCGCGCCGCCGTATCCACCTCAACGGGCCCATTCACCGAGTTATGGTAACCCGGTATTTCGGCGCGTCCCGCGCGTGACCACCGCCTCCGGTGGCCGTATCGGCAGGGGCCGCCGCGACTCCGCGGGCCGTGCGCGGTGGAGTGCGACGACGGCGGGAGCGGCCCGCGGAGACCGGCGGGAGTCACTGCTGGGAGCCGGGGTTCTCCAGCGCGTGCTGGAATCGGCGCATCCCGCGGATCCAGCGGTCGTAGTCCGACCCCTTGTGCTGGTACATGGTCAGCACTTCCGGGTGCGGCAGGATCAAGAACTGTCCGGCCGCCACTCCGGCCAGCACCGTATCGGCGACTTCTTCCGGAGTGAGCACCGCGCCTGCGGATTTCACGGCGTTGATGGCCAGCCGCCCGGCGGCCTCGTTGTCCGGCGGGATCATCCCCTCGCGCAGCAGCGCCGTATCCACGCCCATCGGGCATACGCAGCTGACCCGGATGCCTTTGTCGCCGTAGGTGATGGACAGCCATTCCGCGAAACCGACCGCGGCGTGCTTGGACACCGAGTACGGCGCGGAACCCAGCTGGGTGAGCAGCCCGGCCGCCGACGCGGTGCTCACGAAGTAGCCCGTACCGCGCGCCAGCCAGCCGGGGACGAGCAGGCGGGCGGCGCGGATATGGGCCATGGTGTTGATCTCCAGGGCGGCCGCCCACTGCGCGTCGGTGCTGTCCAGCCCGGCGCCGCCGCCGATCCCGGCATTGGCGAAGTACAGGTCCACCGGGCCGAAGGCGGATTCCGCGGTATCGATCAGCCGCTGGATCACCGCGGGATCGGCGGCGTCCCCGCCGGCGGCGACGGCGCTTTCGCCGATCTCGCCGGCCACCTGCTCCGCGGTGGCCGGATCGAGGTCCGCCACGACGACCCGCGCCCCGTGGTCGGCCAGCCGTCGTGCCAGCGCCGCGCCGATACCGGATCCGCCGCCGGTGACGACAGCGGTCCGTCCGGAGAAAGCGTCCGCTACTGTGCCTGAGAGCTCCATGCCGGCACTCTAACGCTTACATGCGACATATGCCCCTATGTGTCGCTTAATCGGATCGGCGCCCGTCGGCGGGGCGTGATTGCCCGGCGAGCCGGCGCAGCAGCGGGGCGGTGCGCGGTCCCACCGATTCCTGCATCACCAGGGCCATATTCGTGCGGACGACCCCGGGAATCTTCAGGATCTGTCCGGTGATGCGGTAGAGGTCGTCGGCGTCGCGGGCCACCACCCG
This sequence comes from Nocardia fusca NBRC 14340, assembly GCF_001618425.1. Lineage (GTDB taxonomy): Bacteria > Actinomycetota > Actinomycetes > Mycobacteriales > Mycobacteriaceae > Nocardia > Nocardia fusca. Next base: position 9,456 of record NZ_BDCU01000060.1, read on the forward strand.
GACCGTGAGATCGGTGGGGCCGGTCATGCCGCACACCTCGGTCACCTCGGCGATCTCGGCCAATTCGCCGACCACCGCTTCCAGCCGGTGCTGGTCCACGACCACCGCGACGAAGGCCGACAGCCGGTAGCCCAGCGCCCGCAACTCGACCCGGCGTTCGAAACTGCCCAGTACGCCGGTGGCTTCCCAGCGGGCGAGCCGCGCCTGCACGGTGTTGCGGGACAGCCCGAGCCGGGCGGCCAGCTCCACGCCGGTGGCCCGGGGGTTGGCGATCAGTTCCAGCAGCAGGCGCGCGTCGGTGGCGTCCACTACCGCATCGGAAGTCTCCGGACTGGTCATGTAACGCAGTATGACAGGCCTGAAGGCCGCAAAACCGTGCAATCTGCTCAGTTGTCGGATCGAGACTTGCGCAGATCGCTTAAGAGTGGATGCTATGTGTTACAGGCCACATCGACGCGTGACCCGCGTGAGGAGGCGAGGCCGATGCCCGGCACAACCGAGTATCCGGTGCAATTGATCCAGCCCGACGGCGCTCGGGTGCACCACCCGGAATATCAGGCCCTGGTCGCCGATGTCGGTCCCGGTGAACTGCGCCGACTCTACGAAGACCTGGTGGTCACCCGGCGGATCGATACCGAGGCCGTCGCGCTGGCCCGGCAGGGGCAACTCGGCCTCTGGGCGCCGTGCCAGGGACAGGAGGCGGCCCAGGTGGGATCGGCGCACGCGCTCCACCCCGACGACTATGTGTTCGGCAGCTACCGGGAGAGTGCCGTTGCCTACTGCCGCGGGGTACTGCCGAGCGCCATGACCCGGATGTGGCGGGGAGTGTCGCACGGGATCGGCGATCCGGCGGCGGCCAATATGGCCAACCCGGCCATCGTGGTCGGCGCCCAGGCGCTGCACGCCACCGGCTACGCCTATGCCGCCCACCTCGACGGCGCCGAGATCGCGACCGTCACCTATTTCGGCGACGGCGCCACCAGCCAGGGGGATATCGCCGAGGCATTGACCTTCGCCGCGAGCTGGAGCGCGCCGGTGGTGTTCTTCTGCCAGAACAATCACTGGGCGATCAGTGAGCCGGTGCAGTTGCAGAGCGCCACGCCGATCGCCCAGCGGGCGATCGGTTACGGAATCCCCGCGATCCGGGTGGACGGCAACGATGTGCTGGCCGTACTGGCTGTCACCAGGCAGGCGGTCGCGCGCGCCCGCGGCGGAGGCGGGCCCTCGTTCGTCGAGGCCATCACCTACCGCATGGGTCCGCATACGACCGCCGACGACCCCACCCGCTACCGCGCCGCGGCCGAGACCGAGGAGTGGGCGCGGCGGGACCCGATCCTGCGGATGCGGCGGCTACTGGACCGCGAGGGCCTGCTCGACGCCGAGACCCGGCGGCGAGTGGAGGAACGCGCCGACGAGGTCGCCCACCGGATGCGCACCGAGACCCTCACCATGGCCGACCCCGAACCGCCGGAACTCTTCGAGCACGTCTACGCGACCCCGCACCGGGGCCTCGACGAGCAGCGTCGGGACTATCTCGCGTACCTGGCCGACGACCCGGCCGGGGCGCTCGCCACCGTCGCGCCCACCCTGCGCGAGGAAGGAGTCCGCTCATGATCACCACCTTCGCCGCGGCGCTCAACGCCGGGCTGCGCAGTGCGCTCGAGGAGGATCCGAAAGTGGTGCTGATGGGTGAGGACATCGGCCGGCTCGGCGGCGTCTTCCGGGTCACCGACGCGCTGCAGAAAGATTTCGGCGACCGTCGCGTGATCGATACGCCACTGGCGGAGTCGGGGATCATCGGTACCGCGTTCGGGATGGCGTTGCGCGGCTACCGCCCGGTGTGCGAGATCCAATTCGACGGGTTCGTGTATCCGGCGTTCGACCAGATCGTCTCCCAGGTCGCCAAGATCCACTACCGGACCCGGGGCGCGGTGCGGGCGCCGCTGACCATCCGCATCCCGTTCGGGGGCGGCATCGGCTCGGTCGAGCATCATTCCGAATCGCCGGAGGCGTATTTCGCGCACACCGCGGGGCTGCGGGTGGTGGCGCCGAGCAATCCGGCCGACGCCTTCACCATGATCCGGCAGGCCATCGCCCTGGACGACCCGGTGATCTTCTTCGAACCCAAGCGCCGGTACTGGGACAAAGCCGAGTTCGATCCGGCAGCCGAACCGGACCTGCCGTTGGACCGGGCCCGGGTGTGCGTGCGCGGGACCGATGCCACGGTGGTCGCCTACGGGGGCACGGTCGCCACCGCGCTGGCCGCCGCGAAGATGGGTGCCGAGGAAGGGATCTCGCTGGAGGTCGTGGATCTCCGGAGCCTGGCCCCGCTGGACGTGGACACCGTCGCCGAATCGGTGGACCGGACGGGCCGGCTCATCGTGGTGCACGAGGCGTCGCGCACCGGCGGTATCGGCGCCGAGCTCGCCGCCCGGATCACCGAGCGGTGTTTCTACCGGCTCGAGGCGCCGGTACTGCGGGTCGCCGGGTTCGATATCCCCTACCCTCCGGCTAAGCTCGAGAAGCATCATCTGCCCGACCCGGATCGGATCCTGGAGGCGGTCGATCGAACGCTTGCCGCCTGAAGTGTGATCCCGCCCTGATGCCAGCCGGAGGTGCCCGAAACCGTGGACGACGACGCCCGCGCCGACGAAGGTCGTGCCGCAGATACCGGCGAGATCCTGGAGTTCCGTCTCCCCGATCTCGGCGAAGGACTCACCGATGCCGAATTCCAGAACTGGACGGTGGCGGTGGGCGACGAGATCGCGTTGAACCAGACCATTGCCGAGGTCGAGACCGCGAAAGCGGTGGTCGCGCTACCGTCCCCGTTCGCGGGGACCGTCGTGGAACTGCTCGCCGAGCCCGGCGAGACCATCGACGTCGGTGCACCGCTACTCCGGATACGCACGGCCGCAACGGAATCGGGAGCCGAGGGGCGGCCTTCGGTGCTGGTCGGTTACGGGCCGTCGGAGGAGCGCGGTTCGCGGCGGCGGCGCGGTGGGCAACGCGCCGGCGGTGCGGCGGTACCGCCGACGGAGCCGTCCGCGGGCAACGGGATGTCCTACGAGAGCGGCGTGATCGGCGGATCGCACGGCACGACTGCCCGGACGGCGGCGGAACCGCCGGAACACGGTGGCGACTTCGCGCGCGGGGCCGCGGCCGAATCGCAACGGGTGGCCGCGACGCCGGGAGCCCGCAAACTGGCCCGGGAGCTGGGCATAGACCTGTGGTATGTGGCCGGTTCCGGGCCGGAGGGGGCCGTCACCGTCGCGGATGTCCGTGGTGCGGTGCCGGTTTCGGAACCCGATACCCGCGATCGCGATCCCGGTGACGAGGCCGCGCCGCCCGGGGAACGAGCCGCCGGGTCGGTCCGGGAGGAGCGCACGCCGATCGCCGGGGTCCGTAAGCGGACCGCGGCGGCCATGGTGACCAGTGCGCGCACGATCCCCCAGGCCGATACCTCGATCACGGTGGATGTCACGGCCTCGCTGGAACTGCTGGAACATCTGCGCGCCACCCGATCCTTCGAAGGGATCACCCCGACCCTGCTCGCGCTGGTGGCGAAATCGGTACTCGCCGCGCTGGCCGAATTCCCCGTGATCAACACCTTCTGGGACGAGGCCAACGCGGAGATCGTCACCCGGCACTACGTCAACCTGGGTATCGCGGTGGCCGCCCCGCGTGGGCTGCTGGTGCCCAATATCAAGGATGCCCAGACCCTGAGCCTGCGGGAACTGTGCCGTGAAATCGGGTGGCTGGCCCGGACCGCGCGGGACGGCCGGGCGGGGCCGGCCGATCTACGCGGCGGCACGTTCACCATTTCCAATGTCGGCGTTTTCGGTGTGGAATCCGGTACGCCGCTGGTCAATCCGGGCGAGGCCGCGATCCTGTGCCTGGGTGCGGTGGTGAAACGGCCGTGGGTCTTCCGAGACGAATTGGCGGTCCGCTCGGTGGCGACGCTGACGCTGAGTTTCGATCACCGGATGATCGACGGTGAGGCGGCCGCCCGGTTCCTGGCGACCGTCGCCGGCCTGCTGGAGGACCCGCTGACGCTGCTCGCCCGGATCTGACATCAGAATTCACCCGCGGATATCCGTGTACGCATGGACTTCGCGGACCGCCCGCGCGTACGGTGGCGAAATCTGTTCCAGACCCTTGGACGAGGAGCTGCGTTGAACGCGGTATTGATCTCGGCTGAAGAACTCCGGGAATCAACAGAGAAGGATCTGCGCCTGCTGGATGTGCGCTGGCAACTCGGTGATCCCGACGGGCCACAGCACTACCAGAACGGTCATATACCCGGAGCGGTGTTCGTCGACCTGGATACCGAACTCGCCGCCCTGCCCTCACCCGCCCACGGGCGGCATCCGCTCCCGGACCCGAGCCGGCTCCAGAAATGCGCGCGCAGCTGGGGTCTGTGCACGGGCGATCCGGTGGTGGTCTACGACGCGATCGGCGGAATGTCCGCGGCGCGGGCGTGGTGGCTGCTGCGCTGGGCGGGTATCGCCGATGTCCGGATCCTGGACGGCGGGCTCCCGGCGTGGACCCGGTCCGGCGGGGAACTGGCCACCGGGGTGGAACCCGATCCGGCGCCCGGTGATATCGAACTCCGGCCGGGCCGGCTGCCGGTGATCGACGCCGACGCGGTCGCTCGCTGGGAAGGGGTCCTGCTGGACGCCCGCGCGGCCGAGCGCTACCGCGGCGAACAGGAACACGTCGATCCCCGCGCCGGGCACATACCCGGCGCGATCAGCGCGCCGAGCAGCGAGAACCTCGATCAGGACGGCTGCTTCCTGCCCGAGAACCTACTGCGCGAGCGGTTCGGTGAGATCGGCGAGGCCCCGGTCGCGGTGTACTGCGGTTCGGGTGTCACGGCCGCGCACGCGATCGCGGCGCTCGCCGTGGTGGGGGTACAGGCCGCGCTCTATCCGGGCTCCTGGTCGCAGTGGGCCCACGATCCGAAGCGGCCGGTCGCCACCGGCGTATCGGCCGGGTGATCATCCGCAGGTCGCGGCCACCCGACGCAACGCCGTGTGATCGGCGGCGGTGACCGGAAGCCCGTAGCGCAACGCGACGGTGAGGTAGCGGCCCGCGTAGTAGCAGTGCCCGGGCCGGGACGGCGGTAGCCAGTCCGCGGGAGTGCTGTCGCTCTTGTCGGTATTGGTCGCATCGTCGGTGGCCTGCAGGTTGTAATCGATATCGTTGGCGAACCGGATCCGCTGCGCGGCCGGCCACCCGGCCGCCCCGAGATCCCAGGCCGCGGCCAGCGGATAGATGTGGTCGATCGGTATCCGCCGGGCGTTCTCCTTGCTGAACACGATGAGGGCGCCGGTGTAGGGGTCGGCCAGGGTGCCGGACTGTACGACGCACCGATGGCTACCGGGCCGGTAGCCGACTCCGGTGAGCTGGCGCGCGAGCACATTGTTCCGGGTGTCGCAGCCGTCCCGGCCGCCGGGGCCGTCGTGGTCGTCGGACCAGGCGGGGCCGAAAACGCACCCCTGCCCGGCCCCGCAGCCGCGTTCGTATCCGCCCGGATGTGGGCGTTGCGGCACCACCCGGACCGCGCCGAGCAATTGTTCGAGCTGCGCCCGCCCCGGACTGCCCGGTGCGGGCCGCTGCCCGGTGACCGCCGCGCATCCGGTCCCCGAAGCCAGTAGCAGAAAGGCGGCACACAGAGCGGTAACCGCGTGAATCGTCCCCCGTGTCATCACGGATACCGGTATACCGGACCCCTCCGACAGCTACCGCGGTCTCGGAGTCAGAGCCAGGCGCGGGCCAGCAGTTCGTCGTTGTCGACCCGGCTGGTGCGGGGCGGGAAGCGCGTGGCGACCAGGGATTCGATATGTACTCCGTCGTGACCGATCACCCATGACCCACCGCTGTCGGTACATTCGGCGATCTTGGCGAAGGCGGTGAGGAGGAAGGTGACCGCCTCTTCGGGCACCGTGGTGTGGGCCAGACGCTGCGACTCGCCGGGCCGGGACAGGTCAAGCCATACTCCGCACTGCCCGTCGAGCCGCATGCCGACGATCTTGTCGGCATTCACGAAGGTGAACTTGCGCCGTTCCCACGGGGTCGTCGGCGTGTAGCTCTGCTCGAGAACCTGGAGCAGGATCGTCATACTGCTGCCCTCCGCTTTTCGATGGCACCGCAGTGCCGGGATGCCGCTGTTGATGGGACCGCTGTTCGCGGGCCGGGCTGCGCCGGGCGCCACTGGTGGCCGCCGGAGACAGCCCGAGCTGCCCGGCGGGGCTGCGCACGGCAAATGCGGATATCAGCGGTGACCAGCGGATATTTTCCAGTATGTGCCGTCGCGGAGGATAAATCCAGGGACAGCCCGGGTGCGCCGGGCCGGTATCGCGTCCACCGGCCCACGGTCGCGGGACGCGGGGGCGGGGGACCGTGCGCGGGCTGTCGCACCCGGCTGATTTGATGGGGCCATGTTGCACGGACTGTGGTCGCCCGGTTCCGGGCTGCTGCTGTGGCGTGCCCCCGGTAGCGCGAACGGACCGCCCGTGCCGGGGCTGCTCGGATCGGTCCTGGCCGAATCGCGCTTCCGGCACCGGGCCGAGGTGCTCGTGGTGGACGACGCGGGCACCCGACGGGAGACCGTGCGGGCGCACGCGCTCGCCCCGGGGCCGGCCGCCGCCGCGCTGCGGCAGCGGTTGCCGACCGGCGCCGTGGCCGGGGACCTGCGCTTCCTGGGCCATATCGCCCAGGGGATCGAACGCTGGGTGCGGGCCGGCGCGGTGGTTCCCGAACTCCGGCGCGAGGACGCTGAATGGTGGGCGCGCTGGCGGTTGTCCGGCGGCTCCGGCCAGCGGGCCTGGCTCGCGGAACTGGCCGCCCTGCTGCCGCCGGCGCTGCGGGTCGCCGGACCGCCCGGCGATGTGCTCGACGATATGGTCACCGAGCTCACCGATCCGATGGTGCGGGAACTGATCGCGGCGGATCCGCACCCGCATCCGCTCGTACACGGTCTGCGCACGGATGTTCCGGTGGAGACCGGCAGCCACCAGGCCGCCGAGGTGCTGCGGCAGTGGCGGGAGAGCCGCGCCTCCGATGAGACCGGGCTGGTGCTGCGGCTGCGCGAACCCGACGGCGAGTTCGCCGATACCGCGGACGCGTCCGCGCTGTGGCGCCTCGAGGTCTGCCTGCGGGCCGACGGGACGGCACCGCGGCCGATCCCGGTACCCGGTACGGCCGACGAGGTACGGCTGGGCCTGGAATGGCTGGGCCGGGCGCAGCGCGCCTATCCCCGGCTGCGGGATGTCCCGGGCGACCCGCACAGCCTCGATCTGCTGCTGCCGACCGAGGTGGTGGCCGATCTGGTCGCGCACGGGTCGCAGGCACTGTCGGCCGCGGGTATTCCGCTACTGCTGCCCCGGGCCTGGAACATCACCGAGCCGAGCCTGCGGCTGCGGGTCGAGGGCGCCGCGGTACCCGCCGCCGAGAGCACGGTGGGGCTGGACGGGCTGGTCGGCTACCGGTGGGAACTGGCACTGGGCGACACCGTGCTGTCCCAGGACGAGATGCAACGGTTGATCTCGGCCCAGTCCGATCTGGTGCGCCTGCGCGGCGAATGGGTGCAGGCCGATCACACCGTGCTCGCGGCCGCCGCGAAGTTCGTGGCCCTGCACCACGGCGACAACGAGATCACCCTCTCCGATCTGATCGGCGAGATCAGCGAGAACCGGGCCGGGGGCGTGCCGCTGACCGAGGTCACGGCGAGCGGCTGGCCCGCCGCGCTGTTCGATCCCGAACGACCGGCGGATCCGGTGCCCGTGCCCGGACGGTTGAAGGCCCAGTTGCGCCCCTACCAGGAACGCGGCCTGGCCTGGCTGGCGACCATGAACCGGCTCGGGTGCGGCGCGGTCCTCGCCGACGATATGGGTCTGGGTAAGACGGTCCAGGTGCTGGCCCTGCTGCTGCACGAACGCGAGGGTGACCGCGCACCCGGGCCGACCCTGCTGGTGTGCCCGATGTCGGTGGTCGGCAACTGGCAGCGCGAAGCGGAACGGTTCGCGCCCGACCTGCGGGTCCTGGTGCACCACGGTCCCGGCCGCGCACAGGGCCGTGACCTCGACACGGCGGTGGCCGGAGCGGATCTGGTGGTCACCACCTACGCGCTGCTCGCCCGCGATATCGCCGACCTGTCCCGGCAGCAGTGGGAACGGGTGGTGCTCGACGAGGCCCAGCACATCAAGAACGCGGCGACCAGGCAGGCCCGGGCCGCCCGGGCGCTGCCCGCCCGGCACCGGCTGGCGCTCACCGGTACGCCGGTGGAGAACCGGCTCGAAGAGCTCCGCTCGATCTTCGATTTCGCGGTACCGAAACTGCTGGGCAGCCCGCAGACCTTCCGGGCCCGCTTCGCCGTACCGATCGAGCGGGAGAACGACGAGAACGCGGTGGCCCGGCTGCGCACCGTGACCTCCCCGTTCCTGTTGCGCCGGGTGAAAACCGATCCCGCCGTGATCAGCGATCTGCCGGACAAACTCGAGATGACCGTCCGGGCCAACCTCACCGTCGAACAGGCCGCCCTGTATCAGGCGGTGGTCGAGGATATGCTCGAGAAACTGCGCGATGCCAAGGGAATGGCCCGTAAGGGGGCGGTGCTCGGCGCGCTCACCCGGTTGAAGCAGGTCTGCAACCACCCTGCGCATTTCCTCGGTGATTCCTCCGCGGTGCTGCGCCGCGGCGCCCACCGATCCGGCAAGCTGGCGCTCGTCGAGGATGTGCTCGACGCCGTCCTGGCCGAGGGGGAAAAGGCACTGCTGTTCACCCAGTTCCGCGAGTTCGGCGAGCTCATCGTCCCGTACCTCGCCGAACGGTTCGGGGGCGAGATCCCGTTCCTGCACGGTGGTGTCGCCAAGAAACGACGTGACGGGATGGTCGCGGCGTTCCAGGGTGTCGGGGGTCCGCCGATCATGCTGCTCTCGCTCAAGGCCGGGGGCACCGGGTTGAACCTGACCGCCGCCAATCATGTCGTGCATCTGGATCGCTGGTGGAATCCGGCCGTGGAGAACCAGGCCACCGACCGCGCGTTCCGGATCGGGCAGCGCCGGGCGGTGCAGGTGCGCAAGCTGGTCTGCGTCGACACCATCGAGGAACGTATCGACGAGATGATCACGGGCAAGAGCGAACTCGCCGATCTGGCGGTCGGGGTCGGCGAGAACTGGATCACCGAGCTCGGCAATGACGACCTGGCCCGGCTGTTCACCCTCGGCGCCGAGGCGGTGGGTGAGTGATGGCCGATTTCAGCGAATTCGGCAGGCGCCGGCCCGTTTCCGGTGGCGTCGGCGCGCGCAGCCGGCGCGGTGCCTTCGCCCGCACCTTCTGGGGCAAGAGTTTCGTGGAGGTGGTCGAGCGGCTCGCCGAACCCGGCCGGCTCGCCCGGGGCCGCACCTATGCCCGGGCGGGGCAGGTGGTGAGTTACCGGATCGAGCCCGGCGTCGTGGCCGCCGAGGTGCAGGGCAGCCAGCCGCGCCCGTTCGCCACGACCTGCGATATCCGGCGCTTGCGCGACGAGGAGGTGGAGCTGCTGGTCGAGCTGATCCGGGGCTCGCCCGGCATGCTCGCCCGGGTGGTCTCCGGTGATCTGCCCCGCGAACTCGCCCCGCACCTGCTCCCGGAGACCGCCGCCGATATCGATTTCGGCTGCACTTGCCCGGATCCGGGCTGGCCGTGCAAACACGCGATCGCGGTCGCCTGCCTGCTCGCCGAACGTCTCGACGACCATCCGCGTGATCTGCTCACCCTGCGCGGGTTGAGCCTGGACACCCTGATCAGCGGGGTCGAGGCGACGGCGCCGGAGAGTGGGGAGGTCACCGATCCCTACGGTGAGAGCGTGGAACTACCCGCGCTGCCGGCACCGGGGATCCGGCCGGCCCCCGACGACCTGGATCCGGCGCTGCTGCGGCGGGCCCTGCGCATGCTGTCCGCGGACGAGTCGACGGCGGCCGAGGCCGGGCGGGCACTGATGGTCGTGTACTCGACGCTGACCGGCCGTTAGCACACCCGGAGCGTCCCGGTGTCCGATCCACCTCGCCCGGGTATCGGCACCGGAGGACGTGGCGAGCTTCGTCTCCTACCCGGCCTCGCGTGATTCCGGCTATATGACCGGCAGTCGGTTCTGATCGACGACCCGACTTCGTCGGCAGAGTCAGGTGATCCACTCGAGTTGATAATGCCCGACGCGGTAGGTTAGGTCCGCAGCACCTCGGGCTGCACACTCAGCTCCACCCCGCCAGCCTATCGACGTAAACATGACAGAATCGCCTACGCCAGCTATTGCCCGTCATTGTCGGACCCGATGCGACAGCCGTCCGAATCCGCCGCCGATCCGACAAACCCGGCCCGCGTCGCTACCACAATCGCAATGACCGGGAATGACCCGAACCGACAACAGAACGACAGTAGGAAGACGTTGGCAAGAAGGCTACAAGCCGGCACCATTTCACCGGACGATCGCGTCCTGACCACGTATTTCGGCACGGTGCTGGCAGTCTCCGCGCAAGGCGGACTAATCCATAAGGAATTCAATCCACGCACGGCGACTCTGCTCCTGAATGAGTCCGGCAAGATTCTTACCAGCGTTTCCGATGAGCTCGAGGGGCTGAGACCACGGCTTCTCGATGCCGGAGACGAATACTGCATCATGGCGGGCGAGCTGTACCTGTGTGCCCAGCCGAACGGCACGTTCGGATACAGCTCCGCAAGGAGGGAGTGGGAAACGTTCCGCCTGGCTCCGGTGGGCGAATTGACCAGGGCATGGAGCGCCGCTCTTCCCTCGGTGGCCCGGAAGGCCCGGCAGCGCCGGATACCGAAAATCATCCATCAGACATACGAGACCGCAACCATTCCCGACGTGCTGGCCGATGGCATCGACAGGTTCCGGACCGCTAATCCGGACTGGCAGTACAACTATTATTCTGGAAAGGACTGCCACGATTTCATATACGAATATTACGGCTGGGATGTGCTGAAAACCTACCTGAGCCTGAATCCGCGATACGGTGCGGCGAGGGCAGATTTCTTCCGCTATCTTTGTGTCTATCAGTGCGGTGGTGTGTATCTTGACATCAAGTCAGGCCCGCTTCTTTCCTTGCCGGATATCATCCGGCCCTCCGACGAATATCTTCTATCGCGATGGCAGAACCAGCCGGGGCAGCAGTTCGACGGATGGGGAATGCATCCCGAGCTCGAGGATATTGCTGGTGGCGAGTTTCAGAACTGGCATGTCATCGGCAGTCCGGGGCACCCGTTTCTGGAAGCTGTGATCGAAAGGGTGATCCAGAACATCGGATGTTACGACGAAATCAGCGATGGCGTCGGTAAAATGGCGGCACTCCGAACAACCGGACCTATTGCGTATACCCTCGCGATCGAGAGCGTACGGCACCAGCACACGCACCGAGTGTTTGATGCACACGCGGCCGGCATTGTTTATGAGCTCATACCCCGCCCCGGCGTCACGAGGCGCCATTACAGCTATCAGACAACGCCGCTCGTACTCGATCGGGTATCCATCTAGTCATTTGGTCGAGACCGGGGACTATCTCTCGCTCCTCTGTCGAGGAGCGTCAGTAGATTCGGGCGTCGGGCCGGCGGTCGGGGAAGGCGCTCGCGAACGCGTCGATGAAGATCGCGACATACCTCGTCGAGAGTTCGGCTCGACTATGCGCCATAGATCTCGGCTTCGCTGACCATCGGTCAGCGAATCAGGCCGGTAACACCTTTGAATCCACAGTCCCAGCGACCACGGCCTGGCCGAGATCGGCCGCGGAGAGCGCGACGACGCCGTAGAGGTCGGCGATGGTGGCCAGAGCGCTGTGGTGGAGCTGGGTTGCCGAGACCTCGGCCGCGGGGCTCCGCAGGGCGCGGGTGGCGCACGCGTCGGCTACGACAGTGGGTTGGTTCCCGCGCAGGAACGCGCCTTCGGTGGTGAATGTGACACACATATGGGTCATGAATCCGGCGATGACGACCTGTTTGTTCCCGGTCGCGTCGACGAGTGCGGCGAGATCGGTGTCCACGAAGGCGTTCGGCGCGGTTTTGACCACGACGGGTTCGCCGTCGATGGGTGCGACAGCCGGATGGATCCGGCCGATCTCGGCATCGAGGTCGTAGGCGGATCCCGCGCCGCCGTTGTGGACGATATGGATGACCGGCGCACCGGCCGCCCGGGCTCGTGCCAGGAGGTCCGCGGCCGCCTCGAGTGCGGGCTTCCAGCCGTCGAGTTCCATGACCCCGCGGGTGTAGGTGTTCTGGTAGTCGACGAGCAGCAGGGTGGCCTCGGCCAGAGTGGCCGGTGTCTGGTCGAAGCCGCTGAGCTCACGCAACGTGGTGGCCATCGAGATCGTCCTTTCGGGGAGTTCGCCCGGGTTTCCGGCGCGTCTTTCACGTTAGGAGCCCACCGATATGTCGGCAATGACATGTAACCTGCAAAAAACGACATCAGTTGTGTGGATCCGAGGACGAGACAATGATCGAACGGTTGATCGTCGTCGCCTTGTTCGACGGCGTCGATCTGCTCGACGTGACCGGGCCGCCCGAAGTGTTCTCCCTGCTGCAACGGGAGATGGGTGAACCCACCGGCTATCGCGTCGTACTCGCCGCCGAGACACCGGAACCGGTGACGACCTCCGCCGGCGTCCGGGTGCTCCCGGATATGACGTTCGCGGACATCTCCGGCCGCGGTATCGACACCCTGATCGTGCCGGGTGCGGTCGATGTCGACGCGCGGCGGCAGGTGCGCGCTGTCACCGATCCGGCGGTGGTGGACTGGGTTCGCCGCTCGGCCGGCCGCGCCCGGCGAGTGGCCTCGGTATGCGTCGGCGCGCATATCCTCGCCCATGCCGGGCTGCTGGACGGCAAACGCGCCACCACGCACTGGTCGACCGCCGGCCAACTCGCCGCCGAACATCCGGCTGTCACGGTGGACGCCGACCCTATCTTCATCCGCGACGGCGACGTGTGGACCGGCGCCGGGCTCACCGCCTGTCTGGATCTGACCCTTGCGCTGGTAGCGGAGGATTTCGGCCAGGAGCCGGCGATGCGGGTGGCCAGGCAGCTGGTGATGTACCTGCGGCGTCCCAGCGGGCAGAGCCAGTTCAGCGTGTCCCTCGATCCGGTCTCGTCCACCCGCCGTATCGACGACCTACGACATCACATCGCGCAGCACATTTCCGAACCGCTCACCGTCGCCGACCTCGCCGCCCACGCCCGAATCGGCGACCGCCAACTCACCCGTATCTTCAAGAACGAACTGGGTACGACACCGGCGGCCTACGTCGAGGCCGCCCGGGTCGAAGTCGCCCGCAACCGGCTGGAGACCACCGACGACACCCTTGACCGGGTAGCCGGCGAATGTGGTTTCGGGACAACCGATACGCTCACCCGTGCCTTCCGCCGCACTCTCGGCATCACCCCGGCCGCCTACCGGGACCGCTTCCGGGTCCGCGCCGAGGTTCTGTAAGCGCGAGGTTCCGTAAGCGCTGTCCGACGGGCCCGCGCGGATCTCCGGCGCGGCGCCGCGTGCGCCGCCCGGTTTCACTCCAGGCCGTACACCCGCTGGGCATTGGTGCGGAACACCTTCTCCAGGAACTCGGTGCTGCCGAGATGTTCGGCCAGCACCGTCGCCACCGCCTCGGCGCTGCCGGTGATCGAGGTGATCGGCCGGTCGACCGGAAAGTTCGATCCCCAGACGAGGCGGTCGACGCCGAAGACGTCGGCCGCATGCCGCAGCAGCGGGCCGATCCGGTCGGTGAGGCGCGACACCGGCGTCGGATGGCCGGGCCGGGGTACCGGGTGGCCCAGGATCGGCATCATCAGCCCGCTGACCTTGGCCACCACATTCGGGAATTCGGCCAGTGCGGTGATATCGGTGCGCCAGCGTTCGAGTATCGCGGCGCGTTGCCGGGCGTCGTTACCGGTGTACTTGCCCATCGGCCCGAAGATCCCCGCCGGAGTGCCGAGGTGGTTCAGCACGATCTTCGCTTCGGGGTAGCGCCGGGCCACCGCGGTCAGCTCCGGCAGCTGGTGCGAGTACACCCAGGCCTCGAAGGCCAGGTCGCGGTCGACCAGTGCGGCGAAGCCGTCGAGGAACGCGTTGCTGCGCAGGGCACCCGGATCGGTGGTGAAACTGCGGATACCCGCGTCCGGATGGTGGGCGACCATGCTGCGCACGCCGCGTACCAGCGGCGAGGCGGACAGATGCGCGTCGAGCAGTTCGGCGAATCCCGGGGCACCGGGGAATCCGCTCGCGCTGACCGCGGCGAGCGCGGGGGTGTCCACCCCGAACGGCAGGGCGGTGACCCAGCGGGTCTCCTCGACCTCTGGCCCGGCCCACTCGACCTCGATGTGTACCACCGATTCGACCGGCAGGCCGCCGGTGTCGGCCCGGTAGTCGGCGGGCAGGTACGGCGCCAGATAGGCCGAGGGTTCGCCGATGAACTCCCGGTCCTTACGCGGCGCGAGACGTAGCGCGAGTGGGAGCGGGATCGGGACGGCACGCAACAGTTTCGCCGTACGGCTGAACTCGCGCGCGGTGGTGAACGGGTCCCACTGGTGGATGTGTGCGTCGATGATCCGGATCTCGCCGATGTCCATTGCGCTCCGGCACCTCCTGCGATCGTCTGCGGTCTGATCGCCGAGGGTAGCGCGTGACCAGGGTGCGGTGGTGCGGATCGGCTCGCGCCGGACGAGTCGGCGGATCCGGCGTCATACTGGGTCTGTGGCCGAACAGGATTCGGCGCCGCGGGCGCCGGTGTCGGGAGCCGATCCGGTTCCCGACCGCGTCGTGACGGAGAAATCCGTCCCGGCCGCCGCGCCCCGCCCGGCCGGCGGCCCCGTGGCGGAACCGCGGAGTGCCGGTGCGCTGGCGCCGGAACCGGGTCGGGCGCCCGCCGCGCTGCGCGATCTGGTCGAGCAGGGTGTGCTCGACGAAACCCAGCTGACCGCGGTGGTCACCGCGCTGGAGCACGAACGGCCGCGGCCCACGCCGGCCCGGCTGCTGGCCGAGATCGCGGCCTATGCCGGGGCGGGCCTGCTACTGAGCGGGCTGGTGCTGATCCTGGTGGAGTCCTGGGACGATATGGCCCAACTCGGCCGGTTCGTCCTGTTCGCGCTGGTCGCTCTCGGTTTGATCGTGGCCGGTGTGGCGACGGCGGGCGGTCGCTCGGTGTTGTTGCGGGCGGCGTGGCGGTCGGTACCGGATACCGGGCACACCGCCCGGACACGGCTCGCGGTAGTCCTGTTCGTGCTCGCGTCGGCGAGTGTGGCCGCGGCCGCGGGGTCGGTTTTCGACAACGGGGATGTCGGTGGTGACAGCACCTGGGTCTATGCCGCGGGGGCGGGTCTGCTGGCGGCCGCCGCCGGTTATGCCGCGTTGCCCTCCCTGCTCGGTCTGCTGGTGTGCACCGGATTCAGCGTGGCGCTGGTGGTGGGCGTACTGGACGAGGTCTTCGACCTCGACGACAGCTGGGTCGGCGGCGGGGTACTGGCGCTGGGTATCGGCTGGCTCGGTCTCACCCGCGCCCGGGTGGTGCTCGAGGTGTGGGCCGGGTATCTGGCGGGCGTGGTCCTGGCGGTAGCGGGTGCGCAGACCGTGGACACATTCGACGGGATGTGGCCGGCCTACGCGCTCACGGCCTTCGTCGCGTTGGTGAGTTTCGGTGTCTACGCGACCGACCGCTCCTGGGTGCTGGTGCTGGGCGGCGCTGCCGCCCTGACTCTGGCGGCGGTGGAGGCGGTCGCGGACTGGACCGGAGATTCGGCCGGGGCCTCCGGGGCGATCCTGGTGATCGGCGCGGTGGTACTGGGGATCGGCAGTTATCTGCTGGCGCGGTCCACGAAAACTGTCGGTTAGCCGGGCGGACGAGGGGACTCGCGGGCCCGGGCGGGGCATTTGCGGCGGGCTCTGGCCTCGGCCGGGGGCCGGGTGTATCGTTTTGATTGGACGTCCAACTATTGGAAGCCCGCAAAAACGATCTTCGTGTGACGGACGGCCGCAGCGCCGCGCCCGCCACCCCGACACGAGGCAGGAATCGCATGGTTCGAGAACTCACACATTTCATCGGCGGGCAGCACGTCCCCGGGACCTCCGGCCGGTTCGGCGATGTCTACGACCCGAATATCGGCGAGGTGCAGGCCCGGGTGCCGTTGGCGAGCCGGGCCGAGGTCGAGGCCGTTATCGCCGATGCCGAGGCGGCGCAGCCGGCCTGGGCCGCGACCAACCCGCAGCGCCGGGCCCGGGTGCTGATGAAGTTCTTGACCCTGGTCAACGACGAAATCGACTCGCTGGCCGCACTGCTGTCCAGTGAGCACGGCAAGACCATCCCCGACGCCAAGGGCGATATCCAGCGTGGCCTCGAGGTGATCGAGTTCGCGGTCGGCATTCCGCATCTGCTCAAGGGCGAGTACACCGAGAGCGCGGGCACCGGGATCGATGTCTACTCGATGCGCCAGCCGCTGGGCGTGGTCGCCGGGATCACCCCGTTCAACTTCCCGGCCATGATTCCGCTGTGGAAGGCCGGCCCCGCGCTGGCCACCGGTAACGCCTTCGTACTCAAGCCCTCCGAACGCGACCCGTCGGTGCCGCTGCGGCTGGCCGAACTGTTCCTCGAAGCCGGTCTGCCCGAGGGCGTGTTCAACGTGGTCAACGGCGACAAGGAGGCCGTCGACACGATCCTGCACGATCCCCGGATCAAGGCTGTCGGATTCGTGGGCTCCACCCCGATCGCCCAGTACATCTACGAGACCGCCACCGCGAACGGTAAACGCGCCCAGTGCTTCGGTGGCGCCAAGAACCACGCCATCGTCATGCCCGACGCCGATCTCGACGATGTCGCCGATCAGCTCATCGGCGCGGGCTACGGTTCGGCCGGTGAACGCTGCATGGCCATCTCGGTGGCGGTGCCGGTGGGCGAGGAGACCGCGGACCGGCTGGTGGAGAAGCTCACCGATCGGGTGCACAAGCTCAATGTCGGCAAATCCGATGATCCGGGCGCGGACTACGGGCCGCTGGTCGGGCTCGACGGTGTGGACCGGGTGAAGAAGTACATCCAGCAGGGCATCGACGAGGGCGCCGAACTGGTGGTCGACGGCCGCGGGCTCACCGTCGAGGGCGCGGAGAACGGGTACTTCGTCGGCGCGACGCTGTTCGACCGGGTCGGCAAGGAGATGTCCATCTACAAGGAGGAGATCTTCGGCCCGGTGCTCAGCGTCGTGCGCGCGGCCGACTACGAGGAAGGCCTGCGGCTGGCCAACGACCACGAATACGGCAACGGTGTCGCCATCTTCACCCGCGACGGTGACACCGCCCGCGATTTCGCGGCCCGCGTACAGGTCGGCATGGTCGGGATCAATGTCCCGATCCCGGTGCCGATCGCGTACTACACCTTCGGCGGCTGGAAACGGTCCGGGTTCGGTGACCTGAACCAGCACGGCCCGGATTCGATCCGCTTCTACACCAAGACCAAGACGGTGACCCAGCGCTGGCCGGCGGGATTGAAGGAGAGCAACAGCTTCGTCATCCCGACGATGGAATGACGGCCGTGTTCGCGCTCGACGAAGACGAGCGGGCCATCCGCGACACCGCCCGGGAATTCGCCGACGAATACCTGGCGCCGCACGCCGTGGAATGGGACCAGAACAAACACTTCCCGGTGGATGTGCTGCGGAAATCGGGTGCGGTCGGGCTCGGCGGCATCTACGTGGGTGAGGAGTTCGGTGGATCCGGGCTGCGCCGGCTGGACGCGGTGCGGATCTTCGAACAGCTCGCCACCGGATGCCCCACCGTGGCGGCCTATATCTCGATCCACAATATGGCGGCCTGGATGATCGACGCCTACGGCGACGACGACCAGCGCCGGCAGTGGCTGCCCGGGCTGACGGCGATGGACCAGCTGGCCAGTTACGCGCTCACCGAACCCGGTGTGGGTTCCGATGCCGCCGCCCTCACCACCCGCGCGGTACGCGACGGTGACGACTATGTGGTCAACGGATCCAAGCAGTTCATCTCGGGCGCGGGTAGCAACGACCTGTACGTGATGATGGTCCGTACCCAGGACACCGGGGCGCGGGGTATCTCCACGCTGGTCATCCCGGCCGATACGCCCGGCCTGGAGGTCGGGCCCAACGAGAAGAAGATGGGCTGGAACGCCCAGCCCACCCGGCAGGTGATCCTCACCGACGCGCGGGTGCCGGTGGCCAACCGGCTCGGCGCCGAGGGCGACGGATTCCGGATCGCCATGAACGGGCTCAACGGCGGGCGGCTCAATATCGCCGCGTGCTCGGTGGGCGGGGCACAGGCCGCGCTCGAGAAAACCGTGCCCTACCTGGCCCAGCGCAATGCGTTCGGCGCCCCGCTGCTGAACAATCAGGCGCTGCAATTCGAACTGGCCGATATGCGGACCGAACTCGAAGCCGCCCGGACCCTGCTGTGGCGGGCCGCGGCGGCGCTGGACGCGGATGCCCCGGACAAGGTGGAACTCTGCGCCATGGCCAAGCGGTTCGCCACCGATGCCGGTTTCGAGGTCGCCAACGCCGCGCTGCAACTGCACGGTGGATACGGTTACCTGGCCGAATACGGCTTGGAGAAGATCGTCCGCGACCTGCGGGTGCACCAGATCCTGGAGGGCACCAACGAGATCATGCGGATGGTCGTCGCCCGGTCGATGACAGCGTCCGTGGCGGGTGTGTCGTGACCGGCGGACGCCCGGCGGCGAGCGCGAAAGGATATGAATGAGCGACGAACCCGAAGTCCTGGTCGAACAGCGCGGCGGCCTGGGCCTGATCACGCTGAACCGGCCCAAGGCCATCAACGCCCTCAACCACGCGATGACGCTCACCATCACCGAGCAGCTACATGCCTGGGCCACCGACGATTCGGTGCGGACGGTGGCCATCAGTGGCGCCGGTGAGCGCGGTCTGTGCGCGGGCGGCGATATCGTCGCCATCCACCACGACGCCAGGGAACAGCAGGCGGCGGGGCATGTGGGCGCGGCGGCGGATTCGGCGACCGGGAAGTTCTGGCGCGACGAGTACATTCTCAACGCGCTGATCGGCCGCTATTCGAAACCGTATGTCGCGGTGATGGACGGGATCGTGATGGGCGGCGGGGTCGGCCTGTCCGCGCACGGCAGTCACCGGATCGTCACCGAACGGTCCAAGGTCGGAATGCCGGAGGTGGGTATCGGATTCATCCCCGATGTCGGCGGCACCTACCTGCTGTCCCGGGCACCGGGTGAACTGGGCACGCATATCGCGCTCACCACCGCGCGGCTGGGGGCCGGGGACGCGATCGCCACCGGTTTCGCAGACTACTACGTACCCGCCGACCAGATCCCGGCGCTGCTGACCACCCTGGAGTCCGAGGCCGCGGATATCGCCATCGCGAAATTCGCCGCCGAGGCCCCGGAATCGGCGCTGGTCGCGCAGCGCGACTGGATCGACGCCTGCTACAGCGCCGATTCCGTCGCCGAGATCGTGGCCCGCCTACAGGCCCACGAATCGCCGGAGGCGAACAAGGCCGCCACCGACATCCTGGGCAAATCGCCGGTCGCGCTGCAGGTGACGCTGCGGTCGCTGCGTTCGGCGAAGGGCACCGGCAGCCTGGAAGCGGTGCTGAACGAGGAATACCGGGTGTCGATCGCCTCGCTGGCCTCGCACGACCTGGTCGAGGGCATCCGCGCCCAAGTGGTCGACAAGGACCGCAACCCGCAGTGGTCGCCCGCCACCCTGTCCGATGTGACCACCGCGCAGGTCGACGGATATTTCGCCGAACTCGGTGCGCGGGAATTGGGTTTGACGATTCCGGAGGACAACCAATGAGCAAGACGATCGGCTTCCTCGGCCTCGGCCATATGGGCGGCCCGATGGCGGCCAACCTGGTCAAGGCCGGGTACGACGTACACGCCTTCGACCCCTCGCCCGCGGCGCAGGAGCAGGCCCGCGCCGACGGGGTCGCCTTGGTGGACACCGGCGTCGCCGCGGCCACCGGGCGCGACATCGTGATCACCATGCTCACCAACGGCAAGCTGGTGCGCACCGTGTACGACGAACTGCTGCCGGCCGCGAACCCGGGCACGCTGTTCGTCGACTGTTCGACCATCGATGTGGCCGACGCCCGTGCCGCGGCCGCGGCCGCGGCGGCGGCCGGGCACCGGGCCCTGGACGCGCCGGTCTCCGGCGGTGTCTCCGGCGCGGCCGCCGGAACGCTGACCTTCATGGTGGGCGGGGCGGATACCGATTTCGCCGAGGCGCTGCCGGTGCTCGAGGTGATGGGCGCCAAGGTGGTGCACACCGGTGCCGCCGGAAACGGGCAGGCGGCCAAGATCTGCAACAACATGATCCTCGGCATCTCCATGATCGGCCTGTCGGAGGCGCTGGTGCTGGGTGAGAAACTGGGCCTGAGTCATCAGGCGTTCTTCGATGTCGTATCCACGGCCTCGGGGCAGAGCTGGTCGCTCACCACCTACTGCCCGGTGCCCGGGCCGGTGCCGACCAGCCCGGCGAACAACGACTACAAGCCGGGGTTCGCCACCGCGCTGATGAACAAGGACCTGGGTCTGGCGGTGGAGGCGTTGCGCGCCAACGGTGTCGAGGGCCGGATCGGGCAGCTGGCCGCCGAAATCTATCGTGAGTTCAACGAGACCTCGGGCGACCGGGATTTCTCGGCCATCATCACCGACGTACGCGAACGCAGCGGCGGAACCGGTCCGGCCGAATAGCCGGCCCGGTGGCGCGCAACGTCTCACCGTCCACCGTGAGTCGGTAGCGGAGCCGTGGGGGCGCCCCCTCGCGAAACGGTGGGGCCGGCACAGGGACCTGTCGTGTGCCAGCACGGCAGGTCCCTACCCGTCGAGCCGGGGATCGGCGGCGGGCTCCGGCGGACCTCAGCTGAAGTGGTAGGTGTAGCTCCCGTAGCGGGGTTTGTCGCTCCCGGCGTCCTCCCACGTGTAGGCGTAGGTGCCGATGTGGTCCAGGCGGAAGCCGGTGTCGACGTACACGGTGAATCCACAGCGCCGCGCGCGCTCGGCGAACGCGAAATCCTCGCCCAGATACCAGTGATTGCCGTCGCCTTCCGGTAGCAGCATCGGTAGGAAATACGGGACAATGGGAGTGCCGAATCCGAGGTTGCACACGGGCAACTCCTCATGTTCGGCGACCTTCTCGTAGACCTCCCGCCTGGTGTGCAGAAAACCTGTTCCGACGTAGCGGACTTCGGTGAGACCGCCGCCTTCGCCGAGGACGAACTTCTCGGTGCCCGGCAAGATATGACAAGCCAGTGCGCGCGTACCTTTCTTGGCGTACACCCCACCCACCAGTGGAAGGTCGTGGGCGCGTAACCGGTCCACCGCGTCCGGGTCGAATCCGATATCCGAATCGATCCACATCAACTCGTCGAAGCCCTCGGCCAGCGCATCGGTGGCCATCTGACTGCGGGCCTGGTCGATGGCGGAGGAGCCGTATCTGCGCCACACTCGGTAGCCGCGTCGTTCCAATCGCTTCAATGCCTCGTCACAGTCGTGTTCGATGTGGCTGGCGACGGGTACCAGAACAACGCAGCGCGAGGGATCCATGACGATTTTCAGCCTTCCGAGAACACCGTGATCGTGTCAACCGTACCGCTGAGTTTCCGGCGGGGCGCGCGTACGGATGCCTGTCCAACAGGCCATCGGTCCCGCTTCGACCACTGTTCGAAAGGCGGAATTCCGGTGTTCGATTCCCGGATGGGCCGCGTGCACCGACCGGACCCTGCACGCGGCTGTTCGGGGAATGTTTGCCATCGAGCAGGTCATTTCTGCCCAATTCGCCTGTGCGCCACTGCTGATTAACCCCCCTCGGCTGTAATTGCGCGAGCGGTTCTGCGAGGAGGTGGCGGTGATCAGCACAGCGTCTGCCGGCGTCCTGTCTCGATGAGCCTGTACCTACCGGAGGAACTGCGCTGGCTCGGGTGGATCGCCGGAGCGGAGTGGCCGGACGGCGACGAGGACACCGCCTGGGCGGTCTCCGCGGTCTGGAAGGACGCCGCGAACGAGCTGCTCGCGCTGCTCGCCGCCGTCGACGAAGCCAAAGAGGCGACCATGGCGGCCTATCCCGAGGGTGCCGCCCGTGCCGAGATGGGGGCCCAGTACGACCGGTTGCGTACGGGGGACGCTTCACTCGAGGCCCTCGGCAACTACCTGCTCGAGACAGCCGACTCGACCTTCGACTTCGGGACCGAGCTGCAGTCGCAGAAGCTCACCATCATCATCACTCTGTGCTGGCTGGCCATCGAGATAGCGCTGGCCTGGCTGTTCCCGCCCACCGCGCCCGCGGTGGAGGCCGCGGCGGTCGGCACCACCCGGGCGACCCTGCAGGCGGTGGCCACCTCCGTCCAGCGGGCGATCCAGAACCTGGCCGCCAAACTCGGTGCGCCCACTATCCAGCGGAGCTTCTGGAAGAGCCTGCCGGCCGGTAAACCGGTGCTGCCGACCGCCAAGGGCTGGGGCATGTTCGGCAGCGAGGTGATCCAGGGCGCGGCCGAGGAAGCGCTGATCAACGGCGCCATCCAGGCGGGGCAGATGGCCGCCGGGAAACGCGACGAATTCAACGGCGAGGAGTTCGGGTACAGCGTCGCGGCCGGTGGTTTCGCGGAGCCGATCGGCAGTGGCATCGCCAAGGGGCTCAACAAAGGATTCTCGGGCGGATTCGGGAAGTATTTCGGCGGTCAGCTCGAGCACTGGTGGGGTCGGGCGGGGCAGAACACTGTGGTCGGGGCCGCGGCGGACGGTGGCGCGGGAATCTTCGGCAGTCTGTTCGTCTCCGCGATCTCGGGGCAGAGCCTGGCGGACTCGCTCACCGGGATCGGTATCGCCGGCGGCTTCATCCAGGGCGGCCTGGTCGGCGCGGCGGGTCCGTCGACTTTCGGTTTCGGCCCGATGGGGTCCGGCGGTCAGCCCGCGGGCTTCCCGTTCGGCCGCAGCGGGCCCGAATTCCCCGAGGGCCCGGGGGACGGGTCGGTACCGGGTTCGCCGCCACCGGAATACTCGGAGCAGGAGGGGAAGCTGTCCGGTGACGGTCCGCGCGCCCTGGTGGAATCGGGGACGACGATGCGCGGGGACGGGTCCGGGCCGGCACGGCCGGGCGGGCAGCCCACCGTACCGGCCGGTGGGTCGCCGTTCACCGCGGGCGGGCCGCCCGGATCGCCCATCGGGTCGCAGTATTTCTCCAACGGTCGGCAGTCTTCCGACAACGGGCCGGTATCGCCGGGGCGGCAGTTCTCCGATCCCACCGGCTTCCCGGCGGAGAACTCGAATACTTCGGGCCACCGGAACAATGTCCTATCTGCCGTTCCGGGGTCGGCGATATCGCCCGCCGTCGGGCAGTCACCATCTCCCGCCGTCGGGCAGTCACCGCGGTCCGGGCCCGGCGACATCCGCGGCGGGCCGGCGAACTCCTCGGCACCGGCGGTGGATAACGGATCGGACGGCACCGGTGCGGGAACCGGCGGCCGGCCGCAGCCGAGTGATCCGGGTGCCGGGGGGAACAGCACGACGGCGGGGTCGACCGGCGGCACCGGCGACGGTGCCGGACCGGTAGGTGACGATCGCGGACCCGGGAGCGAGGACGGCCGTGAAAGCGCCGGGCGGGAATCACTTGGTGGGCACTCTCCGGACCAGGCTGCCACCGTCGGTGAGAACTCGCCGGCCCCCGGTGATCGGCCGGGGGAGCAACCCCGGCCCTCGGGCCAGGAGCAGCCGGGCGAGTCCGGGCACCGGTCGGAGCGGCCGGGTTCGGGGACCGGTGCCGAGCCGGCCGGCGGATACGGTGATCGCGGGGATACCGGTGGCCGGTTCGGTGACGGGCCGGTCGCCGGGGGCCCGCACCAATCGGTATCGCTCCCGGATTCGTCCACAGCCCCGGTTTCCGGCCCGGCGCAGCCCACCGGACCGGCGCAGCCCACCGGGGCGGGGCAGGCGACCGGGGCGGGGCAGCCCGCTTCGCCGGCCCAGCCCGGAAAAACGGAAACGGCGGCCGGACAGTCGAATTCCGCTGGAAGCAGGCCGGGTTCGGCGTCATCGGCCGCGAGCGCCCCATCCGCGCCGTCGGATTCGACACGGGGTAGCTCGGCACCGGCGAACGCTGTCGGCAGCGAACCCAATTCGTCGCCCGGTGCCGGAGCCGACTTCGATATCGCTCCGCCGGAGCGAGCGTCCGCCATCGAGTCCGTGCACTCGACCGAGCAGCCCGGCGATATCGACCGGGCGGGGACGGCGGGAGCCGAACAGGCCGACGACCGGGATTCGCAGTGGTCGCCGAGTGGTTTCGAACCGTTCCTCTCGGTGAGCGAGGGCGAGGAGTTCGTCCCGCTCGTCGATCCCGCGATGCCGTCCCCCGCCCCGCTACCGTCGAGTCCGGTCCCTCATTCGCCGGTACCCACGACGAACAACCCGGCCCAGCCGCCGCCACCGGCCCCGGCGCAGCACCCGAGTTCCTCCGCGCAGCATCCGCCACCGGCGACCCAGAGCGGTCAGCAGTCCACCGCGAACCCGGCGGAGAGCGAAACGGTGCGGCCGAAGCGGACACACTCCGATACGGAGGCCGAGCCGGCGCCGTCGCCGAAGAAGCCGCGCACCGGCGAACCGGCGGCGGACCCGCGGCTTTCCCCAGTGCACCCTGTGCCCTCGGTATCCGACGCGCAGCCGAATCCGCTCGCACAACCCGTTCCGGTGCCGATCGAGGCGGGACCGCGGAGCGCGCCGCCGCAGCGCCGCCCGCCGGAACGCCCGGACCCGCGGCCGCCGGTGGCGCAAGGCCCCTCGACACAACCGGACACCGCGTCGACAGTGGCGGCACCGCCCCCGCCCACCCGGCGCCGGCCGCCACCACCCATGCTGCTGACCAACCCGTCGAACACCCGTGTGTACGGGCCGGGTCTGCTCGCCCCCATCGAGAACCCGCAGGCCCAGCAGACATTGGAGGACGCGCTCCGCGACGAGGACGGAAACTTCCTCCACTACGCCGACCCGCGGACGCACCCCGCCGGCGGTACGCCTTACGGCACACTGATCAACCCGGGCGGTCCGGCCGTGCTGGGCCGCGGCAACAACTGTCCCGATTGCGCGATGTCGGCGCTGGCGAGTTTCTTCGGCCGCCCCGAGGTCGCCGCCCCGCGCTACCCGGACATCGTGGACGGTGTCGTCGACACCATGATCCAGGAGCCGAAGGCCCTCCAGCGGGTGTTCCATATGCTGCGGACCTACCCGGACAGTTACCGGGACGGCCGTCGGTCGATCCCGGAACAGTTCGCCGCCCTCCACGACTGGATGACCCACCTGGGCGAGGGTTCGGCGGCCTTCGTCAACAACGAGTGGCACCGGACCGATCCCGCCACCGGTGCACCGCTCTTCGCGAACGGCAGCCCCGAGACCTCCTACGCTCACGCCACGGTCATCGTCTATCCCAAGGGCGCGGCGGGCCCGGTGTGGTGGGATCCGCAAACCGGCGCGATGTCCGACGGACCGCCGCCGCATATGGTCCGGAACACAACCAAACTCGACTTCATCCCGATCCCGCCGGGCCGCAGCATGGTCGCCGACACTCCCGCCGCGCCACCGCCCGCCCCGGCCGTACACCAGCCGCCGCCGGGCCCGGTGACACCCCCGGCCCGGACGCTCCCGGATCCACCGATGCGGCTGCCGAACCCCGCGGCCGGCCGGACCTTCGGCCCGGACCGGCTCGCTCCGGTCGAACACCCCGGTTTGCAGAAAGTCCTGGCCGACGCGCTGAGCGACGGCAACGGCGGGTTCGTGGCCGGCGCCGATCCGCGGACCCATCCCAGCCCGGAGAATCCGTACGCACGGTTGATCAACGCCGGTGGTCCGGCCCTGCCCGGCCGCGCCACGAACCGGTTCGACGCCGCGATATCGGCGCTCTCGTCCTTCCTCGGCAACCCGCAGGTCGCCGCGCCACGGCACGCCGACGGCGGACCGGGTCTGTACACCCACACCGACGAGCACCAGGGTTATCTGCGGGCCACGCAATGGCTGGGGACCGGGCCCAACCATTTCGACCCCGCCCTGCCGATACCGCAGCAGTTCACGAATCTGCACAACTGGGTGCACCATCTGGGTCCGGGAGCCGCGTCGCTGGCCTTCCGTGTCGTCCCCGAGATCGATCCCAGGACCGGGACGATCGCGCGTGATCCACAGAACCGTCCGGTGACGAGCATGCAACCCCTGGTGGTCGTCTATCCACCCGGCGCCGACGGCCCGGTGTGGTGGGACCCGGTGACCGGGGAGACCTGGGACCATCCGCCGGCGAGCGCGGTGACGACCACCGCACGGCTGGGGTTTCTCGCGATACCGCCGGGCCGGACCGTCGATCCACCCGCGGCGCCACCGGCGGCGGGCAGTTCCACGACCGACACAGCGCCGCGCAGCCCGGCCGGGCGGGACGGCACGGCAGCGGCCGGGACGTTCGAACCGCTACGCGAGCCGAGCGGGAACGCCGGCACCGAAGCCGAATCCGCGGGGACCGAGCGGCCGTTGCCCGAGCCCCGGCCGGATGAGTCCCCGGCGAAGAAACCACTGCTGGAGGCTGCGCAGCAGGTGTCGTCGGGCCCCCTCGTGCAGCAGCCGGGACCCCGCCTCGGGAATCCGGTACCGGTACCGCCGCCGGCGCCGCATCCGGGTTCGCAGCAGGATATTTCGCCCCGGCCGCGCCTGAACCGGCCGTGGCCGCCGCGGCTGTTGGCGGATGCCTCGGATGCCCGGATGTTCGGGCCGGGATGGCTCGCACCGCTGGAGGACCCGGCGCTGCCGCAGGAACTCGACCGGGCCATGCGCGATTCCGGGGGCGATATCGTCCGATACGCCGATCCGCGAACCCATCCGGCCGGCGGAAGACCGTACGGTGAGCT
The DNA here is from genome assembly GCF_001618425.1 of Nocardia fusca NBRC 14340. Taxonomy (GTDB): domain Bacteria; phylum Actinomycetota; class Actinomycetes; order Mycobacteriales; family Mycobacteriaceae; genus Nocardia; species Nocardia fusca. The sequence continues at coordinate 36,364 of NZ_BDCU01000060.1, forward strand.
GATCAACCCCGGCGGTACGACCACGCCCGGCCGCGACAAGAACTGCCTCGACTGTGTGATCTCGGGGTTGCTGACCTTTCTCGGAAAGCCGAAGGTCGCGCTGCCGCGCTACCACCGGATCGTGAACGGTGTGGTCGATACCGTCGGCGGTGACGGTCTCGACCAGTTCCGGCTGCACCGGATGCTCGGCAATCAGCCCAACGATTTCAACGACGGTACGCGTACCATCCCGCAACAGTTCGCCGCGCTCCAGGAGTACGTGACGAATCTGGGCGAGGGCTCGGCGGCCTATGTGCAGATCGTCTACCAGGCACGGGATCCGTACACCGATAGACCGCTGTCGGTGAACGGGCAGCCCGTTCTCGGCTCACACGCGACCCTGATCGTGTACCCGGCGGGTGCGCCCGGTCCGGTGTGGTGGGATCCGCAGGGCAATATCGCCTCCGACCGGCCGACGTTGCGGCTGACGCGGAGCACGGTGATGATGCGGTTCATTCCGGTGCCACCGGGGACCACGGTGCTGGACGATCTCCCCCCGGGACAGCGGCCCGCACCGCCGGAGGCCCCGGTGCCGCGGCAGCCGGTGCGGGTACCGGTGCTCGCACCGGTACCCGCCCGCCCGGATCCGCCGCCGCGGTTGGCCAACCCCTCCGACAGCCGGCGCATCGGCAAGGGGGGCCTAGGCGCGGCCGAGCACCCGGGGTTCCAGAAGGCGCTCGAGGACGCCATGCGCGACGGTGACGGGAATTTCGTGACCGGGGCCGATCCGCGTACTTTTCCGCGGCCGGAGTATCCGTACGGGCAGATGGTCAATCCCGGCGGCACGGCCCTGCGGGGTCGCGACACCAACCGGTTCGATGCCGCATTGTCGGCGCTGGCGACCTTTCTGGGTAAACCAGAGGTCGCCGTGCCCCGTCAGCCCGATCCGGCCATTCCCGGCGACGACCGCGCGGACGAAACCGGCGGCCAGGACCGCGCGGTCGCGTGGTTGCGCAGTGACCCGGCCGGTTTCGACGACGCACTGCCGATGGCCCGGCAGTACGACGCACTGCACAACTGGGTGACCCATCTCGGGCCGGGCTCGGCGGCGCTGGTCCTTCCGGTGAAACCCCGGCTCGATCCGCAGACCGGCTCGCCGCTTCGTTCCCCGGACGGCAGCGTCGTCCTCGGCGGGCCGGAACCCCTCGTGGTCGTCCACCCGCCCGCCGCACCCGGGCCGGTGTGGTGGGATCCGGTGACCGGGGAGACCTGGGACGCGCCGCCGGAAAGCCTGGTGGCGGAGACGGGAGAGCTGACCTTCGTCCCCATCCCCGCGGGCCGGGTGATCGGCGATCCGGCCGGGAATCCCACGGTGACCCCGGCCGCCGGTACCGCTACCGGCGGCGGGGCCGATACGGGTCTACTCGGTACGAGAACAGGCGACGACCCCCGGTACCCGCCGTGCCGGAATTCCGGCGCCGAGCCCGCCTCGATATCCGGCCGACCGCGACAGGACCCCGCCGGCACGCCTTTCCGGCTATCGGGCAACCGTGCTGCCGTATCTGTCGATCAGGTGACCGGCGACTCGCCGGTGAACCCGGCGCGGCGGCCGGACCCGGCGGGTACCCCGTTCCATTTGCGCCGGCGGATACGCCACTGGCTGCATCGATCGGAGGTGGAGCCGCCGCGGGTGGAGCCGGCGACGCGGTCGCCCGAGCCACCGCGAGCCGAACAGTCCATACCCGACTCGGAACGCCCGGTGCCGGAGCCGCCCGCGTCCGCGTCCACTCGAGCCCCCGCTCCGGCACCGCCCTCTGCACCGCCCTCGCCGCGGCCCGGACACCGCCCGCCTCTCGCGCAGGTGCTGGATCCGACACGGAGCCGCGTTTTCGGCACGGGCCATATGGCTCCGCTGGAGAGCCCGCAGGCCCAGCGCGCGCTGGATCAGGCGATGCGGGACCAGGACGGCCACGTCGTGGTCAACGCCGATCCTCGGGTCCACCCGGCCGGTGGCCGGCCGTACGGTGAACTGATCAATGCCGGTGGCAAATCCGTGCCGGGGCGCGACACCAACTGTGTCGACTGCACTCTGTCGGCGCTGTCGACCTTCCTCGGATACCCGGTCGTGGCCGCGCCCTCCTATTTCCACGTGGTCGACGGCCTGGTGAGTCCGACCTACGGCGAGACCGCCGGGCTCGACCGGGTGGTCCACATGTTCCGGACCGAGTTCGAGTCCTACGCGCACGACGGCCGGTCGGTACCGGAGCAGTTCGCGGCCATCGGCTCGTGGATCGAACATCTGGGACCGGGCTCGGCCGCGTTCGTCACCAACCGCTGGCAGGCGACGGATCCGGTGACCAAGGCTCCGCTGTTCGAAGCCGACGGTTCCCCGAAGACCGCCGGTGGACACGCGGTGGCGATCGTCTACCCGCCCGGTGCCGACGGGCCGGTGTGGTGGGACCCGCAGAGCGGCGAGATATCGGGGGATCCACCGGCCGAGATGGCGACGAAATCGGCGAGCGTGCGGTTCTTGCCCATCCCGCCCGGTCGTACGGTGGCCACCGAACCACCCGCCGGCAACCCCGCCCTGCCGGCTCCGGGACCGGCGTCGCGCCCGCTGCCCGCGGTCGGGCCGCGGCGGCGGCGACCGGCCGCGATGCTGCTCTCCGATATCACCGACAGCCGCCGGTTCGAGCGGTTCCACCTCGACCGGCTCGAACACCCGGGACATCAGAAAGCCTTGCAGGATGCCCTCCGCGACAGGCGCGGGAATTTCGTGGCGGGTGCGGATCCGCGCTCCTATCCCACCCCTGACCTGCCCTACGGAAAACTGGTCAACGCCGGGGGCCCGACGACGCCGGAACGCCGATACAACAGGGTCGACGCGGTATTGTCGGGGCTGTCGTCCTTTCTGGGCAAGCCGCAGGTGGCGGTACCGCGTCATCCCGATCCCGGGCTCGGCCTCCACTATCACGACGACGAGAACGGCGCCCTGCACCGCCTGCAGTACTGGGGTAGAACGAATCTCGGCCGGTTCGGGTCCGAGGTGGGTCCGGAGTCGGCGCATTTCGGGGCACTGCACGACTGGGTGGGCGGGCTCGGTCCCGGCTCCGCGGCGGTGGCCGTGATCGGGCTCGGCACGGTGGACCCGCATTCCGGGCAACTCGTCTCCACCTTCGACGACGAGACCGAGATGCTGTTGGTGGTCTACCCGGTCGACGCCGCGGGGCCGGTGTGGTGGAGCCCGGTGACCGGGCAGACGTGGGACGCACCGCCGGTGCACGCGTACCCCGAGACCGTGGACTTCCGGTTCCTGGAGATACCGCCCGGCCGCCGCATCATCGATACGCCGTTCGCGCAGCGCAATGTCGGGCCGCTGGTCCGGCCGGAATTCGATCCGCCGCAGCCGCCGGCACGCCTGGCGGATCCCGCGGCCGCCCGTGACCCGTTCTTCGACCCGGTCGACCCGGCCGCGCAGCGGGCGCTCGAGGACGCTCTGCGCGACAGTCGCGGAAACTATGTCACCGCGGCCGATCCGCGGACGTATCCCACACCCGAGAACCCCTACCGGACACTGGTGGAGGTGACCGACCCGCCGTCTCCCGCGTTCGGTCTCAACAAATTCGACGCGGCCATGGCGGCGGTCTCGACCTTCCTCGGGACGCCGCTGGTGGCCGCGCCGCGGCAGCCGTCCGCGGGGTCCGACGACGAGGACATGGGCGCCGGCGACGGTCTCGACCGGCTGCTGGGCTGGGCGAAGACCGGCCTGAACACTTTCCCGGAGAGTCCTGTGGTGGCGCAGTTCGCCGCACTGCACGACTGGGTCGCGAGTCTCGGTCCGGGCGCCGCGGCGGTGGCCGTGAGCGCGACCGTCGAGGTGGATCCGAATACGGGGACCTTCGACCGCGCACTGCCCGAGGACCAGCTGGTCGTCACCGGTGCCGAAGCCCCGGTGGTCGTCTTCCCCAAGGGGGCGGCGCAGCCGGTGTGGTGGGATCCGGTGACCGGCGAAGTGTCGGAACACCCGTCCCCGGCCTTGATCCAGCGCACCCTGCACCTCAACTTTGTCGCGATACCACCGGGCCGGACCGTGGCGCCCGCCCGGGCGGTACCCGGCCCGGCGCAGGCCGTCGCGGGCGACCCGTACTTCGACCACCTCTCAGAAGGAGCGAATGATGAATCCGCCGTTGCAGACCGAGGACCAAGTACGGAACTACGTGCGGGAAGTTCTGCCGGGGGACCACCGGTATCTGATCGGCCGGATGCCGGTGGGCGCCTGGCTGCTCCAGCCGGAGACCACCGAGGAGGACTGGGAGACGGGCCGTACGGTCGGGATGTCGTGTCTGGTGGTGAACGCGGAAACCGGCGTGATCCTGCAATATCCGAGCTGGTCGGGTTCGACGGTGCTGGACGACTACACGGAGGCGGCGACCACCGGCCGGGAACCGGCGGCACGGCAGATCTATCCGCGCCGGAACAGGGTCGAACTCCTGCGGATCGCGGAAACCGCGGACCTGATCGAGTATCGGATCGGCGTCCGCTCGGCAGGGAAACCGGCGGCGAGCTTCTCGATGGTGATCGACAAGACGACACGCCTGCCACAACCGACGAGCACCGACGCGATGGTGGCGGCGTCGTGGGCGGCCTGGCGCCAGGAGCAGGACGGGGTGTGGCCGGAAATGGGGACGACGGAATATTGAATGCCGTTCCGGGGCGGCGCTTCTACCACGGGCACGGCCGTCCACAGCGCCGGCGTCCGGTCGAGTGGTCGCTGCCGGCGGATTTCCGGGCCCCCGAGGCCGCGGACGTGACGTGGTTGCCTCCGGGCGCGACGCCTGCGACCCCCGCTCCCGATCCGGGGCCCGCGGCCGAGGACGCCCGGGTACCGGACGACAGCGGTGCGGCGGAGCCGCCGGAGGTGGACAAACCCTTCACCCCCTGACCGGGGCGTATTCGCGCGCTCCTCGAGCCGAATTCGCCGGGGCGCCACTGCGAATTAAGCCGGATGCGCTGGAATGGTTTCGGTGTCGGCCGTCAGGGAGGTAGCGGTGAGCCAGCAAGGTCGGATGGTCACGGCCCGGCCGGTATGACGCTCTATCTACCGGAGGAACTGCGCTGGCTGGGCTGGATCGCCGGAGCCGAGTGGCCCGACGGCGACGAGGACAAGGCCTGGGCGGTCGCCGCGGCCTGGGAGGAAGCGAGCCACGAACTCACCGCGCTGCTCGTCAAGATCGATCAGGCGAAGCAGGCGACCATGGGCGCCTATCCGGAGGGCGCCGCGCGCACGGAGATGGGTGCGCGCTACGACCAGTTCCGCAGCGGCGATCACTCACTAGAGCAGATCGCGAATCTGATGATGACGCAGTACGACTCGACGTTCGATATGGGCACCGAGTTGCAGGCCACCAAACTCACCATCATCGTGACCCTGTGCTGGCTGGCGATCGAGATCGCCTGGGCCTGGCTCTTCCCGCCGACCGCCCCCGCCGTGGAGGCCGCCGCGATCGTCTCGACGCGCTCGGCGTTGAAGTTCATCCAGGACGCCGTGCAGAAGACCATCTCCAATATCGCCCGGCGGCTGGGCGCGGCCGGTTCGCAGACCAAACGGCACTTCTGGAAAGAGCTCGCCAAGGGCAACCCGGTCTGGCCGACGGCCAAGGGCTGGGGAGTGTACGGCGCCCGCGCCATCGAGGGCGCGGTGGTGCCGATGGCGATCAACGGCAGTATCCAGGCCGGCCAGATCGCCGACGGCAAACGTCACGAGTTCAACGGTAAGGAGTTCGGCCTGGGGGCCCTCGGTGGCGCGGCCGGCGCGATTCCCGCCCGCGAATTCGGCCGGTATTTCGGCGAACTCGTCGACCACGGCCTCAGCAAACTACCGCCCAAACTGGTTTACAACCCCGGCATGGGCACCTTCCGGGGCATGTTCATCGGCGCCACCTCGGACGCTTTCGGCGCGGTCTTCGGCAACCTCGCCACCGCGCTCGCGGCCGGCGGTGACTTCTCCGCCTTTTCCAACGCGCCGGGCTGGGTCGGCAATATCGCCCAGGGCGGCATTGTCGGCGGGGTACGTGGCGGCGCGTCCTTCAACAGCTATATCCCGAAAACGGCCGACGGGTTCACCGATGTGTCGGCGTTCCGGTCGGAGTACTGGTTCCGGGGGCAGGCGTGGCGTATCCCCAAATACGAGGGCCCCGGCCTGTTCGCACCGAGTTCGTCGGATGGGGGACACAACGGCGGTGATGGGGGTCGCGGCGGTGGTGGCGATGGGGGTCGCGGCGGTGGTGGCGATGGGGGTCGTTCCGGTGGTGACGGGGGTCGTTCCGGTGGTGACGGGGGTCGTTCCGGTGGTGACGGGGGTCGTTCCGGTGGTGGCGATGGGGGCCGGAGTGGCGGCTTCGGTGGTGATCGGGGCGGTGGCTTCGGTGGTGATCGGGGCGGTGGCTTCGGTGGTGATCGGGGCGGAGGCATCGAGCTGAACAACATCCAGGGGAACAGCGGGCAGGTGGGCGGTCCCGGCGGGAACCCGGGCGGGTTCAGGTCCGATCACATGCCTCAGAGCTCGTGGTTCTCCTCGGAGTCCTCGCTGTCCACCGCGGGTGGTGTTTCGCCCGGCGGGAACTGGACGCCGGGCTCGGGTGGTGCCGTCGTCGGCGGAACGCCGATACAGGGCTCCGACGGCGCGATGATGTCGGGCGCTCTGGGCGGGGACGACCGGAACGGCGGATTCGGCGGGCAGTTCGGTCCGGCGGGCGGCAACGAGGGGTTCGGTGGTCGGTACGGCCACTTCGGTGGTGATGACGGGATCGGTGGGCAGTTCGGCCAGATGGGTGGTGACGACGGATTCGGCGGTCGAAACAGCCCGGCGGGCGACAACCACGGGTTCGGTGGGCAGTTCGGGCCGGTGGGCGGCAATGACGGGTTCGATGGTCGGTACGGATTCATCTCCGATTCGGGTTCGGACAACACCGGATCGCCACCGGGGGAATCGCAACCGGGCACGCCGCGGCCGGATTCGCCCACGGTGCAGCATGTTTCGCCGCAGACCCAGCCCTCACACCAGCCCCCACCCCCACCGGGGCAATCGCATACCGTGCAGCCGGCGGGTCAGCCGCAGTCGTCCACTCAGCAGTCCGCCGCACAGTCCTCCGCCGCCCAGCAGCAGTCGTCGCAGTCCACGCAGCAGCCCTCCCGGCAACCCGATCCCTCGAGGTCCGTACCTCCGGCCGGGTTGTCCGGCGATGGCCGGCAGCAGGAATCGCAGTGGTTCGGTGATACGGACTCGGGATCGGATACCGGCTCGCTGTCCGGGCGGCAGTCGCCTTCCGACGGTTCGTGGGACCCCCGTCAGGACTTCCCGCTGCCGCCCGGGCGGGAGTCGTGGGACCGGGAGTCGCTATCGGACGGTTCGCAGGATTCGGTGTCGCTGTCGCAGTTCCCGCTGCCGCCCGGGCGGGAGTCGTGGGACCGGGAGTCGCTATCGGATAGTTCGCAGGATTCGGTGTCGCTGTCGCAGTTCCCGTCACCACCGGGCGGCCATCAGGGCCCACCGCTGCGGCCGGACCCGCCGCCCGTGGCACCGCGTCCGGTGTACCCGCCCGGGTTCTTCCGGGATTCGGAGGGTGAATCCGGGCTGTACCGGGATTCGGACGACGGGTCCGGGTTCTATCGGGACGCCGACGACGACTTCGGGTTCTCTCGGGATACGGACGATGAATCCGGACCGTCGCGATCTGTTTCGCCGCTGTCGCGACCTGTTTCGCCGCTGTCCCGGCCGGTATCACCGCTGTCGGACTCCGACGATTCGGTGTCCCTGTCGAATTTCCCGCTGCCTCCGCACCAGCAGGCTCCGCCGGAACCGCTGCAGCAGCACGGTCCTCCGGCGCCGTGGCGTCCGCCCCCGGCGCCGCCGGGTCAGCAGGGTGCGCCACCGGCGCCGTGGCGTCCGCCCCCGCCTCCGCCGGGGCTGCCGCAGCAGCAGGGTCCGCCGCCACCGCCACCCGGCCCACCGCCGTCCGGGCCCCTGCCCCCGCTACCCGGAGCCCCGCCGGGCCGGCCACCGGTGCCGCAGCCACTACCACTGTGGCAGCTGCGGGGCCTGGAGCCCGGTTCGCGAGAGGCCTACGAGGCGTACCGGGACGCGTACGCGGAGCGGGCGAACAACCCGATCCACGACGAACTCGGCGAGGGCAAGGATGTGCGCGGGAAGCCGCGGCCCCAGCGCTGGCCGATGAAGGTGCCGTATCCGATCGTGGACTTCCAGGGGCCGGATGTGCCCACCGGCGACTGGTTGCCCGAGGGCGCCGTCCCGCCGGATGACGAGCCGGACGATCCGGCCGATGAGCCGCCCGGCGCCACTCCGCCGCCCCCGGTCATCGATCCGGAAGCGGCGGTGGACCCCTCGGCGACGATCGGCCCCGGGGCGGAGATCGGCGCCGGTGCGGTGGTGGGCAAGGACGCCGAGGTGCACGAGGGCGCGGTCGTCCACCCCGGGGCGCAGGTGCAAGAGGGCGCCGTGGTGGGCAAGGACGCCGAAGTGCACAGGGGCGTCGTGATCCATCCCGGTGCGGTGGTGGGCAAGGGCGCGGTGATGGGCGACGGTGCGGTGGTGCTGCCCGGCGCCGTGGTGCCCGACGGCGCGGTTGTGCAACCGGGCGAAGTGGTGGGTGGCGCCCCGGGGAACGACTCCGCGGGCGTGGATGTGCCGTTCACATTGACGTGATGCGGCGGTGACCAGCGGAAAGAGAAGGAGATCCGATTATGGTGGATCGTGTCGAAGTCGACCCCGACCAGCTCGAGCGGGCCGCGGTGCTGACCCAGGAACTCGCCGATTCCGTGCACGGCGTCGGCGAGCGGCTGCGTGGCCGGCTCGACGGGCTCGAGGACGAGGCCGATAATCAGCCGTGGGGTAACGACGCCTTCGGCGAGAAGTTCGTCAACGGTCAGAACAACGACGGCTACGGCACCTCGAAACCGAATCTGCTCGAGGGTGTCGACGGTATCTCGGGGACTTTCGGCGCTTTCGCCACCGGTCAGCGTGACGCGGTGGGGCAGTTGCGGTCGATGGACGAGCAGTTCTGAGCCCGGTCCGCGCGGGGTGGTGTGCCGAATTTCCTTGCGCGCCACTCGGTATTCAATGTGCTGCGCTGTAATCCGGGAAGTGGCCCGCGGTGCGGGTCCACTCCCGGACCGGAAGGACTGAGGTAGCGCCGTGGTGAACGAACGTCTGCAGGAAGATATGGCGACCATGCTCGCCGGACTGAGCACTCAGATGCGTGGTATCGCCGAGGTGCAGAAGAAACGCTCGTTGCTCACCGCGACCGCGCTGGTCTGTGAGAAGCGGATCGAGGTGACGGTCAATGCCGACGGTCTGCTGATCGAGACCAGGTTCGCCGAGGACGTCGCCGACCTCACCATGGACGAGATCGCCGAGAACATCACCCTGGCGGTGCAGCAGGCGGCGCGGGAGGTTCAGGTCAAGGCCCGCGAACTGATGAATCCGCTACTGGAGCATCGCGGTTCGCTGCCCAAGCTGTCCGAGATGGTCGAAGGGGCACCGGATCTGGGCGGGCTGATCCCACAGCCGACGCCCGCCCCGACGGTGGCGCCGAGTTCCCCCGAATGGCCCGGCAACGCATCGGACGACCCGGACGACGCGGGGCCGCGGTCGGTGGTCGCGGACCGAGACTGACAGAGCACGCCCGGCGCCGGCCGATTCTCGATCCGGCCCGCGAACCGGTTCGTCACGACCGCGCGTGATACGCGTTACGGAAGGTGAATTTCCATGGCACTGCAACCGAGCACTCTGACCGACCTGACCACTCAGGCGAACGAGGGCCATCTGCAGTTCTCGCCGAAGGACGCGATCACCGCGGCGCGGGCGGCCGCCGATCTGGTCGACGATATGCGCGGTATGGCGCAGTCCATCGTGGACCTGAAGATCGACATGCTGGATCCGGCGATCTTCGGTGCACTCGGCTCCAGTAATCAGCTGGCGGGTGTCTATTCGGGGAAGGGCAGCCGGCTCTACGAGATCCTGAACGACCACGCCAAGATCCTGGAGGGTTTCAAGGAGCTCTTCGTGGCGGCCGGTAAGGCCTACACCGATGTCGACCAGTCGTCGGCGGATACGCTGGGCAATATCAAGATCCCCGAAGGTGCGGCGGTATACAAGCCGAGTACTTCCGGCGGGGAGATCCCGACCGATTCGCTGCCCCCGATCCCCACCGGGATGAAGTACTACTCGGGCAACAAGGATCCCGGCGATATCGTCAAGATCGAGAACAAGGATTCCGTCGGCTGGCGGGAGATGTACGATCACGGCCAGTCCATCAACCCGCAGGCCGTGATGGACACCTCGGCGACCTGGGGATCGTATGCCGGCGATCTGAACGCCAAGCTGAATTCGCTGGTGGACAAGATCATGCCACTGAGCAGTTCGTGGAAAGGTGCGGGCTCCGCGGCCGCTCTGGATGCTATTCGCACCTATCGCAAAGATATTCAGCCGCTCGTCGGCGCACTCGAGCAGGTACGCGACAGTCTCGCCTATACGGCGACGTGGCTGAGCTTCACCAAGGCGTTCATGCCCAATGATCCCAACCCGCCCAGCGGGTGCTGCGCCGGCAAGATCACCGGGTGGTTCCGGGACTTCCTCCAGAAGTACTACCTGGATCCGCTGAAGGAAACGGTATCGGTCATGCCGGTCCTGGACGGGCCCATTGCCGCGCCGCCCGGTCAAGGTTCGGGTAGCGGTTCCGGTTCGGGTAGCGGTTCGGGTTCGGGTAGTGGCTCCGGTTCGGGTTCCGGAAGTGGTTCAGGGTCCGGTTCGGGCAGTGGTTCCGGCTCCGGCTCCGGTTCGGGATCCGGCTCCGGCTCCGGTTCGGGCTCCGGAAGTGGTTCCGGATCCGGTTCCGGCAGCGGCACCTATCAGGAGGGATACGAGGACGGCTACCAGCAGGGCTTCGCCGACGGGCAGGGCAGCGGCGGCGCCGGCGGCTCCGGCTCCGGCTCCGGTGGGGACTACGGCGGTGGCTACGGTGGCGGTCCGGGAGGTTTCGGCGCCGGCTCCGGTTCCGGCTCGGGTGCCGGTGGCAGGAGCGGCGGCGCGGACTTCGGTGGAACCGCCGGTTCCGGTGGTGGGCCCGGTTCTTCCGGTGGTGGGCCCGGCTCGAGCCAGGGCAGCGGTTCCGGTTCGGCCGGCGGCCCGGGCAGCGGCGAGGGTCAGCAGCAGTACGAGCAGGGTTACCAGACCGGTTACGAAGAGGGCCTCACCGCAGGCAAGGAACAGCTCGAGAACGTGGCGGGCAATATGCCCGGAGGCCCCGGTTCCGGTTCCGGCTCCGGCGGTAGCGAGGGCGGCTCCGGCGGCGGGATCCCCGGCGGCCAGAGTGGCGGTACGGGTGGTAGCCAGAGTGGCGGCAGGGGCGGTGGCCAGAGCGGTGGTAAGGGTGGAGGCAAGGGCGGCAGCCAATCCTCGCCCGGCGGTACCCCCCAGACGCCCGATATCCCGTCGCTGGAGGATCTGCTCACCGGCAACGACCCCGGCTCCGCCCTGGAGGATCTCCTGGGCGGCGGTGCCGACGGTTCCGGGTCGGGACTCGAATCGTTGCTGAACGGCCTGTTCGGAGGCAAGATGCCCACGGTCGGCGAACTGCTGGAGAACATTCCCGGCGTGGACGCCTCCAAGGTCGCGGATTCGTTCAAGAACCTGCCTCTGTCCGACCTTCTCACCGATATGTTGGGCGGCGAGGGCGAATCGTCGCAGACCGGCGGCAACGATCCGAATGTTCCACGGGCCGGTGACCCGAACAATCCGGGCAGCACCACCGGCGGCACCGGCGGATCGTCGTCCCCGCTGCAGGGCATCCTCGACAAGCTGGTGGGTTCCCTCACCCAGGGCTTACAGGCCTTCACCCAGCTCGGCGGTATGTTCCCGGGTCTCGAGGAACTCCAGCGCCTCACCGATCCGGCCCAGCTGGAACAGGGTTTGCGCCGACTGCTCGAACCGGCCATCGGCGGCGGCGCGGGTGGCGGGGCCGGCGGCGGGATGGGCGGTGGCGGCGGCGCTCCCGAGGTGCCCGCCACCCAGCCCGTCGAGACCCGTTCCTCTCAGCTGTTCCCGCGCGCCGCGCTGCCCGCGGCGGAATCCCAGCAGTTCCAGGCACTGGGCCAGCAGCAGGGGTCTTCGGGTTACGGCAGCCCGGGCGGTGCCCCGATGATGGGCGGCGGCGCTCCGGGCTCGGCCGCCCAGGGTGGGCAGAACAACGAGTACAAACCCTCGAAGTTCTTGACCTCACGGGCGAATCTGGACGAAGTGTTCGATGACGGGCCCGACAAGGTGAAGCCGGTGATCGAGCCGTGAGCGAGCGATGGGAACTGACCGATCTGGAGTTCAAGGTCCTCTGCGACGAGTACCGGCAGGGCGAAATGCCCGACCCGTTCACCTTCACCAGCCGCACCCGGCTGGCCGATGACTACGCCTACGAGGTGTCGCAGACGCGCCGGGCACTGCGTGACCGCTTCGGTGGTGAACTGAGCGGGTTCGGTGGTGCGCTGGCGAAACCGGATATCGTCGTCACTCTTCAGGCCTGGGACGATCAGGATTTCGACAATCCGAAGGCGCGCACTCGCGCCTACGCCCTCCGGCAGCGGGCGCGCGGCTTCGTGATCACCCAGCGTCCGGGCGAAACCATGGACCACAGTGGTGGTTTCGATATCGTCGGCTGCGATCCGCGGGCGCTCGCCGATACCGTGCTCGGCCTGGTGCCCTTCGCCCGGGCCGGGCGCCTGCCCGATATGCCGATACCGGACCCGGCGGCGGCCGACCGTGACCGCGGGCCTCTCCTGTCGTTCATCTCCGACAACGACGACGATGACGACGGGTCCGCCTACACCGCGGCCTTCCTGAACACCCCGGCCACCGGCACCGGTTATGTCCAGGTGAGCCAGGGCCGGTCCAAGTTCGGACCGCGCGGCATCGTGGAAATGGGTTTGCTGTGGCGGGATCTGCCCGACGACGGGCGGTATGTGATCCCACTCGGGCAGCCGGAACCGTCGGCGACGGCGATGGGTACCAAACGGATGATCGAATGGGTCGACGAGCAGGTCGCCGTGGTGGTGGCCCGGCTGGATCGCAATATGGAGACCGAGGAATGACCGCCGGTGACCGAATGGGAACCGGGAGTCGGCGGGAGCTGACCGATCTGGAGTTCGTGCTGCTGTGCGCGGACCACCGGATCGGCGGCTTGCCCGCCCCGTTCGTCTTCACCAGCCGCACTCGTTACGCCGACGACTACGAGGTGGAGAAGGCCGCGGTGCGCGCCGGTCTCGCCCGGGTGGCCGGTTCGGAACTCGACGCGTTCACCGCCACTCTGTCGCGCCCCGATCTCATGGTCGTCGCGCACGCCTGGGACACCCGGGCGCCGGCCGACCCCGGCCGGCGTACCCGCGTCCACGCCGTGCGGCGCGGTGCGCGCGGCTATGTGATCACCCAGCGGCCGGGGGAGACCCTGGCCCATGCGGGCGGTTTCGATATCGCCGACTGCCCGCCGGCCGAACTCGGACGGACCGTGATCGGCCTGCTGCCCGAGGCGGTCGCGGGACGCGACGCCGCGGCGGTGCGCGAGGAACTGGCGGACGCCGGGAACGAGCCCTACGCAGGTGATGACGTCGCGCCGGCCGTGGCGCCCGCCGCCGCGCTCACCGATTGCGGTTTCGTGAAAGTGATCCAGGGCCATCTCGGGTTCCGCGCGCGCGGCCTCGTCGAGGTGGGGCTGGCCTGGCGGGATGTTCCGGGCGACGGCCGGTACGCGATCACCGTGGGTGAACCGGTCGACACCGCGACCGGGATGGACAGCGCCGCCCAGGCCGACTGGGTGGATGCGCAGATGGCGCACATCATGACCAGGTTGTCCGCCTAGAGGGCGCTGCCGGGCCTGGCCCGTCCGCAGTCCGCGCATGGCCGGAGCGAAGGCGGAGGTACGTCTAGTCCGCCGAGTGGGCGCAACCGGGCAAAACCACCTGGCCGCCGGTGGCGACCCGCGCGGTATCGTCACCGATATTCATAACCGTTTCGACCAGAGGATGTGCTGTGACCGACTTCGAGACGATTCTGCTGGAGCGCAAGGACAAGGTCGGCCTCATCACGCTGAACCGGCCCAAGGCGCTGAACGCGCTCAACGCGCAGGTCCTCGATGATGTGATCGCCGCTCTCGACGAGCTCGAACGCGACGACGAGATCGGTGCGGTCGTGATCACCGGTTCGGAGCGGGCCTTCGCCGCCGGCGCGGATATCAAGGAGATGCAGCCGAAGTCCTACATGGACATGTTCATGGACGACTATTTCGCCCGCTGGGAGCGGCTCGCCCAGTTCCGTAAGCCGACCATCGCGGCCGTCGCCGGTTACGCGCTGGGCGGCGGCTGTGAGCTCGCCATGATCTGCGACATCCTGATCGCCGCGGATACCGCCAAGTTCGGCCAGCCCGAGATCAAGCTCGGTGTCATCCCCGGTATCGGCGGTTCGCAGCGGCTGACCCGTGCGGTCGGTAAGGCCAAGGCCATGGATCTGGTGCTCACCGGCCGCAATATGGATGCCGAGGAGGCCGAGCGCGCCGGTCTGGTGGCCCGGATCGTGCCCGCCGCCGAACTGCTGGACACCGCGCTGGAGGTCGGTGCCACCATCGCGTCGATGTCGCTGCCGGTGGCCATGATCGCCAAGGAGGCGGTGAACCGGTCCTTCGAGACCACGCTGGGCGAGGGCCTGCGGTTCGAGCGGCGCGTGTTCCATTCGCTGTTCGCGACCGCGGACCAGTCCGAGGGTATGGCGGCGTTCGTGGACAAGCGGCCCGCGAAGTTCATCAACCGCTGATCTTGGCGGTGCGCGGCCCGCGCCCGGTTCAGGGCGCGGGTGGCGCGTCCAGGATGTCGGTGGGGACGTAGTTGTTCCGGGTGGGTTGCGCGGCCCCGTTCTGTGCCGTGAGCAGTCCGGCCACGGTCGCGCCCAGCCCGATCGTCACCGCCGCGGCCGCGTAGACCTTGCGCCGCCCGACGGTGGGCGGGGCCAGCGGCACCACCTGCCCGCCCGCCCGGATATGCGCCGTGCGGATCCCGGCGGCGGGCCGTTCGGCCGCGAACAGCAGCGCGCCGCGCGCCGAGACGTACTCCGGTTCGGAATCGCATACCACCGGCAGGTCCAGCAGTTCGCTCAGGCGGGTGCGCAGAGTGGGGTTGCGGGCGCACCCGCCGAGCAGGGCCACCGCATCCGGCGCCGCCTCTGTCTGCTCGGCCACCCGGTGCACCAGTGTGGCGGCCGACTGCACCGCGTCCGCGCAGAGTTCGGCGAGGTCACTTCGGGTGATCACCGCGCGTTCGGCGGTATCGGGGTCGGCGGCGGTCACCACGCGGGCGCTGCTCAGCGCTTCCCGGTACCGCCGGGCCGCCGTCTCGTCGGTGTACACACCGGCGGAGTCCAGCCATTCGCACAGCAGTTCGTTGTAGCCGTCGCCGCCCAGACCCGGGCAGTGGGCCCCGGCCAGCACGGTATCGGTGCGGCAGTCGATCTGGGTGAGGGTCAGACCGGAGGAGCCCAGGTCGAACAGGGAGACCACCCCGGTCGTCGGCAGTTTCTCGGTGAACCTGAGGTAGCGCAGCTGTGCCAGCGGCTCGTCCACCAGGGTGACGCGGCCGGTGCCGAGGGCGTCACCCACCACTTCGGCCTGCTCCCGGTTATGGCAGGTCACCGCGGTTCCGGTGATGTACTCGTCGCGCCGGTCGGCGGCGCCGTACATGCGGCGGATCGCGATGAGAGCCGGTTCGGCCACCGAGGCGCGGGCCGGGCGCGGGATATGGCATCGATCGATCGGCGGCAGGTGCGGTTGATCCGAATGGGTGAGCACCGCACGCGCACCTGAGGCGCCTACAGATACCCCGAGAACCAGCACCATAAACATATGGTGCGCCGCGGGTCGGTCGTTGCCAAGCCGAACCCCCGAGAAATTTGCTGAACGGGTGCCCGGCTGTCATGTGTTCGCCGCCGTGCCGGTCCGGCAAACATCCGATACGCCCTGTTCCGGGCCGGGTTTGCCGCTCCCCGCACCGGGCGGCCGGTATGCGGTCAGGGTTCGGCCCAGCGGGCCGGTTCCTCGCCGGTATCGAAGTCTCCCGCGGTGTGGCGGAACTCGGCGAGCAACTGCAGCAGCGTCCGCAACCGGTCGGGCGGCAGTTCCGGTCGCGCGAACACGCGCTCGTTCAGATAGCCGGTGGCCTCGGCGACGAGAGCCCTTCCGGCATCGGTGATCTCGATCAGGGTGGCCCGGCGGTCGTTGGGATGCGGTACCCGGTTCACCAGCCCCGCCGCCTCCAGCCGGTCGACCGAATTGGTGACACTGGTCGGGTGCACCTGCAGCCGGGCGCTGGCCACCGCCATCGGCAGCGCGCCGGTGGCACTGAAGTTCAGCAGTTGCAGCAGTTCGTAGCGGGAGAAGGTCAGGCCGGTCGGGCGCAGGGCTTCGTCGACGCGCGCCATGACGATCTGCTGGGCGCGGACCAGTGAGGTCACCGCGGCCATCCCGTCGGCGACCGCACCCCATCCGTGGCCGACCCATTGACGGTGGGCCTCCTGGATCGGGTCGAGGGGTAGCGGGCGGGGGCGAGACATGTGTTCGATCATTGCACGGCACCGCGCCGGTGAGCCGCGTCGTGGGCGCTCCCCGGTGGCGGGTGTCACCCGCGAGGCCGGGCCGCGCCGCCACCGGTCCGGGCGCTGTCACCGGTTGCGATCCGGCTGAGCGCAACTGTGTGCCGCGCGGCGGTGGCACGCCATGATCATCGAGTCACGCGGGCGTGGCTGAGTGGTTCAGGCAACGGTCTGCAAAGCCGTTTACGCGGGTTCGATTCCCGCCGCTCGCTCGGTATGCCGGCCCGGGCCGGAATCGTCGGCGATTCCGGCCCGGGCCGCGCGCGGATCGGTTCGTCAGCCGAGGCCCGAGAAATCCCGCAGCACAGCGTGATTGCGATCGGCGAAGGTACCGAGGGTGTACTCGGGGAGCAGGCCGAAGTATTCGGCGCGGGTCAGTGTGCTCCAGCGTCGCGACTCCGGGGTGCGGGTCTTGTAGAAGTTCACCGTGTAACCACCCTCGTAGATCCGCAGCAGGCTGTACCCGCCGGGATACTCCTTGATCGCGCCGACCTCCAGGAATTCCACCGCGCACGCGGTATCCGGCCGGGTGCGGCGGGTGCGGTGGGTATGGCCGCTGTGCTGCAGGAAGACCCCCGGCGCGTCCTCGTACAACCGCTGCAGCCGCAGCGCGGTCGCGCGGTCGAGCACGAAACCGGGACCGGCCGTATTGGTGAGCCCGGCCTCCACGGTGATCGGATGATGACCGAAAACCACAGTGGGGCGGTCGGGTTCGGCGCGCAGCAGTTCGGCGACCCGGTCGAACTGCGCGGTGTCGAGAACCCCGCCCGCGCCGTCCAGTGCGCTGGTGTCCAGGCCGAGGATGCGCAGACCGCCGAGTTCGTGTTCGACCACCTGTTGCCGGGTCCCGAAAACCTCGCTCCAGCAATCACGGTGGTCCGTGGCACCGGGAACCGCCGGGCAGTCCGCGTATTCCGCGCCCGTGTGCGGGCGGTCGTGGTTCCCGCGGACGGCGAGGTAATCCTGACCGTCGATGCCCCAGCCGTCGAGCCGGGCACGCACCGCGCGCACCTGCGCGGGTGTGGCCTCGGCGGTCAGGTCACCGGCCAGCAGCAGTAGTTCCGCGCCGCGATCGGGGCGGCGCAGATCGCCGAGAACGGCGTCGAACATGACCTCCGGATAGGGCGGCAGACCCGGTTCCTGGCGTATCCCGGGCGGCAGCCCGCCCGCCACCAGACCGCTCACGGTCTCCCCGTAGTGGGCGTCGTTGGCGAGTGCCAGGGTGCGCAACAGCCTTCCCGGCGGCGGCACCAGGGTGGTGAACGTCGCGGTGGTCTCCGGGGTGCCGGGCGCGCCGGTCGCGACCGAGAGCGCGGGCGTCGCCCGTATTCCGGCCGATCGCGCCTCGAACCGGTAGGCGCGGCCCGGCTCCAGACCGTCGATCTGCGCGTAGTGGAACGGGGTGGGGCTCTCGGAAGCCCAGACCGGCCGGAGCGGGCGGGCACTGTCCGCCGGGCCGAGCAGTAGCTCGCCGTCGGTGGGCACCGGGAGCGCGCTGCCGGGGTCACGGCTGGTCCAGGTGAGCACGGCGGCGGTATCGGTGACCGTGACGACTTCCAGCTCGGTCGCCCGCGCCGGGCCGGGCGCCGCCGTCGCCCGGCCCGTACCGGAGAATCCGGCGGCGGGCAGCAGCGCCGCGAGGCCGAGTGCGCCCAGCACGGTGCGGCGCGAGGGTCCGCAGCAGCTCATCGGCACCCGCCGTCGATCATTTCGGGTCGCTGTCGGAGGAGGAGCAGACCCGCCATTCGCCGTCCTCTTTCACGAGGTTCTCTTCGGAGCTGTCGTCCATCTCCTCGTCCTCGCCCCCGCCCGGCGCCGACAGGCTGAACTTGCCCTTGATCTCGGCTTTCGCCCGGTCTCCGGTCACGACGATATTGTCGACGGAGTCGATGGCGACGGTGAATCCGAGCTTCTCGGCCTCGGATTTCTCCGCGTCCGACATGGCATCGAATTCGTCCCGGTCGGCCTTGCAGGCCAGCCGGGTGGCGGCTGCGAAACCGTCGTCGCTGAGCGTGCCGTAGAACTCGCGCAGCGAGGCCTCGATCTGCTGGTCGTCGGAGGACAGCGGGGTGCGTCCCTGCATGGTCAGCACCACCACGGCGGCGATGGCGGCGACGACCACGACCACGGCCGCCACCGCGCCCACGATGAGGCCGGTGCGCCGCTTCCGTGGGGGCCGGTTGCCGTCGGGCGGCTGCGGTCCGGTCGGGGGTGGGCCTGCCGGTGGTTGAGTCAAATCATTCTCCGTTCCCGGGGGATTTTTCCGAACATTACGACACCTCCCGCGTCGAAGTCCGGTTCGGCGGGTCGCCCGGGCCGAGTGTTCCGCGCGCGCAACCGCGCCGGCGCTCCTACACTCCTTTCGGCGGTAACCGACAAATGTGTGGAGGTATGTTCTATGTCCGGTCGTGGTGTCCATCTGTGCGGCAGTGTGCCGCTCTCCGACGCCGCGGCGGTCTTCGCGCAGGTGGCCACCCGGCTGGGTGGGCATATCGCCCGAGTCCCCGACGGTGAGACCGGAGAGCGCGACAACTTCGTGGTGTGGCAGCTGCCCAGACTGCAGGCGCACCCCAATCTTGTCACCGTGCCGCCGCCGAGCCCGGAATACGGACCGAGCGAGCGGGTGCAGCCGGCGCCCGGAATCGATGCGTCGGCAATCGATTTCGGCACGCTCGGGTATGCACAGGCCGCCCGGGCGTCATGGCGGGTGTTCGAACAGCTCCGCGCGCAGGGTGTGCTCCGGCCCGGCATCCGGTTCCAGGTGAGCCTGCCGACCCCGATCTCGGTGATCGGCGCGTTCGTCGCGGGCCCCCAGGCGGAACTGGAGATCCGTTACGAGGCAGCGATCCTGGCCGAATTGGATCAGATCACCTCGGCGATTCCCCATGAGGATCTGGCGATCCAGTGGGACGCGCCCGTCGAATTCGCGCTGTTCGAAGGCGTCTTCCCGTGTTGGTTCGGCGACGACTATCCCGCCCGGCTGGGCGGCGTGATCGAGCGGCTCACCCGTCTCGGCGATGCGGTCCCCGGCGGGGTCGAGCTGGGCTATCACCTCTGTTACGGCGATTTCGGTCATCGGCATTTCGTCGAACCCGCCGATACCTCGAAACTGGTCGATGTGGCCTCCGGTGTGGCCACCGCGCTGAAGCGTCCGCTGAACTGGATCCACCTGCCCGTCCCGAAGGAGCGCTCGGACGCTGCGTATTTCTCCCCGCTCGCGGGCCTGGCGACAGAACCGGAGACCACCGTCTTCCTGGGTCTGGTGCATGCCTCCGACGGTTTCGACGGTGCTCGCCGCCGCATCAAGGCCGCGGCCGAGTTCCTGCCCGAGTTCGGGATCGCCACCGAATGCGGGATGGGACGCCGCCCGGCCGGCCAGATCCCGGAACTGCTCGATCTGCACGCCCGCCTCGCGAACGCGTTGGACTGATCCGCCCCGCTCGGGCCGCTCGATCTTCCCGGGGTCGGTATCGAGGTGCCGCAGCTCCGATGCCGCCGACGCTCGGTAGCGCCTTCGTCAACCTTAGGTTGACGGCGTGGAGTTCGTCAACTATTAGTTGACGGCATGGGCGCAGCAGCGAATTCCGAGGAGCGGTAATGGTCGATGTCGAGAACGCCGTGCGGCACCCCGGCGGATGCGGGGCGAGACGGGTGGTGATCGTGGGCGCCGGTATCGCCGGGCTGGCGGCGGCCCTGCGGATGCACCGGGAGGGCTGGGACGTCGTCGTGCTCGAACGCGCCCCGGCACGGCGGAGCAGCGGCTACTTGCTGAACCTGCACGGGCCCGGATACGACGCCGCCGAGCGGCTCGGTCTCGTGCCCGCGCTCGCTCCGCGCGATATCGGGTTCTTCACCTCGGTGCTCGTCCACGCCGACGGGCGGGAGAAGTTCACCGTTCCCCCCGCCGTCGCGCAGGCCGCGGTGGGAGACCGGGCGCTGAGTCTCTTCCGTGGCGACCTGGAATCGGCGCTGTACGAAGCGGTGGCCGAACACATCGATATCCGATTCGGCACCACCGTGCGGGCGGTGACCCAGGAACCCGGTGCCGTCGAGGCCATCCTGAGCGACGGCACCCATCTGCGGGCCGACCTGCTCATCGGCGCCGACGGTGTGCACTCCCGGATCCGGGAACTCGTCTTCGGCCCCGAATCCGACTATCTGGTCGAGCTGAACCACATGGTGGGGGCCTTTCCGCTCGACACCGTGCCCGAGCATGTTGCCGAAGGTGTCGGCACGACCTTCCTCGGGCCCCGGCGTACCGCCGCGGTGATGAACCTGGGCCCGGACCGGTCCTCGGCGTTCTTCACCTACCGCAGCGCCGACCCGGCGGCCGAGCTCGCCCGCGGCGCCGCACCGGCGCTCACCGCGGCGTTCGGTGATCTGGGTCGCGGGGTGGCCGAAGCGCTCGAGCAGCTCGCCGCGGACCCGGCCGACGCCTACTTCGACTCGGTCGGCCAGATCGTCATCGACCGGTGGAGTAGCGGCCGGGTCGTACTCCTGGGCGATGCCGCCTGGTGCGTCACGGTCTTCGCCGGCTACGGCGCGGCCCTGGCCCTCGACGGCGCCGACCGGCTCGGTACCGCCCTCGCGGCCCACGGCGACGACCTCACCACCGCACTCGAGGCCTGGGAGCAATCGTTGCGCCCGGAGGTCCGCAAGCGACAAGCCCTCGCTCGTAAGGGGATCAGCCGATTCGCCCCACCCACTCGTGCGCATGTCTGGGCGGGGGATCTCATGCTGCGCGCCATCCAACTCCCCGGTATCCGGGGACTCGTCCAGCGCTCGATCCAGCGCGCGAACAACTAGCCGCCGCCCGATGGGCCCCGCGCCGGCGCCGGGCCGGGCTCGGGCGGATAGGTCGGCGGTGCGTGCCGGGTCGGTACCGCCAGGCGAGGCACAGACCATCGGTAGGCCATTTCGAAAGTGGATGGAAGTCGCCGCCGTTTGCTTGTTTCCGGCCGCGGGGATGCGGTAAGCGGCGAATGAGTCGGGGGCCAGTAGAAAATCGCCGTGAAGGAGATGGGAACGATGGGTTCGTTCGAACCTTATCTGGGCGCCGCCATGGAAATGGTTCAAAGGATGTTCGGGATGATGTTGGGAATGATGCCCGGCATCGGCCCCGGCCTGTGACGGAGGAGCGGACAGCGGGCCGCCCGCCGGCGATCTCGCCGGTGGGCGGCCCGCACCGTATCCCGCCACACAGCGGTGTGGCAGGAGTAGATCGGCGCCACCGCCCGGGTCCGCACGCGTAGGTGGAACGGTGCGCCGAGAGGCAGCGAAGACTTCGGGCGAAGCCGTGCCGACGCGTGACATTCGGGCGTTCGTGGCCGAGAACGAGAAAGGCCCCCGACCAGAACCCAGCTGGTCGGGGGCCTTCCTCGTGCGTGCCCTCGGCAGGAATCGAACCTGCGGCCTTCTGCTCCGGAGGCAGACGCTCTATCCCCTGAGCTACGAGGGCGGGGATCCACCCGGTGCGACCGGGAGCCGGTCGATCGGGCGGACCACAGCGTATCGCATCATCGCCGATGCGGCCAAAACGCGAGGTGGCGGTTCAGTTCAGGGGCAGTGGCCGGCTGCCGCGAGCGGCGAGCATATCGGTGATGAGCTGGGCCTCACCCTGCTGCGCGGCGAGCATCTGCCCGGCCAGGATGCCGATTTCGCCGGTTGCGGCGTGTTCGGCACCGTACTCGAGCATCGGAACCCCGCCCTGGTGGTGGCGCAGCATGAGTTGCAGGAACAGCACATCCAGATCGGTGCCGCGCGCGTCGCGCAGCCGCTGGATGTCCCCGGTGCTCGCCATACCCGGCATCGCGGCCAGGGCCCCGGAGCCGTGGTCGTGACCGCCGCTGTGCTGGTCGTCACCGTGGCCGGTGTCGTGCATCCAGCCCATGTAGCCGTCCGTGCCGCGCGCGGGGGCGCCCCACATCTGCAACCAGCCCTGCATCCGTCCGATCTGGCTCTGCTGGGTGGTCAGGATGTCGTAGGCGAGGCGCTGCACCGCCGGATCGGCCGAGCCCAGCAGCGCGATCCCCGACATCTCCACCGCCTGGGTGTGGTGGGCCGACATATCCTGCGCGAATCCGATATCGACCGGACCCGGCTCGGGCCCGCCGGACCGGTCCGGCGCGAACAGCACACCCGCGCCGAACCCGATCACGAGCAGCGCGATCGCGGCGATGATCAGCAGCGGGATGCGCTGGCCGCGTAGCTGCGCGCGCAACCCGGACTCGGGCCGGTGCCCGGTATCGGGAGTTCCCGTTTCCGGCATTACTGTCCGGCCCCGGGCGCCTGCTGTCCGGGCACAGCGCCGGGCGCCTGCTGGTCCGGCAGGGTGCCGGGCATCCCCGGGATCGCGGGGATGCCGCCGGGCAGCCCGCCCGGCAGACCTCCGCCGGGTACTCCCATACCGCCGAGTTCGCTCTGGTCGGGCTGCAGGCCGGCGCCGTCCATCGGCACGGCGTCGGGGCCCGGTTCGCTCGGGTCGTAGGGCGGCGGGTTCTGGGTGTCGAAGGCGACCGTCGCACAGTCCGCGCCGACCTCGGGGTAGGCGAAGTTGTTCAGCCGCAGCGCGGTGATGAACTGCCCGATCCGCTCGTCGTCGGCGCTGTTCACGGTGAGCTGATGTCCCCAGGACTGCAGCGAGACGGGCGCTTCCTGGCCGGGGTGCGGCGACATGAGCATGTACTGCTCACCCTCGACCTTCTTCTTCAGCGTGTCGATCCCGGCCTGGTCGACCTTGTCCGGGTTGTAGGTGATCCACACCGCGCCGTGCTCGAGCGAATGCACCGCGTTCTCGTCGCGCAGCGCCTTGTCGTAGACGGTGCCCATGCAGTTGGCCCAGGAGGAGTCGTGCGGGCCGCCGAACGGCGGGGTCTGGTCGTAGGCCACCCGCTGGGTCGCGTCGACGTGCAGACCGGCCGGGTACTCCTTCTTCACCACGCCCTCGATCTGGTCGGAGGGATCCTTTTGCTGCTCGGAGGGGGTGAACTTCTCCAGGGCGGCCTTCTCCTGGTACTTGGGCACCAGGTTCACCGCCAGCGCCGCGACCAGTCCCGCGAGCACCACGACCGCGCCGATGGTGAGCCAGGGGATTCGCTGCGTGATCGGCGGTTTGCCCTTGTTCTTGCTGTTGCTCGCGCGCGCACCCGCGACTTTGCCCGCCGCCTTCACGGCCTTCGCCGATTTGGCGCTCGTCCTGTTCGGCATACCGGTCCCAGTTCTTTCCACGTCGATGAACAGTGCCGAGCTGCGGTGCCCACTCGCGGCGCGCACCCACTCGGACCATAGGATAGAGACTCGTGACTCCAGCCGACCTTGCAGATCTCCTTCACGCCACCGCGGCGAAGGTCCTCGCCGAACGTGGACTGGATGCCGCGGTGCTGCCCGACACGGTCGATGTGGAGCGTCCCCGGAATCCGGAGCACGGTGACTACAGCACCAATGTAGCGATGAAGGTCGCGAAGAAGGCCGGGACCAACCCGCGGGATCTGGCCGGCTGGCTCGCCGAGGCGCTGAGCGATACCGAGGCCGTCGCCGCCGCGGAGGTCGCCGGGCCCGGCTTCCTCAACATCCGGGTCGCCGCGTCCGCGCAGGGTGCGGTGCTCGAGCAGGTGCATGCGGCCGGGGCCGCCTACGGCACCGCCGATACGCTCGCCGGTACCAGGATCAATCTGGAATTCGTCTCCGCCAACCCGACCGGCCCGGTGCACCTGGGCGGGACCCGCTGGGCGGCGGTGGGCGACGCGCTGGGCCGGATCCTGGCCGCGCAGGGTGCCGAGGTCACCCGCGAGTACTACTTCAACGATCACGGCGCCCAGATCACCCGGTTCGCCGAATCGCTGGTCGCCGCCGCCACCGGCGCGCCGACCCCGGAGAACGGGTACGCGGGCGCCTATATCGGCGAGATCTCCGACCGGATCGTCACCGCTCATCCCGGCGCGGCCGGACTCGAACCGGAAAAGCGGCTGGAGTTGTTCCGCGCCGAGGGCGTGGAACTGATGTTCGCGCACATCAAGAAAACGCTGCACGAATTCGGCACGGATTTCGATGTGTATTTCAACGAGAGTTCGCTGTTCGCCTCGGGCGCGGTCGAACGTGCGGTGGACGCGCTGAAGAATTCCGGTGACCTGTATTCGAAGGACGGCGCCTGGTGGATCGCCAGCTCCGAATACGGTGACGATCAGGACCGGGTGGTCATCAAGAGCGACGGGAACGCCGCCTATATCGCCGGCGATATCGCCTATCTGCAGGACAAGCGGTCGCGCGGTTTCGACCTGTGCATCTATATGCTCGGCGCGGACCATCACGGCTATATCGGCCGGTTGAAGGCCGCGGCCGCCGCGTTCGGTGACGACCCCGACAGCGTCGAGGTGCTCATCGGCCAGATGGTGAACCTGCTGCGCGACGGTGTGGCGGTGCGGATGAGTAAACGCGCGGGCACCGTGGTCACGCTCGATGATCTGGTGGAGGCCATCGGCGTCGACGCCGCCCGCTACTCGCTGGTGCGCAGCTCGGTGAACTCGAGCATCGATATCGACCTGGACCTGTGGGCCAAACAGGACAGTGTGAACCCGGTGTACTACGTGCAGTACGCGCACGCCCGTGCCGCGTCCATCGCGCGCAATGCCGCCGAATTCGAATATGACACGGTGACACCGGATTTCGCCCTGCTGGATTCGGAGTTCGAGGGCGCGCTCATCCGCACCATCGGTGAATTCCCCCGGGTGGTGGCGAGCGCGGCGACCCTGCGGGAACCGCACCGCATCGCGCGGTACCTGGAGGAACTGGCCGGCGCCTACCACCCGTTCCAGACCAACAAGGCCCTGCGGGTACTGCCGCTGGGCGACGAACCCGTATCGCCGGTCAACGCCGCCCGCCTGGTGCTGGTGAACGCCACCCGCCAGGTGCTGGCCAACGGCCTGGCCCTGCTCGGCGTCACCGCCCCGGAGCGGATGTGACCGCGCTCCGCAAACGCATCGACCGACTGTTCCGGCAGTGGACGAGGAAGGAAGACCGATGAGTGTCCATCCCGCCGGGCCCCGGCACGCCGAGATACCGCACGCCCCGAGCCTGCCGGAACGCCCGGCCGATCCGCGGCAGCTGATCGACCTGCCCGCGCAGGTGTGGCCGCGCAACGCCACCCGCGGCGCCGACGATGTGGTCCGGCTGGCGGGGGTGCCGGTCACCGAACTCGCCGCGAAGTTCGGGACACCGCTGTTCGTGGTGGACGAGGACGATTTCCGGTCCCGCTGCCGCGATATGGTGCGCGCGTTCGGGTCCGATTCGCGAGTCCACTACGCGTCCAAGGCTTTTCTGTGTGGCGAGATCGCCCGCTGGATCCGCGACGAAGGGCTTTCGCTGGATGTGTGCTCCGGAGGTGAGCTCGCCGTCGCGCTGCACGCGGGCTTTCCGGCCGAGCGGATCGCCCTGCACGGCAACAACAAATCGGTGGCCGAACTGGAGGCCGCGGTGGCGGCCGGAGTCGGCCACGTGGTGGTCGACTCGCTGATCGAGATCGAGCGGCTGGAAGCCGTCGCCGGTGCCGCCGGGGTCGTCCAGGACGTCCTGGTCCGGGTCACCGTCGGCGTCGAGGCGCACACCCACGAATACATCTCCACCGCGCACGAGGACCAGAAATTCGGTTTCTCCATTTCCGGCGGCGACGCCATGGAAGCGCTGGCCCGGGTATTCGAGGCCGATAATCTGCGGCTGGTCGGGCTGCACAGCCATATCGGATCGCAGATCTTCGAAATCGACGGTTTCGAAATCGCCGCGCATCGGATGCTGGGCCTGCTGCGCGAAGCGGTCGACAAATTCGGTGTCGAGCGCACCGCGCAGATCTCGCTGCTCGATCTGGGCGGCGGTCTGGGTATTTCCTATCTGCCCTCCGACGATCCGCCGCCGCTGGACCCGTTCGCCGAGAAACTCCGCGCACTGGTCGCCCAGGAGGCCGAACGCGCCGGGCTGCCCGTTCCGCGTATCGCGGTGGAACCGGGCCGCGCCATCGCCGGCCCCGGCACCGTGACCGTGTACGAAGTGGGCACCGTCAAGGACGTCTCGCTCGACGGTGGCCTGCGCCGCCGCTACGTGAGCGTGGACGGCGGGATGAGCGACAATATCCGGCCCGCGCTCTACCAGGCCGACTACCACTGCCAGCTGGTGTCCCGCGGTTCCGAGGCGCCGCCGGTGGTCGCCCGCGTTGTCGGAAAACACTGCGAGAGCGGCGATATCATCATCCGTGACACCTGGATGCCGGCCGATGCGGGTCCGGGGGACCTCATCGCGGTCGCCGGCACCGGTGCCTACTGCTATTCCATGTCGAGCCGGTACAACATGCTGACCCGTCCCGCAGTCGTCGCCGTGAGCGACGGCGCGGCCCGGCTGATCCTGCGCCGGGAAACGGTCGAGGACCTGCTCGGCCTGGAGGTCTGAATGGACGCGACGAAAGGGGCGAGCATGCCAGAGGGGGCCGAGGTGGTACCTGGTCGATGGGGGCCGGACCGCCCGATCGGCATCGCGGTACTGGGGATGGGCAATGTGGGCCGCGAGGTCGTGCGGATCCTGCGGGATCACGCCGACGATCTGCAGTCGCGGGTCGGCGCGCCGCTGACCCTGCGCGGAGTCGCGGTGCGCAGCCTCGACCGCGACCGCGGACTACCCGCCGAACTGCTGACCACGGATGCCGAGGCCCTGGTGGCCCGGCCCGATGTGGATCTGGTCGTCGAGGTCATCGGCGGTATCGATCCGGCCCGTAAACTCATCCTGGCCGCGCTCAACGCCGGGAAGTCCGTGGTCACCGCCAACAAGGCGCTGCTGGCCGATTACACCGGTGAACTGGCCGCCGCCGCGGAACGCAGCCGCGCCGACCTGTACTTCGAGGCCGCGGTGGCCGGTGCCATCCCGGTGGTGCGGCCGCTCATCCAGTCGCTGTCGGGCGACCGGGTGAACCGGGTGGTCGGCATCGTCAACGGCACCACCAACTTCATCCTCTCGGCCATGGACGAGACGGGTGCCGACTATGGCGACACCCTCGCCGAAGCGACCCGTCTCGGTTACGCCGAAGCCGATCCGACCGCCGACGTCGAGGGCTACGACGCCGCCGCGAAGGCCGCGATCCTGGCCTCGCTGGCCTTCCACACCCGCGTGACGGCCGCCGACGTCTACCGCCAGGGCATAGCCGCGATCACCGCCGAGGACCTGGAGACCGCGTCCGCCCTGGACTGCACCGTCAAACTGCTGGCGATCTGCGAGCGGGTACCGGCGGGCGCGGGCGAACCCACCCCGGCCGAAGGCGGCAAGGACCGGGTGTCGGTGCGCGTCTATCCGGCGCTTATCCCGCGCAAACATCCGCTGGCCGCGGTGACCGGAGCGTTCAACGCGGTGGTCGTGGAGGCCGAGAACGCCGGTCGGCTCATGTTCTACGGGCAGGGCGCCGGCGGGGCGCCGACCGCCTCGGCCGTACTGGGCGACCTGGTCATGGCCGCCCGGAATAAATTCTTCGGTGGCCGGGCGCCGGGCGAATCGGTCTATGCTGAGCTTCCGATCGCGCCGATCGGCGACACCCCGACGCGCTATCACGTGAATCTGAAGGTCGAAGACCGTCCCGGCGTACTGGCGAGGGTGGCGGGCGAATTCTCCCACCACGGAGTGAGCATCTCGACCGTCCGGCAGGAGGGTCACGACGACAAGGCGCGCCTGGTGGTCGTGACCCATCTCGCGACCGAGGCGGCGCTCTCGGAGACCGTCGCCGCGCTGTCGGGTATGGAATCCGTCACATCTGTCACCAGCGTTCTGAGATTGGAAGGCACCGAGGAATGACAACAGCATCGCGCAGCGATTCGGTGCGGGGCGCCGCGACGGGTGGGCCGGCCGCCGGAGTCGCCCCGCAGGCCGGAGTGCACTCCCGCTGGCCCGGGCTCATCGCTGCCTACCGCGACCGGCTCGCGGGCGCGGCCGACTGGGAACCGGTCACACTTTTCGAGGGCGGGACCCCGCTGGTGCCCGCGCCGCATCTGTCGCAGCTCACCGGCTGCGAGGTGTACCTGAAGGTCGAGGGTGCCAACCCGACGGGTTCGTTCAAGGACCGCGGTATGACCATGGCCATGACCGATGCCAAGTACCGCGGTCAGCAGGCGGTCTTATGTGCCTCCACCGGTAACACCTCCGCCTCGGCCGCCGCCTACGCCACCCGCGCGGGGATGACCTGCGCGGTGCTCATCCCGCAGGGCAAGATCGCCATGGGCAAACTGGCCCAGGCCGTGATGCTCGGCGCGAAGGTCATCCAGGTCGAGGGCAATTTCGACGACTGCCTGGAACTGGCCCGTAAGGTCACCTCGGACTTTCCGTCCATCGGCCTGGTGAACTCGGTGAACCCGGCCCGGATCGAGGGGCAGAAGACCGCCTCCTTCGAGATCTGCGATGTGCTCGGCCGGGCCCCCGATGTGCATGCGCTGCCGGTGGGCAACGCCGGAAACATCACCGCCTACTGGCGGGGCTACCGCGAATACCGGGCCGACGGCGTGACCGAAACGCTCCCCCGCATGCTGGGCGTCCAGGCCGCCGGGGCGGCCCCGCTGGTCAACGGCGCCCCGGTCAGCCACCCGGAAACCATCGCCACTGCTATCCGGATCGGCGCCCCCGCCTCCTGGAACGGCGCCGTGGCGGCGAAGGAGGAATCCGGCGGCGCGTTCCGCGCGGCCACCGACGAGGAGATCCTGCACGCGTACCGCCTGGTCGCGGCCGAAGAGGGCGTTTTCGTGGAGCCCGCGTCGGCGGCGAGTGTCGCCGGTGTGCTGGCCGCCCATGCCGAGGGCTGGCTGGAGCCCGGACAGACAGTGGTCTGCACGGTCACCGGAAACGGTCTCAAGGACCCCGATACCGCCCTGCTCGGCATGCCCGAGGTGCAGGCCATCCAGGTCGATCCGGTCGCCGTGGCCGCACGACTCGAACTGGCCTGAGGGTGGATACGCGCGAAAGCCGGCTCGTGGCGCCGACCCTGCCGGCCGGTATCACCGTCTCGGTCCGGGTGCCGGCCTCCACCGCGAATCTGGGGCCCGGTTTCGATTCGCTGGGTATGGCCCTGGGGATCTACGACGAGATCGAGGTGCGCAGCACCGATTCCGGCCTGAACATCCGGATGGAGGGCGAAGGCGCCGACGAGGTGGCCTGGGGGCCACAGCATCTGGTGGTGCGAGCGATCGAACGCGGGCTGGAATCGGCCGGTATCTGGGCCGACGGCCTGGACGTGCTGTGCCGGAACGCGATTCCGCATTCCCGCGGACTGGGTTCATCCGCCTCGGCCGTGGTCGGCGGGTTGGCCGCCGGGCGCGCGCTGGCCGCGCAATTCGATCCGTCCCTGGCGGTGGACACCGATCAATTGGTGCAGCTCGCCTCGGAATTCGAAGGCCACCCCGATAACGCCGCCGCCAGTGTGCTCGGTGGAATCGTCGTGTCCTGGACCGAGACCGGCCCCGGCCCGGATACCGATATCGGCGCCCCGCAACGCCTCTACCGGGCGGTTCGCCTCGATGCGCATCCCACGGTGCATCCGGTCGTCCTGGTGCCCGACGAGCGGTCCTCCACCGCGCAGACCCGCGGGCTGCTGCCCGAACTGGTACCGCACCGGGACGCGGCGTTCAACGCGAGCCGGGCCGCGCTGGCGGTCGTCGCGCTGACCCAGCGTCCGGACCTGCTGCTCCCGGCCACCGCGGACCGGTTGCACCAGACTCAGCGCGCCCCCGCGCTGCCGCTGACCACCGCGTGGATCCAGCGGCTGCGTGATGCCGGCATCGCGGCCACGGTCTCCGGTGCGGGTCCCACCGTGCTCGCCCTCATGACCAGCGCGTTTCCCGAAGAATTACGGTTGCCGGCCGCTGCGGACGGGCTCCGGATCTTCGAGCCGGGCATCGCGGAAGGCGTGCAGATCGGCTGACGGGCGCGTCCGCCTTGCCGACCTTCGTACTTGCCCGCTATCCTGGGCAGGTCCGTACATCGCGCGCATCAGACGCCGGTGCTTCATCAGGGCAATCGCTCCAGCAGGCTCCAGGCTCGAGCCCTCATGCCATGGGGGTGCCGCGCAGCCGCTCAACTGGAATGATCTCTTCCACCTTTTCCAGCGGTGGTGAAGCACCCGGTCCCGGAGGGGCAGGCGATACGGCTACAAATCCGAGTCCGGCAGCGAGATCGGGCTACGGAACGAACCCTCGACACAGCACACGGCCATCGAGGGAAGGAAAGGATCTCCGTGACAGATACGGACCTGCTCGCGACACCCGGGGTGGAATCCGACTCCGAACCCTCGGGCAACCGCGAAAGTGACTCCGGACAGATTTCTTCGAAGATGAGCGAGAACACCGACATCGGATCGGGGCTGACTGGAATGTTGTTGCCGCAGTTGCGCGCACTGGCAGGGGAACTCGGAATTCGAGGCACCTCCGGTATGCGCAAGGGTGATCTCATCGCCGCCATCAAGGAAAACCAGGCCGGCAGACCCGCCGCCGCGGAGCGCAGCACCCGCGCGAAGGCTGCCAAAGAACGTAAAACCGCAGACCAGCCTGCCGAGGCCGGGACCGCGGCGCCTGCCGTCGAGGCCGCGCCCGCCGCCGCGTCGGCTCCCGCGGTCGAAGCGCCCGCCGCCGATACCGCGGCGAACACGGACTCCGCGGACAAGGGCAAGCCCGGCCAGGCCGCCACCAACGGCTCGGCGACCGCCAACGGCACCGCAGGCACTGCCGCGGACACCCAAGCCGGCGGCAAGACCGACGGCAGAGCCGACAACAAGCCGGCCGAGGGTGCCGAGGATTCGGGCCGCGATTCCGGCCAGCGCGGCCGCGGCCGCCAACGTCGTGGTCGCGACCAGCAGCCCAAGAACGGTGAGCCCGCCGGCGAGGACGCCAAGCAGCAGGACGGCGCGAAGAACGACGGCGCCAAGCAGGACAGCAAGGACGGCGAGCAGGGCGAACGCCGTCGCGACCGCAACCAGGGCCAGCAGGGCCAGGGCGGCGATCAGCGTGGCTCCGGTAACCGGGGCGGCGGCGATCGCGGTGGCGACGACGAGGAAGGCGGCCGTGGCCGCCGTGGCCGCCGGTTCCGCGAGCGTCGCCGGGGCCGCGACCGCGAAGGGGGCGGCGCTGAATCGCGCGAGCCCGAGATCCGCGAAGACGATGTGCTCCAGCCGGTCGCGGGCATCCTCGACGTGCTGGACAACTACGCGTTCGTGCGCACGTCGGGCTACCTGGCCGGGCCGAACGACGTCTACGTCTCGATGAATCTGGTCCGTAAGAACGGCCTGCGTCGCGGTGACGCGATCACCGGTGCGGTCCGCGCGCCGCGCGACGGCGAACAGAGCAACCAGCGGCAGAAGTTCGATCCGCTGGTGCGGCTGGACACCGTCAACGGCGCCGAAATCGATTCGGCCAAGCGCCGGCCCGATTTCAACAAGCTGACCCCGCTGTACCCGAACCAGCGGCTGCGCCTGGAAACCCAGCAGAACAAGCTGACCACCCGGGTGATCGACCTGATCATGCCGATCGGTAAGGGCCAGCGTGCGCTGATCGTGTCCCCGCCGAAGGCCGGCAAGACCACGATCATGCAGGACATCGCCAACGCGATCGCGATCAACAACCCCGAGTGCTACCTCATGGTGGTGCTGGTCGACGAACGTCCCGAAGAAGTCACCGATATGCAGCGTTCGGTGAAGGGTGAGGTCATCGCCTCCACCTTCGACCGGCCGCCGTCCGACCACACCTCGGTCGCCGAACTGGCCATCGAGCGGGCCAAGCGCCTGGTCGAGATGGGCAAGGATGTCGTGGTGCTGCTCGACTCGATCACCCGTCTGGGCCGCGCGTACAACAACTCCTCGCCGGCCTCTGGACGCATCCTGTCCGGTGGTGTCGACTCCACCGCGCTGTACCCGCCCAAGCGGTTCCTCGGCGCGGCGCGCAATATCGAGAACGGCGGGTCGCTCACCATCATCGCCACCGCCATGGTGGAAACCGGTTCGACCGGTGACACGGTGATCTTCGAGGAGTTCAAGGGCACCGGTAACGCCGAGCTCAAACTCGACCGCAAGATCGCCGAACGGCGCGTGTTCCCCGCGGTGGACGTCAACCCGTCCGGCACCCGAAAGGACGAGCTGCTGCTCAACCCGGACGAGGCCGCGGTCCTGCACAAGCTGCGTCGCGTCCTGTCCGGTCTGGACTCCCACCAGGCGATCGACCTGCTGATCGACCGCCTGCGCAAGAGCAAGAACAACCTCGAGTTCCTGATGCAGGTCTCCAAGACCGCACCGGGTGCGCTCGACGAGTAGCTGTGTTTATTTG
>NZ_BDCU01000061.1 GCF_001618425.1 Nocardia fusca NBRC 14340
GCGGGTCGGCCTTCTCCGAAGGTCGACCCGCAGGTCGTTTCCGGGGTGGGCGCGCGGCGGCCGTCCGTCCCTGGCATGGCTGCTCCGGCCCGTGCGGCAATCGAATGAGGCCGGGCCGCCTGCTGGTGGGCGACGCTGCGTTCAGGTGCCGGACGTCCCGATCGCCGAGTGGAGTGTGCGAGCGACGGCCGGTTCGGCGTACTGCTGGTCCATCGACGTTCCGGCGACCTCTTGCCAACCGAATCCGGGCAAGGCTCGGTACGTGAGCAACGGGGGTGCGCGGAACAAACCCCGGGGTGGGGGCGTTGCAGCAGGCATCGGTGGTTCTGGCATACTGGACCGCCGTGCGTCTGCGAATCGCGCAGACAATCCCGCCTGAAGTCGGTTCCGGTTCACGTTCGAGGTAGATGCCCGAGCGACCCGGCGACCAATATCGAGAGGACACCCATGAAGGCAGGAATTCACCCGACCTACGTCGACACCACGGTGGTCTGCGGTTGCGGTAATACCTTCCAGACCCGCTCCACCAAGGAATCGGGACACATCACCGTCGAGGTCTGCTCGCAGTGCCACCCGTTCTACACCGGCAAGCAGAAGATCCTGGACACCGGTGGCCGCGTGGCCCGCTTCGAGGCCCGCTACGGCAAGCGTGCCAAGAAGGCCGACGCCAACTAGCTTTCCCGCCAACGCCCGGTCCTGCAGTCGCAGGCCGGGCGTTGGCGTTTTTGTACCCACCCTTCCCGCGTCGCCTTCCGAGTAGGAGCCACGTTCATGGCCGAGAAAACCGCGCCGTCCGCGATCGACGATGTGCTGGCCGAATACGCCGGACTGGAAACCCAGCTGGCCGACCCGTCCCTGCACAACGACCCGGACGCCGCGCGGCGAGTCGGGAAGAGGTTCGCCGAGCTGGCCCCGGTGATGACCACCTACCGGAAGCTCGCCGCCACCCGTGACGATCTGGAAGCCGCCCGGGAACTGGCCGCCGACGATCCGGCGTTCGCCACCGAGGTACCGGGACTCGAGGAACAACTCGAAGAACTCGAGAAACAACTCGCCGATCTCCTCGCCCCCCGCGACCCGCACGACGGTGACGATGTGGTGCTGGAGGTGAAATCCGGCGAAGGCGGCGAAGAGTCGGCGTTGTTCGCCGCCGACCTGGCCCGCATGTACGTCCGCTACGCCGAACGCCGCGGTTGGAAAGTCGAGATCCTCGACGCCGCAGTCTCCGACCTCGGCGGCTACAAAGAAGCGACACTGTCCATCAAGAGCCGCGATGCCGCCCGCGACGGTGTGTGGTCGCGTTTCAAGTTCGAAGGCGGCGTGCACCGGGTGCAGCGGGTGCCGGTCACCGAATCGCAGGGCCGTGTCCACACCTCGGCCGCCGGCGTCCTCATCTACCCCGAGCCCGACGAAGTCGAAGAAGTGCAGATCGACGAAAGCGATCTGCGCATCGACGTCTACCGCTCCTCCGGCAAGGGCGGCCAGGGCGTCAACACCACCGACTCGGCGGTCCGCATCACCCACCTGCCCTCCGGGATCGTCGTCACCTGCCAGAACGAACGCTCGCAGTTGCAGAACAAGGCCCGCGCCATGCAGGTCCTGGCCGCCCGCCTGCAGGCCCTGGCCGAAGAACAGGCCGAACAGGAAGCCGCGGAGGGCCGGGCCGGGCAGATCCGCACGGTCGACCGCTCCGAACGCATCCGCACCTACAACTTCCCGGAGAACCGCATCGCCGACCACCGCATCGGCTACAAGGCCCACAACCTCGACGCTGTCCTCAACGGCGAAATGGACGCCCTCCTGGACGCTCTGGCCACCGCCGACCGCGCCGCCCGCATGGCCGAGTAGCTGTGTTTATTTGCGGCGCCTTCGGCGCCGCGGGGTCGAGGCCGACCTTCACGAACCCGCCCTCTCCTCGACCCCGCCGACCCGCCAGAATGTCACGATGACCCGCGTTCAGCTCCGCCCTGTGCTCGCCGAGGCGACGGAAGTTCTCGATGCGGCCGGAGTGCCCAGCCCGCGTGTCGACGCCGAGCAGCTGGCAGCCCATGTGCTGGGTGTGGAGCGCTCCCGGCTCCTGCTGAACCCGCTGATCGGGGCGGAGCAGCTCGCCGACTATCGGGCGCTGGTGGCCCGCCGGGCGGAGCGGGTGCCGCTGCAGCATCTGACCGGGCGCTCGTTCATGGGAGAGATCGATCTCGCGGTGGGTTCGGGCGTTTTCGTGCCCCGACCGGAGACCGAGTTGCTCTTCGCCTGGGCGCTCGCCCACCTGGAAGCGGTCCGCCACGATCACACACCGGTGGTGGTGGACCTGTGCACGGGTTCGGGCGCCCTGGCGCTCGCGGTGGCCCACGCCCGGCCCGATGCCGATGTGCACGCGGTGGAATTGGATCCCGACGCGTTGAGCTGGGCCCGCCGCAATGCCGAACAGCGCGCCGCCGACGGCGATACCCCCGTAACCCTGCACCACGACGATGTGACCGACCCGCATCTGCTCACCGAACTCGACGGTTACGTGGATCTCGTCGTCGCCAACCCGCCCTATATCCCCGACGGTGCCGAACTGTCCCCCGAGGTGGCCGACCACGACCCGCACCGGGCCCTGTTCGGGGGTCCCGACGGTCTGGACGTGATCCGCCCCCTGGTGCCGCTCATCGGCCGGCTGCTCCGGCCCGGTGGGGGAGCGGCGATCGAGCACGACGACAGCAACGGCGGGGAACTCGCGCGCCTACTGGCGGCGGACGGGCGGTTCACCGGGATCGTCGAGCATCCGGACCTGGCCGGAAAACCACGGTTCGTGGCGGCCGTGCGCACGAGCTGACAGGTTCCATTTGCGGCCGTCCGAGCACCACCTCCTGTGCGGTGGACTTGGTTGTCCGGGGCGAGGCTCGCCGGCGTGCGCGCGCGGGCGTCCACGAGGTCGCACCTGGCGCTTGCGTCAGCATCCATCCGATCAGGACATCGAAATGCCGACGCGACCCGCATGCGTCGAGTTTTACGAGACACCTCCAAGGGTTGAGGCCCGTCTCGCCGTTTCGGCCTCGAAAGCGCAGGAGCCGAAGGCTCGAGTCTCGAGGCCGAAACGGCGAGACCAAGGGGGCCTCAACCCCGCCCCGCCGAAGGCGGGGCCATACTATTGTGCGCGTGAGTACCGTCTACGACTGCGCCGATCCCGACTCGCGCGCCGCCGGCCTGGCCGCGGCTACCAGTGCTCTGAGATCGGGGCGGTTGGTCGTAGTGCCCACCGATACGGTTTACGGCCTGGCTGCCGACGCGTTCGATTCCGCTGCTGTCGCGTCGTTGCTGGCGGCCAAGGGCCGCGGGCGGGATATGCCGGTGCCGGTGCTGGTGGGCTCGTGGAACACGATCGACGGACTGGTGTTCTCGGTGCGACCGCAGGCGCGTGAGCTGATCCGGGCGTTCTGGCCCGGGGGGCTGAGTATTGTTGTGCAGCAGGCTCCTTCGCTGTCCTGGGATCTCGGTGAGGCGCGTGGCACGGTGATGCTGCGGATGCCGTTGCATCCGGTGGCGCTGGAGTTGTTGCAGGAGGTCGGTCCGCTGGCGGTGTCCAGTGCCAATATCTCCGGTAAGCCCGCGGCCGAGAATGTGTCGCAGGCGCGGGAGCAGCTCGGCACCCAGGTGGGTGTATTCCTGGACGGCGGTCCGGCCCAGCACGCGAAGCCGTCCACCATTGTCGATCTCACCGCTGATCAGCCGCGGCTCCTGCGCGCGGGTGCGGTGTCGACCGAGGCGGTCGCCGAAGTGCTGGGAGTCACCGCCGAGTCGTTGATCGGGTCCGTCGCCCGGTGAATGTAGCGGTTTCTATGAGGGTACGGGCGGTATCCCCGGTCGCGGGGCGGTGGTCGGCGCGATGACCGGTTACGGTGCGGTCGTCCCGCTACGCGAGCTCCTGCTGGTGTTGCTGATCTCGGCGGTGGTGACCTTTCTGGCCACCGGCGGGATCCGGACGCTGGCGATCGGGTTCGGCGCGGTGGCCATTCCGCGTGACCGCGATGTGCACGTGAAGCCGATCCCGCGCATGGGCGGGGTGGGTATGTACATCGGCGTGGTGGCGGCCGTTTTGTTCGCTCATCAGTTGCCGGCGCTGCGCCGCGGCTTCGATTACCGGCCCGATATCGCCGCCGTGCTGGTCGCGGCGACGATCATCGTCGGGGTCGGGATCGTGGACGATCGGTGGGGCTTGGACGCGCTCACCAAATTCGCCGGTCAGGTCACTGCCGCCGGGGTGATGGCGGTGATGGGCCTGGGCTGGTATCTGATCTACGACCCGTTCAACAACAGCACCGTCGTCCTCGACGGATTGCAGGGCGGCCTGGTCACCGTCGCGGTGGCGGTGACCCTGATCAACGCCATGAACTTCGTCGACGGCCTGGACGGGCTGGCCGCCGGCCTGGGCTTGATCGCTTCGTTCGCGGTGTTCGCTTT
This sequence comes from Nocardia fusca NBRC 14340, assembly GCF_001618425.1. Taxonomy (GTDB): domain Bacteria; phylum Actinomycetota; class Actinomycetes; order Mycobacteriales; family Mycobacteriaceae; genus Nocardia; species Nocardia fusca. The sequence continues at coordinate 4,447 of NZ_BDCU01000061.1, forward strand.
CGCGGTCGGCCTGCTCACCGAACAGGGGGGTTCGGTGGACAGCTATCCGCCCGCGTTGCTGGCCGCCGCCATGGCCGGGGCCTGCCTCGGGTTCTTGCCGCACAATTTCTCGCCGGCCCGGATCTTCATGGGTGATTCGGGATCCATGCTGATCGGATTGGTGCTGGCCGCGGTGTCGACCAGTGCGTCCGGCCGGATCCCGCTGCAGGGTTACGGGCCGCGCGATATCGTCGGCCTGCTCTCGCCGCTGCTGCTGGTGGGCGCGGTGATGTTCATTCCGGTGCTGGATCTGCTGCTGGCGATCGTGCGCCGGGTGCGGGCCGGGGTCAGTTTCTCCACGCCCGACAAGATGCATCTGCACCACCGGCTGCTACAGATCGGGCATTCGCAGCGCCGGGTGGTGCTGGTGATCTACCTGTGGGTCGGGATCCTCGCGTTCGGCGCGGTCGGTACCTCGGTGATGGACCGCCGGGTGGTGGTGCTGATGATGGCCGCCGGCCTCTTGTTCGCGCTGGTCGTGACCGCTGTTCCGGGGTTGTGGCGGCGGCAGGCGCGCCGGGACGCGGCGGGCTCGGTTTCCGACTCCGGGTAGAGTTCGGGCCGTGTCGACGAGTCCTGCCAGCCCCAGCACCCCCGACAGCGCCGATGCCCCGCTCCGCGCGGCGTTGCGCTACGGACTGATCGGTCTGGTCGTTTTGACGGTGCTGGCGGCGGCGATCGCGACAGCGCTGGCCGGAGCCGCCGGACTCTGGGGTGCGCTACTGGGCGCCGCGATCGGTGGGGGCTTCATCCTGACCACGGCGGTGGTCGTGCTGCTCGGCGCGAAACTTCCGCCCTCCACCGCCGGGCTGATCATGCTGGTCAGCTGGGTCGGAAAGCTGCTGGTGGCGCTGGTCGTGGTGGCTGTTCTGCAACGCTTCGAGTTCTACGACCGGGTGGCGCTGTTCCTGACCGTCGTGGGGGCGCTGGTCATCGTTCTGGGGGCCGAGACTTACGGTGTATTGCGACAGAAAGTCCCCTATGTAGCTGTCCCCGAGCAGGGTGGGCAAGAGGACTCCGACCAGGGCTGACCAGGGTCTACGACAATTTGTCGTAGATTACATCGCCCCCGCTACACGTTGTCGTAGTTCTCTTGGTAAAGTATTGGTAAGCAAGCGACTAAGCCAGGGGCGCCGACCCGGCCCGACCAGCTAACGCTATGCTACTGCCGTGCCGCGCTCGTAAGGGTTCGGTTCTGCATGTCGACGATGTCGCCGACACACGTACAGACGCCAGCGCGGATCGCCGCTACAGCTGCTGACGACCTCGAGCCGACCTCAGTCGACCCACATTGATCGTCAATGTCCGATCGAACCGCGGGAGCGAAAACTTCCCGCGGCCCGAACACGGGAGAGAACGCTGAGCGTCACTACCTTGGCCGCGGAGTTTCACGCGCCGTCGCTAACCGACTTCTTCCCTCCGGCGGTGCTGTTCGAGGGGACTCCCTTCGAACTCGATCGGCTGATGCTGGTCCGGCTGTTGATGACCGCTGTCCTGATCGCCTTCCTGTTCCTGGCGTTCCGGGCCCCGCGGATCGTGCCGAAACGGCTGCAGAACATCGGTGAAATGGGCTTGGTCTTCGTCAAGGAGCAGATCTGCGACGAGATCCTCGGCAAGGAAAGCGGCCGTAAGTTCTTCCCGCTGATCGCGACGATCTTCTTCACCGTCCTGTTCCTGAACTTCTCGGGTGTGATCCCCGGTCTGAACATCTCGTCGAACGCGCGTATCGGCATGCCGCTGGTACTGGCAGTGGTCGCGTATATCGCGTTCAACTACGTGGGCATCAAGAAGTACGGCTTCTTCACCTATATGCGCAGCAGCATCGTCGTTCCGAATGTTCCGCCGGCCATGCATGTCCTGCTCATTCCGATCGAGTTCATCTCGACCTTCGTGCTGCGCCCCTTCACGCTGACCGTCCGTCTCATGGCCAATATGCTCGCCGGTCACATCATGTTGGTGCTGTTCTTCAGCGCGACCCAGTTCTTCCTCTTCGACGCGGACGCCTGGATGAAGGTGTTCTCGCCCTTCTCGCTGCTGGGCGGGCTCGCATTCACGCTGTTCGAACTGCTGGTCATTTTCCTGCAGGCCTATGTGTTCGCGTTGCTGACCGCCGTGTACATCAGCCTTGCCCAGCACGCCGACGAGCACTGACCGACGACCGGAACAACCGATAAGGACCTGCTGCACCACGCCGTCCGGCGGGTGAGCAACAGAAAGGGAATGGAAGACTCATGAGCCTCTCGTACCTGGCCCAGGAAGCTGCCACCAACGAATCCACGCTGAAGGGCCTCGGCGCTGTCGGCTACGGCCTGGCCGCCATCGGCCCGGGCATCGGCGTCGGTATCGTCGTCGGTAAGGCGATCGAGGGCATTGCCCGTCAGCCCGAGCTCTCCGGCACCATCCGGACCAACATGTTCCTCGGCATCGCGTTCACCGAAGCCCTGGCGCTGATCGGTCTCGTCGCCGGCTTCATCTTCTGATTCCGATGAACGAGTTCATTCTGCTCGCAGCGGAAGAGGGAGAGGATGTGAATCCTCTCATCCCCGCGACGTACGACATCGTCTGGTCGGCGGTCTGCGTGGCGATTATCGCCTTCGTGGTCTACAAGTACGCGGTCCCACGCCTGATGAAGGTGCTGGACGAGCGCGCCGACAAGATCGAGGGTGGCATCGATCGGGCCGAGGCCGCGCAGGCCGAAGCCCAGGAGACGCTGCAGCAGTACCAGAAGCAGCTGGCCGACGCCCGTCTGGAAGCCGCGAAGATCCGCGAAGACGCCCGCACCCAGGGCCAGCAGATTCTCGCCCAGATGAAGGCCGACGCCCAGGCCGAGAGCGACCGTATCGTCGCGGCCGGGCACACCCAGCTGGAAGCCCAGCGCCAGCAGATCCTGACCGAGTTGCGGGCCGAGGTCGGCCGCACCGCGGTGGACCTGGCCGAGAAGATCATCGGGCAGTCGGTATCGGACGAGGCCAAACAGGCCGCGACGATCGAGCGATTCCTCGACGAGATCGACCGTTCGGACGCCGGTATCGGGGTCGGAAGGTAACGACGGAGGAGTGAGAACCATGTACGCAGCGAGCCGTGAGGCCAGCTCCCGGTCCAAGGAGGCGCTTCGGGCCGCACTGACCGGAAGCAACGGTGTTGCGGCCACGACGGGGTCCGAACTGTTCGCCGTTGTCGACGTACTGGACGACCAGCGTCCGCTGCGTGTGGCGCTCGCGGACGTATCGGTGCCCGGTTCGGCCCGCGCCGAACTGAGCGAGCGGATCTTCGGGAGCCGGGTCAGCGCTGCCACTCAGGCGGTGCTGACCACTGCGGTCGCCCAGGACTGGTCGCGTGCCCGGGACCTGGTCGACACCCTGGTGCTGCTCGGTCAGCTGGCATACCTGGAATCGGCCTCCGAAGAGGGCCGGCTGACCGCCGTCGAGGACGAACTGTTCCGCTTCGGCCGGATCATCGCCGACAACCCGGAGCTGGAACAGGCCCTGTCCGACCGCGCCGCCTCGGCGGCGGCCAAACGGGAACTGCTCGAGCGGCTGCTGTCCGGTAAGTCCGAGACCATCACCCGGGCTCTCGCCGAACAGGTGGTGACCCGGCAGCGTGCCGGGATCGGTGTGGCCTTCGACGAACTGTCCGACCTGGCCGCGGCCCGGCGCGAACAGATCGTCGCGCACGTCCGGTCGGCGATCGAGCTGACCGACTCCCAGCGTGAACGGCTGGGCGGCGCCCTGGCGCGTATCTACAACAAGGCTGTCACCGTGCATGTCGAGGTCGATCCCGAACTGTTGAGCGGGCTCGTCGTGCGCATCGGCGACGATGTGATCGACGGCAGCGCGATCGGCCGACTGGACCGGTTGCGCCGCTCGCTGACCTAGCGGCGGGGCGCCGGGCACGGCCCGGCGCGACCCGCTCAACACCCCCGACATTCCAGACCAGAGACCGAGAGCAGGAAGAACATGGCGGAGCTGACGATCTCCTCCGACGAGATCCGTAGCGCGATCGAAAGCTACACCCAGAGCTACACCCCGGAAACCTCCATCGAGGAAGTCGGTGTCGTCACCGATACCAGTGACGGCATTGCGCACGTGAGCGGCCTGCCTTCGGCCATGGCCAACGAGCTGCTCGAATTCCCGGGCGGTGTGCTCGGTGTCGCACTGAACCTCGAGGACCGTGAAATCGGTGCCGTCATCCTCGGCGAGTTCGCCGAGATCGAGGAGGGCCAGCAGGTGCGGCGCACCGGCGATGTGCTCTCGGTCCCGGTCGGCGACAACTTCCTCGGCCGCGTCGTGAACCCGCTCGGCCAGCCGATCGACGGTCTGGGCGAGATCGAATCCGACGACCGCCGCGTCCTGGAACTGCAGGCCGCGACCGTACTGGAGCGGCAGCCGGTCGAGGAGCCGATGGCGACCGGCATCACGGCCATCGATGCGCTTACCGCGATCGGCCGGGGTCAGCGTCAGCTGGTCATCGGCGACCGCAAGACCGGTAAGACCGCGGTCTGCATCGACACGATCCTGAACCAGAAGGCCAACTGGGAGTCGGGTGATCCGGCCAAGCAGGTGCGCTGCATCTACGTGGCGATCGGCCAGAAGGGCTCCACCATCGCGGGCGTCAAATCCGCCCTCGAGGAGCACGGTGCGCTGGAGTACACCACCATTGTCGCCGCCCCGGCCTCCGATTCCGCCGGCTTCAAGTGGCTGGCCCCCTACACCGGTTCGGCCCTCGGCCAGCACTGGATGTACCAGGGCAAGCACGTCCTGATCGTGTTCGACGATCTGACCAAGCAGGCCGAGGCCTACCGCGCCATCTCGCTGCTGCTGCGCCGTCCGCCGGGCCGCGAGGCCTACCCGGGCGACGTCTTCTACCTGCACTCGCGTCTGCTGGAACGTTGCGCCAAGCTCTCCGACGAGATGGGCGGCGGTTCGATGACCGGTCTGCCGATCATCGAGACCAAGGCCAACGACATCTCGGCCTTCATCCCGACCAACGTCATCTCCATCACCGACGGTCAGGTCTTCCTGGAGTCCGACCTGTTCAACAAGGGCGTCCGGCCGGCGATCAACGTCGGTACCTCGGTTTCCCGTGTCGGTGGCGCCGCCCAGACCAAGGGTATGAAGAAGGTCGCCGGTTCACTGCGTCTGGAAATGGCCCAGTACCGCGAGCTGGAGGCGTTCTCCGCCTTCGCCTCCGATCTGGACGCCGCCTCGCTGGCCCAGCTCGAGCGTGGCGCCCGCTGGGTCGAGCTGCTCAAGCAGGACCAGTACTCGCCGATCGCGGTCGAGGACCAGATCGTCTCGATCTACCTGGTCGACGCCGGCTACTACGACTCGGTGCCGGTGGCCGATATCCGCCGGTTCAATGTGGAGCTGCTCGAGGACCTGCACGCCAATGCCGCCGATGCCTTCGCGAGCATCGCCGGTGGCAAGGTGCTCCAGGACGAGGCCGCCGAACAGATCAAGACCGCCACCGACAAGTTCAAGCAGGGCTTCCTGGCCTCCGACGGCAGCCGCGTGGTGAACGAAGCCGATGCCGGCGAACTGGCCCACGAAGAGGTCGAGTCGCTGTCGGTCACCCGCAAGCACGTCGAGAAGTAGACCGGGCGAACCATGCGCTTTTTTCCTGTCACGCCGCGAATGAGGGGAGTGTGAACCGATGGCTACCTTGCGCGAGCTGCGCTCCCGTATTCGTGGTATCAACTCGATCAAGAAGATCACCAAGGCCCAGGAACTGATCGCTACCTCGCGGATCACCAAGGCCCAGGCTCGGGTCGCGGCCGCCAAGCCGTACTCCGAGGAGATCACCAAGGTGGTCGCGGAGCTGGCGAGTGCGTCGAAGAATCTGTCGCACCCGCTGCTCACCGAACGCCGCGATCCGAAGCGTGCCGCGGTGCTGGTGATCACCAGCGACAGCGGCCAGTGCGGTGGCTACAACTCCAATGTGCTCAAACGCGCCGAGGAGTTGATGACCACCCTGCGCGACGAGGGCAAGGAACCCGTGCTCTACGTCATGGGCAACAAGGGCCTGACGTACTACACCTTCCGCGATCGTCGGCCGGTGGCCTCGTGGACCGGGTTCTCGCAGCAGCCGACCTATCCGGATGCCTCCGCGGCCTGCAACCACCTGGTGGACAGCTTCATGGCCGGGTCCGCGGGCGAGGTCCCGGCACCGGACGGTACCGGTTCGATCGCGGGCGTGGACGAGCTCCATATCGTCTACACCCGGTTCGTGAGCATGCTGTCGCAGACGCCGGAGGTGCGCCGGATGGCGCCGATCCAGATCTCCTTCGTCGACGAGAACTTCGATCTGGGCAAGGACATGCTGTCCGATTCGCCCACGGCCGAGGTGAGCGCGCAGTACGAATTCGAGCCCGACGCCGATGTGCTGCTGGCGGCGCTGCTGCCCAAGTACATCAACACGCGGATCTACGCGTCGTTGCTCGACGCAGCGGCATCCGAGCACGCCGCTCGGCGCACCGCAATGAAGGCGGCCACCGATAACGCCAACGAATTGGCGAGTTCCCTGTCTCGCCAGGCCAACTCGTTGCGGCAGGCCAACATCACGCAGGAAATCAGCGAAATCGTCGGCGGCGTGAATGCCCTGGCGGCGAGCTCGGAACGCGACTGAGACGCAGGAAGAGAACCTAGAAATGACCGCAGCTGTTACTCGAGAAGACTCGAGCCGGACCGGCGCTGCCAGTGGCCGCGTGGTCCGCGTCATCGGCCCCGTCGTGGACGTCGAATTCCCGCGGGGCTCCATCCCAGAACTGTTCAACGCCCTCGCCGCCGAGATCACCCTGAAGTCGGTGGCCAAGACGTTGACCCTCGAGGTCGCCCAGCACCTCGGTGACAACATCGTGCGCACCATCTCGATGCAGCCCACCGACGGACTGGTCCGCGGCGCCGAGGTTCGTGACTCCGGCAAGCCGATCTCGGTTCCCGTCGGCGATGTCGTCAAGGGCCACGTGTTCAACGCCCTCGGCGACTGCCTCGACAGCCCCGGCCTGGGCCGCGACGGCGAGCAGTGGGGTATCCACCGCAAGCCGCCGAGCTTCGACCAGCTCGAGGGCAAGACCGAAATCCTCGAGACCGGCGTCAAGGTGCTCGACCTGCTGACCCCGTACGTGAAGGGCGGCAAGATCGGTCTGTTCGGTGGTGCCGGTGTCGGCAAGACCGTTCTGATCCAGGAGATGATCACCCGTATCGCGCGGGAGTTCTCCGGTACCTCGGTGTTCGCCGGCGTCGGTGAGCGCACCCGTGAGGGCACCGACCTGCACCTGGAAATGGAAGAGATGGGCGTCCTCCAGGACACGGCCCTCGTCTTCGGCCAGATGGACGAGCCGCCGGGCACCCGTATGCGCGTCGCCCTGTCGGCGCTGACCATGGCGGAGTACTTCCGCGATGTGAAGCACCAGGACGTGCTGCTGTTCATCGACAACATCTTCCGGTTCACCCAGGCCGGTTCCGAGGTTTCGACCCTGCTGGGCCGGATGCCCTCGGCCGTCGGTTACCAGCCGACCCTGGCCGACGAGATGGGTGAACTGCAGGAGCGGATCACCTCGACCCGCGGCCGGTCGATCACCTCGCTGCAGGCCATCTACGTGCCCGCCGACGACTACACCGACCCGGCCCCGGCGACCACCTTCGCCCACCTGGACGCGACGACCGAGCTCTCCCGCCCGATTTCGCAGAAGGGTATCTACCCCGCCGTCGACCCGCTGACCTCGACTTCTCGTATCCTCGAGGCCTCGATCGTCGGCGACCGGCACTTCGCTGTGGCCAACGAGGTGAAGCGGATCCTGCAGAAGTACAAGGAACTGCAGGACATCATCGCCATCCTCGGTATGGACGAGCTTTCCGAAGAGGACAAGGTCCTCGTCGGCCGTGCCCGGCGTCTGGAGAAGTTCCTCGGCCAGAACTTCATCGTGGCCGAGAAGTTCACCGGCCAGCCGGGTTCGGTCGTTCCGCTGGAGCAGACCATCGACGACTTCGACCGGGTCTGCAAGGGCGAATTCGACCACTTCCCGGAGCAGGCGTTCAACAGCTGCGGTGGTCTCGACGATGTCGAGGCGGCCGCGAAGAAGATCGCCGGAAAGTAGTCCTTCATGGCGGATATGTCAGTGGATCTCGTCGCGGTCGAGCGGCGGCTCTGGTCGGGCCGGGCGAGTTTCGTCAGCGCCCAGACCACCGAGGGACAGATCGGCATCATGCCCGGGCACGAGCCGCTGCTCGGCCAACTGGTCGAGGGCGGCACGGTGACCATCGTCGATACCGACGGCACCCGGATCGTGGCCGCGGTACACGGCGGCTTCTTCTCGGTCACCGGCGATACGGTGCGGATCTTGGCGGAGTCCGCCGAGTTCTCCACCGAGGTCGATGTCGCGGCCGCACGTCAGGTGCTGTCCGACGGATCGGCGTCCGCGGAGGCCCAGCTGGCCGCACAGGCCCGGGTCCGCGCGGTGGAACAGGCCGGCGCGGCATCCTGATCTCCCACGGGCGCACAACAGAATGATCTCGGCTCCGGCCGGCGACGAACCCTCGTCGCCGGCCGGAGCCGTTTCGTCGGTGCCCCGGTTCACTCCGGCGTTGCCCGCGGGCGCCTCCGGGATCGATGCCGTCGCATTATCCGAGACATCCCCGTGCCGTTTGTAAACTGGTTCGTGGTTGAATGGCCGCGGGTGCATCTGCCGGTCCCGATCCGGCGATCGCCTCGGATGAGCGAAGGGATGTGCAGCATTGCAGACCGGGATGGTGCTTCTGATCATTCTGGTGCTCGTGCTGGTCGCATTGGCTCTGGTTTCTACATATCGCCTGGTCATGTTGCGGCGCGGCGGCACCGCGGCCATCCTGCGCGTACTCCCGGCTCGCGGTGGGGAACGCTGGCGCCACGGCGTCATCCGCTACGACGAGGATCACCTCGTTTTCTTCAAACTCACCAGCCTCAAGCTCGGCGCCGATTCGGTGATCCGCCGGCGCGGTATCGAGATCGGCGAACGCCGCGGTCCGCAGGGTGACGAGTACGACATCATGACCGACGGGATCGCGGTGATCGGGGTGTCCGATCGCCACGGCGATTACGAGCTGGCGCTGGACCGTGCCGCGCTGACGGCGTTCCTGTCCTGGGTCGAGTCCCGGCCCTCGGAGCGGGCCCGCCGGCTGCGCGGGCACTGAGCCCGGGCGGCCCGCTCTTCGCACGGGCCTTCTCGGGCGGGCAGTACGGCGCAAATGCGCATCCGCCGCAACCCCTGGCGGGCCGGACGGACGTTAGGGTGGTCCTGTGAGCGTGCACCTGACGCGGATCTACACCCGCACCGGCGACGACGGGACCACCGGTCTCAGTGATTTCTCCCGGGTGCCGAAAACCGATCCGCGGCTGATCGCCTACGCGGACTGCGACGAGGCCAATGCCGCCCTCGGGGTCGCGATCGCCGTCGGCGGCCCGGACCCGGAACTCACAGCGGTCCTGCGCGGGGTCCAGAACGATCTCTTCGACGCGGGCGCGGATCTGTCCACCCCGGTGGTGGAGAACCCGAAGTATCCGCCGCTGCGCATCACCGCGACCTATATCGAGCGCCTGGAACAGTGGTGTGACCGGTTCAATGCCGAGCTGGCTCCGCTCGATTCGTTCATCCTGCCCGGCGGGACCCCGCTCGCCGCGCTGCTGCACACCGCGCGCACGGTCGTCCGGCGCGCCGAACGCTCGGCCTGGGCGGCCGTGGAAGCGCATCCCGGCGACACCAGCGTGCTGCCGGCCAAATATCTCAACCGGCTGTCGGATCTGCTGTTCATCCTCAGTCGCTACACCAATCCCGACGGTGATGTGCTCTGGCAGCCCGGCGGCGGCCGCAAGGACGAGACCGGAGCGGCGGCTCCGGACGGACCGGGCATGGGTCCCGCGCCCGAAAGCTGACGAATTCCGTCCGGGCGGTGGAAACTGCTCCTGGCGATCGGGTGGCCGAGCCGCCGCGCGCGAGGGCTCGGCGTTGTCTCGACCGGCAGCGCGATGCGATCGCGGGCGCTCTATCCTTGCACTCACTGGTGCGCCGAATACTCGGAGAGGCGGCATGGAACGGTTTTTGGTAACTGGCGGCAACCGGCTGGTCGGTGAGGTCTCGGTAGGAGGCGCCAAGAACAGCGTCCTGAAACTGATGGCCGCTGCTCTGCTCACCGAAGGCAAGACCACCATCACGAACTGTCCGGACATCCTCGATGTGCCCCTGATGGCCGAGGTCCTGCGCGGTCTCGGATGCGACGTCGAGATCTCCGGTGATGTGGTGACGATCGACACCCCGGCCGAACCCAAGTACCACGCGGATTTCCCGGCGGTGACCCAGTTCCGTGCCTCGGTCTGTGTCCTCGGCCCGTTGATGGCCCGCTGTAAACGTGCGGTGGTGGCGCTGCCCGGTGGTGACGCCATCGGTTCTCGGCCTCTCGATATGCACCAGGCCGGGTTGCGGTTGCTCGGCGCGACCAGCGAAATCGAGCACGGATGCGTGGTCGCCCGGGCCGACGAGCTGCAGGGCGCGCGTATCCGGCTGGACTTCCCGTCGGTCGGTGCCACCGAGAACATCCTCATGGCCGCGGTGCTGGCGCAGGGGGAGACGGTGATCGACAACGCCGCGCGCGAACCCGACATCGTCGACCTGTGCACCATGCTCACCCAGATGGGTGCGCGCATCCGCGGTGCGGGTACCTCGGTGCTCACCATCCACGGCGTGAAACGGCTGTCGCCGATCACGCATCGGGTGATCGGCGACCGGATCGTCGCGGCCACCTGGGGTATCGCCGCCGCCATGACGATGGGCGATGTGCGGGTGACCGGGGTCAATCCCCAGCATCTGGCGCTGGTCCTGGACAAACTGCGGTCGGCCGGCGCGCGGATCTCGTTCGAACCGGAGGGTTTCCGGGTCGTCCAGCCCGATCGCCCGCGCGCGGTCAACTTCTCCACCCTGCCGTTCCCCGGCTTCCCCACGGACCTGCAGCCGATGGCCATCGGCCTGGCGGCGATCGCGGACGGCACCTCGATGATCACCGAGAACGTCTTCGAAGCGCGCTTCCGGTTCGTGGAGGAGATGATCCGGCTCGGCGCCGATGCCCGGACCGACGGGCATCACGCGGTGGTCCGCGGTATTCCCCGACTCTCCAGCGCACCGGTGTGGTCCTCCGATATCCGCGCCGGCGCCGGGCTGGTGCTCGCGGGCCTCGTCGCCGACGGGGTGACCGAAGTGCACGATGTTTTCCACATCGACCGCGGATATCCGAACTTCGTGGAGAAACTGCAGGCGCTGGGAGCCGGCGTGGAACGGGTGGGAGTGGGGACCTGACCGTTCTCCGCGGCCCGGGTTCGGAAACGGTCTCGGAAGCAGTCGCTGAAAAGTCGCTTTGACCAGGCGATTTGACATTGAATTAGATGCCACGTAACTTTATCCAAGTCAGAGCGACACGGACACCGACCCGGGGCCCGGAGCGAGGCGGAAACGCCGAGCCGGAGGGACCAGGGAAACGAGGTAGGACGAGGAGCGCCTGGCGATCACACTGGCTCGACCGGGATGCCGATTTGCAATCGGGAAAACGGATGAGCTAAGCTTTAGAAGTTGCCTCACCGATCGAATGACTTAAAAGTCACCAGATGG
>NZ_BDCU01000062.1 GCF_001618425.1 Nocardia fusca NBRC 14340
TTTCAGCGACTGGACTCAACCAGGGCTTCAATGGGGCAGGTTTTCTAGCTTAACCGTCCAGTGGCTCAGAGTCAAACCCCGCTCTTCGGCCGGCCTGTCAGGCGCTCCTCGTACTACCTCGTTGTCCCTGGTCCCTCCGGCTCGGCGTTTCCGCCTCGCTCCGGGCCCCTGGTCGGTGTCCGTGTCGCTCTGACGTTGAATAAGTTACGCGGCGGGGAACGCTACGTCAAATCGCCACGTCGGCAGGGCGTTTGCGCAGTTCAGAGGCTTGCCGAGAGGCGATCGGGCGGGCCGGATCGACGAAGTGTGACCCAGCCCACCAAGATCAATTTCCGGAAGGCCACCGGACACCCGCGAAATTCCGCTTGCCACGGCGCAATACGAGCCACTGTCCGTGCAGGTAATCGCCGCTTTCCGGAGTCCAATCGAGGTCCTTCACGCGCTCGTTGTTGACCGACGCGCCCCCCTCGTTGACCGCTCGACGGGCCGCACCACGGCTTTCGCACAGGCCGGACGCCACCAGTAGATCGACGATCGTGTCGTTGCCGGGCACGGCTTCGGCTACCTTCCCGTCGACAGCTGCTTCGCGCAGCGCCGCGGCCAGGGTCGGCTCATCCAGATCCCGGAGCTCGCCGCGCCCGAAGAGCGCCTGACTGGCCAGCTGTACCGAGCGGGTGTTCTCCGCTCCGTGCACCAGCGTGGTCATCTCCGCCGCCAGCCGGCGCTGCGCCTCGCGGGCATGCGGCCGTTCGGCGGTGGCCTCCTCCAATTCGGCCAGTTCGGCGCGGTCGAGGAAGGTGAACCAGCGCAGGTACCGCACGACATCGGCATCGGCGGTGTTCACGAAGTACTGGTACCAGGCGTAGGGGCTGGTCAGCTCCGGGTCGAGCCAGAGACTGCCGCCGCCGGTGGACTTGCCGAACTTCTTACCGTCGGCGGAGGTCACCAACGGCACCGTCAGCGCGTGGACGGCGGCACCGTCCACGCGCCGGTTCAGTTCCACGCCGGCGATGATGTTGCCCCACTGATCCGAGCCGCCGACCTGCAGGACACAGTCGTGCGTTCGGCGCAACTGCAGGTAGTCGTTGGCCTGCAGCAGCATGTAGCTGAACTCGGTGTAGGAGATGCCCTCCCCCTCCAGGCGGCGTTTGACGGTGTCGCGGGCGAGCATCACGTTGACCGAGAAGTGCTTGCCGATATCGCGCAGGAAATCGATCGCGCTCAGCGAGCCGGTCCAGTCCATGTTGTTCACGATCAGCGCGCCCGTCGGCGAATCGTCCAGGTCGACGAACCGCTCGAGTTGCGAACGGATTCGATCCGCCCAGGCCGCGACGGTATCGGCGGAGTTCATCGTGCGCTCACCGACGTCGCGCGGGTCACCGATCAGTCCGGTGGCGCCACCGGCCAGCACGATCGGCCGGTGGCCGGCCCGCTGGAACCGTTTCAGCGCCAGCAGCGGCACCAGATGGCCGGCGTGCAGACTGGCCGCGGTGGGATCGAAACCGGCATAGAGATTGCGTGGGCCCGAGCCCAGCGCCGCCCGGAGCGCGTCGAGGTCGGTGGACTGCGCGATCAGCCCGCGCCAGGTCAGTTCGTCGATGATGTCGCTGCTCACGGCTCCATCTTCGCCTACGTCCGCAACCACATATCGCCCGGTGCGGCCATCGCCATCGCGTTACGCCGGCGCGGCGGAGACGAGCCCGGCGAGCCCGCGACAGGCTGCGGCCGGGCGGCGGATCGCCGGTCAGGCGGATTCGTCGATACGCGGGGCGCGTGGGCTACGGCGGTAGGTGGAGACGGCCGGGGAGTCGGGTAGCCAGACGCGCCAGGGGCGATCGGCTTCGCTGCTCACCCCGACACGCGGTCCGGCGGAGATCCGTGCCGGGTCGATCCGGCGGCCCAGTTCCAGCCGGATCGGGGATTCGGGATCGAAGACATCGGTGCCGTAGTCGGCCAGGCCGATGCCGAGCGCGCTCCCCAGGTTGCCCGGGCCCTTGGCCAGGTCCGCTTCGGTGCGGGCGCCCCGCCGGCGGCCGCGCACCGTCTCGTGACCGGCGACGATCTCGGCGGCCCGCAGCAGCACGCCGCCGGCCACGCCGTCCGGCCCACTGATGATGTTGACGCAGGTGTGCATGCCGTAGCTCAGATAGCAGTAGAGGTGGCCGGGCGGACCGAACATCACCGCGTTGCGCGGGGTCCGGCCGCGGCCGGAATGGGCGGCCGGGTCGTGCCAGGGGCCGGCCGGATCGCCGCCGTATGCCTCGACCTCGACGATGCGGCCGCCGACCGGGCCCGACCACAGAATCGCGCCGAGCAGACGCTGGGCGGCGGTCAGCGGATCAACTGCCAGTTCCTCAGCACTCACGGCGTGGATTGTCCCAGCCTGCGGCGACCAGGTGCCGCGGGGGCAGCCGCGGCAGAGATCCCCGGCACAGGTAAGCGGGGTCGACAGATCGATCACGCCCGGGTCTTGCGGGCCGAGACCGGGCGGCGAATAATTCATCGAAGAATGAATTCAACACCTGATGAATAGAGGCCGACCATGCCCGATACCGACGCGACCGCCGCGGTGGAGGTGCGCAACCTCACTGTTCGCCGCGGCAAACGCGAAGTGCTGCACGATATTTCGCTGACCATTCCGCGCGGTTCGATCACCGGGCTGCTGGGTCCGTCGGGCTGCGGGAAGACCACGCTCATGCGCAGCATCGTCGGAACCCAGCTGGTGGCGGCCGGGGAGATCACCGCGCTCGGGCTGCCCGCGGGCAGCGCGGCGCTGCGGCGGCGGATCGGATACGTCACCCAGGCGCCGAGCATCTACGCCGATATCAGCGTGCGCGACAATGTCGCCTACTTCGCGGCGCTCTCCGGAGCCGACCGGGACGCCGTCGACTCCGCCCTCGGCGCGGTCGGGCTGCTCGACCATCAGTCGCAGCGCGGCGACGAACTGTCCGGCGGACAACAGACCCGGGCCTCGCTCGCCTGCGCGCTGGTGGCCGGGCCGGAGCTGCTCGTTCTCGACGAACCCACGGTCGGATTGGACCCGGTCCTGCGGGTGGAGCTGTGGAAACAGTTCCACGAACTGGCGGCAGGCGGGACAACCCTGCTGGTGTCGAGCCATGTGATGGACGAGGCCGAGCACTGCGACCGGTTGCTGCTGCTGCGCGAAGGCGACCTGCTGGCTCAGCTGAGCCCCGACGAACTCCGGGAACACACCGGGGAACAGAACCTGGAACAGGCGTTTCTCGCACTCATCACGATGGGAGCTCCGGTATGAGCGGGCAGCGAGCGGCATCGGCCGCGATCCCGGACACCAGCCGGACGGGGTCCGGTGGGCCCTACTCGAGTGGACCCCGCCCGGGGCGGGCGTATCTGGCCACGACCACCCGGATTCTGCGGCAGCTGCGCAACGATCACCGGACAGTGGCGATGATCCTGGTGGTACCGGCCCTGTTGATGGCCCTGCTCTACTTCATCTACCGGGACGTCCCCGGCCCACCCACGCAGTCCGCGACCCCGTTCGACCGCATCGGGATCAGCATGCTCGGCATTCTGCCGTTCATCGTGATGTTCCTGATCACCGCGATCGCCATGCAGCGCGAACGCACCTCCGGAACGCTGGAACGACTGCTCACCACACCGCTGAGCAAACTCGATCTGCTCGGCGGATACGGTACGGCGTTCTCCCTCGCGGCCGCCGCGCAGGCGGCGGTCGCCTGCCTGGTGTCGTTCGGCCTGCTGGGCCTGGCCGCCGCCGGGAATCCCGGATGGGTCGTGCTGATCGCGATGGTGGACGCGGTGCTGGGGGTCGCGCTGGGGCTGCTGTGCAGTGCGTTCGCGCGGACGGAATTCCAGGCGGTGCAGTTCATGCCGCTGGTGGCGGCGCCCCAGATCTTCCTGTGCGGCCTGCTGGTGCCCCGCGCCCAGCTGCCGGACTGGCTGGAGGTGATCAGCAATGTCATGCCGCTCAGTTATGCGGTCGACGCGCTGCACGAAGTCTCGGTGCACACCGACCCGACCGGGTTGATGTGGCGGGACCTGGCGATCGTCGCGGCGTTCGCGGCGGTGGCCCTGGGTCTGGGCGCGGCCACGCTACGCCGCCGTACCGCATGAGCGCGGCGGAACCGGCCGGCCCGCGTCCGATCCGGCCGGGCCGCCGACCCGGCCGGTCCGGGACTCGGGACGCGATCCTCGCCGCCGCCCGGGAGCGGTTCGCGAAATCCGGATTCGACAAAACCTCCATCCGGGCGGTCGCGGCGGACGCCGAGGTGGATCCGGCGCTGGTACACCACTATTTCGGGACCAAGCAGCAGCTGTTCGCCGCGGTGGTGGAACTGCCGGTGGACCCGGAGATCGTGCTGCGGCAGGTGGACGCGGTGCCACTGGACCGGCTCGGCGAAACCATCGTCACCGCGGTGGTGGGCCTGTGGGATTCCCCGGCGGGCACCGGCGCGGTGGCACTGGTCCGCAGTCTGGTGGCGAGCGGAGATACCTCGCTGGCCCGCGATTTTCTCCTGTCGGTGGTGCTGGAGCGGGTGCGGCAGCGGATCGCGACCGATACCGACGACGGCCGACTGCGGGTGGCGTTGGCCGCCTCACAGATGGCGGGCCTGGTGATCTCCCGGAAGATCCTGGCGCTCCAACCGGTGAGCGGACTGCCGCTGCCGCAGATCGTGGCGGCCGTCGGGCCCACGGTGCAGCGCTATCTCACCGGGGATCTGGGCCAGGACTCGGCCACCGCCGGTGAGCCCTGACCCGGGGAGTCATTCCCCGTACTGACGGGCGAATTCGGCGTGCTCGGCGTCGTCGACCGGACGCGCCTCGTCGGCGAGCAGCACCGGGATGCCGCTGTCGATCGGGTAGGCCAGGCGCAGCCGCGGGTTGTACAGCAGATCCGCGCCGTCGGCGGCGCGCACCAGATGCAGCTGACCTTTGTCCTGCGGGCACGCCAGCAGACTCAGCAGGGTGGGGTCCAGAATGGTTTCCTCCGACATGGGGTTCAACCTACCGGTCGGCGGAACGAGATAGAGCGGTGGCCGAAATAGCTGCCGACCGCGACGGTGCCCATCACCACGACCGCGGCGGGCGCGCGGGGAAAACCGAGCACCGTGACAGCGAGTTCGAGCAGCAGGGCGTTGGCAACCAGTCCGCCGCTGTTGACGGCCACGAACGCGGCGAAATCCCGTAACACGCGGCCGCGGACCCGGAACACGAGGTGGCGGTGCAGCACGAAGGCGATCCCGACACCGGTGGCGTACGCGGCGGCCACCGCCACCGACGGTGGCACGGCGGTCCCGAATAGCCACAGCCACCCGACGGTCAGGCCGATCCCCATCGCCGTGTTCACGGCGCCGACGACCGCGAAGGCGAGTTCCCGCCGGCGCACGAGCCGGAGCAGCGGGCCAGGGTCGGCGGGTTCCGCGAGCGGGCTGCCGCGCGAGGTGGCCGGGTGTCCGGCGGATTCGATCACGGGCGCGCGGCGACGGGTCCCGACCCACCGGCCACCGGGTCGGCGGGCGGCGGAGCAACCGGTTCGGCGGGCGGAGCCGTCAGGTCGTCAGGAGAAGCCACCGGGTCGGCGGGCGGCGCAGCCGGGCCGACAGGAAGTACAGCCGATCCGGCGGGTGGTGCAGCGGGCGGGCGGGTATGACGTCGGCGGCCGCGCCGGTGGTCGATCACCAGGCCCGCGAGGCCGAGCAGTCCGGCGGCCGCGAGCGCGGCGCCGATCTTCCAGCCGGGCGGCCGCCAGGTGACTTCCAGTTCGCCCCCGCGGGTGCCGGGCGGGATGTCCACGGCGACGAAACTGTTCGCGACCACATCGATCGGGAGCTGGCGGCCGTCGAGGTACGCGCGGTACCCCGGCCAGCCCAGCCGGGCGAAAACTATCCGGCCACCGGCGGGCGAATCGATCCGGACCCGGCTGGTGGTATCGGATTCGGCGGTGGCGCCGACGGTGACACCTTCGGTGCGGGCTACCCGCCCGCTGCGTCCCGACACGGGGCCGGTTTCGCGTTCGAGGACCGCGATGTACTGCTCGTGCCCCGGATGGTCCACCCATTTCCAGCCCGCGGGCGCGGGCTGTTCGCGCGCCCCGGGGAACAGCGCGCGCTGCAGGACCACGCGGTCGACGAGCATCAGATCCACCAGGGGCCGCCCGGTCTCCGGTTCCGGCGCGAAGGCCCGCCGATAGGCATCGGGACAGACGCTGACGTCCCAGCGCATGCACAGCAGATGGCCGAAGTGGAAATGACCGTTGGGGGTGTAGCCGCCCACATAGTCGGCCTCCAGGTTCTTGGCGTAGTTACCGAAGGCCAGCGAACCGTAGGCGCCGTCGAGGGTGCGTTCGCCGGGGGCGATCAGCGACCGGTCGCCCAGTTGCAGGGTGGTACCCGGGAAATCGGGGAAGGCCGCTTTCATCTCCGACCGTTTCGTGGGCAGATTCCAGCTCATGGGCGTGGGCTGGGCCGCGTGCACCTGGAGATAGGCGATCGGCGCCACCGCGGCCAGCGTGAGCAGGCAGGCCGCGGCCCGCCCGCGGGTCCGGCCCAGCCACACCACGACCGCCCCCAGCGCGCCCACCCCGGCCGCGGCCAGCAAGTGGCCGAGCACCTTCTCGGGCGCGGCCGCGGCGGAACGCGCCAGCAGCAGGACGACCAGTACCGCGGCGGCGATACCGCGCCGGCGGGTTCCGGCGATCGTGCCGAACCGCCCGAGCAGGACGCACACCAGCACCAGCAGGGCCAGCGCGACCATCGGCAGTACCCGGGCCGGCCAGCGCAGCGGGCCCATGGTTCCGGGCCCGGCGGTCCACAGCAGAGTCAGGACGGCGAACAGGGCCGGCCCGCTCAGCTCCCGGGCCGCGCCCGCGGCGCGTTTCCAGTCGACGAAAGCCAGCGCCGGAATCAGGAACCAGGCGACATAGACCATGGGCAGCGGCTGCACGTATCCCCACCAGGAGGTGAAGGCGGGCAACGTACTGGGCAGGCTGGCGTTCAGCGATTCCGACCACGGCACGGCCAGGAACTGGTCGTTGCGGATTTCGGACGCACCGCGCCAGGTGACATCCGCGGTGAGCAGACTCGGCAGATAGGTCGCCAGACCGGCCGCCGCAGCGCACCCTGCCACCAGGGCGAGCCGGACCACCGGCGCCCACTGCCGCCGGTACACGAATTCGCCGAGGAGCACGGCGGCGAACAGCACGGCCGCTTCCACCGCGGGAAACACGTACTGCACCGAGATCGTCAGGTAGAGGAAGACGAAAACCGGGACGGGTCCCCCGCGGCCGCGGGCGTAGCGCACCCCCGATCCCCAGGCGTGCACCAGCCAGGCGGTTCCGGTGAACGCGGTCATCCAGCTGGCGGCGTCGAAGAACAGCAGGAAACCGCTACAGGGGAAGGCCACTCCGGCCACCGCCGACCAGGCCGGGCGGCCGCCGTAGGCCAGGCAGACCCGGTAGACGCCGAGCCCCAGCACGACCGCGAACAGCAGTTTGACCAGCGTCGCGTACAGCGCGAGATCGTCCACCGAGACCGCGAGCAGATCGATCAGCAGCTGCGGCGGATTGAGCAGACCGGTTTCCTCGATCGCGTAGTTGCCGGCCAGCCAGTTCTCCGGCACCAGTACCGGAAACCTCCCCTCCCGCAGGGCACGGCCGGTCATCACCCACAGCGGCGCGTACTGGGACTCGGTGTCGTCGGTGTAGAAATGCCGGGAATTCGCCAGCAGGACAGCGAGATAGGCGGCGACCACCCCCGCCGCGCACACCAGACCCCACCGGAACACATCCCGCCGATTCTCGGCTCGACCATCCGCCACGGGTCCCAGACCCTACCGCCCACAGCGGGTTCCGCGGCCGGAACGACGCGCTTGCGAATCTGCCCGCGTCGTCCGCACCGCACCTGCTAGAGTTCGCATTTCTCGGGCTCACCAGCGTCATCGAGACCCGGCACGCGTTATCCACCGTCGAAAGTCGATCTCGCCAATGCCGTTTTCTCCCAGCTTCGCGTCCGCCCGGACCGCCGATCGGCCACCGGCGGCCCGCTCCGTCCCCGATCTCGCCGCCGCGGCCCTACGACCCGAAACCGACCGTCCGTCCCCGGGCTTCGAATCCGATTCGCCCGAAGTGTGCGGTATTTCGGTTGTGGTGCCGGTGTATCGGGGCGAACAGACCGTCGCCGCCCTCGTGCGGGAATTGGACGCGCTGGGCGTACCCACCACGACACCCGGCGGGATCGGCTTCCGCGTCGCGGAGATCGTGCTGGTCCACGATCACGGTCCCGATCGCTCCGATCTCGTGCTACAGCGGCTTGCCCGCGAATATCCGCAGGTCCGGGTGATCTGGTTGAGCCGCAACTACGGACAGGACGCGGCCACCATCGCCGGGCTGGCCGCCGCCCGGGGCCGCTGGGTCGTCACCATGGACGAGGACGGGCAGCACGACCCGGCCTGTCTCGCCGCGTTCCTGGATGCTGCGTATCGCGAACGCGCCGACCTGGTCTATTCCCGGCCCACCAACACCCGGCCGCACGGTCCCCTGCGCAACCTCACCTCGCGCGGCGCGAAACTGGTGCTGGCCACCCTCTTCGCCTTCCCCGCCTCCACGCGGTTCGAGAGCTTCCGGCTGATTCGCGGCGATATCGGGCGCCGGCTCGCCGAGGTCGCGGCCAACGGCGCCTATCTCGATGTCGCACTGACCTGGGTCGTGGGCCGGACGGCGACGGTCCCGGTGCTGTTGCGCACCGAGGGCCGGACCGAATCCGGTTACAACTACCGGCGACTGTTCTCGCTGTTCTGGAAGATGGTGCTGTGCACCGGAACCCGCGGACTGCGCCTGGTGAGCCTGCTCGGTGTGACACTGGCGCTGGCCGGGGCGGTGCTGGCCGGCGTAATCGTCTACACGGCGCTGACCGGCGACGGCGCCGACCCGGAGGGCTGGGCCTCCATCATCGTGGTGCTGCTGCTGTGCTCGGGGGCGGTGCTGTTCTCACTCGGCCTCATCGCCGAATACCTCGGGGTGGTCTTGCACATCCTGGTCGGAAAACCGCTGTATCTCACGGTGGAATCACCGACGCCCCGGCCACCGGAGGAGATGACGGCCGCGGCCGGGCACCGGCCCGCCGAGGCGGCGGCCGGGTGAGCGGGCGGATCATCTTCAGCCGGCCCTATCGGTCGGCCGCGGAACTGTCGAATGTGACCGCCGTACTCGAGTCCGACCACTGTCACGGTGACGGCCCGTTCACCGCCGCGGCCACCGCGAAACTCGCCGAGATCACCGGCGCCCGCCACGTTCTGCTGACCACCTCGTGCACCCACGCGCTGGAACTGGCCGCGCTCCTGCTCGAGCTGGGGCCGGGCGACGAGGTGATCGTACCGAGTTTCGCATTCACCTCCACCGCCGCGGCCTTCGCCGTCCACGGCGCGACCTGCGTTTTCGTCGATATCGACAGCACCACCGGCAATATCGACCCGCAGGCCGCCGCGGCGGCGATCACCGACCACACCAAGGCGATCGTGGTCATGCACTACGGCGGGGTGGCCGCCGATATGGCAGCCCTGCAATACCTGGCCGACCGGCACGGTATCGCGCTCATCGAGGACAACGCGCACGGACTGGGCGGAACCTGGCGGGGGCGCGCGCTCGGCACCCTCGGCACGCTGGGTACCCAGAGTTTCCACGACACCAAGAACGTGCACTGCGGCGAGGGCGGCGCCCTGCTGCTCTCCGACGACATCCTGATGGGCCGCGCCGAAATCATCCGGGAGAAGGGCACCGACCGCGCCCGGTTCCTGCGGGGTCAGGTGGACAAGTACTCCTGGCAGGACATCGGGTCCAGTTATCTGCCCAGTGAGCTCAATGCCGCCGTGCTCGACGCCCAGCTCGCCGAATTCCACATCATTCAGCGCGCCCGGCACCGGGTGTGGCACACCTACGCGGCCGGGCTGGGCCCCTGGGCGGCCGAGTACGGGGTGGTGCCTATGTCGGTGCCACCGGACCGGCGCCACACCGCGCACCTGTTCTATCTGCGCATGCCGACCGAAGAGGCCCGCGACGGCCTCATCCGGCATCTGGCCGACCGCGGAATCGTGGCGCCGTTCCACTATGTACCGCTCGATTCCAGCGCGGCGGGACTCAAATACGGCCGGACGCCCTACCCGTGCACCCGCAGCGCCCGGTTCGCGGCGAGCATCATCCGGTTACCGCTGTGGCCCATGCTCACCCGGGACCAGATCCACCGGGTACTCGACGCGGTGACCGCGTACCGGTGCTGAACCGGACGCGGCCGGCCGCGGTCACAGTCTGCCGAGTACGGTCTCGGTGAGTACCTCGTAGCTCTCCGATATCGGCTCGTACCACCAGGTGAGCGGGCCCGGCCGTGGACCGCCCGCCGCCTTGACCGCATGCGCCGACGGCCGGAACGACGGGCTGCGCGGGATATCGTCGACGACGTAGACGACGTCCGGGCGCTGGTCGGGCGCCAGCGAGCGCAGGGCATCGGTGATATCGCCGGGCTCGAGCCGGAACCCCGGTCGTACGCTCACCGCCGCGACGGCGAGCACCCGGTCACGCGCGGGCAGTGCGAAGGCCACTTCCATATCGACGGCGGCGATATCGTTGAGCACATCCACGATCGGCTGGGTGAACACCGGGCCGCGGCGGGTTCGGATGACGGTGTCGATACGGTCGACCAGCCAGTAGTCGCCGTCGCTGTCACGCCGGAACAGATTCTCGGTGGGCAGCCAGGAGTCCTCGGGATCGAAGACACCGCGCAAACCGCCCAGGGACAGATCCACTCTCGCCCCGGCCGAGCCGATCAGCAGCCCGACCTCGTTGTCGGCGCACCGCCGCGCGTACCCGTTGTCGTCGACCTGGACCTGGCCGGAGACCGGATCGTAGGCCACCAGCTCCACCCGCGCGGTCCCCGGCACCGGCCGGCCCTTGCAGCCGAATTTCACCCCCGGCACATTCGCCAGCACCACATCGCCCTCGATGGAGGCGTAGAACTCGAGTACCCGGGCGGGAGCGAACTGTTCGACGGTGCGACGCCACAGGCCGGCGGGCATCCCGGAGCCGATGAACAACCGGATGGGATGCGCGTGCCCCTCCGGGAAAACCTCGGCGTCGAGAATATCGCGCAGCATCGTCCACGTGTACGTCACGACCGTGACCCCGTAGCGGTGGACTTCTTCGGCGAAGCGACCGGGATCCAGCGAACGGGCCAGCGCGATCCGGCTCCCACCGGCGATGGCGCCGCCCAGGCTCACCAGCAGCCCGGACGAATGATGCAGCGGCGCCAGACAGTACACCGTGTCTTTGTGGTCGAGATCGGCCGCGGTGGCGGTACCGAACGCCGACAGCGCCCACCGGTGGTTGGTGATGTATTTGATATCCAGCCGGTCACCGACCCCGGCGACCAGGATGAAAGCCAGTTCCCGCGCGCGTCCCGGGTTCGGGCGGTACCAGCCCGGCATCCGGACCCGCTCGGGATCGATCTGCTCGAGATCGACGACATCGGTGCCCGCGGGCACCGCCAGGCCGCGGGCGTCGCCACCGCCGAGAACGAACACCCGGGCTCCGGTGGCGACGGCGTGGCGCACGTTCTCCGGGTCCGAGACCAGCACCGTCGTCCCGGTCTGCGCGAGCGCGGCGTTCAAGTCGCTCTCGGGTGCCATGAGCACCGCGACGGCACCGAGACGCGATAACGCCGCCAGCGTCACCAGTGCGCTGGGCCGGGTCTCCATCACCACCCCGACCCGGGTCGCGGGCCGGATCCCGACCGAGATCAGACCGCGCACCACATTGTCGATCCGGATATCGACAGCGGCATTGGTGTGCACCCGGTCGTCGAAGAGAAAGCATTCACCGCGCGGCGACCGGCGGGCCTGTTCGGCCATCAGCCGGCCGATGGAGATCCGGGTCGTCGATTCGATCGTGCCCAGACGGGTCAGCCTGGGCAGCGTGCGCGCGGCGCCCTCGACCACGCCCACCGATCCGCGCAGCGTATCGGCGGCCAGATGTTCGAGGGTGCGGCCCATCTCGGCGCCGGCCTCGGCCAATACCGCCGCGGTGTGCACCGCGCGGCGCAGGGCGGTACGCGGCACTCCCTCGGCGACGTGGTCGGTCATCGGCACGATTTCTTCCGGCAGCGGATTACCGCCCTCGACCCAGCCCACCCAGTCGCGCACCTGGGGCCAGGTGAACTTGGTGGCGACCGATCCTGCGACAAGCCCGAAATGGCCCGAGACCAGTGTCGACTCGTAGACCTCGGCCCGCGGCGCGGCCCGCACGATCCCGCGCACCGCCGCGGGCTGGCCGATCTCGTCCACCTCGCCGACGAAGGCCAGGATCGGGCATTTCAGATCGGCCAGTGAGATCGGCTGGTCGCGGATGACGAAACCGCCCAGCATCATGCGGTTGTGCACCACGAACTGCTTGAGCAGATCGGCCGCGGCGGGCCCGGCGTAGCCGATCCAGCCCTCGTTGGCCAGGAAGCGCCGCTGCCGTTCCTTCGGCAGCAGTGCTTCGCGGTCGTGCAGCTGGCGCAGGAAATCGATGCGCGCCTTGGCGGTCTTCACGGGGTCGAGAAGCTGGAATCCGATCCGCACCATCCGGTCGGTGATCGGCAGCCGGGGGATGACATGGTCGGCGGCGAAATCCACCAGATCCGAGACCGCGGCATGTGGCAGGCCCAGCGGCATCCCGGCCACGATATCGACAGGGCTGCCGAAGGTCACGATGCTCGCGATCCCCTTGCTCGCCCGGAAGGCCGCGGTCTGGTAGGCGAACATACCGCCCTGCGAATACCCCATCAGATGCACGTCGCGGCCGGTCGCGGCGCAGACCGTATCGATCGCGGTGTTCACCGCCAGCACATGGTCGGCGAGATCCCGTTTCCAGCCGCCCTCTTCCACCGACGGTGAACCGAAATCGATCACCCAGCAGTCGATACCGCCACGGTGCAGGATCCCGACCGCGCCGTCGTCGCCGTTGACGTCCCAGATATCGGCGTTGACCATGAGCGGCGGTACGAGCAATACCGCCGGGCCGTTGGTGGGGGCCGCGGGGAAGTAGTGGCGCAGGCGGTACATGGGCCGTCGCTCGGCGATCTCGAACGGCGAGGACTCGGTATCCCTGCCCAGTCCGCCGAAGCGGATCACCTCGAGCCCGTTCTGCGCGGTCGACATCACCCGCCGCGCCGTCCCCGCCAGACCTCGCACACTCAACTTCACGTTCCGCTCCCAGCCCTACCTGTGGCGTGGCATACCTCACAAACCCTGCGGTATGCACAAAGCCTGCCATATCGCACCCCGTACCCGTGAGGTCCGTTGTGACATCTACATCATGTACCCGGCACCTCGGCGGGACCCCCGCGCCCGCGCCGATAGGGTAAGGATCGTGACCGACCCGACCCTCCCGCCGGCCCGCCCGGCCGCCCCCACCGACCGGGAAACGCTGCCCGTCGAGCTGGTGGACTCCGCCGGCAACACGGTCGGCTCGTGCCCGGTGGCCGAGGCCCACCGGGCCCCCGGCCGCCCGCACCGGGCGTTCTCGGTGCTGATCTTCGACACCGCGGGCCGGACGCTGCTGCAGCAGCGCGCGCCCGGTAAGACGCGGTTCCCCGCACGCTGGTCGAATACCTGCTGCGGCCATCCCGCCCCCGGCGTTCCCGTCGCCGAGGCGGCCGGAATACGGCTGGCCGAAGAGATGGGGCTGCGTGCATCGCTGACCGAAGTCGGTATCTACAGCTACCGGGCGGATGACCCGCGCACCGGGTTCGTCGAGGACGAATGGGATCACGTGCTGGTGGGCGTACTCGACGAGGCGCGACCGGAGCCGGACCCGGCCGAGGTCGCCGACTACCGCTGGGTGCACCCGGAGGAGTTGCGCGCCCGGCTGCGCGAGGACCCGGAGGGGTTCAGCCCCTGGCTCGCCGGCGTACTGGAGATCGCCGCCGGGCCGCCGGTGCACGCCTGAGCCCGCGGCCGGGGCGGCACCGCCTTACTTATAGCCAGATGCGCATATCCAGGTAGTTACATCTTGCAAATGTGCCGCCTCGCTGAACCGGGACTGTTTCCCGCGCGGCCGACCGGACCCGGCGGTGCCGCCGGACCCGGCGCTTCGAACGCTTGCTACCCCGGACGCCGGATCAGGCCAGCCAGCTCCGGATATCGTCGACGGCCGCGCGGATCTCGCCGAGCTGCTCGGCGACCCGCTCCCCCGCCGTGCCACCGCGGGCATTACGCGATGCCACGGAGCCGGCCACCGTCAGCACCTCGCGTACCTGCGGGGTGAGCGCCGGATCGATCGCCGCGAACTCTTCGTCGGTCAGCTCGTCCAGGCCGACGCCCCGCGCCTCGGCGGTCCGGACACAGGCGCCGGCCGCTTCGTGCGCGACCCGGAACGGCACCCCGTGCCGGACCATCCATTCGGCGATATCGGTCGCCAGCGTGAAACCGGCGGGCGCCAGCTCGGCCATCCGGCCGGTGTGGAAGGTGAGCGTGGAGACCAGGCCGGCGATAGCCGGCAGCAGCAGTTCCAGCTGGGCCACCGAGTCGAACAGGGGTTCCTTGTCCTCCTGCAGATCCCGGTTGTAGGCCAGCGGCTGGGCCTTCAGGGTGGCGAGGAGCCCGGTGAGGTTGCCGATCAACCGGCCCGCTTTTCCGCGGGTGAGTTCGGAGACGTCCGGGTTCTTCTTCTGCGGCATGATCGACGAACCGGTCGACCAGGCGTCGGCGAGGGTGATGTAGCCGAATTCCGGCGTACTCCACAGAATGATCTCCTCGGCCATCCGGCTGAGATCGACCCCGATCATCGCGAGGACGAAGGCGGCCTCGGCCGCGAAATCCCGGGCCGAGGTGGCATCGATGGAATTGGCGGCCGCGCCGGTGAAATCGAGTTCGGCCGCGATGGCCTCGGGATCGAGGCCGAGCGAGGACCCCGCGAGCGCACCGGACCCGTACGGCGAGACGGCGGCCCGCTTGTCGAAATCACGCAGCCGGTCGATATCGCGCACCAGCGGATGCGCGTGGGCCAGCAGATGGTGGGCCAGCAATACCGGCTGCGCTGCCTGCAGATGGGTTTTGCCAGGCATCACCGCGTCCGGATGCGCGGCGGCCTGGTCGGTGAGGGCGTCGACCACCGTCACCAGCCCGGCCGCGATACGCCGTACCGCGTCCCGCAGCCACATCCGGAACAGCGTGGCGACCTGGTCGTTGCGGGAACGTCCGGCGCGCAACCGCCCGCCGAGCTCCGGGCCGACCCGGTCGATGAGTCCGCGCTCGAGCGCGCCGTGCACGTCCTCGTCCGATTCCGCGGGCGCGAAGGCGCCGGACGCGACATCGGCGGCGAGCCGGTCCAGGCCGGTGAGCATGGCGCTCAGATCGCCCTCCGACAGTAGCCCGGCCTTGTTCAACACTCGGGCGTGCGCCTTGGAGGCGCGGATATCGTAGGGCGCGAGCGCCCAGTCGAACTGGGTCGATTTGCTCAGCGCCGCCATCGCCTCGGCGGGACCGGAGGCGAACCGCCCACCCCACAACGCGCCCTCGTTGGTGCCCACTACCTCTCCCACGTCTCGGTCGGCCGTATCGACTGCGCTGTGTGTTATTTCTGGTTCAGATCCCGCTTGGCCGCGACCTTGGAGGACAGGCCGTGGATCTGCACGAACCCCTTGGCCAGCGACTGGTCGAAGCTGTCGCCCTCGTCGTAGGTCGCCAGGTTGAAATCGTAGAGCGACTGGTCGCTGCGCCGGCCGTTGACCACGACGTTCCCGGCATGCAGCACCATCCGGATATCACCGGACACATGCTGCTGGGTCTCCGCGACGAAGGCGTCCAGCGCCCGCTTCAGCGGCGAGAACCACAGGCCGTCGTAGGCCAGCTCGCCCCAGCGCTGCTCGACCTGCCGCTTGTAGCGGCCGAGTTCCCGCTCCAGGGTCACGTTCTCGAGCGCGCGGTGCGCGGTGATCAGCGCGATGGCGCCGGGGGCCTCGTAGATCTCGCGGCTCTTGATACCGACGAGCCGGTCCTCGACCATATCGAGCCGGCCCACGCCCTGCCGGCCCGCGCGGCTGTTCAGTTCGGTGATCGCCTCGAGCACACTGACCTGGCGGCCGTCGATGGCGACCGGAATGCCGCGGTCGAAGGTGACGATGAGTTCGTCGGGCGCCTCGAAGTTGACGGTCGGATCGGTGGTGTAGTCGTAGACGTCCTTGGTGGGCGCGTTCCAGAGGTCCTCGAGGAACCCGGTCTCGACCGCGCGGCCCCAGACGTTCTGGTCGATGGAGAACGGCGATTTCTTGGTGACATTGATCGGGAGCTTGTTCTCCTCGGCGAAGGCGATGGCCTTTTCCCGGGTCCAGGCGTAGTCGCGGACCGGGGCGATCACGTTCAGGTCTGGAGCGAGGGCGCCGATCCCGACCTCGAAGCGGACCTGATCGTTGCCCTTACCGGTGCAGCCGTGCGCCACTGTGCTCGCACCGTGGAACTTGGCGGCCTCCACCAGATGCTTGACGATGAGCGGGCGGCTGATGGCCGAAACCAGCGGGTATTCACCCTGGTAGAGCGCGTTGGCCTGGATGGTCGGCAGGCAGTACTCGTCGGCGAACTCGTCGCGGGCGTCCACGACGACCGCTTCGACGGCGCCGCAGTCCAGCGCGCGCTGACGCACCACGTTCATATCCTCGCCGCCCTGCCCCAGGTCGATGGCCACGGCCACGACCTCGGCGCCGGTCTCCTTGCCGATCCAGCTGATGGCCACGGAGGTGTCCAGCCCACCGGAGTAGGCGAGTACGACGCGATCGGACATGTTCTGGTGCTCCTCGGATGATGTTCGGTGGTGGTGCGGGCGATGTTCTGCGTGCGCGGCCCGCCGTCTTCCCAGCAGTATGCTGGCCCGTTGCCGGATCGGCTCGCGCCGCCGCTACAAATGATTATGCACGATGGTGCAATCTCATTCATAATCGGGGTGGCAACGCCCTCCACCTGGCGGTATATCGAGCCCAGGATTGATTGCGATCGGTCATCGCCCCTTCCCCGCCCCCCTGCCTTATGAGACGCTGATCACACCGATCGGCGCTCGACAGGCAGAGGAGGACGAACCGTGCAGATGTTGCAGCAGTGGGCGCAGGACAATTACGAGACGATCGGCTACTACGTCGTCACCCTCGGCAACGCCGCACTGGCCCTCGGCAAATCGGGTATCGAGATGGCCACACCGCTCCTGCAGGACCTGGTGAACAACTGAGCGCTGCCCGATACCCGGCAGCTCCCCTATCCCGATCCCGCACCCGAAAGTGCGGTAGCGTCACGGCGTTCGGATGGGAGCGGAAGGAGCGGCGGTGCTGGGGGTGGGCGCGACCTTCGCCGGATATCGGATCGAAGGGGTGCTGGGACAGGGCGGTATGGGAACGGTGTACCTCGCCCGCCATCCGCGGCTACCGCGCAGTGTCGCGTTGAAGCTGCTGAACCGGGAGGTGAGCACCGATACCGAACTCACCCGCCGGTTCGAACTGGAAGCCGATGTCGTCGCCCGGCTGGAGCATCCGGGAATCGTCGGAGTGTTCGACCGCGGAACCGACGACGGGCACCTCTGGATCGCCATGCAGTACATCCGCGGCACCGACGCGGCGGCCTGGAACGCCCGCGCGCATCCACCCGCGACCGCGGTCCGGTTGCTCGGCGAGACCGCGGCGGCACTCGATTACGCGCACAGCCGAGGCGTATTGCACCGCGATGTGAAACCGGCCAACATCCTCATCGCCGATACCGAGTCGCTGCGTGAATCGCATGCGGTGCTGACCGATTTCGGTATCGCGCGGCTCACCGACGCCAATACGAAATTGACGGCCACCGGCGCGTTCACCGCCACCCTGGCCTACGGCTCGCCCGAACAGTTGTCGGGTGCGATGGTCGACCACCGCTCCGATCAGTACTCGCTGGCCTGCACCCTGTTCGCGGTTCTCGCCGGCCGGCCCCCGTTCGCCGCCACGAACCCCGGCCAGGTGGTGATGGGGCATATCTCGCAACCACCGCCACGGCTCACCGCCACCCGCCCCGACCTGCCCGCCACCCTCGACCCATTGGTGGCCCGCGCGATGGCCAAACAGCGCGCGGACCGGTTCCGTGACTGCGGGCAATTCATCACCGCGGTACGCGACGCCCTGGAGGGCAGGCATATCGCGGCGCCGCCGGTGACCCCGGCGACACCCGTACCGGTCGCGCACCCGGTGCTCACGCACAACCCGCCGGAAGTCCGCGCGGGCCACGCTTCCCGGCCGCAACCGTTTCCGGCGCATCGGGTAGTGACCGATCCGCGGCCGCCGGTGGCCGACCCGCGGCCGGCGGGCGCCCGATCGTGGCCGCAACCGCAGGCAGCCGGACCGAGACCTTCCCGCACGACGGCCGTCACCGCCGGTATCGCCACCGTGCTCGTCGCGGTGTTCCCGGTGTTCGTGTTCTGTGTGGGGCTGGTGGAGACAGCCCGGACGATCGCACAGGGTGCTCCTGCCGGGCGCGCGGACCTCGCCTATTCGGTGCTGGCACTCCTGTTCATCGGAGTCGTCGCCCTGCTGTGGGCCGGCGGCGGTCTGCTGCTGCTCGCGGGGCGCCGGTCGGGTCGCGTGCTGACGCTGGTGAGCTCGGTGATCGGTGTGCTGTCGGCGATCGCCGGAACGGTGGCCGCTGTCGCCGCGAGCGAATTGGCGGTCCTGGCGCTCACCGGCCCCCTGCTGATGCTGTCGGCGGTGGCGTTCGTCTGTACCGCCTCACCCGCCACCGGGCGATGGCTGTCGTATCGCACGTCGGTAAGGGCCGGCGGACCCAGGTACTGACCGGCCGCGGACCGCACCGGGTGGGTACGACCGCGGCGGTCAGGCGAGGTTCTCGATCTTCGCGGCCAGTTCGGCGCCGGTGAGGGGCTCGCGCGCGATCACCGCGATGGTGTCGTCTCCCGCGATCGTGCCGACGATATAGGGCAGCGAGGCCCGGTCCAGGGCGCTGGCCAGGAAATGCGCCGCCCCCGGCGGAGTGCGCAGAACCGCGATGTTACCGCTGGAATCGGTGGAGACCAGCAGATCACCGAGCAGTTTGGCCAACCGCCCCGTGCCACCGGTGACCCCGCGCACCGGGCTGCCGTCCTCCGGCACCACGTACACGCCGGCGCCGCCGTCGGCGGCTCGGAGTTTCACCGCACCGAGTTCGTCCAGATCGCGCGACAGCGTCGCCTGAGTGGTCTCGATTCCCTCCGCGGCGAGCAGGGTGGCGAGTTCGGTCTGACTGCGCACCGGATGCGCGGCCAGCAGCGCGATGATCCGCGACTGCCGGCCGGCGCGGGTGGCGGCGGTGACCGGTCCCGCCGAATGTATCCGGGCCTCGCTCATCGTCGTCGCGCGTCCTTGCGTGCCAGCAGCCACACCAGCAGCGCCTTCTGCGCGTGCAGCCGGTTCTCCGCCTCGTCCCAGACCACGCTCTGCGGCCCGTCGAGTACCTCGTCGGTGATCTCCTCGCCGCGATGCGCGGGCAGGCAGTGCAGCACCATGGCGTCGGCACCGGCCCGGGCCAGCAACTCGGTGTTCACCTGGTATGGCCGGAACGGGCCGACCCGGTCCAGACCGTCGCTCTCCTGACCCATGGAGGTCCAGGTGTCGGTGACCAGCACATCGGCGCCGTTGGCCGCGATCAGCGGATCCTCGGTGACGACGATGCTGCCGCCGGTTTCGGCGGCGCGGGCCTCGGCGGCTTCGATCACCGCGGGCGCCGGGAGGAAACCCGCCGGTGCGGCGATCCGGACGTGCAGTCCGGCGGTGGCCCCGCCGAGCAGCAGCGAATGGGACATATTGTTGGCGCCGTCACCGAAGTAGGCCAGCCGCAACCCGCGCAGCCCGCCCTTGTGCTCGGTGATGGTGAGCAGATCGGCCAGCACCTGGCAGGGATGGAATTGATCGGACAGCGCGTTGACCACCGGAACCGTGGCGGTCGACGCCATCTCCTCCAACCGCTGCTGGCCGAAGGTCCGCCAGACGACGGCCTCGACATAACGCGACAGGACCCGCCCGGTATCGGCCAGCGTTTCGTCACGCCCCAGCTGGGTGGTCTGGCCGTCCACCACGATCGCGTGCCCGCCGAGCTGGGCGATACCCAGCTCGAAGGAGAACCGGGTGCGGGTGGAGTTCTTGTCGAAGATCACCCCGACACCGCGCGGTCCCTCCAGCGGCCGGTGCGCGAACGGTCTCTTCTTCAGTTCGGCGGCCAGAGCCAGCACTTCGGTCTGTTCGGCGGGTGTCAGGTCGTCGTCACGCAGGAAATGGCGGACAGCGGTGGCCGGTTGTAGGGAGGCGGTCATCCGCGCGGTCCTTTCGTTTCGGCCAGCACCTCGTCGAGGATCCCGGGCAGATCCAGCACGAGATTGTCGGCCTGGGTTTCGGTGAGCACCAGCGGCGGCGCCAACCGGATCACATCGGGTTTGGCCGGGTTCACCAGATATCCGGCCGCCCGCGCATGGGCCTCGACCCGGGGCGCAACCGGAGCGGTCAGCCCGATCCCGATCAGCAGTCCGGCCCCGCGCACATCGGCGATCAGCGGATGCTCGAGCACCGCGATCCCGTCGCTGAGCCGTTTACCCACCGATTCGACGTGTTCGAGGAGCCCGTCGTCCTCGAGCGTGCGCAGCACGGCCAGGGCCGCGGCCGCGCAGACGGGATTACCACCGAAGGTGGTGCCGTGCATACCCGGCGTGAACAGTTCGGCCGCCGGCCCGGTGGCCAGCACCGCCCCGATCGGCAGACCGGCGCCCAGTCCCTTGGCGAGGGTGATGACATCGGGGGTGATACCGAACGACTGGTGCGCGAACATCTTGCCGGTGCGGCCGATACCGGTCTGGACCTCGTCCAGGATCAGCAGCGCCCCGGCGCGCGCGGTGATCTCCCGGGCCCGCACCAGGTAGTCCATCGGTGGTACCACCACACCGCTCTCGCCGAGCATCGGCTCGAGGAAGACCGCGGCCGTATCGGCATCGACCGCGCGCTCCAGGATCCGCGCGTCGCCGTAGGGGATGTGCACCACGCCGGGCGGCATGGGTTCGAACGGCGCGCGTTTGGACGGCTGACCGGTGAGTGCGAGCGCACCCATGGTGCGGCCGTGGAACGCCTCGTCACAGGCGATGATCTTGCGGCGGCCGGTGAGCCGGGCGAGTTTGAAGGCCGCCTCGTTGGCCTCGGTGCCGGAGTTGCAGAAGAAGGCACGACCGTCACCGTCACCGAAATGCCCGAGCAGCCGCTCGGCGAGCTCGATCACCGGTTCGCTGCCGTACAGGTTCGAGACGTGTCCGAGCGTGCCGAGCTGGTCCATCACCGCGTTCAGGATGGCCTGATGTGCGTGACCGAGGCTGTTGACCGCGATCCCGCCCACGAAATCGACGTAGCGGTTGCCGTCCGCGTCGTACACCACCGCGCCGGTCCCCCGGGTCAGCACGACCTCCGGAGTGGGGTAGTTGCGCATCATCACGTTCGACCAACGTTGCCGCAGTTCCGCAGTGTTCATGCTCTGACTCCGTTTTCCTCGTTCGCCGGCGGTGTGACCATGGTCCCGATTCCCTCCCCGGTGAAAAGCTCCAGCAGTACCGAATGGGGTACGCGACCGTCGATGACGTGTGCGCCCGATACGCCACCGCGGACCGCGCGCAGACATGCCTCCATTTTGGGGACCATCCCCGCGTCCAGCGACGGCAGCAGGTCGGCCAGCGCGTCGGTGTCGATCACACTGGTCAGCGAGGAGCGGTCGGGCCAATTCGTGTACAGGCCCTCGACGTCGGTGAGCACCACCAGTTTCTCGGCGCCGATTCCCTCGGCCAGCGCGGCGGCCGCGGTATCGGCGTTGATGTTGTGCACCACGCCGTCGGCGTCGGGGGCGATGGTGGACACCACCGGGATCCGGCCCGCGCGGATGAGATCGAGCACCGAATCCGGGTGCACATCGGTCACATCGCCGACCAGTCCGATATCGGTGGCCTCTCCGTTCACGACAACCGTGCGGCGGGTCGCGGTGAACAGCCGGGCGTCCTCACCGGAGATCCCGACGGCGTAGGGCCCGTGCGCGTTGATCAGGCCGACCAGCTCCCGGCCGACCTGACCGAACAGCACCATCCGCACCACATCCATCACCTCCGGCGTGGTGACCCGGAAGCCGCCGCGGAACTCCCCGGTGAGACCGAGGCGTTTCAGCATGGCCGAGATCTGCGGTCCGCCGCCGTGCACCACCACCGGATGCACGCCGACGGTGCGCAGGAAGGCCATATCGGCGGCGAAGGCGCGTTTGAGGCCGTCGTCGATCATGGCGTTGCCGCCGTATTTCACGACCACGATCTTGTCGCGGAATCTCTGCAGCCAGGGCAGCGCACCGGCGAGAATATGGGCTTTGTCCAGCGCGGACAGTTCGTGCAACGCGTCGGTCATGAGCTGTAGGCCGAGTTCTCTTCGACGTAGCCGTGGGACAGGTCGGTGGTGCGGACCGTGGCGGTGCCCTCGCCGAGGCGCAGGTCGACGACCACATGGATATCGGCGCCGGACAGGTCGACCTCGCGCGCGCCGGGCGCGCCCGTGCCGTCGACGCAGACCGGGAAGCCGTTGAACGACACCGAGATCAGATCCGGGTCCAGTTCGATGGGCGCGGTGCCCACCGCGGCCAGCACCCGCCCCCAGTTCGGATCGGAGCCGAACATGGCGGTTTTGACCAGGCTGTCCCGGGCGATGATCCGGGCCGCGACGAGTGCGTCGTCCTCGCTGCGCGCGCCCTCGACCGTGACCAGCACCCGCTTGGTGACCCCTTCGGCGTCGGCCATCAGCTGGCCGGCCAGATCGTCGCAGACCGCGAGCACGGCCGCATCCAGTTCGTCCTGGGTGGGCGTGACCTCACTGGCGCCGTTGGCCAGCAGCAGGACCGTATCGTTGGTGGACATCGCGCCGTCCACATCGAGGCGGTCGAAGGTGAGCCGGGTGGCCCGCCGCAGCGCGGTATCGAGTTGTTCGGCACTCGCCACGGCGTCGGTGGTCAGCACGACCAGCATGGTCGCCAGACCGGGGGCCAGCATGCCCGCGCCCTTGGCCATCCCGCCGACGTTCCACTTGTCCGGGTGGTGCAGGGACGCTTCTTTCGGCACGGTGTCGGTGGTCATGATGGCGTGCGCGGCATCGGTGCCTCCGGACATCCCGCCGCCCATCTCGTGCACGATCTCGGTGACCGCGGGCAGCAGTTTGTCCATCGGCAGCCGGTCACCGATGAGGCCGGTGGAGCACACCGCGATCTCCCCCGCCCCGGTTTCGGTGCCCCAGTTGCTCAGCGCCGCGGCGAGTTCCTCGGCAGTGCGATGGGTGTCCTGGAAGCCCTCCGGCCCGGTGCAGGCGTTGGCCCCACCGGAGTTCAGGATCACCGCGCGGAGCCGTCCGGCCTTCAGTACCTGCTGCGACCACAGCACCGGTGCGGCTTTCACCTTGTTGGTGGTGAACACACCGGCCGCCGCGTAGTCGGGGCCCTCGTTGAAGACGAGCGCGAGATCGGGGCCACCCTTGGCTTTGATACCCGCGGCGATCCCGGCGGCCCGGAAGCCCAGCGGTGCGGTGACGCCCTGGTTGTGCACGAGGTTTCCGTTCTGGTCGGTGGTCACGGTGCCACTCCTACAGTGGACAGCCCGGCGGTTTCGTCGAAGCCGAGCGCGAGGTTCATGGACTGCACCGCGCCGCCGGCGGTGCCCTTGGTCAGATTGTCGATCGCACCGATCACCACGAGTAGACCCGCGTCGGCATCGACGGCGACCTGCAGCGTGACGGAGTTGGCGCCCAGCACCGACCCGGTCTGGGGCAGGACGCCCTCGGGCAGCAGATGTACGAAGGGCTCGTCGGCGTAGGCCTTCTCGTAGACGGCGCGTGCCTCGGCCGCGTCCACCCGCACCGGTGCGGTGCAGGTGGCGAGAATTCCGCGCGGCATGGGCGCGAGCACGGGAGTGAACGACACCCGGACCGGCGCACCGGCGACCGCCGACAGGTTCTGTGTGATCTCCGGGGTGTGCCGGTGCGCACCGGCCACGCCGTAGGCCCGCGCGGACCCCATGACCTCGGATCCGAGCAGGCCGACATCGAGTTTGCGGCCTGCCCCGGAAGTGCCGCTGACGGCGACGACGTGTACCGTCGGCTCGACGATGCCCGCGGCGACCGCGGGAGCCAGCGCCAGACTGCTGACCGTCGGGTAGCAGCCGGGGACCGCGATCCGGGTGGCGCCCCGCAACGACTCCCGCGCCCCGGGCAGCTCCGGCAGACCGTAGGGCCAGCTCCCCGCATGGGGTCCGCCGTAGTAGCGGTCCCAGGCGGCCGGGTCGGTGAGCCGGAAGTCGGCACCGCAGTCGATGATCACCGTAGACTCCGGTAGGTCGGCCGCCAGTGCCGCCGACTGTCCGTGCGGCAGACCGAGGAACACGATGTCGTGGCCGGCCAGTTCGGCGGCCGTGGTCGGGGCGAGGATCCGATCCGCCAGCGGCAGCAGCTGCGGCTGCAGTGCGCCCAGGGCGGTACCCGCGTTGTTACCAGCGGTCAGCGCCCCGATCTCGAGGCGCCCGGCTCGGTACTCCGGATGCCCCAGCAACAGACGCAGCACTTCCCCGCCCGCGTAACCACTGGCACCGGCGACGGCCACGCGCAGGGGTCCGTTCCGGTCGGGCATATCCGTGAGATCAGCCATGTGATGATTATGCACGACCATGCAAGCCCATTCACAAACTGGTCCCCGTACGCCCCCTGCCAGCGGCCGGATCCATCCGCCGCATCCGCCGGACGGACGATCACGGATCACCAGCCCATCGGCTAGCATTTAGAACATGCGTTCGAACGGCAGGCTTCGAGACCGGCTCGGCGCCCTGGAGCAGGCCGTCGACGCGCTGCTCTCCTGCGACCTCACCACGGTCCCGGACAGCGAACTCGGCACCGCACTCGCCCGGCTCGAGTCACGCACCCGCACCCTGGTCGGCCTCACCGCGCGGCTGGCGCACGAGCGCAACCACCGGAACGGGCCGGTCGCGGCAGCTCCCGGCAACGCGCCCACGCGAGAAGCCGCGTACCTCGCGGAGACCACGGCCGCCGTGCCGAACCGTACCTCGCACTCGCCCCGCCCGACCCGATCGGGCATTGTTGCCGATGACCGCAGCACCGTGGCCCGAGGAGTTACCGTGACCGCACCCGTGCGCGTGGAGCGCACCGGCGACGTCGTCGTCTGGACCATCGACAATCCCGAGCAGCGCAATCCGATCTCCGACGAGGCGACGATCGAGGCCTTGGAGAACGCCGTCCGGGCCGCCGACCGCGACCATTCGATCCGGGTGGCCATCCTCACCGGAGCGGGTACGGCGTTCAGCGCCGGCGGCAATGTCAAGCACATGCGGGACAAGGCCGGAATGTTCGGCGGCGCCCCGGCCGACCTGCGCCAGGGCTACCGGCACGGTATCCAGCGCATCCCCAAGGCGCTGTATCACTGCGAGATCCCCACCATCGCCGCGGTGAACGGCCCGGCGATCGGCGCCGGCTGCGATCTCGCACTCATGTGCGATATGCGGATCGCCGCGACCACCGCCACCTTCGCGGAGAGCTTCGTCCGCCTGGGCCTCATCCCCGGGGACGGCGGCGCCTGGCTGCTGCCGCGGGCGGTGGGGATGGCCCGCGCCAGCCAGCTGGCGTTCACGGGCGCCGCCATCGACGCCGCCACCGCGCTCGACTGGGGAATGGTCAACGAGGTCGTCGAACCCGATCGACTGCTCGACACCGCGCACCGGCTCGCCGCGGAGATCGCGGTCAATCCACCGCATGCGCTGCGGATGACCAAACGCCTGTTGCGCGAGGGCCAGCAGCAGAGCCTGGAAACACTGCTGGAGCTCTCCGCCGCGATGCAGGCTCTCACCCACCACACCGCCGATCACGACGAAGCCGTCGCCGCCATGCTGGAGCGGCGCACCCCCCGTTTCACCGGGCAGTGATGACCGGCCGGACACCGGCTCGTCAGGGATATTCGGAGATCAGCGTGGCCACTGTCGCGGGCGCGAGGGCTTCGAATACGTGCGGAACATCGGCCGGATAGGCGATGTAGTCGCCCGGGGCGAGTTCCACCGGCCCGTCGGCCGTCCCGACGAGCGCGCGCCCCGCACCGAGCAGGACATGTTCGACGGTTCCGGGAAGATGCGGCTGCGAGGCCCGCCGCGGCCCGGGCTCGGCGACGACGCGGTAGATATCGCGGCGCACCCCCGCCGGTCCGACCGCCAGCAGCGTGGCCCGGTAATCGGCCTCGGCCGAGAACACCGCCGGCCCCTCCGCGGCCCGGATCACCCGGATCTGCGGGCGCGGCGGGTCGAGCAGGCGCGAGAAGGGCACCTCCAGCGCCAGGCACAGCGCCCACAGGGTCTCCAGGCTGGGGTTGCCGCTGCCCGATTCGAGCTGCGAGAGGGTCGATTTCGCGATACCGGCCCGTCGGGCCACCTCGGTCAGCGACAGCTCCGCGCGCAGGCGCTCGCGGCGCAGTGATGCGGCGATCAGCTGCTGCGGGGCCCGGTCGCGACTCGCTCCGGAGCGCTCCGGCCGATTGTTCGGTACATCATCGTCTTGTTCGGTTTGACGAACGGTAGCGTCCATGTTCACTATGGTAGCCATGCGTTCGTTATGGCGAACGGTCGATCCGCCGACCCGCTCACTGATCACCGCGCTCTGCGTCGCGGTCACGGTGGCCGGTATGTCCTACGGGGCCACGGCGATCGCGGCCGGTTTCCCACTGTGGTTCCCGGTCGCGCTCGGTGTGCTCGTCCTGGCCGCCGGTTCGGAATTCCTGTTCGTCGGTATCGTCGCCGCCGGCGGCAGCCCGCTCGCCGCCCTGTGCGCGGGCCTGCTGATCAACGCACGCCATATCGGCTACGGCCTCGCGGTCCCCGCGGTCCTCGGCACCGGGCTGCGCGGCCTCCGCGGTGCCCACCTGCTCAACGACGAGACCGTGGCGGT
This sequence comes from Nocardia fusca NBRC 14340, assembly GCF_001618425.1. Lineage (GTDB taxonomy): Bacteria > Actinomycetota > Actinomycetes > Mycobacteriales > Mycobacteriaceae > Nocardia > Nocardia fusca. Next base: position 27,009 of record NZ_BDCU01000062.1, read on the forward strand.
GGCGTTGGCCCAGCGCACGACCGACCACGGCCGGGCCGCCTACCTGGCCTGCGGAGCAGGCATTCTGGTGTGCTGGCCCGGTGGGGCGCTGCTGGGCGGTCTACTCGGCACCGCGGTGCCCGACCCGGGTGTCTTCGGGGTGGATGCGGTGTTCCCGGCGGTCTTACTGGGGCTGATCATGCCCGCGCTGCGTGAACCCACTGTCCGGCGCGGTGCCCTCGCCGGGTCCGCCCTCGCCCTGCTCACGACTCCGCTGCTGCCCGCCGGCCTGCCGATTCTGCTGGCCGCCATGGCCGCCGCCCGCACAATCCCCCGGCCGCGCGCGCGATGAACGACCTCGGATACCTGGTGGGCGCCGCCCTCGCACTGGCGGCCGGAACATTCGCCTTCCGCCTCGCCGGACCCGTACTGGGGTCACGGATCACTGTCTCTGCGCGGACCACCGCGCTTCTCGAGAACGCGTCCGTCGTCGTACTCGCCGCCCTCGTGTGCACCACCGCCCTGACCGAGGACAGCACCGTGGCCGGGATCGCGCGCCCGGCCGGAGTCCTGACCGCCGGTGTGCTCTACCGGTTCCGGACGCCGCTGCCCGCGGCCCTCGTGGCCGCGGCCGCGACCACGGCCGCACTGCGGCTGGCGGGCGTACCGTGACACGGCGGCGACCCGCGAGCCCCGGGTCTAACGCTTCTCGACCACGCGCTCGCCCTCACCCGGTTTCCAGATGGTGACCCGCAGCAGGTCGTCGCCGACCTCGACCGACGACGCCGAGGTCAGGTCCGCCACGAAGAAATGCTCGAACGGCTGGTTCCGCAGATCCAGACCGCTGTCCTCGTACAGGTACTCGGCGAAACGCGCGTGCAATGCGGTATCCGGATCATCGATCACCCGACCGAACAGTTTGGCGTCTCCGTCGGACACCATCGTGTCCTCGGTCGCGGTGTGCAGGCAGAAGCGCGGATCGCGCGCGAGATCCCGGAATTTGGTGGTGCCCGGCATCCCGACGATCACCAGTTTCTCCTCGAAAATGAGCGGCTCCACCGGACTGATCCGGGGAAATCCGTCCGAACGCAAGGTGGCGAGCATGCACAGATTGCTGGTCGCGGTGTGGCGACGACGGAAGATCTCGCTGATCCGTGGCGCCTCGGCGGTGAATTCACTCCAGGTCGTCATACAGCCGACGGTACGACGACCGGCGCCGCCGCGGGTGACACCGAGCCCGATCCGAGACGAACAGAGCCCGCACCGGTACCCGCCCGGCCGGCCGGCACGGATCAGCCCGAGTTACGCAGTGCCGTGGCCAAACCGTTCATCGTCAGCAGGATGCCGCGTTTCACCAGTTCGGAATCGTCCCCGGCACGCAACCGGCGCAGCAGTTCGACCTGCATCTGATTCAGCGGCTCGAGATACGGGAACCGGTTGCGGATGGACTCCGCCAGCGATGGATTGTCGGCCAGCAGATGATCGTTGCCGGTGATGGCGGCATGGACGGCGACGGTCCGGGCGTGCTCGCGCTCGATCATCCCGAAGATGCGCTTGCGTAGATCGATATCGTCGACCAGTTCGGCGTAACGGGCGGCGATAGCGAGATCGCTCTTCGCCATCACCTGCGCGAGATTCGACAGCACGGTCCGGAAGAACGGCCAGCGGCGGTACAGATCCGAGAGCCGGGCCAGCCGGTCCGGATCGCCGTCGATCCACTCCTCGAGCGCGGTCCCGGTGCCGTACCAGCCGGGCAGCATCACCCGGGCCTGGCTCCAGGACATCACCCACGGGATGGCCCGCAGATCCGAGACCGAGTTGGTGGGTTTACGGGAGGCGGGACGGCTGCCGATATTGAGATCGCCCACCTCGGCGACCGGGGTCGACTGCCGGAAGTACTCCACGAAGCCGGGGGTTTCGTGCACCAGGCGCGCATAGGCGGCGCGGGCCCGGTCCGCGAGTTCGTCCATGAGCGCGTAGGAGGGTTCGGCGTCGGGGCCCAACCCCTCGACATCCAGCAGGGTCGATTCGAGGGTGCCCGCGATCAGCGATTCGAGGTTGCGATGCGCGGCGCCGCGTTCGGCGTATTTCGCCGCGATGACCTCGCCCTGTTCGGTCAGCCGCAGGGACCCCCGCACGGCGCCGGCGGGCTGCGCGAGGATCGCGTCGTAGCTGCGGCCCCCGCCGCGCCCGACGGTGCCGCCGCGGCCGTGGAACAGCCGCAGCCGGATCCCGTGTTCGCGCGCCAGCTCCACCAGGTCCAGTTCCGCCCGGTACAGCGCCCAGTTGGCGGCCAGGTATCCGCCGTCCTTGTTCGAATCGGAGTAGCCGAGCATCACCTCCTGGCGCATGCCGCGCGCCGCCACCAGCTCCCGGTACTCCGGCACCTGGAGGGCCGAGGCCAGCGTCGACGCGCCGGCCGCCAGATCCTCGATGGTTTCGAACAGCGGCACGATCCCGGCCGGGCAGGAGGGTCCGCTGTCCGGGTCTCCCGGATCGAGCAGGCCGCCCTCCTTGAGCAGCAGGGCGGCCTCGAGCAGATCGCTGACCGAGGTACACATCGAGATGATGTAGTTGGGGACCGCGTCCGGGCCCAGCGCGGCCACCACGGCGGCGCCCGCGCGCACGACTCCGAGCTCTTTGGCCGCCAGTTCGCCGATTCGCGCCCGCGGTCCCAGCAGTGGCCGGCGGGTACGCAGTTCCCGGGTGAGCAGGTCCACCCGCTCGGGCTCGGGCAGGCTCGGGTAATCCGGATGCACGCCCGCCCAGGCCAGCAGTTCGGCGACGACCTGCTCATGGGTTTCGGAGTTCTGGCGCATATCCAGGCCCTGCAGATGGAACCCGAAGGTCTCCACCGCACAGCGCAGCGCCGCGAGGTGGTCGTCGGCGAGCAGTGCGTCCCCGCCGGCGCGCAGCGAGGCATCGACGGCGTCGAGATCGTCGAGCAACTCCTGGGGCGTGCCGTAGGGAGCATCGGAGGTGCCCTCGCCGGCGGCGGACGATTCGAACTCCCAGGGACCCGCCGCCTCGGGGACCAGCGCGGCGACGGCGCGCCGCGCGGTCGCGGTGAGCCGGACCCGGATGCCGTACAGCGCCCGCCGGTACGGTTCGTCGGCGTAGGTCGTCGGGTCCGGATAGCCGCGGTCGGCGAGCGCGCGCAGTTCCGCGATCACCGGGACCAGCCGCGCCGACAGTGCCAGCGTCTTCTCCAACTGCACCAGTTCGCGCAGGTAGCGCGCGAACGCCACTCCCGCGGCCTGCGCGGCCGCCGTGCGCACCACCTCCGCTGTCACATACGGGTTACCGTCCCGGTCCCCGCCGATCCACGAACCGGGCCGCAACATGGGTTTCGGCAGCAACCGCTGCTCGGGCCAACGCGACCCCAGCGCCGCGCGCACACTCGCGTTGATCGCGGGGATGACATCGAACAACGTGAGTTCGTAGTACCGCAGACCGACCGCGATCTCGTCCTGGATACGCAGCCGCGACAACCTGATCAGCGCCGTACGCCAGAGAGTGAGTACCTGCCGCCGGATCTCTAGCTCGAGCTGTTCCCGTTCGGATTCCGGGGCCCGCTGCCGCCGGCGCATCAACTCGGTGACCCGGGTCTGGGTGTCGAACACCGTACGGCGCCGGGTCTCGGTGGGGTGCGCGGTGATCACCGGGGACACCAGCGCGTCCGCCAGCAGTTCGGCCACCCGCTCGCCCGGCACCGCGGCCGCGTCCAGTTTCCGGTAGGTGGCGGCCAGGGAGGAGTCCTGCGGGGCTTCGCCCGCTGCCTCGTGCGCGGCGCGGCGGCGGTCGCGCTGGATGTCCTCGGCGAGATTGGCCAGCAGGACGAAATAACTGAACGCCCGGATCAGCGGTAGCGCCACCGCGATATCGACCCCGGCCAGCATTTCCCCGACCGCGCTGCGCTCCACTTCCTCGCGCCGGACTCGGAACGCCTCCACCCGCACCCGCTCCACGAGGTCGAAGACCTCGGGGCCCTCGTGATCGCGAATGGTGTCGCCGAGCACGCCGCCGAGGAACCGGATGTCCTCGCGCAGCGGCAGGGTCGCGTCGTTTCCTTCAGCGGTCTGCGCATCGCCCATGATCAGCAGTATGGACGGCCACCGTGCCGGTAGCTGTGACGACGCACACGGCCGGGGCCGACTGTGTGCGCCGGACGCCGCGGAATCCGGCTATCGGCACAGGTGACGCCCCTCCTACCGCTCAGCCCAGCGGCTGGGAGAAACGCAGGAAGTTTCCCCAGGGGTCGGCGAAACCGCAGTCGCGCACCCCGTAGACCTGGTCGGCGGGTTCCTGGGTGACCCGGACCCCGGCGTCGCGCAGCCGCGCGAAGGTCTCGTCCACCGATTCCGTGACGAAGATCAGCGTGCCGTGCGCGCCCGCGGCCAGCCGGCGCTGCGCCTCGGCGCTCTGTTCGGGGTCGGGCACCATGGACGGTGTTTCCAGGATGAACTCGATACCGGGCTGTCCGGCCGGCCCCACGGTGACCCAGCGCAGCGGGCCCAGCGGCAGATCCGCACGGACCTCGAGGCCGATCACATCCCGATAGAACTCGAGGGCCTCCTGCTGATCTCCGACCAGCACACCGATATGCGACAGTGCGAGGTCTTTGCCGTTGGTCATCCGATTCTCCTTCGCTGCGGGGCACGCCCGTACCGCGTCCGGCCGGATCGATTCGAGCCGGCCGGTCTGAACATCACACCAGACGGGCCCCGTGCCCGGAATTCATCGCACGGCCGGAAATTCCCTCAGTGCGCCGCGCCCGCCTCGGCACCGGGCGCCCGGGACGGCTCCGCCAGCCATAGCGCGGTCGCCACGACACCTCCGGTGAACACCAGTTCGGCGCAGTTGGTGAGCAGCATGGGTGGCATGGCCGCCGAGACCACCGTCATGATCACGGTGGTCACGGTCCAGAGCCGGTAACCCCGCGCCCGCCACACCGCCACGGCCGCCACCAGCACGACCACCACCGTCACCACCGGCGGCAGCAGTCCGCCCACCGACGCGTGCGCGGTGGTGTAGCGCACGGTGCCCGCCCACTCCCGCGGTTCCAGCGTGAGCGGAGTCAGTTCGCCGGCCACCCCCACCACGATCACCGCCGCCGTCACCGCCGCGACCGCGGCACGTACCCACCGTGTGCGCGCCCCTCCGACCCCGGCTCGGGCCGCGGCGGCGCACGCCCACGGCATCAACAGCGGAGTGAGCACTATATGGGCGACGAAACGGGGCGCCGACCAGCTCTCCAGCGTCGCACCGGCGCCGATCCAGCGACCCGCCGCGAGCACCGCGTTGTCGTAGGCCAAGGCCGCGCACACCACGGCGGGTACGAGGAGCAGCCGGTCACCGTTCTCCCGGAACCGGAGCGCGCACCGGCCGGCGAGCGCCAGCTGTCCGGCGGCGAGCACGGCGAAGAGTACGGATGCGAGCACGGGAATCCTTTCCGGCCGCGGCGGGCCGGGACCGGGCGCCAGGATACTGCCGTCCCGGCCACCGGATCACCCTGCGGCCCGTCCGCGGGACACCGGAGTCGCTGCCGGACTGCCCGGCTCACCCGCGCCGGCGACCCCGGCCGCGCGTCCGCGCCGCGGCACCCGGCGTTGTCGTGCCGAGCTGCCGTGCTCCGGCACCGAGCGCTTTCGAGAACCGGAAGAAGCAGGCGGCACCGGAACCCACCTCCGCGTATCCGGCCGCACGGTAGAGCGCATGTGCCTCGGGCTGCCGGTCGCCGGCCGTGACGAGCGCCTCCCGATAGCCCAGCCGGACCATCTCGGCTTCCAGTTCCGCGAGCACCCGGGTCGCGAGTCCGCTACGCCGGTGCTCACGCGCGGTCCAGACACGTTGGATCTCGGCGGTCGTCGGATCGAAGCGGCGAAATCCGCCGCCTGCGACCGGATCGCCGTGATCCACCAGCACCAGCAGATCACCGTCGGGGGCGGAGTAATCGGCGGCCGGGCAGTCCCGGAGTCGCCGGTGGATGGCACCGGCAGTACCGCCGTAGCGGATGCTGTGGTCGATGGCGAGTTCCGCGAGCAGCGCGACGGCCAGTGGATGATCCTGGTGTACGTGATACAGACGCGGACCACGGGCCCGTGTGTCGATCACCGACGGTGTACCCACGCTCGGCACCTCCATCACCCTGGCCGTTGCGCCACGCCACTCGGCCGATCCGGATGGTGAGGGTGAGATTAACGAACGGCAGGGGGTCGGCACACCGATTCCGGTCGCGTGTTGTCGAACTCTGGACACTGTTACGTTCCGTTCACACCACCGGGTGTTCACCGGCCGGTAAACCGCGCTCGCACACCGGCTCTGCCGTCTACCGAGTCGCCGCCGCGGTGAGTATCGCGCGGAAGCGCAGTGCCAGCAGCAGCGCCACTCCCACCAGGACACCGCTCACCCACATCGGCCCCCGGTCGCCCCAACCGGCCCCCAGGGCGAGCCCCGCCATGGCGGGCCCTGCCGCGGCACCGACGTTCAACGCCGCCGTCGCATAGGAGCCCGCCATGGTCGGAGCGCCCGCGGCCTCGTGGAGCACCCGCGCGATCAGCGTGCTCCCCACCCCGAACGACAGCGCACCCAGCACGCACACCAGGACGAGCAGGGCGCCAGGACGGTCGGCGGTCAGCGCGAGCGCGAACCAGCCACCGCACAGCAGCGGGCCCCCGACCGCGATCACCACCGCGGCGTATTCGTCGGACAGCCGCCCGGCGACCGTCACCCCGGCGAAGGAACCCGCACCGAACAGCACCAGCGTCACCGGCACCCAGAACGCGCCGAACCCGCCTGTCCCGGTGACCAACGGCGCGAGGAAGGTGAAACTGCCGAAAGTCGCCGCGTTCACGAGGGCCCCCAGCAGCATGACCGCGAGCAACCGCGGACGTCGCAACTGCGCGAGTTCGCGACGGAGGTCGGGGGCGGCGGTCTGCCCCGGCCGCCCCGGGATTCCGGCCAGGACAACACCGGCCGCGGCCGGCAGGCACAACAGGGCGAGCGCCCAGAAGGTGGCCCGCCAGCCGAGCATCGTCCCGAGCAGTGCCCCGCCCGGCACCCCCGCCACGGTGGCGAGGGCGGTACCACCCAGCAGGATCGCCAGCGCCCGGCCCTGGCGGCCGGCGGGGACCAGCGCCGCGGCCGCGGTCAACGCGACCGCGAGGAACCCGGCATTCGCCACGGCGGCCACCACCCTGGTAGCGACCAGGACGGAGAAACTGCCGGTCACCGCTCCGGCGATATGCGCGGCCAGGAACAGCAGCAGAAAACCCAGCAGGCTCGACCGGATCGGCCAGTTCCGGGCGAGACCTGCCATCAGCGGTGCGCCCACGACCATTCCGATGGCGAATGCCGAGGTCAGCAGACCGGTGGCACCGAGGTCCACACCGAGATCGGCCGCGATATCCGGTACGAGACCGGCGAGCATGAATTCCGAAGTGCCCATGGCGAAAACCGCCAGGGCGAGCAGATAGAGAGCGAAAGGCATGAAAGGCTCCGAGGTGGAAGAGACAGGAGACGTCTCGTCACCCCGGTCAGCGCCCGGGAATCACCGGATGACCATGCGGCCGGAAGGCGGCACGGCGAACAGATAGCGAAAGGTCAGGGGCTGACGGGGATGACCGGCAGCCCTGCTCTGGATGCCTCCGGGCTCGACACGGCAGGAAGACTACCGGCTCGCCCGGTCTGCCGCACACCTGTTTTCCGCGTCCCGCGACAACGTCCCGTCCGCGCTCTCGATACCCGCGCCGAACTCAGCCGGGCTCGTCGAACCGGACCCGCACGCCGACACGGCCCTTCTCGTCGCGCCGGGCGGTCGCGTGCCCGCGCCGATCGCCGTCGCGGAAGTGCAGCACAATGGGCGCGCCCTCGCCGAGGAAGTTGCGCCACCAGGTCTTCTTGTCCGGCATGGCGACACCGATGAGCAGGCCGCCGTCCTTCTTCACATAGTTCACCGGGGTCCGGAACGTCCGGCCCGACCGCCGCCCCACGTACTCGATCTCCACGAACCCCTTACCCAGCAGGGGGCCCAGCACCGGGGCGCCGAGCAGGGCGACCACTCCCGTGTTGAAGCCCCGGACCGCCCGGCCCAGCAGTGTCGTCGATGCCACGGTTCCTCCTGATTGCTGTTCGCCCGGCGATGTCTCGACCTTAGCGCGGTGCGGCGCGGGCCGCCGGTCCGGCGACGCCACCCGGGACGCGGATTCCGGCGGACAAGGGCACGCATCCGATCGCCGCCGGTTTGCGCGGCGCAATCCCGGCTGCCACCATCACCTGCGGTGTAGCGCCGGGACCTCGATCGCAGCGGTACCGCCCAGCGGGCGGGACCGGGACCGGCGGTGAACAGCAGCGTTCGATACGGAGTGGGTTGATGCTCAAAGGTTTCAAAGATTTCGTCATGCGCGGGAACGTCATCGATCTGGCCGTCGCCGTCGTGATGGGCACCGCCTTCACCGCGGTGGTGAGCTCGGTGACCAAGGGCGTAGTGGAGCCGTTGCTGGCCCTACTCGGCGGCAGCGGCCAGTTCGGTTTCGGTGTCACACTGCTCGCGGGCAAACCCGCGACCTTCATCGCGCTCGGCCCGATCATCAGCGCCGCCATCGATTTCGTCATGGTCGCGGCAGTGTTGTACTTCGCGCTCATCCTGCCGATGAAGACCATGCAGAAACGCTTCTACGCCCGCAACAACGTGGACGCCGAACCGTCGACCCCGGCCGATATCGCCCTGCTGACCGAGATCCGCGATCTGCTCGCCGAACGTGCGGAACTGGATAAGAAGGACACCGCGCAGGTCCGCTCCTCCTAGACGGCGGACGGCCGGGGCCGGCGGTGACCGGCCGATCGTTCGAATCACGCCTCGTATAAACCTGTTCACCGGGCGGCGAAGCGCATACCTTCCCCCGGTGAGCTCGACCGTCCTGCATCCCGCGGCCCTGACGCTGCGCGGGGTCCGCCGCAGTTTCGGACCCACCACCGTGCTGCGCGATATCGAGCTCGATATCGCGCCCGGGCAGATCATCGCGCTCGTCGGCGCGTCCGGATCGGGGAAATCGACCCTGTTGCGACTCATCGCCGGCCTCGATCGGCCCTCGGCCGGTTCGGTGACCATCGACGATCGGCCCATCATCGGGGTCGACCCGCGCTGCGCGGTGGTTTTCCAGGAGCCGCGCCTGCTGCCGTGGCGGAATGTGGCCGGCAATGTCGCGCTCGGGTTGCCGGCCGGCACGGGCCGGGCCGTCGGCGCCGCCGCGGTGCGGACCTGGCTGGAGATCGTGGGGCTCACCGGTTTCGCGGAGTATCGGCCCCGCCGGATCTCCGGCGGGATGGCCCAGCGGGCGGCCCTGGCGCGTGCCCTGGTGCGGCGGCCCGGAGTTCTGCTGCTGGACGAACCCTTCGCCGCCCTCGACGCGCTGAACCGGCTGAAGATGCAGAACCTGCTGCTCGAGGTGCACAGTGAGGTCGCCACCACGGTCGTGCTGGTCACCCACGATATCGATGAAGCGCTGGTGCTGGCCGACCGGATCGTGCTGCTGGAACCGGAGCCCGGTCGCGGCTCCGGCATCGGGGCGATCTTCGAGGTGCCCGGACCCCGGCCCCGGGAACGCTCCGACGGCCGGCTCACCGCATTGCGCGCCACTCTGCTCGACCGGCTCGGAGTCCCCGAGCCGGGCGCGGCCCCGGCCGCCGAGGTTCTCGTGAAGGAGACCGTCCGATGAAATTCCGTGCCGCCCTGGCGATCCTGACCGCGGCGGTGGCCGCGCTGACCGCCGGCTGTGTTCAGGGTGAGGGATCTGGTGACGCGGGCGGCGCCGATATCAAGCTGGACTACGCCTACTACAACCCGCTCAGCCTGGTGGTGCGGGACCAGAAGCTTCTGGAGAACGCCGGTTACGACGTGACCTGGGTACTGTCCGCGGGCAGTAACAAGGCCAACGAGAACCTGCGCGCCGAAGCCATCGATGTGGGATCGACCGCCGGGTCCGCCGCGCTGCTGGCGCGGGCCAACAACACTCCGATCAAAGTCGTATCGCTGTACAGCAAACCGGAATGGACGGCGCTGGCCGTAGCGCCCGGCTCCCCGATCGGTTCGGTCGCGGACCTGCGCGGCCGCAAGATCGCGGCCACCAAGGGCACCGACCCCTACTTCTTCCTGTTGCAGGCGCTGGCCACCGCCGGGCTCACCGGCAAGGATGTCGATATCGTCAACCTCCAGCACTCGGACGGAAAGGTCGCGCTGGAGCGCGGTGCGGTGGCGGCCTGGGCTGCCCTGGACCCGTATATGGCGCAGAGCCGGCAGGAGGGCAAATCGCAACTGCTCTACCGGAACCCGGATTTCACCACCTACGGCACCCTCAACGCCCGGGAGGATTTCCTCGCCGAACATCCCGACCGGGCACAGGCGGTCGTGGACGCGTACCGGACCGCGCGTGAGTGGGCGCTCGCGCATCCGGTGGAACTGACCGCGCTGCTGGCACGGGAGGCGAGCGTCACCCCCGAGGTCGCCGCGGAGGAACTGGAACGGACCGTGCTCGACAACGACCCGGTGCCGGGCCCGGAGCTGCGCACTGTGCTGGAGCGGGTGGTACCCATCATCGTCGGTGACGGCAGTGTGCGGTCGGCGGAGGCCGCCACCGACGCGCTGGAGACCCTGTTCGAGCCGGAATTCGCGGCGCGGGCCGCTGCATGAGCACCACACCGCGGGTCGCCGATACCGCCACGGACGCTCCGCGGACCGTCGGCCCGCCGCGGTGGGCCCAGATCGGGCTCGGCCTGATCGTGCCGCTCGCGCTGCTCGCTCTGTGGCAGCTCGTCACCGCGGCGGGCCTGTACTCGCCGTCCCAGCTGCCGCCGCCGGCCGATGTGTTCTCCGCCGCCACCGACCTGCTCGGCGACGGCGCGCTGTGGCACCATCTCGCCATCAGTGTGCAGCGCGAGATCATCGGCTATCTGGCCGGCGCGGCGGCCGCGCTGGCCTTGGGCACGCTGATCGGACTGTCCGACCTCGCCCGTCGCCTGCTCGCGCCGACGGTGGAGATCCTGCGCACCGTGCCGTCCCTGGCCTGGGTGCCGCTGCTGCTGTTGTGGCTGGGGATCGGCGAACAACCCAAGGTCGTGCTGGTCGCCATCGGCGCGTTCTTCCCGATCTACACGACCACCGCTTCGGCGCTGTCCCAGGTGGATTCGCAGCTGATCGAGGTCGGCCGCGCCTACGGCCTGCGCGGCGCGGCCCTGCTCACCCGGATCATGCTGCCCGCCGCGGCGCCCTCGATCCTCAACGGGCTGCGGCTGGGTCTGGTGAACGGCTGGCTGTTCCTGGTCGCCGCCGAACTCATCGCATCCTCGAAAGGCCTCGGATTCCTGCTGATCGACAGTCAGAACACCGGCCGCACCGACATCATGCTGCTGGCCATCGTGCTGCTGGCCGGCCTCGGCAAGATCAGTGATATCGCCTTCGGCGCGGTGGAACGGGCGGTCGTGGCGCGGCGGTGAGCGATCCACCCGATGGACGGCACGGTGCCGCCTCCGCTACTCGGCCGGAGTGAGGATCTTCAAGATCTCGTCGGAGTAGTAGAAGGGTTCCAGCCGCTCCCGGATCAACCCCGCCAGCACTCCGTCCCGTTCGGCGGCCGCCACCACCGCCGGACCGTAGCGCAGGATCTCGGTGACGATGTCCTCGCCGGTCAGGCCCAGCTCCGTGAGCAGCTCGGCGAGCGTGTGGTCCCGGTACTTCTCGTGGAAAACCTGCACGCATTCGGCCACCAGCAGGCCGAAATACTCCTTCTCGCGGGTGGTCACCGCGATGCGGTAGCAGAGCGCGACGAGTTCGTGGAGGTCTTGTTTCGTGAGGTACTCCCGCAGGCCGCTGATCGGTTCGTCGGCGTGCAGATCCCAGAACTCCATGGTGGCGTCGTGCACGGGGGCGTCGCGCAGCATTTCGCGGATGGCGTTGTTGGTGCGTTTGAGGGCGTACAGGGCGCCCTTGCCCGCGATATCGCCGAGGATGGTGTTGGATTCGGCGACCTTGCGGGCGCGGTCGGCGGCGGACTGCCCGAGCGACATGAGTGTGCCCATACCGGGGATCTTCTCCGCGCGCTGCCGGTTGGCCTCCACGAAATCGCCGACCAGTTTGTCGACGAACTTGGAGGCGACGGTGGCCACCAGGGGACTGTCGGTCAGTCGTTCCAGAACCCGTTCCTGGGTCTGGTGCATATCCACGATCTTCTGCAGCAGCGCCTCGACCGGTTCGCGCTCGACCAGTTCGCCCAGGGTGTGGTCCTCGTTGGCGGCGATGCTGTCGTAGATCGCGTCGGCGAACAGACCGGCGGTATCCGCCAGGACCGCGCTGCCGCCGACCTTGTCGACCAGGGTGGCCACGGTCTGCTCGAGCTGTTCGATCTCGACCACCTCGCCCGCGCGCGCCGTGCCCGCGACTTCGAGCGCGGCCGCCACATCCCGGGCGACGACTTCGGCGAACCGGTCCCCGCTCACTTCGCTCAGCAGCCACTGCACCTGAGCATCGAGCAGCCGTCCGGCGAGTACGCGTGCGGTATCGTCCTCGGTCACAAATACTCCTTCGAAGCGGCTTCATACGGTCGGCGGAAGCCGCAGCGAAGGCGAAGGTATCCCCTCACAAATCCTCCTTCGAAGCAGCCCCATGCGGTCGGCGGAAGCCGCAGCGAAGGCGAAGGTATCCCCTCACAAATCCTCCTTCGAAGCAGCCCCATGCGGTCGGCGGAGGCCGCAGCGAAGGCGGAGGTATCCCCTCACAAATCCTCCTTCGAAGCAGCCCCATGCGGTCGGCGGAGGCCGCAGCGAAGGCGAAGGTATCCCCTCACAAATCCTCCTTCGAAGCAGCCCCATGCGGTCGGCGGAGGCCGCAGCGAAGGCGAAGGTATCGCCCCATCCCGTGTCGCTCCGGCGCGGGCCGGGCGGGATCAGGACCCTTCGCCCTCGTGCAAAGAGGTGCGAATCTGTGCCAGACGTTCCCGCGCGGCCTGTTCACGCGCTTCCCACTGTTCGTCGGCGCCGCGGCCGGCCGGGCTCTGCCTACCGAGTGCCCGTGCACCGAACGCGGTGCCGAAACGCCGCTCGACCTTATCGCGAACGGAGCCGAACGTCGGCACACCGGAAGTGCTGTAGCCACCGGCTGCTCCCCCGCTCGGCCCGGTGGCCGCGCCGACACCCCCGCCCACCTGCGACGACGAACCGAGATCGGCTGCGGCTCCATAGCCGGGGGGCGGCGGGGTGCCGGGAATCACAGCGGGCGCCGCCGCGCTCTGCCCGGTTTCCGACAGCAGCCGGGTGGCAGCTTCGTACAGCGGGGCCAGCTTGTCGCGGCCCGCCGCGGCCACCACCAGGACGGCCAGCAACTGCTCGTCGGGCAGGGCCGCCAACCGCGCGGCGAGCGCGCCCGGATCGCCTGTGCTGGGTTCAGTCATGCGATCAGCCTACGACGTCCGGCCCGCCCGTTCGGACGTACCGACCACGTTGCCGGAGAACGGCTCTCCTAGGAGCGGATCACCGCGCCCACCGCGTCTGCCGCGGCGGCCACGGCGGCATCGCGCGCGGCGCTGGCCTCGTCCTCGGTGAGAGTGCGGTCGGTGGCCCGGAAACGCAGGGCGTAGGTGAGCGATTTACGTCCCGCCCCGGCCTGCGCGCCCGCGTACACGTCGAACAGCGCGATATCCTCGAGCAGTTCCCCGCCACCGGATCGCAGCGCGGTCTCCACCTCCGCCGCCGGAACATCGTGCGCGACACTCACCGAGACGTCCTGCAGCACGGCCGGGAACGGCGAGATGGCCGGCGCGGGCCGGGCCTCGCGCAGCGGCAGTGCGTCCAGATCCAGTTCCAGGGCGCAGGTGCGCGGCGGCAGGCCGGAGCGTTCCAGTACGCCGGGATGCAATTCGCCGGCGTAGCCGATCACGACACCGTCCACCGTCAGCTCGGCGCACCGCCCCGGATGCCACGGCAGGTGCTTGCCGGGCCGGCGTTCGAGTTCGACCCCGGCGGCCTCGGCGACCACATCGGCGAGCGCGAACGCGTCGGCGGCTTCGGCCGGCCGCCCCGGACCCCATGGACCGCGGGGTTCCCGGCGGCCGGTGAGCACCACCGCGACGTGCTGCGGCTGATCGGGCAGCGAGGCCAGCAGTTCGGCGACCTCCGCGTCGGTCGGGCGGCGGTCCACCGGCAGCGGCGCCACCGGCGCGGTGTCCGGGCCGGGCAGTACGACCTGGGCGATCCCGTAGAGCGACAGATCGCGGGCGCCGCGGGAGATATTGCGGGCCGCGATCTCCAGCAGGCCCGGCAGCAGCGTGGTGGCGAGTTCGGCGCGTTCGACGTCCAGCGGGTTCAGTACCCGGGTGGTGGTGCGGCGGTGGTCGTCGGCGTCCAGCCCCCAGGTGTCGAAGACCCCCGCGGGCAGGAACACCGGCGGCGGCACCTCGACACAGCCGGCGAAGGCCAGTGCCCGGCTCACCGCGCGGCGGCGGCGCTGCACGGCGGTGAGGCCGCGCCCGGCGGGCGCCTGCGGCAGCACCAGCGGGATCTGTTCCAGACCCTCGAGCCGCAGCACCTCTTCCACCAGGTCGGCCGGCTGGACGAGATCCGGCCGCCAGCTCGGCGGCGTCACCACCAGCTGACCGTGGCCGCTGGTCTCGTCGACCGCCACCTCGACATGGCAGCCGATCTGGGTGAGGCGGCGCGCGGACGTGCCGGGAGCGTACTGGACACCGGCCACCCGGTCGGGCAGGTCGATATCCATCCGGATCGGTTCCGGCGGGGTCAGCGGCAGCCGGATATCGGTGAGCGTGGGCTCCACCGTGCCGCCGGCGATCTCCGCGAGCAGGGACGCGGCCCGGTCCAGCGCGGCCAGGTTGAGTTCCGGGTCCACCACCCGTTCGTAGCGTTTACTCGCCTCCGACACCAGTTTGTGGCGGCGGGCGGTGCGGTAGATGAACAGCGGATCCCAGGTGGCGGCCTCGAGGACGATATCGGTGGACTCCGCGCCCACCTCGGTGGACGCCCCACCCATCACACCGGCCAGCGAGACCACCCCGGTGTCGTCGGCGATCACCACATCCTCGGCGTCGAGTTCCCGTTCGACCTCGTCGAGGGTGCGCAGGGTCTCACCGGGGCGCGCGCGGCGCACCACCAGACCGCCGCTGAGTTTCGCCGCGTCGAAGGCGTGCAGCGGCTGTCCGAGTTCCAGCATCACGTAGTTGGTGACATCGACCGCCGGGGAGATGGGCCGCACGCCCGCCAGCAGCAACCGGCGCTGCAGCCACCACGGGCTCACCGCGTGCGGATCGATACCGATGACCCGGCGGACACCGAAGCGGGTGCAGCCCGATTCCGGTACCACGTCCACCGGCCACGCCTCGGGCCCTTCGGGAAGGGTGCGCACGGCCGGATCGGCGTATTCGAGATCGAAACCGCAGGCCAGTTCGCGGGCCAGGCCGCGGACCGAGAAGCAGTAACCGCGGTCGGGAGTGATGTTCAGTTCGATGACGGTATCGCCGAGACCGAGCAGGTCGTTGGCATCCGTACCGGGTTCGGCGGTACCGGGTTCCAGCACCAGGATGCCCGAATGGTCCTTGCCGATACCGAGTTCGGCGACCGAGCAGATCATGCCGTGGGATACGTGGCCGTAGGTCTTGCGGGAGGAGATGGCGAAACCGCCCGGCAGCACACCGCCGGGCAGCACCACGACGACCAGGTCACCGACCGCGAAGTTGGTGGCTCCGCAGACGATCTCCTGGAGTTCAGCCGCGCCGATATCGACCTTGCAGAACCGGATGGGTTTCTTGAACTCGGTGAGCTCGGTGATCTCGGCGACCCGGCCGACCACCAGCGGGTGTTCGATATCCCCGCCCACCCGTTCCAGCTCGTCGACCTCCTCGACTTCGAGCCCGACCCGGACGAATCCGGCGTCGAGTTCCTCCGGTGTCACCTCCCAGTCGGGGACGGTGCGGCGGATCGTTTCGGCCAGCCAGGACTGCGCTACTCGCACTGTGACGTTCGCTCTCTCGCTCGAAAAAGGTCAGGACCGGATACCGAAGGGCAGGGTGAACCGCACATCACCCTCGACGATGTCGCGCATATCGGGAATTCCGTTGCGGAACTGCAGCGTCCGCTCCAGCCCCATACCGAACGCGAAGCCGCTGTACTCGTCGGGGTCGATCCCGCTGGCGATCAGCACCTTCGGGTTGACCATGCCGCACCCGCCCCATTCGACCCAGCCGGCGCCGCCCTTCTTGTCGGGGAACCAGACGTCGACCTCGGCCGAAGGTTCGGTGAACGGGAAGTAGTTGGGCCGGATCCGGGTGGTGGTCTCGGGACCGAACAGGGCCCGCGCGAACGCGTCCAGCGTGCCGCGCAGATGCGCCATGGTCAGGCCTTTATCGATGGCCAGCCCCTCGACCTGCGAGAACACCGGAGTATGGGTGGCATCGAGCTCGTCGGTGCGGAAGGTGCGCCCCGGGCACACCACATAGATCGGCAGGTCGCGTTCCAGCATGGACCGCACCTGCACCGGGGAGGTGTGGGTGCGCAGCACCTGGCGCGAACCGGCCGGTGCGATATGGAAGGTGTCCTGCATGGTGCGCGCGGGGTGGTCGGGCAGGAAGTTGAGCGCGTCGAAGTTGAAATGCTCGGTCTCCACCTCCGGCCCCTCGGCGATCTCCCAGCCCATTGCGACGAACACATCGGCGACCTGCTCGGAGATGACGGTGATCGGATGACGGGCACCCACCTGGCCCCGGTCGGCCGGGAGCGTGACATCGATCGCCTCGGCGACCAGCACCGCGGCATCACGTTCGGCGAGCAGCACGCGCTGCCGTTCCTCGAACGCCTCCGATACCCGCGCCCGCGCCTTGTTCACCCGCTTACCGGCGTCGGCCTTCTCCGATTTGGGCAGCGATCCCAGCGACCGCTGGGCCAGCGCGATCGGCGACCGGCCGCCCATATGCTCGGTTTTCGCACCCGCGAGCGCGTCCAGATCGGCAGCGGCCGCGAAGTCCTTCTCGGCCGCCGCGGCCGCGGCGGCCAGGGCTTCTTCGGTGAGGGCGGATTCCTGCCCGCCGGTCGCTGCGCCTGCGTCGGTGTCGTCGGCCACGGTCTACTCGTCTCTCCCCTGGGCATCGGTGAGCGGGCCCGGTCGGCTCCGGCGCCCGTATTGCTGCTGGTGGAATCGTATTCGATGGCCCCTACCGGACTCACGCCGATATCCCCCGCCGCTCACTGCCCGGTACATGGACACCGTCAACCGGTAAAGTCCCCTCCGATGACGAACGCCTTGACCCGCACCGAGACGCTCGCCGGACATGCCCGTCGGCAGGTGGTCTGGCTGCTGCCGCTCCTGGCGGTGGTCGTGACGTGGGTGTGTATGTCGCGCCCGATCGATCCGTTCCGCGCCATCAGCGGCGAGTACATCGACCTCGAGGTCTATCGGCTCGGGGTCGAGGAGTGGCGGGCCGGCGGCGATCTCTACGGTCATCTCCCCGAGACGGCCGCCGATATCAGCCTCCCGTTCATCTACCCGCCGTTCGCCGCGCTGGCGCTCGGGCTCTACGCACTGCTGCCGTGGGCCGCCTCGGTGGTCGCCTACCTGGTGGTCTCCATCGGCGCGCTGGCGATGACTTTGTTCCTGGTGGCCCGGCAGGTCTGGCCGCGTCAGGACCAGCGCAAACTCGCCCTGGTGGTCACCGCGACCGCGACCCCGCTCGCGCTGCTGCTCGAGCCGGTCTGGTCCACCCTGGATTTCGGCCAGGTCAATCTGATCCTGATGGGTCTGGTCGCCGCCGACTGCCTGACCCGCAATCCGCGCTGGCCGCGCGGGATGCTGCTCGGTATCGCCGCGGCGATCAAACTGACCCCGGCGGCTTTCGTCTTGTATTTCCTGATCCGCAAGGACTACAAGGCCGCCATAACGGCCGCGATCAGCGGTGCGATCGCCACGGCGATCGGTTTCGCGGTGATGCCCGACGAATCGGTGCGGTACTGGTTCGGCGGGTTCGGCAATGTCGGTGGATTGAGCGGGTCGGAGTTCCAGACCAACCAGTCCATCCAGGCCGTGCTGGCTCGCTTCGAGGTCACCGGCACCCTGGCCACCGCACTGTGGGTACTCGCCGCGGTGGCGCTCGTGGCGGTGGCGGTGGCCGCCATCCGGCGCACCGGGACACCTCCGATGATCGCGCTGGCGGTCAACGCGGTGGTGGCGCTGCTCGTTTCGCCCATTTCCTGGTCGCACCACTGGGTATGGGTGGCACCCGCGCTGCTGGCGATGATCGGGTACGCGACGACCCGGCCCTGGTCGCAGGCGCGCGGCTGGTATGCCGCGGCAGTGGCCACCGCGGTGGTCTTCGTGCTGGCCAAACACAGCGACCTGCCCGGTAACGACGGCCGGGAGCTGGGCTGGTCGGCCTGGGACAAGGTGATCGGCAACGGCTACGTCTGGTTCAGCCTGCTGCTGGTCGTGCTGTACGCGACCGCGAGCCGGCGGCAGCGCACGCCCGGCCCGGCCGTTCCCGCCGACGCCACGGAATCGCTGGTCTCGGTCCGCGAACGCTGATCGGCGACGCGCCGGTTCGCGCGCCGCCGATCGATCGATCCGGTACCGGGTTGCGCCCAACGCGGCGGACGGTACTCGTCAGCTCACCGGTTCCCGCACGCTCGCCCGGCCCGGGAGCAGTGCGGCGGCCAGCGCCCCGGCCGCGACGATCCCCGCCCCGACCCAGACCGCCGGTACCAGCCCGTCCACATAGCTCTGCGGATCCGTGTACGCGCCGTACGAGGCGAAGACCGAGGCCAGGACCGCGATACCCATCGCCACGCCGACCTCGCGCAGCGTGTTGTTGGTGCCCGAGGCCACGGAACGATCCGCCTCCGGTACCGCCCCCATCACCACGGTCGCCAGCGGCGCGAAGGTCAGGCCCATCCCCACTCCGGCGAGCAGCAGTGGCGCCACGAACGTGCCGTAGCCGAGGTCCACCGAGACGATGGCGGCCATCCAGGCCAGCGCCACCGCGAGCAGTGCCTGGCCGGTGACCAGCAGGACCCGGGCCCCGACGCGGTCGATCACCAGGCCCGCGAGCGGGGCCACCACCATCGGCGCCATGGTCCACGGCATGGTCCGGATACCGGATTCGAACGGGCTGTACCCCTGCACCACCTGGAAGAACTGGGCGAGCAGGAAGATCGACCCGAAAACGCCGATCGAGAAGGCGAAGGCCACCATATTGGCGACGCCGAAGGCCCGGATCCGGAACAGCCGGGGCGCCAGCATGGGGGCCGCGGCCCGGTGCTCCCAGGCGATGAGCGCGCCCAGCAGGACCGCGCCGCCGATCAGCGCGGTGAGCACCCCGGCCGAATCCCAGCCGTCGTCGGCGCCGTGCACGATGCCCCAGACGACCGCCAGCACGCCCGCCGAAGCCAGGACCAGTCCCACCGGGTCCAGGCGCCCGCCACCGCCCCGCGATTCACGCAGTGCCCAGACCACCAGCGGCAGCACGAGGACGCCGATGGGCACATTGACCCAGAAGATCCACTGCCAGCTCAATCCGTCGACCACGGCGCCGCCGAGCAGCGGTCCCACGGCCACGCCGAGCCCGGCGATACCGCCCCAGATCCCGATGGCCGCGCTGCGCAGCCGCTCCGGTACCGCGTCGGAGAGCAGGGTCAACGACAGCGGCATCACCGCGGCGCCGCCGAAGCCCTGCACCACCCGCGCGGCGACCAGCATCGCCGGATCGGTGGCGAGCGCGCAGGCCGCCGAGGCGGCGGTGAACACCGCGATACCCGCCAGGAACACGCGGCGGCGACCCAGCCGGTCACCGAGGGCGGAGGCAGTGAGCAGCAGGGCGGCGAACGACAGGGTGTAGGCGTTGACGAACCACTGGAGGTCGCCGAGTGAGGCGTGCAGTTCGGCGCGGATCACCGGGAGTGCGTTGGTGACCACCAGATTGTCCAGCGTGACCATGAACATCGGAATTCCGACCGCGGCGAGCACGGCGGCCAGTGGTCGCCGTGCCTCCGCGGCGATGGGAGGTGTGTGCCGGTGCGCGGCGGGTGGTGTGGCGGCCGGTGGGCTCAGGATCTCGGTCATATCCAGTCCTTGTTGTAATCGACTGATAACTAGTCTCCTTCTGACGGTATGCATCGACTGATAACCTGTCAAGACCACACCGAACGACGAGGAGGACCATGCCGGAAGCGAGCAGGACCAGGATGACCGCCGGCGAGCGCGGAGCTCAGGTACTGACCGCGGCGATCGCGGCCTTCGCGGAATCCGGCTACGCCGCCACCCGCACCGATGAGATCGCCCGCCGGGCCGGGGTCTCCCAGCCGTATGTCATTCGCCTCTTCGGTTCCAAGCAGCGACTGTTCCTGGCGGCCGTCGCACAGGTCTGCGATCGCATAGAAGAGGTCTTCACCGACGCCGCGGCGGGTGCCGGGACCGGAACCGCCCTCGACGCACTGTCGGAGGCATACGAACAGATCCTCGCCGAACGCACTTTGCTACAGGTGCTGCTCCACGCATTCGCGGCAGCGGGCGATCCCGAGATCGGCCCCGTCGTCCGCGACCGGTACGGCCGCATCTACCGACTCGTCCGTGAGCTCACCGGCGCCCCGGTGGCCGATACGCGGCGATTCCTCTCCACCGGTATGTTGCTCACCGTCCTGGCCGCGCTGCGGGTGACCGGCCCGGACGCGATCGAGGCCGAGTGGGCCCGTGACATCCTCACGGATCTGTACGAGCACGGAATGTGAACGCGCGAGTCCAGCCCCTGACCTACCGCCGGCTCACCACGGCCCACACCGACGGAGGCCGTGATCAGCCGCGACCGAAGCGGGTGCGCGAGTTCGCGTAGAGACAGATCGCGGCCGCCGCTGCCAGATTGAGGCTTTCGGCCCGCCCCCGGATCGGGATCCGGATCCGGTGCCGCGCCCGGTCCGCGATCTCCGGGTCCAGACCATGGGCCTCGTTGCCGAACAACCAGGCGACCGGCCGGGTGAACAGTTCCTCGGCATCCTCGAGATCGACTTCGCCGGCGGCGGTGGTCGCCACCGTGGTGATGCCCGCGGCGTCGAGGCGATCCAGTACCGTCCCGGTATCGCGTGCGCGCACGATCGGGACATGGAAGAGGCTGCCCGCGCACGCGCGCACGCATTTACCGTTGTGCGGGTCCACGCTGTCACCGGCCAGAACCACCGCGTCCGCGCCGACCGCGTCGGCCACCCGGATGAGGGTGCCCGCATTACCCGGATCGGCGATCGCGACCGGCACCGCCAGTATCCGCGGAATGCTCGCTCCCGGATCCGGCGGAAGGATCCGGTCCAGCGGCACATCGACCAGATCACAGACCGCCACCAGCCCTGGGGGTGTGACCGTCTCGCCCAGCGCCTGCGCGGCCCGATCGGATACCAGCGTGGTGCGCACACCGTCGGCTGCGGCGCCGGCGATCAGGGCGTGTTCCCGGGTGGCGCCTTCGGCGGAGTAGAAGAGTTCGCGGACCCGGCCGGCTTCCAGTGCGGCAGCGACGGAGTTCGCGCCCTCGGCGAGGAATCTGCCGGCGCGCTTGCGCGCTACGCCGCGATGGAGTTTGACGGCGGCCACCACACGGGGATTCCGCACGTCGGTGGGTTCTTGTCGGTCGGGCACCCAGAGATCGTAGTGGGTACCGCTCTCCGGGTCCGCTACCCGCCGAGACCCGCTGCGCGGACTTCTCCGCGCATTGCCGGGCCGGCGACGGCCGGCCCGCACGCGACGGCGCCGCGCGCGAACTAGGAGAAGGTCTCCAGGAATTCGCGCACGAAGCACAGCGGGCAGATCGGATCGAACGGTGCCGTCGCCGTTTCGATCCGCTCGGTGGGCAGGACCGGCTGCACCGCAATCCCGTCCGCGGCCGCCGATACCGGCTGCAGTCCGATCCCCAGCGAAACCGCTGCTGCGGCGACGATATTCAGCACCCGACGGTTCATGATCGCTCCTCGGTGTCCGCGTCCCGAGCGGCCACAGTATCAACCCGGCCCGGCGCGCCCCCCGAATCAAGGGATCTCGGCGCGACCGGGCCGGGCACGCGTGGGTGTTCGATCAGGCGAACTGGGAGACACCGTCGAATTCGGCGAGCGGCGCGGGACCGGTGACCTCGTACTCGAGCAGGAGCAGGCCGTGAGGTGTGGCCTCGTGGTGGGTCAGGCGCAGACCCGTGGCCGGTCCGGTGCCGGCGAGCAGCCGCCGACCCGCGCGCAGCACAGTGGGCGCGACGGCCAGCCGGACGGTGTCGACCAATCCGGCGGCGAGCAACGTATCGCCCAGCCGGGAGCTGCCGTGAATCTGCAGTTCACGACCGGGCCGGCGCAACAGTTCCGCGACCGTGACAACCGGGTCGCCCGGTAGCACGGTCGTCGGGTTCCACTCTCCCTCGGTCAGGATGCCGGAGACCACGTATTTCGGCAGGGTGTTCATCCGCTTCGCGAACGGGTCGCCGGGGTCGGTGACGGCGGGCCAGTCCCGGGCGAAGGCTTCGTAGGTCCGGCGGCCGAACAACAGCCCGTCGGCGGCGTCGAGCCATTCGGAGGTCCGCCGGACGAAGACTTCGTCCAGGTAGGGCACCAGCCAGCCGCCGCGGTCGAATCCGTCGCTGGTGTCCTCGGTGGGTGAGCCGGGCCCCTGACCGACACCGTCGAGGGTGAGGAATTCGGTGAGCACCAGTTTCATGCCCGCACCTCGCTCTCGACGAGCTCGGCGAGCTGATCGGTAACCGTGCCCCACCCGTGTGCGAACCCGAGTTCTTCGTGCCGGGCCCGCGCGGCCGGATCACCGTGCCGGACCAGTACGCGATAGTCGGTACCGTCCGGATGATCCCGCAGGGTGATCTCCGCGGTCATCAGGATCTCTCCGGTGGCCGGACGCCAGCCGCTGTCGAGCGCGGTCGTGAAGACGAGGCGTTCCCGTTCGTCGGCCACGAGGAAACAGGCGTCCAGATGCGGGACGAATTCGCCGCCGTCCGCGCTCATCCTGGTCACGAAGGCGCCGCCCGGGCGGACCTCCAGCCGTTCGACCCGGCAGCGGGCCGGGGCGGGCAGCCACCAGCGGGCGAGGCTGCCGGCGTCGGTCCAGGCGTTCCACACACTGCCGCGCGGCGCGCGGATCACCCGGTGCAGGGACAGGTCGAGATCAGGATTCATCGGTGGGCTCCTCGGTTGTCAGCAGGAATTGTTCGAGTCGGTCCGTGCGGCCTTCCCAGACGCGTCGCTGTTCGGCCAGCCAGCCGTCGATCAGTGCGAACCGTTCGCGATCGAGTTCGCACCGCCGCACCCGCCCGGTTTTGACCGTCCGGATCAGCCCGCTGTCCTCCAGCACCCGCAGGTGCTTCATGAACGACGGCAAGGTGATCGGCAGATCCCGGGCCAGTTCGCCGACGCTGGCCGGACCGGTGCCGAGTCGCTGGACCACCCGCCGCCGGGATGGGTCCGACAGTGCGGCGAACACACCGTCCAGCGACTCCGAATACTTAGCCATATGGCTAAGTATTAGCGGACACACCGGCCCACCGCAAGTCCGGCCACATCACGCGCGCCGAGGGTCGGGTAACCCGGACGTCCGCGGCAGTGCAAGCGTCGCCGGGGCCGGGCCCGGAACAGGCGCCCCGGGCCCTGGCCTCCGGCCGACGCCATCTCAGTCGTAGACCAGCACGGCTCGCCCGACGACATCACCGCGACCGAGGGCGGCGATCGTATCGTTGACATCCTCGAACCGGACCGGGCTCACGGTGTGCCTGATCATGCCGCGCTCGGCGAGGTCGAGCACTTCGGTGAGATCGTTGTAGTTGCCCCAGAACGATCCGAAGTAGCTGAACTCCCGCGCGACGAATGGGAACAGCGGGATATCGATGCGGTTGCCGATCAGCCCGACCGATGCGACCGCCCCTTGGGTGGCGAGTAGCGCGAACGCCAGCCGAATCGACTCCTCCGACCCCGCGCATTCGATGACCGCGTCGACCTCCGGCCGGCCGGTCGAGTTCTCGAGTGCGGTGCGTACGCCTTCGACCGACTTGTCGCGCGTATTGATCGTGTGGTCGGCGCCGTTCGCCGCGGCGATATCGAGTTTGCTGTCGGTACGGGCGAATGCCACCACCGTCGCGCCGCCGCCGAGCAATTTCGCGTACTGCGTCGCGTAGGAGCCCAGCCCACCGACTCCCATCACCGCCACGGTTCGCCCGGGTCCCAGAACCCCCGCCGCCCGGAGCTTCTTCAGTCCCCGGTACGGCGTCAGCCCGGCATCGGTCAGCGGCGCCAGATTCATCGGGGAGAGGCCGTTGCCCGAGCGCACCGGGATGAGGTGCCGATAGGGCACCGGTAGATACTCCTGGTACCCGCCGTGCGGCCCGAAGCCTGCCCACCGGCCGCCCGCGCACAGCTGGAAATTCCCGTCGTGACACTGGCGACACGATCCCTCCCCCCAACTGCTCTCGACCACGATCTGATCGCCTTCACGCAAACCGGCCGACCGAGGTACCCCGGACCCGACCCCGGCCACCCACCCGGCGATCTCGTGCCCGGGGGTGATCGGGAAATCAGCCGGGAGCGAGGCGGCGAAATACCCGTCCATCAGCTGGAAATCCGTACGGCACATACCCGCGCCGCCAACCTTGACCAGCACCTCTTCGGGACCGAAATCGGGTATCGGAATTTCCTCGAGCCGCAACGGTTCTCTGTAGTCGTACATCCGGGCCGCGCGCATCTTCATGGTCACAACCTCTCCACAGGAGTGCCGGGATATCGGCCGAGACACCGCCACGCCATCCGCGAGCGGGTGGTACGCACCTTCGGCCTGCTCATCGTCGGGCAACGTCGACAACCACGCACTGGCATTGTCGCAAGAATTTCGCCGCACGCCCACCATCGCGGGCGTCCCGGCGAATCGCCGCCCCTCGGTCACACTCTCCGGAAATACCGAAGGCCCCCTCCCGAAGGAGGGGGCCTTCCGCACATCGGGCCGGACAGTGGTCCGGACCCGGAACGACGACTCAGGCAGCCGGGGCGTTGACATCCTCGGGCAGCGCGGCCTTGGCGACGGCGACCAGACCGGCGAACGCCTCGGCATCGGAGACGGCCAGCTCGGCGAGGTTCTTGCGGTCGACCTCCACACCGGCGGCCTTCAGGCCCTGCACGAAACGGTTGTAGGTGATGTCGTTGGCGCGGGCCGCGGCGTTGATCCGGGCGATCCACAGCTTGCGGAAATCACCCTTGCGTGCCCGGCGGTCCCGGTAGGCGTAGGTGAGCGAGTGCAGCTGCTGTTCCTTGGCCTTGCGGTACAGGCGCGAGCGCTGCCCGCGGTAGCCCTTGGAAGCCTCGAGGATGGAACGGCGCTTCTTCTGAGCGTTGACGGCCCTCTTGACGCGTGCCACTGGTCAGTCCTAATCGATCTTGGGGGTGCCCGGTCGAGCGCACCCGAGTGGGTCGGTTCTTCGGCGTCCGGTCGCGGATGCGGTACCGGACGGTATCGGTCCCGGGGAAGGGGATCAGATACCCAGCAGCTTCTTCACACGGCGGACGTCGGACGCGGCGACCGACTCCGTGCCGTCCAGACGACGAGTCCGGCGGGTGGGCTTGTGCTCGAGCAGGTGCCGGCGGTTGGCCTGCTGACGGCGCAGCTTGCCCTTACCGGTCACCTTGAAACGCTTCGAAGCGCCGCTGTGGCTCTTCATCTTCGGCATGGCAACCTCAATCTGTGTCGTGCCCGCGCAGGGGCGGACCAGGTGTACTGATCAGCGTTATTGCGGGCTCGACGCAATACCGCTGCGGCGTTCGCCGCGATATATGCGGCGGAGCGCCGCAGTGTTCACGGCGGAAGCCGTTGTTATTGCGCGACCGGCCGACCGGCATTCGGCGCCGCGCTGCCGGGCTGTGACCGGACCGAATCCTCGGCGGCCTTGGCCCGCGTCTTCGCGCCCTTGTGCGGGGCGAGGACCATCGTCATGTTGCGGCCGTCCTGCTTGGCCGAGGTCTCGACGAAACCCAATTCCGCCACGTCGGAGGCCAGCCGTTGCAACAGCCGGAAACCGAGTTCGGGCCGGGACTGTTCGCGCCCCCGGAACATGATGGTGACCTTGACCTTCGACCCCGCCTCCAGGAAGCGCACCACATTGCGCTTCTTGGTCTCGTAGTCGTGATCGTCGATCTTGGGCCGCAGCTTCTGTTCCTTGATCACGGTCTGGACCTGGTTCTTCCGGGACTCGCGCGCCTTCTGCGCGGTCTCGTACTTGAACTTGCCGTAGTCCATGATCTTGCAGACCGGCGGACGTGCGTCCGGCGCGACCTCTACGAGGTCGAGGTCTGCTTCCAGGGCGACGCGTAGTGCATCTTCAACACGCACGATCCCAACCTGTTCACCGCCGGGTCCGATGAGCCGGACCTCGGGAACACGGATGCGATCGTTGATGCGGGTCTCAGTGCTGATGGGGCCTCCTAGGTCTAGCGGTGTCGTCCGACGACCGCTCGCAATGGACCCCTTGTTCAACACAAAGGCCCCGGTGCGGTATTTCACCGCCACGAGGCCCGATGTCGACCGGTCCACGCAGGTCGTACACGCCTGCGCCGCGATCACGCCGGAGGCGCGATCGGGAACCCACCCGGGAAGGGTGGGCGACCGGACCGTTTGACCAGGCGATCACTCGCCGGCAACGGTGGGAGTCGGGCTCCACTTGTCTGCCCCGGACAGGACCGGGGCGGTCGTCGCCGAAAATTCTAACAGCTGGGGTCCCGATCCGACGAATCGCGCCCCGGACCCCGGCCGTAAACCGCTTGCCCCGCCGCCGGCGCCGTGCCAGGCTCGACCCCCGTGAGCAGCCGACGTGACCTGCTGCGCTGGCAATTCGACCTGGTCTGGTCGCTGTCCCAGCTGCATTTCGAAGCCCTGACCGACGACGATACGCACTGGGCGCCCGCCGCGGTGAGCTGGACGGTGCACCGCGGCGCCGACGGCCTGTGGCGCGCCGATTTCGCGGAGACCGAACCCGATCCGATCCCGGTACCGACCATCGGGTGGCTGACCTGGCATATCGGCTGGTGGTGGAGTTCGGCCATTGCTCATGCCGAAGGCCGGCCGGTGCCCGAACGCACCGAGGTGTACTGGCCGGGCGATACCGCCGCGGCTCTGGATTGGCTGAACACCCTGCGTACCCAGTGGCTCGCGGTCCTCGACCGTGCCGGCGACGCGGAACTGGATGCCGCCACCTCCTATCCCTGGCCCGCGGAAGCCGGACTGACCGTCGCGCACCTGGCCGCCTGGGTCGGTGCCGAGCTGATGAAGAACGCGACCGAGATCGGCCAGTTGCGGATGCTACGTGCCGCCGGACCGGCTCGTTGAGCCACCCGCCGGGTTCTCTAGCCTGGGACCCATGACCGAACAGCCCGAAGGCGATGTGCGTGAGTTGGCCGATATCCCCGCCGTGGAGGTGATCAGCCGCGCCGCCGTGATGCTGATGAGCTCGGCGGCGGAGAAGCTCGGGCTCGGTGACGACGATCCGGACAACAGCCCGCGCCGCGATATGGACGAAGCACGGCGTGTGATCACCGCGCTGGCCGGGCTGATCACCGCGTCGGTGGAGTATCTGGGCCCGCACGCCGGACCGCTGCGGGAAGGGCTGCAGTCGCTGCAGAAGGCGTTCCGGGAGAGTTCGGCGGTTCCCGACGCACCCGGTGCCGGGCCGGGCGAGAAGTACACCGGCCCGGTCCACTGACCTTCGCGCCGGAAGCCGTTCACCGGCCGAACCCCGCGGCTCGACCGGCTCCGGCATTCCAGCTCGCGCGGAACGCACACCCGAACCGGGAGATCGCCGAGGGCACCGACTACGGCGGAAACAGCGAATCGCGCTGCACCCGCGCGGCTGAATGTTTCGTGGGCGGCGGCAGGTACACGTCCGGCCCGGCTCGACATTGCTCGGAGTACACAGAGTTCTGGGGCCAGCAGATCCGCGACACAGCGTCTCGGCGCAGCGCTGAGGAGGTCGCGCGGGCGCGTCCGGCGCTCGTAACTTTTCTGCACGCGGTGCCGCGGGCGCCCCGTGAACGGGAGTCGTTGCCCGATCACCACGGCGATCGGGCGGGACACCCGCTTTACCTGCCGACGGGGTGGTTACAGCGCGGTGTGCACCGGGCCCGGGGCTGGTTGGTAGATCTCTCGGCGCAGGCGTTCGAAGTCCGGCTCCGGCGCTTCGGAAGCGGAGGTTTGCGTGTGCCGATCGCTGTGAGGTACCGACAGTGCCATGCCGGTCACGGTTTCGTAGACCGCCGAGTACTTTTTCTTCGGCCCGGACAGGCCGGGAAGCATGCGCAGCAGCGTGGGGATGTAGCGGGCCACCGTGTAGAGCTGAGCCCGGTGCTCCGCGAGCTGGCGCTGCACCTGCTCGATGGCTTCGCTGCGGGTGCATCCGGTTTCGTGGCGGATGGCCCGAACCAGGTTGTAGGGGACTTGGTCGGCCTCGTCCTGATCGATCCCCACCAGGTCGTTCTCCACGAACGCCACAAAGAAGGCGAGCTCCTCGAGACGGCGGAAAACGGGGTGGTTGCGCAGTACCGGCGGCAGTTCGTAGTCGTGGTGCACCTCCAATAAGGCCATGGCGACGTCGAACCCGCTGGTCGACCTTCGCAGCGGCAGATACTCCGCTGTCGAAGGGATGTAGCCGCTGAGGCGATGGTGCGCTTCGCGTTCGGCAGCTTCGTACCATTCCTCCAGGTTGTCGAGGAACTGCTCCTGCCAGCGGGTGCTGCGGCCCGCCCGCACGCGCGGCCACAAACTCGCCCAGGCCGTCGGGAGCGCCCCGGGCCGCCACGGGTTCTCCGGGTCCTGGCGCAATGTTGCCACCAGGCCACGCTTCAGCGCGGCGATGGCTTCCGGATCCTTCAGCCGCGGATCCTCGAACAGGTCATCCCACAGGAGGCAGAGCATGCCCAGGCCGGCCGAGGTCTGTTCATGGTCGGCGTCCGGTGAAGCAACTGCCGGCATCACGGCTGCCAGAAGCCCGAATCCGCCCGCCCACCGGCGGTGGTTCAACTCGGCCGCGGATGCGGCAAGGCCGGTGTCCACCAACCAACTCCGCACCCATGACAGGACATGCGGCGGCAGTTCCTTACTGTCGGCCCGGGGTGACTGCTTCGAAGGTGGGGAGACCACCGGCAGCGAAGCTCGCCGGTCGAGTGCGGACCGGGCGTAGGCGATCATCGCGTGGACCGCGCGCGGGTCGACGGGCAACTCGGTGAGCTGTCCGGCGGCCTGGTCGATGAATTCGTCGGCCATCGCCTGCGCTTCCTCCACGGCGCCGGAGGCAATGACAAGCGCACGGGCACGGGCGGCCTCCTCCCCGGTCATTCCTGCGCGCAGCAGCCGGGCGAGACCGCGGTCGCGGGCGGCGGCACGGATCACAGGGAGGGTATAGATGCCCTCGGGTAGGTCCGTGTTGACGGGTTTGCCGATTTCTTCGGCCGTCGCGGTCAAATCGAGGATGTCATCACGGAGCTGGTAGGCCAGCCCGAGATATCGGCCGAATCGGGCCAGTGCCTCTTCTTGATCGTCAGGCCGGCCGGCCGCCATCGCGCCCACCCGGCAGGCCAGCGCCAGCAACGCCGCGGTCTTGCCGTCGCTCGCTTCCAGGTAGGACTGTTCACTGCGGGAGGCCACATACTGGTCGGCGGCCTCGATCACCATGCCCGCGCACATCTGCTCGCCCGTACTCGCGCCCGCGAGCGCTTCGCGCTGCCCGAGTTCGGCCAGTAAGCGCCCGCCCGCGAATATCACGGAGTCTCCACCCAGCACCGCGAGCCGCGAACCCCATACCGCGTTGGCACTGGGCCGGCCCCGACGCTCATAGGCGTGATCGATGACGTCGTCATGGTGGAGCGAACCCAGGTGCAGCAACTCCACCGCGGCAGCGGCGCGCACCGCCCGGTCCCCGGCCGGGATCGCGGGATCGGTGAGCAAGTAATACGACAGCAACGTCAGCGTGGGCCGAACCAGGCGGCGAGAGGTATCGGGCCCGTCGTCGGTGAGCGCCGTCAGCTCCGGCCTGGCTCGGAATCGCATGGGTCCGAGAACGTCACGAACGCGGCCCAGGTCCGCCTCCAGATGCGGGAAGACATCGAGATCGATTTCACTTGGCACGCGCACGCTCCTGACCGGATACATCGAGTCACCTACAACAGTTGATCACTGGAATTTTGACACCACCTCGAACGAAAGATGTTGATATACGCCGATTTCGGCATCCCACGACTCGCTGACACCGGCGTGGTGAGCGCCGTTGCGGGCACCGTGGCCACCCGGCGATCTGCTCGGGCGCCCAACATGATCCGAGTTCGTGTTCCACCGGGACCGCAACTGCGGGGATACCGCGAGTTCGCACCGGTTCCAGCCGTCACGCTCGCTGAGAGGCCGACCGGTCGGTGGCTGTGCGCCGGCAGCGGACTACCGACCGACCGCGATATCGAACCGAGCGACTCACCTGCCCACCGCCGTCCCACGACTCGTGTCCGAGTCTCGTCGCCCCCTCATTGCGCCTCGTCGTCGGACTTGTTCGGCGGAGTATCGGATACGGCTCGGCGGTTGTGCGCAGCGATCGGTTCCTTCGGCGTGAGGGTGGTCTTCCGGAGGCCGTTGTCGAGATAGCCGATCGCGTGCGGGCACAGGGTTTGCCTGCGCTGTTCGTACACGCGAGTCAGGGGCGGCAGAATACATCCCACTGAGGAGGTACCTGATGCGATTACGTGGTGCTCGATCGTTTCCTTTCGATGAGGAACAGCAGGGCGGGCATCCCGCCGGACCCGGGCGGCGAACCGGGCCGGTAGGTCAACGCAGGGCAGCGGCCTTGCGGGCCAGACGTTTCGCTTTCTGCGCATCCGGTACCTTCGCAGCCGGTTCGTCGGTTGCGGTCGCCTTCTTCTTCGCCGGTGCAGCAGACTTCTTCGCTGCCGCCGCGGTCTTTTTCGCCGGGTGCGTCTTATTCGCCGAGACCCCTGCGGCCGGTTCGGCCAGGATCTCCTTCAGGAATTGGCCGGTGTAACTGTCCGGATTCGCGGCGATGTCCTCGGGGGTCCCGTCGCCGACCACCGTGCCGCCACCGGAACCGCCCTCGGGACCCATATCGATCACCCAGTCCGCGGTCTTGATCACATCGAGGTTGTGCTCGATGACGATCACCGTGTTGCCCTTGTCCACCAGGCCGTTGATCACCGCGAGCAGTTTGCGGATGTCCTCGAAGTGCAGGCCGGTGGTGGGTTCGTCGAGAATGTAGACCGTCCGCCCGTTGGAGCGTTTCTGCAGTTCGGCGGCCAGTTTCACACGCTGCGCCTCACCGCCGGACAGCGTCGTCGCGCTCTGCCCGAGCCGCACATAACCCAGCCCCACATCGACCAGGGTCGACAGGTAGCGGTGGATGGAGGTCACCGGTTCGAAGAACTCGGCGGCCTCCTCGATGGGCATATCGAGGACCTCGGCGATGGTCTTGCCCTTGTAGTGCACCTCGAGGGTTTCCCGGTTGTAGCGGGCGCCGTGGCAGACCTCGCACGGCACGTACACATCCGGCAGGAAGTTCATCTCGATCTTGAGCGTGCCGTCGCCCGAGCAGGCTTCGCACCGGCCGCCCTTCACATTGAACGAGAACCGGCCCGGCTGGTACCCACGCACCTTGGCCTCGGTGGTGGAGGCGAACAAGCTGCGGATTTTGTCGAACACCCCGGTGTAGGTGGCCGGATTGGACCGCGGCGTACGCCCGATGGGCGACTGGTCCACCCGCACCAGCTTGTCCAGCTGATCGAGACCGTTGACCCGGGTGTGCCGGCCCGGTACCTGCCGGGCGCCGTTCAGCTTATTGGCCATCACGGTCGCCAGGATGTCGTTGACCAGGGTGGACTTACCGGACCCGGAAACACCGGTGACCGCGGTGAGCACACCCAGTGGGAAGGCCACATCGATACCCCGGAGATTGTTCTCGGTCGCCCCGACCACGGTGACCCGCCGCTTCTTGTTCACCGGGCGCCGCACCAGCGGGATCTCGATCCGTTCCCGGCCCGACAGATAGGCACCGGTCAGCGAGTTCTCGTCGGTGAGCAGGTCGGCGTAGGTGCCGCTGTGCACCACCCGGCCGCCGTGTTCGCCGGCGAGCGGACCGATATCGACCACCCAGTCCGAGGCCCGGATGGTGTCCTCGTCGTGCTCGACCACGATCAGGGTGTTGCCCAGGTTCTTCAACCGGGTCAGCGTCTCGATGAGGCGCCGGTTGTCGCGCTGGTGCAGGCCGATGGACGGCTCGTCCAGCACGTAGAGCACCCCGACCAGACCCGACCCGATCTGGGTCGCCAGCCGGATACGCTGCGCCTCACCGCCGGAGAGGGTGGCCGCGGCCCGGGACAGTGTCAGATAGTCCAGGCCGACGTCGAGCAGGAAGCCCAGCCGCGCCTGCACCTCCTTGAGCACCTGCCCGGCAATGGCCGCCTGCCGTTCGCCCAGGGTCAGCGCGTTCAGGAACTGTGAGCAGTCGCGGATGGACAGTTCGCTGACCTCGGCGATCGACTTCCGCTCCGAATCCGCCGTGAGGGTGACCGCCAGGATCTCCGGCCGCAATCGGGCCCCGTTGCAGACCGGGCACGGCACATCGCGCATATAGCCCTCGTAGTGCTCCTTCATCTGCTCGGACTCGGTGGAGTCCAGCCGCCGCTGCAGGAACGGCATGACCCCTTCGAAATCGGCGTAGTAGGAGCGTTTGCGGCCGTAGCGGTTGGTGTAGACGATGTGCACCTGGTCGGAACTGCCCTCGAGGACCGCCTTGCGCGCCCGCGGCGGCAGCTCCCGCCAGGGGGTGTCCAGATCGAACCCCTGCGCCGCCGCCAGCCCGGACAGCAGCCGCAGGAAGTATTCGGCGCTCTGCCCGCGCGACCACGGCGCGATGGCCCCGTCGGCCAGGCTCAGTTCCGGATCGGGCACCACCAGTTCCGGATCGACCTCCTTGCGGATACCCAGACCGGTGCAGTCGGGGCAGGCGCCGTAGGGCGAGTTGAAGGAGAACGACCGCGGTTCGAGGTCCTCGATATCCAGGGGATGACCGTTGGGGCAGGCCAGTTTCTCGGAGAAACGGCGCTCCCGGTCGTGCGCGTGCTCGTCCCGGTCCACGAAATCGAGCACCACGATGCCGTCGGCGAGACGCAGCGCCGTTTCGATGGAATCGGTGAGCCGCTGTTTGGCGGTCGGCTTCACGGCGAGGCGGTCCACCACCACCTCGACATCGTGCTTTTCCTGCTTCTTCAGCTTCGGCGGATCGGTGAGCGGATACACCACGCCGTCCACCCGGACCCGGGCGTAGCCCTGCGCGTGCAGCTGGTCGAAGAGGTCGACGAACTCACCCTTGCGGGTGCGCACCACTGGCGCCAGCACCTGGAACCGGACACCCGGTTCCATGGCCAGGACTTGGTCGACGATCTGCTGCGGGGTCTGTTTGGCGATCAGCTCCGAGCACACCGGGCAGTGCGGGACACCGGCGCGGGCGTACAGCAGGCGCAGATAGTCGTGGACCTCGGTGATGGTGCCGACCGTGGACCGGGGGTTGCGGTTGGTGGATTTCTGGTCGATCGAGACGGCGGGTGAGAGCCCCTCGATGAAGTCCACATCGGGTTTGTCCATCTGGCCGAGGAACTGCCGGGCGTAGGCCGACAACGATTCCACGTAGCGGCGCTGCCCCTCCGCGAAGATCGTGTCGAACGCCAGGCTGGACTTACCCGACCCGGACAAACCGGTGAAGACGATGAGACTGTCGCGGGGCAGATCGAGATCGACCCCTTTGAGATTGTGCTCCCGCGCTCCGCGCACAGTCAGGCGTTCCGCCACCAGGTCGGTCCCTTCTCGTCATCGTTCGTCGTCGATAGTGCCGCCGCACCCGTCGCACCGTGTGGGTCACACCGTGGCCGCGACAGCGCGGTGAACGGCCCGATCCGCCCGGCCGGTATCCGCGGCCCGGGCCACAGGGCGGGCCCGCGGTGATGGTAGGACCGACCACCGACAAGTTTCGCCGGACGGCCGGTCCCGGGCGGTCACGGGGCGTGACCCGACTGCCGCGCCTACCCTCGTCGGGAGCGCCCCGGCAGGATCTCGGGGCGGGCGCCGGTAACCGGCGGCACGCGCCGGCCGGACGGGCTCACCAGTCCAGAGTAGGCCAACCCCGGGCGTCCAGGGGGCGTGGTACCGGCCACTCCCACCCCGGGCCGGCCGTCAGACGGCCGGACCCAGGATCACCGTGGAGTTGTTCCCGCCCATCCCGAGCGACAGCTTCGCGGTCAGCGCCGGACCCGCCGGCGCCGGTCCGTCCAGCAGCCGTGGATGCGCCGGCGCCACCGCGGGGGGCGCCGGGACGATGCCGCGCTCGTATCCCAGCGCCGCCGCCGCGAGCTCCACGGCCCCCGACGCGGACTGGCAATGCCCGGCCAGCGGCTTCATCGAGTACACCGCGGGCCGGTCGTCGAACACGCGGGCGAGTACATCGCGTTCGGCCCGGTCGCACTGGGCGGTCCCCGTACCGTGCGCGTTGAGGTAACCGATCTCGGCCGCGCCGACACCGGCGTCGAACAGCGCGCCCCGTACGCAGTCCACGATCCGGTCGTGGCTCGGTTCCACCGAGACCACATGATGGGCTTCGCTGTTCATCGCGCCACCGAGGACCCGGGCGTAGGCCCGGCCGGATCCGCGGCTCAGGACGAACCCCACCGCCGCCTCCCCCACACTGAATCCCCGGCTGCCCTCCTGGAACGGCCGGCATCCCTGCAGCGATTCGACGTCGACCACCGCGGCGCCGAGTTTCGCGAACTGCCGCACCAGTTCCGGGGTGGCCGACAGGTCCGAGGCCACGCACACCACATCGTCCGCCAGGCCGGCGGCCAGCCACAGCCGTGCCTGCAGTATCGCGACATTGGCCGAACTGCACGCGGCCGACACCCCCATCACCGGGCCGGTGAACCCGAACGCCTGGGTCACCACCGAGGCCGGGGTGGACGGCAGCAGCCGCAGGAAGTCCCGGCCGCGGAACCCGGCGCCGGCGGGACCGGAGAAGTCCCGCTGGTGCCGGACGTCGCCGAGCACGGCCGCGTGCACCAGCCCGACCCGCGGGCCGGGTTCCCAGCCGCGGGCCCGGGCATCGGCGACCGCCTCGTCGACCGCCGCGAACACCGCGCGCCCGTACCGGGTGCCGTAGCCGGGATCGCCGCCCTCGGGCACCAGCGCGGCCCAGCCCCCGGTCGCGGGGTCGATTCCGTAGCCGGCTTCGAATCGGGCCGCGGAGCGCCCGCTCAGGATTCCCTCCCAGAACGTCTCCCGCCCCCATCCGTATCCGGTGACCGCACCGATCCCGGTGATCGACATAAGATCGATGCTGAATCCGGTCCCCGCCATGACAATCTCCTCGCCGGTTCCCGCCCTCGGCACCGCCGGGAACACGTCATGGCGTGATCAATCCAGATCACGTCCACTATGTCCGATTTTATGCGTGTGGATACCGGAGTAGAGCCGTGTTTGAATGTCCGGGTCCGCCGACGATGGGGGTTGGTATGGGAGAGCGCAGGGCGTCCGCCGCCGAGCAACTCGCGCATCGGTACCGCTCCCTGGTCGAGCACTCCCCCGACGGCATCTGTGTGCACGAACGCGGCATCGTCGTCTACGCCAATCCGGCGGCCCTGCGGATCATGGGCGCCAAGAACCTGGCCGAGGTCCTCGGGCAGCACATCGCCCGTTTCGTACACCCCGATTTCCGCCAGCCCATGTACGAGCGCATCGCCGGCCTGACCGCGACGGGTAACGCGTCCGAACCCACCGAGATGGTGTTACTGGCACTGGACGGACGCGAGGTTCCGGTGGAGACGGTCTCGGTGCTCACCGCCTGGCACGATCGCCTCGCCTACCAGGTGGTGATCCACGATCTGACGGCCCAGAAAGCGGCCGAACGTGCCCAGCGGCGGGCCGAGCAGCACTTCACCACGGTGGTTTCCCAGCTGGAGGAAGGGGTGGCTGTTTTCTATCGGGACGGGACCATCGCCTCGGCCAACCCCGCCGCCCGCCGGATCTTCGGAATCGACGACCGGATACCGCTGGTGGGCTCCAAGATCACCACGCTGCCGCTGGAACTGCTGGACTCGAACGGCCAACCCATGCCCCAGGAACGGCATCCGGTGGCGCGCACCCTGGCCACCGGAGAAACCGTCACCGGGTACGTCTTCGCGATCGTCCGCCCCGACGGTCAGCGCCGCTGGCTGGCGGTGTCGAGCCGGCTGCTGAATCCTGACGAACCGGGCACGGCCGCGGTGTGCTCGTTCGCCGATATCACCGAATACCTGGCCAGCCGCCGGCAGCTCGAATACCAGGCCACCCATGATCCACTCACGGGGTTGGCCAACCGGTCACTCATCCTGTCCCAGCTGTCCGGAGCACTCGCGGCCAGTGGTACGCACCGGGTGTCCACGGTGATGTTCATCGACCTCGACGGCTTCAAATCGATCAACGACACGATGGGCCACGCCATCGGCGACACGGTGCTGCGGATCGTCGCGCATCGACTACAGCGCGCGCTGCGCAGCGGGGATCTGGTGGGCCGGCTCGGCGGGGACGAATTCCTGGTCCTGCTGGCCGGGCGGCCCGGCGACGAGGAGCTCGAACCTCTGGTCCGGCGGTTGCGGGCCGCCATGGCCGAACCGATCGTCGCGCGAGGGCACCGGATCGCGGTGAACGCGTCCATCGGGGTGACCACCCTGGAACCCGGCGATACGCGCACCCCGGAGGCGGTCCTGCACGATGC
The DNA here is from genome assembly GCF_001618425.1 of Nocardia fusca NBRC 14340. Lineage (GTDB taxonomy): Bacteria > Actinomycetota > Actinomycetes > Mycobacteriales > Mycobacteriaceae > Nocardia > Nocardia fusca. Next base: position 63,812 of record NZ_BDCU01000062.1, read on the forward strand.
CGATGTCGCCATGTACGAGGCCAAATCACCGAGCCGGCGCGATGGCACGCGCGGGCGCGGATTGCGCGGCGACAACTCGCATGTCTCGTGATAGTGCCGGTCTGACCTGCGCGAACAACATCCGATACGAACCCGCAGTAGACTCGACAACTCTGTGCACGCCATTCCGCCGTGTCCCGCCGAGCCCGTCCCGCCGTGGGTGAGAAGGAGTCAGAACTTGCCCGACAACCGCACCGAGGAACGCCCTACCGAACCGGCTCCCGAGGTGGCGCCTCCGGATACGGCGATGCGGGACCTCGACCACGAACAGGCGTACCTGTCGGTGCTGTACGAGCGGCTCGACGGGATGCGCGCCTACGCCGACAATCGGCTGCGCACCGTCCTGCTGGAAACCGGGGGGACCCCGCAGGCCCGTACCGAACGGGAGTCGTTCACGCAGCTCTACACCGAGGATCTGGCCAAATACGACGCCGCCGAGCACGGCCTGTGTTTCGGCCGCATCGACCTCACGGCCGCGGACGACGATCCGGAGCAGCGCTATATCGGCCGACTGGGCATCCTCGACGAGGACAACGACTACGAACCCCTGCTGCTGGATTGGCGGGCCCCGCTGGCGCGGCCGTTCTACCTGGCCACCACTGCCGCACCGGACGGGGTGCTGCGGCGTCGCCACATCCGCTCCCGTAACCGCCGGGTGACCGCGGTCAACGACGAATACCTCGATCTCGAGGCCGCGCACCGGGCCGGGGTCACGACCTCCGACGGTGGCGTCGGCAGCGAGAGCGCCCTGCTGGCCGCGCTGAACGCCGCCCGCACCGGCCAGATGGCCGACATCGTCGAGACGATCCAGAGCGAACAGGACGCGATCATCCGCGCCGAGCACAAGAGCGTGCTGGTCGTGCAGGGCGGGCCGGGCACCGGAAAAACCGCGGTCGCCCTGCACCGTGCCGCCTATCTCCTGTACACCTATCGCCAGCAGCTGGCCAAGAGCGGTGTCCTCATCATCGGCCCCAACGCCACCTTCCTGGACTACATCGGTCAGGTGCTGCCGTCGCTCGGTGAGACCGGGGTCCTGCTGTCCACCATCGGCGATCTGTACCCGGGTGTGAAGGCCACGCTCACCGACTCGCTGCGCGCCGGGGAGCTGAAGGGCTCGACGAAGGTGCTGGACGTCCTGAAGAACGCCGTACGCGACCGCCAGCAGGTGCCGGGTGAACCGATCACTCTGAGCTTCGACGGATACCCGGTGACCCTGGACCGCAAGATCGTCACCCGGGCCCGCGGCCGGGCCCGCTCCTCGCGGCGCCCGCACAACCTGGCGCGGCCCATCTTCGCGTCGATGGTGATCGAGGCCCTCACCGACCAGCTGGCGCAGACCATGGGCGCCGACCCGGCCGGTAACGGCCGCAGCCTGCTCAGTGCGGCGGATCTGTCCGAGATCAGCGACGAGTTGCGCGCCGATCCGAAAGTCCAGCGCGTGCTGGCCGAGTTGTGGCCGATGCTCACTCCACAGCAGGTGCTGGGCGATCTGTTCGCCGACCCGGACCGGCTGGAGCGCGCCGCCGGCAAGGTACTCGAGCCGGCCGACCGGGCCGAACTGCTACGCACCGGTACCGGCGAGTTCAGTGCCGCCGACGCCCCGCTGCTGGACGAACTCGCCGAACTCCTGGGCACCGACGACGCCGAGGAACGCGAACGCGCCCGGCGGCGCTGGCGCGCCCAGCTCGCCGAGGCACAGGACGCCCTGGACATCCTGACCGGATCGGCCCCGCAGGACCTCGAGGACGAACTCGACCCCGAGATCCTGATGGCCTACGACCTCATCGATGCGAGCCAGCTGGCCGAACGCCAGCAGGTGCGCAACCGCCAGACCACCGCCGAACGCGCCGCGGGAGACCGCACCTGGACCTACGGGCACGTGATCGTGGACGAAGCACAGGAACTGTCGGAGATGGCCTGGCGCATGGTGATGCGCCGGATCCCGAATCGATGGATCACCGTGGTCGGCGATATCGCGCAGACCGGTGATCCGGCGGGCGCGAGTTCCTGGGCGGACATGCTGGAACCGTATGTGGCCACACGGTGGAAACGCACCGAGCTCACCGTCAACTACCGGACCCCGTCGGAGATCATGGCGGTGGCGGCGGACGTATTGGCCGCGATCGACCCCACCGCCGAGGTGCCGCGCTCGGTCCGCGATTCGGGCGTGCCGCCGCGGGCGCACCGGATCCCGGCGGCGCACCTCTCGGCGAACCTGTCCGGTCTGCTCGCCGAGGAGCAGGGCCCGGGCACCGCCGCGGTGCTGACACCGGCCGCCCTGGTGGACGAATTATCCGGGCTGGCAAACGAATACGTGCGCGTACTGACGGTGACCGAAGCGAAGGGCCTGGAGTTCGACGCGGTGTACCTGGTCGAGCCCGGTGCGGTGATCGCCGAATCACCGCGCGGCCGTAACGATCTGTACGTCGCGATCACCCGCGCCACCCAGCGGCTCACCGTGGTGCACAGCGGCGATCTCCCACCAGAACTGCGCCGCCTGGCCGACTGAGGCCGCTGGAACGCGGCCGCCCCGCCCGGAAGCCGAGCTCCGGGCGGGGCGGTGGTCCGCGATCGCGGTATCAGCGCACGGTGTGCACGATCAGCACATCGGACTTGGATTTCCGCGCCACATCGGAGGGCACAGAGCCCAGCAGCCGGCCGGCCAGAGTGTTCAGGCCACGGTTACCGACCACGAGCAGATCGGCCTGGGTCTCTTTGACCAGGTCGAGCAGGGATTCGACCGGTTCTCCGACAATGGCCTTCTCGACGATCTCCTTGGCCCCGGCGGCACTGGCCTTGTCGCGGGCGGTGCGCAGGATCTCGTTGGTGGGCGCCGAACCACGAACCTGGTACGCCTCGTCCTTGAGCAAATCGCTCGCGGCGGCGACGTCACGGTCGTCGGTCGGGTAGTAGGCGCAGGCCACGATCAACGTCGAGCCCGCGGCTCCGGCCAGTGACGCGGCCTTTTCCACGGCGACGTACGACGAGTCCGAGCCGTCGGTACCGACGACAATGGTCCGGTAGGCGGTCATTCTCTCCTCCAACTGTGCGGGGTATAAACGCGGCTGCACCGGTTGCTCGTGGAATGTCGGGCGACGGCGCAGCGACTGCGTAGACCATAGCCGGAACACCGGCCCGAATATCCGGATTCGTTGTACATCACATACGCGTTCCACTGCGGTGACGTTTCACATTTCGCCCCGGACGAACGATGAATGCCGCGTCTACCTGGCACTTCCCCCACCGGCGCGGGTAAACCTGTGAGGGGTCACAAGGAATGCGAACACCCTTGGCGCCGTGGGACTTTCCTCACAGTTCCGGTACGCACCACATCCGGCGGGCACCGGCACCATTTCGGGGGGATCAGAGGGAGAACAGCGGACCGGTAATCGTCAGGCCCAATTCCTCGGTGTGCGCGAAAAAGGCGAACAGCATCAGGCAGGCACCGGCGAGTGCGAGGTCCTTGTTGAACTGGATCGTCTCCGCCTGGGTGGCCTCGGCCTCGGTTTCCTTCCAGAAGGCGTGCATCATGATCATGGTGGGGACCAGCATGATCAACAGCAGCAGGGCGCCCAGGTCGGCCCAGATCCCGAACAGGATGCTGATACTGCCCAGCAGCATGAGCAGCCCGGACCCCTGTACCGCCACCTCCGGCACCGGTACCCCCTTGGCCCGCGCGTATCCCGCCATGGCCTTGGTCTGGGTGAAATGCCCCAGCGCCGAACTCAGGAACAGAATGACGAACATCACGCGGCCGATCAACACCACGACATCCATGTACAGCTCCTCATCTGTCGCCGACGGTACCGCTTCGCCCGAGAGGGTCTCCGATTATGAGGCCGGCATGACCTTGGAGGTCACCTCATCGCGCGAGCGTAACGAATTCTTGGCATATTCCAGCGGAGCCATTCCGACTTCGGCCGTGAACTCACGGGTGAAATGCGCCTGATCGAAATAACCGAGTTCGGCCGCCAGTGCCGCCAGATCCGCGATACGACCGCGGGCCAGAAGATCGGCGCCGTCCTGTAATCGATATCGCCGCAGCACCCATTTCGGTCCGGCACCGATATAGCGGCGGAACAGCCGCTGCAGTGTGCGCACCGGTACCCCGAATCGCTCGGTGACCTGATCGACCCGGGTCAGTTCGGGATCACCGGCCATCGCAGCGGCGATCGTCAGCACGAGCCGGTAGTTGGGGTCGTCCCGGCGCGCGCGGGTACCGAGATAATCCTCGACCAGGCGGCGGCGGCCGGGATCGCCGGGTTCGGCGAGTACCCGGTCGACGAGGTCGCCGGTATCGGGCAGCACCTCGTCCACCGGTACCGCGCGATTCCGGAACGCACCGACATCGAGCCCGGTGAACGCCCCGAACCCGCCGGGCCGGAACCGGACGCCGAAGGTCTCTCCCCGGCCGATCAATTCGCGGACGTACTTCCTGGTGCAGACACCGTTGACGAAACCACCACGGCGGTCGCCGTCGCGTTCGAAGGTGAGGTGTACACAGGGATACGGCAGGACCTCGGCGTGATAGGGCGCCCGGCCGCGCATATCCCAGCGCACCGACCAGTACCAGTCCACATAGTCCGATACCGTGCCGCCCGCCGGCAGGCGGTTCAGCGTGCGGTACCGCTCCTGCTCATGGGGATACAGGATCGCCTTGCGGTCACCGGCCGCGGGCACGTCGGTCGCCGGTATCCACGCGTCAGCCACGGCCGCGGCCTTCCGCACCCGGGCCTGTTCGACTCGGCACCGACTGCCGGCAACCGGCGGGCGACAGCCGGCCGGACACGAACACACGCCCCGGTATCGGCCCGGCAGCGGCGACTGCGTCCGACCCGAGCGGGCCGCCACCGGCGCCCACGGCAGCCGGTTCCATCCGGACCGAGCGACGCGTGTACCTGAATCCGCGCGCCACCGAATGCCGGGCGGCCGAAAGCGGGTTCCCGCGCCGAAATCCGATCCATGGGCGTAGCGCGCCCTCGGCGGGCGGGGACGGCGGACGCTCGCCGCCCACCGGACGGCGCCGGCCGGGTGTATCGGCGGGCCCGGAGGGCTCCTTCTCGAGCTGTCGCTTTCTTACAAGAATCCACGACGCCGGCCCGGCAGAGTCATGGGCATGAGCGAAACAGTCGATCCCATTCCCGAGGGCTACCACTCCATCACCGTGTTCATCGCGGTCTCCGACGGCGATGCCGCCATCGACTTCTATACCGCGGTGTTCGGTGCCGAAGTGATCTCGCGCAACGATATGCCCGATGGTCAGCCCGCCCACGCCGAACTGAAGATCGGCGATTCCACCATCCAGCTGGGGCTCCCGGTACCGGACCAGAACGTGCTGGCGCCCAGCGGCGACTGGGTACACACCTCGCTGGTCCACTACTGCCCCGACGTCGACGCGGTGATCGCCCGCGCCCGCGAGCACGGCGCCCGGGTGGCCGAGGACCCGGCCACCTTCGTCACCGGCGACCGGTACGGGGCCCTGAAGGACCCCTTCGGCCATCGCTGGGTCGTGATGACCCGGGTGGAGGACGTCTCCCGCGAGGAGGCCGAGCGTCGCGTGAACGAATGGCTGGCCACGCAGGCCTGAACCCGAGGGCCGGCGCGGCCGGGATCCGGTCACTGCAGTCCGGCCGCGTCCATACCGCGCAGCTCCTTCTTCAGGTCGGCGATCTCGTCGCGCAACCGGCCCGCGAGCTCGAACTGCAGCTCGCGGGCCGCGTTCATCATCTGATCGGTGAGTTCGGCGACCAGATCGGCCAGCTCGGCGCGCGGCATGGACTTGATATCGCGCCCCTCGACGATGCCCGCGCTGACCGCCCGGCCGGGTTCGCCCTGGGCCCGCCGGCCACGGCTGGCGTTACGGCCGGAACCGCCGACCTCCACCTCGTCACCGGCCTCGGAATAGACCTGGTCGAGGATATCGGCGATCTTCTTGCGCAGCGGCTGCGGATCGATGCCCATTTCTGCGTTGTAGGCGAGCTGTTTGGCACGCCGGCGCTCGGTCTCGTCGATGGCGTCGCGCATCGAGTCGGTGATCTTGTCCGCGTACATGTGCACCTCACCGGACACATTGCGGGCGGCCCGGCCGATGGTCTGGATCAAGCTCTTCGTACTGCGCAGGAAGCCTTCCTTGTCGGCGTCCAGGATCGCGACCAGCGAGACCTCGGGCAGGTCCAGGCCCTCGCGGAGCAGGTTGATGCCGACCAGCACGTCGTACTCACCCAGCCGTAGCTGCCGCAGCAACTCGACCCGGCGCAGGGTGTCGATCTCGGAGTGCAGATAACGCACCCGCACGCCGAGACCGAGCAGATAGTCGGTCAGATCCTCGGCCATCTTCTTGGTGAGCGTGGTGACCAGGACCCGCTCGTCGCGCTCGGTCCGCAACCGGATCTCGTGCACCAGGTCGTCGATCTGCCCCTTGGTGGGTTTCACCTCGACCTTCGGATCGACCAGGCCGGTGGGACGGATGACCTGCTCCACCACCTCACCGCCGGTACGGCCGAGCTCGTAGTCGCCGGGGGTGGCCGACAGATACACCGCCTGCCCGATCCGTTCGGCGAATTCCTCCCACGTGAGCGGGCGGTTGTCCACTGCCGAGGGCAACCGGAAACCGTATTCCACGAGGTTGCGCTTCCGCGACATATCCCCCTCGTACATTCCGCCGATCTGCGGCACGGTCACATGGGATTCGTCGATCACCAGCAGGAAATCGTCCGGAAAATAATCCAGCAGGGTGGCCGGTGCCGACCCGGCGGGCCGGCCGTCGATATGACGCGAATAGTTCTCGATACCGGAGCAGAATCCGACCTGCCGGATCATTTCGAGGTCGTACTGGGTACGCATCCGCAACCGCTGCGCCTCGAGCAGTTTGCCCTTGCGCTCGAGCTCGGCGAGGCGTTCCTCGAGTTCGGCCTCGATAGCGACGACGGCCCGTTCCATCCGCTCCGGTCCCGCCACATAATGCGTGGCCGGGAAGATACGCACCGTATCCACCTTGCGCACGACATCCCCGGTGAGCGGGTGCAGATAATAGAGTTCCTCGATCTCGTCGCCGAAGAATTCGATCCGGACCGCCAGCTCCTCGTAGGAGGGAATGATCTCGACGGTATCGCCGCGCACCCGGAACGAGCCCCGGGTGAACGACATATCGTTGCGCGTGTACTGGACATCCACCAGCATCCGCAGGAAGGCGTCGCGGTCGATCTCGGAGCCCACCTCGAGCAGGACGGAGCGGTCGAGATAGGACTGCGGTGTGCCCAGACCGTAGATACAGGACACCGACGCGACCACCACCACATCCCGGCGCGACAGCAACGCGGAGGTCGCCGAGTGGCGCAGGCGCTCCACATCGTCGTTGATCGAGCTGTCCTTTTCGATATAGGTATCGGTCTGCGCGATATACGCCTCGGGTTGGTAATAGTCGTAATAGGAGACGAAATACTCCACCGCGTTGTGCGGGAACATTTCGCGCAGTTCGTTGGCCAGCTGCGCCGCGAGCGTCTTGTTCGGAGCCATCACCAGTGTCGGTCGCTGCAGCCGTTCGATGAGCCACGCCGTGGTCGCCGATTTACCGGTACCGGTGGCGCCGAGCAGCACCACATCGGGCTCGCCCGCGGTGATCCGGCGCTCCAGCTCCTCGATCGCGGCGGGCTGATCACCGGCCGGCTTATGCGGGCTGACCACCTCGAACCGTCCACCGGTGCGTTCGATCTCACCGACCGGGCGGAACTCCGATCGGGCCAGCGGAGTCTCTCCGTCGGCCTCGGTCCCGCTGACGCCGGCCGCACGGAGTTCGGTTGCGAATGCCATGCCCCAAGACTAAGCGCGGACACCGACAGAATCTCGCCCGCGACCTGTGCCGGAGCCCACGTCCCGCGGCCGGGCCCGGTGCGACGAGCGGCGGGCCTACTCGCCCGGGCCGCCCAGTGGGTAGATTCAGCAGCTGTGACACAGGCACCGAGCGTGGACGTCCACCGACCGAAGGTGGAGTACTTCGATATCGCGGAACTGACGAACACCGATCCGAAGGGTTTCGTCCGCGATGTGGAGCGCTACCACCTCGAGCCCTGGGGGCTCTACATGGCGCGGACCGCCGACCACCCGCAATTCCACTACATCGAGTCCTGGCTGCTCCCCGAATTGAACCTGCGCGCCACAGTGTTCCATTTCCATCCGGCCCATCGGCGCGATCAGGACTATTACCTCGATATCGGCGAATTCGGCGAGGTCGGGCCGAAGAAATGGCGCTCGGTGGACCATTATCTCGACCTGGTGGTCCGCACGGGACGCGAGACCGAACTCCTGGACGTCGACGAACTCCTGGCCGCACACACCGTGGGCCTGCTGGATGCCCGCGCCGCGGAGCGAGCGGTGGCCACGGCCACCCGGGCCATCGACGGTATCGCCGCCCACGGCCACGACTTCCTGGCTTGGACGGCCTCGCTGGATATGCCGCTCACCTGGCTGTAACCCGCCGGCACGGCGCGGCGGGATCCGGCCCGCCCGCTCCGCGGAGCGGGCGCACAGCCCGGGCTCGTCCGCTACCGCTACTCCGGATGCGCGGCCCGCCAGGTGAGCACCCGCTGGTGCACCCCGTCGAACCAGGGTTCCTTGACCGCCAGGTAGGCAGCGACGGCGTCCTCTCGATCGAGCCCGGCGGCCGCGGCCGCCGCCTTCTGCTTCACCTCTGCGTATTCCGCCCGCGCGGCCGGTTCGGCGCGCAACCAGTCGCGGAAGGCGAGCGCGAACACCTGCCCGGGTCCACCGGCGACCCGCAGATGGACATAGGCCGGGCGCCCGGGATCGGCGTTACCGTGCACGCGTTTCTCCCAGTGCCCCGAATCCACCTCGGCCCCGGTGCCCGGCTTCGGATTGTCGTGGGTGTGCTGCGGGATCACCGGGAATCCGGCGGCGGCCAGCGCGTCGCGGATACCGTCGGCCGCGGCGAGGTCCGGAACGGTGATCTGCAGGTCGAGGAGATCTTTCGCGGGCAGACCGGGCACCGCGGTGGAACCGATGTGGTCGATCCGCACCGCGGCGGCACCGGCGGCCACCCGCAGCCGCGCGATCAGCCGCTGCGCCTGCGCGTCCCATTCCGGATCGGGGTCCACGAGCCGGGGCGCCGGCCGCACCGCGCTACCGGAACGCATATTCGCCTCGAACGGGATCAACCGCTCGTCCCACAGCCGCGCCACGGCGGCTTCGACCTCTCCGGCGGGGCCATTGTTGTCCAGCAGTACATCGGCGGCGGCCCGGCGCTGCTCGTCGGTCGCCTGCGCCGCAATCCGCGCCCGCGCATCGTCCTCGGCCACTCCGCGGAACTCGACCAGACGCCGGATCCGGGTCTCGGCGGCGACATCGACCACCAGCACCAGGTTCATGAAGGGCGCCATATGGTTCTCCACCAGCAGCGGAACGTCCTGGACCACAATGGCGTCCGGCGCGGCGGCGGCGAAGAGTTCGGCCGTGCGCTGCCCGACCAGCGGATGAGTGATCGAGTTCAGGGTGGTGCGCGATTCGTCGTCGCGAAACGCCTTGGCCGCCAGCGCCGGGCGGTCCAGGCTGCCGTCTGCGGCCAGGATATCCGAGCCGAACGCCTCGACCAGCGCGGCGAGCCCCGGCGTTCCGACCGCGACCACTTCCCGTGCGATGACATCGGAATCGATGAGCACCGCGCCCCGCGCCACGAGCGCTCGCGCGACCGTCGATTTGCCCGCTCCCATACCGCCGGTGAGGCCGATTCGTAACATTCGCTCAGTCTCGCATCCGCCCGTACCGGCGCGGCGACGAGGTTTCGCGCATTACCCGCTCGACACGCCCAGGCGTGGCGGAACGGAGCAAATGTCCTGATTACGCCAGTGACTGCGTTAGTGTTCGGCCTGAGTGCACGCCCCGATTCACCGCTTCTGTTACGGATAGCAAAGGAACGAGCATGCGCATCAGGTACTACCGCACAGGCCGGCACCGGCTGGGGGCGCCGGGGCGGGTGCACTGTCTCACCATTCCGGCCGTGGCGGCGTATCTGGCGAAGAACCGCCGCCCCTGGCACAGCCTTTTCACCATCGCGCCCCGCCACAGTCTCGCCGCTCATCGCCCGCGTCCGTCGATCGTCTGGCCGCGCTGGGTCCCGGTCCCGGCAGGTTAGTCCCGACGGACAACGGTGGCCCGGTCCTCGGACCGGGCCACTGTTGTATTCCGGGCTCTAGAGCCCCAGACCGTCGATCAGCTCGTCCATCTCGGCCCGGAAGAGTTTGGCCGGGTCGGTAGTCTGCGGGAGTAGATGGCCGTACACCTCGAGAGCGACGAGGCCGTGCATCCGGCCCCACATACGCAACGCGAAGGCCAGGCCCGCGGGCGGCAGGGCGGGGAATTCCGCTCGGATGTGCCCGGTGAGCTCCGGGCTGAAATCGGCCCACTCGAAGTGGGCTTCGGCCGCCCGGCCACGACGGTGGGGCCAGACAGCCGCGGCCAGGCCGACCAAGCCGGTGCAGGCCCGCAGCTCCGCTTCGGCGGCGGGGCCACCCGGCGGGGGCCGATAACCGGGGACCGGGTCCCCGTAGACGAGCCGGAACTCCGCGGGATGCTCCACCGCCCAGCCACGCACCGCTTCACCCCACGCCACGATCCGGCCGCCCGGGTCGTCCGCGGGGATCGCGTCCCGTGCCGCCTCGACGCGATCGACCAGGGCCGTATAGACATCGGAGATCAAGGCGGAGATCAGATCGTCACGGGTCGCGAAGTAGCCGTAGACAGCGCCCGCCGTCATACCCATCTCCCGGGCGATCGCCCGCAAGGCGATCGCATCAGGGCCCCCCTCGGCGAGCAGTCGTAACGCAATCGCCTTGATCTCGCGGATGGTCTCCGCACGCAGCCGCTCCCGGCGGCTCATCACTCCTTCGGCCACGGTTGACAGACTACAGCGTGCAGCTATTCTTCTCTGTGCAGTTTCTGAACGCCGTGTAGTAATTGCACGGCATAAACCAGGAGTGGGTATGCATATCGGAGTTTTCGGCGCCACCGGCGTGATCGGCTCACGCGCTGTCGCCGAAGGCGTACGCCGCGGTCATCGGATACGGGCCTTCACCACCGACGAATCCCGCTTCCCGCGGCCGCGCGGCGGCGTCGACTGGGAAGTGGCCGACTGGCGCGATGCGGACAGTATCGCCACCGCGATCGCCGGACTGGATGTGGTGATCAGTGCGGTCAACGCCGGACACGGAATCGAGGAAACGATCACGCGGGCCGACGATTTCGTCACGGGCGCGAAGGCCATGGTGGCTGCCCTGGCACAGCATCCGGAAACGCGGGTACTCGTGGTCGGTGGCGCGGGCAGCCTCGAGATCGCCCCCGGCCGGCAACTCGTGGACGAGCCGGGATTCGCGGACAACCTTCCCACCGCACTCGGCGTACCACGCGAGTACCACCGGGTCGTCGCCGCCTTGCGAGACGCACTGAATATCTATCGCACGTCGAATCGCCTGTGGACCTACCTCAGCCCGTCCTCGGGTCGCATCGACCCCGGTGAACGGACCGGCCGCTTCCGGATCGGCGGCGATCAACTGCTCGATACCGGCGGCCGCGATATCTCCGCCGAGGATGTCGCGGTGGCGCTACTGGACGAAGCACAGCTTCCGCGGTACATCCAGCGCAGATTCACCGTCGGGTACTGACACAGAAGACCCCGGTCCGCGAGGGACCGGGGTCTTCTGTTCGGCTATCGGCTACCGCTATCCGCCTCAGGCGTTACCGGACAGCTTCTCCCGCAGGGCCGCGAGCTGGGCGTCGCTGGCGAGCGAACCGCCGCCCGACTCCGGCTGGCTGGCGCTGGACTGCGCGCCGCTCTCGGAGGAGTAGTTCGACGAACCGCCGCCGCCCGCGGCCTCGGCCGCGGCGTCGGCCGCCATCTTCTCCATCTGCGCGGTGTGCATCTTGTGCCGGCGCTCCGCCTCGGCGTAGCGGCCTTCCCACTCTTCGCGCTGCTTGTCGAAGCCCTCGAGCCATTCGTTGGTCTCGGGATCGAAGCCCTCGGGGAAGATGTAGTTGCCCTGCTCGTCGTAGCTGTCGGCCATGCCGTACTTCGACGGATCGAACTCGGGGCTGTAGTCCTCGTTGGCCTGCTTGAGGCTCAGCGAGATCCGGCGACGCTCCAGGTCGATGTCGATGACCTTGACCATCGCGTCGTCGCCCACGACCACGACCTGGTCCGGGACCTCGACGTGGCGCTCGGCCAGTTCGGAGATGTGCACCAGGCCCTCGATGCCCTCTTCGACGCGCACGAACGCACCGAACGGGACCAGCTTGGTGACCTTGCCGGGCACGATCTGGCCGATGGCGTGGGTGCGGGCGAACTGCCGCCACGGATCTTCCTGGGTGGCCTTCAGCGACAGCGAGACACGCTCGCGGTCCAGGTCGACGTCGAGAACCTCGACGGTGACCTCGTTGCCCACCTCGACCACCTCGGACGGGTGATCGATGTGCTTCCAGGAGAGCTCGGAGACGTGCACCAGACCGTCGACACCGCCGAGATCGACGAAGGCGCCGAAGTTGACGATGGAGGAGACCACACCCTTGCGGACCTGGCCCTTCTGCAGCTGGTGCAGGAATTCGCTACGCACCTCGGACTGGGTCTGCTCCAGCCAGGCGCGGCGGGACAGAACCACATTGTTGCGGTTCTTGTCCAGCTCGATGATCTTGGCCTCGATCTCCTTGCCGACATACGGCTGCAGATCACGGACCCGGCGCATCTCGACCAGCGAGGCGGGCAGGAAGCCGCGCAGACCGATATCGAGGATCAGACCGCCCTTCACGACCTCGATCACGGTGCCGCGGACGGCCTCGTCCTTCTCCTTGAGCTCCTCGATCGTGCCCCAGGCGCGCTCGTACTGAGCCCGCTTCTTGGACAGGATCAGGCGACCCTCTTTGTCCTCCTTGGTGAGGACAAGAGCCTCCACCTCATCACCCACGGAAACGACCTCGTTCGGGTCGACGTCGTGTTTGATGGAGAGCTCGCGAGACGGAATGACGCCTTCGGTCTTGTAACCGATGTCGAGCAGGACCTCGTCGCGGTCGACTTTGACGATGGTTCCTTCGACGATATCGCCGTCGTTGAAGTACTTGATCGTGGCGTCGATGGCGGCGAGGAAGTCCTCGGCGGAGCCGATATCGTTGACGGCTACCTGCGGCGAGGTGACGGTGGTGGGCATGTGGCGGTTTGCTCCGGACGGATTGTGATCGGTTGCGGACATTGAGACTTTCGGTACGCTGCGATACACCCAGCGGCTCCAGGTGTGATCACTTGCGCGTTCAGCGTACGCGACCCGGAACCGGGCGGGCAAACGACCCCCCGCAGCGGATCTATAGGCTTCGAATCGTGTCCGACGACCTCGTTCAAGATCGCCACGCTCAGGCCACCGAACTACTGGGCACCGCGGGTGCGGCACGCCTGCGGATCGGCTCGACCGAGAGCGAACGCGCGAACCGGCGCTGGTGGGACGCCGACGCCGGCCAGTATCACGATACGCACGGGGATTTTCTCGGTGCCGACAGCGTCGGCGGCGAATTCGTCTGGTGCCCGGAGGGCCTGCACGAAGGCGATATGCGGTTCCTCGGCGAGGTCACCGGCAAACGAATCCTCGAGGTCGGCTGCGGGTCGGCGCCGTGCGCCCGCTGGCTCGCCGGGCAGGGAGCCCATCCGGTCGGACTCGATATCTCGCGGGGAATGCTGTCACGGGGGCTTGCCGCCATGGCACGGGGCGGACCGCGGGTGCCACTGGTGCAGGCGGGCGCCGAGGCCCTGCCGTTCGCGGACGAATCCTTCGACCTGGCCTGTTCGGCCTTCGGCGCGGTCCCCTTCGTCGCCGACTCCGCCCTGGTGATGCGGGAGGTCGCCCGGGTGCTGCGACCGGGCGGGCGCTGGGTGTTCGCGGTGAACCATCCGATGCGGTGGATCTTCCGCGACGATCCCGGCCCGGACGGTCTCGAAGCGGTGATCCCCTATTTCGACCGCACCCCGTACACCGAGATCGACAGCGAGGGCCGGTGCACCTATGTCGAACACCATCGCACCATCGGTGACCGGGTCCGGGAAATAGTCGGGGCCGGATTGGTACTCGACGATATCGTCGAACCGGATTGGCCGGAATGGCTGGACCGGGAATGGGGCCAGTGGAGCCCGCTGCGCGGGCAACTGTTCCCTGGGACGGCCATCTTCGTGAGCCATAAACCCGACCGGCCGTAAGGCCCGGCCGCGAGCGCTCCTCTCATCGCAGCATGAAGCGCGCCGCGGGTGCGGCCCGGCCGTGGGATACGTCGGCGGTGACGGACACAAGAATCTCCCGGCTCGCCCGTGGGACGGGGTGAGCCGGGAGTCCGGTCCGATCAGGATTCGTCGCCGCGCGACGGACGCGGAGAGCGCCCGGCCTGCTCCAGCGCACGCCGGAGGGCGAATTCGATCTGCGCGTTGACGCTGCGCAGATCGTCGGCCGCCCATTTGGCGATCGCGTCGTGGACCGCGGGGTCGAGCCGGAGCAGGACCTTCTTGCGTTCGGCCATCAGTTGTACAGCGATCCCGCATTGACCACCGGCTGCGTCGGCCGGTCACCACACAGCACCACCAGCAGGTTCGAGACCATGGTGGCCTTGCGTTCCTCGTCCAGTTCGACCATGCCCTCGGCGGCGAGCCGGTTCAGCGCCAGTCCGACCATGCCCACCGCTCCTTCGACGATCTGCGTGCGAGCGGCCACCACCTGCGCCGCCTGCTGACGGACCAGCATCGCCTGTGCGATCTCGGGCGCGTACGCGAGGTGGGTGATCCGCGCCTCGATCACCTCGATCCCGGCGGTCTCGGTGCGGTCGCGCAGTTCCACCGTGAGTTCCTCGGCGACCTCGGCGCCGTCACGCAGGCTGGTGCGGCCGGCGTCGTGGGCGTCGTAGGGGTGCGTGGTGGCCAGGTGCCGGACCGCGGCCTCGGACTGGGTTTCCACGTATTCCTCGTAGTCGTCCACGGCGAAGGCGGCCTTGAAACTGTCGACCACCTTGTAGACGACCACCGCCGCGATTTCCACCGGGTTGCCATCGGCGTCGTTGACCTTCAGTTTCTGGGTCTCGAAGTTACGGACCCGCAGCGAGATGCTGCGACGATCGGTCAGCGGCAGGACCGAGAAGAATCCGGGTTCGCTCACCGAGCCGATATAGCGGCCGAAGAACTGGACGACCTTGGCCTCGTTGGGGTTCACCACCGTCAGGCCGGTGATTCCGAGCAGCAGGATCACCGCCAGCACGCACGCGACGATCGCCCCCGCCAGTCCCGCGGCGTTCTGGTGCTGTGCGAATGCCGCGAATCCCGCGATCGCCACCGCCGCCAGCGCGATGGTGAGCACCAGCCAGATCAATAGCACGACGAACCCGTTGACCCGCGCGGCGTTCCGGAATGTCATGACATCCTCCCTCTATCAAAGTGATATCACTAAGATAGCATGACGCTCACCGGACCGGGTGCGCACGCTACGAATCACGAACCGCCCGGCCTCGCGGCCGGACCCCGCCGATTTGCGACCATGTGCGGATGGAACGGACAGCACAGGGTGAGCGGCTACGCCTCGGCGTGATCGAGGGCGACGGGATCGGACCCGAGGTGGTGGGTTCGGCGCGGCGCGTGGTGGACGAGGCACTGTCCGCCGCCGGCGCGGCCGAGGCCGACTGGGTCCCGTTGCCGATGGGCCGCCGGGCCATCGACGAATTCGGCACCGCCCTCCCGGAAGCCACCCTGACCGGCCTGCTCGACACCGACGGCTGGATCCTCGGCCCGCACGACAATGCCTCCTATCCCCCGGAGCACCGCATCGCGCCGGGCGGTGCGATCCGGCGCCATTTCGGCCTGCACGCCAACATCCGGCCCGTCAAGGCGTTTCCCGGTGTCGCGGCGGCCGCACCGGAGATCGACCTGGTGGTCGTCCGCGAGAACAGCGAGGGCTTCTACGCCGACCGGAACATGGCGGTCGGGTCCGGGGAGTTCTGTCCCACCCCGGATATCGCCCTGTCGGTCGGCCTGGTGACCCGGGCGGCGTCCGAACGGATCGCGCACGAGGCCTTCCGGCTGGCCAGGGCCCGGCGCGGACTGGTGACCATCGTGCACAAGGCGAATGTGCTGCCACTGACCATGGGATTGTTCCGCGACACCTGCTATGAGGTGGCACGCGAGTACCCCGATGTGACAGTGACGGACGAACACGTCGACGCGGTCGCCGCGCATCTGGTCCGTGCGCCCGGTGATTTCGATGTGCTGGTCACGGAGAACCTGTTCGGCGACATCCTGTCCGATCTGGCGGCCCAGCTCGGCGGATCACTGGGTACGGCCGCCTCCCTGAACTGTTCGGCCGACCGGGCGATGGCGCAGGCCGTCCACGGCGCCGCCCCCGAGCTGGCCGGGCACAACCGCGCCGATCCGGTGGCCCTGCACCTGTCCGCCGCCATGCTGCTGCGCTGGCTCGCCGACCGGCACGGCCGGCCGGTCCTCGCCGGAGCCGCGGAGCGGATCGAACACGCGGTCGCGGCGACCTTCGCGGCCGGTATCGCCACGGCCGATCTGGGTGGGCAGGCGTCGACCGGCGAATTCACCGAACAGGTCACCGCACGGGTCCACTTCCGGTAGGCGCGGACGCCACTCGGCCCGGACGGTGACTACAGCAACCGGGACAGGAACGCCTTGGTGCGGTCGTGCGCCGGATTCGTCAGCAGATCGCCGGGCGGCCCCGCCTCGACCACGACTCCCCCGTCCATGAACACCAACTGGTCGGCCACCTCGCGAGCGAAACCCATTTCATGGGTCACCACGATCATCGTCATACCCGAGGCCGCGAGCTCGCGCATGACCGTGAGAACCTCACCGACCAGCTCCGGGTCCAGCGCGGAGGTGGGCTCGTCGAACAACATGAGTTTCGGGTCCATCGCCAGCGCCCGGGCGATCGCCACCCGCTGCTGCTGGCCGCCGGACAGCTGTGCCGGATAGGCGCCTGCCTTGTCGGCCAGCCCGACCCGGTCCAGCAGCTCCTTCGCCCGCGACACCGCGTCGGCCCGGCGGGTCTTCTTGACCTGGATGGGAGCCTCGATGATGTTGGCGAGCACGGTGCGATGCGGGAACAGGTTGAAATGCTGGAAGACCATACCGATCTCACGCCGCTGGCGGGCCGCGTCGCGCGGATGCAACTCGTAGAGTTTGCCGCCTTTCTCGCGGTAGCCGACCAGTTCCCCGTCCACGTACAACCGGCCCGCGTCGATCTGCTCCAGATGGTTGATACACCGCAGGAAGGTGGATTTCCCCGAGCCCGAGGGCCCGATGAGGCACAGCACCTGACCGTGCCGCACGTCCAGTGAGATGCCCTCGAGGACCCGTAGCGCCCCGAAACTCTTACAGACCCGGTCGGCGCGGACCATCGGTTCCGTCGCGCTCATTTCACCCGTACCTCTCGGCGCGCGTCGGCCAGCTCCTGGAGTTGTTTCGCGGTCAGTTGCCGGGATATGCCCCGCGAATAGTATTTCTCCAGGTAGTACTGGCCGACCATCAGCACGCTGGTGATCGCCAGATACCAGGTGGCGGTGACCAGCAGCAGCGGTATGGGCAGGAAGTTCACCCCGTAGATATCGCGGGCCCGGCCGAATAGATCGGTACTGAGCGGTATGGCGGTGACCAGCGCGGTGGTCTTCAGCATGCTGATGAGTTCGTTACCGGTCGGCGGGATGATCACCCGCATGGCCTGCGGCAGCACAGTCCGCCGCATCGTCTGCGACCAGGACATACCGAGCGCGATGGACGCTTCACGCTGTCCTTCCCCGACCGAGTTGATCCCGGCCCGGACTATCTCGGCCATGTACGCCGCCTCGTTGAGTCCCAGCCCGATCACGGCGAACGCGAACCCGGCCTGCAAACTCTGCACATCGACCTCGAACAGGCGCGGACCGAAGGGTACGCCGAACGCGACGTTCTGGTACAGCGACGGGACCAGTCCCCAGAAGACAAGTTGCACGTACACCGGGGTCCCGCGGAACACCCACAGGTAGACCCAGGCGCTCGCCCGCAACACCGGGTTCGGCGACAGCCGCATCACCGCCAGCGCGGTACCGAGTACGACGGCGATGATCATCGCCAGCACGGTGAGCTCCAGGGTGACCACCGCGCCCGCCGCAATCCGGGTGTCGCGGAGATACTGCCAGTACACATCCCAGCGGTACGCGGGATTGGTGGCCGCGCCGTAGACGAACAACCCGGCGAGCGCCAGGATCAGCGCGGCGGCCACCCAGCGGCCGGGCCGCCGCAACGGCACCGCGGCGATGGGTTCGGGTTCGGCGGCCGCGCCGGCGGCCCCACTCGGATCGGCGGTCATCGCGTCGGCTCCCTCGCACCGTTGATCACGGAGGTGCGCAGCGCGCCCTCCTGGACACCCCAGTTCTCGGTGATCTGCCGGTACTGCCCGGTATCGATGAGGTGCTGCAACGCGTCGCGCAGTACCGGCGCCAGCGGCGACCCTTTCGCGACGGCCCACCCGTAGGGCGCCGCGTCGAATATCGGACCGGCCGGCTCTATCTTGCCGTCGGTCTGTTCGATCGCGTACGCGGTGACCGGCGAATCCGCGGACATGGCATCGACCTGGCCGAGTACCAGCGCATTGGTCACCGCGCTCTGTTCGTCGAACGCGTCGATGATGATCGGATCCCGGCCCGCCGCGACACAGGCTTCGCTCTTGGCCGGGACTTCCTCGATATGTTCGACTGTCGTCGCCTGCACCGCGACTCGCTTACCGCAGGCGTTCGCGGGGTCGACGTGCCGGCCGGTGCGCTGCGCCCACTGCACGCCCGCGCTGAAATAGGTGACGAAATCGACCTGCTGCTCCCGTTCCACCGAATCGGTGATCGAGGACATGCCGATATCGTAGGTACCGGCCTGGACGGCGGGAATGATCTTCTCGAACGCCGATTCGGTGTAGCGGGCCCGCACACCGAGTACCGCGGTGACCGCGTCCATCAGATCCACATCGAAGCCGACGATCGCGCCGTGCCGGTCGCGGTACTCGTTCGGCTGATACGGCACATTGACCCCGACCACCACCTCCCCGGCGGCGGCGATATCGGCCGGCACCCGCGCGGCCAGCGCGTCCACCGCCTGCACCGCGACCTTGGGCGGGACCGGCCCGGTGTCCTCGACATTGGTCACGCACCCGGTCAGCAGCGCGATACCGGCCAGCCCGCACACTATGCGCCGCACCCGGGCACCGGATCGATCCACCACCGCCACCACCTGCCGCTCGCGAAGAATGGCCCTCGGCCGCTCGTCGACCTTGTCAGGCACAGTAGGCGACCGCGGCCCGCGGCACACCCCGAGTAACCCAAGATTGATCTCCGGGCGCGGCGCCCGGCACAGCCACCGCCCGTGCTCCCGCGCCCGACCCGCTACCGTCTGCAGATCATGGTGCAGTCGGTGGAATTACTGCTCGACGAGGCGGCCGAACAACGTATCCGGCGGCAGTGGGAACTGCTCGCCGAAGCGGGGCTGCCCGGGCTGGGACAGGGCAGACGCGACGGAGACACCGAAAGTCACCGGCCACATATCACCGTGGCGGTGGCCCGGCAGATCTGGCCGCGGATCGAACAGGAGCTCGACCGGTTGGCCTTCCGGCCCTTCCCGGTACGTCTCGGCGGCGTGCTGGTATTCGGGGCGCGGCGGCCGATCCTGGTGCGGGCGGTGATCCCGTCCGAACAGCTGCTGGCCTGGCATCGCCGTATCCACCAGGTGGTCGAACCGTGTCCCGACATCCCGGCCAATCTGCGCCCCAACCAGTGGACACCGCATGTCACGCTGGCGCGGCGGGTCCTCCCGCAGCGGATCGGTGAGGCGGTGGCCGCCGTCGCAACCGACCGGGACACCACCGCGACCGTGGTGGGTATCCGGCGCTGGGACGGCGACCAGCGCCGGGCCTGGTCGGTCGCCGAACACGGCTGACCGGAGCCGGAGCGACCGCGGACCCCGCCACGTAGGGTGGGGGCCGGTGGCGTACGACACCGCCGTGGAACACCGCGGCCGGGGCCGGCGTTACAGCCTGAAACCGACCACGAGAGGACGTCATGGCCACCCAGACACTGACCCAGCAGAACTTCGATGACGTAGTCACCAGTAACGACGTCGTACTCGTCGATTTCTGGGCTTCCTGGTGCGGACCGTGCCGCAGCTTCGCCCCGACCTACGATGCGTCGTCGGAGAAACACCCCGATGTCGTGCACGGCAAGGTCGACACCGAGGCCGAACAGGGCCTGGCCGCGGCCGCAAATATCCAGTCCATCCCGACCATCATGGCCTTCCGCGAGGGTGTGCTCGTCTTCGCGCAGCCCGGGGCGTTGCCGCCCGCAGCGCTCGAGGATCTGGTCTCCCAGGTGAAGGCCCTCGATATGGACGAGGTTCGTAAGCAACTCGCCGAGCAGCAGGCAACCAACGGCGAAGTAGCCGAATAGAATCGACGGACGACGGCGGGCTCCACACTTTCCGGGGATGGTGTGGAGCCCGCCGTCGCGTTGTCGTACGGAGCGGCCGATAGCCCGCTAGC
>NZ_BDCU01000063.1 GCF_001618425.1 Nocardia fusca NBRC 14340
TCTAGCGGGAGTATCCCGGCACCGGCCGGAGGCGCTCAGCTCCAGCGGTCGGGGGTGACAGGTGCGTCCCAGGCGCGGGCGTAGCGGCGTGTGTCCGGCCCCGCGACCTCCTTGCTGCGGTACACCACGTACGGCCTGATCAGGTAGCCGACCGGGGCGGAGAACATGTGCACCAACCGGGTGTACGGCCATACCGCGAGCAGCGCGAGCACGAACAGGCCGTGCGCCTGGAACGTCCACGGGGTGCCGACCATCAGTTCGGGCTGCGGGCTCGCGGTGAACAGGCTGCGGAACCACGGGGACACGGTTTCCCGGTAGTTGTAGGTGCCCCACAGCAGATTGCTGCCCACGGTGTTGAGCAGACCGGTGATCAGGGCACCGCCGAGCAGGAAGTACATGAACTTGTCGTTGGCCGTGGTCGCCTTGCGCACCGCCGCGACGGTGAACCGGCGGTAGAGCAGGATGCCGATACCGGTGAGGACCATCAGCCCGGCCACGGTGCCCGCGCTCACCGCCACCAGGTGGTACATGTGCTCACTGATACCCACCGCCTCGGTCCACGATTCGGGGATCAGCACGCCGAGCACATGGCCGAAGAACACCCCGAGCATGCCGAAATGGAACAGCGGGCTACCCATCCGCAGCAGGCGTGATTCGTAGATCTGCGAGGACCGGGTGGTCCAGCCGAACTGGTCGGTGCGGTACCGCCAGATATGTCCGAGCACAAAGGACGTGAACGCCACATAGGGCAGGGTCAGCCACAGGGCAGAGTTCATCAGGTTCTCCTCCGAGCGAATTCATG
The DNA here is from genome assembly GCF_001618425.1 of Nocardia fusca NBRC 14340. Lineage (GTDB taxonomy): Bacteria > Actinomycetota > Actinomycetes > Mycobacteriales > Mycobacteriaceae > Nocardia > Nocardia fusca. Next base: position 803 of record NZ_BDCU01000063.1, read on the forward strand.
CGGTCGACGGAGCCCGCAGCGAAGGCTCGGGTACCCCCTCATCGGTTTTCTCCTCCGAGCAGGCTCATACGGTCCGCGGAGGCCGCAGCGTTGGCGGAGGTATCGCACCTTCTCATCGGTCGGGCATCGTCGGGTCCAGGGCGAAGGGTTGGAGCCCGACCTCTTCCTCCGGCGGTCCCTGGGCGGCGAGTTCGGCGATCCGCCGCCGATCCGCCGTGGTGGGCGGCGCCAGGGTGGCGACGACCGCGGCCAGTACCCACGCGTAGGGGGAAGCATTGTCCGCCAGCGACAAGCGCAGCAGTTCCAGCACCGGCACGTGTTCGCCGAGTAGGCGTTCGCCGCCGATCGGATCGACGGTGGCCGCGAATTCCAGGAGGACGGGCAGATGATCGGGCAGTTCGGTATCGCCGAGTTCCACCCCGGCGTGCCGGTAGGCGTGTTTGAACCGCAGCAGCGCCATCCCCCGCTTGCGGGTGTCGCCGTAGGCGTAGAAGGTCAGGTGCAGACTGGCGCGGCGCCGCATATCGAAGGTTTCGACGTAGCGGGCGGCCAGTTCGAGTTCGGGTGTGGCACGCACGTGGTCGCAGAAATCCAGCAGCTGCGTACGCACCGGCTCCGGTAGTTCCCCGATCGCCGCCTCGATTCCGTCCAGCGTCGTGCGGAGCCCGGGGCCCGGGTAGTCCAGTAGCAGCGCGGCCGTGCGCCAGACGATCCGGCGCTCCCGTTCACTCATCGCCAGTGCCGGTTCGGGTCGGCGACGGAGTTTCAGCAGGGCCATCGGTTACTCCTCGAAGCGGTTCCACACCATCGGCACGGATTCAGCAAGACCATCGGCCACTCCCCCAAGCGGTTCCACACCGTCGGCGGAATTTCAGCAGGACCATCGGCCACTCCCCCAAGCGGTTCCACACCGTCGGCGGAGGCCGGAGCGAAGGCGGAGGTATCGCCTCATGACCGGACCTCCGTGGGTTCGGGCAGCGTCGGCGCGTCACCGTTCGCCGAGGCGCCGGAACTGTTCTCGTGCGTGCCGCCGGAGCCGTCGGTCCCGTGTCCGCCGGCTCGGTTCGCCGCGCGCCCGTTCGAGCCGTGACCGTTCGCACCTCGGCCGTTCGCGCCGTGCCCGTTCGCCGACTCGCCGTTCGAGCCGCTCGTACCGGCGGGCACGAGCCCGTCGGTGCTCTGCCCGTCCCAGTTCAGCAGGTTGATCCGGCCGGTTTTCGCCTCCGGCGCGGCGCCGTTGGTATCGGTGAGGTGGAATTTCTCCACCACCTGGTCGAACGCTGTCATCCCCGGACCCCCCTCGGTGTCCAGGCTGCATCCGGTGGCCAGCGAATCCAGTTCGTGGGCTCGCGCACTCGCGCCGGTCGGGATCACATAGCGGTGCTCGTATTTCGCGATGGCCAGCAGCCGGTACATGGCTTCGATCTCTTCGGGCTCCAGCCGGACCGACGGCGCGATGGCCGGATCGGGTTCCTGACCGAGGTTGATCGAGCGCATGAACGCGCGCATCCCGGCCAGTCGTTGCAGCGCCGCCCGCACCGGGCCGATATCACCGGCGGTGAACAGTTCGGCCAGGTACTCCACCGGGATCCGCAGCGCGTCGATCGCGCCGAAGAGGTTGGCGTGGTCCTCACCGTCGTGCCCGGTCTCCGACAGCACGTCCACTACCGGCGACAGCGGCGGGATGTACCAGACCATCGGCATGGTCCGGTATTCCGGGTGCAGCGGCAGCGCGATCTGGTAGTCGACGATGAGTTTGTAGACCGGCGAGTCCTGTGCGGCCTGGATCCATTCCGGGGAGATACCGGCGCGTTCGGCTTCCGCCACCACCCGCGGGTCGTGCGGATTCAGGAAGACGCCGAGCTGGCTGGGGTACAGATCCTTGTCGTCGGTGACCGACGCCGCCGCGAGGACCGCGTCGGCGTCGTAGAGCATCACGCCGATATAGCGCAGCCGGCCGACGCAGGTTTCCGAGCACACCGTCGGGATTCCGACCTCCACTCGCGGATAGCAGAAGGTGCATTTCTCGGCTTTGCCGGTTTTGTGGTTGAAGTAGATCTTCTTGTAGGGGCAGCCGGTCGTGCACTGCCGCCAGCCGCGGCATTTGTCCTGATCCACCAGGACGATCCCGTCCTCGGACCGTTTATAGATCGCCCCGGACGGGCAGGACGCCGCGCACGACGGATTGAGGCAGTGCTCGCAGATCCGTGGCAGATAGAACATGAAGGTCTTGTCGAATTCGAGCTTCACCTGTTCGGAAACCCGGGCCAGCAGCGGGTCCCGACCGACCTGCTCGGGCCCCGACCCGAGATCGTCGTCCCAGTTGGCGCCCCAGGTGACCTTCGTATCGTCCCCGGTGATCAGCGATTTCGGTCGCGCCACCGGAGTGGTGTCGATGGCCGGGGAGGACAGCAGATTGTCGTACTCGTAGCTCCAGGGCTCGTAGTAGTCCTCGATGGTCGGCAGGTCGGGGTTGGCGAAGATATTGAGCAACCGTTTGAGCCGCGAGCCCGATTTGAGCGTGAGCCGGCCACGTCTGTCGAGTGTCCAGCCGCCCTTCCACTTCTCCTGGTCCTCGTACTGCCGCGGATAACCCTGGCCGGGCCGGGTTTCCACATTGTTGAACCAGACGTACTCGGTCCCGCCGCGGTTGGTCCACGCCTGTTTACAGGTGACCGAACAGGTGTGGCAGCCGATGCATTTGTCGAGGTTCATGACCATGGCCAGTTGCGCCATCACTCGCATATCAGTCCTCCGGGGTCGCGGGTAGCTCGTGGTGGCGGCGCATCAGTACTGCACCTGCTGGCTGCGGCGGCGGATGGTGGTGACCTCGTCGCGCTGATTACCGGTCGGGCCGTGATAGTTCAGTGCGAACGACTGCTGGGCGTAACCGCCGATCAGATGCGTGGGTTTGATCATGATCCGGGTGAGTGCGTTGTGGATGCCGCCGCGTTTGCCTTTACCGGTGAAGGTTTGGCCCTCCTTCGCGGTGCCCTCGATCCGCGGGACGTCCACGGCCCGGTCCTGCGCGTGGTACATGAACACCGTGCCCTCGGGCATCCGGTGCGAGACGATGGCCCGGGCCACCACCACACCGTTGCGGTTGATCGCCTCGATCCAGTCGTTGTCGGCCACCCCGATCTTGGCGGCGTCCTTCTCCGACATCCAGATGGTCTGGCCACCGCGGGAGAGGGTCAGCATGTGCAGGTTGTCCTGGTAGGCCGAATGGATCGACCATTTGGAGTGCGGGGTCAGGTAGCGCACGGTGACCCCGCTGTCGCTGATATCGCCGACGGCGGGTTCGGCGAACAGTGCGGTCATGTCCAGGGGCGGCCGGAAGGTCGGCAGCTGTTCGCCGAGTTCGATCATCCAGTCGTGGTCGAGATAGAAGTGCTGGCGGCCGGTGAGCGTATGCCACGGCTTGAGCCGTTCGGTGTTGATGGTGAACGGCGAATAGCGGCGCCCGCCGGTTTCGCTGCCCGACCACTCCGGTGAGGTGATCACCGGTACCGGCCGCGCCTGCGTATCGGCGAAAGTGATCCGCTTGCCCTCGTGTTCGGCCGCCAGATCGGCGAGTTCGGTGCCGGTACGGCGTTCCAGGGCCTGGAAGCCCTCGACCGCCAGCCGCCCGTTGGTGGTACCGGACAGCGCGAGGATCGCCTCGGCGGCATGCTTGTCCTGGGCCAACGAGGGCCGGCCCTGCGCCACCCCGGACACCACGGTCCCGTTCGCGCCGGCCAGGTATTCCACCTCGGCGCCGGGATGGGTGGTGACGCCCTTGACGGTGAGTCCGAGGGTTTCCACCAGGGGCCCCAGCGCGGCCATCTTCTCCGCGATCTTCGCGTAATCCCGTTCGACGACCACCAGTTTCGGCATCGTCTTGCCCGGGACCGGTTCGCATTCCCCGGCCTTCCAGTCGAGCACCCGCCCCCCGGCCTGGGCCATGGCGTCCGGTGAATCGTGCTGCAGCGGCACCGCGACGATGTCCTTGCGCACCCCGAGATGTTTCTCGGCGAGCCAGGAGAAGCCGCGGGCGATCCGGTGGAACGCCTCGAAATCGGTTTTCGCCTCCCACGGCGGCGAGATGGCCGGGGTGAAGGCGTGCACGAACGGATGCATATCCGTCGAGGACAGATCGTGTTTCTCGTACCAGGTGGCGGCGGGGAGCACGATATCGGAGAACAGCGTGGTGCTGGTCATCCGGAAGTCCAGCGAGAGCAGCAGATCGAGTTTCCCGGTGGCGGCTTCCTCGCGCCAGACCAGTTCCTCCGGCCGCACCCCGGTGGTGTCGGTGGTCTGCAGATTGGAATCCGCGCCGAGCAGATGCCGGTGGAAGTACTCGTTGCCCTTACCGGAGGAGCCGAGCAGATTGGCCCGCCAGACGGTGAGCACGCGCGGAAAGTTCTCCGGAGCGTCGGGGTCTTCACAGGCGAACCGCAGCTCGCCGGATTTCAGTCCGTCCACCACATGGTCGGCCGCGGTCCGGCCGGCCGCCTCGGCCTCGTCGGCCAGGTCGAGCGGGTTGCGATCGAACGTCGGGTACGAGGGCATCCAGCCCAGCCGGGTCGCCAGCGCGATATTGTCCGCCGCCGTCCGGCCCGCGAACTTCCCCTTCGCCAGCGGCGAGGAGAAGGCGTCGGCGGTGAACGGGTCGTAGCGCCACTGGTCGTTGGTCAGATACCAGAACACCGTGCCCTGCATCTGGCGTGGCGGGCGCTGCCAGTCCAGCCCGAACGCGAGGGTGGACCAGCCGGTCACCGGACGGCACTTCTCCTGGCCCACATAATGCGCCCAGCCGCCGCCGTTCACGCCCTGGCAGCCGGTGAGCAGGGTCAGGGTGAAGAAGGACCGGTAGATCTGGTCGGAGTGGAACCAGTGATTGGTCCCGGCGCCCATCAGGATCATGGACCGGCCACCGGACCGGTCGGCATTGTCGGCGAACTCCCGCGCGATCCGCCGGGCCTGCGCGGCCGGGACACCGGTGACGGATTCCTGCCAGGCGGGGGTGTAGGGCTCGGTGGCGTCGTCGTAATCGGCCGGCCAGGTGCCGGGCAGTCCCGGACGCCCCACCGCGTACTGCGCCAACAGCAGATCGAACACCGTGGTGACCCGCTTCCCGGCGACCGTCGCGGTCGGCACGCCGCGGGTCACGACGCCCGGGGTGTCGGTATCGAAACGGGGGAACTGTACGGCCGCAGCATCGTCGGTGCGGCCGTACAGCGTCAGGAGTGGCTCGACACCCCCGAGATCGAGGTTCCAGCGTCCGGTGCCGTTCTCGCCGAACCGGTCCCCGAGCGAACCGTTCGGCACCACCGGCACGCCCGCGGCGTCGAGCAGGACGGTCCGGAACTCCGCGCCCTCGTCGGTATTGCCCAGATCGGCGGCGGTCAGGAACTTGCCGGGCACCGCCACCCCGTCCGCACCGTCGTCCAGGGTGATCAGGAAAGGCAGATCGGTGTATCTGCGGACGTAGTCCAGGAACCGGGGCGTCTCCCGATCGACGAAGAATTCCCGTAGCACCACATGACCCATGGCCATGGCCAGCGCGGCGTCGGTCCCCGGCCGGGCGGCGACCCATTCGTCGGCGAACTTGGTGTTGTCGGCGTAATCCGGGGAGACCACCACGACCTTCTGGCCGCGATAGCGGGCCTCGGTCATGTAGTGGGCGTCCGGAGTACGGGTCACCGGCACATTGGAACCCCACATGATCAGGTATCCGGCGTCGAACCAGTCCGCCGACTCCGGGACATCGGTCTGGTCGCCGAACACCTGGGGCGAGGCCACCGGCAGATCGGCGTACCAGTCGTAGAACGACAGCATCGACCCGCCGAGCAGCGAGATGAACCGGGCGCCGACCGCGTGACTGACCATCGACATGGCCGGGATCGGGGAGAATCCGGCGACGCGGTCGGGTCCGTACTTCTTGATGGTGTGGACGTGGGCCGCGGCCGCGATCTCGGCGGCCTCCCACCATTCGGCGCGCACGAAACCGCCCTTGCCGCGCGCGGCCTTGTACCGGCGGGCGCGTTCGGGGTCCTCGACCAGATCGGCCCAGGCCAGTACCGGGTCCTTCAGTCTGGTCTTGGCTTCCCGGTACAACTCCAGCAGCGTGGCGCGGACGTAGGGGTACCGCACCCGGGCCGGTGAGTAGGTGTACCAGGAGAAGGAGGCGCCGCGCGGGCAGCCGCGGGGTTCGTATTCGGGTTTGTCCGAACCGACCGACGGATAGTCGGTCTGCTGGGACTCCCAGGTGATCACCCCGTCCTTCACGTAGATCTTCCAGGAGCACGACCCCGTGCAGTTCACCCCGTGGGTGGAGCGCACCACCTTGTCGTGCGACCAGCGGTCCCGATAGAACTCGTCGGCGCCGCGGCCGCCCACCTTGTGCACCGTGCGGTGGTCCGCGGAGACCTCGCCGCGCTGGAAATACTTGCCCAGCCGCAGCAGTGCGTCCCCGGCCGCCGGTGCCCCGGGGTGCCGTTCCGCGGTGGTGTGCGCCGAGCCCGGAGTGCGTGAGACGACCACGACGCCCCCTTTTCTGCAAGCGGTGAAATCGGGCTGATGCTCCGACTGTAGGGACGCCGCCCGACCTGGCCAAACGCCGTTCTCACAACGAAAAGCGCAGGTCGGTGAGCTGTGAGGTGACCGCAATCCGGTTGTCACGGCGGGCGCACGCGCGTCGCCCCGGCGGCGGCCGATCTCCTGGGAAAACACGGGGAGACGCGACGGATCCGACCTCCGGGCGGGCCGTTCGGGCAGCGACGGTGAAATTTCGGAAATCGCCGCTTCTCCAGTGGTTTACATTTGTTTACACATGCGGGAGTGGCCGCCGTCACCCCCACACCACCGGTCGGGGCGTACCCGTCTCCACCCTTCCACCGGCTGGGAAGAGCCGCAGCGGGCGGAGTGGCGCCCGATCGTCTACGCTGACTGCCCGATCCGACCGCGTCGGCGGTCGCTCGAGCAAATTCGAGGTACGCGATGTTCAGCGTTTTCCGGCGGCGGCGGAGCCGGCGTCCCCTCTCCGTCACCGTGTGTGCGGCAGTCGCCGCCTTCGGTGCGGCGCTGATCCCCGGATCCACCGCGGTGGCCGCACCCACCGCGGCCGCACCCGCCGTCACGGTGTACCCGGGCATGGAGATCCGGCACACCGAGATAGCCGACGGGAAGGCGGTGACCACCCGCTGCACCGTGGGACTCACCGGTTCGATCGGCTCGGCCCAGTATGCGGTGACCGCCGGCCACTGCTACCACCAGGGAATCGTCACCGACAAAGTCGGTAACCCGATCGGCTGGTTCGAAACTCATCGCCCGGATGAGGGCCTGAAGTTCGGTTTCGGGTTGATCCGTCTGTACGACGGGATCGGCGTCGCCGCGTCCATGGGTCGTTTCGGGCTGTCCACGGTGGATATGAAACCGCAGCTGGGGCAGGAGATCTGCAAGATCGGTGCGACCACCGGCTGGACCTGCGGGTCGATCACCGAGGCAAACGAGGAGTGGCTCTACGCCACCAACGCGCTGGGCGCCGAGGCCGGCGATTCCGGTGCGGTGGTGTACCGCCAGACCGCCGACGGGCACGCCGCGTTCGTCGGGATCCTGGTGGCCTACGACGACGCCCAGGGTCGTAGCGCGGTCGTGGAACCGGCCGCCCTGCTGTTCGACCAGATCGACCGGTACGGCCCGACCCGCGAGAACAAGTTCGTCTGGTACCGGGTCTGAATTCTCGCGGGCGGACCGCGCGGCTTCGCTAGGGTCGGTTCCCATGCGACCCGGCCCCGGCGAGGTACTGCACTTCTCCGAAGACCCGACGATCACCCGCTTCGTCCCGCACACGGCCGCGACCGCCCGGCAGTCCGAACCGTACGTCTGGGCCGTCGACGCGGCCCGCGCACCCGACTACTGGTTTCCCCGGCAATGCCCGCGGGCGATGGGCTGGGTCACGCCGGCGACGACCGACGACGACCGCGCGAGACTGCTGGGTCCCGGTGGCGGAGAACGGGTGCACGCGATCGAATACCGGTGGCTGGATGCCCTGCGCACGGTACGGCTCTACGCCTACCGGCTCCCGGCGGCGACCTTTCGCCCGTTCGGTGCTCCCGTCCCGCACGCCCACGTCAGCACCGAACCCGTCGAACCGCTCGCGCCCCCGGAACCGGTCGGCGACCTCCTGGGACTCCACCAGCAAGCCGGTATCCAGTTGCGAGTACTCCCCGACCTGACGACGTTCTGGCAGGCGCTGACCGCCGGCACGCTGGGGTTCAGCGGCATCCGGTTGCGCAACGCGCGCTGACGGGGCCTCGGCCGCGATGCCGGGCGAACAGCCCGGGAGGTGGTCAGCGCACTCGCTGCCGGTCCGCGTCCCGGACGGCGCTGCGGTAGCGGTCCGCGATCAGCCGGACCACGGCCGGATGGACCCCGATCGGCTCGGCCACCCCGGTCGCACCCGCCTGGTACAGGCGCTCGTGGAAGAGCCCGTGCGCGAGTAGATAGGAGGCGATGAACACCCGCTCCTGCCCGGTCTCGCGGAGCTGCGCCACCACTTCGGGAACGCGGGGCGCCCCGGTGGCGACGTAGGCGGTGCGCACCGGAGTCGCGAGCTGTGCGGTGAGCATGGCGGCGGCGCGGCGCACATCGGCGCGGGCCCGCGCGTCCGAGGATCCCGCGGCCGCGAAGACCACGGCGTCGCCGGGCCGCCAACCGGCCGCCCGCAACCGAACGGCCATGATGCGGGCCAATGCGGGGTCGGGACCCATCGCCGCGGTGACGGTCACCGCGGGATGTCCGCTGTCGTCCACCTCGCGGGGTACGTCCTGGTAGACGTGATATCCGGAGGCCAGAAAGGCCGGCACCACCACGGCCGGTACGGAATCACCGGCCACTACGGCCCGGCCGGCCAGATCGCGCAGCACCTCGGCCGGCGAGGGCCCGAGCACATCGACGAACGCGGTACGCACGGCCGGGTTCGCGCGGTTGTCCGCAGCGGGTCCCGCCGCCGGCCCGGGCAGACAACCGCAGGGCAGATAGCCGGGCGTCGTGGCGCGGCGACCGGACGAACCGGGGTGGACGCACCGGCCGTCCGGAATGCCGGGCCGCCGATCCAGTTCGTGCCCGACCGCTTCGGCCAGCGCGGCGATCATCTGCACGCCCTTCGCGCTGCGGGTGCCGTGCGCGACCAGCACCAGCGCGGGCGGTGGCCGCCTCACCCCGGCACCACCGTCCGGACATAGCGCGCGTTGCGCGCCGGGGACGCGGCCGGTGGCGCCGTATCGGCGTTGTTGTCGGTGCATTCGGCCGGATCCATGGCCAGCCGGTACCCGCGCTTGACCACCGTCTGGATCGCTTTGGGGGTGCCCAGACCCGCCCGCAGCCGCGCGATCGCGGTTTCCACCGCGTGCGTATCGTCGCCGCCGCCGGGCAGCGCCGCCAGCAGGTCCTCGCGGGAGACCACCCGGCCCGGCTGGCGGGCCAGTGAGCGCATCAGCGCCATGGGCGCCGGGGCGAGCTGTTTCACCGTGCCGTCCACCACCACGCACGCCCCGCGCACGCTGATGGTGTGGCCGGCGGCATTGATCCGCCCCGCCCGGCGCGGAAGTTCCTCGGCGACATGGCGGGCCAGCGCGCCCAGCCGGGCCCGGCCGGGCATCGTGGTGGGCACTCCGAGTTCCTCGAGCGGGGCCGCGGTGATCGGGCCGACACAGACCGCCGGCACCCGGCTGCGCAGCGCGTGCAACACCCCCTCCAGCACCCCGGTTTCCTTGGCGCGCATGAGCATCGAGGCCACGGCCGGGGCGCTGGTGAAGGTCACACAGTCGATCGCGGAGGTCACGACGGCCTCGATCAGCTGATCCATCGGACCACGGTCGGCGGGCGGCTCCCACCGGTACACCGGTACGGGCACCACATCGGCGCCCGCACACCGCAGTACTTCGCAGAAGTCGGGGATCGGTTCCCATTCGGTGGTGGCGCCGTGCAGCTGGACCGCGATCCGCACGCCCTCGACGCCCTCGGCGAGCAGATGATCCAGTACCTCGGCCGAGGACTCCGACGCCGGCGACCACTCCTCGCGCAGTTCCGCGGCCCGGATCGCGCCTTTGGCCTTCGGGCCCCGCGCCAGCATCCGGGTGCCGCCCAGGGTCGCACGCAACTGCTCGGCCAGGCCCCAGCCCTCGGCGGCCTCCATCCAGCCGCGGAAACCGATACCGGTGGTGGCCACCGCGATCTGCGGCGGATCGGCGATCAGCTCACCGGTCACCCGTTCCAGTTCGGTGTCGTCGGCGAGCGGGATGATCCGGATGGCCGGTGCGGACACGACCGACGCGCCCCGGCGGGTGAGCAGGGTGGCGAATTCCTCGGCCCGCCGGGCCGCGGTGATACCGATCGTGAAACCGGCCAGCGAGGCATTCGTCTCCGGAACCGTCATACCGGGCAGCCGTCCGGGGCCACCGTCACGGGCCGGTCCGAGATCGACACCTGTCCGTCGTCCACGCGCACGGAATATACCGGCAGGCTCGCCGTCGCATCGTCCAGGCACCGGCCGTCGAGCAGGGAGAAGGCCTGCTTCAACAGCGGTGACGCGACCACCGGCTCACCGCCGCGGTCGCCGACGATACCGCGCGACATCACCGCCGCCCGGCCGAAGGGATCGATATTGCCGACCGCGTACAACGTGCCCTCGGGCAGCAGGAACAGGGCCGCCTGGGCGCCGCCGGGCAGCAGCACCGCCACGCCGCGGCCGGGGATCAGGTAGTCGAGCGGGCACGCCCTGGTCCACCCGGTGGTGGCGGCCGGAACAGTTACTGGGGTATCGATCACGGTCATAGCGCCTCCTCAGAAGCTGGTCATACGGTCCGCTGAGACCGCAGCGAAGGCGGAGGGATCGCATCATCGGTGTCTCCTCCACACGCCGTTACCCATTGGTACCGGCGGCCTGTTTCCTGACGGTTAAGCCGTCATTTCCCACTCGTAGCGACCGGTGCCGGCATACCGGGCAGGCTGTATCCATAACGGCCTCCCCGGCATGCCCTGCGTGGTTACGCTCCGCTGCCTCCTCCGGGCATACCGGGCAGGCCGAGCAGCACCGGGACCTTGCGCTCGCCGCTGTCGTCGAAGGCGATGGTCGGGTCGGCCTCGGCCGGGGCGTTGACGAACGAGACGAATCGCGACAGCTTCTCCTCGTCGTCGAGGACCGCGGCCCATTCGTCGCGATAACCGGCGACGTGGCCGGCCATCGCCTGCTCCAGATCGGCGGCGATCCCGAGGCTGTCCTCGCACACCACCTCGCGCACGTAGTCGATACCGAGGTCCTCCTGCCACGGCGCGGTGCGCTGCAGCCGGTCCGCGGTGCGGATGTAGAACATCAGATAGCGGTCGATATAGGCGATGAGTGTCTCGTCGTCGAGGTCGCCCGCGAGCAGCACCGCGTGCTTGGGGGTCAGGCCGCCGTTACCGCCCACATAGAGGTTCCACCCGTTCTCGGTGGCGATGACGCCCACATCCTTGCCGCGGGCCTCGGCGCATTCCCGGGCGCAACCGGAAACGGCCAACTTCAATTTGTGCGGCGAGCGGAGCCCACGGTAACGCTTCTCCAGCAGCACGGCCATGCCGACCGAATCCTGCTGGCCGTACCGGCACCAGGTGGAACCGACACAACTCTTCACCGTGCGCAGCGATTTACCGTACGCGTGGCCCGATTCCATACCCGCGTCCACCAGGCGTTTCCAGATGAGCGGCAGCTGTTCCACCCGCGCGCCGAACAGGTCGATCCGCTGCCCGCCGGTGATCTTGGTGTAGAGACCGAACTCCTTGGCGACCTCACCGATCACGATCAGCTGTTCCGGGGTGACCTCGCCGCCCGGCATCCGCGGCACCACCGAGTAGGTGCCGTTCTTCTGCATATTGGCCAGGAAGTGGTCGTTGGTGTCCTGCAGCGCGGCCTGTTCGCCCTCCAGGATGTGATCGCTGGAGGTGGAGGCCAGAATCGAGGCGACCGTCGGCTTGCAGATATCGCAGCCGGTCCCCCGGCCGTGCCGGGCGATGAGCTCGGAGAAGGTGCGGATACCGGTAGCCTGCACGATCTGGAACAGTTCGGCGCGCGACTGCTCGAAGTGCTCGCACAGCGCCTTGGACATTTCGACGCCGGACTGTTCGAGCACCTTCTTGATCATCGGCACACAGCCGCCACAGGAGGTGCCGGCCTTGGTGCAGGCCTTGATGGCCGGGATATCGCAGGCGCCCTCGGCGATGGCGCCGCAGATGGCGCCCTTGCTCACATCGTTGCAGGAGCAGATCTGGGCTTCGTCGGGCAGCGCGTCGGCGCCCAGTTCCGCCCCGGCCGGGGAGATGAGCGCGGCCGGTTCGGCCGGCAGCGGCCGGCCCACCAGCGGGCGCAGGGCGGCGTACTGGGTGGCATCGCCGACCAGGATGCCACCCAGCAGGGTCTGCGCGTCGTCGGAGATCACCAGTTTCGCGTAGGTACCCCGGGCCGCGTCGTGCAACACCACCGACAGTGCGCCCTCGGTGGTGCCGTGCGCGTCGCCGAAGCTCGCCACATCCACGCCGAGCAGTTTGAGCTTGGTGGACATATCGGCGCCGGGGAACTCACCGGCACCGCCCAGCAGGCGATCGGCCACGATCTCGGCGGTGCTGTAGCCGGGCGCCACCAGCCCGTAGCAGACCCCTTCGATCGCGGCGCATTCGCCGATGGCGTAGATGTTCGGATCGGAGGTGGCCAGCCCCAGATCGGTGATCACGCCACCGCGCGGGCCGACCTCGAGCCCGGCGTCGCGAGCGATTTGATCCCGCGGCCGGACACCCGCGGAGAACACCACCAGCGCGGCATCGACCACGGTGTCGTCGGACAGGGTGACCCGCAGTCGTTCGGCCGGGCCGGCGGCCGCGTCGCGTTCGATCCCGGCGGTGCCCACCCCGGTGTGCACCCGCAGTCCCAGGTCGGTGACCAGTTTCTCCAGGATGGCGCCGCCGCCCTCATCGACCTGGGCCGGCATCAGGCGGTCGTTGTACTCGACCACGTGCGGAGTGAGCCCGAGCAGCCGCAGCGCGTTGGCGGCCTCCAGCCCGAGCAGACCACCGCCCACGACGACGCCGTGGGCGCCCGGCCCGGCCGCGTCGGCCGCGGCCCGGATACCGTCGAGGTCGTCGATGGTCCGGTAGACGAAGCATTCCTGGTGTTCGTGCCCCGGCACGGGCGGTACGAACGGGTAGGAACCGGTCGCCAGGACCAGCGCGTCGTAGTCGAGCACCTCACCGGAGGTCGTGGTGACCTTCTGGGCGTCCCTGTCGATGGCCTCGGCCCGCTGCCCGAGACGCAGGTCGACCAGATCGTCGCCCGCGTACTCGTTACCCGGCAATGCCAGCGAGGCGGCTTCCCAGCTGCCGATGTAGGAGGACAGGCCGACCCGGTCGTAGGCGGCCAGCCTCTCCTCGCCGAGCACGACGACCTGCCACTGCCCCGCCTCGTCCCGCGCGCGGATCGCCTCGACGAACCGGTGCCCGACCATGCCGTGACCGGCGACGACGACTGTTCTGCGCTGTGCGTTCATGGTGTCCTCCGTGGGGATCCGGGGTCAGAGGCTCGCCGACGACCGGGCGGACCGGGATTCGGTGGGCTGGACGGGGGTACGGGAGCCGGATTCGGCCCGGCGGACCAGGGCCTCGGCTTCGGCCACGACCTCGCGATTACGGGCCGGCGCGCCGGGACGGCGCAGGAACACCACCCAGGTGACCAGGGCGCAGGCGATGTAGAACGCCATGAACACCCAGAAGGCGGTGGTCGCGGATTGGGTCGAGGAGTAGGAGGACCGCAGCACCAGGTTGATCCCGACGCCGCCGAGAGCACCGATGGCACCGACGAATCCGATCAGCGCGCCGGAGGTGTTCTGCGCCCAGGCTGCGCGTTCGGCCGCACTCGCCGCCAGGCTGCGGGATTTGGCGTCGAAAACCGACGGGATGATCTTGGTGACCGACCCGTTGCCCAGGCCGGACAGGATGAACAGCGCCACGAACCCGGCCACCAGCACGCCCAGCACCGGACCCGAGAACCCCTTGTGCGAACCGTCCGCGACAGTCGAGGCCGAGGCCACCGCCACCGCGGCGACCATCATGGCCGCGAAGGTGAACAGAGTCACCCGGCTGCCACCGATCCGGTCGGCGAGTTTGCCGCCGTAGGGGCGGGCGATCGAACCGAGCAGCGGTCCGATGAACGCGATCTGCGCGGCGTGCAGCGTCGCCTGGGCCGCGGTGTCACCGCCGGCGACGAAACTGATCTGCAGGATCTGCCCGAACGCGAAGCTGTACCCGATGAAGGAACCGAAGGTGCCGATGTAGAGGAACGAAACCGCCCAGGACTGCGGCACTTTCAATGCGGTGAGCATGAAGGACAGATCGGCCTTCTGGTTGGGCAGGTTGTCCATGAACAGCGCCGCGCCGAGTCCGGCGAGCACCACCAGCACCAGATAGGTCGCGCAGATGACCGAGGCGTACTCGTTACCGAGGGTCGCGATGACCAGGAGCCCGAACAACTGGATGACCGGGACCCCGATATTGCCGCCGCCGGCGTTCATCCCCAGGGCCCAGCCCTTGAGTCGCTGGGGGTAGAAGGCATTGATATTGGTCATCGAGGAGGCGAAATTGCCGCCGCCCAGACCGGCGAACGCCGCGACGATCAGGAAGGTCGTATAGGAGGTGCCGGGCTGGTTCACGAAGTACAGGGTGAGAACGGCCGGCACCAGCAGCGCGGCGGCGCTGAACACCGTCCAGTTGCGACCACCGAACCGGGCCGTGGCGACCGTGTACGGGATCCGCAGGATCGCGCCGACCAGTGTCGGTACGGCGACCAGGAAGAATTTGCCCGCCGCATCGATCCCATAGGTCTCGGTCGGCATGAACAGCACCATGACCGACCAGATGGACCAGATCGAGAATCCGATGTGCTCGGCCACGACCGACCAGATCAGATTGCGTGTGGCGATCTTTTTACCGCCGGCCTCCCAGGCCGCGGTGTCCTCGGCGTCCCAGCGCTCCAGCTTCGGCCGCCGCAACATCGCCGACAGGGCGTCGCCGCGGCTTTCGGTCTGCGTGCTCAAAAGGGCCTCCCAACGTGGTTCGACCCCACGGTAGGAAACCGGTATTGCGAAAATGCTGCCCGAGATGACCGTCGAATCAACGGTTTCTCACGCGGTTCGCGGCGCTCAGGTGAGCACGCCGCCGATGTTAACTCGTTGTGTCATCGGCATTTCCGCCGGTGACGAAGTGCCCATATCCGCCGCGGAACGCGGTGAGGGATGAGCCGATGATGACCCGCGTCACCTTCCGGCGCAACCCCGGCGGCGGATCCGGTGCCGGGCACCGGTCCCGCGTCACCGGTTCAACGCGGGGAGACGGAGTCCTCGAGCATCCGCGGTTTACACGCCTGCCAGGCACCGGTCAGCAGCACCAGCACCGAGACACAGAGCAGCGCGAACGGGGCGGCCCAGCCGCCGGTGACCGTGTGCAGCATGCCGAACACCAGCGGTCCCACACAGGCCAGCGCGTAACCGACGCCCTGCGTGAAGCCCGACAGGGCGGCCGAACCGGCCGGGGTCCGGGTGCGCAGGTTGATGAGGGTGAGTGTCATCGGGAAGGTACTCGGGCCGAGACCGAGGATCGCCACCCACAGGACGGGCGCGCTCATGGGCGCGAAGAGCAGCCCGGCGAAGGCCACGAAGAAACACGCGGCACAACCGACGACCACCGGGTACGGGTTGGTGAGCCGGGCGGCCACCGTGGGTGCGGTGAGGGCGGCGACCAGTCCGACGAGGGCGAACAGGGCGACCATCGAGCCGCCGAAGGCCGCGTCGGCACCGGCGTCGGCGAGGATCGTCGGCAGCCAGGTGAACACCGAGTAGGTGGTCAGCGAGGTCATCCCGAAGGTGGCCGCCATCCCCCAGGCCAGGGGCGAGCGCCACACCTTCGGGGCCGGAGCGCTCCCGGGGTCCGGCAGGCCGGTGGTGTCCGCTGCCACCCGGCCGCGCCGGGTGCGCAGCACCCCGATCCAGGGGATGACCGCCGCGAAGCCGAGCAGAGCCCATACCCCCAGGGAGACGCGCCAGCCGTGCGCCGCCGCCAGCGGCACCGCGACCAAGGCCGGCAGTACGGTGCCGATCTGCACCATGGTGATGTAGAGCGCGCTCACCGTGGCGAGTCGGTCCGGGAAATAGCGTTTGACCAGTGGGGGGACCACGATATTGCCGATCCCCATACCGCCGAGCGCGAGCGCGGAGAACAGCAGCAGTTCGACCGTCCCCGAGACGAGGACCCGCACGAGCATGCCGGTACCGGCGGCCGCCATCGCGAGCAGCACAGTCCATTCCAGACCGAGTCTGCGGGCCAGGATCGGCGCCAGCAGCCCGGTCACCGAGAACATCAGGGTCGGGATCATCCCGAAGATACCGACGACGGCGGTGGAGTAGCCGATATCGCGCCCGATGTCCTCGGCGAGCGGTGTGAACGCGGTGACGGCCACGCGGAGCACGAGCGCGGACATGACTATTGCCGCGAGTACCAGTAAACGGCCTTCGATCAGTTTGCGTTTCCGCTGCTCGAGAGGTGGTTCAGCCGCTTGGGAAGTCTCGGGCAGCGCAGCAGTCACCGAGAAATCATAGGATGACCCTATGACCGGGGCAATGGGATGTGACGGGCGGTACTCTGTCCCCGTGCAAAGCGTGCGCCGCACCAGTCTCATCGCCCAGGTCACCGAGCAACTCAAAGAGGATATCCGCTCGGGACGCTGGCCGATCGGGACGCGGATCCCCACCGAACCCGAACTCGCCGAACTCACCGGCACCGGCCGCAACACCCTTCGCGAAGCCGTGCAGGCACTGGTCCACGCCGGCATGCTGGAACGCAGGCAGGGCTCCGGCACCTATGTCATCGCCACCTCGGAGGTAGGCGGGACCCTGTCCAAGTATTTCGCCGAAGCCGCCGAACGCGATGTCCTGGAACTACGCCACGGATTGGAGGCCACCGCCGCGGCGCTGGCCGCGCACCGGCGCGACGACACCGATATCGCCACCTTGCGCCGGCTACTCGACGACCGCAACCGGCTGTGGCGGGTGGACCGGACCGCCGCCATCGAGGCCGATGTACAGCTGCACCGGGCCATCGTGCTCGCCAGCGGCAACGCCGTGTACATCGAGTTCTACGATTCGCTGCTGGGCTATATCGAATCCGGGATCCGGTCGCGCACCGATCGGATCGACAGCTGGTACGCCGCCGAACACTGCGAACTGGTGCAGGCCATCGTCGACGGTGACGCCGAACGGGCCGCCCGGACCACCCGGTGTTTCCTGGACACACTGCTGGCCGACTACCGCGACCACTGAGGCGTACCTCCGCCTCCGCTCCGGCCGTGCGCATCCGCATGCCGACCGGCGGCGCACAACACCGACCAGAGCCGACCTCGGCGTCCCTCCCGGCCGGGTTCCATCGAGGTTACGGACCGATCACCCGGTTGTCGTTCCGCCGTGAGCGGGATTTGTGGCGATCGTCATTGCGCGCCACGTGGTGGAAACACCCGGCTCCTAGCGTTTTCTCACGTCACAACACCGCACTCGACCGCCCGGCTGCCGCGGCCGGGCGCCCCGGTCCGGGGGCGTCGAGTAACGACGAGAGGGGCGCCGATGACCGCGACAGCCGACACCGGCCAGCAACCACCCGATACCGCAACGAATTTCGTCCACCAGCGCCGGGGTCGCTGGATCGACCGGTGGGAACCGGACAACGAGCGGTTCTGGAAATCCGGCGCCGACCGCACCGCCAAGAAGAACCTGCTGTTCTCGGTATTCGCGGAGAATCTGGGCTTCAGTGTCTGGGTCCTGTGGGCCAGTGTCGTCACCGGAATGGGCGCTGCCGGTTTCACATTCCTGGACGGGCTCGGCAAAGGTGACCCGACCGCGGTCAGCAATGCCCTGCTGCTCACATCCATCCCCACCCTGGTCGGTTCGACCCTGCGCATCCCCTACACCTTCGCCATCCCCCGGTTCGGCGGGCGGGCCTTCACGATGTTCAGCGCCGCCATGCTGCTCGTCCCCACCGTCGGCCTGATCTTCTTCGTCAACCAGCCCGGTACTCCGATGTGGGTTTTCGTGGTCCTGGCCGCGCTGTCCGGTTTCGGTGGCGGCAATTTCTCCTCGTCGATGGCCAATATCTCGTTCTTCTTCCCGGACGGGAAGAAAGGCGCGGCGCTCGGGATCAATGCCGCGGGTGGCAATCTCGGTGTCGCCCAGACCCAGCTGCTGGTGCCGCTGCTGATCACCCTCGGCACTCATCTCACCGCGAAGGACGCGGCCGGATATCGCTTCGGGATCACCCTGGCGGTGCTGGTCTGGATTCCGTTCATCCTGGCCGCCGCGTTCGGCGCGCTGCGGTACATGGACAGCCTGTCCACCGCGAAATCCGACGGACGCTCCTACAAGCCCGCGCTGACCAACCACCACACCTGGGTGATGGCGTTCCTCTACATCGGCACGTTCGGTTCGTTCATCGGGTTCTCGTTCGCCTTCCCGACGCTCATCAAGGCCAATTTCCCGGATCTGGCGAACATCGGCTGGATCACCACCCTCGGAAATCTGGCGTTCCTCGGCGCCCTCGTCGGCTCCTTCTCCCGGCCGTTCGGCGGCTGGCTCTCCGACAGAATGGGCGGCGGCGCGAAGATCACCATCGCCGTGTTCGGCGGGATGGCCGTCGCGGTCGCACTCATCATGGCCGCGCTCGAGATGAAGAGTTTCCCGCTCTACCTGCTGGCCTTCCTGGTACTTTTCGTGCTCGCCGGTATCGGTAACGGCTCCACCTACCGGATGATCCCGTCCATCTTCAGCGCCCAGGCGAAGAAGTACGCCTCCGAGCACGGTCTCGAGCCGGCGGAAGGAGCGGCCTCGGCGAAGCGGCAGGCGGGCGCGGCCATCGGGGTCATCGGAGCGGTCGGCGCCTTCGGCGGTTTCGTACTCCAGCAGGCACTGCGCCTGTCCAACACCAATTTCGGCACCATGGCGCCCGCGTTCTGGGCCTACGCCGCCGCGTTCCTGGTGATGGCCGGGGTCACCTGGTGGTTCTACCGCCGCGCCTCGTTCGCGGTGGGCCGGGCGCCGTCGCTGGCGTACGCCAACGTCTGACGGCTCCGTATCCACGATCGGGGCCCGGCCGGTCCGATACCGGCCGGGCCCTCCCCGGGCCGGGTCCCATCGGGAAGCCCACCGGACTCACAGCAGGAATCGCACCATATCCGCCGTCCGGACCAACCCCGGCAACGCTTCCGGCGTGGACCGCGGATGCAGCACATGCACCGCCAGCCGGAACATCACCGCCCGCAACAGCATCTGTGGCCATTCCGGCAGATCGGACCAGCGTTCCAGCAGCCCGTCGTCGGCTCCGCCCCACGACAGCGCGTCCACCACGATCACGCCCGCCGCCCACGCCGGTGGGCGCCAGTACGGAGTCAGATCGGTGAGCGCGGGCGTCTGCGCCCCGGCGAACAACACGGTGCCGAACAGATCACCGTGCACCAGCTGCGGCGGCGTCCGTACGGGTTTGCGCAGGGTGGCCAGCTGACCGATCAGTTCGAGGCTGTGCCGTCCGTCGGGCGAGTTCTCCATCACCGCACCCGCCGCGCGCAGCGTCCGCAACGGCACCGCCTCCCACGCCGCCCGGTCCGCGGCGACGAAGACATCCACGTCCAGCCACGGCGTGACCGGCGGCTGCGAGAGGAATCGAGGCCGCTCCAGGGTGGCGGTGGCCTTGTGCAGCCGCAGCGAGACCGAGACCACCTCGTCGTGGCGTGGTTCCGGACAGCCCGTCATGAAGGTGTCGCACCGCCAGCCCGACACCACATACCGGCCGTCGGTGGCCCGCACCGGACGGGCCAGCCGCAACCCGTCCACCCGCAGACTCTCCCGGACCTTCGCCGACCAGGCCGCGCGCGCGTGGTCGGCGACAGGGCTGAGCACCACATCGCCGAGGCGCCAGCCGCCCTCCCAGTCGCCGAGGGCGACAGGGGTCAGTTCCCGCAGACCGTACGTGGCCCGCACATGTTCGGGGGGTTCGACAGTGGTGGTCACGGCCGTACCGTACTCCCGCCTCCGGGCCCCGGTATCGCGCCACACCGTGTCGTAGCAGTGCCGCGACACACCGCGACCGGGCCGGGTCACGCACCGCGCGCGTGGACCGGGGCCACCGCCCCCGCGCGGTTCACGCGCAGGTCAGCGGCCTACCGCGAGCTAGGCGGCTCAGTACACGGGCAGTGAGGGGTCGACCTGGTGCGCCCAGGCGATCACGCCGCCCTGCAGATGTGTGGCGTCGGCGAAACCCGCGCGCTTGAGCGCGGCCAGCGCCTCGGCCGACCGGACACCCGTCTTGCAGTGCAGCACGATCTTGCGGTTCTGCGGCAGTTCGGCCAGTGCCTCCCCCGACAGAATGCGATCCTTCGGGATCAGCGTCGCGCCCTCGATGTGCACGATGTCCCATTCCACCGGTTCACGCACATCGATCAACTCCACATCACCGGCGTCCAGCAGCTCCTTGAGCTCGCGCGCGGTCACCGTGGAACCGGCGGCCGCGGCCTGCCCCTCCTCGGACACCACACCGCAGAACGCCTCGTAGTCGATCAGTTCGGTGATCGGCTGCCGCGCGGGATCGCGGCGCAGCTTGATGGTCCGGTAGCTCATATCGAGTGCGTCGTACACCATGAGCCGGCCCAGCAGCGGGTCGCCGATACCGGTGATCAGCTTGATCGCCTCGGTGACCATGACCGAGCCGATGGACGCGCACAGCACACCCAGCACGCCGCCCTCGGCGCAGGAGGGCACCATCCCCGGCGGCGGCGCCTCCGGGTACAGATCGCGATAGTTGATCCCGCGACCGTCCGGGGCGTCCTCCCAGAACACCGAGACCTGGCCCTCGAACCGGTAGATCGAACCCCAGACATACGGTTTGCCGGCCAGCACCGCGGCATCGTTGACCAGGTAGCGGGTCGCGAAGTTGTCGGTCCCGTCCACGATCAGGTCGTATTCGGCGAATAGCTGCACCGCGTTCTCCGGCTCCAGCCGGATCTTGTGCAAGCGCACATCGATCCCGGAATTGATCTCCAGAATGGAGTCGCGGGCGCTGTCGGCCTTGGGGCGGCCGATATCGGATTCACCGTGGATGACCTGCCGTTGCAGATTCGAGGCATCGACCTCGTCGAACTCGACGATGCCCAGGGTGCCCACACCGGCGGCGGCCAGGTACAGCAGCGCCGGAGATCCCAGCCCGCCGGCACCGATCACGAGCACCTTCGCGTTCTTCAGCCGTTTCTGCCCGTCCATCCCGAGGTCGGGGATGATCAGGTGACGGCTGTAACGGGCGACCTCGTCCCTGGTCAGTTCGGCGGCGGGCTCCACAAGTGGGGGCAGGGACTGCGGTGTTGACACGTCTTCGAACTCCTCGTATCGAAATAGCCGGATGCGGTGTGCGGGGTGCGTACAGCCGGTGACCCGTGGCCGCTGTGACCCGCACCCACACCGGCGTAGGTTCCTTGTACAACGCCGGCGCGAGGGTCATTCTTCCCGGGCCGGCGCCGGACCCCACCGCCGGACCCGGCCCGTGCGTCCTGGAGCCGCGCTCAACCGCGCGGGTATGGCCAGGGGTTGAAGCGGCAGGTCTTGCCGTCCATCGGGACGACCCCGTGCGGATCCAGGGCGGCGATCTCGTTGTTGGCGGTGCCGAAGGTCTGCTGCATCATCACCGGCGCCAGACCGCCCTCGCTCTCACACGGCTGATGTTCGTGGTAGCCGATAGCGTGCCCGACCTCGTGGTTGACCAGGTACTGCCGGTAGGAGCCGATATCGCCGTCGAATGCCGGAGCCCCGCGCACCCAGCGCGCCTCCGACAGCACCACCCGGGCCTGATCGGAGTTGTAGCACGAGGAATCGATGGGGATATCGAAACCGCAGACCTCGCGGGTTGTCGCGCGGGCGGTGAGCGAGATCCGGAAATCCGGCTCGCCGCGATCGACGCGCTGGAACGCGAACTTGCGGTCGTGCACCCAGCTCTTCGGATTGCCGAGAGTGGATTCCACCATCCGGGCCACCGATTCGTCGCCACCGAAATTACGCGTGTCGATCCCGTTCTCGACCTCGACGGTGTAGGTGAAGGTGAACTGCTCGCCGGCACCGACACGGGCCGAAGCGCCCGGCACGATCCGCCAGGTGCCCTTACCGTTCTCGGTGAACTTCCCGCCCGCGGGCAGCGCCCCGATCGGCAGATCCTCCGGGAATGTCCCGTCGCCCGGCGGTGCGCCGATGACCCCCGCGCTGGCCGGTGGCGGACCGAGCGCCCCGAAACCCGGATCGATCGGTTCCGCGGGGCCCCCACGCCCGGTGCGCACCGCGTCGACCACCACGAACACCGTCAGCACCAGCAGCACCGGCAACGCGTACACCCGCCACCCGTACCTGGAGACGACGAAACGCAGCCACCGGCGGCGCTGCCCGGCCGCGGGTGGCGGATCACCCTCCGGGTCCCGGCGCGCGCGCAGCGGCTCCCGGGATCCGTCGCCGTGCGATATCTCCGTCGTCGCCCGCGCGGCCGCGAGATCCGAATCATGGGGGCGGTGCGCGCTGCGCCCGCCGCCGGAGGAGCTTTCCGGTCGGTCGGTCACGGCTCCACACTCTCACAATCCGCCGTAACGGCCACAATGGAAGTACCCCGGGCAACCACGCCCCGGTACCGTGCGAGCCACTTTCCGGCATTCCCGAAGGGCACCACACGGATCGGGGCCGGTCCCGGGTTCGCCAACCCGGGTCGGCAACAGCTTCGTAAGCGAGTATGGTGCTCGAAAGACCCGGTACACACCCCTTTGCCGGGGAATCGACTGGGAGATCCGAATATGACCGACCTCGTGGACCGGATGACGTCCCGCTCGTCGTCCGGCACCGCCCCCAAACGTGGCACCCGGCTTCCCCGTGACGAGCGACGCCAGCAACTACTCGCGGCCGCCAGCGAGATCTTCGTCCTACGCGGCTATCACGCCGCCGGTATGGACGAGATCTCCCAGTGCGCCGGCGTCAGCAAACCGGTGCTGTACCAGCACTTCACCAGCAAGCTGGAGCTGTACCTGGCCGTCCTGCAGAACTACGTCGACATGCTGGTGTCGAGCGTCCGCCAGGCGCTGCGCTCCACCACCGACAACAAGCAGCGCGTGCGCGCGGCGGTCGCGGCCTACTACGACTTCGTGGACAACGAGATGCAGGGCTTCCGGCTGGTCTTCGAATCCGATCTGACCAACGAACCCCAGGTCCAGCGCCGCGTCGAACAAGCCACCGAAGCCTGCGTGGACGCGGTCTACGACCTGGTGGCCCACGATTCCGGTCTCGACCCTTACCGGGCCCGTATCCTCGCGGTCGGTCTGGTCGGCGCGAGCCAGTTCACCGCCCGGTACTGGCTGGAAGCCGACCGCCCCATCCCCAAGGACGAAGCCGTGGACACTACGGTGGCACTGGCCTGGGGCGGCCTCAAACACGTCCCCCTGCACCCGATCGGCTGATCCGCCACCGCCCCGAACACGACGAAGCCCCTGCCGGACCGGCAGGGGCTTCCGTTCGTCCGGACCCGGTACTCAGACCGCGGCGAAACCCACCCGGCCGCCGGTCACGGCCCCGATCTCCACGTAGGCGACCTTGCCGGCCTGGATCAGGTACTTGCGGCCCTTCTCGTCGGCCAGCGCCAGGACCCCGCCGGTAGCGGCCAGCGCCTCGGAGACCAGAGCCTCGACCTCGTCCGGGCTCTGCGCGCTGGCGATAACGAGTTCCCGCGGGCTATCCGAAATACCGATCTTGACCTCCACGGCCAACCTCCGAACTAGAGTCCTGTGCTGTCCCAGTAAGGCTAGTTGAGCCACCGCGGCCCGGACACACGACGGGGTGCGCTGTCAGCGAACAGTGTTTATTTGCGGCGCCTCCGGCGCCGCGGGTCGGGA
>NZ_BDCU01000064.1 GCF_001618425.1 Nocardia fusca NBRC 14340
ACCACCGAGGTAAGCCATCCGGAATAGACAGAAGGTGCATGCTGTCGTACGCCTGGACCGACCTGGGAAGGCTCACGGCTCTGTAAGTGCTCAATGGTCGCCACCCTCTGGACGGCCAACCGCACACGCTCAGTCGCTGCGCTCCTTCGCTCCGTCGGTCCAGAATCGGGGGCGGGCCCCGACCACCGAGGTAGGCCATCCGGAATAGACAGAAGGTGCATGCTGTCGTGCGCCTCGACCGGCCCAGGAAAGACTTATGTCCCTATCGTCCGGCCGCGTCGAAACGTCAGAGACCGAGTACCGCCATTCGCTCGGCGTGGGCGCTCTGCATATGTTCGAACAGCGTGGCGATCCCGTTGAGATCGCCGGTGGCCGCCAGTACGAGTTCGGTGAGCTCGTCGCGCTGCGCCATCACGTACTGGGCTTGGGTGATCGCTTCGCCGAGCAACCGGCGGCCCCACAGGGTGAGCCGATCGCGTTCGGATCTGCTGGCCGCGACCGCCCGCCGGACTTCTTCCACGACGAATTCCGAGTGGCCGGTATCGGCGAGCACATCGCGCACCACGGCCGCCACGTCCGGGCTCAGCGCACCGGCGATCTCACGATAGAAGTCGGCGGCGATACCGTCACCGACATGGAATTTGACCATCGACTCCAGCCAGGTGGAGGGATCGGTGGAGCGGTGGTAGTCGTCGAGCGCCCGGGTGAACGGGGCCATGGCCGCGTACACATCGGCGCCCCGCGCGCTCAGTGCCGCGTCGAGTCGTTCGAAATGCGCGAGTTCGGCCGCCGCCATCCGGGCCACCGCGACCTTGCCGCGCAGGGTGGGTGACAGCGTGGCTTCCTCGCTCAACCGGTAGAACGCTGATATCTCGCCGTAGGCGAGTACCGCGAACAGGTCGGTCACGCCGGCATGATCGGCCGGAATCGGCGAAGCGGACGAATCGCTGGGTGTAACACCCAACCCGGCCGGTGACTGTGCTCCCATGGAACTCCAGCGTAGTACGCCACCGTGACGTGACGCCGCGCTCACACCGGCGTGGTGAGGAACTTGTCGAGATAGGCCCAGGTCGTCGTGCGGGCGGTGGCGCCGGCGAGGATGCCGAGATGCCCGCCGGGCGCGGTCTCGTAGTGGACGGCTTTCGCCCCGGTGAGCGTGCGCAGCCCGTGCTCGACCGCACGGGCCGGGGTGATGACATCGGCGGGCCCGCCGACCAGCAACACCGGGGCGCCGATATCGGCCAGCCGGATCGGCCCACGCCCGAAATCGACCACGCCGCGACCGATTTCGTCGCGCAACACCAGCCGGTTCCACAGCTGCTGGTACATGCGGCCCGGATAGCCGGGCATATCGGCCATGAAGCGGTCGATGGCCTCCATCCGGGCCAGGGATTCGGTGCGGGCGAGATTGGTGGCCACGAACCAGGGCCGTTTGACCTCCCGATCCCAGGCGGTGATGCGGTATGCGAGCCGGGTCAGGGGTGCCGGAACACCGCCTACCGCGCGCAGTGCCGCGCCCACGACGTCGCCCGTGCCGGTCAGCCGGGCGGCCGCCGCGAGCTGCGGCGTCATCGGCATCGCGCGGTAGTTCAGCGGTGCCCCGACCGCGGTGATCGACCGCACCGGCAGTTCGCTGTCCGCGGCCGCGGTCAGCAGCGCCATGGTCCCGCCCAGCGACCAACCGACCAGGTCCACCTCCGGCTCGCCGCCGGCGGCGGCCCGATCGGCGGCGGTGCGGCGGATCGCCTCGGGCAGGATGTCGTAGACCCAGTCGTCGAAGCCCATCCGGCGGTCGGCGTAGGTGATCTCGCCGTAGTCGATCACGTACGGCGCGCGACCGGTCTCCAGCAGGAACTCCGCGAGGCTCTGGCCCGGGCGCAGATCGAAGCAGCTCGCGGGCGCGGCGAGCGGCGGCACCAGCAGTACCGCGGCCGCCGACGGTTCGGCCGTGCCGGCGAGCAGCGCCGGTTCGTAACGCCGGAGCAGGCGATGCGGTTCGTCCCACAGCACCGAGGCCGGGGTCGGGCGGCGCCCTTCCACGCCGTCACCGAACGCCAGCGCCCAGGCGTTGCGCGCGGCCCGCTCGACGGTCCGGGACAACTCGCCGTCCGGGTCCACCGCCCGGACGGCGCGATCGGCCAGGGCGATACCTCGGTCTGCGATGCTCACGGCACGAATCTCTCATAGATGTATACGGCGGTACCAGTTATGCCCGTGGCCGACCGGCCGGGTGTGTGCCGAATCACTTCTCATAGGCGACGGTTTCCGGGCTCGTGTGCGCACCGGCCACACCGGGCGAAACGCTCTGCCGCACAGGACGGCTCAACGGAAGAGGCCACCGAAAAGAACAACGGCCAGCGGATTTGCGCGAGCGCCTTTCGGAGCGCGGAACAATAGCACGCTACAATCGCGACGGACAACGGAAGAATTCAGCCGATCCATCAGAACCGGCAGCGCCGAAAGTCGGGCACCCCGGGTGCGCCGTGCGGTGGCGAAGAATTCTCCGGGGTCCACGGAAAATGTGCGCGCACCAGATCCGCATCACCGATGCGCTGCGCCGATGTCCGAGCTTCGCTGCCCTCATCCGGGCACCTGCCGACATCCGGCGGCGGCCCGGGTGAGTATCGCAGGGCGGATCCGTGGTCGTCGCGGACCGGCCGGTCCGCCCCACGCCTCGTGCGCGTGTAGCGCGATAACGAGGGAAGGCACGAACCTGAGCAAGATCACAGTTGAACCGGAACCCGGTCTGGCGGAGACGCTGCTGACAGCCGAGTTGGACTCCGCACACACCGCACCGACCTTCACCGAACTGGGAGTACGCGACGAAATCGTGCGTGCGCTCGGTGAGATCGGTATCGAACGCACTTTCGCAATCCAGGAACTCACCCTGCCCCTGGCCCTGGCCGGCGAGGATCTCATCGGTCAGGCCCGTACCGGAATGGGTAAAACCTTCGGTTTCGGAGTTCCGTTGCTGCACCGGATCAGCACCGCCGAATCCGGTACCACGCCGCTGGACGGTACGCCGCGCGCACTGATCATCGTGCCGACGCGCGAATTGTGCATCCAGGTGACCCAGGACCTGGAGAACGCGGCGAAATACCTGACCAACCAGAAGGGTCCACTGCGGGTCACCTCGATCTACGGCGGCCGCCCCTACGAAGCGCAGATCGCGGCGTTGCGCGCGGGCGTCGATGTCGTGGTCGGTACGCCGGGCCGGCTGCTCGACCTGGCCGATCAGCAGCATCTGATCCTCGGCAAAGTGGGCGTCCTGGTATTGGACGAGGCCGACGAAATGCTCGATCTGGGCTTCCTGCCCGATATCGAACGCATTCTCGGCATGGTGCCGGACAAACGGCAGACCATGCTGTTCTCGGCGACCATGCCCGGCCCGATCATCACCCTGGCCCGCACCTTCCTCACCCGGCCGACCCATATCCGCGCGGAGGAACCGCACGATTCGGCGGTACACGATCGCACCGCACAATTCGTCTACCGGGCGCACGCGCTCGACAAGAGCGAACTTGTGGCGCGGGTGCTGCAGGCCGAGGGCCGGGGCGCCACCATGATCTTCACCCGCACCAAACGCACCGCGCAGAAGGTCGCCGACGAATTGGCCGAACGCGGTTTCGCGGTCGGCGCGGTCCACGGGGACCTCGGGCAGATCGCGCGCGAGAAAGCCCTGACCAAATTCCGGAAGGGCACCATCGATGTCCTGGTCGCGACCGATGTCGCGGCACGCGGTATCGATATCGACGATGTGACCCATGTCGTGAACTACCAGTGTCCGGAGGACGAGAAGACCTATGTGCACCGGATCGGCCGCACCGGCCGGGCCGGGCGCACCGGTGTTGCGGTCACCCTGATCGACTGGGACGAACTGACCCGCTGGGCGTCCATCGACGCCGCGCTCGGGCTGGGCATTCCCGAGCCCGTGGAAACCTATTCGCGTTCCCCGCATCTGTTCGCCGACCTGGGCATCCCGGAGGGCGTCACCGGCACTGTCGGCGCGACCAAACCCCAGCGCGATCCCGATGCCGTGGTGGTGGAGCGGCCCGAGCGGGCACCGCGCAAGCGCAACCGCCGGCGCACTCGCGGCGGCAAACCGGTCGAGGCCGACGCGACCACGACCGAGACCGACGCGCCGACCGGAACCGGCCCGGACGACGAAGCACAGCCGGCCGAGGCACCCGCGCGGCGGCGACGCCGGCGGCGGCGTGCGGCCGATACCGAATCCGGTGGCACCGACGACAACGGTTCCGGTGGATCCGATACGCCGGCGGCCGACTCCGGTGCCGTGCCGGCCGACTCCGGTGCCGTGGCGGCCGAGTCCGGTGACAGCGGCGCGGACAAGGCCGACAAGCCCGCCCGCCGCCGCCGGCGCCGCAAACCGGCCGACGCCGAGAACGGCGGTGAAAGCGGCCCGCGTGCCGATACCGCCGACAGCCCGGTGAGCGAGAACGCAGCGGCGCAGGCCTGACGAGCGAACCACGAGCGCCGGCGGTGACCGATACCGCCGGCGCTCGTGGTGTATCCGGAGCCGGGACACCGGCACGGGGGCTCCCGAGCACCGTCGGGTGCGGTACCGGCCATCCGTTACGCTCGCCTACGTGCTCGCACCCGAGCGGCGAACGCGCGCCGACGTCATCACCGCAGCCGCGATCGCCGTGTTCGTGGTGGTCGCGGTGATCGTGGCGTGGGCGACCAGCGGGGTGGCGAACACCGAGTCGATCGTCGCCGACGAGCCGGCCCGCCCGCCGCAGCCCGCCGCGAAACTACCCGGAAAGCTCCAGGAGATGTGGCGCGCCCCCGATACGGCGACCGGCCGGGCGCTCACCGCCGAGGGCGTCGCGGTCACCGGGGCGGACGGCAGTGTGGTCGGGCACGATCCGCGGACCGGCGAACAGGTGTGGCGTTATACCCGTGATCTGCCGCTGTGCGGAGTGGAATCCCAGTTCGGCATGGTCGTCGCGGTTTACCGCACCGATCGCGGCTGTAGCGAGACGACCATGGTCTCCGGTGCCGACGGGCAACGCCGGACCGCCCGCAGTAGCTATATGGACGGTCAGGTGCGGCTGTCGGTCGACGGTACCTACGTCCTCGCCCAGGGCCCCGATCGGCTGGAGGTCTGGCGGTCGGATCTGGTGCGCACCCTCGAGTACGGCCATGTGGACGCCAAGGAGAACTGGAAGACCCAGCCGCGGAAGGGTTGCGCACTGTTGTCGGCCGCCTCCAGCCCGTCCCGGCTGGTGGTCTTGGAACGCTGCCCGGGCGAGCCGGCGGACCGGATCACCGTGCTCGCACCGGCCCCCAAGGACGACAATGTGCCCGAGGAGTACGGGTCACGACTGCTGGAGGGCGCGGGCGCCGCATCCGCCGACGCGCGCGTGATCGCGGTGTCGGACAACCGGATCGCGGTCTACCAGCCCGGCACCGACGGACCCGAACCCGAGGCACCGCGACTGACGATTCTCGATGCCAAGGGCAATCCCCTCGTGGTGCAGGAACTCTCGGCCCCGCTCGACCGGACCGCCGCGACCGTACGCACCGCCTCGGCGTTCCTGGTGTTCACCGGTAACAGCGTGATCGCCCTGCAGGCGACCACATTCGAACCGATGTGGACCGCGGCGGACGCGCTCGGTACACCGGTGCCGATGGCCGGGAAACTGCTGCTACCGGTACCGGGTGCGATCGCCGCTCTCGACCCGACGACCGGCGACCGGACGAGCCGCATTCCGGTGGCGCGGCCCGATTACGGCGGTGGCCCGATCTCGCTCGGCGTACTCGGCACCACGGTGCTCGAACACCGCGACGGTCAACTCGTGGCCCTCGCCGACCCCGCGACCGTCGACGCACCGCGCAGCGATACCGAGCGGCCCGCAAAACCATTGCGGTGAACCGTTTTCTGTCGGTGCCCTCCGGCAGACTGCGCGCCATGACCGAAGCAGCGCGACCTCTCGACGCGGCCCCTGTGGCCGACCGTCTCCGTTACGACGATCCCGACGCCCCGTGGAACCAGTACTCCGAGCAGGGCCCGGCCGATTGGAACACCGACGTGATCCGGGAGTTCCGGGCCAACGGTGGACGGGTCGGCGGAGCCTACGCGGAGGCCGAACTGCTGTTGCTCACCACCACCGGCGCGCGGACCGGTAAACGGCATGTGGTCCCGCTGGGTGCGCTGTACCGCGGCGAAACCCTGTACATCAGTTCGTTTATCGAGGGCGGCTATCCCGCCTGGTACCACAATGTGCGCGCGGATCCGGCGGTGATCGTGGAACTGGGCGATCACGTGTACCACGGCACCGCCCGGGTGCTCACCGGCGCCGAATACGACGAATTCGCGGCCTGGGCCCTGGCGAACAATCCGTTGCTCGCCGACTTCCAGGCCACCACCGACCGTCCGGTGCCGCTGGTGGTGCTCACCCTGGCCACCTGACGCCGAGCACCGGCGGGTCCCGGATCGCCGCGTTCGCCCGGCGGCCGGGCATGATGGACCGTATGCCCGGCTCCGACGACGCCCGTGTGGTGCTGGTGCGCCACGGTGAAACCGATTGGTCGGTGCGGCACCGCCACACCGGCCGCACCGAGCTACCGCTCACCGATACCGGCGCCCGGCAGGCCACCGCCGCCGGCCGGGTGCTGGCCGCGCTGCGGTTGCGCGATCCGCTGGTCTACGTCAGTCCCCGCGTACGTGCCCGGCGCACCGCCGAGTTGGCCGGGCTACCCGACCCGGAGATCGATCCCGACCTCGCCGAATGGGACTACGGCGACTACGAGGGCCGCACCACCGCCGAGATCCGCACCCGGGACCCCGGCTGGACGGTGTGGACCGGCACGATCCCCGGTGGTGAATCCGCCGAACAGATCGGCGCCCGCGCCGACCGGGTGCTGCGCCGGGCGGCCGCCGCTCTCGGCACCCGGGATGTGGTCCTGGTCGGGCACGGGCATTTCTCCCGGGCTCTGATCGCTCGCTGGCTGGGGTTCGAGGTCCGGGAGGGACGCCGGTTCGCGCTCACCACCGCCGCGGTGAGCGTCCTGGGCCACGAACACGACGACCCGACGTTGTGGGCGCACAATCTGCACGCCGACGCCCTCGAATGATTCTCCGCGGGCGGCCTGCCCGCCACGCTTTCCCACCGGCCCCCGGCCCGCGACCAGATAAGGATTCCACGCCCGTGACCTCCGCCCCGCTCATCCGCCGCGCCGCTCCCGCCGACGTGCCCGCCCTCGTCGATCTGGTCTACGGCTTGGCCGAATACGAGAAAGCCCGGGACGAATGCACGCTCACGGCCGAACAACTGCACACCGCGCTGTTCGGTCCCGAGCCCGCGGTTTTCGCCCATGTGGCGCTGCTGGACGGCGTGATCAGCGGCTGCGCCATCTGGTTCCGCAACTTTTCCACCTGGGACGGCGTGCACGGGATCTATCTCGAGGATCTGTACGTCACCCCCGCGGCCCGTGGTCGCGGTCTGGGCAGAGCTCTGCTCGCGGCGCTCGCCCATGAGGCGCGGACCCACGGCTACAGCAGAGTGAGCTGGTCGGTGCTCACCTGGAACACGCCCTCGATCGGGTTCTACGAATCACTCGGCGCACGCGTCCAGGACGACTGGGTGGGCTACCGGCTCGCCGGCGAAGCACTCACCGCCCTGGCCGATACCGCGGAGACCGCCGCGGACCGGTGAATCGCGGCGCCGCTCATTCCTCGCCGGTCACCCCGTACTCCTGTGCTGCCCAGCGCGAGGTCGGCGGCGCGAACAACAGGCCCAGCGCTCCCAGCGCCACCACTCCCAGCACGGTCCCGTACAGCGGCTGCCCCGACCCGAACAGCAGCGACCACACCACCGGCAACAGCAGCAGCTGTGTGATCACCGCGATCGCCCGCCCCCAGCGCTGCCCGAACAGCAGGCCGATCCCGGAAGCCAGCACCGCGCCGCCCAGAATCCCGAACCACATGGCCGTGCCGTAGCCGCTGATCTCGTCCTCGCGATGCCCCAGCAGCGCCCGCACGATCAGTACCGCCGCCACGATCACCGCGACCGCGCCCTCCAGCGTCACCAACCCCCCGGCCCCACGGACCGTCCCGGGCACACCACCGACGTCTTTTCGCTCGACCACCCGGCCAGCTTAGGTGGACACACTTCCCACCCCGCCCACAGCGTCACGTGATCGCTACCCGCCCCATCCTCAGCTTCCCCGACCTTACTGCGGTCGGAACCTCCGATCGGATTTCCTCCACCACCAGCCGCGTGCTCCCCGCGCCGAGTCTTACGAGGCCCACGAGGGGTCGAGGCCCGTCCCGCCGTTCAGGCCTCGAAGTGCATGCGCGAAGCGCGAGTCCCGAGGGCTGAACGGCGGGACCGAGGGGGCCTCGACCCTGCGGCGCCGGAGGCGCCGCCATAAGCACAGCTCGTTCCATTAAGGTGCGTAGGTGCGGACGTTGTTGATCGTCAACCCCAATGCGACCTCTACCACGGCGGCCACGCGAGATCTGCTCGCGCACGCGCTCGAGAGCCGGACCCAGCTGACGGTGGCCCACACCCAGCATCGCGGGCATGCCGCGGAGCTGGCGCAGTGGGCGGCGACCAATGAGATGGATCTGATCGTGGTGCACGGCGGGGACGGGACGGTCAACGAGACCATCAACGGATTCGTACCGCTGCCGCAGGTGGACGACGGGCAGGTGTGGCGGCCGCGGCTCGGCATAATTCCCGGTGGT
Source organism: Nocardia fusca NBRC 14340 (assembly GCF_001618425.1). Taxonomy (GTDB): domain Bacteria; phylum Actinomycetota; class Actinomycetes; order Mycobacteriales; family Mycobacteriaceae; genus Nocardia; species Nocardia fusca. Next base: position 8,714 of record NZ_BDCU01000064.1, read on the forward strand.
TCGGCCAATGTGTTCGCGCGGTCGCTCGATATCCGGCCGGATCCGGTGGCGGCCACCAATCAGTTGATCGATCTGCTCAAGGCCGGTGACGCGGACCGCCGAATCGGGTTGGGGATCACCGATGATCGCTGGTTCTGTTTCAGTGCGGGCGTCGGTTTGGACGCCGATGTGTGTGCCGCGATCGACACGGCTCGGGCCAAGGGGCATGCCGCGACACCGGCGCGTTATGTGCGCACGACCGTCCGTCAATTCTTCCGCGTCAAACATGACCGGCCCGAAGTCACGGTGCACGTGCCCGGCCACGAACCCGTTTCCGGTGTTCATTACGCCTTTGTGACCAATACCAGTCCCTGGACTTATCTGAACGCGACTCCGGTGTGTACCAATCCGGGTACCCGGTTCGAAACCGGACTCGGTGTGTTCGCCGTGCGAACCCTGGCGTTACTGCCTACACTGCGCCTGGCGACACAACTGCTGTCGCCGCACTCCGAGCCGAAGTCGCGGAAATTGTTCCGGGACGACGACGTGCCGTCGGTGCGCATCACCAGCGCCGATCCCATCGGTCTGCAAATCGACGGCGACTTCATCGGCGAACGTGACGTGGTGGATTTCACCGCTGTACCCAACGTCCTGGACGTGGTCGCCCCGCGGCCGGTTTGAACTGACGCATTCGGGAAATACATCTCGTTGTGCTGCAGAAACCGGCGTAGGCGAGTACAAAGGACTGCGGCAGGTCCCCGATGCGGGACTTCAGTGCGTGAGCTTCCCCACGGTGCATCGGATACCTATTGACATCTACGGTGTTCGTGAAAGCATTCACAAGCAACCGTGCGGAAACATTCAGTTCGCACAAGTGAACGACCCACCAACCGAATCGGCGCCCCGTAGCGGCGCCCTACTAAGGAGCAGAAGGAATGGACTGGCGCCATAAGGCCATCTGTCGCGACGAGGACCCTGAGCTGTTTTTCCCGGTGGGCAACAGTGGTCCTGCGCTCGCGCAGATTGCCGATGCCAAGCTGGTCTGCGCTCGCTGCCCTGTTACCGCCGAATGCCTGTCCTGGGCTCTGGGTTCCGGGCAGGACGCCGGCGTATGGGGCGGAATGAGTGAAGACGAGCGGCGTGCGCTCAAGCGCCGCAATGCGCGCACCCGCACTCGGACCGCCGTCTAGAGCGCAGGGAAGCGATTACCGGACCCAGCCCGGTCCGGGGAGTCGCGAGTGCCCGGCACCAGCATTCTGGTGCCGGGCTGAATCTTTTCTACGGCCCGCCGGCGCGGGCAGCGGACTTCGCCGGAATACAGCCAGGGAATCCTCGAGGTGTTTTCGACCACAGACGATCCCGGGTATGCATAATTGATACCGGCGAGTTTCCGTCAGGTATCACCGTGCCGAGCGGCGCCCCAGCGGCACGCGCAGTACCGCGTCGGTGCCGATATCGGCGCCCGGGTGCAGGCCGATCGTACCGCCCAACTCCGCCGTCACCAGCGTGCGCACGATCTGCAGGCCGAGGCTGTCCGAGGACTGCAGGCTGAATCCCTCCGGCAGCCCCTGCCCGTCATCGCTGATGATCACGTCCAGCCAGCGTGCGGAACGTTCCGCGCGGATGGTCACCGTGCCGTTCTGCCCGCCGTCGAAGGCGTGCTCGATAGCGTTCTGCACCAATTCGGTGAGCACCATGACCAGCGGAGTCGCCCGTTCCGCGGAGAAGACACCCAGAGAACCGGCCCGCCGCACCGTGATCCGGGCCGTATGCACCGTGGCGACATCGGCCATGATCGGCAGCAGCCGGTCGACGACCTCGTCCAGATCGACTTCCTCGTCGACGGACATGGACAGCATCTCGTGCACCGACGCGATAGAAGTGACCCGGCGCACCGATTCGGTGAGCGCCACCCGCGCCTCCTCGTTCTCGGTGCGACGGGCCTGCAGCCGCAGCAGCGCCGCCACCGTCTGCAGGTTGTTCTTCACCCGGTGATGGATCTCGCGGATGGTGGCGTCCTTGCTGAGTAGCGCCCGGTCCCGGCGTTTGACCTCGGTGACATCACGGACCAGCACCGCCGCCCCCGCCAGTTGCCCGTGCGGCCGCAACACGAGGGTGCGCAGCAGAACGGTGGCCCCCCGCGCCTCCACCTCCATCCGGCGCCCGGTACGCCCCGCCAGGGCGGCCTGGATATCCCCCACCACCTCCTGCGCGTCGAACGGGTCGGTGATCAGCGACCGGGTGGTGACGGCCAGATCCTGGCCCGCCAGATCGGCCTGCAACCCCATGCGGTGATACGCCGACAGCGCGTTCGGGCTCGCATAGGTGACGATCCCCTCGGTATCGAGCCGGATGAATCCGTCCCCCGCCCGCGGACTGGAATGGGTGGCAGCGCGGTCCTCCGTGGTCGGAAACGTCCCGTCGGCGATCATCTGGCACAGATCGTCGGCACAGGCGACATAGGCGATCTCGAGCCCACTGCGCACCCGCGACCGCTGCCGGTCGGTATCCCGGCTCAGTACCGCGATCACATCGTCGCCGCATCGCACGGGAATCGCCTCCCGGATCGCGTGCACCGGATGCGGATGGTAGACCCCCTGAGCCTCCCCCTCGGTATCGGTGCGCACGATCTCCCCACGGGTGAGCGCCTCGAACACCTGTGAATGCTCGGAATACCGGGCCGTGGTCCCGACCAGATCCTCCAGATGCACTGTCGGCGCGGTGGTCGGCCGGCACTGGGCGACACACACGATATCGGCGCCGTCGCCGACCGGCCCCGCCCCGACCCACAGCAGCAGATCCGAAAACGACAGGTCGGCGAGCAACTGCCAGTCACCGACCACCCGCTGCAGATGATCCACCCCCACCCCGGGCAGGTCGGTGTGCTCGGCCAGCAGATCACTCAGTGTCGACATACCCACGAGCCTTTCACAGGATTTTTTGGCGCCGCCTCCGGCGTCGCGGGGTCGAGGCCCTCAGCGAACAGCAACAGAGACGCAGTGTTGGCCCAGCATCCACGAGTGGTCCGGGTGCGATCCCTTGGCCGGCGTTGGGCTGCGGCCGGAGAGACGAATTACGGCAACGACCTTCATGGTGGGTACGGGTCCTCATATAAGCCTGGACGTCGAACGCCGATGCCACCACAT
>NZ_BDCU01000065.1 GCF_001618425.1 Nocardia fusca NBRC 14340
TTACTGCACGACGGCGATGAGGTCGCCCTGCTGGAGAACCTGGCCCGGAGTGACAGCGATGGATGCGACTTCGCCACCGACCTCGGTGATCACGGGGATCTCCATCTTCATGGATTCGAGCAGAACGAGGGTCTGATCGATCGCCACCTGTTCCCCGACTTCGACCTCGACGGTGAGCACCGTGGACACCATCTCCGCCCGCACTTCTTCCGCCATGACACCCCGTTCGCTAGGTTCGTTCCGGTTTCGGGGCCCTGCCCGCTGTACCGCCGTCGGTACAGCCAACCACACATGGAAGAATGGCCGGGATCAACATGTACTCCCCGCAGTCGCGGGATATGTCCCCAGGAGGAGCTACCGATGGGTAAGCGTGGCCGCAAGAAGCGCAGCCGTAAGGGAAATGCCGCCAATCACGGCAAGCGTCCCAACGCCTGAGCCGACCGGCTGAGGCCGGGCACAGACCACGAGCGGCCCGCACTTCCTGGGAAGTGCGGGCCGCTCGGTGTTCGGGTGGTGGGCCGGTTTCAGGCCCGGTTCGGGTCGGCCGGGAGATCGCCGGCCCGGAAGGTCACCGCACGGATCTCCACGGCAAGCCGTTCGCGCAGCGAATCGGGGGCCTTGTCACCGCCGCATTTGCGATGCAGCATGCTCTTGATCTTCTCTTCGATGCCGTAGGCCTCGATGCAGGGCGCGCAGTGGTCCATATGGTGCTGGAGCCGTTCGCGGGTGCGGTCGTCGCATTCGCCGTCGAGCATGAGCCAGACGTCGGCCAGTACCGCCGTGCAGTCGAGCTCCATATCGGGGTCGTGCTCGGTGCTCACTGCTTGACCTCCTGGCGCACCGCCGCGGCGGTATCGGCATCGCCGGACTCGGACGCGTTGCGATTGAACCCGCGTTCGCGCGCCACATCGGCGAGCAAACCCTTCAGTTGTTTCCGTCCGCGATGCAGCCGGGACATCACCGTACCGATAGGAGTGCCCATGATGTCGGCGATCTCCTTGTACGGGAACCCTTCGACATCGGCGTAGTACACCGCCATCCGGAACTCCTCGGGCAGTTGCACGAGGGCGGCTTTGATGTCGTCGTCGGGAAGGGCGTCGAGGGCCTCGACCTCGGCCGAGCGCAGGCCGGTGGAGCTGTGTTCGGCAGTGGCGGCGAGCTGCCAGTCGGTGATCTCGTCGGTGGGGTACTGCGCGGGCTGGCGCTGTTTCTTACGATACGAGTTGATGTAGGTGTTGGTGAGGATCCGGTAGAGCCAGGCCCGCAGGTTGGTGCCTTCTTTGAAGGACTTGAAACCGGCATAGGCCTTGACGTAGGTCTCCTGGACCAGATCTTCGGCGTCGGCGGGGTTACGCGTCATCCGCAGGGCAGCGCCGTAGAGCTGGTCCAGCATGGGGAGCGCGTCCCGCTCGAACCGCTGGGCCAGTTCGGCGTCGGTCTCCGGCTGCCCGGCAGGCCGCGCGTCGGCGCCGGTGTCGGTCGCCACGTCGTCCTCGCTCGTCACACGTGTCCCTTCGATCGGCTTACCTGCCAAATCTACCGGGAACGTGAACTGCGGGAAGAACCGCGTGCGCGCCGGAGCCGGATCATGGTGGACCGGGCGTGGTTCGACGAGAACGGGCACCGTCACTCCTTCACTCGTGCGCGGGGCCGCACCAGCGGAACAGTCTGTTCCGTCCGATGCGCTGTTTCTGCCGCGTACAACTCACTGTGCGGGCGAAGTGTTCCCCGACCATGGGAAAGACACCTCACAGACCGGGTCGGCGCCGCCCGGGTAGGGTCCGGCACATGGCAGCAGCCGCGACTCCGGCGATCCGGGCACTGGTCACCGCCGGTGCCGCACACACCGTGCACAGCTACGACCACGACCCGCGCGCCGGCACCTACGGTGGCGAAGCGGTCGATGTGCTGGTCGCCCGTCTCGGTGTCGAACCGGGGCAGATCTTCAAGACGCTGGTACTGGAGTTGTCCACCGGAGCACTGGCGGTCGCGGTGCTGCCGGTTCCCGGCACGCTGTCGCTGAAGGCCGCGGCGGCGGCGCTGGGGGCGCCCAAGGCGGCGCTGGCCGACCGGACCCGGGCCGAGCGCGGGACCGGTTACGTTCTGGGCGGTATCTCTCCGCTGGGACAGCGCAAACGCCATCCCACGGTGATCGACGACTCCGCGCTCGGCTGGGATCGGGTGTTGTGCAGTGCGGGGCGGCGGGGCCTGGAGATCGAGGTCGCGCCCGCCGATCTGGTCCGGTTGACCGGCGCGGTCACCGCCCCGGTCACCGCCTGAGCCGGGGCGGCGCGGCGCCGGATCGGCCCGCTCCCCCGCGCGCCGAGCGGTAATTCCCCAGGTCAGGGGTGTTCGTATGCGTTACTTGGTACGACCGATCGTCCGACCCGAGGATGTGATGCGATATGTCCCCGCGCAAATCTGTGCGCACCGTGTTCTTCGCCGTGTCCGCGGCTGTGGCCCTGTCTGTCGGCCCGGCGGTGCTGTCGGCGCCGGTGGCCCTGGCGGCGCCGGGTGAGTTCCCGTTCGACGGCCAGGGCTCCGAGGACGAACCGGAGAGCCGCGCCCAGGAGGGCCACACACCGGAGGGCCGCACACCGGAGAACGATCTCGGTAAGCGCGTCGAGGAGGCCGGCGAGCGCGCCGAGGAGGCCGGCGGCGGAGTGGTGACCGAGGTCATCGATCTGAGCGGCGATATTTTGAAATGCGGCTTGCACATCGCCACTCCGGCGATCGAATGCCCCCTGGGCGGCTGAGCCCCGCGTCGGCCCGGGGCGGTTCACCGGCCCGGGCCGACGCGCCCTCACAGCAGGGTGGTCTGCTCCGCCGTATCGGGGGCGGACGCCAGTAGTTCCGGGCCGTTGTTCTTCACACTGTTCACCAGGGTCGACACCGGCCGCGCCGCGATCTCGGCCACCAGGGCCTCGCTGGGCGGCCCGAGCAGGTCGGCGGGTGCGCGGTGATCGGGGTCGAGCCAGGCATCCCAGTGTTCGCGGGGCATGGGCAGCGGCATCCGGTCGTGGATCCGGGTGAGGTCACCGACCGCGTCGGTGGTGAGGATGGTGCACGACAGCAGCGGTTCGGGATCGTCGAGCGACCGGTCCCGCCAGACCGACCACAGCCCCGCCATGTACAGCCGCTCACCGTCCGGACGGGACATGAAGTACGGGTGCTTGACCACCTTGGGCTTCTTCCCGCTGCCCGAACCCGCCGGATCGGATTCGACGAGCCATTCGTACCAGCCGTCCATCGGGACCAGGCAGCGCCGGTATTTCACCGCGTCCCGGAAGGACGGGAGCGTGGCCGCCCTGTCCGCCCGGGCGTTGAACAGTGGTTTCCCCTTCACCGGAACTCCCGGTTCGGCGGCTTTGCTCCAGTGCGGAATCAGCCCCCAGCGCATCTTCCGGATACGGCGGCTCGGTGTGTCGTCCGGGTGTTCGTGGGTATGCCGGTCGACGACCGTGACGATCTGCGTCGTCGGCGCGACGTTGTAGTTGGCCCCCGGCGCCCGGCCACCGCGGCTGTCCGCGTCCTCTCCGGCCGTCGGCCCGCCACCGCCCGGTGCTCCGAAGCCCCCGGTCTCGTCGATGGCGTCCAGCTCCACCGCGAGCCGGCCGGGATCCGTCGTTGTCGCATACCGTCCGCACATATCCCGATACTTGCACCGAATACCGACAGATCAAGACAATCCCGGCCCTGTCCGCAACAATGATGCTAGTACCTGGTGACGTGTTGAGAGTTATGTCTTAGCATTCTCTCACCGGGACGCGGCGGTCACAGGCTGCCCGTTCACACGCGCAGCTACCGCCCTACTTCCGCAGAGGAGAACCTGTGACAACCACCGAAAACGCTACCGAGAAAGAATCGGTGCTCACCTCGGTCGATCCGGCCACAGGAGCGACCCTGGCCACGTATCCGATCGCCGACGAGAAGGCGGTCGGTGAGGCTGTCGCGAAGGCGCGCGCCGCCGCTCCGGTCTGGGAGAATTTGGGCTTCGACGGCCGGAAGAAGGCCCTGCTGCGCTGGTCCAGCCGGCTGGTCGCCAAATCCGACGAATTCTGCGCGCTCATCCATGCCGAGAACGGTAAACCGCTCGATGACGCCTTTCTGGAACTGATGCTCGCGCTCGAGCACATCGCGTGGGCGGCCAAGCACGCCAAGAAGATCCTGTCCCCCCAGAAGGTCCCCTCGGGCCCGCTGATGGCGAACTTCTCGGCCCGCATCGAATACCGGCCGCTGGGTGTCATCGGCGTGATCGGACCGTGGAACTATCCCGTCTACACCCCTAACGGGTCGCTGGCCTACGCGCTGGCCGCCGGTAACACCGTGGTGTTCAAGCCGTCGGAATTCTCCACCGGAATCGGCAATTTCCTCGCCGAAGCCTTCTCCGAGGCCAACCCGGAACTGCCCGAGGGTGTTTTCGTCACGATCAACGGTTTCGGCGCGACCGGTGCCGCGCTGGTGAAATCCGGAGTGGACAAGATCGCGTTCACCGGTTCGGCCGCCACCGGACGCAAGATCATGGCCTCGGCCGCCGAGAACCTCACCCCGGTGCTGCTGGAGTGCGGCGGTAAAGACCCCGTGATCGTGGCGGCGGACGCGGATGTGAAGGCCGCCGCCGACGCCATCGCCTGGGGTGCCACCTCGAACAGCGGCCAGACCTGCGCCGGCGTGGAACGCGTCTACGTGGACAAGTCGGTCAAGGAGGAGTTCCTCGCCGAGCTGACCCGCATCCTGAAGGATGTGAAACCGGGCTCGGACAAGGACGCCGCCTACGGTCCGATGACCATGCCGAGCCAGATCGATATCGTCAAGAAGCATATCGACGCGGCCCTGGCCAGCGGCGGCAAAGCGCTGCTGGGCGGCCCGGAATCCATCAAGGGCCCCTTCATCGAACCCGTGGTGCTGGTGGACGTGGACGAGGACTCGGCGGCGGTCAAGGAGGAGACCTTCGGTCCGACCGTCACCGTCACCACGGTGAACAGCATCGACGAGGCCGTGGATCTCGCCAACAACACCACCTTCGGCCTGGCCTCGGCGGTGTACTCGAAGAAGCAGGGCCTCGAGATCGCCCGGCGGTTGAAGGTCGGCGCGACCTCGGTGAACTCGGTACTCGGCTTCGCCGCCATCCCCGGACTGCCCTTCGGTGGCAGCGCCGACTCCGGTATCGGCCGTATCCACGGTGAGCCGGGTATGCGCGAATTCGTCCGGCCGCATTCGATCGCGGTGCAGCGCTTCACGATTCCCGGGATGGCGTTGCAGAGCTATCGCCGCACCCAGACGAACATGAAGATGCTGCGCAGGATGGTTCCGCTGTTGCACGGCCGGAACAAGTAGTCCGGCAGCTACCGGTGAGGACGCGATCGGTGGTGCTCGGCGACACACTGACGAGCACCACCGACACGCCTGTCGGCCCGATGCGCCAAGATGGTCGGGTGAGTTTCTGGCCAGCGCCCCATGTCGATGCCCCAGTGCATGCGACCGTCACCCTGCCCGGCTCCAAATCGATCACGAACAGAGCGCTGGTCCTGGCCGCGCTCGCCGATGGTCCCTCGACCATCACCGGAGCCCTGCGCAGCCGTGACACCGGTCTGATGATCGCCGCGCTGCGTGCCCTGGGCACCCAGATCATCGGCGACGCCGACACCCTTGCCGTCACCCCCGCGCCGCTCCAGGGCGGGCGGGTCGACTGCGGCCTGGCCGGAACCGTGATGCGTTTCGTACCCCCGGTGGCGACCCTCGCGGTGGGCGAGACCGCCTTCGACGGCGATATCGCCGCCCGGGTCCGCCCGCTGCGCACCATCCTCGACGCCCTGCGCGGGCTCGGCGCGGATATCGAGGGCGACGCCCTGCCGTTCACCGTGCGCGGGACCGGTGCCCTGCGCGGTGGCGCCATCACCATCGACGCCTCCGGTTCCTCGCAGTTCGTCTCGGGTCTGCTGCTGTCGGGGGCGCGTTTCGACGAAGGTGTGGTGGTGCGCCATTCCGGCAGCGCACTGCCCTCCATGCCGCATATCGAGATGACGGTCGAGATGCTGCGCCGCGCCGATGTCGCGGTCGAGGCGCCCGCCGATGTCCGTGGCGAACAGACCTGGACCGTATCCCCCGGCCCGATCCGAGCGGTCGACTGGACGGTCGAGCCGGACCTGTCCAATGCCACCCCGTTCCTGGCCGCGGCCGCGGTCACCGGCGGCAGCGTCAGCATCCCGCACTGGCCGCGGCTGACCACCCAGGCCGGCGATGTGATCCGGGAGATCCTGGTGCGGATGGGCGCCGAAGCCGGTTTCAGTGACGGCGCGCTCACCGTGACCGGTCCGGACCGGCTGGCCGGTATCGACATCGATCTGCACGATGTGGGCGAGCTCACCCCGACCGTCGCGGCGCTGGCGGCACTGGCCGATTCGGAGTCCCGGCTGCGGGGCATCGCCCATCTGCGCGGGCACGAAACCGATCGGCTCGCCGCGCTGTCCACCGAGATCAACCGGCTCGGCGGCCAGGTGTCCGAAACCGAGGACGGTCTGGAGATCGTCCCCGCCCCGCTGCACGGCGGCCGCTGGCACTCCTACGCCGACCACCGGATGGCCACCGCCGGCGCGATTCTCGGGCTCGCCGTACCGGGGATCGAGATCGAGGACATCGGGACGACCGCCAAGACCCTGCCCGATTTCGTCGCCCTGTGGGAATCGATGCTCGACCCGCAGTCGGCCGAACCGGGAGCGGCTCACTGAGCCGGCGCGGCCGCACCACCGCCTCCTACGACGAATCCGATGTCCGGGTACGTCCCGGGCGGAGTTCGCGGCCGCGGACCAAGACCCGCCCGGAACACCGGGACGCGCAGCCGGCCATGGTCGTCTCGGTGGACCGTGGGCGCTGGGGGTGTGTGCTCGACGGCGATCCGCAGCGTCCGCTGGTGGCCATGCGGGCCCGGGAACTGGGCCGCACCCCCATCGTGGTCGGCGATCGGGTCGAGGTGGTCGGCGACGTGTCCGGCCGGCCCGACACCCTCGCGCGGATCGTCCGGGTCACCGAGCGCACCACCGTGCTGCGGCGCACCGCCGACGACACCGATCCGTTCGAGCGGGTGGTGGTCGGTAATGCGGAGAAGTTGTTCATCGTGGTGGCGCTGGCCGATCCGCCGCCGCGTACCGGGTTCGTGGAGCGGGCCATGGTGGCCGCCTACGCGGGCGGTCTGGAACCGGTCCTGTGTCTCACCAAACACGACCTGGCCGGAGACTCGGAATTCGCGGCCGCGTTCGAAGATCTGGACCTGACCATCGTCTACGCGGGGATCGACGACCCGCTCGACGCGACACTGGCCCTGCTCACCGGCCATCTCACCTGTTTCCTGGGGCATTCCGGGGTGGGGAAATCCACCCTGGTCAACCGGCTGGTTCCCGACGCCGAACGGGCGGTCGGCGAGGTGTCCGGGGTCGGCAAGGGCAAACACACCTCCACGCAGTCGGTCGCGCTGGCGCTGCCGGGTGGCGGCTGGGTCATCGACACGCCGGGCATCCGATCGTTCGGCCTCGCCCACATCACGCCCGACGACGTGATCGCGGCCTTCACCGATCTCGCCGCGGCGATCGAGGACTGCCCACGCGGTTGTACGCATCTGGGCCCGCCCGCCGATCCGGAATGCGCGCTGGACGAATTCCCGGACAAAGCGCGGCGAGTGGCGGCGATCCGCCGTCTGCTGGTCGCGCTGAACTCCAACGACCAGTGGTGAGTACACCGGTTACGGCAGCCGGGCGTTCTTCCGCCTCGGTGCCCGGGGTTTCGGCGTCTTGGGCGGTAGCGATCCGGCGAACCGGACGCCGCGTTCGACCCAGGTGGTGAGGTCACGGTCGTCGCGGACCGCCGCCTCCGTCACCCGTAGCCACCCGTCCAGTTCCCGGCCCTGCATCACCATGGGGGTCACCGAGATGTCGTCGACCAGCGCGGCGGCCGCCGCGGGCTCCATTCGCACCATCAACCCGCCCTCCCGGCTGACCGCGACCCCCATATGGCCGCCGATCAGGAAGGCCAGTCCGCCGAACATCCGCCGCTCGGACACGTCGGCGCCGGCGTCCACCACAGCCCGGACCCGCTCCGCCAGTTCCTCGTCGTATGCCATGGGATCAGTGTCCGCCCCCGGGCCGACAGATTCTCCTGGCGCGGGCAGGACACAGCAGACTCGGTGGCTCGCCGGGGGCAGTCGTTCTGCGCCGCCTCCGGACGGACCACGGCGCTCTCGCCGGTGAACGCATCGCAGCCGTAGACACCTCCGAACCGATTCCCGCTCCGGCACAGGAAGACCGACCGGCCACCCGACGGCCCTCATCAGCGGCGGCCCGACATCGGCTAAATTAGATACACTTGCGTAGCTATGATTACGTAGCTACAGTATCGGATCTAGCTACGACGAAAGAAGCGCCCATGAACTTCTCGCTGCCCGTCACGGTCGACTGGAAGACACCGACCATCACGTCGAAAACCACGCTGACCACCCATCTGTGGACCGCGCCGCCACTGCGGCGCGGTTCCCAGATCCACGACAAGGCCTTCGACGCGCTGCGTGCGCTCGGGACCGACTACACCCGATTCCTGCCCTGGTGGTCCTCCCCCAAATTGGCCGTACCCGAACTCGAGGCGCCCGCCGACGGCCGGACCTCATGGGATTTCCGACGGCTCGACGCGTTCGTGGACGACTTCCTGGACGCCACCGCCGGCCGGCCGGTGGTCGCGAATTTCGCCACCATCCCCACCTGGATGTTCGAAACACCGGAGCCGGTGGTGGTGCAGGACGATCCGGGCGCGATCCATTGGGACTACGAACAGGGCACGCAATTCCGTGACCCCACCCTCACCGAAGTAGCCGAGCATTTCGAGCGGATCGGCCGCTGGTACATCGCCGGCGGATTCACCGACCAGTTCGGAGTGCGCCACGAATCCGGCCGCGACCACCGCTTCGCCTACTGGGAGGTGCTGTGCGAACCCGATATGGGCCACCAGCTCTCACCCGAGGTCTACACCAGGCTCTACGACGCGGTCGTCGAACGACTGCGCCCGCTCGATCCGGAGATGAAGTTCATCGGGCTCTCGCTCAGCCCGATCACCACCGATCCGGAGTACTTCTGGCACTTCCTCGACCCCGCCAACCACAAGGACGGCATCCCCCTGGACGCGTTCTCGTACCACTTCTACGCGACCCCGCAGATCGTCAACCCGATGTCATCGGCCGGAAACGCACCGTTCGAGGAATGGCCCGGCCTGTTCTTCGCACAGGCGGACGGTTTCCTCCGCCAGGTGCGGCTGGTCGAATCCATCAAACAGCGGCTGTCCCCCGGGACCGAGACGCATATCAACGAAGTCGGCACCTTCACCCCTGATCTGATGAATCCGGAACCGGATGCGCCCGAGGACTATTGGGCGCTCAGTGGCGCCGTCGTCGCGTACCTGTGGTCGCGGCTGACCGCACTGGGCATCGACCTGGTGGGCGTGGCCGAATTCATCGACTATCCGGGGATGATCCACGGCGCCTCGTTGCTGGACTGGAACACCGGGGAGCCCAATGCCCGCTATCGGGCACTGAAGCTGCTGCTCGATAATTTCGGCCCGGGCGACACCGTGCACCGGGCCACGGCCTCCCCCGTGCCGGACGCCCCGGAGACCACGGTGCACAGTCAGGCCTTCGCGTCCCCGGAGGGCCGGCGCCGCATCCTGCTCGTCAACAAGAATCCGCATCCGGTCCCGGTGAACTTCACCGACCCGGTGGCCGCGATCGATACGGTCGATACCACGACCGGTTCCGGTCCAGCAGTGCGGAAAGAGGTGACGAACGGGGAAGTCGAGCTCGGCCCGTTCGCCACCGCCGTCGCGGTCGTCGGTTCCGCCGCCGACTAGTCTGCACGGGACAGGTCCCGCGCGATCACCGGAAAGACAGGTTCCATGCCCGGCACACGTGGCCGCCGAAGCGATGCCGAAGTGGTGGCGGCGGTGCGTGCCGCGGTCGTCGAGGAACTGATCGATGTCGGCTTGGGCAAGCTCACCATGGACGGGATCGCGCAGCGCGCCGGTATCGCGAAAACCTCGCTGTACCGGCGCTGGGACAGCCCGCAGACGGTACTGCTGGATGCGTTGCGAAACGAATTCCCGCAGGAGCGGCCCACACCCGCCCCGACCGACGATCTGCGGCACGATCTGATCGAGGCCCTTCGGCTGATGGTGTCCTGGCTGGCGACCCCCACCGCCCGCGCCACCGGCGCGATTCTCGCCGAACGCGAGCGCTATCCGGAACTGGCCGAATCCATTTACGCCCAGGTGTTCGAGCCGAAGGGCGGACGCTTCACCAGTACCGTGTTGCGACATTACGCGGACGCCGGCCGTATCGACCCGGACCTGCTCACCCCCGTTGTCGTCGATATCGGCGAGGCCCTCGTCCTGAAGTTCGCCCTCGACGCGGGCGAACTGCCCGGCGATCGAATTCTCGCCGATATCGTCGACCAGGCCATCCTTCCCGCGGTCGGGCACCGGCGCTGATTCCGGCCCTCGCCGCGGCCGCCCGGTCCGTCGACATCGAAGCTCGGTCGGGGCCGCCATGAAGAACTCACCGCACCTGCGTGCACCTCGGCGAGCCGGTGCGGACCAGGCTGGCTCGCCGCACCGGCGAGCCCGGTGACACCGGGTCCGGCACCGGCCGAACCCCTCGCCCTCGGCCGCACCGAACGGGTCAGCTGGTCGCGGCGGGCGGTGTCACCGTGGATGCTGTTGACCGCTGTGGTCGCCGTACTCATGGGAGTGGTGGTCGGATTCGTCGCCCAGCCGCTGGCCGGGGCACTGCTGGCGCTCACCGGAGTACTGCTCGCGCAACTGGCGTTGCTGCGGGTGGTGGTGGATCAGCGCGGCCTCACCGTGGGGACCGGCGTGCTGGGCTGGCCACGATGGCGGCTGCGGGCCGGCGACATCACGGAGGTATCGGCCGACGACATCTCGCCCCTCCAGTACGGCGGGTACGGCATCCGGATGATCCCGGGGGCCACGGCCGTGGTGCTGCGCGCCGGACCCGGCATCGTGGTGACCCGCCGCTCGGGGCGCCGGTTCGTGGTCTCGGTCGACGACGCCGGCACGGGTGCGGGTGTCCTGGCCGGTGTCGTCGCACGGGCGGACCGAACCCGGTGCTGATCCGTGTGGACCCGGCGCGGCCCGAGCCGCTGGCCGACCAGATCGCGGCCTGTGTCCGGCGGGCGATCGCCGACGGTGACGCGCCCGCCGGAATCCGGCTGCCCGGCGCCCGGGAACTCGCGGCGTCGCTGGACGTGAGTATCCATACCGTGCTCGCGGGTTATCAGCGGTTACGCGACGAAGGGCTGATCGAACTGCGCCGCGGGCGCGGCGCCACGGTCCGCGCCGGGACACCGGATGGGCGGGCGGTGGTGATCGAACTCGCCCGGCAACTCGTGGACGCCGCCCGGCGCATCGATCTGGACGAGAACGAACTGCTCGAACTCGTCCGCGCCGCCGCGCGCTGACCGTACCTGCGCTGCGTCTCGGCCACGGGGCCGGCGCGGCTACGCGTCGAACCCGGACGACGGAGCCCTGCGTCCGGCCACCCGCGCGCCGGCGAAACCGACGCCCGCCGACGAGTGGTGGGCGAGCCCGACCACCGGGCCGGCTCGGCGGTTGCCTGTTGCGGGCGCCGCTGCACGCCCGCCGCAGCGCTACCGGGCGCCCCCGCCGTGTTGCCAGGCGCCCGCCGCGGCCGCGACCGGGGCGAACCGGCCCGTATGGCGGCCGAGCCCGTAGTGCCCGCGCAGCGTGCGCTCGGTGTACTCCGTGCGGAACAGGCCACGGGTCTGCAGGATCGGGACCACCTGGTCTACGAAATCGATGAGGCCGCCGGGCAGGTACGGGGGCATCACATTGAAGCCGTCCGCGGCGCCCGCCTCGAACCAGGCCTGCAGATCGTCGGCGATCTGTTCCGGTGTCCCGGCGATGGTGCGATGTCCGCGGCCGCCGCCGAGCGCGGCGATGAGCGAGCGCACGGTCAGCGACTCCCGGGCGGCCAGATCCTTGACAAGCTGGTAGCGGCTCTGGTTACCGCGGATCTGCTCGATCGGGGGCAGCGGCGGCAGCGGCGCGTCGAGGGGATGGTCGGTGAGGTCCAGACCGAGCATCTGGGAGAGCTGGCGCAGCGAGTACTCCGGGGAGATCAGATCGGTGAACTCCTGCTCGAGCCGCTTCGCGGCCTCCTCGGTCTCGGCGATGAACGGCACGATCCCGGGCAGGATCAGCACGTCGCCGGGATCGCGACCGTGGCCGGCGGCCAGCGCCTTCACCTCGCGATAGAACTCCCGGCCCTCCGGGATGGAGCGTTGCGCGGTGAAAACGGCCTCCGCGTAGCGACCGGCGAAATCCTTACCGCTGGTCGAGGAACCGGCCTGCACGAGCAGCGGGCGTCCCTGCGCCGACCGCGGCACATTGAGCGGGCCGCGCACCTGGAAGCGGTCCCCGTGGTGGTCGATCGTGTGCACCTTCGACGGATCGGCGAAGACCCCCGTCTCGGCGTCGAGCACCACGGCGTCGTCCTCCCAGGAGTCCCACAGCGCCGTCGCGGCATCGACGAACTCCGCTGCCCGCTCATACCGGCCGTCGTGGTCGGGCACCTGGTCGTAGCCGAAATTGGCGGCTTCGTCGGCGGTCCCGGAGGTGACGATGTTCCATCCGGCCCGCCCACCGCTGATCTGATCGAGCGAGGCGAATTTCCGGGCGAGGTTGTAGGGCTCGTTGTAACCGGTGGAGGCGGTGGCGATGAGTCCGACCCGCTCGGTCACCACCGCCATCGCCGACAGCAGGGTGATCGGTTCGAACACCGCCTGGGTGTTGCGTTCGATCCGCGGACCCACCGCGAGGCCGTCGGCGAAGAACACCGAATCGAGTTTGCCGCGTTCGGCGATCCGCGCGAGCTCCTGGAAATGGCCGACCCGCAGCACATTGCGCGCCTCGGTCCGCGGATGCCGCCAGGCCGCTTCGTGGTGGCCGACACCCATGAGGAACGCGTTGAGGTGGAGTTGGTTCGACATCACTACCTGTCTAGAGAGCTACGCGCCAGCTGGACAGCCGACGCTCGACGAACACGAGGATCACGTTGAAGATCAGGCCGACCAGCGCGATGGCGATGATCCCCGCGTACATATCGGGAATCTGGAAGTTCAGCTGCGCGGCGGTGATCAGGTACCCGAGCCCGGCTTTCGCGCCGACCATCTCGGCCGCGATGAGCACCAGGATCGAGGACGCCGCGGCCATCCGCAGGCCGGTGAAGATGGTCGGTACCGCCGCCGGCAGCACCACCTTGTACACCAGCGCGATCTGGGAGAAGCCCAGGGAACGCGCGGATTTGACGAGCAGCGGATCGACCGTGCGCACCCCGGAGATGGTGTTGAGCAGGATCGGGAAGGTGCAGGCGTAGATCACCAGCGCCACTTTCGAGGTCTCACCGATTCCCAGGACGAGAATGAAGACCGGCAGCAGCGCCAGCGCCGCGGTGTTGCGGAACAGTTCGAGGACCGGGTTGAGGAAATCGGCCACCGGCCGGTACCAGGCGATCGCGACCCCCAGCGGGACCGCGATCGCCACCGCGATCACGAACCCGGTGAGCGCGCGGGACAGACTGGTCGATACGTGTTCCCAGAGCTGCCCGTTACCGATCAGCTCGAAGAAGGTCGCGGCGACCTCGGTGAACGGCGGCAGGAAGACCTTGTCGACCAGACCCACCCGGGGCGCGATCTCCCAGAGTGCCAGGAAGGCCAGGATCGCGATCGACGGTTTCGTCACCCGCCAGGCCAGCCCCGCCAGCCACTGCACCGGCCGGCGGGCCGGGGTGTTCGCCGGTGCGGTGGGCCGGGCGAGTGCGGGCTCGGGCCCGGCGGTGCGCGGCGCGTCGAAGGTGCCGGTGACGAGTGCGCTAGACATGCTGAACCTCTTCGGTCGTCGAGATATCGGCGAGTTCGAGCGAGTGGGCGCGTTCGACCTCGTCGTGCAGCAGGGACCAGATCCGGTGGCGAAGAGCACGGAACTCCTCGCCGGAGCGGATGTCCTCGGCGGTGCGGTCGATGTCGACGTCGACCACCGTTTTGACCCGGCCGGGCCGGGAGGTCAGCACCGCTACCCGCTGACCCAGATAGATCGCTTCGTCGATGCCGTGGGTGATGAACAGGATCGTCTTACCGGTGCGCTCCCAGATCCGCAGCAGTTCGTCCTGCAGCGATTCCCGCGTCTGCGCGTCCAGTGCGGCGAACGGTTCGTCCATCAGCAGTACTTCGGGATCGAAGGCCAGACTGCGGGCGATCGCGACGCGCTGTTTCATACCGCCGGACAGTTCGTGCGGGTAGCGGTCGGCGAAACCGGCCAGGCCGACGAGTTCGAGGTAGTGCTCGGCACGCTCGCGCCGCTGCGCGCGGGGCACGCCTTTGGCCTCGAGCCCGAATTCGATATTGCGGCGGGCGCTGCGCCAGGGCAGCAACGCGTACTGCTGGAAGACGATCCCGCGGTCCAGGCCGGGCCCGGTGATCGGCGTGCCGTCGAGCAGGATCTGCCCGGAGGTGGGGGTACTCAGGCCGCCGAGCAGGTCGAGCAGCGTGGATTTACCGCAACCGCTGGGTCCGACGAGCACCAGGAACTCGCCGGCGGCGAGGTCGAGGGTGATGTTTTCGACCGCGGTCAGTTCGGCTTTCCGGCCTCGGATCGGGAACCTCTTGGTCACCTGATCCAGGCGGAGTTTGGGTGCAGTGCTCATTTCTCACCGGCCAATGCTTGTCCGTCGGGGCCACCGTCGGCGGGGAAGGTGCCGTTGGCGTACGGGTTGTACTCGTTGGTGTAGAGGTCGCGGGCCGCCGGCGCGTCGTCGTCGAGTTCGCCGTTGCGGACCAGCCAGTCGATCCAGATCTGCAGTTCCCGTTCGGCGATCACCGCGCCCGGTACCGGGATCCCGGAACTGCGCCAGTACTTCACGGGTTCGGCGCTCTCCGTGCGGCCCCGCTTGTGGATGATGTCCAGGAAGCGGGCCACCACTTCTTCTCGCGGATGGACCTGGGTCCAGCGGATGGCCCGCGCGGTGCCCTGAACGAAATCGCGTACCGCCTCGGGGTTGGCGGCGATGAAATCGTCGCGCATCACATACGTGCCGTAACTGAACGCGCCGAACAGATCCCGGTCGGTGAACAGGGCCCGGATACCACCCCGTTCCAGGGCGCTCTCCCGCTGGATCGAATTCAACGTGCCGACGTCGATCTGTCCCTCACGCAGCGCCTGCTCGGTGTTCACCGGCGGTACCACCACCAGCTGTACCGATTTGATCTCGTCCGGGGTGAGTCCCTGCTGGGCCAGCCATTCGCGGGTGAGGAATTCATGATGCGCGCCGAGAGTGTTCATCCCGATCTTCTTGCCGATCAGGTCGCGGGCCGACCGGATCGGGCTGTTCTCCAGTACGTAGTAGCCGGTGTATTCGTGCGCGTCGGCACCGTAGGAGCTGAGCACCGAGGTGATGGGTGCACCGGCCGCGTTGAGCTTGACGACGGCTCCGTTGAACGCCGACCCGAACTCGATGTCCCCGGTGGCCGCCGACTGGATGTCCTGCGGACCGCTGGTGGTATCGCCGACCCACTCCAGCTGAATCTTGTCGTAGTAGCCCAGGTCGGCGGCCAGTTCGTGGAATCCCACCTTCCCGGCCCAGCCCTGATAACGCAGGATGGTCTTCCCGTCGGCCGTTTCGGCGGCCTCACCGCCCGCACCGCACGCACACAGCAGCATCAGCAGGGCGGTGACCGCCGCGACGCACGCGACGGCCCGCGGCCGTCGGTGGCTCCGTGTCGTATCCTGGCGTACTGGCATGGGTTCTGTCCCTTGTGATGTGGTTGCGCTGCCCGGCTATCGTGCGGTCCGCGAGCGCGGCTGCGAACCCTTTGCCTCGAGGCGAGTCCAAACTCGCGCCCACTATCGCGCCCGGCGCCGGGTTCCGCGCGGCCCCCAGAACACGCCCGGCCAACGCATATTCGCGGAATACGATCAGGCAAATTGATGGGATGTTCGGCGACGCACGGCGAATCAGCAAACCGCCGGCTTCCCACCGCGTTAATATGCGGCGCGCACCGAAGTTATTCGGCCGAGACGGCCTCGAGACGTCGGCGCGACAGTCCGGGGCCGAGCCCTCGTGGCGGCCCCGCTGCTTCATCATTCCGTCCCGCATCAACGAACACAGAAGGAACGATGCTCAAAATTCTGGCCATCGGCGCGGTCACCGCCGCGCTCGTGTTCGGCAGCTTCTCCAGTGCCTCGGCACACCCACCCGGCGTCTCGCGCCCGGGATCGGCGGGTGTGCACAGCCCGGCGGGCAAGGACGATTCCGTCGCACAGCTACCCTTCACCGACCGAGAATTCCTCCGCGCCAGCGCCTTCGACGACGAGACCCGCCAGCTCCAGGATGCGGCGATCGCCCTCGCACACGCCCAGTGCGATTACCTCGGCAGCTCCGGCAACACCCCGGCGACCCGCACCTACCTCGCCGAGGAAGCACGGCCGTTCGTGGAATACCCCTACTTGTTCCTGGAAGCCGCGGTCGGCGCCTACTGCCCGCAGCACACCGTGATGACCTGAGCGGACGCGGCATTCCGGATACTCCTCCGACACGACGGCGCCCGCCCGGTATACCGGGCGGGCGCCGTCGATTTCGAGATCAGTGCTTACGACGCGTCTTGGGGCCCCGGCCCTGTTTCGTCTGCGCCCGGGCCGCCTCGCGGCGTTCCCGCCGGGTGCCCTGGGTCGGCGCATCGGAGCCGCCGTACTCCTCCGCGTCGCTGTGCACCGCGGTGCGGCCGCCCTCGTCCGGACCCGAATAGCTCAGACCCCGCGGGCCCGAATCGTCGATACCGCGGGCGCGCAGTGCCGGCGGCGCACCGTTGAGGATCGGCAGCTTCTCGGTGGGGTACTGGCTCTCCGGCGGCACCGGCTGCGAACCGATCGGGGACCGCAGACCCGGGTCCACCTGGACGCCGTCGGGTTGCGGCTGCTGGACCTCCACCTGGACGTTGAACAGGATGCCGACGGCGTCCTCCTTCAACCCCTCCAGCATGTT
Source organism: Nocardia fusca NBRC 14340 (assembly GCF_001618425.1). GTDB lineage: Bacteria > Actinomycetota > Actinomycetes > Mycobacteriales > Mycobacteriaceae > Nocardia > Nocardia fusca. The sequence goes on from NZ_BDCU01000065.1 coordinate 17,105, forward strand.
GGCGAACATATCGAAACCCTCGCGCTGATATTCCACCAGCGGATCGCGCTGGGCCATCGCGCGCAGGCCGATACCTTCCTTCAGGTAGTCCATCTCGTAGAGATGCTCGCGCCACTTCCGGTCCAGCACCGACAACATCACCTGACGTTCCAGGGTGCGCATACTGCCCTCGCCCGCCAGGCCGTCGATCTCGGCTTCGCGCTGCTCGTAGGCGGCGTGCGCGTCGTCGAGGAGGGTTTCGAGCAGATCCTCGCGGGTGATCTCCCCGGCCTCGCCGACCTCGGTCTCACCGGTGATGTCGCGGTGGTTCAGGCTGATCGGGTAGAGCGTTTTCAGTGCGCCCCACAACTTGTCCAGATCCCAATCCTCCACATAGCCCTCGGCGGTGGCGCCGTCCACGTAGGCGGTGATCACGTCGGTGATCATGCTCTGGACCTGGCCCTCCATATCCTCGCCGCGCAGGATCTGGTTGCGCTCGTTGTAGATGACGGTGCGCTGCTGGTTCATCACCTCGTCGTACTTGAGCACGTTCTTGCGGATCTCGAAGTTCTGCTGCTCGACCTGGGTCTGCGCGCTCTTGATGGCCTTGGAGACCATCTTCGCCTCGATCGGGACATCATCGGGCAGGTTGAGCCGGGTCATGATCGACTCCAGCGCCGCGCCGTTGAAACGGCGCATGAGCTCGTCGCCGAGCGACAGGTAGAACCGCGACTCACCCGGGTCGCCCTGGCGGCCGGACCGGCCGCGCAGCTGGTTGTCGATACGGCGGGAGTCGTGGCGCTCGGTACCGAGCACGTAGAGACCGCCGGCCTCCTTCACCGCCTCGGCATCCTCGGCGACCTGCTTCTTCACCTTCTCCAGCGCGTGGAACCAGTTGGCCTGGTATTCCTCGGGGGTGTTCACCGGGTCCAGGCCCTGCTGGCGCAGCAGGGTGTCGGTGATGATGTCGGGGTTACCGCCGAGCACGATATCGGTACCGCGGCCGGCCATATTCGTCGCGACGGTCACCGTGCCGGGCCGGCCCGCCTCCGCGATGATCTGCGCTTCCTTCTCGTGGAACTTCGCGTTCAGCACATTGTGCGGGACACCGCGCTTGGTGAGCTGCTTGGACAGATACTCCGAACGATCCACGCTGGTGGTACCGATCAGCACCGGCTGCCCCGCCTGGTGGCGTTCCACCACGTCGTCGACCACGGCGTTGAACTTCGCCTCTTCGGTCTTGTAGATGAGATCGGCCTGGTCGATACGGACCGGCGGCTTGTTGGTCGGGATCGGGATGACGCCCAGGTTGTAGATCTGGTGCAGCTCGGCCGCCTCGGTCTCGGCGGTACCGGTCATACCGGAGAGTTTGTCGTAGAGGCGGAAGTAGTTCTGCAGCGTGATGGTGGCCAGGGTCTGGTTCTCCGGCTGGATCTCGACCCCTTCCTTGGCCTCGATCGCCTGGTGCATGCCCTCGTTGTAGCGGCGGCCGACCAGGATGCGCCCGGTGAACTCGTCGACGATGATCACCTCACCGTCGCGAACGATGTAGTCCTTGTCGCGGGTGTAGAGCTCCTTGGCCTTGACGGCGTTGTTCAGGTAACTCACCAGCGGGGAGTTGGCGGCCTCGTAGAGATTGTCGATACCGAGCTGGTCCTCGACGAATTCCACACCCGCTTCGTGCACGCCGATGGTGCGTTTCTTGATATCGACCTCGTAGTGGAGATCTTTTTTGAGAAGCGGTGCGATTCGGGCGAATTCGGCATACCACTTGCTGGAGGCGTCGGCGGGGCCGGAGATGATGAGCGGAGTACGCGCCTCGTCGATCAGAATCGAGTCGACCTCGTCGACCACAGCGAAATTGTGGCCACGCTGAACCAGATCGTCCAGCGAATGCGTCATATTGTCGCGCAGATAGTCGAAGCCGAATTCGTTGTTCGTGCCGTAGGTGATATCGGCGGCGTAGGCCGCGCGCCGCTGCGGCGGCGTCATACCGGCCAGGATCGCGCCCACCTCGAGACCCAGGAACCGGTGCACCCGGCCCATCCACTCGGAGTCACGTTTGGCCAGGTAGTCGTTGGTGGTGACGATGTGCACGCCGTCGCCGCCGATCGCGTTCAGGTAGGCCGGCAGCACCGAGGTCAGGGTTTTGCCCTCACCGGTCTTCATCTCGGCGATATTGCCCAGGTGCAGCGCCGCGCCACCCATGATCTGCACTTTGTAGTGCTTCTGCTGCAGGACCCGCCACGAGGCCTCGCGCGCCACCGCGAAAGCCTCGAGCAGCAGGTCGTCCAGCGATTCACCATCGGCATAGCGCTCGCGGAATTCGTCGGTCTTGGCGCGCAGCTCGGTATCGGTGAGGTCCTCGTAGTCGCCCTCGAGCCCGATCACCTCGTCGGCGAGATGGGAGAGGCGCTTGACCATGCGACCCTCACCAAAACGTAGCAACCTCGTCAGTGTCAGCGCAGGCACGAGTCTCGTCAGTCCTCTGGGTCGGTTTCGGCTCCGATGTCGGCGGCGCGCGGCCCGGCGACGGGCCGCGTAGCCGCAGCTTGCTTCATGGTAATGCGGCTCCCATGGTAGGCGCCGCCGCGTACCCGGCGCGTGTGCCTCGTCCGACATTCGGCGGCCGGTCGGGGCCCGCGCCGGCTATATCACCCCGAGCTCGCGCGCAAGCCTTCGAATTACATATCGGAATATCACACACAATGGTGCGGGAACAGGTACCACCTGGTCACAATGGAGACCGGATTCCGGACTCTGAAAGGGGCAGACGCCAGGGTGATAGCGAAGCTGACACCGCAGGACGCGGACTTCTTCCGGCTGGAATCGACTACCCACCCGGTACACATCGGGTCGCTGGCCGTTCTCGACAACACGGGCGACGACGGCGGGCGCATCATCGACTACCAGGGCCTGGTCGATCTGGTGGAGTCCCGTCTGCCTCTGGTGCCCCGCTATCGACGCAGGGTGCGCGAGATCCCGCTGTCGCTGGGCCGGCCGGTCTGGGTCGAGCACAGTCATTTCGATCTCACCTACCACCTACGGCGTTCCGCGCTACCGTCGCCGGGCAGCGACGAGCAGCTCTTCGAACTGGTCGCCCGGCTCGGTTCGCGCCAGCTGGACCCCGGCCGCCCGCTGTGGGAGATGTACCTGATAGAGGGATTGAGCGGCGGTCGATGCGCGATCTACACAAAATCCCACGCCGCCCTGGTGGACGGACACGCCGCGCTGGAGATCGGGCACGTCATCGTGGACGATGCCGAGTCCCCCCGGGAGGTCGCCGACGACGCATGGCTACCGGGCCGAGAACCCAGCGACGCGAATCTTCTGCTGGGCACGCTCGGGCATCTGGTGGCCCAGCCCGGTTCGGCAGTGGAAGTCCTGCAGGAGGTCGGAGCGGGTACCGCCGGGCTGATCGGCACGGCGAGCCGCACACTGGGCGGCGCGGTATCGGCGGTGCGGTCCGCGACCAGCAGCATGCCGGACAGCCCCATCAATGCGCGCACCTCCCGCCAGCGCAGATTCACTGTCGCGGTCACCGAGCTCGACGACTACAGACGGGTGCACCAGCAGGTCGGCTGCACGATCAACGATGTCGTGCTGGCCGTGGTCACCGGTGCGCTGCGCAACTGGCTGCTGTCGCGGAACAAGGGCCTGACCGAATCGAGCGTGCTGCGCGCGGTCGTGCCGATGTCGGGCTACAGCGGGGAACCGGGCACCGGGCGCACCCTGCCCAGCGGGATCAGCCCGTTCCTGATCGACCTGCCGGTCGGCGAGCCCAGTCCGGTCATGCGGCTGTCCCATATCGCCCATGCCACCGCGGAGGACGCCCGCGGCCGGCACGGCGTGCGGGCCGCGACCCTGGTGCACCTCGCCGGTTTCGCTCCGGCCAGCCTGCACGCGATGAGTGTGCGGGCGGCGAGTACGTTCGCAGACCATACGTTCAATCTGGTGATCACCAACGCGCCGGGCCCGCAGACGCCGATGTTCGTCGGCGGTGCGCGGATGCTGGAGATGTACCCGGTTTCACCACTGCTGCGCAACCAGGCGACGAGTATCGGGATCACGTCCTATGACGGGCGGGTCTGCTACGGACTCAACGCCGACCGCGAGGCGATGGCCGATATCGGGGTTCTGGCCGCGTCGGTGCCCGAATCGATGGAGGAGTTACTCGGTGCCTGCCTCTGACCGCAAGACCATGCGCGTGTACGTGCCGGCCACCGTGCCGATGCTGCGCGAGCTCGTGGACAAACGCGTACTGCACGCGGTCGGCGGGACGGCTTTCGCGCTCACGCCCACGCTCCGCGAGGCCTATGCCTCGGGCGATGACGAAGAACTGGCCGAGGTCGCCATGGCCGAGGCCGCGCGGGCGGCACTGCGGCTGCTGGCCGAGGAGGTCCACGGTTCCACCACCCCGATGTACCGCCGCGCGGTGATCGCGGTGGATGTGGAGGGCGCGACCCTGCGCCCGGACCTGGACGACGCGGTGGTGAAGCTGGACGGACCGATCGAGTACGAGCGGATCGCGTCGGTTCATCTGGACCTCGCCGAAGCCGAACCGGCGGTGGCCGAGGCGGTCGACAATGTCGATGCCGCCGACCTCGGTGACGAGGACGCCGAGTTCGTACTGGGCGACGCCGAGGACCATCAGCTGGCCTGGTACGCCACCCAGGAACTACCGTTCCTCGTCGAGCTGCTCTGAGCCCACGCTTGTGACCGGGGACCGCCGGCGCGGCTGCTCGCTGTGAGCCGCAACCGGGTCGGCGGGTGCCGTTCACCTGGGCTCCCGCCACAACCTACGATGCCGTAACCTGGTGCCACGGCGCGCCCCGGGCGCGGAGAACACAGGAGACGAACAGCGCAAATGGGCAGGAAACCGAACGCAATGACGGTGCGCGGTGTCAAGAACTGGCTGGAGGCGCCGGCGGCCGGTATCGCCGAACGCGGCGGCAAACTGAATCTGCTGCGAGGGGCGGTGGCACGGGTCACCACGCCCCTGCTGCCCGACGACTATCTACACCTGGCCAACCCGTTGTGGTCGGCGCGGGAACTGCGCGGGCGGATCGTCGACGTCCGTAAGGAAACCGCCGATTCGGCGACGCTGGTGATCAAACCCGGCTGGGGCTTCGACTTCCGGTACGAACCCGGGCAGTACATCGGTATCGGGATCCTGGTGGAGGGGCGCTGGCACTGGCGGTCCTATTCGCTCACCAGCCCGCCCGACTGGGACGACCCCCGCTACGGCAAGAAGGTCATCGCCATCACGGTGAAGGCGATGCCGGAGGGTTTCCTGTCCAGCCACCTGGTCAACGGGGTGTCGGCCGGGACGATCGTCCGGCTGGCCGCCCCGCAGGGCGCGTTCGTGCTGCCGTCCCCGCCGCCGCCGAAGGTCCTGTTCCTGACCGCCGGCTCCGGCATCACCCCGGTCATGTCGATGCTGCGCGCCCTCGATCGCCGTGACGCGGTGACCGATGTGGTGCACATCCATTCGGCGCGGACCGCCGAGGACGTGATATTCGCCGCCGAACTCGACGCACTGCACGCGCGACATCCCGGATTCGTCTCCCACATCCACCTCACCGGCGAGAAGGGCAAATTCGCCACTTCCGCCCTGGACGAGCTCTATCCCGATTGGCGGGAGCGCCAGGCCTGGGCGTGCGGCCCGCTGGGCATGCTCGACGAGGTCGAGAAGCACTGGCAGCAGGCCGGTCTCGAATCGGCGCTGCACGTGGAACGGTTCGAGGTGGAGCGATCCGCGACTACCGAGGGCGGCACCGTCACCTTCGGCAAGAGCGGCCGCACGGTCACCGTGGACGGCGCCACCACCCTGCTGGAAGCCGGTGAATCCGCCGGTGTTCAGCTGCCGTTCGGCTGCCGGATGGGTATCTGCCAGACCTGTGTGGTCACCTTGAGTTCGGGACATGCCCGCGATCTACGCAACGGCATGGAGCGGTTCGAAGGAGAGAAGGTTCAGACGTGCATCTCCGCCGCGGCGGGTGACTGCACACTCGAGGTGTGATCGATACGGTTCACTCTGCAGCCTGCCTCCCGCAGGTACGCTCGACGTGAACCGCAGGTCGCTCTCCGGGTCCGGGGAGATCACGGAACCCGCTATCCGTATCCGACCCAGCGTGAACACAGACCGGCCGGGTGAACGGTGTGTCAGCATAAGAACTCACACGGCCGGACCGAGGGCGGGGATACCGCCTATCCCGCTCTCGTCTTCGCAGACAGCGCTTACAGAAGGGACGCCGGTGGCAATCACCGACATCAGAGCTTATGCCCACCTCACGGCCGAGGATGTCGAGACGCTGGGGAAGGAACTCGACACCGTCCGCCGGGAGGTCGAGCAGTCCCTGGGCGAACGGGATGCCCGGTACATCCGGCGCACCATCGCCGCGCAGCGCGGACTCGAGATCGTCGGCCGTCTGGTGCTGGTCGGCAGCCGGAACCGGTGGGCCTGGCTGTCCGGGACCGCCCTTCTCTCGCTGGCCAAGATCATCGAGAACATGGAGCTCGGTCACAACATCAGCCACGGGCAATGGGACTGGATGAACGATCCGGAGATCCATTCCACCACCTGGGAATGGGATATGACGGGCCCCTCCAGGCAGTGGCAGACCGCGCACAACTACACACACCACACCTACACCAACATCCTCGGCATGGACGAGGATCTCGGTTTCAATTTCCTCCGTATGACCAGGGACAACCAATGGCGGCCGATCCATCTGGCGCAGCCGGTGTCCTATCTTCTGCTGGCATCGATGTTCGACTGGGGCATCGCTCTGCACGATTGGAAGATCCAGCGTGACCACGCGGAGGTGGGCCCCTGGGAGTCGTCCCGGCACAACGTCGAATTCGTCCGTAAGGCGTCCCGGCAGCTGGGCAAGGACTTCTTGATCTACCCGGCGCTGACCGGCAAGAATTTCAAGTACACACTCGCGGCCAACATCGCCGCGAACCTGATCCGCAATATCTGGTCGAACGTGGTGATCTTCTGCGGGCACTTTCCGGACGGTGCGGAGAAGTTCTCGCCGGAGCAGTTGACGAACGAGACCGGCGGGGAATGGTATCTCCGGCAGATGCTGGGCAGTGCCAACTTCACCGCCGGCCCGGTAATGGGCTTCATGAGCGGCCATCTGAGCCATCAGATCGAGCATCACATGTTCCCTGATCTACCGAGCAACCGTTATCCGGAGATCGCCCGTCGAGTGCGCCAGCTCTGCGAGAAATACGATCTGCCGTATACGACGGGATCCCTGAGCAAGCAATACCTGCTCGCCTTCCGCACCATTCACAAACTGGCCCTGCCCGACCGATTCCTACGGCGTACCGCCGACGATGCGCCGGAGACCTCTTCCGAACGCAAGTTCGCCGGACTCACCGTGCACGCCGGGCCGGAGAACCGGCCGTGGAGTATCGACCCGGCGACCGGAAAGCGTCGCGGCCTGCGCTCGGCGTTGCACGAGGCGAAAATCGCGCTGCGCGCCAAAGCCGAGCAGGAAAAGGAAATGCTGCGCAGCGCCGAGCGGACCCTGCGGGCCAAGGCCCGGCAGGAGCAGGATCTGCTCCGGCGAGCCCGGCACGCGCTGCGCAGATCGCAGCGTTCGTACTCGGCCTGAGCGGCGCGTTCGAATAATCGCGTGGGGCGTAACACGACCGCCATGCCAGGCGATCATCCACACCGAGTCCCAAATGTGACGCACAATTGCGGCGTTTCGCCCGGTCTATCATCAGGCTTTGGGACGTGCAATAGGGCGCACACCACATTTTTTACGTGAATCTCCAAACCTACGGTGACGTAACTTACGGTAGGGTAGCCGCCATGGCTATCTCGGATGTCAAGGAATACGCGCATCTCACCGAGGCGGATGTGGAGGCTCTCGGAGCCGAGTTCGATGCGATTCGCCGGGACATCGAATCGACCCGAGGCGAGCGCGACGCCCGATACATTCGCAATGTCATCAGGCTCCAGCGTGCGCTCGAGATCAGCGGCCGGACGGTCCTGTTCGCCAGTTTCCTGCCCCCGGCCTGGCTGGCCGGCGTGGCGTTGCTGGGCACCGCCAAGATCATCGAGAACATGGAGATCGGGCACAATGTGATGCACGGTCAATGGGACTGGATGAACGATCCGGAGATCCACTCCACTCACTGGGAATGGGACAACGCGGGCCCGTCCAAACACTGGAAGCACACCCACAACTACCTGCACCACAAGTACACCAACGTCCTGGGAATGGACGACGATATCGGCTACGGCCTGCTGCGGGTCACGCGTGATCAGCGCTGGAAGCCGTTCAACATCGGTAACCCGGTCTACAACCTGGTGCTGCAGTCGCTGTTCGAATACGGCGTCGCGATCCAGCACCTCGAACTCGGGAAACTGGCTGCCGGGAAATTCAAGCCGGGAAGCCCAGAACGGGCGGAATTCGACCGTAAGGTCGACGAGGTCGTGGCCAAGGTCAAGAAGCAGGCGGTGAAGGACTACGTCGTCTACCCGCTATTGACCGGGCCCTCGTTCTTCCACACCCTGACCGCCAATCTCACGGCGAACGTGATCCGCAATGTCTGGTCCAACGCGGTCATCTTCTGCGGCCACTTCCCCGACGGCGCCGAAAAATTCACCAGGGCCGATATCGACAACGAATCCCAGGCCCAGTGGTACCTGCGGCAGATGCTGGGCAGCGCCAATATCTCCGGCGGCAAGCTCATGCACTTCATGACCGGCAATCTCAGCCACCAGATCGAGCACCACCTCTTCCCCGATCTGCCCAGTAACCGCTACGCCGAGGTCGCGGTGCGGGTGCGCGAACTGTGCGACAAATACGACCTGCCGTACACCACCGGCTCGCTGCCGGTGCAGTACTTCAAAGCCTGGCGCACCATCCTGAAACTGTCGCTGCCCAACAAATACCTTCGCCACACCGCCGACGACGCCCCCGAGACCGCCTCGGAACGGAAATTCAACGGGCAGGCGGTGTCCACGGTCGATCCCATCACCGGAAAGCGCCGGGGCCTGCGCACGGCGATCGCCGAAGGCCGCCGCCGGCTCCGCCGCCGCTCGGTCGCCCTGGCGGGCTGATTTTCCGGCGGCGGGATCGCAGGCCTGAGCTTCGGCCCACCCTACGATCCCGCCGCACCCGGCTCCCCACCTACGACCGGGCATAAGCTCCCATGGCTCCAGCGAGCCCCGAACACTCGGCAAACTCCACGTGCTCACCTGATCACCTGGTCACCGCGGACAGCCGCACCCTCTCGGTGCCGAGTTCAGCGAGGCCCACAAAGGGTCGAGGCCC
>NZ_BDCU01000066.1 GCF_001618425.1 Nocardia fusca NBRC 14340
GCGACGCCGAAGGCGGCGCCGACAAGCACGGCCCCGACCCCTGCCACCGGAGGCCGGATAGAACAATAGTGCTGTGTGTGCAGCGGAGATGAGCGTTTACGAAGCCATCCGGACCCGCCGGGATGTGCGGGCGGAGTTCACCGGGGAACCCATCGACGACACCACACTGTGGCGGATCCTCGGAGCGGCGCACTGCGCCCCCAGCGTCGGTAATTCGCAGCCCTGGGATTTCGTGATCATCCGTGATCGGGCGACCTTGCGGACGTTCGCTGCCCATGTGGCCGAGCGGCGGCGCGACTTCGCACGTTCGCTGTCTGCCGACCGGGCGCGGACATTCGCGCCCATCAAAATCGAAGGGATCGAGGAGAGCGGCACCGGCATCGTGGTCGTCCACGACGACGCGCGGGGAGGGCCGCAGGTACTGGGCCGGGCGACGGTACCCGAAACCGGTTTGTACTCCACAATCCTCGCGATCCAGAACCTTTGGCTGGCGGCTACCGCCGAGCGGGTGGGGGTGGGATGGGTGTCGTTCTACGACGAGGCCTTCCTCGCCGACCTGATGGATCTGCCCGGGGGTGTCCGGCCGGTCGCCTGGCTCTGTATCGGCCCGGTGGCCGAATTCCAGCAGGTGCCGGACCTGGAACGGTTCGGCTGGCGTGAGCGGCGTCCGCTACACGCCGCGGTCCACGAAGAGCGGTACACCCCCGCGAGCCGGGAACAATGAAGCCGACCGGCCCGTCGTGCGGACCGGTCGGCCGAGCTGTCGGCTAGGCGAGTCTGATCAGGCCGTAGTCGAAGGCATGCCGGCGATAGACCACCGACGGCCGATCTGTTTCCTTGTCCTGGAACAGGAAGAAATCGTGGCCCACCAACTCCATTTGGTAGAGGGCGTCGTCGACCGTCATCGGTATCGCGGAGTGCACCTTGGTGCGCACGATATGCCCGGGCCCCTCGTATTCGGGGTAATCGGCCGCGAAATCGGACCGTTTCCGGCTGTGCGGAGAGTGATCGTGCGGAATTCCGGAGAGGTCGCCGAGCAGCGCGTCATCGGCCAGCTCGGCGGTGGCGTCGTGTACCGAGACCGGAGTCTTCTCGCCGTAGTGGACGCGGCGGCGGTCCTTCGTGCGACGCAGCCGACTCTCGAGTTTGGCGGTCACACCCTCGAATGCGGCGTAGAAACTGTCCGCGCAGGCCTCGGCGCGGACGACCGGTCCCTTGCCGCGCGCGGTGATCTCCACCCGCTGGCAGTTCTTGCGTTGACGACGGTTGCGCTCGTGGAAGAGTTCCACGTCGAAGAGGAAAATCGATGGATCGAAGCGTTCCAGCCGGGACAGCTTCTCCGACACATAGATTCGGAAATGGTCGGGAACCTCGACATTGCGGCCCTTGACGACGATATCCGCCCGGGTGTCCCGCGGTCGGTCGAGCTGGTCGTCCAGCTGCGTCTGGGCTGTGTCCTGAACTGAAGGTCGTGAAGTAGTCGTCACGCGTACCTCCCGGATTCGGCCGCACACTTGTTGTCGCATACGGCGGGATGAAACGGTGCCGGCCATGTCGGATCCAGTCGGCCGGCACATGATGTACGAGGCCCACCTCCAAACTCCCGGATCGGGTGTGTGCACGCGACGCTAGTACGAGGATCGGAGGTTCGCCACTGTTCACGCAAATTTCCCGGATTCAGCCGGCACACGTCACGAATACGCCATCCGGACGTGTCCCTGTGGCAACGAGAGCCCGGGCGCACGCGGATACCGTGGCACCTGTCGTCAATACGTCGTCGACCAGGACGACCTGCGCGTTCACCGCATGCGACGGTAGCGGCACAGCACTCACCCGCCCGCGGAGATTGCGGTCGCGCTCGCGCGCCGACAGACCGGCCGAATCGCGGACTCCCCACCAGACTCGCAGACATGGCAGAACCTGGCAACTGCCCAGCGATCGGGCCGCGATCCGCGCGCATCGCAGGACCGGGTCGCCGCCGCGCCGCCGCGCCGCGGTCCGCCGGCTCGGCGAAGGTACAAGTATCAGGGGCCGGTCCGGGGCCCGCAACTCGGCGAGTCCCGCGGCGAGGGCGAGCCCCAGCGGTCCGGTGAGATCACGACGGTTGCGTTCTTTGACCGCCAGTACGGCCTGCCGCGCCGGGCCGCGGTAGCGGCTCAGCGCCCAGCACGGCACGCCCGGATCGGCTCGGGGATACACGCGGATCGGCGGGCCGCAGACGCTGCGCGCGCACTCGGCGCACCACGGTGTCCCGGGCCGGCGGCAACCGCCGCATTCCGGCGGTACGACCAGATCCAGCAGTGTCCGCATGTGCGCAGTGTGCCGGTGGGCACCGACACGGCGCCGGGATCAGCCGGGCAGCACCGGTACGGCGTCCGCGCCGAGACCGGGGACCTCCCGCCAGTAGGGGTCGCCGCCTTCGGGTGTGCGGGTGAATTCCAGTACCGCGCGGGAATCGGCGACGTACTGGCGTTCGATGGAGGCGGTGACCTGGCGGACTGGCGGAGTGAGGTTGCGTCCGCCCAGCGAGGCCATTCCGGAGCCGTCGATCTTCACCGTCCGTACCGGATCCACATTGCCGGCGGTGGCCAGGATGACGGTATCGTCGCTGAACCAGTCGACCGAGGTCGCGGCGGTACTGAGTTCCATGGCGATCTGCCGCGGTGAGGTGAGCGCGAAGGTACCGTCCGGCCGGCGCAGCACCATGGCGACGTACACCTTGCCGTCGGCGATCAACACCGCGCCGACGCCGTTGCGGGAGATTCGCAGTTCGGTGATCGGCAGTTCGAAGGTCGGCCCGGAATCCGGGGCGAACAGCTGGGCGGTGTCCACCTCCTGGACCGAGACGGTGCCGGTATCGCGGTTGGTGACCGCGCGGATCACCCGATTTCCGTCGATGACCGCCCAGGCCGCGCTGCCGTCGGCGGTCCAGGACGGCCGGGTGATGACCCCGCCCTCCGCGACCGGGAACGCGTTACCCCCGTAGCTGCCCACCATCAGCGTGCGCTGCGGCTGCGGCGGCTGACGGCCCGCGTCGGCGACGGCGGCCACCAGCTTCCCGTCCGGCGACAGACCCACCGACTGCAGGTTCTGCACCTCACCGAAGTAGCCGGGGGCGGGGGCCGGGGCGCGATTGTCCTCGACCTTGACCAGCTTGCCCTCCCGCAGCGCGTGCAGTCCGATCAGGGCGTCCGGCTGCACGGAATCGGCGAGCGGCCCCAGATCGGCGACCGACCAGCCGTTCCCGGCGAACCGCTCGTCCAGCGGCCGGCCGTCGTCGAGCAGCATGTAGGGACCGAGCACATCGGCGCCCGCGAGGGTGAGCACCACTTGGGCCGCGAACAATTCGCGGTCGCGCGGGCTCGGCTCGCCTATCCCGGTGAAGTCGATCCGCACCCCGCCCAGGCCCACACCGACGCCGACCGGATCACCGTTGGCCTTGGTGACGGTCCCGCGCACCGCGACGGGCGGGGCCAGGTAATTGCGTACGACCGGAGCGATATACGGCTGCGGGCCCGCGATCAGCTTGGCCACCAGTTGCTGCGCCAGCTCGTCCGGGCGCCCCGCGACCCAGCGCAGATCCGGCGCCACATGCTGGCCGTCGGCGGTGACGAAATACAGGGCGTGCCGCCGATAGGACTGGGTGAAGGCGCTGTACTCCATCACCACGCCGTCGGGCAGGTCGTCGATCCGCCATTCGCCGTCGACCCGCGTCATCTCGATCTTGTTCTCGATGATCCCGTCCACCGCGTGGTACGACCCGTCCGCGGAGAGCTCGCCGACCTTGCGCGCGCGCAGCACGTAGGTCGCCTCGTTCTCGGTACGCGATTCGCGCAGCGTGTCCGCGCGCTCCACGATCACGGTCGAATCGACATCGTTCCACTGGGTCGACGCGGCGGGGGTCATGTACTGACGGGCGGCGAGATGACCGTCGGCGGGGTCGGCGGTGGCCTGCAGGAAATCGCGGAGCAGCAGATCCGGGTCCCGCCCCTGCGTCGGGGCGGGGGGCCCTTCGGCGGTCGGTTCCTGATTGATCGTGCCGAGCGCCTGGGGTTGCGAGGAGTCGGGCAGATTCGCGCAACCGCCCGTGGCGGCCAGGCCGATCACCGCGGCCGCCACCACCAACTGCCGGAACCACCGCCTGCGTGCGCTCATGACTTCTGGTCTCCGCGGTCGGTGGACACCGGGCCACCGGCCGGGCCGGATGGCTCCGAATGCGCGGCGGCGCCCGGTTCGGCATCCGGATCCTGGGCCGACGGCCCGGAATCCGGACCGGCGTCCGGCGAGCCGGTCGCCGGCGCTTCCGGCGCCGGGGATTCCCGGTCCGCGCTGCCCGTATCCGGCTCGGCGGGTGCCGCGGGCAGGGGCGCCCACGGTTCGGTTTCGGTGACCGGCGGGCCGAGTTCCACCCGTTCGCCGCCGGCCCGCTCGCTCTCGGAGTGCGGCCGCCGCGGCGCCCGGCGCATACCGGGCTCCAGCGGCAGCGGGCTCTTGCCCAGCTTCTGGCCGCGGATCAGCGGCAGGGTGAGCCGGAAACTCGCGCCCACCCCGGGCCGTCCCCACGCCTCGAGTTTGCCGTCGTGCAGGTTGGCGTCCTCGACGCTGATCGACAAGCCGAGCCCGGTCCCACCGGACCGGCGCATCCGCGAAGGATCGGACCGCCAGAACCTGCTGAACACCAGTTTCTCCTCCCCCGGCCGCAGACCGACACCCTGATCCCGCACCACCACGGCGAGTGCGTTGGCTTCGGTGTCGCCGCGCATCCGGATCAGGACGGGTTTGCCCTCACTGTGGTCGATCGCGTTGGCGAGAAGATTGCGCAGCACTCGTTCCACGCGGCGCGGATCGACCTCGGCGACCACCGGCTCCTCGGGGAGATCGATGACCACCTCGATCCCGGCGTCCCGGGCCAGATGCCGCACCGTGGAGATGGCCGCGCGGACGCACATGCGCACATCCAGCGATTCCACCTGGAGCTCGGCGACACCGGCATCGTGCCGCGAGATCTCCAGCAGATCGTTGAGCAGGCCTTCGAACCGGTCCAGTTCGGTGACCAGTAGTTCGGCGCTGCGGGCCAGCGCGGGATCGAGATCGTCGCTGCTGCCGTGGATGAGATCGGCGGCCATCCGCACCGTGGTCAGCGGGGTACGCAGTTCGTGGCTCACATCGGAGGTGAAGCGCCGCTGTAGATTGCCGAATTCCTCCAGCTGGTTGATCTGGTTCGACAGGCTCTCGGCCATTTCGTTGAACGCTTTCGCCAGCCGGGCGATATCGTCGTCGCCGCGCACCAGCATGCGTTCCTTGAGCCGGCCGTCGGCGAACCGGCCGGCGATCCGGGCGGCCGACCGGATCGGCAACACCACCTGCCGGGTCACCAGCGCCGTGATGGCGGCCAACAGGATCAGCAGCACCACCCCGCCGACCAGCATGGTCCCGCGCATCAGCGCCAGACTGCGTTCCTCGTTGCCCAGCGGGAAGATCAGATAGATCTCCAGCGTGGGCACCTCGGCGCTGGGACTGCCGATGATGAGCGCACGACCGTGGTAGCCGTCCGGGTCCGAGACCGTGGCGAACTGGTAGCTGACCTGGTTGCGCTGGACGAACCGGCGCAGTGCGTCGGGCACCTGCTCGATCGACCCGGCGGTGATCACCTGCTGCGGGGTCCCACCGATCATGCTCAGCGCCGAATCGAAACTGCCCGCCGCACCACCGGTCCGGCTCGAATCGCGCCGGTTGGACAGCGAATCACGGGCATCGATCAGCCGCTGTTGCTGGCTGGTGATGTCGTGGACCCCCGCCAGTTGGGTTTCGACCGTGTTGCGGACGCGATCCATCTCCTCGACCCCCGCGTTGATCTTCGCGTCGAGCAGCCGGTCGGTAATCTGGCTGGTCAGCACAACGCCCAGCACCGTGATGACGATGAGGGAAAGGGTCAGGGTCGAGACGATGACGCGCAGTTGCAGCGAGCGTCGCCACAGCAGGCCCAGTGATCTGCCGACATCCTGGAACCATTCGTTAACCGGTTTCAACGCCTCCCGCACGTCGGCAAGACGCCCGTTCTGTCCGACTTTCCGACCGGCGTCCGACCCTACGTGGTCGCGCAAGGTGGTGTCTCCGGACCCGGGAACGCGAGCCGGATCACGGCGGACCGGCCTTGTACCCCACACCGCGGACGGTCAGGACGATCTCGGGGTTCTCCGGATCTTTCTCGACCTTCGCTCGTAGTCGCTGCACGTGGACGTTGACCAGGCGGGTGTCGGCGGCATGCCGGTAACCCCAGACCTGTTCCAGCAGCACCTCACGGGTGAACACTTGACGGGGTTTGCGGGCGAGCGCCACCAGCAGATCGAACTCCAGCGGCGTGAGCGAGATCTGCGCGCCCTCACGGGTGACCTTGTGTGCCGGGACGTCGATCACGATATCGGCGATGTTCAGCAGCTCGGCCGGTTCTTCCTCGGTGCGGCGCAGCCGGGCCCGGACCCGGGCCACCAGTTCCTTCGGTTTGAACGGTTTGACGATGTAGTCGTCGGCTCCGGATTCGAGGCCGAGCACCACATCGACGGTGTCCGTCTTGGCGGTGAGCATCACGATCGGCACACCGGAGTCGGCGCGCAGCACCCGGCACACATCGATGCCGTTCATCCCCGGCAGCATGAGATCGAGCAGCACCAGATCGGGCCGGATCTCACGAACTGCCGACAGGGCCTGGGTGCCGTCGCCGACCACGTGCGGATCGAAACCCTCGCCCCGCAGGACGATGGTGAGCATCTCCGCGAGCGCCATATCGTCGTCGACGACCAGAATCTTCGGCTTCATAGTTACTATGTTGTCATCTCCCGCGCTAGTAACGGGCCACCACGCCACACAGTGGCGCGTTCCCGCCGGATATCCAACACTAATTCGCGACCAATGCGGCGAGCCGCGCGGCCAATGAGTTCATTTCCCCGGCGAGCCGGCCGGAACCGTCTTCTTCGGTGGATCGGAAAACCCACCAGGTTCCGTACCAATCACGCCGAGCGAGATCACGGTACACCTCGGCGGTGCGTTCCTGTAATCCGCCGTCGCGTTCGTAGGCGTCCAGGTCGCGCGCCGCATCGAGTTCACCGCGACGGCGCGCGCGTGCGGCCGCGACCTCGACCGGAACATCGAGCAGCAACTGCACCCGCGGTACCGGCAGTTCGAACCGCCCGAATTCCAATTCCCCCACCCACCGCACGATTTCCCCGTCGGCGGACTGGCCCAGTCGGGCCGCGTTGTAGGCGGCATTGGAGGCCACGTAACGGTCCAGCACGACAATATCGTTGTCGACGAGCAATTTCGCCAGTTCGTCGGCGGCCCCGGCCCGGTCGAGCGCGAACAGGACAGCCATGGCGTTCACCGACGCCGCCAGGTCGCCGTGGGCGCCGCGCAACGCCTCGGCGGCCAGGTCCGCGTGCACCGACCGGCCGTAGCGCGGGAAGGCGAGGGTCGCGACCCGGAGCCCGCGATTGTCGAGCGCGGCCGCCAGCCCGTCGATCAGCGTCCGCTTACCCGCCCCGTCGAGGCCTTCCACCGAGACCAGGACACCCATGCCGTGGGCATAGGGCATGAGCGAGGGCCCGGCGTGGTGACGCTGCGCTATCGCCTCCGGGCCCAACTCACTCATGCCGCACCCCTTGCGTCTGTACGAGACCCACGATCGGTCAACATGCTGATGTGGAGGCCGAAGCGCAGGCGAAGGTATCGCACTACCGCCTCCGGGCCCGACTCGCTCATGCCGAGCAGCCTACTCGGACGTCCGCGCCCGCCTGCCGGGGCAGGCGGGCGCGGACGGGGTTCGCCGATCCGGTGGGATCAGTACCGGTAGTGCTCGGGCTTGAACGGGCCCTCGACATCGACATTGATGTACTCGGCCTGATCCTTGGTGAGCTTGGTCAGGGTGCCACCGAGCGCCTCCACGTGGATCCTGGCGACCTTCTCGTCGAGCACCTTGGGCAGGCGGTAGACCTCGTTGTCGTACTCCTCCGGCTTGGTCCACAGTTCGATCTGGGCGATCACCTGGTTGGAGAAGCTGTTGCTCATCACGAACGAGGGGTGGCCGGTGGCGTTGCCGAGGTTGAGCAGACGCCCCTCCGACAGCACGATGATGGACTTACCGGAATCACCGAACGTCCACAGATCGACCTGCGGTTTGATATTCAACTTCGTCGCGCCGGAACGTTCCAGACCCGCCATATCGATTTCGTTGTCGAAGTGGCCGATATTGCCGAGAATGGCCTGGTCCTTCATCGCCTTCATATGGTCGAGGGTGATGATGTCCTTGTTGCCGGTAGAGGTGATGACGATATCGGCGTCGGCGATGGCCTGCTCCACGGTGACCACGTCGAAGCCGTCCATCAGCGCCTGCAGGGCATTGATGGGGTCGATCTCGGTGACCTGGACACGGGCTCCCTGGCCGGCCAGCGATTCCGCGCAACCCTTGCCCACATCGCCGTAACCGCAGATCAGCACCTTCTTACCGCCGATGAGGACATCGGTGCCGCGGTTGATGCCGTCGATCAGCGAATGCCGGGTGCCGTACTTGTTGTCGAACTTCGACTTGGTGACCGAATCGTTGACGTTGATCGCGGGGAAGGTCAGCTCGCCGGCGGCGGCGAACTGGTAGAGCCGCAGGACGCCGGTGGTGGTCTCCTCGGTGACGCCCTTGACACTCTCGGCGATCGCGCTCCACTTGCCCTTGTCGCTTTCGAAGCGCTCACGCAGCAGGTTCAGGAAAACGGTGTACTCGGCGGAATGCTCCTCGTCGGCCGGCGGAACCACCCCCGCCTTCTCGAACTGGGCCCCGCGCAGGACGAGCATGGTGGCGTCGCCGCCGTCGTCGAGGATCATATTGGCCGGCTCACCGGGCCAGGTGAGCATCTGCTCGGCCGCCCACCAGTACTCCTCCAGCGTTTCGCCCTTCCAGGCGAAAACGGGAGTGCCCTGCGGCGCGTCGACCGTGCCGTGCGGGCCCACCACCACGGCCGCGGCCGCGTGGTCCTGGGTGGAGAAGATATTGCAGGAGGCCCACCGCACCTGCGCGCCCAGCGCGGTGAGGGTTTCGATCAGCACAGCCGTCTGCACCGTCATATGCAGCGAACCGGAGATCCGGGCGCCCTTCAACGGGGCGACATCGGCGTACTCGCGGCGCAGGGCCATCAATCCGGGCATCTCGTGCTCGGCCAGCCGGATCTCCTTGCGGCCGAAATCGGCCAGCGCCAGATCCGCGACCTTGTATTCGACACCGTTGCGGGTGTCGGTGCTCAGCGAGGTTCGAGGCAGTTCGGAGGTCGTCATCAGCGTGGATCAGCCTTCTCTCGGTATCGGTCTCGACCGCAAGGCTAGCCGGTTGGCCCGCACTGTGGCGCGGGTGTGCCGGTCGGCGCGATAGCCGATCGGTAACGCTCCCGGCGGGTCCGGTGATCAGGCCACGACAGGCCCCTGGGCCACCGCCGGCAGCCGGCGCCGCTTACCGGGAGACAGATTGGCGCGGGTGATATCGCCGTCGTAGTGGGCGAGCACCCGTTTGTCCATCACCCGCCGCCACAGCGGCGGAACAACGGCCAGCACCACCATCGCCGCGTAGCCGGCGGGCAGTTGCGGGGCCTCGTCCGAACTGCGCAGGGTCTGGTACCGGCGCCCCGGGTTGGCGTGATGGTCGCTGTGCCGCTGGAGGTGGAAAAGGAAGATATTGGTGACCAACCGGTCGCTGTTCCAGCTGTCGCGCGGGGTGCACCGGCGGTACCGGCCGCCCGGCCGGCGTTCCCGGAGCAGCCCGTAGTGCTCGATGTAGTTCACCGTTTCCAGCAGTCCGGCGCCGAGCACCGCCTGCAACAGCAGGTACGGCAGGATTTCCCAGCCGAAGACAAGCATCAGGACGCCGAAGAGCGCCACGGTCATCGACCAGGCCTGCAGGATGTGGTTGCGGGGGCTCCACCAGCCGCGACCGGTGCGCTGCAACCGTTCCCGCTCGAGGACGATCGCGGAGCGGAATCCCCCGACCACACTGCGCGGGAGGAAGGTCCACAGGCTTTCGCCGAGCCGGGCACTGGCCGGATCCTCGGGGGTCGCGACCCGGGCATGGTGGCCACGGTTGTGTTCGACGAAGAAATGCCCGTACCCGGATTGCGCCAGGGCGACCTTGGCCAGCCAGCGTTCCAGGTGTTCCACCCGGTGCCCGAGTTCGTGTGCGGCGTTGATTCCGATCCCCGAGACCAGTCCCAGGGTGGTGGCGAGACCGACCTTGTCGAGGACGCTCAGCTCGGAACCGGCCCACAGATAGCCGGCCAGGGTGAGGCCGATCAACTGGAAAGGCAGGAAGAGATAGGTGCACCACCGGTAGAAGCGATCGTTGGACAGAGTTTCGTAATCCTCGTCGCGCGGGTTGGTGCCGTCGTCGCCGACAAGCACATCGAGCAGCGGAATGATCACCAGCACCACGATCGGCCCGAGCCACCAGAACACTTCGAGACCGGTGTGCAGCACCAGCTGTGACGGCAGCAGCGCACAGGCCGGCGCGATCAGTCCCAGAATCCACAGATGGCGTTTGGGATCGGCCGATCCAGCCGACTTACCAACCAATTGCACTTTTGCCCCGCTATTGAGAACCCGTACCGACAGCGGCCTACATATTGACAGAACCCGCGCCACTGATGCGTCCTTGTTCGCTTCGAACGTGGGCGCTGTTACAAGCGGGTACCGTACCGGCGCCCGGCCGTCCCCGCATGCGGCGGGGTCAGCGCACTCTCCGCTACCGGGATAGTGGCCGACAGTGTATGCAAAAGTGCCATATCAGCGCATACAGCGAATTCACCGCAATCAACGTTCGGCCAGCACGGTGGCGACGTAGGGGCTGAAAACTCGCCCGAGCTCGGCCGGCGCATCGTGACCGGGCGGTGGTGGAGTGGGGATGTAACTGATCGCCAGCCGCACCAGCGCGTGCGCGAAGGTGCGGGCCTCGGCCTGCGTCAGCGCGATCCAGCTGCGCTGCATCACCGTCGACAGCCGCTCGGTGGCATGGGCGATCAGCGTCCCGGCGTCGAGGGTGATGAGCCGGAGCAGATCGAGTTTCACCTCACCGAGCAGCAGCGACCGCGCGAGCGGGTCCTGTGCCGAATCGTGGAAGTAACTCGCCAGACCGTCCCGGATGGACGCCTGGGCGTCTCCCACATTGGCGGCCAGCGCCGCCTCCACATGGTCCACGAGCTGGTCGGCGAGCCGGAAGGCGTAGGCCTCCGCGAGCCCACCGCGCGAGCCGAATTCGTTGTAGAGGGTTTGCCGGCTCACCCCGGCGCCGGTCGCCACATCGGTGAGCGTGATCTTGGACCAGTCACGCTGCACCAGCAGGTCTCGCATCGCGTCGAGGACGGTGGTGCGCAGCAGCTCACGCGCAGACCCCTGGCCGACATTCCGGGCTCCGGTGCTCGGCATATCAGCGACACTGGCACGAACCCACCGCGTGAGTCAAAGTTTCAAGTTCGCTCGATTTCGATCATGAAGAAATCCGACTTGGCCGCGCCGCAGTCCGGGCACGTCCAATCCTCGGGGATATCGTCCCAGCGGGTACCGGCCGCGATCCCGTCCTCCGGCCACCCGAGAGCCTCGTCGTATTCGAAGCCGCACTGGGCGCACTGATACAGCCTGTAATCGGTCACGGAGCACACCGGCCTTTCGGTCGATCGGGCTACCACCGGCCGCGGGGCCGGGCGGGCAACGGCTCGAAATCGATCTTCTCCCGGACCGCGCAGTCCGGGCAGCACCAGTCGTCGGGCACCTCCGACCAGGGCGTACCCGGCGGGAAACCCTCACGCGGGGCGCCCGCGCGCTCATCGTAGACGTACTCGCACACCGGGCAGCGATATTCGCTCATTCCGGCGCCTCCATCGCGGTCGCCCCGTACCGCGCGAGTACCCGGTCCCGTACCGGAGGATGGATATTCGCGCGGGTGATATCGCCGCCATAGTGCGCGAGCACCCGTTTGTCCATCACGCGCCGCCACAGCGGTGGCACGTAGGCGAGCGTGATCATTCCCGCGTATCCGGCGGGTAGTGCCGGGGCCTGCTCCCAGGTGCGCAGCGCCTGGTATCGCCGGGTCGGGAACGCATGGTGATCGCTGTGCCGCTGCAGGTGGTACAGGAAGATATTGGTGACCAGATAGTCGCTGTTCCAGCTGTGTGCGGGGGTGGGGCGCTCGTAACGCCCGGAAGAAGTACGCCGCCGCGCCAGACCGTAGTGCTCCGTGTAGTTCACCGCCTCCAGCAAGCCGAAACCCACCACCGCCTGCAGGAGCAGATACGGCAGCAGTTCGAGTCCGAACACGAGAACGAGCGCGGTGAACAGCACCACGGTCAGCAGCCAGGCGGTCAACACGTCGTTGCGCAGGTTCCACGGCCCGAACCCGAGCCGCTGCAACCGGGTGCGTTCGAGCGACCACGCCGAACGCAGGCCGCCCCGGACCGACCGGGGGAGGAACGCCCAGAAACTCTCGCCGAACCGGGCACTGGCCGGGTCCTCGGGGGTCGCCACCCGCACATGATGTCCGCGATTGTGTTCGATGTAGAAATGGCCGTACGCGCTCTGCGCGAGCGCGATCCTGGACAGCCGCCGCTCCAGACCCACTTTCTTGTGCCCGAGTTCGTGCGCGGTATTGATGCCGATGCCGCCGATCACCCCCATCGTGACGGCCAGGCCGATCTTGTCGATCAGGTGCAGTCCGCCCTCGACCGGCAGGTGCGCACCGTCGGCGGTGATCAGATAGGCGCCCGCGAGCAGGGTCGCGTACTGGCACGGCAGATACAGATAGGTGAGATAGCGGTAGTACTTGTCCTGCTCCAGCGCGGCCACGATCGCATCGGGTGGGTTGGATCCGTCCGTCCCGACCATTCGATCGGCTATCGGGATGACCAGATAGAGCAGGATGGGCCCGAGCCAGAACACGATATGGATCAGACCGGGACGGCCCAGGGCGGCCAGGGCCCAGACCGCCGGGATTCCGATGACGAACAGCCCGGTGGGCGCCAGCAGACCCCACAGCCACAGATAGCGCTTGGGGTCGCGCCAGGATTCGGGTGGAGTGCATTCGTAGGGCTCGGCAGACATCTCCGTCTCACTTCTGAGTAGGGGCATGGGCAAGCTCGGCCTGCTGTCTGACTTCCTCACGGGGGGCGCACTGGGCGCACCACACTCACTCCTGACACGGTAAGCGCGAAGAAGGCCCGAGACGGAAACGTTTATGAGTTCGGTAAAGAACCGGATCCGGGTGCACACATACGTTATGTCGCGGCCCCGTTCCGGCGGTCGTCGGCGAGCGAAACCGCTACCCGGCCGTTACCGGCCGAGCAGCGGTGACCTCAGCGGATCAGCACATCGGCATCCGCGGGCAGCCCGTCGACGGGCCACCACCGCAGGTCGACGGACTCCGCGCTGCGCACCGGGACAGCTCCCGGGGGTGCGGTGATCCGGAACAGCAGATCCAGATGCCGGGTCGGGGCACCGAGCGAACACGTGATCGGATGGGCCTGGACGCCGTAGAGTTCGGGCTCCGGCCGGAGCCCGGGAATCCCCGATTCCTCGGTGGCCTCGCGCAGCGCGGCGGCGGCGACGGTGTCGTCACCGGGCTCGCAGTGCCCGCCGAGCTGGATCCAGCGCCCGACTCGCGGGTGCAGGGTCAGCAGTACCTCGCGGCCGTCCGCGGAGAACACCACGGCCGAGGCGGTGATATGCCCGGGTGCGTGCTCACGCAGGCAACCGCGCGGCGCCGAGCCGAGGAAGGCCAGTATCGCCTCCCGCAGGGAGGCGTCGGCACCCGAATCCGGCCGCCACGCGGTCAGCAGTTCGGTGGCCGACGCGTGCAGCGATTCGGCGGTCACAGTTCCACCAGACCAGCGGCCGGGTCGCGCGGTGGACGCGGCAGGAGTTCCTCGGTGGGATGCCCGATCGCGATGGCGCCCAATGGCATCCATTCGTCGTCCAGGTCGAGCAGTTCCCGGGTCGTCTCCGGGGCGAAGATGGTCGACCCGATCCAGCAGCTGCCCAGCCCCTCGGTCGCCAGCGCGACCAGCAGTCCCTGGACGGCGGCCCCGACCGCGACGGTGAACATGGTCCGTTCGGCGTCGCGACGGCGGTCGTCCGGATAGTCGTGGGCGCCGTCGGGAACGCAGAACGGGATGATCACCTCCGGGGCGTCGAACAGGATGCGGCCGCGGTTCACCCGCCGTTCGACCCGCTCGGGATCCAGACCGTCCGCCGTGAGATCGGCCCGCCACTTGCCGGCCATCGCCTCGAGCAACTGCTGCCGCCGGTCCCGGTCGCGCAACCAGACGAAACGCACCGGGCGGGTGTGGTGCGGAGCCGGCGCGGTGAGCGCCACCGCGACCGCGGCGCGGATCTGTTCGGGGTCGACGGGGCCGGGCGCGAAACTGCGGACCGAGCGGCGCATCAGCATCGCCTCCCCGCGTCCGCGCGCGATCGCCTCGGCGGTGCCGAGCCAGAACAGGTCGTCGGTGCCCGAGCGCACCAGATCGGCTGCGCTGGAACCGTTGTCGGCCACGGGCAGGCCACGCACCACCGCGATCGGGACCCCGCCCAGTTTGCCCTTCACCAGGTCCGCGGCGGCGGCCAGTTCGTCCGCGATCGCCACCTGGGTGACCTGTAGTTCGTTGCCCTGCCCGTCGACGGCCCCCGCGTAGTCGTGCAGTACCGGCAGTCCCGCCGAACCGATCGCGACATCGGTCTGCCCATTGCGCCAGGCGCGGCCCATGGTGTCGGTGACAACCACCGCGATATCCACGCCGAGCCGGGCGCCCAGCGCCGAACGCAATCCTTTCGCGCTACCGTCGGGATCGGCGGGCAGCAGCACCAATTCACCGTGTTCCACATTGGATCCGTCCACGCCGGACGCGGCCTGCACGATGCCGAGACGGTTCTCGGTGATCAGGGTCCGGCCGCGGCGCGCCACCACCCGCACCGCCTCCTGTTCGACCAGCCGCCGCCGCGCGGCGTCGCGCTCCTCCGGATCGGTCGGGGCCGGCACGATCCGGCCCTCGGCCTTGGCGACGATCTTGCTGGTGACCACGAGAACATCACCGTCGGTCAGCCACGGCGCTCGGGCGGCGATATGTTCTCCGAGATCGTCGCCGGGCCGGAATTCCGGTAGTCCGGTGATCGGCAGAATCTGTAATTGCGCGGCGGCGTGGTCCGCGGCCACTGTCTCGGCCAACGGGTTTGCGCTGGTCACGGCTTCACTCCTGCCAAATCGAGGGCCTCACGCACCATTTCGGCGGTGGTGGGCGGGTCGGTCATCAAAAGGGGAACGCTGCGCACCTGCACATCCGGGACCTCGGCGGTATCGGTCGTATGGATCAGCCAGCCGTCGAGAATGCCGGTGGCCGAACGGGATCCGTAGTGGCGGCCGACCGCCTCGGCGGTCGTCTCCACACCGATCACCGACAGGCACTCGTCGGCCATCCCGCGCAACGGTTTGCCGTCGATCACCGGCGATACCCCGATCACCGGGGCCTTCGTGGTGCGCAGCGCGCCCCGTATTCCGGGCACCGCGAGGATCGATCCGACGCTCACAACCGGGTTCGAGGGAGCGAGTAATACCACATCGGCATCAGCTATGAGTTCGGTCACATTTGGTGCCGGTTTGGCGTCATCCGCCCCGATTGTGGCGAATCCGTGGGTTTCGACGGCGGCGCGGTGGCGAACCCACCACTCTTGGAAATGGATCGCGCGGCGTTCGCCAGGGCTCTCCGGGTCGCTGATAACAACATGCGTTTCACAGCGATCGTCGGTTGCCGGGAGGAGTTTCACACCCGGTTGCCATCGATTGCAGAGGGCTTCGGTAACCGCCGAGAGCGGATACCCGGCGCGCAGCATTTCGGTCCGAACCAGGTGCGTCGCGATATCCCGGTCCCCCAGTCCGAACCAGTCGGGCCGGGCATGATATTTCGCGAGCTCCTCCTTGGCGTGCCATGTTTCCCCCAGCCGGCCCCAGCCGCGCTCCGGGTCGATTCCGCCACCGAGCGTATACATGCAGGTATCGAGGTCGGGACAGATTCTCAGCCCGTGCATCCAGACATCGTCGCCCACATTGACGATGGCGGAAACCTCCGCCTGGGGCAGTAGCTCCCGGACACCCAGCAGGAACCGCGCGCCACCGACTCCGCCGACCAGGACGACGATACGGGGACCATTGGCGGGTGCGCTGTCCGCTTGTTGTGAAGTCACATCTGTACACACTATGCCGCGCGGAAAATGGTGCACCTTCGGCTATATTTGCCGCTCATTTGCTATTCGGGTCACAAGATCGACTCGGAATGCCGCGCGGGATAGTAACGGAATAGTGACGGTGGCTTGACCATCACTACAGGCGGCGTGTCTAATCACAGACATGTCATTCCGGGTCGCGCGGGAAGTGCAAGGCGCGTACGGAAACTCGAACGGATGTTCGAATTGGAATGGCAGGCTCGGGGAAGTCCGCGAGACAACGTCGCGGAGTGTGGCCGTCGGTATGCGCGTTGATCGACGGAAATGAATTCTTTCTGCGCTAACACACAGTGAGGAGGCGGAGCGATGGCCGATGATCTGGCCCCGGCCGGCATTCCGGTGGGTGTATCGCGAACCGATTCCACAGCAGGCGCAGCACGAGGCGTCGCTGTTGACAACGGCTGGTCCGGACCTGATCGGAGTGAGCGTGAATCGACACCCCGGCTCAGCCTGATCGTGACCGGTTTCGACGAGATGTTCGGCTCCATCGAAGAACAGTGGCAAGAACGCGCACTCTGCGCGGAGACAGACCCGGAGGCCTTCTTCCCGGAGAAGGGTGGCTCCACCCGCGAGGCCAAACGCATCTGCTTGGGATGCGAGGTCCGTGATGAATGCCTGGAATACGCGCTCGCGCACGATGAGCGCTTCGGAATCTGGGGCGGCCTGTCGGAGCGGGAGCGCCGGCGCCTCAAGCGCGGTATCGGCTGACGACACCGCTCGCGTCGGTGCGCCCCGGAGCATGTGGCCGGGGCGGGCCGTCGCGATCGGCGATCACTGACTAACGTTGACGGTCATGGCACGATCCCGCAACCGCAGACCCCCGACCGCCCGGTCGGTCAGCCGTCGCGGCCGCGGTGTCCGCGGACCGATGCTGCCGCCGACCGTCCCGGCCTGGCGCACCCGGGGCCAGAAATTCGACCGGCTGGTGTTGGAAGCCTTCGCACCCTTGGACACCCGCTGGCACGATCGGCTCACCAAACTCGATATCGCCGTCGACGATGTGCCCAAAATCCGCCCGCTGCACCCGGATTCGGTGACCTGGCCGGACGAGGTCGTCGCCGACGGCCCGGTCCCGCTGTCGCGGCTCATCCCCGCCGGCGTGGACCGGCACGGCACTCCGATCCGCGCCCGGGTGGTGCTGTTCCGCAAACCTCTCGAACTCCGCGCCGGCGACCCGGACGACCTGGTGGAATTGCTGCGCGAAGTGCTGGTCCAGCAGATCGCGACCTACCTCGGTGTCGACCCGGACGTGATCGATCCGGAACCGGAATAGGCCCGTCGACGGCGCACCACCTTCCGTGCCGGTGGGTCGGTCGACCGAACGAGCCGCATCGGCGCGAGCCACGAAGGTGAGGGGTGGACTCGCTCGCGAAGGTGCTGTG
>NZ_BDCU01000067.1 GCF_001618425.1 Nocardia fusca NBRC 14340
ACAGGGTGATGGACTGCGGATCGAATTTGAGGGAGAGGTGCGCGGGCGGTTCGCCTTCGCCGTCGCACCGGAAGTAGTTCGTGCGCAGGGTCGCGGTGACCACATTCAGCACCGCGCGCAGCACCCGGTCGGTGTCCAGGCTGACCACCGCGTCGATTTCGGCTTCCAGCCATTCCGCGATCCCGGCCGCCGAATCGGCGTCGCCATCGGGATCGAAATACGCCTCGAACAGGCGCACGAAACCGCGGGACATATCCGGATTGGCCAGCAGCACGCGGGTGATACCGGCGGCGCCGTAGGAGAATCCGGCCTGCTTCAGATATTTCGCGTAGGCACGCAGCACCACGACCTGACGCCAGTGCAGGCCGGCCCGCAGAATCAATTCGTTGAGCGTATCGACTTCGGCGACACCGAACCACATGGCTTCGAATGCCGCGGTGAATCTCTGTGCGATTCCCTGGACGCCGGGACTTTCGGGCTGATCGAGGTCGGCCTCCAGCTCGGGGTCCAATTGGGTCCGTAGCACGGCCGAGACCACACGTAAGCGGAAGTCGTAGATCCAGTCCGAACGGTCACCGTCGGATTCGAGCTGATAGGGCCGTTCGTCCACGACCTCGACGCCGAGGCTGTGCAGCACCGGGAGGACCCGGCTCAGCGAAACACCCTCACCCGCGGCGTAGAGCGTGAATCGCCACTCACCCGGCGGCGCCTCGGCCGTGCGGTACAGCGCGGTCCGGAAACGCGCCGACCCCAGTTCGTCCGGATCAATCCGGAATCGCATCGGCGAAACTGTGTCCTGCATTGTCGTCACCGTGATCCGCGCCTTTCCGCTTCGGTTTCGAACTTCTTCACCAGGCACTCTACGCGTTTAATGTGCCGTTGTATAGCGGTACGTTACGCGTGTGTAAACGGTCACCGGATCCGGCGCGCCGGGAAGAAAGCACACCGATGAGATGTTCGCCACGACACGGCCGCCGGTTGGCCGCACTACGGATGCAGCAACCCGGACCGGATCAGAAAGGTACGCGCACCCGCGCTGTCGGTGAACGCACCGGTGTCCACCCGCAGGCCCGACTGCGTGTCGGCGTACCAGATCGCCGCGGAGGCGCTGATCGCCGCGAACACCTCACCGTCGGACACGACGGTGCCGCCGGCGGAGCGCCATTGCGCCACCGCCTGGGCGAGAGCACCGGGTGCGGCGGTCTGCACCTGGAACGCCAGCTGACGACCCCCGGTGATCTCCCCCATCAGCAACGGGCTCCCGGCGTCGAGTACACAGCTCTGGACACCGTCGGTCTCGTCGTGCGGACGGCAGGACGCGGTGCGCAACGGGCCGGGCAGAGCCGATACGGCGTCGGTCGCCGCGACGGGACCGCCCCCACCGAAACCCACCGGCCCGGTGAGCGGCGGACCTGCCAGAGTGCAGGATTTCACCATCAGGAAAGCGAGCACCAGCAGAACCGCCACCGCTATACCGCCGGCCGCGCGCCATTGCCATTTCGGATGGTGTTTCCTGACTACGGTTTCCGCTTCGTCGACCAGATGGGAACGGATGAATCCGAGCACCCCGTGATGATGCCGGTCGTGCCGAGTGCGCTCGTGGTGCTCGGCATCCCGATGCTCCGGCTCGGCCGTCCCGTGGCCGCCGTGGTGCCCGTGCCTGTCCGCTATGGCCTGCGCCGCGGTCCAGCCGCTCATCTCGGCCAGACGTCCGGCTGCCATACCGTGGGGGGCCACCGGCGCCGGGGGCTGGTCATGCCCGGCCGGTGGTACGGGCAGAGGCGCACCGCAATTTGTACACGCCGAGACCCCGGCGGCGGCGGAATGACCGCAGTATTGGCATCGCACCGTCATCGCCGCGCCCCGTCTCCCATGACCGGCCTCACTGTCCGGTGATGACGATCGAGGAGATGGCCACGGTGTTGGCCGATGTGTCGCCACTGGATTTCAAAACGGTGAGCGTGATCTCCGACGCTTCGATCGGTGGCTCGATCTGCGTCACCACCAGCGACCGCTGGTCCAGCGTCTCCTGGGTGTAGGTGGTCTTGTCGTCGTCGTTCAACTGGTAGGAGACACGGCTGACGGTGCGGAATTTCGTCCACTGATCGGTGCCGTCGGTGGCCACATGGTCCCAGCCGGGCACGATGGCGATCGATTCGATCTTGTACTTCTTGCCCAGATCGATTCGCAGCACCTGACCGTCGATCTTGTACGCGCGGGGGCACGACCAGGCCTTGTCGGGTTCGCCGGAGAAAGCGTCCATACCGTCGGTGCCGCCGGAGGGGCACTTCGACTCCGCCGACTCCGGTTCGATGGTGCCGCCGCCGGCCGGCGCGGTGGTCTGGGGCATCGGCTGAGTGGGTGCCGGAGCGACGGCCAGCGGCTGGGTGTCCGCCTCCTCCTTGCCCCCCGTCACCACCAGCAGCACCACGATCAGCAGCGCGACCACCGCCGCGATCGCCAGGGCCACCCGCGGTTTGCGCAGCTGCTCGACGACCTCGCGGGCCAGTTCCTGCGGGGACTGCCGTTCGGGACGGGCGGGTTCGGGGTCGGCCGCCCGCTGGGCCTCGGCCTCGGGCGGGGCCGTCGAGTTCAACCGGTCCGCCACCCGCTCGGCGTTGTCCGAGGCGAACGACGAGTCCCGGGTATCGGGCAGCTGCCCACTGAGCAGCGCGTTGATCCGCTCACTCGCCGAAGGTCCGGCCGTCGATCGACGCGGCCGCGATACCGCGGGACCCGAATCGGGTTCGACCGGAGTCGAGCGGACCCCCACCGGTGGTGGAGTCTCGTCGATAGGAGCCGACGCCTCACGTGCCCGGGGAGCCGGGGCGAGTAGCGATTCGTCGAAGGCGATTTCGGGAGCAACCGGGCTGGACACCGGCTCCGGTTCGGGTGTGGGGGGCGCCGCTTCGGGTGCGTTCCCCGTGAGCCCGAAAGCCGGATCCGACAGCAGCGCATCCAGAATCGCACCTCGATTGCGGAGAAATACGTCTCCGGAATCCGCATCGGGCATAGCCGGAATGGTATCGGCTATGAATCCGCGGACGGCGCCATCATTCCCACCACCGGGAACCCGAGCTGGCCTCGCGATCCGCCCGGGCAGCCTGCTCCGCGACCCGGCTCAACGAGTCTTCTCCGCCGTCACGAAATACTCGGGCGGCACATCGAACACCCGCGCCAGCGCGATGATCAGATCGAGTCGGGGGATGGCGTCGCCGTGGATCAACCGGTACAGACCGGACTGCGAAACCGGTACGTCCGGATAGGCGAGTTCCAGGTGCTGGGCAAGCGAATACAAGGTCAGCCCACGGGTCGAGCCGTCTTCGGTGGACACGACAGATTCGGCGATCAGTTCCGACAGTCGGCTGGAGAAGATCGCCGCGGCGGCCTGCCGTGGTGTCTGCTCCTGCACGCCGTCCGGGTTGTCGAATCTGCCATTGTCGAACTCGGGATCCGCTGCCACGGTCATCGAGATTACCTGCTCTGTCCTACTCACCGGGCCGGATATCCCTGAGGCCGGGTCACCGGTACGGTCCGTTCGGAGTTGCCGTACGGCGGGGCCACCGTCGGCGGTCGATCGCTGTGATCGAAATAGCGGGTTTCGCCGCGTGGTTCGACCAGGTTCACCCGGACGGTGCGCATCGGGATCCGTACATCCAGCTGAGCTTCGCCGACCTGTTCGATCGACAGATCCACCGACCCCCGACGCGGGCTTCCCGGATCGCTTATCGAGACGGTGGTCGGCGCCGCGGAGGCCTGCGGCGGCAGTTGGTCGAAAACCGTGATGGTGGCGCCCGCACCCGGCTCCTCCTCACCCGCCTCGACCAACCGCAGCGATCTGGCGTCGCCGACCGCGCTCACCAGATGCTGCCAGCGCTGCGGTCGGCTCGTATGGACCTCGATATCGGCGCCGACCACGGTCGCGCGCAACACCAACTGCTGCGCGACGGGCAGCATCGCCTGTACATCGACCGTGCGGCGACGCGGATTGTAGGGGGCGGGATCGAAGAGCGGCATCGCGAGCTGATGGCGCGTCTGACCGCTGATCGCGCCCAGAATCTGACCGTTGGGTCCGATCGGGACGGCGAGTCCCGCACTCAACTCCTCGGGC
The DNA here is from genome assembly GCF_001618425.1 of Nocardia fusca NBRC 14340. GTDB lineage: Bacteria > Actinomycetota > Actinomycetes > Mycobacteriales > Mycobacteriaceae > Nocardia > Nocardia fusca. Next base: position 4,112 of record NZ_BDCU01000067.1, read on the forward strand.
GCCTCCTCGACGGTGTTCTCGTCCCGGGTCAACTCACGCAGCGAGACTCCGGTGGGCAGGGTCGAACGGAGCGCCACCGACTGACGGCCGGGCAATCGGCGGAGATAGTCGGGCAGCGCTTCGGTCATGGCCGGGCCGATATAGCGGACGACGGCCCTGGGCCGGTCCGCCCCGGAAAGGCTGACCACGAGCGTGGTGCGCCCACTGTTCCAGGTCCAGCAGTCGTCCAGGCCGGAATCGTCGAGCTGTGTCCAGTCGATTCCGAAACTCGTGACGAAACGTCCGGGCACCGAGGTCTTCAAGCGGTCCCACTGTTCGGTCAGATCACCGAGCTCCGCACCGGAGTGCAGCAGCCGGGTCGCCTCCAGCAGAGCCGCCGCCGGGAGCGGATGCGCCGCCACGCCCCGCTCACGCAACCGGCCGGCGATCCGGTGCGCCGCAGTGGCCAGAGTGCGCGGTGCCACCACCGCACACGGTCCGCGTTTGGCCAGAGCTCGTAGATTGCGTTCCTGGTCCAGCCGGAGAACCAGCCAGGTCAGCCGGTTTCCGACCACCGGATGGGACCCGATCAGCTGGTCGTAGAGCATGCTGTAGCTGCCGGCCGCCCGCACCCGTTGACCGGTGGTCACGATGTCGATGTCGATACCGATGCCGTAATGGTCGAGCATCGGTAGCAGGCTCGCCACCGAGACGGTGTCCTCGGTGTAGATGGTCTGTTCGGCGATCACCGTCGGCAGGTCCAGGTTCGGCGCGAGCTGGATCATGGCAATGAGCACGTCGCCGTCCTCGGCGATACCGCAGAGCCCGGCGGCCACATCGATATCGCGCACCGGAAGCGGCGCGGTGAGCAGCTTCGCCCGGCCCGATCTACCGGTCCGGAAGTCGAACCAATCGATGAACCATCGCACCGGCGTCCGGCCCCGGATTCGTACGACCACGGTGAGCAGCAAGCCGGCGACGATCGATGCGGCACCCCACAGCGGTAGATACGAGGACAATCCGGCCATCACCACACTGCCTCCGATCGCCATCACTGCGAACGGGCCGCGTTCCACCCCGGCGACCCGGCGGCCCGGGGCACGGACGGCCCGTTCCGCGGTAATCGTCACTGCCGCTGCCTCCGCCACGAGTTCACGCCGTAGGTTGTCGCCGCACCGATCAGCACCGCCGCGATGATCACGATCGCCGCGGTGATCCCGGGTTTGGCGTCCGGTGGCCGGGGCGGCGGCGGCACCTCCAGCGGCCCGGCCTGAAACAGGCCCTCCGGAGGTTCGGGCGGCGTGCGGTAGCTCAGCGCCGCGACCGGATCGATCATCCCCGCACCCACCGTGTTGTCGATACCGCGGGCCGGGGCATGCGCGCTCGCGGTGAGCCGGGCGGTGATATCCGCGGGGGTTTCGTTCGGATACCGCGAGCGCACCAGGGCCGCGACCCCCGCGGTATACGCCGCGGCGAAGGAGGAACCACCGACGGGGCCGAGTTTGTCGGGTGGCCCGACGCCGTTGATCAGGCCGGCCGAACCCGGCCCCAGCGATTCGATACCGGTGCCGGGCGCGGCTACGGACACCCATGGACCCATCAGGGATCTATCGGTGACTCCGCCGTACGCGGTCGTGTACCCCACCGTCAGCACGGACTCACTGAAAACCCCCGGAAGCGAGGCTGTTTTGACGTTCTTCCAGTTCCTCGGGTCACCGGGTCGTCCGGGATCGAAGCCCGGATTCTGGGAGCAGCCACTGGTCTCGGCGTTTCCGGCACCGGCCACGATGAGTGATCCTCGGGTGTGCACGGCGTACCCGACCGCCTCGGCCAGGACCCCCAGATCGACACCCGAATCCACCGCCAGGCATATCGGCAGCGGTACCGCGATGATGCCCGCGCCCAAATTCGCGGCGTGCGTGATCGCACGCGACAGAGTCCGCACTTCCAGCGCCAGGCGCTCCCGCTGGTCGGCCATGCCGCGCTCCACCCGGAACGCCGCAGACCGATAGCGAATGGAAATGATCCGCGCGTCGGGCGCCACACCGGTGAAGCCGTCCGCAGGATCGGACGTGCCGCCGATTATCCCGGCGATCAGGGTGCCGTGCGCATCGCAATCCTGAAGTCCGTCGCCGCCGGCCGCGACATAGTCCCCACCCCCCGCCACATTGGGCAGCCGCGGATGCGGGGAGACGCCGGTATCCACGACGGCGACGGTGACCCCGAGACCACGGCTGAGGGTCCGGGCGTCGGCCAGGTTCAAGGCCAACTCCGACGGCGGTGTCCGGGAGATATCCGTATCCCGCAGGACACCGGTCGCCAGGCAACCACTGTCCTGCTTGGTCGGTACTTCCGGGGCCGGCGGGCCGTCCGGCGGTGCGACACCGACCACTACCTCCGGGGGCACCAGGGCAGCCGCCGGCGCAGCGGTGGCGCCCAGCACAACAGCAGCCAGGGCTGCCGCGGCAGCCCTGTTCAGGCGAAAGGTCATCAGATCCCTCGCATGGCGGTGTACACACCCATGATCCAGAAGGCGATCACCGGCACCACGAGGATCAACGCGTACTCGATGAGGTCGGTTATCCGGCGGGTGACCGGAGTCAGCCGCTTGCCGGGCAGGCGCAGCGCCGCGGCCAGCGCGCCACATGCGATCAAGGCGACCACCAGCACGACGACGAGCCGCGCGAACGATGTCTCGTACGCCGTCACGAGCACGGCCGCCACACCGAGCACGGTAACCGCGGACCCGAGGACCAAGGCGATCGCCTGAACACGGTCGGGGTACCACCGCGACCGCATGGCCAGAATCCCGGCCACCGCGGCAGCCATCACGATCTCCCGGATCCCGCCCGGGCTGACCGCGGCGCAGATCACCGTGGCCACCGACAGCAACCCGGAAACGGCCACGATGAGGCCGCGCAGGCTGGTGACCGCGAGCCGCGCCCGGCTCTCGATGCCCGCCTCCGCGGTGCGGCGCGACTCCTCGGCAGCCGCGGCAACCGCGGCATCCTGCTCCACATCGCGGTGGGTTTCCGCGTCGAAGATATCGGTCAGAGTGGCCGGGTTCACCTCGTTGCCCGGATCGGGCAGGTCCGGGGGTCGGATCTTGGCGATGACCACCGCGATCCGTGGCGCTGTGGTGAGCAATATCAGCCCCACGAAGACCGCGGCGCCCGCCACCTGACGAGTCACCAGATCGAAGTAGGCCAGCGGCAGCACGATAGCGGTCACCACGATGCCGAGCACGGCAATGCTCATCAGAGTGGCGATACCACTGCCCGTCAACCGCATCATGGCCATGGCGGCGACAGCGGTGACGACCGCGCCGGCCACGATGTTGGCCGGTGCGAAGGGCCCCGGCTCACCGTAGGCGGGGGGAACCAGCATGGCGCTACCCGCGAAGAGCAGCGGGATCGCGGCCAGTCCCGCGCCCAGCGAAATCCGGCGGGCCGCACCACTACCGCGGATCGCCACCGCTGCCGCCCAGCACAGCACGCCGAGCAGCAGCGCGGGCAATCCGCACCACAGCAGCGAACCGGACTGGGTCCACGCCCACGACAGCATGGTCGCCAGCCCGACCGCTCCGGCACCGAAGACACCCAGCCCCACGATCGCGGCGGTATCGGCATCGAACTCGGCGAATTCACGTTCGTTGATCAGTGCCAGCGCATCGGTGATGTCCTCCACGACCGGGGTGAAGACCTCCGACGACTCCACCGGCGCCAGCATGAGCACCGTCCCGTCGACGATGTCGTGGTCACCGAGACTGCGCCAGCGCGGGATCGGCGGTTCGCCCGGCCGCGCCAGACTCCACTGGCCGTGGGGCGGGGTGAAATCGACCTCCTCGTCACCGATCGCATTGGCGAGTACCGCGACCAGGTCGTCGATAAAGGTCTCGACGGTGAACTTGGTCGGCACGACCACATCCACCTGGTAGGTGGCGACCATGACGGCGATCCGCGCCCGCGCCACCTCCGCGGGTGCGGCGTCGCCGGACGGAGCCGCCGGCGCCGTCTGCACAGACGTCACCGCATACCTCCGCGGTCGCCGCCGGAGGGCTCAGCGACATAACCGGGGAAGTCGTCGGCCAGGCCGGCCGCCAGGTTCTCGAAGGCCAGCGCGGTCTCCTTGTCCAACATGCGCAGATCGATCTCGCCGCCTTCGGCGAGATGGGGATCGAACGGGATCTGAACGGTGGGACGTTGTGCCGAGGCGAACAGTTTCTCGATGGCCTCGATATCCACCGTGGGTTTCACGGGGTGCTGTCGCACGATGGCCACCATGGAGGCCGCGATCAGATGATCGAAGCCGTGCGAACTCAACCAGTTCAGGGTCGCGACGGCTCCGGTCACCCCGCCGACGGTCGCGGGTGTCACGACCACCACCGCGTCACTGGTACGCAGCACAGTGTTGGTCGACGAATCGAGCACACCGGTTCCACAGTCGACCACGAGCAGATTGTAATGGCGACGCAGAATTTCCACACCGGTCTGATATTCGGCACCGGTCAGCGCCTCCCCCGCGTCCGTACTCCAGGGCGACGCCACCACCGCGAGGTCGGCCGTATTGACGGCCGTATAGGAGTGCACGGCCGAGAACGAGTCCAGGCGGCCGCCGGCCTGCGCGAGGTCACGAAGGGTGAGACCGAACTGGTGACGCGTGGTGCGGCTGGACAGATCGCCGAAATCCGGGTTCGCATCGATAGCGATCACCCGGTCCGGGCGCAGTTTGGCGAAGGTGGATCCGAGCCCGGCGGCAGTCGTGGTCCGGCCGACGCCGCCCTTCACGCTCACCACCGCGATCTGGTACGGCGCGGTGAGTTGACGGCGGATCCGGGTGCGCCGGTTCTCGGCCTCCTGTTCGGCCGGTGAGAGGCCGAGGTTGAAACCGACCTTGTTCAGCGCGCCACGGACACCCTTGTTCGAACGCAGATGTGCCTGTCGTACCGCGGCGATCTCGGCGAGTAGTTCCGCGGAGGCCAGGGCGGGCGGAAGCACCTCGATACGCCCGGTGCCCTCATAGGCCGGTCGGTGGATCCGGTCCGGCACCCGGGATGCGTCGGCGGCCTGCTGCGGAGCCGCCGCTTGGGCGCCCGGGACCGGGGAGTAGCCGGCGTAGGACTGCTGTGACCCGGCGTACCCGGCAGGGGTGGTGGAGTATCCGCTCGTAGGCGCGGATTGCGTGGGAGCGGTGTACGGCGACGCGGCCGGAGATGGCCCCGCGACCGGCGGTGACGTCCAGGTGTCCGACGCGCCCGCACTCTGTTCCGGCGACGCGACCGGGGGGCCGGCGGGGGGCGGCGCCGCTACGCCCTGGGCACCCTGCTGCTGCCGGCGTGCGATGGCCTGCTGTTCTTCGGCGGCCGCCTGCTGGTGCGCCGTGGCCGCGCGCTGTCGCAGGTCAGCGAGTTCGCCATCGTCCACAGCGGGCGCCTCGGGTGGGGGGCCGGTGGGCTGTGGCGGCGCGACCGCGGCCTGCGGGGCACCGGCCGATGGCGATTCGGTCGACGACCCCGGCACCGGAGGGTGCGGTACGGCCGAACTCATCTGATCGGTCCCCGATTCCGGTGCTGTGGTCGGCCCGGGCCCAGCGGCCGCGGATGAGATTTCAGGAGGGCCGGAAGTGCTCGCGGCCGTGGCCGCTCCACTACCGGGATGTTCGTCGAGCTGCGCGAAGTAGGCGTCGTAACCGCCTTTGGCGAGCGCGGAGGTCGCGTCGCCGTTCGTTGTCGGTGCCCGGTTCATCTCACCGTCCTCTCATCCAGCACTGGAACGTCAACCGGTACGTGCGGTATCGAACCAGCTACGGCCGGGCAGCAGCTCGGCCAGAGTGTTGATACCACTGCGCAGGGCAGCGTGGTCGCCCGGCCGGAAGGTCGACCGGGTCCGGCCGTCCAACGTTACGCTCGGTGTGATCACGAACCGCCCGGAAAACGTGTCCAGTACGTTCATACAGATTGTGAAGTCGGGTGTTTCAGGTCCACCGTCCCGGTGCTCGATCATGAGCACTTCGGCTTGGCGGACGATTTCGCCCAGAGCGCGGGTGAGCACATTCGCGGTCCGGGGTGTGGCGCCCAGCGCACGGAGACCCGCGCGCACCCCGTCGGTGTCCTGCGGCGGCTCGGCATCCTCCGTATCGGTCTCGGACTTGGTGAACGGTTCGAAATCCAATACCGGATAGTCGCCGAGTATCGATTCCAGGACCGCAGTGAGCGTATCCAGCTGCCGGCCCTGGTGGAAAACCGACTGGATGATGACCTCGTCGTCACAGCGCACGGCGAGGACGTGCCGCTCCCCGCTGCGGACCAGCGCGGCACGCAGCATGGTCGGGGTTTCTCCACCGCGACCGTTGTCGAGCACTCGGATGGCCAGCTCGGTATCCGGGCGATACAGGCACCGTAGCCATCCGGCGACCACCGGATCGACCTCGCCATCGGTGATGATTCCGTCCGCGGCGAGCTGTTCCGCGACAACCGCCCGGACTCGGTCGCGGTCGGAGATTCGGTAGACGTTCGGCATGATCGCCAGAACCAATGGATAAGTGTCGATGCCGACCATGTCTTTCAGGACAAGGGCGGCATCGACGTTCAGATCCACCGATACCGGATCGCCGGATTCCACCTCCGCCGATGTAGTGCCCACCGGCGTATTTTCGGTCAAACCACCACTCGCCTCAGAGGAGGTTCTGGAACATACCGGCAACTGCGGTGTCCGCATCGCCGATCAACGTCGCGGCGTGGTTCGTCGCCTTGTCGAGATCGGTGATGCTGCTCGAGAAGGACTTCAGCCGCGCATCCAGGTTGTCCGCCACCTCCTTGTAGATCGTGGCGCCCGAACCGTTGAAACTCTGCATAAGCGAGTCCCGCATCCCAGCGAGCTCGGTCACACTGTCCTGCAACCCTGCAACCACAGACTTCGACTTGCTCAGAGCCAGTTCGATCTCGGCCTTGTCGGTAAATATTTCCATGCTCATTGAATTTAACCCTTCGAAAAATTTGAGAACGGATCTGGTGGTTCAACTGATCCGGTCAGAAGTGTGTTACTACGCCCAGTCCACTTTCGCTTTCGACGGACCCACGGTGCTTTCGGCATTCGCGGATTGCCAGCCCTCGTCCCTGACACCTGAGTTGTAGGTCCCGTCAGCGGCTGCTCCCATGCCGTTCACGATCCCCTCGATCGCTTTCCTGGCATCGTCGTCCTCATTGCCGAATTTCGAGCTGGCCGAGTTGATCTGAGCCATGACGCTCTCCAGGTATTGCGCGACCTGGGAACCGGTGGAGTGGACGTTACCGAACGCATTGTAGACCGCTTGGCCGGCATTACCCTTGAATGCGGCCTCCAGGATGCCCTGAATATCTGTGAGTCCCTTCAGGTGCGCTTGCAGGTTCTGCGACGGGCCGTCCATCTTCTTGGCAATGGCGACCAAGTCGTCCGGATTCGCCTGTGTTACCGCCTGGCTAGCGTTAACCATGGTGTTCTCCCTTTCGATGTTCAATGAACCCGGTCAACTCACCGGGCGTTGTATCCATTCTCCGGCTCATTCTCTTCATCGAGCCGGTCCAGTACTCCCACGAGTGAGGAGTCCACGAGCAGTTCGGTATCGGGTTCGTCGTCCTCGTATTCGATGACACCGATCACCGGCGGCCGCTCGAGCTCCGGGACCTCGAACTGCTCGCCCGGAGTGAACACCTTCCCCGTCCGTGTTTCCTCGTCCCGGCGGCGACGCCGCATCCGCGCGGTGGGCGCCGATACCCGCCGCGCCGCACCGCGAGCCGGCGCACCCGAGGCCGCCGCGGGATTGGATGCGCCGAACGCGGTACCCGACGCGGGATTCCAATTGCCCGGCAACCGGAATCCCGTTGCCGCGCCGGGCATGGAACCGATACCCCCACGGGCCAGCCCGAAGCCGGCCAGCGCACCACCGCCACCGAGGGCGGCCAGCGTCGAGGATTCCGAGGAAACACCCAGCAGCGGACTCGAATACGACGACTCCGTGCCGTAGCCGGTGGACCCGGAGTCGAATCCGGATTCGGATCCGATCGCCTGCTGCGGATCGGTGAGCGACTGCTGTTCCGGACCCGACGGCCCCGGATCCGTCCCGTCCCCACCAGTGCCCGAATCGGAACCACCCGTATTCGGATCACCTCCGGAGTCCGACCCGTTTCCGGTGTGCTGGCCGGTCTCGGTGGTCGTCGTCGGTTTGTCCCCGGGGTAGTACGAGCTGTCGGGACCTTTGGTGATCAGGTCCTGTAGTGGAGTCACCGGGTCGTGCGCCACCGGGGGGACCGAACCAGAGCCCGGTACGACGATGGGCGGAGGTGGGGTGAACGAGCCCGCCACCCCTACGAGATCGACCAGCAGACCCAAGGCTCCGATCTCATAGCCCATCATCGTCGTGGCGGCCTGTATTTTGAGGCGGTTGTATTCGATTTCGGCCATGGCGTGCCACGCGCTCGCCCCCGCGAACACCAAAAGGGCTGCGGCGGAGGCGGGCCCGGCTCCCGCGGAGGCAACCGTGCCGGATGTCGTCATCAGAGCAGCGGATGCGGCCAACTGCGCGATGGCGAGTTCGATCTCGAGCCGCGACGGCATCGCCCCGAGGGCGCTGTTGTGCAGCTGCGCGCCTTGATTGGCCAACTGGGCGATTTTCGACGCGGTATTCGACTGCTGACGCACCCACTGGTTGTGCTTGTTAAATGCCGCCTGCGCACGCTCGGAACTCACTCCGCGCGGCCATACGACGCCCATGTTCCTGATCAGGCCGTCCGTATTGGCCGCCGTGGATTCGAGCGCGTCGTCGATCGCCGAGTAAGCGCGTGAAGCATTGGTCAGTGGTGCCGCACCGGCCCCGGAATCGATCAGATCTCGATTCTGCAGCGGCTCCAGGGCGAAATATTCGAAGAACGGCATAGCATCCCTGCTCCGGACCAGTTACCGATCAGCCGCCGAACACCCGGCTCGCGACACTATCTCCGACCGCCGACACTCCCGCGCCGCCGGCGACGTCGGTGGACTCGAAGGTCACCGATACGGGGCCGAGACTGGACCCGAAGAGGCCGCTTTCGGCGTTGGAGGCCGCCAGGTAGGCGTTCATCACGACATCGACGATGCCGAGACCCGCCGTCATGTAGAAACCCGGCGCACAGGCAACCGAGGGTTCCGGCACCGTATACGGCGCCACCGATTGCAGGAAGGAGGCCAGGCTGGCGCCCTGGGCATTCACCGCGGCGCCGATGGCCGGAAGCTCTCCAGGGTTGACTTCGAAGGGGATCATCGATAACTCCGATCGATAAGCGTCCGTGCCCGTTGCCGGTCGGCGCAACAGAGCGGTACATGAAGTACGCTAGGCCATTCCCATTCATGGGGAGTCCCATTGAACAGCCGCGAGACAGCGATCATTCGGGGATCCAAGCGGACTGTACGAGGTCCTTCGTCGAAGTCAGCGGCTCCACCAGAATCCCTCGGCCCACGGGTTGTTTGGTGGGTCTCACATCGCCGATGAGCATGCCGTCCATCCTCGTTCCATCCATGATCAAACCCGAGGAGTTCAGGTTCTTCACCTGCCCGAGGACGGTGTCGTACATGGCCGAGTCCGCTTGTGCGATATTGCGGGCAACGATCAGGTGGAAGCCGGTGTCGCGGCCGTCGACGATGAGATCCCGCAGCGGGTCGAGTGGGTTCATCTGCCCACGCTGAACTACCATGTGGTAGTCGTCCACCACCACGAAGATCTCCGGACCACTCCACCAGGACCGCTCTTTGAGCTGCTGAGAGGTCACCCCGTCCGGGGCCCGGCGAGCACGGAGCTTCTCCGTGACGAACGGCAGATTGTCCACCACATCGCGGGCGCTGGTGAGATATCCGATCGACTGCTCTTCGGGTACCGCCTCCATATGCTGGCGACGGTAATCGATCAGCAGCACCCGGGCCTCGTCTTTCGTGAACCGGGTGCGGATGGATTCCAGTAGCGCCCCCAGCACGGTCGATTTTCCGCAACCGGTCGAACCGAGGATCACAAAATGGGTGGAGACGCCGAAGTCGATGACGGCCGGCCCCAGATCGGATTCACGGACACCGAACGGAACCGCGAGCCGTTCGGCCAGATTCGTGGGCTGCGGGACGCGTGCCAGGATCTGAGGCATCGTCACTTGGGCCGGCAGCAACCGGACCTCGGGTGTCTGCCGGCCCGCGTAGGTCTCGCTCACCTGGGTTATCGCCGCACTCAACCCCGCTGCCGCCGTATCGGCATCACCGTTACCGTCGGTGCGGGGCAGCGCGGTGAGCATATGGAGGGCATCGGTCGAGACACAGCGGCCGGGACGGTTCGGCGGCACCGCTGCCACCACGGCGCGGTGGGCGCCGAACACCGTATCGGTGAGGTCGCCGAGACGCATCTCCAGGCGCGTCTGGATCAGGTCCTTGAGCTGGGGCCGGATCGCCGCCCAGCGAGAACTGCTGATTACCAAATGCACGCCGTAATTGAGGCCCTGCAGCGCGACGGTCTCCATGGTCGGCATGTACTCGTCGTAGTACGGGCCGTTGACGGCGAATCCGATGTCCCAGCCGTCCACAACGACGAACACATCGCCGTGCTCGTCGCCGTAGGACGACAACTCGGCCGAGCCCTCGGCGGTGTTGCGGCGCCGCCGGAATTCACGCATGGAATCGATACCGAGATGGTCGAACAGCGCCTGCCGCGCTGCGATCAGATTGCGGATCAGCGCGAAGGTCCGCCGGATCCGGTCCACATCACGTGCCGAGGCCACCGAGCCCACATGCGGCAGTGCGCGCATCGCGGACAGGCCGCCGGAGAAGTCGAAGCAGTAGAACTGCACCTGTTCCGGTGTATGGGTCAGCGCGGCCGACAGGATGAGAGTCTGCAGCGCCGTGGATTTACCGGACTGCGGACCGCCCACGACCGCGACGTGTCCGCCCGCACCCGAGAGATCCACCGACCAGACGTCCTGGCGCTGCTGGCGCGGTTTGTCGATGATCGCCCACGGCAGCACGAGCGTGCCGGGTTCGGCCGCTGCGGTCAGCCTGTCCAGCGTGGGCGGAACGCCCAGCGGCGGCAGCCACATCTTGTGGGCCGGGCGGCCGTGCCGCGCGAATTGCTGCAGCACCGTCTCCATCACGCTCACCGGTTCGCTGTCGGTGTCCTCCGGTTCGGGCGCTCGTACGGCCGCCACCACCGGCGCCGGACGTGATTCCGCGATGAATGCGGAGGTGAACCGCTGCGGCGGTTTGTATCCGCCACCGGGTCGGCGAGCGCGTTGCGCACTGGAAGCGGTCGCCTGCGCCGGCGCGACATACGGTCCGCCGACATAGGCCGCTTGGAAGCGCTGCAGATCACCCGCGCCCACGCGCAGATAGCCGGAGCCCGGTTTCTTCGGCAGGTGGTAGGCGTCCGCGGTGCCGATGGCGTCACGGGAGTCGCTGGTCTGGTTGGTGCGTAGCGCGATCCGGTACGACAGATGGGCCTCGAGCTCACCCATCCGGTTGGCCGGCACCTTCTGTGAGGACAGCAGCAGGTGGATCCGCAGCGAGCGGCCCAGGCGGCCGATCGCGACGAACAGCTTCGAGAAGCTCGGATGCTGCTCCAGTAGTTCGGCGAACTCGTCGAGAATGATCATGAGCGTGGGCAGCGGCTCCAGCCGGGCACCCTGCTCACGCGCCTTCTCGTAGTCGGCGACGCTGGCGAAGTTCCCCGCGTCGCGCAGGATCCGCTGACGACGGGCCATCTCGCCGTTGATCACGTCTTCCATACGGGTGACGAGATCGGCCTCCTCCTCCATATTCGTGACCACCGCGGTCACATGGGAGAGCCGGTCGAAACCGAGAAAGGTGGCACCACCTTTGAAGTCGACGAGCAGCAGGTTGAGCACGTCCGGGGAATGCTCGGCGATCGCGGAGAGCACCAGGGTGCGCAGGAACTCCGATTTGCCGGAGCCGGTGGCGCCGATACACATTCCGTGCGGGCCCATGCCCTCCTCGGCGGATTCCTTGATATCCAGGTGCACCACCTGACCCGTGGGGTCGTGGCCGAACGGGATGTTCAACCGGTTGCGATCGGCGTCGCGGCGCACCGGCCACTGCCGGTCCACCCGGATATTGCCCGGATCGGCAATGCCGACCAGATCCTCCCATGAGGTGCTGCCACTGGCCTGTTCGGCGGCCACCGCCTCCACCACGGTGGACAACCGGTAGGGCGACAAGGTCCGTGCCACCGCGGTGGCCTGCGGGATCGACATATTGTCGGCAGTGCCGACCAACCGGCTACCGCGTGGTGTCAGTTCCTGCAGCGTGCGGTCCGCGGCAACGGTGAACTTCAGCGACCGTGGCAGCGACTGCTCGGCCTCGCCGAGCCGCAGCCAGGTGCAGCCGTCGATACCGGAGATATCCCGGTCGGTGTTCGCGCCACCGGATTCCACGATCAGCACATAGTGCGATTTGTCGAGCGCCGGCTCATTGTTCGCCGAGAACGGGCCGCGGTTGAGCCCCGCGAGTACCTTCGTCCGCAGTTCGGCCACGGTCCGGTACACCATGCGGCTCGATCCGACAGCGTCGGTTTCCGCGGGGTGCTGGGTATGCGGCAGCCATTTCAACCAGTCCCATTGCGGGTCATCCGGATTGTTGAGCACCGCCGCCACCGCGACCTGGTCCGGTCCGTGCAGGACTACGATCTCGGCCAGCATGGCCCGGACCAGACCGGCCACCGCGTCGGCGTCGCCGTCGAGGCCGACCAGCGGCGCCGACAGCAGATTGATCGCGACCGGCATCCCGCCGACTGTGGAATAGGCCTTCGCGAATCGGGTCAGCTCGACCACACCGACGGGGTCCAGATCCGAGGTGGGCGCCGCCTCCGGCACGATGACCCGGACCTGGTTGGCGATCCGTCCCCGCCCCATCCGCACACGCAGGAACTGGGGATTGGCGACCTGCACCTCCCACATCCGCTTACCGCCGACCAGACGACCCAGCCCGGCCGGGCCGGGATGGGTGTAGGACAGATAGTTGTAGAGTTCGGTTTCGGCCTCGTGCACCGTTTTCCGGTTGTCGGTGATCGAGCGCAGATAGTCCTTGCGTTCCTCGTTCAACCCCGCCGCGGTGCTGTTGGTTCCCCCACCCCCACCCAGCTGGCCGCCGAGCATGCCGAACATCGACACGATCATCATCATGGGGAACATCAACATCATCGGCGACATGGCCCGGCCGCCGGAGAACATCATCGCCATCATGCCGACCATGGCGCACACCATGATCACAGGCATGATCATCTTGAGTTTGGACATCGGCACCGGCCGCGGCAGCTCGGTCGGCGGCTGCAGCCGGAGTTCGGTGACAGCGGGAGCCTTCGGCCCGCGCACCATACGGGCCGGCCGGACGAAACGGCGCGTCGCGGTCATTTGTTCCCTGTCATCTGCGCACCCGTCATATTCGGCGGTATCCCGTCGTGTTGGATCATGGCGTCGCCGACCGAGAGTGTCGGACCTACGGCGAACAGCGAGATGATGCTCCACGGCGCCGGGACCGGGTCACGCAGCGCCAGTGCGGTGAGCGATGGATCCTTCCCGCCGCCGGCCTTCAAATCCGCATCGATGCCGTAGCGGACACCGCTGTCGGAGATCCAGAACAGCGATTCGCGCAGCGGTGAGCCGGGTTCGGCACCGGTGACCTGCACGAATTTGCCCGAGGTGCGGGGCAGGTAGGCGTAATCGGCGGTCATACCGCCCGAGTAGGGGGCGGTGACCAATCCAACGGTGCGGCCCTGTTCCTGCTTCGTGAGCGGCAGTTGCCTGCCGAAGAGCAACCGGGTATGCGCATCCGGATCGGTACCCGTGCGCTCCCAGTGGTAGCAGGTGATCAGGTCGCGAATGGGATCGAGGACTTCGACCGACTCGGCCGGATAGGTCGCGGTGCCCGGCCAATCGCCGGGACGTAGGTTCGCCGCCGCCACATCCGGCCCGATCGTTGTCGTAGCGACCGCACCGTGTGAGTTCGCGTTGCGCACGATGGACGCCAGCACCCCACTGACCCGCACCAGCCCGGAATTGGACACCAGGTAATAAGTGGCCGGCTGATTCGGCGTGGCAACCGTGACGATGGACCCGACCACCGCGTCGAGCGCCGGTTTCAGCGTCGTGGGGGTGCCGGATCCAGGGACGTCCGGCACCCGGATCGGCGCGACCTCGGGTATCGCCCCCAGAAGTCCGGGCGAAGCGGCGGCCACCTGTGCGTGGCTGTCGATCCCGAGGGCAAGCATCACCGGTGAATCGGCGAGATTGATCTCGGCGCGTACTACGCCCTGTTCCGGATCGGAATACACGAGCCACGTCGCGTCCTCACCGCGGAGCAGCCGGGCCTGGCGGCCGCTCAGTTCGTGCACTGCATCGCCGTCGACGGTGAGCGGCCCGGCGATGGCGGTGGTGAGCACCGCCGAACGCGACAGTGTCGGCAGGCCGGTCTCCTGGTCGACCGGTGCCGCGGCACCGGTTCGGGCGGTGTCACAGACGGTCCATTCGGAATCCTTCTCCGCCTCGTCGTTGATCTGCCCGGGCGCACCGGGTATTCCGACCCACGGGCCACGCGGATACTTCGCGAGCTCGGACTGCGACACCTCCACCGGTTTGGCCGGCTGCCCCACGATCAACCGGGCCGAGGTGAGGTTGAGGGCGGGATGCAGGCGTTCACCCAGCTTCACATACAGCGCACCGGTGTCCTTTTCGGCCAGGATCGGCGAATTCCCGACCGGTTTCGCGGGTTTGAAGAACGCCAGCACCGCGGCTCCGGCGATCCCCACACAGGCCAGCGCCACCCCGACCGCCAGCGCGGTGGACCGGCCGCGGGAGGGGTCGTCGATCATCGAGGCGTCGCGACGGACCAGAGCATGCTCGATCCGATGTAACAGGAACCGCCAACCCGAAACCTGGTGCTTGGTCACCACCCGGAAGCGTGCCACCGGTATACGTTCCTTCCGCCGACCTCGGCCACAACCTAACGCGCACGCCCGAACCGACCACTCCCCAGAATTGGGAACAGTCGGCCGGGAGGGTGGCGGGCGCTACTTTCCGACCGGCGCCAACCCCTGCAGCGCGGCGGTGATGTCGAAGGCGTCGATGGTCATCAGTTCTTCGTCGGTGAGCGCGGCGATATCCACATTGTCACGAGTGAACCGGAAATCCCGTTCCGCCTCGGCGGCCTCCACGACATTGCGCACGAAGCGACCGTTACCGGCGAGGTCGATGAGGCGGCGGCCGTTCTTGCTCTGCTCCGACATCATCGTGCAGCGGTCGCGCAGGACCTCCCGTGCCTGATCCGACAGGATCGAATCCTTCTTGCCGGCGATGTGGTCGGCGATCTGGACGAGTTCGTCCGGGTCGTAGCTGGGGAACCGGACCCGCTTGGTGAAACGTGACGACAGACCTTCGTTCGACTGCAGGAACCTGTCGATCTCGGCCTCGTAACCGGCGATGATCACGACCAGCTTGCTCCGGTCGTTCTCCATCCGGGCCAGCAGCGTATCGACTGCTTCCTTACCGAAGGCGTCACCACCGGACAGGCCCTCCTGGATCAGGGTGTAGGCCTCGTCGATGAAGAGCACGCCACCGAGCGCGGAGTCGATCAGCGCATTGGTCTTGGGTGCGGTATGGCCGAGATGGGTGCCGACCATATCGTTACGCGATGCCTCGATGACCTCGGCGTTCTCGACCACGCCGAGCCCGGCGAAGATCTTGGCGATAACTCGCGCGATGGTGGTCTTACCGGTACCGGGCGGCCCGGAGAAGATGAGGTGATTCGATCGTGAGTCGACCGCCAGGCCGCGCTTGGCCCGGACCTGGTCCATCAGTACACCGGATTTGAGCCGATCCACCTGTTCCTTGACCGAATCCATGCCGATCTGCGATTGCAGCAGCTTGGATGCCTCTTCCAGCAGTTCGTCGCGTTCGGCCTTGGCCGCGCTCGCCGCCACCTCGGCGGGATCGTCACCGGATTTGGGATCCCAGATATCGGTCCGGGAGGCGATCACAGCCGGAGTGGTGACCTCGAGCCGGAAATTCTTGTCCCGCACCGCCTGCTGCCAGTCCGGCCGGTTGGGCCACAGCCCCGACCCCTGCAGGCCCTTGAGGATCTTGTCGGCCGCGTCGTGCTCGCCGTTGTGCCGCAGAATCATGCCGAGCAGATAGTGCGCATCGGCCCAGATATAGGACAGACTCCCGGACTGACTGTCCTCCACGATCCGCTGTGCCCGCGGCAACGCCTCCCCGAATCTGCCGAGATGCGCCAGCGCACTGGCCGCCATCAGTTCGGCGGCGATATCGAGCAGACCGTCCTCGAGCACTGTCTTCGCGGCGCGGGCGGTGAGTACATCGGGCCAGCGCCCGGTCCGGTAGAACAGGGCGATCCGCGCGAAATCGGCGACATCGTCACCGCGCACCTCGTCCAGAATCGCGGCCGCTTCTTGCCATTCACCCCCGTCCGCGTACGCACACGCCTGCGCGATGGCGATCTGATCGCGATCGGCCATGGCGACCCGCAGGCCGAAGACGCCTATTTCGACCTGGCACCACAGCGCCCGGTCCACCAGGCCGGCGCGCTGCTGATCGCGGTAGAGATTGTGCGAGGAGCGGTAAGCACCGTAGATGACCTCGGACGTGACCTCCCCCGCCATGGCTCGTCCCAGCCAGGCGTCACACATATCCGGATCGATATCCGTGGCCGCCGTGAACGCCGCGCGGGCGTGCTCTTCGTTGCGCACCCCACCGGCGACCAATCCCAAACTCTGCACGCCCGTGTAGAACGCGTCTTCGGCCGCTGACAACTCGGACTTCCCTTCCGCCGACCCTCGCCTGCTGGCAGGTTAAGCCACCCGGGGGCGCCGGTAGGCGTCGGGTATTTCCCGGCACTGGGAAGTAGGCGCGCGAAACGCCGTCGGTCGAGTATTCGTCGCCGAAATCGGACGGGCGGTCCGGCACGGGCGTGAATCCGGACGAAAGCCGCACCACCCAACAAAGCACGAGCCCATCAGGGAACGAGCCGTAGTCCAACGATAAAATACCGGGCCGGTTTTGTGCCAGACCCCAGCACCCCGCCGTCGACAACCGGCGGGAGACCACATCCCGAATGCGTTGGACTGCGCATGAAATAGTCTGGCAGGACTCATATTCGGCGTCGGCGGCGACAGCCCCGCCCGGCTACCCGCCCGCTATCCGAACCGGACAAATTTCCCGCTCCTGATAATAGTGCCGTTGTTGAACGGCACATTATTTGCGGCTATAGTTGGCGGCAGGTCACCAGTTCCCTCATCCCTGATGACCTATTCCGCGGCGGCCGATGGAAACAGCGAGCCATCGGCCGCCGCACCCGAGGCGCCCGATCGAGCGAAGGCCGATTGCGCTCCGGGCCCGGCCGGAGATAGGCGTAAGCGCCCGGCCGGAGCGGCTGCGGAGGTACGCAGATCCGTTCACCCGCGCGGCGGCGGACCTTCGTCCGCGCGAACCGGCGCGGACACCACCGGCCCGCCGGTCTCCGATTGGTGCGCCCGGCCCGCCGATTCCCGTGCCTCGCTGTCCTTCCCTCCGGTGCCGTCCTTCCGATCCCGGTCGGCCGGTACAACGGGCGGTGGCGCATCCCCCTCCGCCGCCACAGCGGGAACCGCCGGCGCGGTGCGCTCGGCGGGCTTACCCCACGGCGTACGCGCCGGTGCGGACGCCGCGGCCGGTCGAGCCGACCAAGGGTTCTGCCGGGCGGGCCTCCGCCGACCGCCCGCGGTACGGCCCGGCTTCTCCCCGTCGGTCCCGCGGCGGCGACCGCGTCCCCCGGGTGCGGTGTTCCCGGATCCGGCGGGCGATCCACCCGGCGCGGACGCCTGACGATTCCACGGGCTGGCCGGGCCGCCGCCACTTCCGGTCGACGCGCTCCCGGGATCACCGATCCGGCCGGGCGGAATGCTCGTGGCGTCCACGCCCCGGGCCGAATCCGCACCACCCGAACTGCCTCCCTGCGCCGACTGCTCGACCCGACCCCCCGCGTCGCCCGGGTTCGCGCCGGACGACGCCGGCGTCCGGGTAGTGGCGGACTCCGGCTCTTGGCCGCCCACGACCGGTGGCCGTTCCCCACGAGACTCCGCCGATTGCGCGTCGACCGCGGGACTCTCGGCGGTGGGACCCGGAGTCTGCAGATCCCCGGTCTGCCCCGGTCCGGTTCCGGGGCTCGCGCCCGGCACACCACTCTGCCCGGCAGCGGCCGGCCCCGCCGCAGGCGAACCCGTCGTACTCGGCGGCGGAGCCTCCGCCGCCGGGGACCTCTCGTCGGCGCGAACAGGCGCTCCCGCGTCCTGGGCAGGCACTGGGCCGGCGGTGGTCCCGGGTATCCAGTTCCGCGGCGTAGCGGCCACTTCCTGCTGAACCGGTGCGCCCGCAACCGGGGTGTTCGAGGGTCCGCCCGACTGGGTCACCGGAGCACTCGCAGCGGGCAGGCCCACCGGCGTCGTGAAATCGAGCGCCGCGACACCGGTGGCGAACTTCTCCGCGTGTTTCATGATGTCGTCGGCGTGGTCGTCGAGGACCTGGGCGTAGCGGCGCACCTCGTCGGGATCGATGTACACGACGTCCTTGCCGCCGGTGTCGACGCCCAGCAGATCGGCGGTGGTGTTGTAGACCACGCCGTTGATCATGTCCGCGACCGCGTCCTCGAGCGGCTCGATGGCCATACCCAGGACCTCGGCCACGATGTAGCCGATGAGCATCTCCTCCATGGCCTTGACCAGCTGCCGGGCCGCGAGTGAAATGGACTGGCTCAGTGCCACAGAGGCCCCCGAGGTCGCCACGGTGGCTGCCATCGCCCCGGCATAGGCGGCCGCCAGCACCGCGAGCTCGGTCAGTACCACCACCTTCACCGCGGTGATCACCTCGGCCGCGATCTCCAGCGCCGTCGCCACGGCCCGGCACAACTCGTCGAGCCTTTCCATATGCGACGAACTCAAGCTCGCCCAGGACGCCACCAGCGCGCGATACGACTGCCCCTGGTAGACCGATCCCATGTCGGTGATCGCGCCGGTCGCCGCGCCGTGGGTCGCAGCGACCTCGTCGGCGAAAGTACGGACGTGACCGGCCAGTTCCCGAACCTGGTCCTCGTTGATATCCGGATACGGGACGCCGATGAAGTTCAGGAACATCGCCACTTCGTGTGGTATCTCGATAGCCAAGGGCGAGAGTTCCGCTCAGACGATTCAGACGACCCGTACCACGACAGCACTGGGTGGCATGGGCGAATAGGTAACCGTGGCACCGGAATAGGGCGCCTCGATCACCATACCGTTGCCGGCGGCGAGTTGAACATGTTCCGGCCCACGAGAGCTGAACGACGCCGCCGGGAACACCAGATCACCGGCGCGCACCTCACGGGGATCGATCCGTTCACCGGCGTAGATCTGATCGTAGGTGGTCCGCGGCAGGACCACCTCGCCGTTGGTGGCCTGCGCGATGGCGTACTGGGTCAGCCCGGAGCAGTCGAAACCGCCCCCGCTGGGCCCGCCGGCGCCACCGCCACCCCAGATATAAGGCAGGCCGAGCGCACCGTCGGCGGCCTGCGCGGCCCGCCCGCCTCGGGTCTTGTCCCAGTTGCGGCGTATACCGCGCCGGGTGGGCTGATTCGCGGCCTGTTGACCGGACACCATGCGGGGGCGCCGCCGCCGCCTTTTCCGGGGCGGGGTGGACGCTTTTCGAGTGCGCTCGGCGAGCGCCACCGGCGGCATTATCTGAGCCGCCTGTCTGCGTGCCGCGTCGATATCGGCGTTCACCTGCCTGGTCGCGTTTGTGATGGTCTGCTGGGCCGAATCGAGTATGGCCGGGCCGCTGAACCGGGTGTCACCGATAGTGGTGATGGCCTGAATCCGCGCCTGGAGATCCGAGATCTGACTGCTCAGCACCCCGCGCCCGTTCAGCGTCCCGGCCCCCGACTCACCGACGGTCTTGGTGACGACACCGTCCCGCCCGTATTGGGTGTCGAGCACCGTACGCTGGATGCCCAGCGCGTCACCGTAGCCGCGGGCACCCCCACCGGACAGCCGGGAGACGTCCGCCGCCATGGATTGCGCGAGCACGGCGGCCGCACGTTCGGACGGCTGCCCGGCCCCGTACAGCCCGAGCAGCTCGCGCAACACACCGTGCACATCATCGGTCAGTGCCGGCATGCGATCAGCTCACCCTCGCTCATCGCACCGACTTACCTCTCTGCCCCAGCACCCCGGGCAATTCCTCGGCAATCAAGCCTATGTTGTCCGTTCGACTATGCGACAACACGCGAATGAACGGCATTTCTCCTATTCCCATCTCTAGGAAGACAACACAATGAAGAAGACATCACGGGAGGCGACGGCAGCGGATGGATACAGCGACGGCAGACGCGGATATCGACACCCCCGGAACGCAACCGGACGATCGGCGGCACCCAGGCGGCCTCCGCCCGGGTGACCCACGCCCCGGTCGGCCGGTCCCCGGCGCCCCGGAGGACCGGCCGACCACCCTGATGAGCAGAACGGATCCCGCCACCGGCAAACCCGTCGCGGCGAGCGCCGACGGTCCGGCCACCGAGGGCGGGTTACTGGTCGCCGAGCGAGCGGGCCCCGCGAAGCCATTGCACAAGGTCGAGCTGGTTCGGATGAAGGTGGACTCCGAAACCAACAGTATCGTGAACAATTTCATAGCCGACGCCGAGGACGCGATGCAGAAATCGGTGGACGTGCTCGGGTTCGGCCGGTCCGATCCCCCACCTCCGCCGCGCGGTGGCAGAACGCCGACCAAGGTCCAGGCCGCGTATATGCCGGGCTCGGGCAAGGGCGTCGAGTTGTACAAGCAGCAGGTGTCCTCGGCGAGCGCGCGACAGGATTCGCTGGTCGATATGGACTCGCAGGTGGACGGAACCTCGCAGGTGGTCGCCGCCGAACAGGCACAGACGCTGCTGAAGATCGTTCATATCGAAGGCGACTTGAACGCCGCCTTGCTGACGGTCGCGTCGAAGAAGCTCAGTTCCACCGAAGCGGCCGCGGTGATGGACCATATCGCCGCAGCGGTGGTGAAGGTGGACGAAGTGGTCACGGCCGCCCAGGACGTGAACGTCGGCGCCGCCGGCGGTGGATCCGGTTCGGGTGGGTCCACCGGTGGCGGAACCGGTGGCGCCGCCGGTGCCGCGGGAGCGGCGGCGGGCGGTCTCGGTTCCATGCTGCCGATGCTGGCCATGCTGCCGATGGCGCTCATGCCCATGCTCGGCCAGCTGCCCGAGCTCCTCGGTCAGAACAAAGACAAAGACAAAGACGGGGAGGACGAGGACGAGCCCGAAGGGCAGCCCGCCCCCTCGGCCCAGGTCGCAGCCTCCGACCCGACGGCACCCGCTCCGCCCGGCGGCGCGACGCCCACACCGGGCGAGAATCCAGCGCCGAATCCGGGTTCGACCGACCCGCAGAACAATATTCCGTACGGCCCGACAACTCCCAGCAAACAGGTCTAGAGCATATGCCGTAGCCGGTTTCCCCTGGCTGTCCGGGAACGAGCGCACCCCCACGCTCTATGTGCCTCCGCGTCGACGGCTCGGACAGCGTGCTACCGACAGTACGGACCACCCGCGCTGGATCCGAGCGGTACTGCGAACCAGCCGACGATGCATGCCCGGCTCACTCATCGGCCCGAGTCTTCGGCGGCGTTCTCCGGGCGCCGAAGCCGATGTTCCCGAACGGCCTCCGCAGGCGGGTGAATCCCCTGTGCCCGGGTGAGCCGCGACCACCTACCAGTTGGGCGATATCCGGCCACGTCTGCCGTCAGGGCTGTTCAGAACGAATTTCATCAGGGGCCGGTGCACTCATACCGGAACCGGCGGCGGTCGCGGACGATCTGGCGCGGCTCACCGAACAGAGTCTGCTGACCGCCGTCATGTCCGGGTCGGGTACTCGGTACCGGGCCCGGCGGCATCGATTGCTCTCGCGGCGCGGCTTCCCGCAGGCAGACCCTCCGCATGAGACGAAGCGGAGGTCTGCCATCGCGATCTCAGGACGAGGAGTCCCGCGTCTCGGGCGGCGGTGCCACCGACGGCGGCAGCACGCCGCGCGGCGGACCACCGGTCTCGGGAGCGGCGACCGCGCCGGTCGGCGGGCCGCTCGCACTCGGTGGCGCCGACTCCGTGACGGCGCCGGCCTGTTCTGCCGGAGCCGAAACCCCGGCCCCGCCGGCGACCGGCCGCACCACCTGCTCCTCGGTACCCGTGGCCACAGCCGCCGGAGCAGCCACGAACGAGGGGTGGGCGAGGATCTCCTGGTGCGCGTATACCGCATCGCGCAGGACTTGCCGGTCCGGCTCCTCCGCCAGTAGCGCCACCAGCTCGTTGCAGCGCCGATCCCACACCATGGCCCGCAGTGCGTTCACTTCGTCATCCACCCGGATGGCGCCGAGATCGACCCGGCCCACATCGAGCCGCTGCGACACCATCTCCGCGGCAAGGAGGTCGTCCGCGTCGCGGAGTTCGTCCCACCAGGACGTGGGCACATCCTCGCCGGCCTGCACCTTCGCCAGGATCCGATCCCGGATCGCACGCGAACCGGAGCTGTCGAAATGCTGCGAAACGGAGCGGCCGAGCTGAGCATGAGCGTCCAGGGCAAGTTCCACGATGCGCCTGTGCACCTGGGCGTCCGGCACCGCCGCCACCGATTCCAGCGCGGGACCGGAACCGGTGAGGCCGAGCCGGTCGGTGGTATCGGGGGTGAGCACCCGGAGATCGAGATCGGACCCGGGCTCGACGAGACCCTGCATGGCGACCTCGCTCAGCCGGCTCCGCAGGCCGGGGTCGATCGGGCCGGAGGAGGCGATCGCGGAAAGCACCGCATTGGCTTTCGCGCCCCACACCCGGCCGAATTCGGCCAGGGTTCGTGCCGGGTCCGAAATCCCCTCCCACGGTGCGGCGACCTCGCCGTCGGCACCGAGCAGTTCGTCCCATAGCCACGGTGTCGACACCTGGCGCGGCAGGAAGAGACCGGCGGGAAGCCAGCCCCGGCCCTCGTTGGAGGTGATGAACAGACCCGCACCGGCAGGACCGCGCAATACCGCTACCGCCCAGGTTATTCCCACCGCCTCGTCGGTAGCGGCCAGAACCGCCTGGAGCAGGGTCTTGGCGATGAGAAGGTCTTCGTTCACCGCGTCGCCGACGATGTAGGCAGGCTCGGCTTCCTTGTCCTTCGCCGAGGCCACTGCCGAGTTGAACGGTGTCGGAGTCCCGACGACCGGGACGGCGGTCCCGTCCTGTGCGTTCGCGCCGCCGGCCGGGGTCGTGGTCGTGCCGCGGTCGTCGCCCGAGCCGGCGCCGACGCCGGGGAGGCCGCCGACCAGCGCGCCACCGGGTGGAACCGTTCCGGCACCGGACGGGGCGCCGGAGACGGCATTATTGCCCGCCGGTGCGGTTCCTGCGCCCGCAGTGTGCTCGGTGGGCGGGACCGCGCCGGGCGTGGCGGTGACGCCACCGGCGGCAATGCCGTTCTGGCCCTGTCCGGGCGGGGCACCGCTCGGGCCCTGTCCGGCACCGTTCGCGGCGGCCGCCGGATTCATCTGCTCCGGCGGCGTCGACGGACCGAAGCCCGCGCCGGCGCCCGGCCCGGTGACCACAGGTGCACCCATTTGACTGTTGGGGGCTGTCGAATTGGGAGCGAACCCTGCCGTGACCGGATCGCCGAAGGTCCCGACGCGACCGCCGACGTCCTCGCCCGAACGGTTGACGCTCGCGGCGGCTTCGGCGTCGGTCCGCTCATAGGCATCCGCGGATTCTCGCAGCGAGGCGGCGGTTTGCTCGTGTTCCCTGGCCAGGGCCTCGCCGGCGCGTAGCCGAGCGTCGTAGTACCGTTCCAGCGCTTCCTTGACCGGATTGGCGATTTTGCCGTAGGTGGGTTCGAAGTTGGCGAGCCATTCGGATGGCGGCTGGGCCCATTCCCGGGTCTCCGCCGCTACTTGATCGTGCTGGAGTGCCAGCTGACGCAGTACCGCAGGGTCGATATCCAACCATTCCGGCATGCTCGATCAATCCTTTCCCACCAGCGATTCTCCTCATTGTCGATTCTTCCCAACTATGGGGAGATCCTACGGTCGGGAAAAGACGCTGTTTTCACCGTCGATCACCAGTGGTGACCGTGGACCGCCGCGGTGCCGGTGGGGCCGCCGGCGGCGCCGCGAACAGCGGATGTCCCAGCACCTGGGCGTGCGCGTACACCGAGTCGCGCAGTGTCTGGCGCGATTTCTCCTCCGACAAGAGCAGAACCAACTCGTTGCAGCGGCGTTGGAAAGTGAGTGCACGCAATATCGAGAGTTCCGAGCCAGGGTCGAGGTCGGCCGCGCCGGAACGGAGTTCCCCGAGCCCGATTCGACTGGTGTCGGCGCGGTGTCCGAGCACGGTCGCGGCGATCAGATCGTCGGCATCCTGGAGTTCCTCCCACCAACTGTCGGCGAACTCGCGGCCGTCGCGCAGCGCACGCAGGATCCGCAGCCTGATCTCCGGCGCCTCCATCGTGTCCACCGTCGCGAGTTCCGCTCGCTGGACCCGGATATGCGCGTCGACCGCCAGCTCCAGACAGCGCAGCGCGATATCGCGGTCGATGACCTTGGCCGCGCGGTCGAGCAGGCGGGTCGAGGACGTGATCCCCAGGCGATCCAGCGTGCCCGGGGCGGGACTGCGCAGATCCATGGTGTCCGAGGCCGCCACCGACCCGGCCAGCGCGACGGTGCCGAGCCGCGCGCCGAGCACGGGATCCATGGGCTGCGACGAGGCCAGCGCGGACAATTTCGAACCGGACTTCGCACCCCAGGCGATCGCGAACTCCACCAGGATCCGAGCGGGGTCCGCCGTACCTTCCCACCCCGACCCCTCGGATACGGCCCACAGCCACGGCAGCGACACTTCGGTGGGCAGATGGAGCCGGGCAGGCAACCAGCCGCGGCCCTCGTTCGACGTGACGAACGCGCTGACCCCGCTGGAGTGGCGCAGAATCGCCACTGCCCAGTCCACACCGACGACCCAGGAATCGGTGGCCGCACGGATCCCGCCCAGTAGTGTGCGCGCGAGGACCAGGTCCCCGTCGACACGTTCGCCGACCACGAAGGCCGGTGCGGACGCCGAGATCATGGCGGCGCCGACAGCATCCTGTACGAAATCGCCCGGCCCGCGGGACTTCCCGGCGCCCGGATCACTGTCCGGCACCGGCACCATCTGTTTTCCGCCAGGCGGCGCGCTGACCCCCTGCTGGGACGCGGAGGCGAGCGCTTTACCGGTCGCGCCCGGCCCGCGCTGCGATTCGACCGGTCCCACCGCGCTCCGGCCGGCCTGTGCCGATGTCACCGCCGCAGGGGTGGTGCCGGCGGCGCCGCTCACTGCCGGACTACTGGTCGGAGCCGCGGTGCCGGCGCCGGTTGTCGCCGGAGCCGTGGTTGTTCCCGCGACCGGACCCAGCGCCGCCGGCAGTACCGGCGGCACGGCCCCCGCAGGCGCACTCTCGGCATCGGACTCCGGCGTGGTGTGTGTACCGGCGGGCCGGGCAAGACCCCAGGTCTCCGGCGTATCGGCACCGTCGTGGGCCGAGACCTCACGGTCTGGCGGCGCGGATTCGTCAGGCCCGCCGCCGGTCTCGGTGCTCGACGATTCGCTGGATTCGGTGGATTCGTCGACAGCGGCCGTATCGGCGCCGGTCTCGGCACCGTCCCCACCGGTTTCGGCCGGTGGGGCCGCGTCCTCCACCTGGTCTCCCGGCTGCGGCACTCCGGGCCCCACGGTTACCGGGCTCGTTTCCGCCGGCGCCGGACCAGCGGTATCGGTCGGCCCGCCCGGCTCCGTGAGCGCGGGCGGCATATCTTCGGTGCCCACCGGTGGTTGCACGTCGAGGGCAGGCGGCGGCCCGGACACCGGCGGGCCCGGCTGCGGATGTAGCAGGTCGTCGATCAGGTCTATGAGGATCTGCCCGAAGATCGGATCGGGTCGCACGGGCCGGTCGTGGCCGGGAACCCAGGGCCCGGGTTCGAACCCGGGCCCGTGGTGGCGCGGAACGTCGTGGTGCCGCCCGGGCCCGCCGGGGGTTCCGGGTCCGCGGGGTGCCACACCGGGAACGCCCCCACCCTTGCGCCACGGTCCCGGTTGCCCTAGAGCTTCGGCGATATCGTCCAGCCGCGGTAGCCCCTGCGGCCCCAGCGAACTCAGTGCGGCGGCGACGATATCGCGCACATCTCCCCGGGCATCGGCCAGGATGGCCTCCGTCGCCTGACGATCGGCTTCGGCCTCGGCCGCATCGCCTTCCTCACCGTCGTCGTTGTTGTCCCCCCGCGTGGCCTGCTCGATCCGTTCGGCGGCATCGGCGACCACGTCGAGGATCTGGTTACGGGTACGCCGGACCACGTCACCGAAGGTATCGAAGGTATCCGCGGCGGCGGAGAGAGCGGCCGCGAACGCCCGGGGATTCTCCTCCAACGCCACGAGCGCCCGCCGGATCTCCGCCAGACCCACCGACTGCTGGACCGTCTGTTCGAATGCGCGCCGTGCCTGCTCCACATCGACCAGGTTCAGGGCGGCGGCACCCTCACGAGCGTTGTCCGCCAAACCGTGCCAGGCCGACGGCGGTATCTGCGGCCAGCGGTCCCCGACGATCCGGTCCCAGTACGGGCTCGTCTGCTCCGGCGCCATCGTGTCCGATCAGACCGCGGCAGAGCGCACGGTCGCCTGACCGTCGATATCGGCGTTCGACAGTACGGTCGTGCCGTAACCGGTGGCCTCGACGGTAATTCCGGACTGTTCCGCGACGTCGGCTGCCGCAGTAGTGAAGGTGTCGCGAATCCAGTCCAGTTTGCCGGTCATATCACGGTCCAGCGGCGACTCGGCTTTCGATTGCAATACCAGCGAATCCACGGTGGTACCGACATCATCGGTCATCACCGTGAGCGCCCCGGCGGCATCACCGACAGTCGCCTTCACCGCGTCGAGGGAGAGGATGTTCACCATGGTTGTGTCCTGTCTGTCCGGTGCGAGGGTCAGGCCGGGCGGAGGCCGAAAGCCTCGTCTTCCATGGTCTGATAGGTGGCCTCGGTCGGCAGGCCGAACGAGTCGATCGTGTAGGAGCGAGCGCCGTTGGACTCCATCTCGCGCCGCAGACCGAGGCGCGATTTGGCGTGTGCGAGCGCGGCCACCTTGAGTATCTCCGCACTCAACCAGCTGTCACCGTTGTCCTGCGCCTCGTCGGTGATGTGCAACCCGACGATCTCACCGTCCCGGTCGCAGGCCACTCCGACGGTGTGATCGGGGTTGAACACCTCGTGTATCTGCGGGGCGGCCGCGGATTTGGTGGCCGCACCTTCGTCCTGATCGTCTTCGATATCGTCGTAGTCGAAATCGTCGTTCATCTTCTTCTCCTGCGGATTTATCCGGCTGCCCGGTCCAAGGTTTCCGACAGCGCCGACCACGCGGCGTCGCCGATGGTCATCACCAGCCGCAGCGGCCATACCCGCGCTCCCAGGTACATTTCACCGGTGCCGTCGCCGAGCAGGTCCAGATAGTCCGAACCTTCGACATCGGAGTTCATCGATACCGTGGTCACCGGCGGATTACCGTCGTCCACACTGACGATCGAACCACCGCCGCCCGGTATGAAGCTCTTGCGGCACCGCGGACTGCTGCCGATCGCCACATCGGCACTGTTGGTGGTCACGGTGATGTCCGGGTTCAGCAGCAACTGCATCACCCAGGACCGTGCGGCCAGTTCGGGCCGGTCACCGTTGATCCCGATGACCAGCGAACCGGCCAGGTCGACCACCAATACCTGGTCGGAGCTGGTGATACCGACGACCACCAGCCGATTGGAGCTGTCGAGCGGAGCGGGCAGATCATCGGCTGCGACCGTGCTCGAATCGGCCCCGATACCGCCGTTGGCGGCCGGATATTTGGTGACGATACCGGTGGAGACATCGACGGAGAAGGCGACGGCCGGGTTCGGCGCGCCGGACCCCAGCGCGGCCAGGCGCGTGAGACCTTCCTCGTGCAGCCAGCCGATGGCATCGGCGGCCGAGACCGAATCGTCCGCCGCCTCCGCGGCCTCGATGCCGGTCACCGCACCGCCTCGGCGATACCGGCGGACTCACGACCATCCGCCGCGCCGTCCGCCGCGCTGTTCTCGGTGATCACAGTTTCCATGATCGCCTGATACTGCCGGGCGGCATCCCGGGTGCTCTCCCGGATGGCGGCCATGATCTCGGCCGCCAGTTCCTCGCTGGTGAACCGGCCCGCGGTACCCGGCGCGAGGTAGAGACTGGTGAGCCGCCCCATCGCGTCCACCTCCGGGATGACGGTGCCGCTGGGCGAGGGCCGCCGGGCACGCACATCGTCGATACGCTCTCGCATATCGGCGATGCGATGCCGTAATTCGCGGGCCGCGTCCAGCGCGGCCTGCACGTCTGGGTGGATGCTCATGCGTTACCTCCGGAGCGGGTCGGGGCCTGATTGGCCGGCGTCGGGGTCGGCTGGGTGACCGTCGGCGCGATGGTGGGCCGTTCCCCGATAACGGGTTCGGTGTGCGGAGTGTCGTCGACGTACATCAAGCGGTCGGGATGCCAGGCGACGACTCGGTTGCGTTCGTTACCGTTACCGCCGCCGGCACCGCCCATCCCTCCGCCCATGGGCGCCCCCATGGGCATCATGGGCGCGCCGACACCGGCACCGGCACCGCGTGCGGCACCGGCTGCGCTTCCGGCACCGTCGCCCAGCGGCAACCGGGGTGGTGACCCGGCACTGCCACCGGTCGCGGCGGCCAACGGCATCGCGGTTGTCGCCGACAGCACCTGGACATCGGCCGCACTGGGAATCGTGCTGCCGGGCAGCGAGGGCGAGAGCGACGGCGACCCGCCGGACGGGCTTCCCAGCGACGGTATCCCGTAATCCCCGAGTCCGTAGTCGTCGAAGGAATCGTCGTACCAGTCGTCGTCGGAGATGTCATCGGTCTGGTCCAGGCCGGTACTACCGAGCTGCATCATTTGCATCAGCATCGGCAGCATCTGGGAGAGCGAATCGCTGGAACCCCCGGAGCCGGTTTGCGCCGCGGCGGCTGTACCCTCCGACGAATTCGCGATGCTGGTACCGGTTTCCGTGGCGTAGGACCCCGCGGCTTCGCCCGACCGCACGTTCAATTCGTTGTATTCCGCAGTAGCGGCGGCGAGCGCGGCTTCGTTCTTCGCCCGCGCCGCGGCCAGCATCCGCTTTCGCGCGGCCAGTATCTCCTCCGGCGTGGGATGTTTCGCCTTGGCGCGGGAGAAGGCGTTGCCGTAGTCCTCGGCTCCCTGCGCCAATTTATCCATCGCGTCCCCCAACTGGTCCATCCAGCCGCGATACGTGACGAATCGCTGGGCGACCTCTGTCCCCACCGGCGTCCAATTCTGCAGGATCGAACTCGCGCTATCCATATCGGCGGATGCCTGGGTCCGCGAACTCGCGTTGAACAGTCGTACGGAATCGGCGAAGCGGTGCGCGGGCTCCGGCCCCGGACCATTGTGCAGCTGCTTGGCGAGGGTCAACGGGTCTCCGGTGACCACGGGCATATTGCTCAGCCCTTCCGGCACCCGCCGATACCCCACCGGTTCCACGGCCGGAACCGGGTTGGCGACCAGCTCACCTCCCGAAGCGTTGACCAGACGGGCGCCCTCGTCGTCGGCCACCGAGTACTCGGTCGCCGCCGCACCGATGCGGTGGGCGTCACGCTGGATCTTGTTCAGTACTCCGATGGTGGCATTGAACAGCGCCGCGGCCTGCGCGTTGAGCTGCGGAACCGCCTGCGCCGAGATGGGGTCGGCCCCTGCGGGCAGCACCCATTCACGCGGCATCGCGGCTCCGGTGACCCGCGCGAGGTCTGCCGATCGGCCCGCGACGGACACCAGTTCACCGAGATCGACATTCACCGGCATGCCTCATCTCCTCTCACCGTGGCTGCACATCCACTAGACCGGCATCGTGAGCGCCGGTATATCGGCCGTGGTCTGGTCTCCGGATGTCGCCATCGTCTCGCTGTCCTGGCTCTTGTCGGCCGCGGCCTCCACACCCTTCGGGTGCTTGAACCCGGCGAACTCACCGAAGTCGCCTCCAGTATCCGACATTTCCGCCTCGAACTGCCGAAGCTCCCCGTTCACCACGGCTTCCACGGTGCCACTCTCCCCTTCTCCGAACACGACCAGGATCGCGGTCCGGTATTCCGGGTCCCCGCTCGAACCGGTATCCGGCTCGTTCTTCTTCTCTCCGGTGTCGCCACCGACGGTCACCATCGCCGCGGGCCGGATCTGGGCCTCGCTGCCGGCCTGCGCGGGCACCGGCTCCGCCTGCTGCGACTCTTTCTTCGGCTGCCGGATGATCCAGGTGCCGATATCGCCGGTGGTCAGCTGGGCCGGATCGACAGCGGGACCGATGTCCTTCGGATCCGTAAAGGCCCCCGCGGTTCCCTGGTACGCGGCCTGGGCGTCGGTACCGCTCTTGTTCGCGAATGCACTGTCGAACGCCTGCGCCACGGCGAGCGGAATGCGCTGGACCCCCTTCGGGAACTGGTACGGCACCAGACCGTCGTCCCCAGGCACTCGCTTCGGCACGCCGGTGCCGGGCTGAGTGGAGGTGGCACCGTTGGGGGTACCGGCCGGGTGGTGCACGGCGGGCTGGGCCGGGGTCGCGGCGGCATTGTTCGCGGCCGCCTGATTCGACCACGGCGTAGTTCCTACCGGCTGCTGGGCCTGCGGCAAGGTCGAGACGGCGGCCTGGTCGAAACGGGACGGATCGAGGTCGTCCATCTGGTCGGACATATTGCTGTCCGCCTGCCTTTGCTGCTCTTGCATGGCCTTTTGCTGAGCCATGAGTTGAAGCGGCAACATCATGTCCATAAAGCTGCCCATCCCGCCCATCGATCCGGCGGACCCCAATTGGGAGGCGCCCGGGTTGAGTGCGGCGGCGCCCGGGTCGTAGGAGGCAGGGTTGACATTCGGGGGGTTGTTCGCCGCGCTCCCCAGGTTCTCGGCCTGCTCCCGGAACTTCTCGGTGGCGTCCTTCAGAGCCGAGGTGTCCGGAGTGGTGGCACTGCTGGTGCCGAGGTTGCCCGGGTCCCAGGGGTTGTTCACGCCGATCTGCGAACTATCCGGGGTATAGCCGGGATTGTTCATCTGGCCGGCATAACCACCGACCGAGTTGGCCAGGTTCTGAGCCGCGGCCGCGTCCTGCGCCGGGGTCTGGATGCCATCGGCCAAGTTCTGGTTCGCTTGCGCGGCAGTCTGGATCTCGTTGGCGAGCTCGGCGAATCCCTGGCCCAGTACGACGAGAACCTCCCTGTCCGAGCCGGTCTGCAGGCGTTCCACCATGAACCTGTTCGTGCCGACGATGAGCTTGCCGATATTCTCTTTGCCGCGCTTGCTGATCTCCTCCACGGTCGGCAGTACGTTCACCACGCTCTGCTGGGTTTCGGTCAGCTTCTTTCCCGCCTTGTCGAGCGAGAGCGACACGTCTCTATAGGTTGCGCCACCCTTGGCGCTGAAACCGGTGGGGTTCTGCACCGTTGTCGGCATCGCCGGAATCGGGGTGACCTTCAGGTCTTCCTTCTTCTTCAGATCGCCGAACATCTCGTAGGTATCCACCAGCGAATGCGCGTACGAATTGGAAGGGCCGCCGTACCACAGGGCAATACTGGGATTGAGGCCCACCTCCGGGCGGAGCAGGAAACCCTGCCCCTTCTGGGGAGACGAGCCCTGCTCGAACGGTGACTGGCCCATCAGCCCCGCCGCCGCGGCGGGTTGGTAGCCGTCCCACATCAAGGGCACCCGGTTCCCCGCCGCACCCGGCTGGTCTCCGCCGGACCCGTCGGAAGAGAAGGGATTGCCGTGCTCATTGAACGACATGAAGGCAGCCGAGCCGAGACCGACCAATAGGCCCCGTTGATACTTGTTGAAGTTGTCGGCTCGCTTACCTGCTTTCTTGACTGCCGCTTCGGCATTTTTGAAGGCATCGTCCGCCGCGCTCTTCGCACTGTCGAGGTCGTCTCGCTTGGCATTCAGTTCGTTGAACTTGTCACCCGCCTTGTCGAGATCCTCTCTCGCCTTGTCACGTACCGACTCGGCGTCCCTGACTTTGTCTTTCGCCGCCTTCAGCTCGTCCCGTGCACTGTTCAACTCATCCCGCAGTACGACATTGTCCGGATCGGCTTGCGCCCTGCGCAAGGCATCGTCGTACTTTGTTTGCAGAGGCCCGAGTTCCGCGTTCGCCTGTCTGAGAGCGTCCTCGGCCTTGCCGAGATCCGTCTGGGCGGCAGTGTGCGCTTTTTCCGCGTTCTCCAGCGCTTCCCGCTCCGCATCGGCGGTCGACTTGGCCGAGTTCGCCTCTTTCAAGGTGTCGTCGGCCGCGGTTTTCCCTTTCGCCATCTTCCACGAAATGAATCGATCCGCGCTGGCACCGGCCGCACCGCCGAGCATCCCGTAGAAGAATGCCCCACCGGTATCCCCGCTGAAGCCCCCGTTGGCGACCGCATCACCCAATGCCCCGCCCGCACCACCGGCGACCGCACCGACGAACATCTGTTTCCCGAGGCCGGCGCTACCGCCCTTGAGCGCGTGTTCGAGGCCGTAACTCACCCCCACATCGAGAACGAAGCCTGCGACATCCCGTAACTCGACCACTGAGCCTCCTACACAGATACCGTGGCGCCGGCGCCCGCCGGGTCGGCGGGGGCACCGGGAACGGCAGTCGCGGCGGACTCGTCCGGCACCTTATCGATACCGGGCGGATGGAAGATACCGACGAATCCGCCGAATTCACCCGCCTCGTCGCGCATCTGCGACAACTCGGTGACCTTTACCAACGCACCGTCGACCACCGCCTCGAGTACATCCTGGCCGTCGAACCGGACGAGTACGGCGGTCCGCTCCTCCCACGCGCCGACATCGCCGGTCACCGTCTCGCTCGGATCGATCCGGCGCCCTATCCGTTTCGGATCGGTCCACTCCGCGGGTGTCCCGGTGTACGCCGCGCGCGCATCGGTGGCCGATGCGTTACCGAATGCCGCGTCCAGCCCACGCGCCACCACGGCGGAAACCTCTACGGTCCGGCCGTCCGGGACGGTGTAGACCACCGTGCCCTTGGCGTCGGGAGTGTGCGCGGGCAGCGGATTCCCGGGCGGCCGCCCGGAATCGGGACGAGCCACAGCAGGCCTCGTCTCGCCACTCGGTGCGGCGGCCTGCGGCTGTGCCGGCTGCTGCGCTGCGGGCACGCCGTTGACCGCAGGCGCGGGCACGGGCCCCGGGGCCGCGTATGCCTCGGGCCGTTCCCGCCCGTCCCGATGGTCCTTCTCCGGATCCGCCCGGGCGCCCGGACGGTTGTTGCCCATCAGAGCCTGCATCAACGACGGGAGCACCATCGAATTCAGTGCTGATCCCATGGCGTTTCCCGCGGCGGACACCGCCGGAACCGCCGCGGCCGCAACCGGCGAGGCATCGGGGGTGGTGATTGCCGTGCCGAGCTCACCGGCAGTGCCGGCAGCACCGGCGACCGGGTTATCGGCCCCTGCGCGATCGGCGCCGGTGTCCGAGCCGGCGTTACTCGTGAGATCCCACGGGGTGGGCGCGGGAACCGTCGAGGGACTCGTCTGCGCGGTCGGCCAGGTCCGGTTGCCGGCGGCGGCCGCGGCGTCGTAGTAGGGATCGTAGCCGTTGTTCGCGGGGGTGGTCGCTGTGGTTCCCGGCTTCTGTCCGCTGTCTTCGGTGTTCGGTTTCTCGGACTCGGTCTTCGCACCCAGGGCCTCGAATGCTTGTGCGTAATAGGTGAGTATCGACGCGGCAGTCGTGTAAGCACCGTCGACGAGTACGATCGCGTACACATCCTCGCTCGGCAGGCCGGCACCCAGGCTGTTCGGGTTGATCTGGAATACCGGTAGACCGGTGTACTGGCTCTTCTTCTGCGAATACTCGGAGTAGAGTGCGCCGATACGCTTCATGTCCCGCGGGTCCAGTTCGGCGAACTCCGCGAGCGACTTCACCGACTGTGCGAAATCCCCGCGGCCGGCTGCACACAGCTGGCTCGTCTGGGCGTTCGCCTCCTCGACCGTCGCCGCCTTGGACCGCAGCTCGGCCATGCGGCTCCGCATCTTCTCGACCAACTGGGGATAGTTCGCGATCCGGGCCTTGTCCTCCCCGGAGATGTCACCGACCGCCAGTTCCTTCGGCGGGTCGAGTTTGCCGGGCTTCTCCCCGAAACTGTTCCAGTACCCCACGTAGGCGGTGGGCAGGGTGCGATAGGTTGCCTCGATCGGCGCGGTCAGTTCCAGTTCCTTCGGCAAGCGAGCCGGGTCGGGCATCATGATATGGGGCATCTTGTCCGGGATGGTGGAGAGCTCCTGCTCACTGATATCGATCAGTGGAATGTCGGGATACCCCGTGTACTTGTACCATTTATTACGGATGTCGTCCGGAGCATTCTCGATCACGCCCATGTAATACGGGGTGAAGGCCGTATTCAACAGGCCCACATAGGTCTTCCACGGCGACAAGTGGGCGCCTCCGAGCAGCTCGGGAATTCGCTTGGCGAACAGCCCGGACCGCTGGAACGCAATTTTTTCCGCACCGGCGCCCATCCCCCGGGCTATATCCAGCGAATGCCCTTGGCGGAGCAGCCCGCCGACAATCCCCTTGGCCGGGCCCCTGAACGCCACGCCACCCAGGCCACCGACCAGCCCACCCGCGACACCCAGACCGGCTCCCATCAAGATGTTCTCGTCTTTGAAACCAGCCGCGACCCCGCCGGCGATACCTCCGGCCACCGCGGCCCCGAGGGGCCCGCCGACTGCGAAGCCGGCCACGCTCACGGCGCCTACCGCGATATCGGCACCGTGTTCGCTGAAGAAGTCACCTACTCCGTCCCAGAGAGCCACGGCCTCACCTGCCGATGGCGGGGACGCTCGGTGTCGGTGTCATGCGGTTGACACCAGCGCTGCGGGCAGGCACTCCGGATCGGCCGAACCGAGATCGCAGACACCGGCAGCCGACCATGCGCGCCTCTCCTTCCTGACAGACCCCATTGTCGGGGATTCCCACCGAGGGGAAGCGGTGACCTGGTGCGACACGTCATCATCGAGTCAGCGACTCGTAAATCGATGTGCACCAAAACGCCCTCTATCCAACGAGGCCCGGATTCAGGCGCAGGAGGAACAACCGGATGAACCTGCGTTGTACCCGGTCGGCGAACGGCCGCCGGGAATTACTCGTACAACAAGTGCGCCGGATCGCCGGCCGTCCCGCCACCACCGGTCGATCTCACCGGCACCTGGTGGTGAGTGCTGTATGACGGCGTTGATCCAGCTTTCCCGGCACGCCCGCGACCTCCGATGTCGCCGCGCGGACGACACCGGCTGGGACCCCCTGCGCTACTACCCGGACACCCTTGTCCGACGGGTCCGGAACTGGCTCGCCGAACATCCGTGGCATCGGCGGACGCTGTGGGTCCTGGGTATCCTCTTTTTGTTCGTCGTATTTCCGGGAATAGTCGGTGTCGTAGCGACTGCGCAGGTCAGCAGTGGTGTCTCGCAAATCGACGGCCTGGGCTGGATGAACATCACCGACTCCAACGGCGTACCGCTGTCGAGCTATACCTTCGCCTCGAACCGAGGGAGTCTGCTCAATCCCGCTTACACCGTGCTGTGGACGATACTCGGCCTGGAGTTCGTGGGCTATATGGCCATTGTGACCACAGCCATCTGGATCGTCGGGTTCACCTTCGGCTTCACCTGGCTCGACATGTTCGCCAATGCGCTGAACGGTGTCGCCACCGCGCTGTCCTATCAGATCGCCACCCCGATGATGCTGATCACCGCCGCGACGATCGGCACATTCTTCGTGGCCTGGTTCATCGTCCGCGGCTTCCCCAGCAAAGCCACCATGCAGGTGATCACCATGCTGGGTGTCGCCATCATCGGTCCGGTCTTCCTTGCCGAACCCCTTGCCGATGTCCTGTCCTCCGACGGCCTGCTCACCCAGGGCAGGGACGTGGGCATCTCGGTCGCGGCCGGACTCACCGGTGACAGCAGCCCCAATCCGGTCCTGCTGGTGAAAACCATGCAGGAAGACCTTGCGGACAACTTCGCCCGGAAACCCGTACAGGTGTGGAACTTCGGGGAGGTGGTCGACAACTACGCGGCCTGCGAGTCGGCGTGGTCCTCGGGAGTGCTCTCGGGTAACGACGACAATATCCTCAAGGGCATCAAACAATGCGGTAACAGCTCGGCGTATTCCAAGGCCGACAATCCCTCGATGGGCCAGGTCGGTACCGGAATCATCCTGCTGATCTGCGCGACACTGTTGCTCGCCTTCGCGGTCTATCTCGGGCTGAAGGTCATGAAGGCGGCCATGAACACGATCTACCACGGCTTCATGTCCATATTCGGCTTCGCGGCCGGCGGTTTCATCTACGGCCCGACACAGACTTTCCTGGTGCGCAATATCGTCGACGGACTGATCGCCGCCGCTCGCATGACCGTGTTCACGATCTTTCTCGGTGTCTACATCCTGTTCATGAGCAACCTCTTCGACCAGGCGCGGGGGCAGGTGATGTCGGTCATCGTCATTGCCTGTGTAGTCGAGATCGTGGCGATCTCCCAGATCCGGCGGCTCAATCGCAGCCTGTCCCGTGGCAACGACTGGGTCGCGAACCGGTTCTCCCTGGCGATCCAGGGTAACCAGTCCGGATCAGGGGGCGGTGGCGGAACAGCTATCGGCATGGGCGGAATGGGCGGCGGCGGTGGCGGCGGTGGTAGCGGCGGCTCACTGAGCGGTCTCGCCGCGATCGCTGCTCTGAACACGATCAACAGCTCGCCGATCACCGGCTGGTTGATGGCTGCGACACCGGGTCCACTCAACCCGCTCGCCCGCGGCAAGAAGATGTCCGATCTGGCCAATATCAAGACAGCGGACTCGCGAATAGAGCTCTACCAGTGGGGCACGCTGGGTCGCGCGAACTGGTTGCGCAAGGCGGAGGCCCGGGCCAATCCGTACGGCGGTATGGCCGACCCGCTGGGTGCCGCGAATGCGCTCGACGGCCTCGGCGACAGCCGGGTACCGGACAGCTATCTGGCCGCTGTGCTCCGCGCCGGCCACGCGCCGGACGAGCAGGTCCACCAGGTTCTTCGTGCGCAGGCCGCGATGAAGGCGAGTATGTCGACCAATCCGTACGGCTGGGGACCGCTGCAGAAGGCGCTCGCCGCTTCCCGCGCGGTCGAGAACCATCTGCGGCCGACGGACACCGACTCGACCAAACGAGCGTTCGCGGCGCAGGCCGTCGTGGCCGCCGAGAACTTCGCCCGGCACACCAGCGCACCGCCTCCCGGCGCGGTGATCAACCACGGATTCGTGGGCAGGGTCCGGCAGAACTGGGATTCCGACCTCGCTCTCCGCACGGCGATCACCCCGGACGAATGGAACGCGGTCGGTCGCAACACCCGCTGGGCCATTGCCAGTGAGGTGTCGGAATCGTTCCGTTCCGCCGCCAACCAGTACTACAACACCCCGACGGAAACCGCCCGGCGCGAGCTGGCCAGGTGGAGTACCCGCGTCGCGAATCTGGACCATCTCGATCCGGGTTCGGGATTGGACCCGTGGGATACGTAGCCGGCGCAATCCGCGGGCCCGGTGGATCTCCCACCGGGCCCGTATCTTTTCAGGCGAAGCGACGGGCCTCGTAGCTGCGCGGCAGACTCGTGATCTTCACATTCTCGCCGGTTCGGGGCGCATGGACAACCTGCCCGTTGCCGATGTACATCATCACATGACCCATCTGACCGTTCTTCATGCTGGTCGACGGGAAGATCAGATCCCCTGGTTGGATATCGCGGGGGTTCACAGCGGGTAGCTGCCGGTACTGGTCGTTGGCGATACGGGGAATGTTCACTCCTGCCCGCGCCGCGGCGTATTGCGTAAGCCCCGAACAGTCGAAGCTGTTCGGACCCTCGGCGCCCCACACATAGGGGTCACCGATCTGGGCGAGCGCGGTCTTGACCGCGAATTGCGCACGCTCGGAACCGCCTTGAACGCTCGCCGCGGCGGCGCTGAACTTGACTCCCCCGGGCAACGGCTTGCCGATGATGTTGTACAGATACTGGTTGGTGAGCTGATTTATCGCCGACGCCGTATCACCGTTGTTGGCCGTACCCCCGGATACGATCTTGTGCGCGGTCTGCAGGGCGGCGGTCAGGATCTGGCGGACCTTTTGCTGCCCTTCTTTGGTGTAGGCCATCGGTCCCAGCTCGGCCAGGGCATCGTTCGTCATCTTCAGCAGGCGACGCACAGCGTTCTGGTCGACCTTGTTGGAGGTTCCGAGCGTGTTGAGGTAGTTGACGAACTGCTTGTCCAGATTGTTGAAGGCAGTGGCGCGGTTGGCCTGGAACAACCGCTTGGCCTTGACCATCTGCGGCCCGTCACCACTGCCCGCGTCCGAGTCGGCGGCCTTATCCCGCAGTTTCTTCATTCCGGGGTCGGTCGGCTCACCCTCGCCGTAGACGGACTCCAGGGCTTTCAGCGCATTCATCGCCTGTTGGGACTCCGGATCCATGGCGGTGCCGCCACCCGCCGCGGCAGGCGCCGCACCGCCCCCGGAACCACCGCCGAGTAGACCCGACAGCGCCGACCCGATCATCGGCAGCAGAGCGGCGCCGGCCATCATGGCCATCGGCGCCATCTGGGCCACGGTCTCCGGGTCGACCAGCGGTTCGGGTTCCGGCCGGTCCTCGTCCCGGGCAGGAGGAGGAGCAGGAGCCGGTGCAGCGACCTGCGG
This sequence comes from Nocardia fusca NBRC 14340, assembly GCF_001618425.1. GTDB lineage: Bacteria > Actinomycetota > Actinomycetes > Mycobacteriales > Mycobacteriaceae > Nocardia > Nocardia fusca. The sequence goes on from NZ_BDCU01000067.1 coordinate 42,916, forward strand.
TGGCGCCTGAGCCGTAGAAGTCGCGGATGAGGGGGTCGGCGCGGTCGGCGCCGTCACCGGAGGCGGCGATACCGCCGGACCGGGTGCGGGCGCGACCGCGGGAGCCGATGCGGGCGGCGCGGAACCGGCCGCCGGAGGAGCGGTTACGTTCGGCGGCGGCGAAGCGGGCGGTGGCGCGGGCGCCCCCGGCACCGAGCCGTTCTTCCCGCCACCCCAGGTTCGCCGCTCACCGGGCTTCCCCGGATCCCCCGGCTGGGCGTCGCCGCCGTCGCGTTCCTCCCCGACGAGATCGATCTCGATCGGATACGGGCCGATTTCCGCGCTGGTCACCCGGCATCCCCCAATACCCGTTTGATCTGTACCTCGGCATCTCGGGGAATCTCCAGACGAACGAACTTTCCGCTGTCCACCGTCACTACTTCCCCCGGTCCGAGTGCGACGCCGACCCGGGTCGCGCGGCGGTCGATGTACTCCCAGAACACCAGGTCACCGGGCGACGCCGCCTTCGGGTCGACCACTTGCCCGCAGTATCCCTGGTCACCGACCGTGGCCGGCAAGATCACGGATGCCACGGTCGCGGTGGGGTCTCCGCAGTTCTCCACCACGGTCGCCGTCGGCGCCCGGGTCGGGGCGCACTGTCCGGTCGATCCGGCTATCGAGGCACTGTAGATCACATCGCGCGCGTAGTCCGCCATTGTCGCGGTACCCGCCACTTCCGGATAGCGCAGCGCCAGGTCGGCAGCACACGAGACAGCATGCCCGGTGTTGATTTCCTGCCACGGCTCGTCCTGTATCGGCGCCGTCTTCATAGCCGACGCGCAGGCCAGGTCTCGATCGGTGACATTCGGATCGGCGGGGTCGAAATGCAACTCCGCATAGGGGTTCGTTTCCGGCCGTTGCTGCCGCGCGGCCGATTCCGGAACCGATGCGGTGGTCGGGGTGGCGGTGGCCGACGTCGACGCGCCCGGCTCCGGCCCCAGCGCGATATCGCACTGGGAATTGTAGTGCTTCTTACCGAACGACATCATCTCCCCGAGTGGGACCCCGACGGCTGTGAGCGCACCGCCACAACAGCAGATCAACAGAACAGCGACCACGATGATCAACCGCACCGGACCCTTGTAGTCGTCCGAACTCGATCCGCCTGCCATCATCACGCCCCGGTCACCGCACCGCCTCCGGCTCTCGTCGTTCGGTCTTCGCGACGACGGTCGGGGTACTGGTGATGGCCTCGGCTCTGTCCGTGCGGGCCGGGCCGAGCACTTTGCCGCGTCCGATCCGGCTCAACGCATCGCGCATGAACATCTCACCCCGGCGCTCCTCGGGTACCTGTCGTCCCGCGCCCACCGGTGGCGAGGTCTCCTCCCGCAGTGCCTGGAGCAGGAACGGCGCCTCCTCCAGATCGACCCCCAGCCATTCCAGACTGTTACGGGCCAGTGTCTCGTCGCGCTGACGGAAGACGAAGCGATTGGGGATCAGGTTGTGCGCGGCGCCCTGGAAGTCGGTGGCGGGATCGTGCGACGCGAGACCGATGGCGGCCAGGTGCTTACGTCCGTCACGGCTGAAATCGGAGGTCACCGCAGAACCCACTTGGGTCTGGGTGAAATGGTGCGCCTCATCACCGACCAGCAGACCGAACCGGCCGTTGTCGGAGAGGAACGCCTCCCGGGCGGTCACTCCTACCAATTCGTACAGCGCGGTGCCCAGCCGCTTGGTGAGCGGCAACCGGTTGTACAGATGGGGGGTGGTGAGTTCCTCGGCGGTCGGTAGCGCGAGCCGGTGACTGCGGACCACCGTGGCCGCGGCGTCCAGCCGGATCGGCGCCAGACCGGGATCGAACAGTACCGGGACCCGTTCCACGATGGTTCCCAGGCGGGATGCCAGGTCGGAGTACTCTTCCAGCGATCCCGGTTCGTCACGCAGCCGGCAGACCACCCGGAACAGATCCAGCAGGCTGGTGATCTTGTGCTCTTCGATCCCACGCGGTGACAGCAGATTGCTGATGACCGCGCCGGTACCCGAGGTCGGTGAGAGGTCCAGCAGCGGCAGCACGGAGTCCAGCGCGCGTTCCCCGGCCACCCGCGGATCGAACAGCCGTAGCGGGTCCAGCGACACCGTGGGATTTGCCAGGTCGATGATCACGGCATCGTCGATCGCGGAGGCGAAATGCTCCCATTCCCCGACCTGACTGCGGTCGATGGCGAGGAACTGGCCACCCATATCGTGGACGAGGACGGCCATCAGCTTCAGGAAATACGATTTACCCGAGCCGAGTTCGCCGGTCACCGCGAAGGAAGCGGACAGATCGTGCAGCGCCGCCTCCATGATCCCGAAATGGATCGGCTCGAAATGCCCGGACAGCAGATTGATACCGATGACCGGACCGCTGTCGTCACCGATCTGACTCGTGGTGAACGGTACGAATCCCGCCCACATATCCGAGGGCACGATATGGGCGAAATCGTCGAAGGCCCGCCGCGGTGGGCTACCCGGCACCAGCAGCGACCAGAGGTCCACCTGCGCGCCCACCGGCGCGGTCATTTCCACCTGGAAACGCTTGTACCGGCGCCGTAGGGTGTTGACCGCGTCCATGGTCTCGTCCCGAGAGGGGCCTCCGATGGCGATGACCGTGGTGAAGGAAACCTCCGATTCGCCGCCGTTCACCTCGAAATGCTGGTTGTACTCGCTCAGCATCTGCGCCTTGGACATCAATGTGTTCTGCGCGAAAGAGATCTCCTGGTCGCGCTGATCCATCTGCTCGCCGAGCCGCCGCAGATTGATCTCGTTGGCCTTCAAAACCTGGTCGGCGGGTTTGGTGGAGATCCGCATCCCCCAGTCGACGGTGACATCACCGAGGCCGTCGATCACGTTCAGGAATTCGCTGCCCCCTGGGAACATCATGCCCGCGTACGGGAACGAACGCGGGGTGAGCATGGCCTGGTAGGAGGGACGGTAGCCGGTGTCCGGCTGTACCACCTTGATCACCGGGACGAAGGAGGGGCGTAGCCGGCGTTGTGAATCGGCTCGGGCGCCCTCGTCCAGCGCCGCGGACTTGAACACCGCCGCGGTCGCGTCGTCCAGGGCGCCGGCGCGGGTGGGAGCCACCGGATCGCCCACCGCGCCGCGGGCCAGATAGTGCTCCCACAGCCACTGGAACATCGCCGCCGGCACGGGTACCGGATCGAAGTCGCCACCGATGCGGGACAGGATCTCGTTCGCCTCGTTCTCGTAGGCGTCCAGTTCGGCCCGCGAGATGGCGGTGGCATCGATCGTGGTGGTACTACCCCGCCACATCCGCGAGAGCGCGGAGATACCGCTGGTATTGGCAGTGCCCACCGGGATCGAGAGCAGGAAGATCCGGGTCTGCGGGGCGATGGCGCGCACCCGTTCGTAGGAGGCGAACACCTCGTCGGCGTAATCGGCGCATTCGTCGAGATCCACGCCCTCGACCATTTTGCTCAATACATCGATGGTGTTCTGCCGGGCCTGGATACCGAGCAGCAGCGACCCGTTCGGCAGGTTGTTGACCAGGGAGTGATGAGCCAGTTTGACATCGTATTTATCGCTGGCCTTACGCAATCCGTAGCCGAGCGGAGTGATGAAATAGTTCGCTGTGACCAGCCCGGTATGGGTGAACTGCAGATGCCCGCGAATCGCAGCCGTGGGTTGTAGATCCCGGTTGAACCCCATCAGCGTCCCTCTCCGCTCTTCGGTCGCCCCCCGTTACCGCCTATCATCGTCCGCCAATTCGAGGGTGTACCGGACGCGGTGGCAGGTTCGACCACCTCCACCGGTCGCAGGAAACGGCTCGTCCCCAGCATTTCCAGGATCTGTCCGCCGCGCGCGGCATTGCGCTTACCGCGTTCCCTCGCCGACATGGAGGCGGCCGGTTCGTGCGGCAGGATCGCCACCACCGTCTCCTCGACGAACATGGTGATCCGAGCCGATTCCGGAGTGACCGGCATACCGGAGGCGAGCGTGGGTTTCGGGTAGAGAACGAGCCGGCCGAACCATACGACCCTGGACAGCAGACGTACTCCCGTATAAGGGATCAGGCCCAGCCCGAACCCGATCACTACGGTCAGCGCCACACCGACCAGGAAGGTGATCGCCGGATTCACCGGCAGGGTCATCGCACCGAGTCCCGTGAGAATCAACCCCACGGCCACCCCCGCCACCTGCGGCAGGGTGTAGGGCCCGAACGGCAACTTCTGGCCGTTCTGGGCCTTGCCGATCATGGTGGGGACACGTTTTACCGGCGTGAAGACCTTGATCACCTGGGTCACCTATAACCGCCCACGGGGTGGTCCGGCACGATCATGTTGGCGTCACCGCGCGCGTAGTTCACCAGGGTCGGCAACATCCAGAACAACACCGCGGCCAGGATGGCCGACCCGGCCACACCGAGGATCTTCGCCGGGGACAGTTTGGATTTCGCGGCCTCCGAGATCATCACGCCCATCGAAACGATGGTGATCAGGATCAGGCCCGCCCAGCGGACGAAGACGAGAATTCCGTACAGGATATTGGATATGTTGCCCATGTGTTCGTCGCCTCACGTCAGTTCTGGGTGGCCCGTGGAATCTCTACGGTCGTGGTGGGTGCCCCGGTAGTGGCACCCGGTGCCGGACCGGCCTTCTCCCCCTGGTTCACCACAGCGGTGAGCGGCTCTTTCAGGGCCGGCAATGTCTCGATGACCCGCACCTGCCACTGCCCGTCACCGCGCACCATCGTCAGCGGATAGGCGAGTGCCGGAGCGGCCCCGGACTGTCCTTCGGGAGTGACGGTCGCCAGCACTCGCGCGGTGTCACCGGCGGCTCCGCAGGTGGTGTCCTCGGCGGTGACGGCCACAGTGGACAGTTCGGTGAACGGGGCCGGCCGCAGTGCCGCGATCCCGGAGTCGACGCTCACGTACCGCGCGACGTCTCCGGAACCGGTGAGGTAGGCGGTGAGAAATCCGGTGACGACCTGCGTGAACGGAGTCTCCTCACCGCACGGTGCCGAATAGGCCTGGGCCAGATCGGCTCCGACGCCCGGCGGCTGCACCGCGGCGGGCAGGGTGAGCGCCCGGAGGTTCCCTTCCGATATGGAGACCGGCACGCGGTAGTACTGCCGAGCACTGTCGGATTGGCTACGCCCCACATGTACCGAAACAGTGACCGACCAGACCTCCACGGTCCCGGCGGACAGCGTCCGGTTGGTGTAGACGATGATCGGGTCGCGCACCTGCTGACCGGTTTTCGGGAGCGACAGCTGCTGGGACCCGCCGACGTACCGCGACAGCGCCTCCTGTTGCCCGGTCCCCGCGCTCAGGTAGGCGACCACGAAGTCCTCGGCGAAGGAGCCGGCGAGGCGGTCGTGACCGGCGACGATAACCATCTGATCGTCGCCGGGGGGCTGCGGATCGGCGGCGAAGAAGTCGTAGACGGCGTGACCACCACCCAATACGGCCAGGACCGCGAGAACGATTACGACGATATTGTCGCGGCGCCGGCGCGCGGCCATCTGGCGAAGCAGCGCTTCGCCGGAATCGGCACGTCCGGCAACCCCAGTCCTCACTCTCGAAATGGTAAAGAGCGGCCGGGCCACCGACCTGAGACACCTTCCCACATCTGGGGACTCCGTCGCTCGGCCGCGGCCCCCGCGACCCTCAGGACATCGCGTTGTGCCGCAACCGGCCGGCCAGCCGATATCTGAGCTGGTCGTCGTATCCGATCGGCGTTCCCGGCGCGGCCAGATCCGTCGGTTCCGGTTCCACCATGGGGATATCGTCGGCAACCCGCACGAGCTGAGCGATGGCCAGTTCGCGATTGGAGAAGCCGGGGTAGGGATACAGCAGCAGTGAGGTCGGGGTGTAACCGCCGGCGTAGTTGAGCGCCCGCACCGTAACCCCCGCGCTGTCGCCACCGTTCACCCGGGAGCCCAGCTCCACCAGCCGGACCCGGTCCTCGGGATGGAACACATCGACCGGCCGGAACAGGTAATCCCAGCGGATCCAGGGTGCGGGGTCGGTCAGCCAGTGGGAAATGCTGGCGTGCGCGAGCTGGACCACCGCCAGATGATTCCCCGCCCGCCGATGCGCTTCCCGCAACCCGACACTCTCCAGCGTCGGCCAGATCGCCGGGTCGTGGTCGGAGGTGATGTCCTCTATGAGCCACCAGGCACCCCGCACGTACTCGTCGTTACGTGCCCGCACCGTGATCCGCCACCGGGTGACGCGGCCCGCGTTGCGCAGGACGGAGACCTCGAATTGCAGCTTGTCTCCAGGGACGGGCCGGTAGAGGAGATCGAGCACTTCGGCGTGCCGATCGAAGGCAGAGATCCGGTGGAAGAATTCCGCGATGGACATCCGCGGCACGTATTCCTCGGGGGCGATCCCCGAGAGGGCGGTGATACCACTGGGTTGCGCGAGGGTCTGACTGTCCAGATCCCAGGTCACTCCGACCGCGCCGGGTAAGGGCGGTACCGGGCCGTTCTGGGGTCCGGCCCACCAGCGAACAGCGTGGACGTCGCCGCCGGGCCCGAAGACCGGACGCACGATCAGCCGGTGCGGACCCGAGCGGGTGGACACGGACTTGTCCACATCGACCGAACCTTCGATGGAGGCACGGAGAGCTTCGGTGATATCACGGGTGCTCAACCCGTCGTACAAGGCCGGCGTGCGTGCGAGCTGCCGCTGCAGTACTCGTCGCCAGTCGGCGAACTCCCGTGCGGTATCCCCGACCGACGCGACCGAGAATCCTTCCGGCGCCAAAGTTTCGACCGTCACCCAGGGGATCACTGCGCCCTCTCATCGCGTGCGTCCTACTGTTGCGCGGTGGGTGCCTCAAACGAGACAACGGCCGCAAGAGATAATGTACCGTTGCGCAGCGGCACGTTCAATAGTGGACCTTGGGCTATCACGGAGTGCAAGCTCCGCAACCGGGCCGCACGCAACCCCGGTTGACCGATCCTCCGGCGCACCGACTCGGGAATTCTACGGAAACCCTTGGCAACACGAACCGTTCGGGTCCCGCAGCGGTTCCCGCACCGGCTTTGACCCGCGCCGGAGCCGGAAAGAGGACTCCATCGGAGACTTCGGCTAAATATCGGCAAACCGGCCGGTGCCGACCGACTGTCACGGCGCGGCGGAGACGCGGAGGCGGCGCGGCACGGCACTCTCGGCGGGGCGCCCTGAACGAGCCGGGTTCCCTTCGAATCCGGCTTTCGACAGGGAAATTCACTCACTCTGCGAGGTCAGGGCGATAACGCCCGCGCCGGCCAACAGGCCGAGATCCTCCAGCTCCGACGCAACCGCCCGAAGTCCGGTGAGGAATGGTAGCCGCGCGTGCATCGCGACGGCGTTGTGCAGTGATTTCCACAGTGCCGATCCAGGCGTGGCGATCGGCCCGCCGATCACCACCCGGTCGATGTCGAGCAGGGGCGCCACCGAGGCTATCGCCCGGCCCAGCGCCGTACCGGCCCGCTCCAGCGCCGCGACCGCGGTCCGGTCGGACGCCTGCGCGTCGGCCGCCAGAGCCTCGAGCGAGTCCCCCTCCCAGCCCTGCTCGCGCGCCCATTTCGTCAGCGCCGCACCACCGGCCACCGATTCCAGGCAGCCGCGCCCCCCACATGCGCATCGCTCGTCGTAGCCGGGCACCAGCACATGACCGATCTGGCCCGCGTTGCCGGTACGCCCGACCACCACGAAGCCGCCGACCATCACACCGCCGACGATCGTGTCCGAGACATAGATCGACAGCGAGTCCATTACCTCTTGGGTGGCGCCGAAATGCCGTTCGGCCAGTGCCAGGCACACACCGTCGAGGGCCATCGCGACCGTCGCGGCGGGGAACAGCTTCTGCACCGCTTCCACCAGCGGGAAGCCGGATTGCCATTCCTTCACCTGATCCGGCGCCACCACTCCGGAGGCCATATCGATCGGTCCGTTCGAGGCGATGCCGACCGCGGTGACATCTCGCCCCGCGGCAATCCGGAGCAGCAGCTCCCGAACCCGATCCCACGCCCCGGCACGCGGGATCGGGATCCGCTGGACCCGGTCGGCCCCGACGTCGTCGGCGATCTCGATCGCCGCGAACCGGGTCGGACCGATCTCCAACGCCAGGATTGTCATCTACACACCACCAGAGCTAGATCCGTGTTTGCCCCGGAGCATAGTTCAGACAGCCGCCGACTCCGTCGGCCGAAGTGGGCGGCCGAGCACGATATGCCGTTTCGGGGCACCGGCGACCGCCGTGCCGTGCGTGGGGCGTGGGCCGTTGCGGATGATGCGCATCGGGCGTTTGTGGTCGATGGGCACGGTCCGGTGCCGGTCGAGGTTCTCGATGACGTTGCCCGAGTTGTCGTAGGCGACGCCCGCCCAGATCATGGCTCGCGGCGCGTCGCCCCGCTCGATGAGTGTCTGCGCCAACCGGCTGCACTGCGCGAACAGCGGGCACCCATAGCAGATGCGCACCGCTGAATGCCAGGCTTCCGGAGTTCCGGAGTCGAGGTCCCAGCTGTCGGGTACCTCCGCGCACGGCGGCCGCTGTGCCGATTTCGCAGGCGCCGGCAGCGGCGTCGCGGGAAGCCGGGAAGTGGTGGTGGCGCGGGGTGTAACCACGCTCAGGGAACGAACTCGCATTGTGCTCATAACCGTCTCCGGAACTGCCGAGGGCACGCCGGGGGAAACCGATACGTGTCCCGTTGGTCGGGCGGAACGTCAGGGCTGCTCAACAGTCCCCGGAAACCAGCTGGTGTCAGCTGTATCACGCACGTTAGAGCACAGAAGGCCGTTCAGGCAAGGTCTCATGCCGTTAGGTAACGGGACGTTGACATGTTTTTCACATCTTTTAGCCGCTGCTCAGCGGTTCGTTTGGTTACGGACCGTTTATCTACGGGCCCGATTATGGTTTCCTATACGTATGGCTGGCGAATCCGAGTACACGATCGACGAGCTGGCGCGGGCTGCCGAAACCACCGTGCGCAGTGTCCGCGTGTACCACGAGCGTGGGCTGCTGCCCTCGCCCGACGTCCGGGGCCGGATCGGCTACTACGGCTCGGACCACCTCAACCGGTTGCAGACCATCAGCCGTCTGCTCGGCCGGGGTATGAAGCTGAACGGTATCCGGGAACTCCTGGCCGCCTGGGACCGTGGCGACGGTCTCGGGGACGTGCTGGGTGTCACCGATCAGACCGTCAGCACACCCGGACGGCAGGCGCCGGCCGCGGCGAAGCCCGAGCCCGAAGAGCCGGTCCACGAACTTCCCGAATATGTCCAGCAGGCGTTGGCCGCCAGTGACGACCCCTTCGACGTGTACCGGGTCACCAACCCACGCTGCAGCGATCTGGCCACCCGGCTCACCGACGCCGGCCTGCCCGCGGCCGCCACCTTCCATCTGGTCGAACGTATGCGCGCGGATTGCGACCGCATCGCCGACCGCTACGCCGCCGAGATCTTCTACGTACTGGCGAGCCGCGCCTACGAGCAATCGGAACGAAACCCCAAGGACCGCACCAAACTGGAGACCGACCTGGCCATCGCACGGCTGATCGTCACCCGGGCCGCGTCCGAATTGATCGACCAGGCCTTCGGGCGCCGCGCGGAACTCCCCGCGCCGGATGTGGAGATCGGGCTTCCACGCGCCGGTCAGCAGAGCGCGGTGAACGACGGAAAACAGCCGTCACGGTCGCGAATCTGAGGGGCGGATCAGCGGCGCGCGGGAGCGCGAACGAACATTTGTCGGGGTGACAGGATTTGAACCTGCGACCACCCGCTCCCAAAGCGGGTGCGCTACCAAGCTGCGCCACACCCCGTACTCTCCCCGGAGGGAAACGAGCACCGGACCGGAGCGGGAGACGGAAATCGAACCCGCACCATCAGCTCTCGGAAGACGGATCTTCAGTGGTACGGGACCTGCCCATATGCCAAGAAACCGCTGGTCGAACTGACTCTCGCTCCGCCCGATCGTACCCGATCGGGCCCGTGCGACCGAACCGATATCCATACCGGCCGAATCTCACCGTGTTCTCCCATCCCGTGTGCCCGGGATGCTCGAACGAGAACAAGATGCCACGCATTCACGGCGAAGGCAAACCACGCAGAAGCGCCGCATCGACACGGTCGGCGGGAAAGACCGGGTGCACAAGGCCGGGCCGGCCCGGCCGGCGACACCGGCGCCCGGTCCGGTCGCGCTCACCGCTCGGCGGTGAGCACAACCCCAGGGGCACAGCAATTCCGGCCTGCTCGGCCGATGGCCGTCTTCCTGGCATTCGGCGGGTAGGAAATATCCGCTCCGGCGGTCGACGAAAAAGTAACAGCAGATTTGCATCGTGCACCGCCCTCCGGCGCCTCGCGGCCGCGCCGACGCCCACGGCATCGGCTACGCGCTGGCGGGTGCGGGGGTCGCGACGCGGAGCGCTCTGCACATGTGGAGCGGTTCCTGGGAGCCGGTCGTCGGGTCGGCTATCGGCGCGGCCACCATAGCGGCGGCTCCCGGGCTCCCCCTCGAACCGGCGACGCCTACCCTGTTGACAGGGCCCTTTCGGTGGAGCGGGTGACGGGAATCGAACCCGCACCATCAGCTTGGAAGGCTGAGGTTCTACCATTGAACTACACCCGCATGCATACGACATCCATGGGATCGCCACGATATCGTGTGCACAGCGACTCTACCCAATCGTGGTTTCATTTCGCCAATCAGCCCCTCACCGGCACAGAGCACCGGTGGCGCCGGGCCCGGGTGGGCCCCCGCCGACTTACCAGTAGCGGGAAATCCGGATTCCAGGGTCCACCGGGCCGATCGCCGGACCGGGCACGGCACCGACATCTCTGCAAAAGTGTGTAACGCAAGCGATTCCGCGACGATAGGAGCAGAGATCACTGTTGTACCGGGGCCCCGAACTTGTTCTAGAACGCAGGTCGGCGGGTTCCACCATCTTGCTACGATCTTCTTGCCGGACGGGGTATCTGGAAAGGGGGCGGTAGCGTGCACCCGACAAGGTGGACCATCCGCATAGCAGTGCGACAGAGCCGGCCCAGCCCGGTACCGACGCGGCGGACCCTGATCCGCGGCGTGAGCTCCACCGCCGCCGGTGGTCGATATGACCGCTGAGATCCGGCCACCAGTCCGCTCCACGGCACGGGAGTGGGCGCTGGCCGCCGGCGCCCAGCCCGACGCCGATATCAGCGCCGCCGAGATCGAACCCGTACTCGTCGAGATTCTCGAGCAATTGCTGGACCTCACCGTTTCCGATCCCTTCCCGATTCGCGCGGCCCGTCGGCTCGGCGCCCGGCTCTGCGCCGAACCACTGCAGCAGGTCCGGATGCTCGCGCTGGTCACACGCACCCTGCTCGGCTTTCCGGCCGGCCCGCGCGGATCCCTGGTGGCGACCCGGTGGCCGTTGGTGGCCAGCCAGGCCATCGACAGCTATGCCCAGGCGCTCCAGGAGCTGGCGCTGGCCCAGCAGAAGAAGAACCTTTCCGACGAGGCCACCCAGCGGGTCCGCGAATTCGCCGCGCTGCAGCAGCGGCTCGAACACGAGGCCACCCATGACGCGCTGACCGGGCTGGCCAACCGCACCCTGCTGCGCAAGCGGGTACGCATGATGGCCGAACAGGCCGACCGCGGGGTGGGTCTGCTGGTGGTGGATCTGGACCGGTTCAAGCAGATCAACGACAGCTACGGTCACGCGGTGGGCGACGAGGTGCTGGTCGAACTGGCCAAGCGGCTGCGGGAGGTGGCGCCGCCGGGGGCGGTGGTGTGCCGCTACGGCGGGGACGAATTCGTGCTGGCGGCCGGGATGGCCGACAACCGCGTCACCGAACTGGCCCACGCCATCGTGCACGCGCTGAACGATTCGGTGTGGTCGTCGGCAGGGCCGGTACCGGTCTCGGCCAGTGTCGGCACCACCTATGCCCCACCGCAGGACCGCAGCGAACTGGCCGAACTGCTGCGCCGGGCCGATCGGGCGATGTACTCGGCGAAAACCGCGGGCGGGCGCCGCTACGCCGGGGCCGAAACGCTCGACACCGGTACGGCCGTCGCCGGCTGAGCCGCACGGTTCAGGCGGGCTGGCACTGCGCGCACCAGAACAGGTTCCGGCCCTCCAGCACCGTATGGCGCACCGGCCCGCTACAGCATCGGCAGGGCTCACCTGCCCGGCGGTAGACATAGGTGCGCGGCCGGTCCGCGGCATAGGAGGGTGCCCCGTGATCGTGCTCCGGCCGCACCACGTGCATTTTCCCGCGACGCACGCCCACCCGCATCAGGTCGACCAGGTCGGCCCACAGCGCCGACCACTGCGCGGCGGTCAATTCCGCGCCCGGGCGTTGCGGGGAGATGCCGTGCCGGAAAAGTATTTCCGCGCGATACACATTGCCCACTCCGGCGATCACACGCTGATCCATCAGCAGGGATCCGATACTGCGCCGTGAGCGGCGGATCCGCGCCCACGCCCGGTCCGGGTCGGCGTCCGGGCGCAGCGGGTCGGGTCCGAGGCGGGCGATGAGCGCCTCGGTCTCCGGCGGGGTGAGGATCTCGCAGGCGGTGGGCCCACGCAGGTCGGTGCCGAACCCGCGGCCGTCGCGGCCCGGCCCGGTCAGCCGCATCCGGACCTGCCCCACCGGCTCGGGCATCGGCAGCTCCGATTCGCTGAAGGTGCCGTACAGCCCCAGGTGGATGTGCACGTACAGCTCACCCTCGTATTCGTGGAGCAGATGTTTGCCCCACGCCTGGGAGCGGACGAGAATCCGGCCGTCGACCCGGGCGGCTCCCGTCGCGAACTTCCCCTGCGGGCTCGTCACCCGCACCACCGCGCCGGCCAGCCGCTGTTCGTGCCGGCGGGCGAGGCGGTGCAGAGTATGACCTTCCGGCACCCGACTACTCGCCTGCCCGTGGATCAGTTGGCAGGCAGCGCCGGCGGTTCGCCGGACTTCTCGTAGTCGGCGAGGATATCGATCCGGCGCTGATGCCGCTCCTCGTTCGACCACGGGGTCTCGATGAAGGCGTCCACGATCGCCAGGGCCTCGTCGCGCGAGTGCATCCGGCCACCGATACCGATCAGCTGCGCGTTGTTGTGTTCCCGCGCCAAGCGGGCGGTTTCGACGCTCCAGGCCAGGGCGCACCGCGCACCCGGCACCTTGTTCGCGGCGATCTGCTCGCCGTTACCGCTACCCCCGAAGACCAGCCCCAGGCTGCCCGGGTCGGCGACGGTGCGACGGGCCGCCTCGATGCAGAAGGCGGGATAGTCGTCGAGCGCGTCGTAGACGAGGGCGCCGCAGTCGACGACCTCGTGACCGGCCTTTTCCAGGTGGTCCTTGACGGCGTTCTTCAATTCGAAACCAGCGTGATCGGCACCCAGGTATACGCGCATGGCTGCGATTCTGTCAGGCCCTCTACCGGGCGCCGACGGCGGGCGGGGTCACCGGTTCACTGCTTAGAGTCGTGGGTATGCAGCCGCACGACCCTCAGCAGCCGTCCGGATCCGGCCCCGGCGCCGCCTGGTCCGCGAGTACACCGGAGCCCGGGCCCTACCCGTGGCTCACCGACCGTCCCGCCTCCTCCGTCCCGCTCCCGGGCGGGTATCCCCCACCGCCGGTGCCGCGGCACGAGCCCCGCGGGCTGTCGCCGTTCGGGATGCCCGCCCGGCACAGCTGGGAGATCCCGCTGCTGGTCGTGGTGATACTGCTCACCGTTGTCTCGTATCTGCTGGCGTTCCTGCTGCTGTTCCTCGGGCTGGTCAACCAGTACATCCTGCTCCTGGTGGCGGCCCCGCTGCTGCTCTGGTTCGGTCGTGGCGTCAACTTCTCGTCCCAGCGGGTGAACGGGGTGAAGATGTCACCCTCCCAGTTCCCCGAGGGCTACCGGATGGTGCAGGAGGCCGCGGCCCGCTTCGGTATGGCCAGTGCCCCGGATGCCTACGTCGTGCTGGGCAACGGCCGGATCAACGCCTTCGCCTCGGGGCACGGTTTCCGCCGCTACGTGGTGGTCTACAGCGATCTGTTCGAGATCAGCGGCGCTGCCCGGGAACCGGACGCCCTGGCGTTCATCATCGGTCACGAAGTGGGCCATATCGCGGCCGGCCACGCCTCTTACTGGCGGCAGCTCGGTATGTTCCTGGTGCCGTTCCTGCCGGTGCTGGGCAACTCGCTGATCCGCGCCCAGGAGTACACCGCCGACAACCACGGTTACTGCCATCGGCCGCAGGGGGCACCCGCCGCGATGGGCACCCTGGCGGCCGGAAAGTACCTGAACTCTGTGGTGGGGTTCGACGAGATGGCCGACCGCGCGGCCCAGGAACGCGGTTTCTTCGTCTGGATGGTCAATGCGATGTCCTCACATCCGGTGCTCACCTGGCGCATGTGGGCGCTGCGTGATCGCAGCCGGCACGGGAAGCTGTTCTGGCGGCCCGACCCGGCCCCGCCGCGGTTCGGCCCGCTGCCCGGGCAGCCACCGCCTGCCGGGCACGGCGGCAATGCGGTCGCGCTGTCCAAAGTCCCGCGCTGATCCGGGTGGGTTGCGGCTGCCGAGCGGAAACCGCAACCCCGCGGCTCAGTCGAATTCCGGGCTCTCGTCCCGGGTGCGCTTGAGTTCGAAGAAGTGCGGGTAGGCCGCCAGCGTCACCACGGCATCCCACAATTTGCCCGCTTCCTCACCGCGCGGGATGCGGGAAAGCACCGGGCCGAAGAACGCGACTCCGTTGACGTGAATGGTCGGCGTGCCGACATCCGGGCCGACCTTGTCCATCCCGGCGTGGTGGCTCTTGCGCAGCGCCTCGTCGTAGTCGCTGCTCTCGGCCGCCGCCGCCAGTTCGGCCGGCAGTCCGGTCTCCGCGAGCGCGTCCGCCACGATCGCGGCGAAAGTGCCCTTGCGGTCGTCTTCGCGCTCGAACTCGGCGCGGCGATTGTGGAACCGGGTCCCCAGCGCGGTGTACAGGGGCGACAGGATCTCCTCGCCGTGCTGTTCGGCCGCCGCGACGGCCACCCGTACCGGCCCCCAGGCGTAGGTCATGAGCTCCTGGTACTCCGGGGGCAGATCGCGCCCCTCGTTGAGCACCGCCAGGCTCATCACATGGAACCGTGTCTCGATATCGCGGACCTTCGCGACCTCGAGGATCCATCGGGAGGTGATCCAGCACCACGGGCACAACGGGTCGAACCAGAATTCGGCAAGGTCCTTCTTCTCGGCCGAGTCGGGCACGTTTCGTTCCTCTCCACGGGTCGGCGGCGGATACCACCCACCGCCACGGTTACCGCCGCAATGCCGGCCGGTCGCCGGACACAGGCGCTGTAACGAGCAACCCCGTCCGGTGGGTTTTCGTTCCCGAACCGGCACGGAGATCGGCGCTGTCCTTTGTAGGCTGACGGGAGGATTCGGATCGTCGCTGGAACCGCCCACCACAAGGGAGTATCAGCCATGACCTCTGCGCAGCATTTCGTCATCGTCGGCGCCGGCCTGGCCGGGGCGAAAGTCGCCCGGGCGCTGCGGGACAACGATTTCGACGGGCACATCACCCTGATCGGCAGGGAAGACCGACTGCCGTACGAGCGGCCGCCGCTGTCCAAGGAGTACCTGACCGGTGCGAAACCGGTCGAGGAGTTCACCGTGGAGAACGCGGCCTGGTACCGCGACCACAATGTGGATCTGCGGCTGGGCACCGAGGTCACCGCGATCGACCGGGCCACCCGGACCGTGGCCCTGCCCGACGGTTCGACGCTGGAATACGACAGACTCGCGCTGGCCACGGGCTCGGAATCCCGTCGGTTGCCCATTCCCGGCGCCGATGCCGGAGGTGTGTACACGCTGCGCACCCTGGGCGAATCGGATGCCCTGATCGAGTTGTTCCGCACCGCCCGGCGCCTGGTGGTGATCGGGGCGGGCTGGATCGGGCTCGAGGTCACCGCGGCGGCGCGCGCCGCGGATGTGGCGGTCACCATCCTCGAAACCGGCCCCGCGCCCCTGTTGGGCGCGCTCGGCCCGGAGATGGGCGAGGTATTCGCGGACCTGCACCGCAGCCACGGGGTCGACCTGCGTTTCGGGGCGCGGGTCCAGCAGATCACGACCGCGGACGGCCGGGCGACCGGTGTCGCGCTCGCGGACGGTACCGAATTCGGCGCGGACGCGGTCCTGGTCGCGGTGGGGGCCCGGCCGAATATCGAACTCGCCGAAGCGTCCGGTCTGCTGACCGACAGCGGCGTCCTCGTCGATGCGAGCCTGATCAGCAGCGATCCGAATATCGTCGCGGTGGGCGATATCGCCGAGCAGGACCACCCGGTACTGGGCCGCCGTATCCGGGTGGAGCACTGGGCGAACGCGTTGAATCAGCCCGCGGTGGCGGCCGCGGCCATGCTCGGCCGCGCCGCGTCCTACGACCGGCTCCCCTACTTCTTCACCGACCAGTACGACCTAGGGATGGAGTACACCGGTTTCGCCGCGCCGGGCGACTACGAACAGGTGGTCGTCCGCGGCGACCGCGCCGGCCTGGAATTCGTCGCGTTCTGGCTCGATCCGCAGCACCGGGTACTGGCGGGGATGAACGTGAACGTGTGGGATGTCGGTGACCGGATCAAGGAGCTGATCCTGTCCGGCGAACCGGTCGACCCGGCCCGGCTCGCGGACACCTCGGCACCACTGTGAGCTGTGGGACCCACAGCACCGGAAAGCCCCGGTCCGCTGCCCTACGAGCGGCCGGGCTCCGGCACCCGCCTCACGACTCCGGCGATCCCCAGCTGCGGCCGGTGATCAGCTCGTAGGCTTCGACGTATTTGCTGCGGGTCGCCGCGACGATATCGGCCGGGATCTCCGGGCCGGGCGGTTCCTTGTCCCAGCCGGTGGAGGTGGCCCAATCCCGGACGAACTGCTTGTCGAACGACCGCTGCGGCCGGCCGGGCTCCCATTCCGCGGCCGGCCAGAAGCGGGAGGAATCGGAGGTCAGGAGTTCGTCACCCAGGGTGAGGACATCACCGTCCCAGCCGAATTCGACCTTCGTATCGGCAATGATCACACCGCGCTCGGCCGCGTAGGCCGCGCCCCGGGAGTACAGGTCGAGCGTGAGGTCACGCAGTCGCGCGGCGACCTCGGCACCCTCCTGCGCGACCACTTCGTCGAAGGTCATGGGCTCGTCGTGGCCGGTATCGGACACTTTGGTGGTCGGTGTGAAGATCGGCTCGGGGAGTTTGTCGCCTTCGCGCAATCCCTCGGGCAGCCTGATCCCCGAGACCGCACCGGTGCGCTGGTAGTCCTTCCATCCCGAACCCACCAGGTAACCCCGGGCGACGCACTCCACCAGCACCATCTTCAACGGCTTCACCCGCACGGCCCGGCCCGCGAACTCCGGCGGCACATCCGTGCCGGAGAGCACATGATTGGGGATATCGGCGAAATACTCGAACCACCAGTTGGACAGCTGGGTCAGCAGGGCACCCTTGTCCGGGATCGGGGTGGGCAGCGATACGTCGTACACCGAAACCCGGTCCGAGGCGACCAGGAGCAGCGTGTCGCCGTCGGTGTACAGGTCGCGCACCTTTCCGGCGTGCACATGCTTCACGTTGTCGCTCCGATCCTGGTCGTATGGCCGGCGAGATCGACTCCCGCGCGGGCAACCTTACCGGCGTGGCATTGTGGACAACGCCCGTGCCCGTTGCACTCGTGTCCTCGAAGGAGCCCGATGTCCGCACCGAACCTCACCCGCGAACAGGCGATCGAACGCGCCGAGGTCGTCTCGGTCGAGAACTACCGCATCGAACTCGATCTGACCGACGGGGCGGGGAAACCGGGCGAACAGACATTCCTGTCCCGCAGTACGGTCACCTTCACCGCGAAACCCGGTGCATCCACGTTCGTCGATATCGTCGCCCGGGGAGTGCGTTCGGCGGTGCTCAACGGCACCCCGCTCGATATCGGCGGCTACGACGAATCCACCGGCCTCACCCTCACCGACCTCGCCGAACGTAACGAACTCGTGGTAGAGGCCGACTGCGAGTACTCCCACACCGGCGAGGGCCTGCACCGGTTCGTCGATCCGGCCGACGACGCGGTCTATCTGTACTCGCAGTTCGAGACGGCCGACGCCAAGAGGATGTTTGCCTGCTTCGACCAGCCCGACCTCAAGGCCACGTTCGATATCGAGGTCACCGCACCGGCGGACTGGAAGGTCATCTCCAACGGCGCCGGCACCGTGGACGGCGGGAAGCACCGGTTCGCCACCACTCCGCTCATGAGCACCTACCTGGTGGCGCTCATCGCGGGTCCCTACGCCGAATGGACCGATACCTACACCGACGACCACGGCGATATTCCGCTGGGCATCTACTGCCGCGCCTCGCTGGCCGAACATATGGACGCCGACCGGCTGTTCACCGAGACCAAGCAGGGTTTCGGCTTCTACCACAAGAATTTCGGCGTCCCCTACGCGTTCGGGAAATACGATCAGCTGTTCGTTCCGGAGTTCAACGCCGGCGCCATGGAGAACGCGGGCGCGGTCACCTTCCTCGAAGACTACGTATTCCGGTCGAAGGTCACCCGGGCCTCCTATGAGCGGCGCGCGGAGACCGTACTGCACGAGATGGCCCATATGTGGTTCGGCGACCTGGTCACCATGAAGTGGTGGGACGACCTGTGGCTCAACGAATCCTTCGCGACCTTCGCGTCGGTGCTGTGCCAGGCCGAGGCCACCGAGTACACCAGTGCCTGGACCACCTTCGCCAATGTCGAGAAATCGTGGGCGTACCGGCAGGATCAGCTGCCCTCCACCCACCCGATCGCCGCCGATATCCCCGACCTGGCGGCGGTGGAGGTGAACTTCGACGGCATCACCTACGCCAAGGGCGCGAGCGTGCTCAAACAGCTCGTGGCCTACGTCGGGCTGGAGCCGTTCCTGGCCGGTCTGCGCGCCTACTTCGCCGACCATGCCTACGGCAACGCCACCTTCGACGACCTGCTGGCGGCGCTGGAGAAATCCTCGGGTCGCGACCTGTCCACCTGGGGCGCCCAGTGGTTGAAGACCACCGGCCTCAACATCCTGCGCCCCGAATTCGAGGTCGGCGCCGACGGCACGTTCACCTCCTTCGCGGTGGTCCAGGAGGGCGCGGCGCCCGGCGCCGGGGAACGGCGCGTGCATCGCCTGGCCATCGGTGTCTACGACGACCGCGACGGCAAACTGGTACGCACCCGGCGGGTGGAACTCGATCTGGACGCCGCCGAGCGCACCGAGGTCCCCGAGCTGGTCGGTACCGAACGCGGGAAGTTCGTGCTGGTCAACGATGACGATCTCACCTACTGCTCGGTGCGCCTCGACGCCGATTCGCTCGATGTGCTGGTGAACCGGATCGCCGATATCGCCGATCCCCTCCCCCGCACCCTCGCCTGGTCCGCGGCCTGGGAGATGACCCGGCAGGCCGAATTCCGCGCCCGGGATTTCGTCGCGCTGGTCCAGCGCGGGATCGGCGCGGAAACCGAGATCGGGGTGGTGCAGCGGCTGCTCATGCAGGCCAACACCGCCCTGCGCAGCTACGCCGATCCGGCCTGGGCCGAGACCACCGGCTGGCCGGAATACGCGAACCGGCTCCTGGAGCTGGCGCGCGAAGCGGCACCCGGGTCCGATCATCAGCTCGCGTTCGTCAACGCCCTCACCGGCGCCAAACTGTCCGCCTGGCACAGCGAGGTGCTGCGCGAACTGCTCGACGGCGATCCGGCGGCCGTCGGCCTGCCCGGCCTGACCGTCGACACCGATCTGCGCTGGCGGTTGCTCACCGCCCTCGCCGCGGCGGGGGAGATCGACGCCGACGGCCCGGACACCCCGACCATCGATGCCGAACTGCGCAACGACGAAACGGCGGCCGGCCGGCGGCAGGCGGCCACCGCGGCCACCGCGCGCCCGCAGCCGCAGGTGAAGGAATCGGCGTGGGAGAAAGTGATCGGCGACGATTCGGTGCCCAATATCACCGCCCGTTCCATCGTCGGTGGTTTCGCGCCGGCCGGACAGGACAGCCTGCTGGCGCCGTTCGTGGCGCGGTACTTCGACGAGATCCCCGCGGTCTGGGAACGCCGGTCCAGTGAGGTCGCGCAAACCGTGGTGGTCGGGCTGTACCCGGCCTGGGATATCAGCGACGAAGCCGTCGCCCGCGCCGACGAATTCCTCGCCGCCGACCATCCGCCGGCCCTGCGACGCCTGGTGAGCGAGGGTAAAGCGGGGGTCGAACGGTCACTGCGCGCCCGCGCCTTCGATATTTCCTGAGCTCCGAACAGCCAACGGCGCGTCCACCAATGGTGGACGCGCCGGTGTCGTCTCTGCGAGCGCTCCCGGCCATCGGCCGGAGGGGTGTCAGCGGCCGATGGCCGCGGCCATCACCCGCACCGCCGAGATCAGCCCGTCGATCAGCTCGCCCTGTCGCAGCGAACTCAACGCGGCGGTGACGCCGAGCTGGCACACCCGGTCGTTCGCACGCTCGGCCACATCCCTACCGGAGCGGACCTCCACGGCGTGGTCGTTCGGGGAGACGGCGATGAGCACCGAACGTGCCGCCTCCGGGGTGGTGGGGAACAGCGCGTCCACCGTGGTCGCGGGATCCACGCCGAGATCGCCGATGAAGACGTTGAACCGGACCTTGGTCGCCCGAGTGGCCTCGGTGAGCACATTGTCCATGGCCAGCCGCTCGTTGTTGTCGAACGGCGCCTCTTTGAACACGTCACCGGCCTCGTGCACCCCGGAGACCCGGCCGCTGCTGGTGAGCGCGTATCCCCGCGGCAGGTCGGACTCGACCACCGCCGGCCACTTAGTACTTGCCACTTGCCCGGCCTCCGATCAACGCTTCCTTGGGTGCCTCGAGGGCATCGAACGCCACATGCGAGCCGTGCGACGACTCACCGGCGTCATAGAAGTGACCGGGACCGGTCACCTCGTCGGTGGCACTCCACAGCACCGGGGCGGCCGTCCACTTCTTGCTCATATCGAAGTGGACCGGCTTCTCACCGGGCAGCGGCTTACCGAGGTACGACAAACCAGCGATTATGAGGTAGATCCCCAATGGGATACCGGCGAAAATCGCCACCGTCTCGAGAATGCTCACGCCCTAAAGGTAGACGATCCTCTGTAGTAGTTCACCGAGGGATAGGTCGTGTCACCGGCGACACCACCCATATCCCGAGGTCACGCATCCAAAGACGCCTCGACCACCAGCGCAACCACCTGAGTCGAGTTTTGCGAGACACCTCCAAGGGTTGAGGCCCGTCTCGCCCCGCGCGACCCGCACCGACCGGGTGCACCATCGCCCGCCGACCTCACCAGGCCGAGTTGACCAGCGAGTTCGCCGCCATCTCCAAATAGTCGAGCAACTGCCGCCGATGCTCGTCGTCGAGGGCTTCCGGCTCGATCTCGGCGACCGCGATGCGCATACAGCGCAGCCAGGCGTCCCGCTGCACCGGCCCGATCTGGAACGGCATATGCCGCATGCGCAGGCGCGGGTGGCCGCGTTCGTCGGAGTAGGTGCGGGGGCCGCCCCAGTACTGCTCGAGGAACATTCGCAGCCTGCGCTCGGCCGGGCCCAGGTCTTCTTCCGGGTACATGGGGCGCAGTACTTCGTCGGCGGCGACCTCGCGATAGAAAGCGGCCACCAGCCGGTGGAAGGTGTCCGCCCCGCCGACGACCTCGTAGAAGGAGCGTGTGGCCTGTTCGCCCGCCGGAGTGCCCGAAGCCGTATTGCCCGAAGTCATGAACCCTCTCGTTTCGCCGGATGCGCCGTCCATTGTGCCCGCGCCGGCACGGGTTCGCAGATTCGCGGGCTCCCCGGCCGATGCGAACGCTTGCACCTGGCGTTTCCGGCCCTGCGGCCGCCGAGGGTCGCTTCAGGCACAGTTCACCGGCCTTTGTGCAAAATAACCGTGCGCTGCGGGGCGTTCCATGGTCAACTGGGTTTTGTCTCGGCCGAGATACCACATGATCTTGAAACGCAGAATTTGGGGTCGACATGAAGCAACGGACCGGCGCCCGATCACCGGAGGCGATACGCCACCGACAACTGAAGCCCGCCGACGTCCACGCTCGTGGGTCGGGGGCTCCTCCGCTGCACCTGCTGTCCGATCACGCGGTCGACCGGCACAATGCCGATACCGCCGCTCGTTCCGATTCCCTCGCCGGGAGCGATTCCGCTCCACACCTCACCGCGCCGCAGCCGATCGGCTGGCCGAAGCGCCGCGTTCTGCTCCTCAACGCCACCTACGAACCGCTCACCGCGCTCACCGCCCGCCGCGCGATCGTGCTGCTGGTCTGCGACAAGGCCGACGCGGTCCACCACGACCCCACCGGGCCGGTCCTGCATTCGGCCGGCGCCGCCGTCGCTATTCCGTCGGTCATCCGGTTGCGTACCTATGTCCGGGTTCCCTACCGCGCCCGCGTCCCGATGACCCGGGCGGCACTCATGCAGCGGGACCGCTACCGATGCGGCTACTGCGGCGGCAAGGCCGAAACCATCGATCACGTCGTCCCGCGCAGCCGCGGCGGCGAACACAGCTGGGAGAATTGCGTGGCCAGCTGCGCACCCTGTAACCATCGCAAGGCCGACAAACTGCTCAGCGAACTGGGCTGGACGCTACGTGCGCCCCTGGTCTCCCCGAAGGGGCCGCACTGGCGTCTGCTGTCCACGGTCAACGAACTGGACCCGGTCTGGCTGCAATACCTCGGCGAGGGCGCGGCCTGACCTCGCGGCGGCACCGCGGCCGGGCACAGCGGTCTCAGGCTCCCGCCGCCGGGGTCAGCGAGAGCCCGCCGGTTCTCCGGCGGGCGACCGAACCGTAACGGGCGTCCAATCGCAGCCAGGTGTTGCTGGCGCGCACCCGGACCAGCTCACCCGGCGGAATCCGCTCGGAATCCGCGCGCTCTCCCGCGTGCGGGATGAAATCCATGGCGGTGAGCGCGAAGACCACCCGCATCGGCACCTGTACCCGTACCTGCGCCGCGGAGACGGTCAGCACGGTCTGATCGAGCAGCGACGCGGGTGGCCCGTGCCCGGAACCGTGTTCCTTCGCCAGGTCGGCCCCGCGTTCGGCGAGTTCGACCAGGGTGCGGGCGGGCAGATCGTCGATATGCCCGAAACCACTGTCCGGCGGCAGTGCGCCGCGCCATGCCGAATCGAGGGAGTAACCCAGATCGATCGGGCCCGGCGTGGACAGTCCGTTCAGCACGGTGTCCGCACCGACCGTCACATCCTCGGCGGCCAGCTCGGCGGCGACCGTGCGGGTCGCCAGCGCCTCGAAACCGGTGGCGACCCAGGCCGCCACCAGCCCGGTGCTCCGCCGCCGCAACCGGACCACCACCGCCGGATCGAGGCGCTGCGCCCGGGTGAGGAAGGTGGCCAGGTTCTCGCGTTCTGCCGGGTCCGGTACGGACAGGACCCGCTGGTCGGTCGTCACGATCGGACCGGTACCGCCGACCCGCTCACGCGTCCAGCCACTGGGCGAGATAGTCGCGTTCGGGCCCGGTGAGCCGGCGCAGCCGCTGGGTACGGATATCGAACGCCGCCAGCTGGGTGGTCGCGGTAACCGCGGCGGGCGAGTCGGGCGCGGCACCCGCCGCCCGGACCTCGTAGGCGACGGTGAAATCGACCGCCCGCAACTGTTCGATCCACATGGCGATATCCAGCGGCGTGTCGTCGTGCCGAAGCTGCCCCCGGTACTTCACATGCAGGTCCGCGAGCACACAACCGTCGCGCAGGCCGACGGTCGGCCGATCGTCCTCGAACAGCCAGGGGATACGTGCCTCCTCCAGCAGGGTCACCATCCGAGCGTGGTTGACATGCTGGAAAACGTCCATATCGGACCAGCGCACGTGCACAGCGGTGTGGAACCGCCGCGGCGAAGCCGCAGCGGGTACCTCCACATCCGGACTCGCTCCGTTGCGGGGAACAGCGTTCGTCACCGTGGTACCTCCGATTGGGCGCCCACCCCACTCACCATGCTGCGCACCTGCCGCGCCGCAACCGACAGCGTGGCGAGATCGTGGGTTCCGGACTCGAACAGTTCCGCCAGCGCCGCGCGGGCACGGCCGAGCCGGGACTGATTCTTGGACTCCCAGTATGCAATCTTCTCGTCCGCGCTCTCCTCTGGGTCGCCTCCGGAGAGTACGTCGAGGGTAAGCGACCGCAGCGAACTGTACATATCGTCGCGCAGCGAGAGCCGGGCCAGCGCGTGCCAGCGGTCGCCGCGTTCCAGATGACTGACCGCCTCCAGCAGCCAGTCGATCTTCAGATGCTCGTTCAGCGCGTAGTACAGCGCACCGACCTCCTCGCCCGAGCGGTCGGTGATATCGGCGATATCGATGACGTCGAGCAGCGGGAACAGATGCAGCAGTCCGAAGACCTCGGTCGCGAGATCCAGCGGCGCCCCATGCGCGACGAGATCGGCGGCCTGATCGGTGAGCGTGGTGACGTGGTGACCACGCAACCAGCCCGGCACCTTCGGCGCGAGTTCGCGCACGCCCACCCGGTACCGGTTGATCTCGGCGCCGACGGCGATGGGCTGGGGGCGGTTGGTCAGCAACCAGCGCGATGCCCGGTCCAGGGTCCGTTTGGTCTCCAGCTCGAGCTGGTCACGGACACCCACCGTCGTATCGGCGGCCCGGATCCGGCCCCAGATATCGTGCAGGCCGAAGATATCGGTGACCGCGGCGAAGGCCCGGACGGTATCGGTCGCGGTGGCGCCGATCTCCTCGCCCAGCCGGAACGTGTAGGTGACGCCGCCGTAGTCCACCACTTCGTTGGCGATCATGGTGGTGACGATCTCCCGGCGCAGCCGATGTTTCTTGATCGCCGCACCGAACCGTTCCCGCAACGGGGTCGGGAAGTATTCCGGCAGCCGGGCCGCGAAGAACGCGCTGTCGGGCAGATCGCCGGCCAGCAGGTCCGCCTTCAGCGCCAATTTCACATGGGCCAGCAGATTCGCGAGTTCGGGCGACGCGAGCCCGGTGCCTTCCTCGAGCCGGCGCTTGAGTACGGCGTCGGTGGGCAGCGCCTCGAGTCCCCGATCGAGTCCGCGCTCGGTCTCGAGTTCTTCGATGAGACGCCGGTGCACATTGAGCATCCGCGCCGACTCCGCCCGGGATATGCCCATCACATAGTTCTGGGACACATTGTCCTGCAGGACCATCTGAGCGACTTCGTCGGTCATTTCCGCGAGCAGCGGATTGCGATCCTCGATATCGAGTTCGCCCGCCGACACCACACCGTCGAGCAGAACCTTGATGTTCACCTCGTGATCGGAGCAATCCACCCCCGCGGAATTGTCCAGCGCGTCGGTATTCATCTTCCCGCCGTTACGGCAGAACTCGATACGCCCCAGCGCCGTCACACCGAGATTTCCGCCCTCACCGATGACCTTCACCCGGAGCTGATCGGCATTCACGCGGACCGCATCGTTGGATTTGTCCCCGGCGTCGGCGTTCGTTTCCGAAATCGACTTGATATAGGTGCCGATACCGCCGTTCCAGAGCAATTGCACCGGGGCGAGCAGAATAGCGCGGATCAATTCGGGTGGGGAAAGTTTCACCACATCGTCGGGCAGACCGAGCGCCGCCCGGGCCTGCGGACTGATGGGCACCGATTTCA
>NZ_BDCU01000068.1 GCF_001618425.1 Nocardia fusca NBRC 14340
CCGGTATCGACCAACTCGACCTCGGAGTATCTGCGGCGCACCGCGATCCGCGATTCGACGAAGCGCCCCTCGGCATCGAGCGGTTCGTTCGCCTGCGCGACGACGTGCCGGTCCTCCTCGTCAGCGGTCAAATAGACGACCTCGTCGGTCACCCTGCCGTCGATCACCTTCCGATACGGCGTTTCGAGGAACCCGAACGGATTCACCCGCGCATACACCGACAGGTATCCCATCAGCCCGATATTCGGGCCCTCCGGCGTCTCGATCGGACACATCCGCCCGTAGTGGCTGTAGTGCACGTCGCGCACCTCGAGGCCCGCGCGGTCCCGGGACAGGCCGCCCGGCCCGAGCGCGGACAGGCGGCGTTTGTTGGTGAGACTGGCGAGCGGGTTGCGTTCGTCCATGAACTGGGAGAACTGGGAGGTCCCGAAGAACTCCTTGAGCGCCGCCACGACCGGACGGATGTTCATCAGCGACTGCGGGGTGATGGCCTCGACGTCCTGGGTGGTCATCCGCTCCCGGACCACCCGCTCCATCCGGGAGAGCCCCACCCGGAACTGATTCTGGATCAACTCCCCCACGGTGCGTACGCGGCGATTACCGAAATGGTCGATATCGTCCACCTCCACCGGCACCTCGACACCGCCGGGCCCGGTCATCGTCCGTTCCCCCGCATGCAGCCGCAGCAGGTATTCGATAATGATGACCAAGTCCTCTTCGGTGAGCACCCGGGGACCGCCCGGCGCGGCCCGCCGGACACCGAACTTCTTGTCCATCTTGTAGCGGCCCACACCCGCGAGGTCGTAGCGCTTCTCCTTGAAGAACAGGTTCTCCAGCAGCGACTGCGCCGATTCCTTGGTGGGCGGTTCGCCGGGCCGGAGCTTGCGGTGGATATCGAGCAGCGCCTCATCGGTACCCGCTGTGTTGTCCTTCTCCAGCGACGACATCAGCACACCGGAGAAACCGAACCGCTCGGTGATCTGTTCGGTGGTCCAGCCGAGAGCCTTGAGCAGCACGGTCACCGGCTGACGCCGCTTGCGGTCGATCCGCACACCGACGGTGTCACGTTTGTCGATATCGAATTCCAGCCACGCGCCGCGAGACGGGATGACGCGCGCACTGTGCAGGTCCTTCTCGGTGCTCTTGTCGACGGAGTGATCGAAGTAGACGCCGGGTGAGCGCACCAGCTGCGAGATGACCACGCGTTCGGTGCCGTTGACGATGAAGGTGCCGCGGTCGGTCATCATCGGGAAATCGCCCATGAAGACCGTCTGGCTCTTGATCTCGCCGGTGTTGTTGTTGATGAACTCGGCGGTGACGAACAGCGGCGCCGCGTAGGTCACGTCCTTGTCCTTGCATTCGACGATCGAGGCCTTGACCTCCTCGAAGCGGGGCTCGGACAGGGTCAGCGACATGGTCGCCGCGAAATCCTCGATCGGGCTGATCTCCGCGAGTACCTCCGCCAGCCCGCCCGTGAACGAATCGCCGCGGGCGGCCGCCCGTTCCCGCTGGGCGGCCGCGCCGATCAACCAGCCGAACGATTCGGTCTGGATCTCCAGTAACCCCGGCACCTCCAGGGGCTCACGGACTCTGGCGAACGAGAGTCGCTCGGGACTTCCGGTAATTCGGCTCCCGGCGGATGCCGCGGCAGCGACCTCGTTCTGATCAGGGAGTGCCAAGATGCGTCCTTCCAGCACCGCACGCCGCCCATACCTGCGCGGTGCGGGCGTCACGTATCTGCTTGTCCAGTGGGCGTTATTCCGATCGCGCACCACGGGCGGAAGCCGTCCGGACAGGACTCGACGACAATCCGTGGCAGCGATACGCAGAATGCGCCACTTCCACGGTGGTTTCGTATTTCGAGAGTCGGACAGCACGCGCCCCGGCGCGAAGTCCTAAATTACACACGAAATCGTCGAATGTCGAGAGACATGAAAAATAAAGCATCCGTTTCCCGGTGCTTTCTATTTTGATAATGACACCCCGATCCACACGGCGTCAAGCCGAATGGCGGAAAACCGCCGGAATCGGCTGTCGCGGGTTCGAGTGCGGGGAGAACGCGGCAGGACGGGCCCGTGGCGCGAGCAGGCACCTTCCCGGTCGCGCTCGGGGACAGGGGCACTCGCCGGGTCCTGCGCCGAGGAGTCCCCCGAGCTCGCGGCGCCCGGCCGGGCGCGGGCGAACACCGAATCCGGGGAACGAAAGGCAGTACCCGGGGCAGATGAGAAATGAATCAGCGGCGCAACCGCCGACGCGGAAGTAATTCCCAACCCTTCCCACTCGAATATATCGCTCCCGATAATTGCGGCATACACCGGGGTCCGACTCGCGGTAAACAACCCGCGCAAAACAACGAACGGTTGTGCCCGGGTACCGCCACGGTTGTTTGATCGCGGCCCGCGCTTTCTGCTTTGCTCGCGCAGGTCATCGCGAGGACGGACGAGCGAAAGGTGCGCCGGAATGGCGAATGGGCGGTCCCTGGGACGGCAGTTCGGCCGGCTGTGGGCCGCCTACGCGGTGAGCCGTTTCGGTACCGCGCTGGCGTTCAACGCCTTCGGCCTCGTCGCCGTCCTCGTCCTGCACGCCGGACCCGCCGAGGTCTCGATACTGACGGCGGCCGGCCTCGCGGTGGGTGCCCTGGTGGCGATTCCGCTGGGCCCCTGGGTGGAGTTCCGCCGCAAGCGGCCGGTCCTGATCGCCATGGACCTCATCCGGTGCGCGGCGTTGCTGAGCATTCCGATCGCCTTCGCGTTCGGCGCACTCGGGTTCACGCAACTGCTCGTGGTCGCGATCATCGCCGCGACCGCCGATATCGGTTTCACCGCCGCGTCCGGCGCCTATCTGAAGGGCCTGGTGGCGCCGGACGATCTACTGGTGGCCAATGCCCGGTTCGAATCCACGAACTGGACCGCCATCGTGCTCGGGCCGCCGCTGGGTGGCGCCGCGATCGGGCTGCTGGGCCCGATGGCCACCTTGATCGCGGACGGCCTGAGCTATCTGGCCTCCGCGGCGGGCCTGCACGCGATCGGTGACCGGGAACCGCGTCCGGCCCGCCCCGACGCACCGCGCCCGGGCGCGCAGTTCGAAGGCTGGCGTTACATACTGGGCCATCCCGGCCTTCGCCCGCTGCTCTGCAACGACGCCCTCGTCGGCGCGCTGATCATGGCGACCCAGCCGCTGATGTCGGTGCTCATGCTCGGGCAGCTCGGCTTCGCGCCCTGGGAATTCGGGCTCGCGTTCGCCTTGCCCTGCCTGGGCGGGTTGCTCGGGGCGCGGCTCGCGCCCCGGCTCGTCGACCGGTACGGGCCCGGGCGCGTGCTGCGGATGTCCGGGATTCTGCGGGTGTGCTGGCCGGTGGCGCTGGGCGCCGTCACCGCCGGGGCCGGCGGATTGATACTCGTCCTGGTGGTCCAGACCGCCGTGATCGTCTGTATGGCCGTGTTCAACCCGGTCTTCGCCACCTACCGGCTGGAGCAATTACCGGCCGACCGGGCGACCCGCGCGCTGGCGGCCTGGTCGGTGAGCAAGAAGGTCACCATCGCGGTGGTCACCGCGCTGTGGGGGCTGCTCGCCGTGTGGATCGGAATACGCGCGGCGATCACTCTCGCCGGACTGCTCCTCCTGGCGACCCCACTGCTACTGCCCCGCCTCGACCGAGCGCACGAACACCCTGATGTATTGCCGACAGGCTCGGCAAGCCCGGCTCGGTGAACCTCAGGCGCGCAGGGCGGCGGCCAGGGCCGGGTTCACGGCCATCGACAGGGCCAGCAACGACTCCACGAGCAGTTCGATCAGTTCGTCGCGGGAGATGGATTCGCCGCGTAGCCACGACAGGGTGGTCTCTTCGGTGAAGGCAACCCAGCCGCGCACCACGAGAACCAGCCGGGGCTGCTCGCGTTCCTCCGGCGACAGCGGGACCTGGGTGAGGATGATGTCGACGATCGCGTGCCGGGTCTGCTCGACCATGGCGGCCAACTCCGGGCTGGAGCTGGCGGGTCCGCGTAGCAGGGCGAGGTACGAGGTGCGGTTCTCGCTGACGTAGTCGATATAGCGGCCCACCGAGTCGCGCAGCATATCGACCAGGCTCAGCGTGGGGTCGGGGACGACGCGGGCCAGCAGTTCGGCGTTCGCATGCCGGACCACTTCGAGCTGGAAGTCCTGTTTGGTGGGGAAGTAGTGGAACAGCAGTCCCCGCGAGATCCCGGCCTGGGCCGCGATCTCGCTGACCGATATGTCCTCGATCGCCCGTTCGCCGAGCATCTTCACGCCGAGCGTTATCAGCTGCGTCTTCCGCTCGTCCGGGCTCAATCGGACGCGCTTGACGGGTGCTTCCGGGCTCGTACTCACCTGTCCATCCTACTGAATGCCGTTCAATACTGTTGACTGTGACTCAATAAGCCCTTACGCTCATTATATGAGTCGCAAGGTTACAGACAAAGCTGTCGCCAACCAGCCCACCCGTCATCTGCGGACGATCATCATCGGCAGCGGTTTCGCCGGCCTCGGCCTCGCCATCCGGCTGACCCAGCAGGGCCGCGAGGATTTCCTCGTACTGGAACGCGGTAGCGATGTCGGGGGGACCTGGCGTGACAACACCTATCCCGGTGCCGCGTGCGATGTGCCCTCGCACCTGTACTCGTATTCCTTCGCCCTGAATCCGGACTGGTCACGGTCGTTCTCCCGGCAGGGCGAGATCCAGTCCTATATCCAGGGCGTCGCCGACAAGTACAACGTGCGCGACAAGCACCTCTTCGACTGCGATGTCACCGGCGCCCGCTGGAACGCCGAGACCGCGCAGTGGGAGGTGACCACCAGCAAGGGCGATTTCACCGCCGATACCGTGGTCTCCGCGGTCGGCGCGCTGTGCGAGCCCAACCTGCCCGATATCAAGGGCATCAACAGCTTCGAGGGCGAGATCTTCCACTCGGCCCGCTGGAACCACGATTCCGACCTCGCCGGTAAGCGCGTCGCGGTCATCGGCACCGGCGCCTCGGCCATCCAGATCGTGCCGGCCATCGCCGGCAGCGTCGCCCACCTCGACGTCTACCAGCGCACCGCGCCCTGGCTGCTGCCCCGGCTGGACCGTCCCTACTTGCTGCCCGAGCGGCTGGCTTTCAAGCACATCCCGGGCGTACAGCGCCTGTCCCGGGCCGCGATCTACGCCGCCCGGGAGACCCAGGTGGTCGGCCTGGCGAAGTTCCCGCCGCTGATGCGCGGTTTCGAAGCCCTGGCCAAGGCCAAACTGGCCATGGAGATCCGCGACCCGGAACTGCGCAAGAAGGTCACCCCGAACTTCCGTATCGGCTGCAAACGCATGCTGATCTCCAATGAGTACTACCCGGCCCTGGATCGCGACAATGTCGACGTGGTCACCGACGGGATCGCCGAGATCCGCGCGAACTCGATCGTCACCAAGGACGGCACCGAACGCGAGGTCGACGCGATCGTGGTCGCCACCGGCTTCCACGTCACCGATTCCCCCGCCTACGAGACCATCTACGGTCGCGACGGCCGCAGCCTGACCGAGGTGTTCGACGATATCGGCCAGCAGGGTTACAAGGGCTCGGCGATCGCGAACTTCCCGAATATGTTCTTCCTGCTCGGCCCCAACGTCGGCCTGGGCCACACCTCGATGGTGTACATGATCGAATCCCAGATCAACTACGTCGCCGACGCGCTGGCCACCGTCGAACGCCAGGGTCTGCGCACTGTCGAGGTGCGCCGTTCGGCGCAGGACTCCTACAACTCCGCCCTGCAGAAGAAGCTCACCAAGAGCGTGTGGAGCACCGGCGGCTGCGCCAGCTGGTACCTGGACAAGCACGGCAACAATACGACCCTCTGGCCGGACTTCACCTTCGAATTCCGCCGCATCACAAGGAAATTCGACGTCGCCGCCTACGATACGACGACGGCTGCCGACGCGGCGGCCCGAGCTGACCTGAAAGTTGTGACCGCATGAATACAGCATCACGAAGTGATTCCCCGAGAGGTGGAGGCCGGGCGACGGGAGGGCGCAATGATGCGTACTTCCGTAACAAAGTCTGTGTGATCACCGGAGCCGGTTCCGGGATCGGGCGGGCACTGGCCGTCAACCTCGCCCGGCGCGGCGCGAAACTGGCGCTCTCCGATATCGACACCGAGGGGCTGGCCGAAACCACCCGCCGCTGCGAAGAACTCGGCGCCGAGGTGAAATCCGACCGGCTGAACGTGGCCGAACGCGAGGCCGTACTGCTCTACGCCGACGCGGTGAAACAGCATTTCGGTGTCGTGCACCAGATCTACAACAACGCCGGGATCGCCCACCACGGCGACGTCGTCAAAACCGAGTTCAAAGACATCGAACGCATCATGGATGTCGACTTCTGGGGT
Source organism: Nocardia fusca NBRC 14340 (assembly GCF_001618425.1). Lineage (GTDB taxonomy): Bacteria > Actinomycetota > Actinomycetes > Mycobacteriales > Mycobacteriaceae > Nocardia > Nocardia fusca. The sequence goes on from NZ_BDCU01000068.1 coordinate 6,370, forward strand.
GTGGTGAACGGGACCAAGGCGTTCCTGCCGTTCCTCCTCGAATCCGGTGACGGTCATGTGGTGAACGTGTCCAGCCTCTTCGGCCTGATCGCGGTGCCCGGGCAGGCCGCGTACAACTCGGCCAAGTTCGCGGTCCGCGGTTTCACCGAGGCGCTGCGCCAGGAAATGCTGGTGGACCGCGCGCCGGTCAAGGTCACCTGTGTGCACCCCGGCGGTATCAAGACCGCCGTCGCCCGCAACGCCACCTACAGCGACGATATCGACGGCGCGAACGCCAGCTCGATGTTCGACAAGTACCTCGCCATCCACAGTCCCGAAATGGCCGCGCAGACCATCGTCGACGGCGTCCGCAAGGGCCGCGGCCGGGTGCTGATCGGCTGGGAGGCCAAACTGCTGGACCTGTTCGTCCGCACCGCCGCCGCCGGTTACCAGCGCATCGCGGTCGGCGTCGAACGACGTTTCCTGCCCTGACCGGTACCGGAGAAGGAACGACATGCGAGATATCGCGCTGCCACTGCCGCTGGCGCGGGCCGTCCTGGGCTCGATGTACCGGGTGGCTCTGCATTCCCGGCTGCCCTGGCGGGTCCAGCGGGCCCTGATCGACGCCGGTTCGGCGTTGCAGCCCGTACCACCGGGCGTCGGAGTCGAACGGATCCGCCTGGGCGGCCGACCGGCCGAGCGACTCGCACCGGCCGGCCCTGCCCCCTCCGAACCCGCCGCCGTGCTGTACCTGCACGGCGGCGGATACGCCGTGGGTTCGCTGGCCACCCACCGCTCGCTCAACGGCCGGCTCGCCGCCGGAACCGGGCTACCGGTCTACGCCCTCGACTACCGGCTGGCACCGGAACATCCCTATCCGGCGGCCCTGGACGACGCGGAGGCCGCCTTCCTGGAGCTGGTCACCGGACACGGCTACCGGCCGGAACGGATCGCGATCGCCGGGGATTCGGCCGGCGGTGGCCTGGCCCTGGCGCTGGCCCAGCGGCTCATCGCCCGGCACGGCCACACCCCCGCCGCGCTCGGTCTGATCGCGCCGTGGGTGGATCCGAACCAGCTCGCCGAACGCCCCCGCGATCTGGTCGTCAACGGACCCTGGTCGCGGGCCTGCGCCGCGGCCTACCTCGGCGCCGGCGATCCCGCCGATACGGGTTACGCCCCGCTGCACGGTGTCCTCGCCGGGCTGCCGCCGGTGTATGTCCAGGCCGATATCGACGAACTGCTGCACCCGCAGTGCGTCGATCTCACCGCGGCCCTGCGCACGGCCGGGGTCAGCGTCTCGTTCACCGAGAGCCGCGGTCTCTGGCATGTCGCCCAGCTACAGGCCGCCCTGGTGGGACCAGCTGCTGCGGCGCTGACCGAAATGGCCGATTTCCTCCGGCAAGCCGTCGATCAGCTACCGCTGCGCGACCTAGGATGAAAACCTGATCGGGACGTGTTTCGCCCTGGTTCCAGGGTGAGATCCAGGGCGTTTACCGGTGGCCCGCGCCCCGCCCGGTTCCGGTGGCGTAAATTACCGACGAGTTGGCAAACAGGGAAAGGCAATGATGCGCGAGTTCGAAGCCCCGGCTTCCTACACCATCCCCGAGGACGCGAACAATTCCGACAACGTGTTCCGCTACGCGAAAGAATCCCCCGCCGCGGTGATGTTCAACGTCCCCGATGGCACGGGCGGCTGGCGCGATGTCCGGGCCGCGGAGTTCGCGAAAGCGGTCACCGATGTGGCCAAGGGTCTCATCGCCTCGGGTATCGAACTGGGCGACCGGGTCGCCATCATGGCCGCCACCCGCTACGAATGGACCCTGCTCGATTTCGCCATCTGGGCGGCCGGCGGCTGCACCGTGGCGATCTACGACAGCTCCTCGGCCGAACAGGCGCGCTGGATCCTGCAGGATTCGGCCACCGCGCTGCTGGTGGTCGAGAACGACAAGCATCGCGGCGTCATCGACGAGATCGATCCGGCCGATCTGACCGCGCTGCGGGAAACCCTGCAGATCGACAAGGACGCGATCGACGAACTCGTGCGGCGCGGTGCCGAACTCGACGAGCAGGTCGTGCACGACCGGCGCGCCCAGGTGAACGCGGCCTCCCCGGCCACCCTGATCTACACCTCCGGCACCACCGGCCGGCCCAAGGGCGTCATGCTCAGCCACGCCAATCTCTGGGCCGAATCCCGCGCCGACCGGATCGCGCTGGCGTCGTTCCTGACCCCCGGCAAGAAGACACTCATGTTCCTGCCGCTGGCGCACGTCTTCGCCCGCGCGGTGAGCCTGGCCGCCTTCGACGCCAAGGTCACCCTGGCGCACACCTCCGACTGGAGCACGCTGGTCCAGCAGTTCGCCCAACACCGGCCCGATTTCGTGCTGTCGGTACCGCGCGTATTCGAAAAGGTGTTCAACGCCGCCAAACAGAAGGCCCACGACGAGGGCAAAGGCAAGATCTTCGACGCCGCCGCGGCCACCGCGATCGCCTACAGCGAGGCCTTGGGCGCCGGGAAGCCCGGCCTGGTATTGCGTGCCAAGCACGCGCTGTTCGACAAACTCGTCTACGGCAAGCTGCGGGCCGCCCTCGGCGGCAACTGTCAGGCCGCGGTCTCCGGCGGCGGCCCGCTGGGCGCCCGGCTCGGACACTTCTTCCGCGGTGTCGGCGTCACCATCTTCGAGGGCTACGGCCTCACCGAGAGCACCGCCGCCGTGTCGGTCAACACCCCCGAACACATTCGGGTCGGGTCGGTCGGCCGCCCACTGGAAGGTCACGCCGCCAAGATCGGCGAGGACGGCGAACTTCTGCTGCGCGGGCCGGTGATCTTCGCCGGATACTGGGGCAACGAACAGGCCACCGCGGATGCGTTCGTCGACGGCTGGTTCAAAACCGGCGACCTGGGTGCCATCGACGCCGACGGTTTCATCACCATCACCGGCCGCAAGAAGGAGATCCTGGTCACCGCGGGCGGTAAGAACGTCTCCCCGGCGCCCATGGAGGACGAACTGCGGGCGCATCCACTGATCGGCCAGGTGATGGTGGTCGGCGACGGGAAACCGTTCATCGGCGCGCTCATCACCCTGGATCCGGAAGCGTTGCCGGGGTGGAAAGAACGCAACGGCATCGCGGCCGAGGTGGAGATCGCCGAACTGGTCGAGAACCCGGCCCTGGTCGCCGAGGTGGAGGCCGCGGTCGCCGAGACCAACAAGAAGGTTTCCAAGGCCGAGCAGATCAAGAAGATCAATATCCTGACCTCGGACTGGACCCAGGAAACCGGTGAGCTGACGCCGAAGATGTCGCTCAAGCGGGCGGTCGTCATGAAGCAGTACGCCACCGAGGTGGACAAGATCTACAGCTGATCCCTCCCCTCCCCCTCGCGACGCGGCCCCGGTGAGTTCATCGCTCACCGGGGCCGCCTCGTTGCGGAGACGTTGTCGCCACGATCCTCAGCCGAACGTAAAAGGACATTCGTGGCGGATGCGGATTCCGGAGCCGCCCGGAACCATCAACAGGAAACGTTCGTGCGACGAGAAGCGGGAAACGACCATGGCCCGGCGGGCCGCGCATCGCCACATTCTTCGATTTCGACGGCACGATCGTCGAAGGAGTCACTCCGGCCCGCGTCGGTCTGTCGCGTCTGCTCGGAGGCAATGCTGCCTCGCCGCTTCTGCCGGGTCTCTCGGGACGGAAGCGCGCGACACACTACCGATCTGTGCAGCGGATGATTGCCGAGAATTGGCGGGGTCGGCCGACCGAAGAGCTCATGGAAGCCGAGGAACAGCTGTTCCAGAACCACATCGCGCGCAACCTCTATCCCGAAGCTTGGGAACTGGTCCGCGCACATCAGCGCGCGGGTCATACGGTGATACTGGCAACCTCGGCCACCGGGTTCCAGACCCGTCGCCTCGCCGCGGAACTCGGGATAGACCACATGCTGTGCACCGAGCCGGCCGTTTCCGGTGGGCGAATCACCGGTGAGATTGACGGCGAGATCGTCTGGGAGCACTTCAAGGCCGACCTCGTGGAAAAGTTCGCTGTGGCCCACGAGATCGACCTGGCCGAGAGCTTCTCGTACTCCAACGGCGGGGTGGATACTCCTATGCTCCGGCTGACAGGTAATCCGACCGCGGTGAATCCGGATCGTGCTCTGGCATATGAGGCCACCGGGCAGGGCTGGCCGGTTCTGCGTTTCGAGCGTCGGCGGCCGGGCCCCTACCGGATAGTCCGGACACTTCTCGGTGTCCTGGCGGTGGTCGGCGCCGCGGCCGCAACATTCCTGTGTTCACTGACCAGTGATCGCCGCGCCGAGATCGACCGAATGTACCGGTGGGTGTCGACGGCCACACTTCGATGCCTGGGCCTGCGCGTACGGGTGATCGGCGGGGACAAGGCCCGGGCCGCCCGTCCCGCGGTCTTCGTTTTCAACCACCAGAGTCAGATCGACAGCATGATAATTCCGTATATTCTGCGGGGGTCCTTCACACCGGTCGTGACGATCAAGGTGAAGCACTATCCGGTCTTCGGTCCTCTCCTCAGATTCGTCGGCACTGTTTTCATCGACCGCTCCACCCCCGGTGGCGCCCAAGAGGCACTGAATTCGCTGGTCACCCAGCTACACAGGGGGAGGTCGGTAGCCATCGCGCCCGAAGGGCGAGTTTCGGTGACTCCCCGGCTCCAGGACTTCAAGAAGGGCGCTTTCCACCTCGCCGCGCAGGCCGGGGTTCCTATGGTGCCGATCGTTATACGCAACGCCGGGCGAGCACTCTGGCGACGGGCGTTGATCGTCCGGCCCGGAACGATCGATGTCACCATCCTCGACCCGATCGATACTTCCGCATGGACGCGGGAGAACCTCGACGAGCAGATCGCGGCCGTCCGCCGCCTGTATCTCGACACGCTGGAACGATGGCCGGATGCGAGTGGCGCGTCACTCCCTAGCGAGCCGGAGAATCAGCATGCTGTAGTCGCGCTGGATCCGCCGCACTGTCACCGGCCCGGAAGCTGATGAACAACGCCGAGGCGACCACCCCGACCAGCAGCAGTGCGGCCGGCAGCAAGGTGGCTTGACTCAGCGCGGTACTGAACGCCTGCTTCACCGACTCGGGCACCTGTCCGGTACCCATCCCCTCTCCGCTCGGCGCACCACCCAGACCCGCCGCACTCATCCGAGCGGCCACCAGAGCACTGATCGCCGCGCTTCCCAAGACCGACCCCACCTGACGAGTCGTGTTGTAGACGCCCGCGCCGGCGCCGGCCTGCGAAATGGGCAGGTTATGGGTGGCTGTGGTGGCCAGCGGCGCCCAGATACAGGCGTTCGAGGCACCGGCCACCGCGCCCGCCACGACCATCCAGGCGATATTCGCGTGCGGATCCCGCATGACCAGCGCGAACCACAGGATCGAAAGCGCGAACACCGCGAACCCGATGGTCGGAATGATCCGCGGAGGCATCCGATCGGAGAGTCGCCCGATCACCGGGGCGGCGAACCCCGTCACGATGGCCATGGGAGCCAGCACCAGGGCCGACCGGGTCGGCGACATACCGTGTACAGCCTGTAGGTAGAAGTAGATCGGGACCATGACCGCCGTGACGGCCGCTCCCATACTGGCGATGGCCAGGTTCGACAGCGAGAAATTCCGGTCCCGGAACAGCGGCAACGGCAACAGCGGCTCGCCGGACCCACGCGCCTGGGTCACCACGAAGATGGACAGCACCACGATCCCGGCCACGATCATCGCCCAGATCTTCGCCGACCAGTCGCTCGTATCGCCCTCCTGGATACCGAACACCAGCAGGAACATGCCCACCGCGCTCAGTAGCACGCCGACCAGGTCGAACTTGTGCTCTTGCGTCGGCAGCGCCGGTACCAGCCAGACGGCGAGCGCAAAGGCCACCACCCCGACCGGCACGTTGACGATGAAGATCCACTCCCAGCCGAGACCGTCGACCAGCACACCACCCAGGATCGGACCCACCAGCGTCGCCAGCCCGGCGACCGCGCCCCACATACCCATGGCGGCGCCCCGCCGGTCCGGCGGGAAGGTCCGGGTGATCACCGCCATCGTCTGCGGGGTCATCAACGCCGCGCCCAGCCCCTGCACCGCCCGCGCGGCGATCAGGGTCTCGATATCACCGGCCAGCCCGCACGCCAGCGAGGAGAGCGTGAACACCGCGAGCCCGAACAGGTAGATGTTCTTGGGGCCGAACCGGTCGCCCAGCCGCCCGGTGATCAGCAGTGGCACGGCGTAGGTGAGCAGATAGGCGCTCGTCACCCAGATGACCTGCGAGATATCGGCGTGCAGATCGGCCATGATCGCCGGGTTCGCGACAGCCACGATGGTGACATCGAGCAGGATCATGAAGAATCCGATGACCAGCGCACCTAATGCGAGCCACGGATTGCGTTGAGTGGGCATAGCTTCCGTTCCTGTCCGAGCGGCGCCCGATGCGCCGTCTCGTGGATCCGCCGCGGCGCGCCACACGAACGCACCATCCGGTACTACCGACTCACCGTACGGACGGGGCACGACAGCCGCAGGCTGCTCATGCCGTGGCCACTCCGGACTCCAGGTACGACGCCGCGCGCCGCGCCAACATTCCGGGCATATCGGACCGATCCCCGCCCTGCTCAGAGACCGTGCGCGTCCAGCCAGGTGCGGGCCAGCTCCCCCGGGTCCGCGGAAACGTCGCGGACCCGCAGCACCAGGGTCGCGAGCTCGTCGGTGGTGAGTTCACCGGCCACGTAGTTCAGCTTCTCCAGCTGCCGATCGTCCAACGCCCCCTTGCGCACCAGAGCGAGCGGGTTCTCCGGCCTGATCGCGTCCTCCGGGTCGGCGAGCACCGTCAGCCCCTCGGTACCGCCCGGCAGGAATTCGGCCGGACCGGCCAGCACCGCGGCCTGGATCCGACCCTCCAGCAACGCGCGCCGCAATTCTCCGGGCTCCGGGAACACCTCGGTCGAGGCGAATTCGCAGCCCGAGATCTGTGCGGCGACCTCCGGTAGCTCGAACAATCCGGGAACAGCGGCGACACCGGCGACCATCGATGGACACTGCGCACCCAACTGCTCCACCGAATCGATCCCGCGCTGCTCGGCGACGGCGGTGGCGACCAGGACCCGCGGTTGGAAATCCGCGCCGTCGGCCGCATCGGAGGTGACCGTGCCCTGCGGCAACGACCCGTTCAGTTCTTCCGTCACTTTCTCGGTGGTGGTCGCCTCGGCCCCGGTGTTCAACTCCGCCAGCAGAGCGCCGTTGTGGTCACCGGCGACCGCCACGGTTCCCGCGTCCAACGCCGCGAACACGTCCGCCCGATCACGCAGCCCCGGCTCCACGCGCACCGCGGCCCCGGTCCGCGCCAGCGCCTGCGCGTAGATCTCCGCCAGCACCCGCGATTCGGCCGCCTCCTGCGCCCCCACCACCAGCTCGGGCCCAGTGTCACTCCCGCAGGAAACGGTCAGTACGGCGAGAACAGGCACCAGCACCCGAGCAACGACACGCGTCGACGCGGCCAGCAGCATTGCGTGAGACACCCTCTTCCGTAACCAGCCCGCCGGACCCGTACCGGGCACCCGGCAATCACCAGAATCTACCGTCGCCCGGAACCATCGGAACGACCCACCCGGGGCCACACTCTTCGAAGCGCCCACTGCCCACGGCCGAACCTCGAGGCGCCCGGTACCCGTTCGGCGCGACCGCCCACCCGGCGGCCGGCTCCCGCAACCGGCGACGCGACGGTAGGCGCCCACGACCTGGGCCCGGCATCGCACAGGCCGGCAGACCGGCCGCCGACCTGGTCGGATACCGGCTATCCCCGCCGCTCACCGGGCGAGTCGAGACCGGCGTCCGGCTGCGGGCCAACGGGAGCGAGCGCGGCGCCGCCCCCGGTGACCCGGAGCAGATCGAGTTTGCCCGCGTCGCTGCTCCCAGCCGCGGCCGTATAGGCGACCAACCGCAGGTCCAGGCCCGGAACCAGGAGCACGTCGCAGTCGACCCGGATATCGCCGACCTCCGGGTGCCGGATCGTCTTCCGCTCGCTCGTATGCGGGGCCGCGGCCGTGCCGGTGGCCCACAACCGGGCGAAATCCGCCGACTGCGCGCAGAGCCCCTGTACCAGCCCATCGAGTTCGGAATCGGCGGGATAGCGGGCAACCGCGTCGCGCAGGTCGGCGACGATGGATGCCGCGAAGGCCTCGTTGCCGCGTTCGGACCGCACCGACGCCACCGCCGCACGTGCCGCGCCCAGGCCGAAGAGCCCGCGTGCCAGATTGCGCTCGGTCGCCGGCACCAGAGCCGGATCGCCGAACAGCGCAGCCCACAGCGGATTCCACCGGATCAGCGTCCAGTCAGCGCTGAACACTCCGATCGGCACATCGCCGAGGCGCGCGGCGAGCCGCTGCACACCCGCAGGCACATGAGCGCCAACCGTCCCGTCCCGTGGTGGCAGCAGTCCCGCGCTGCGATAGAGCCGGTCGCGTTCGGCGCGCGACAGTTGCAGAGCGCGGGCCAGCGCACCCACGACCTGGGCCGAAGGATGCCGGGCGCGCCCCTGTTCCAAGCGCAGGACGTAGTCGACGGAGAGACCGGCCAGTTGCGCGAGTTCCTCACGCCGCAGTCCCGGAGCGCGGCGGCCGGGCGCCGGGGTGAAACCGGCGTCGGCGGGGGCCAGACGGTCCCGCCAGGCGTGCAGCAGGCGGCCGAAGCCGGGATCAGAAGCGCCCATCCGCCCATTGTCACCCGTCACCGGTCCGACAGCCTGGGTACTGCGAGTCCAGGGTCCGGCAGAGGTACTGGCCGGTGCGCGGGCGGCGGGCCAGCCTGAAGATCCGGGTCCCGGAGCAGAGGAGCTACAGCCATGCCGCACACCATCGTCGTGACGGGCGCGAGCCGCGGGATAGGCCGCGCGGCCGTGGAACGCCTCTTGCGCGGAGCACCGGATACGCATCTGGTTCTGGTAACCCGCGACGCCTCGGGTCGCGGGCTACCGGCCGGCGACGCCGTATCGCACTGCACGGCCGATCTGAGCTCGCTCGCCGATGTACGCCGCGCCGCCGAACAAATCGCCGCCCGGTTGGACAGCGGCGACCTGCCGCCACTGCGCGGGTTCGTCGGCAATGCCGGAATCCAGTACCGGAACGCCCTGACCCCCGGAGCCGAGGGACTCGAAGCGACCTTCACCGTCAACGTGCTCGCCAACCATCTCTTCGTCCGCATTCTCCGGGACCGTTTCCACGCGCCCGCCCGGATAGTGCTCACCACCAGCGACACCCATTTCGGCGACCTCCGGCACAACCTGGCCATGGTGCCCGGGCCGGTCTGGCGGCAACCCGATGTCCTCGCCCGTCCGGGTGCGTTCCCTGTGCCGGATAGCACCGGCGCCGGTCGCACCGCGTATTCGACCAGCAAACTGGCCACCATCTACCTCGTGCACGAGTACGCCCGGCGGCTGCCCGCCGGAATCGACGCCATCGCCTACAACCCCGGATTCGTCCCCGGCACCGGGCTGGCGCGGCACGCCGACCCGCTATCCCGCTTCGCGATGCGCTACCTCCTGCCGGCGCTGACGCTCACCCCGCTGGCGATCTCGCCCCGCACCGCCGGTCGCTTCCTGGCCGATATCGTCCTGGGCTCGGCACCGGCGCCGAGCGGGTCCTACGTGGACCGGCGCCGGGTCGCGCGTTCTTCGGCGGAGTCCTACGACCCGGATCGCGAACGCGACCTCTGGAACACCGTCGAGTCGCTCACCGCCGACCACCCGGATGTCGACTCGACCGATGCTCAAAGGCCGCACTCCATGGACGGTCCACCGCACATCGCATGAGCCGAAGGCTCGAGTCTCGAGGCCGAAACGGCGAGACCCAGGGGGCCTCAACCCCGCGCGCCGAAGGCGCGCCAAAAACTACAGCACCCGGCCCAGGGTGGCGGCCGAGTGCTGTAGTTGCGGTTACCGCCCGGGTCAGGCGGAACGATCTATCAGGCGACGCCCTCCGCGCGGGCGGCGGCGGCGACCGCGTCGGCCACCGCGGGGGCGACGCGCGGGTCGAGCGGGCTGGGCACGATCTTGTCGACGGCGAGTTCGTCGGCGACGACGCCGAGGATGGCGTTGGCGGCCGCGATCTTCATGCCTTCGGTGATGCGCCGGGCACCCGCGTCGAGCGCGCCCTTGAACACGCCGGGGAAGGCGAGCACATTGTTGATCTGGTTCGGGAAGTCGCTGCGGCCGGTGGCGACGATGGCGGCATACTTGCTGGCCACATCGGGGTGGATTTCCGGGTCCGGGTTGGACATGGCGAACACGATGGCCTCCGGGGCCATCGAGGCGATGAGCTCTTCGGCGATGGTGCCCGCGGACAGGCCGAGGAACACGTCGGCGCCGGCGAGGGCGTCGGCGGCGGTGCCGGTGAGGCCGCGCGGGTTGGTGCGCTGGGCGAGATCGGCCTTGACCGCGTTGAGGTCACCGCGGTCGCGGCTGACGATTCCCTTGGAGTCGAGCACGGTCACATCGGCGACACCCGCGGCGAGCAGGATGTTGGTGCAGGCGACACCGGCCGCACCGGCGCCCGACACGACCACCTTGAGGCCGGAGGTGGCACGGCCCTGCACGGCGGCGGCGCCATTGAGGGCAGCCAGCACCACGATGGCGGTGCCGTGCTGGTCATCGTGCATGACGGGGCAGTCGAGGGCTTCCACGACCCGCTTCTCGATTTCGAAGCAGCGGGGGGCGGAGATGTCCTCCAGGTTCACGGCGCCGAAGCTGGGGCGCAGGCGGATCAGGGTTTCGACGATCTCGTCGACGTCCTTGGTGTCCAGCACGATCGGGATGGAGTCGAGTCCGGCGAACTTCTTGAACAGCGCCGACTTGCCCTCCATGACCGGGAGGGAGGCGCGCGGGCCGATATCGCCGAGACCCAGCACCGCCGACCCGTCGCTGACCACGACCACCAGACGGTCGGTCCAGGTGTAGCGCTTGGCCAGTGACTCGTCCTCGGCAATGGCGCGGCTCACCTGTGCCACCCCGGGGGTGTAGGCGATCGATAGGTCGCGCTGGGTCTCCAGCGGCGAGCTGAGCTCGACCGAGAGCTTGCCGCCGAGGTGACCCGCGAAGATCTCCTCGTGAGTGATCGCCGAGAGATCTTGGATCTCTTCTTTGCTGGCGGTGGCGTTCGGTGCGTCAGTCACAGAGGACACGATTTCACTCCTGCTGGTTGCGGTCGTAACCGGTGGACGGTTACCGCCGGGTATTTGGTGTTATCTGCGTCATATCGTTCATCGGCGGCGCGACCAGGATGTTTCCCGGCGCTACCTGTACCCGGAAGACCCGGGGAGCCCGGACACAGGGCAATAGACGGTGGCGCTGATTTCGGGCAGCGACGGTCCGGGTGGATTTCGGACGGGTTGGTCCGAATGAACTCGACCGGTGCCCGTTTCCCGTCGCGACGGTGCGTCGCGGAGCGGCGGGCGCCTGATATCCCCGACCCGGCGGTGGCAACGATCGGGAATCCGCAACATTCTGCCAGGTCCCGGATCGTTCGCCAAACCGGGCCCGGTGGATTGCGCGTTTCGGACACCACGGGGCCAGCGTAGGCCCCGAGCATTACCTTCCCGTGAGCGGAAACTCGCGGGCGGCGCCACGATCCGGTGAGACACCTCAAAGGTTCCCGGGAGCCTGGTGAAACCGGCGACCGGAAGATACTGCGCCGCCGGTCAGCCCCACCACTGGGTCCACAGCAGGATCGCGCCGGAACCCAGCACCGCCGCCGCCGCGCCGAGGCTCGCCGCGCCCCGCGCGCGATCCGAATACACCTGTGCCACAACAGCTATGACCGCGACAGCGATATGCCAGGCCACCGATTCGGCGCCGGGCCCGGGGAAACCGCGGCGCTCGCCGATGAGCTCCGCCCCGACGACGACCAGCGCCAGCAGTACCAGCCCGGCCGCCGCCACACCGCTGATGCCGCGCACCACTCTCATGAGGCCAGCACCGGTACGCCGGTGGCTCGGCCGGCCAGTTTCTCGAACTGCGCCGGGTCGGTGGTGCATTCACCCAGGCCGAGGGTCTTGTTGGCGCCGTGGTAGTCCGAGGACCCGGTCGCCAGCAGTCCGCATTCGCCGGCCAGCTCACGCAGTACCGCCCGGTCCCGGGGGCTGTGGTCGGGGTGATCGACCTCCAGGCCGCCCAGTCCGTGCGGCGCCAGGTCGCGCACCTCCTGCAGGTCCAACAGCCGTCCTCGGCTGCGGGCCCGCCCGTGGGCGAGCACGCTGACGCCGCCGGCCCTTGCGATCATCTCCACTGCCCGGCGCAGCGGGGTATCGGCCTTCTCCACGTAGTAGGGGCCGTCCGAGGCGAGCAGATCGGCGAAGGCGGCATTCACCGAGGGCACCACACCCGCTTCGACGAGGGCGCGGGCCAGGTGGGGACGGCCCGCGGCGGGACCGGCGGCGGCCAGCACCGCGTCCGGATCGATCGGTAGCCCGTCGGCGGCCATCTGTTCGGCCATCGCACGTAGTCGCTCGACCCGTTCGGCGCGCAGCCGTTCCCGTTCGGTCGCGAAACCGCTGTCGGCGGGGTCGAACAGGTAGGCCAGCAGATGCACCGACACGGGATAGCCGTCGACACCGCGGCCCACGCACGACATTTCCATGCCCCGGATCAAGGCCAGCCCGGCCGGGCGGGCGGCCTCGGCCTCGGCCCAGCCCGCGGTGGTGTCGTGATCGGTGATCGCGACGACATCCAGCCCGGCATCGGCCGCTTTGCGCACCAGTTCGGCCGGGCTGTCGGTGCCGTCGGAGGCGGTGGAGTGGGTATGCAGATCGATGCGCACCCGTCCAGTCTTCCAGTGCTCGTCCGGGGCGCTGCCGGTGCGGGGCGGCAAACGCGGGCGCGGCGGCTGGTGGAACTACGGCGCGCGGTCGATCCGCTGGCGCTGCCGCTACAACTGCTGGTGCACAAGGAGGAACTGCCGATCGACCCGGAGATCCGCCGCTATCTGCGCGATGTCGCCGACCACCACACCGGTGTCGCCGAACGCATCACCGATTTCGACGATTCGCTCAGCGCTCTCATCAGCGCCGCGCTGACCAAGATCACCGTCCAGCAGAACACCGATATGCGCAAGATCTCGGCGTGGGTCGCCATCGCCGCGGTGCCGACCATGATCGCCGGTGTCTACGGGATGAACTTCGAGCACATGCCGGAACGGAAGACCAGCCGGGGTTATCCGGTGGTGCTCGTGGTCATCCTCGGAATCTGCCTGACGCTGCTGGCGCTCTTCCGCCGCAACGACTGGCTCTGACCGGGCCCGTCCACCGCCGCATCCCGCACCGACGCTACAGCGAAGCCGCGCCCCGGCCGGGGTCCAGCACATCGATCCCGGCCTCGGCCCAGGCATCCCGCAGCGCCTGCGCCCCACGCACCCGTACCCAGGCCGCCTCGGTCGCCGTCACCGGCGTCACCGTGAAATACCGCACCGGCTCCGCCGGATCCGGTAACTCGATCTCCGGGATCTCCCCCGCGCCCAGCAGCACCGCCGTGAACGGCGCGTCCTGCCAGATCGGTTCGCCCAGATCCAGGAGCGCGTCCGCCTGCAGCACAACACCTTCGACCGCGGGCGCCGCCGCCAGCACCCCCAGTGTCCGGGCCACTCCCGCCCCGGCACCGGCCGCCGACCGCACCGTCAGCACCAACTCCGCCCGCGGACCGCGCACCGGATCGGCGTGCAGATCCCCCGGATCGCCCATCGGATGCCGCGACCCACCGACCGTCAGATAGTGCGTCACACCGTCACCGGGGATGCGCAGGATCTCGATCGGCTCCAGACCCAGGAAAGTCATCGACGCCGTATCCACCGCCGCCGCGTCCACCCCGAAGAACTCCGCCACGACCGTCCGGACGCGTTCGATCACGTCCATCCGCTAGATGGCCAGCTTCGCGAGCAGATCCCGGGCCTGCTCGGCCGTCTTCGGGTCACACAACACGTCGTAACGGCCCGCGACCAACTGCATGGTCGAGGCGAAATCCCGCTGCCCCCGGGTGGCCGCGTACGGGATGGTCGTCGAGATGACCCCGAAGATGATGCCGCCGACCAGGCCCACCACCAGCGGGCCGGCCATGCCATTGGTGGTGAACAGACTCAGCAACAGCCCCAGGAACAACCCGAGCCACGCACCCGAGACCACACCCCCGCCGATCACCTTGCCCCAGTTCAAGCGGTACAGCACCCGCTCGACCTGCATCAGGTCGACGCCGACGATGGTCACGTTCTGCACGGGAAACTGATTGTCCGCCAGATGATCCACCGCACGCTGCGCCTCGGCATAGGTCGGATACGAACCGACCGGCCACCCGGAAGGGGGCGTGGGCAGACCCTGCCTACCGCGATTCGAGCCTCCAAGAGGGTTCGTCATAAGTCCATTCTGTCTTATTTGGCGCCGCCTGCGGCGGCGCGGGGTCGAGGCCCCCGAAGGTCCCGCCGTTCAGGCCTCGAGACTCGCGGCTTCGCCGCATGCACTTCGAGGCCTGAACGGCGGGACGGGCCTCGACCCTTTATGGGCCTCGCTGAACTCGGCACCGAGAGGGCGCTGCTGTTCGTGAAAGCGATCAGACGCCAGGTCGGCCGAGCGGTCGAGTCGGCATCCGATCCGGGCATCGAATCCCGACGCAACCCGCA
>NZ_BDCU01000069.1 GCF_001618425.1 Nocardia fusca NBRC 14340
CGATCTGGCTGGCCGACAGGCGGGCCTGGAAGGATGTCACTGTGCCCAAGCCCTATCCCCAGGAGTTCCGCGACGATGTTGTCCGGGTCGCCCGTAACCGTGAGGACGGAGTGACTCTGGACCAGGTCGCGGCCGATTTCGGGGTGCATCCGGTGACGCTGTCGAAATGGATGCGTCAAGCCGATGTCGATGACGGGACGAAGCCGGGTACCAGCAGCGGCGAGTCCGCTGAGCTGCGGGAATTGCGGCGCCGCAACCGCCTGCTCGAGCAGGAGAACGAAGTGTTGCGCCGTGCGGCGGCGTATCTGTCGCAGGCTCATCTTCCGGGAAAAGGCTCTACCCGCTCGTGAGTGAGCTCGCCGCCGACGGGATTCCCGTCGCGGTGACGTGCCGGGTATTGCAGCTTGCTCGACAACCCTATTACCGCTGGTTGAACCGTCCGGTCACCGACGCTGAACTCGTCGAGGCGTATCGGGCGAACGCGTTGTTCGACGCTCACCACGATGACCCGGAATTCGGGTATCGGTTCCTCGCCGACGAGGCCGGTGTCGCGGGTGAGTCGATGGCGGAGCGCACCGCTTGGCGGATCTGCTCGGCCAATCGCTGGTGGAGCAGGTTCGGTAAACGCCGCCGTGGGAAATCCGGCCGGCCCGGACCGCCGGTCCATGACGATCTGGTCCGTCGCGTGTTCACCGCGAAGGATCGGAATCGGTTGTGGTTGGCCGATATCAGTGAACATCGAACCGGTGAAGGCAAGCTCTATATTTGCGCTATCAAGGATGTGTTCTCCAACCGGATCGTGGGCTATTCGATCGACTCGAGGATGAAGTCCCGGCTCGCGGTCACCGCGTTGAACAATGCTGTCGCTCGCCGTGGTGAGGTCGCCGGCTGCATTGTCCATACCGACCGCGGGTCGCAATTTCGTTCCAGGCGTTTCGTTCACGCCTTGAACCGGTATCGGATGGTCGGGTCGATGGGTCGCGTCGGCGCCGCTGGCGACAATGCGGCGATGGAGAGCTTCTTCAGCCTTCTGCAACGCAACGTGCTGGACCGGCAGCGGTGGGATACCCGCGAACAACTACGGATCGCGATCGTGACCTGGATCGAACGGACCTACCACCGCCAACGCCGGCAAACCCGGCTCGGTCGATTGACCCCGATCGAATACGAGACGATCATGACCCCAGCGGTCACTCAGGCCGCATAACAACTGGGACCTGACCGTGCAGCAGCCCCCCCCCCGGCTGTGACAGGAAGTCACTGAACGCACTCATGGCTCAGATGGTCGCACGCGGTACCGACACAACGCAGCGGCAATACCCGAGCGGCCCCAATCGGTAGCTCGACTTCACCGGCACGAACTGCCGCATGCCTTCGTGGCTTGCCACCCAAACCACGGAAGGAAGGCCGGGGAGGGCGGCGGGAGACCCTAGATTGCAGCATTTTCGGAGGGCAACTAGTATTAGCTAATACAATGCTGGCCGGGGTCAGCTTGTCCTACTACACCCGGCTCGAACAGGGCCTGTCCCGTGGCGCGGCGGCGGAGGTGCTCGCGGCGATCGCTGGCGCCCTGCTGCTCGACGACCATGAGCGGGACCACCTGGAACGCCTCGCCGGGGCCTCCCGCCGGGTACCGCAGGCGCGAAGGCCCCGCCCCGAGAAGCTCGCCGACGAGACGCGGGACCTGCTGCGCTCCTTCGACGGCGTCCCGGCGCTCGTCCTCGGCCGGCGCACGGACGTGCTGGCGTGGAACCCACTCGGCCACGCCCTGCTCGCCGGTCACGTCGACCCGCTGAGCCCGGAGGACCCCGCGCGCCGGCCGAACATGAGCCGGATGCTGTTCCTGGACCCGCACTGCCGCGAGCTATACGGGGACTGGCGGCGCAAGGTGCGCGCGGTCGTGGGCAATCTGAGGATCGCCGTCGGCCGTCATCCGGAGGACCGGCTGCTCGCCGAGCTGATCGGCGAGCTGACGATGAAGAGCCCGGAATTCGTGGCGTTGTGGGGTGACCACCGGGTGACGCCGCCACCTACGAGCTGCGCCATCCTGTCATCGGCACGGTGACGGTCACCCAGCAGACCCTCGTCCTCGCGCGTTCGCCGGGGCAGTCCGTCGTGGTGTGCACGACGCCCGCCGGGTCACCGTCGGAGGCGGCCATGGCCCGGCTGCGGCAGGCGAGTGCGGTGGAGCGGTCCGGCCGGAGCGGTGGACCGGCCCTGCCCGACCGCTCCACCGTCGCCCGGTGACCACCTCGTAGCCCGCCCCAACCCACCGGCCTTGCGGCAGCTGCTCCACGACCTCCGAGCTGATCGCCCACCTAGCCCGCCATGAAAGGAGGTTCGAAGGCGGCCCAGTTGTGCAACTCATAGGCCTCCCCCGTTTTGCGCACCTCGGCGGCACCCCGGCCGGGGAAATGCGCCGGCACGACCAACGCACCGGTTTCGGCGGCCTCGCCGAGCAACCGGTAACGCGTTGCTCGCGCTTCGGCCTGGTTTCACAAAAGCAGCTGTTGGCCGTCGGCTCGGCCACCTGGACCGGGCTGTGCAGGAGGTCTCCGACGAAGAATGCCCGGTCCGTGCCGGAACTCAGCTCGAGAACCGACGATCCGGGCGTGTGCCCGGGCGCCGGCGCCAGCGTCGGGTTCCCGTCGACGGTGTAACTGTCCTCCCACAACGTCGCGAGCCCCTGCTCGAGGATCGGGCGACGCTGTCGGCGAAGACAAGGTGGCTGCCCCAGCGACGCAGACGGTCGGCGTCGGTGTGCACCGGGGGACGGCGGTGTTCGTTCTCGGGGTCGAAGTAGTCGCGGTCGACGCGGGGAATGAGGCAACGGATCGTGTCGAGATAGCGGCCCAGTTGGACGCCGCCTATGCCGAGGGGCAGCTGGGTGCCGCCGAAATCACGACGGTGTCGCGCAGGCCCAGGCCGCGAGAACACTCGGTGAGCTCAGCGAACTGGTGGCCGACCTCCAGGGTTCATCTACTTTCGGGCCACCGGCTGCGCCACCGCCCCAATCGGTATATCCGCCGGGTACCCGGGCACGTATCGCTGATCGCCGGGCCGCCGCCGAACTGTTGGACCGGGCCTACCGCCAGGGCCAGTTGACACCCCTGGTCACCCGAGACCGCGACCAGTCCAGCGGCGCACCCCAACTCCCGCTACTGCACACCGATCGAACAATGCCCCTCGGTCGCGCCCGAATGGAACGACCCAGCCGGCGTGCCACTGTCAACCATCCTGTTCGGCGGTCGCCGCGCAACCACGATCCCGCCGGTGGCCGAATCCTACGACTGGGCACACGGAGTGTTCACGGCATCGGCGCTGTCCTCGGAAACCATCGCGGCGGCCACCGGCGCGGTCGGCGTCGTACGCCGAGACCCGAGGTCGAACTGGGCCGCGCGGGACAACTCGAAAATGGGTAGTGAGGGTGCGCGCCGTAACATCGGACCCCTGCCACCGATGTTCCGGTGAAGTGGGTCCGCGTGCCGCGAGGCGCCTATCCGCGCGGCTGGCTCACACTCAGTGGAAATCTCGCCCGGTCCTGCGCGTCGATATCGCGCAGAGAGATCCCCCGCGTCTCGCGTGCGGCCACAATGGCGACCAGTGAGACACCCGCCGCGACTGCCAGGTAGCCCGCGATCGGAATCCACGAATGATATTCACGCAGCAGATAGGTCGCGATGAATGGCGCCACCGACCCGGCGAAGATAGAAGTCACCTGGTAACCCAGCGACACCCCGGAATACCGAATCCGTGTCGGGAACATTTCGGACATCATCGCCGCCTGCGGCGCGTAGATCAGCGCATGAACGGCCAGTCCGAGCGTCAGCGCCACGACCACGAGCACGACGTTTCCTGTGTTCATCAGGGGGTAGGAAATGAACGCCCACAACACCATCAGCAGTGCACCGGTCAGGTAAACGGGCTTGCGTCCGATTCGATCGGTCAGGCCGCCGATCAGCGGAATCAGGATGAAATGCAGCAGATGCGGAATCAACATCGCCAGTAAGACGTCTTCGATCTCCATTTCCACCTTGAAGGCCAGGTATGTGATCGAGAAGGTCACGACGATCTGATAGAGAATGTTCTCGGCGACACGTAGTCCCATCGCGATGGCGATCTGCCGTGGATACTGGTGAATCGCCTGCGATACACCGGACCTGTTCTCACTGCGCTGCTCTTCGGCCTTCTGCGACTCCCGGAAGATCGGCGCGTCCTCGACATGGGTGCGAATGTAGTAGCCGATGATGATGACGACCGCCGAGAGCCAGAATGCCAACCTCCATCCCCAACCGAGGAATGCCGATTCCGGCAACACGAAGGCAAGCACGGACAGGACCATCGTCGCGACGAGGTTTCCCAAAGGAAGCCCCGCCTGTGGCCAACTCGCCCAGAATCCGCGGCGCTGGTCGGAGCTGTGCTCACTGACCAACAGAATCGCGCCACCCCATTCGCCCCCGACAGCGAATCCCTGAACCAAACGGAGAATCACCAACAGCCCTGGCGCCCAATAGCCGATATCACCGAAACCGGGGAGGCAACCCATTCCGAACGTAGAGATCCCGACCATCAAAAGGCTGACCTGCAGCAGCTTCTTGCGGCCGAATCTGTCGCCGTAGACTCCGAAAACCACACCACCGATCGGCCGGGCCAAGAAGCCGACCGCGTAGATGAGCAGTGCGCTGAGCACACCGTCGAGGGCATTGTCGGTCTTCGGAAAGAACAGGGTTCCGAAGACCAGCGCGGAAGCAGCGGAGTACAGAAGAAACTCGTACCATTCCGCGACAGTCCCCGCCATCGAGGCGGCGACTACCTTCCCCAGCCCGCGCTGGGTCGGCTGGGATGCTTCGGTCGGCTGCGAAGCCATCAAGGTTCGCTCGGGAGGATTCATTGCATTCCTTCAAGGAGGAGCGGGGTGGGACGCCCGACCGGGGTGGTCTCGGTCACAAGGCGGATGCAGCACAGTAAAGCACCCACTACCGCATTTGCACAACCGGTTGTGCAAAGTTGTCCAGGTAACCGCACATGAAGATCGCTGAAGGAAAGTGAGCCGCGCGTGGTGTGTCGCGGCCCTTGCGCCGCCCGAGTCCCGCCCCCACTCGCAACTCCACAGCCACGCCGAGCCCGCCCGCTCGCACTACACCGATCGAAGCCGCGGCGCGACCCTGGCCACCCCGGACGCTTCCGCGCCGCGAACAGATCGCCCAGCGTCCCGAATCAGGCTACCCAGCAGCGGATCACGCCTTCGCCGGAGCAATAGAGGTGCCACGCACCAGCAATTCGGGGGCGGGATCATCGATGGTGACATCGGCAAGCGCCGCACCGTCGAGATGCCCGAGGAGCATCTGCGCGGCCCTGCTGCCGACCTTCGCCAACGGCATCCGCACCGTGGTGATGGCCGGGAACACCGTCTCCGACACCCAGGTGGTGTGGATCCCGACGATGGACATCTCCTCGGGGACCCTGACCTGCGCTCGTTGCAATTGGGAGAGGGCACCTACCGCAGCGTTCACACTCGCCACCACCAGGCCGGTCGGCCGATCGGACTGGCCGAGAACGGCATCGACCGCGGCCGCTCCGGCGGGAGCCTCCCATCCGAACTCTCGCACCCATTCCGGCCGTAACTTCAAGCCGTGCGCGGCGAGCGTTTCCTCGAAGCCGATTCGGCGACGGACCGCGGTGTCGTGGGTGGCCGACCCGCCGATGAATCCGAGGTCACGGTGACCGAGGTCTATCAGATGCTCCGTCGCGAGACGAACTCCTTCGATATCCGGCAGGATGACCGACCCGACCCGGTCATCGAGTCGACAGTTGACGAACACCGTGGGAATGTCCTCGGGAACAACGTCGCGAAGCTCGTCGTCATCGAAGTCTTCTCGGCGCTGAATCAGGATGCCGTCGACTCGCCCCTGCTTGAGCAGGCGCTGCACCGCCTCGCGGCCTTCCGGCGCATGGTCGACATTACCGACGAGGACATCGATCCCCGCCGGAGTGGCGACCCGCTGGATCCCGGACAACATCTCGGCGAAAACATGGTTGTTCGGGTCTGGAACGATCAACGCGATGGCGCCGGAGCGATTGAACCGCAGCGCGATCGCGCGCCGGTTCGGCACGTACCCGAGTTGCTCGGCGATCTCGAGGATGCGTTTACGGGTGTCCTCGCGAATTCGCGCGTTGACGTCGCCGTTGAGCGCCCTGGACGCAACGGATTTTGACACCCCTGCGGCGCGTGCGACGTTATCGAGGCTCACCATCGGACTCAGTATAAGGAGCAGGACGCACTGGTGACACCGCACCCTTCAGCCGAACGACCGAGGCCGGCCGACTTGCGCTCGACGACGTACAAATGGCAGAAAACCTCATGAACAACCGGTTGCGCATCACATGCCGTCGTGCTTAACTGCAGGTACCAATTGCCTCGCACCAAGACACGGTCGGGGTCACACATCGGCCCACCAGCTCGCAGCGCACAGATCGATGCGACCGGGTCATTCACACTCACGCTCGGGAGGGTCCGTGCTGTCCGGAATACGCGTTGTCAGTTTCACCCACTTCCTACAGGGACCGTCGGCCACGCAAATGCTCGCAGACCTCGGTGCCGAGGTAGTCAAGATCGAATCTCCCACAGGGGCATTCGAGCGAGGCTGGTCCGGACCCGACGCCTATGTCGGCGATGCCAGTGTCTTCTTCCTGCTCGGCAACAGGAATGTCCAGAGCCTGTCGATCGATCTGAAATCCGAGAAGGCCAAGTCGATCCTGCTGAAGCTGATCGACGACGCGGACGTGCTCGTCGAAAGCTTCCGGCCGGGCGCCCTCGAGCGACTCGGATTCGGCTACGGGGAACTGTCGGCCCGCAATCCCCGTTTGGTGTACTGCTCACTCTCGGGGTACGGCTCCGCCGGTCCGTACCGCGACCGACCAGGTCAGGATCTGCTGTTGCAGTCGCTGTCCGGACTCGCACACGCGACCGGCAGCGCCGACGCACCGCCCACCGCGGTGGGAGCTTCCGTCATCGATCAACACGGTGCCGTCCTGGGCGCGTTCGGCATCCTTGCGGCACTTCTCGGCCGCGAACGCACCGGCAAGGGAAGCAAGGTCGAAAGCAATCTGCTCAACGCCGCACTCGACCTACAGATCGAACCGATCTCCTACTACCTCAACGGTTTCCGGGGCGAGCGTAGTCCGACCGGTATCGGGTCGCGCTACTACAAGGCGCCGTACGGGATCTACCGCACCGCGGACGGGCACATCGCCGTTTCGATCACCGCCCCTGCGATCCTGGCCAAGGCGTTCGACGACGACTGGTTCACCACGATCGCCGCGGACGATGAATACGACCGCCGTGAAGAGATCAACGAACGCATCTCCCAACACCTCACCAAACGGACGACCCAGGAGTGGGAGACGCACTTCACCGAGTACAAGGTCTGGTTCGCCCCCGTCAACGACTACGAAGCCGTCATCAACGACCCACAGGTGCTGCACAACAACAGCTTCCTCGAATTCGACTACCCCGGCAGCGGGCCGGTCAAAGTACTCGCTCACCCGATCCGTTACGACGGCCGGACACCGACCGCCCGCACACTGCCTCCCACTCTGGGAGAACACACCGAGTCCATCTTGAGCACACTCGGGCTCAACGACGGCGAGATCGACGCACTCGCACAGGAAGGAGTTGTCCGTGTCCACAACGCCTGAGGAAGAACTCATCTCGCTCGAAATCGGTGCTGGCGTGGCCACCATCACCCTCGACCGGCCGCGGAAGTTCAACGCCCTCAATTCGGCGATGGTCCAACAGTTTAACGAGGCCCTCGACACTGTGGCCGAGGATCCAGAAATCCGCGCCGTCGTGGTTATCGGCACCGGCAAGGCGTTCGCCGCCGGCGCCGATATCGCCCAGTACGAGAAGGCGGATGCCGCCCAGTTCGCCGCGTTCACCCGGGTATGCAACGACTTGTGCGACCGGATCGACACCTTCGACAAGCCCGTCATCGCCGCGGTGAACGGCGTGGCGCTCGGCGGCGGATTCGAGATCGTCCTTGCCTGCGACATTGTGATCGCCGCCGAATCGGCGTCCTTCGGCCTGCCGGAGGTCTCACTCGGTCTGTTGCCGGGTTGGGGTGGGACCCAACGCCTTTCGCAGTTCATCGGCCCGAACCGTGCACGCCATCTGATCATGACCGCTGGCCGCCTAAGCGCCCCCGAGGCCGAGCGGTCGGGCATCGTCTCGCAGGTGTGCGCTCTAGACGACCTGGCCGAGTCCGCGCGCGCACTGGCCACCGACATCGCAGGGCGGTCCCCGCTGGCGGTCGCCGCCATCAAAAAGGCCGTCGGCTACGCCTCGGCCGCGGTGCCAGGCAACCGAGGGCCCGGCTACGCCCTGGAGCAGAGCCTGCTGTTCGACCTATTCGCCTCCGAGGACGGTCGGGAAGGCATCGCCGCGTTCGTCCAGAAACGGCCGGCCAGGTTCACCGGCCGCTGACCCACGCCACGCGAAAGGTCGGGGTGGCCTGCATATGGAGGCCACCCCGACCTTTCGCGTAACACCCATCGGCGCTTTACAAGTCACTGCCGTTGGCGGCCATGAGCTCGCGGACGGCCTCGCCGCGGATCTCCCGTAAGGGCACATCGTGCTCGAGCGACTGGCACACCGCGACGCCCGCCGCGTGCCCGTACTCGAAGCATTGGGCGGTCACCCGGGCAGAGGCAAGCGCTTCGTGTTCGGCACCCAGGCATCGGCCCGCAACGATGATGTTGTCCCCCGCTTCGGGAATCAGCGCGTCGAACGGGACCTCATAGAAGTCGTCGAGAATCCAGTGCAGTTTCGGTTTGTCGCCATCGTGCAGTTCGATCGGCCAGGGCACCCGCGCGATGCCGTCGGCGCGCTTTCGATGCTCGAGCACATCGGTATTGGTGAGCTGTTGCACCGCCGCGATGGTGCGGGTCTGCCGGATGCCGACCTCGGTGCCGGTATCGACGACGTAGCTGTTCTCGCACCCTGGCATGCGCAGCTTCAGGTACTCGGCGTAGCTACGGACCTGGCGACGTCCCCCGATCTCGGCTTCGGTGAAATCGACCGGGTCGACAACGTTGAGCATGCGGCCGTCGAACCCGACCAGACGCGTGGCGTTGACCATCAACTCCCCCGGTCGCGGTGTCTGGAAGATCCAGATCTTCTGTCGAGGCAGGTCGAGCCCCTCCGCGCGTGCGGCAACGATGTCGGCGGAAACATCCGGCGAGCAGATCGTGTCGTGGCCGTAGAAGTCGAGAAACCGGTCGACGTCGACACCGGCGATCCGGAAGAACATCGTCGGATTCTGAATACGCCCATTGTCCCCGTAGGTATATCGGTGCCCGGCGCGGGCGATGACCGCACCGTCACCGGAGGCGTCGATTGTGCGCCGCGCGCGAATCAACGAGCGACCTGCGGTCGACTCCACCACAACACCCTCGTAGGACGCCCCCTCCATGATCACACCGATCACGTTGGTATGAAACAGAATTCGCACGCCGACGTCGAGCAGCATCGTTTCCGCCGCCTCGCGCCAGACCAGCGGATCGTGCGCGGCCGTCCAGGTCTTGCCGTACATCTGCGGCGCTGTCAGACCACCTCGTTCGGTCAATTCGACGGAGAACCGCTCGGAAAAGCCCTGCACGATCTGCACGGGCGAACCGGGCGTGTCCGACGCCGCGTACATCCCGCACACGGTGCCCGACATCCCGGCGACGGCAGCACCGCCGCAGAACCCGTACTTCTCGACCAAGACGACGCTCGCTCCGGCTTCCGCCGCCACCGTTGCGGCTGCGACACCAGCGGCTCCGCCACCCACGACGAGAACATCGACGGTGTCGAGAATCGGCAGGTCACAGTCGGTGCCGACGATTGATGTTTCTTTCCAGTTCCTGATCATCTCTGACGCTGCCCTCGAATGTGCGATATGTGTGGTCCGAGAAGGATCGGCGGGAAACGGGTATGCCGACGACCGGTTCCCTACCCGAGTCAAGCACAGAAACACCCAATGAACAACCGGTTGCGCACTGCGCCGACGGCGTGGTCTACAGCCGCTCCGGCCTGACCCACCAGGCCGGGCTTGGAAAAAGCAGGCCTCATCACCCGCGATGTCAGCACCGAGGACCACCGAGTCACCGTCGTCACCATCACCGACGCCGGTCATACCCGCGTCGACAAGGTCCTACCCGGCCACATTCACGTCGTACGCGACCTGCTCTCCGACGCGCTATCCGATCAAGACGCCCGCACCCCATGGGCGTCGCTCTGCTGCCCCGGGGCAGCACCGGGCACGACACCGACCTCGTCTCGCTGCCTGTCACCGGAGCGGACCTCAACTGGCCGATCTCCCTGGCCACACCCGGCAGCCGCGCCCCGAGCGCGGCGGCCCGCGCCTTCGAGCGCTTGGTCGACCAGTATCTGTGGTGACCCGGACGGGCTCGGTGTGGTCCGTGGTCGACAGTGGGTCACGGTACTGCTCCCGGGCACGCAGTCATGACCTGCGTCTCACTTACCTCGAGGTCGGACCCGTCGCCGGAGGCGATCGCCCACGCACCGGACGTCACCCGCACCGTCGAGTTCCGCGATCGGCGGGCGGCCGATGGGAACCGAATTCGTTGCGGTGCGACGTGCACGCCGTCAGGTCGGCGGACTCGCGTTCTTATTCGAATACAGGATGAGCAACGCGGCATCCAGGGCCTGCAACAACTTGTCGACCGAACGTGACGCCTGCATGAGGACGGATCCCCCTTGCACCGTAGCGAGAACCGTCCTGGCCGGGATGGACACGTCGGTGGCCGAGGCCAGCTCGCCGTCTTGCCGCATCCCAGGCTGAACTGCGGCGATGGCCCGGCTGTCTGAGTGATGCGCTCGGAGAGATCCTGGCCGACGGTCAGCCCGGCCACGTGGGCCCACGCGTTGTCCTCCTCGATTCGCCAGGCCCGCTTGCCGAGCACGACGACCAATTCGACCTCCCAGTCGGTGTTGCCACCGGCGGGAGTTCGACGGGCGCCCGGGCTCCACCGACGCAGCGAGGACCTCGCCTCGACCACCGCGCCGCGCACTTGAACGACGAGTTCCTGCCCGAGCCGCGATCGAACCAGCGTTGCGAGCCGCGGCAGCACTCGGGGCCCCACCTACTCGCATCCCACTCCGTGTCAACTGCGGAGCGGGTTTTTCAAGGCTGCCCACATTGGAGCGTTCAATGGCACGGCATCGGTGCCCGGGGCACCGTCGAGATGATTCCACCCGCGAATCTGTGCGTTATCAGACCGGTGGTACAACGCTCCTGCGCAGAATCTTGCCCGTAGGGCCTTTCGGTAAGCTGGGCACGAACCAGATTCGGCGGGGATACTTGTAGTCCGCCAGCCGTTCCCGCACGAAGTCGATTATTTCGGCGGGCTCGGCGTGGGCTCCTGGCTTGAGTGCCACGGCAGCGCCGATTTGTTCGCCGAGATATCCGTCTTCGATCCCGACTACTGCCGCCTCGGCTACGGCGGAGTGCTCGTACAGCACCTCCTCCACTTCGCGGGGATACACGTTGTATCCACCCCTGATGATGATGTCCTTCTTCCGGTCCACGATGCTGTAATAGCCTTCGCGGTCTCGGGTCGCGATGTCCCCGGTACTGAACCAGCCGTCCACTATGGCTTCCTCGGTCGCCGCTGGGCGGCCCCAATACCCCTTCATGACGTTCTCACCTTTGATCTGAATCTCCCCTGGCTCATCGGATCCGTGCAGTTCGTTGCCGTTGTCATCGACCAGGCGAAGCAGGCAGCCGCGGACCGGAATTCCGATCGTTCCAGCTTTACGCGGCGTTCCCTGCTGATTGAAACAAGCGATGGGAGCGGTTTCCGAAAGCCCATATCCTTCGTATATCTCGCACGCGAATTTTTCCTCGAATGCTTTCAACACTTCGACGGGCATCGGTGCACCTCCTACGATGCAGCAGCGAAGATGCGATAGGTCCACGGAATCAGCATCGGCGGAATTCAGCAGGGCGGAGTACATGGTGGGAACGCCCTCGAGGACCGTGACGTTGTCCCGCACGAGAACACGAAGGGCTGTTTCGGCGTCGAACCTGGGAATCAAGGTGAGCAGAGCACCCGACCTCACGGCGGCGTTCAAACCGCACGTGAGACCGAATACGTGAAAGAGTGGCAAGCACCCCAGAATAATGTCATCGGGGGTTGTCTGGATGAGCGTATCGACGGTGGTGGAAGCGTTTGTCGACATGTTGTCATGCGTGAGTTCAGCGCCTTTGGGGCTGCCCGTGGTACCGGAGGTGTAGAGCAGCACCGCGGTGTCGTCCCGACCGCGCCACACAGGTTCCTCGACCGGGAAACCGAGCAGATCCGCTTCGGTCGGCCCCAACTCCGTGACGAGAAATGCCGGAATGCCCGCCGCGCGTGCTGCTTCCGACACCACGTCCCCCGCTGTCAGCGAGCCGTAGACGAGCGACATCCCGGAGTCTTCCACGTAATACGTGACCTCCCGTGCCTTCAGCAGGGGATTCATCGGGACGGCGACGGCACCCGCCATCAGGATCCCGTAGAAGAGGATCGGAAACGCCGGCACGTTCGGCAGCACGATACCGACGCGGTCGCCGGCGCGGATTCCCCTGGCTTGCAGATCACCCGCCACGGCCGCTGCCGCGCGCCCGAGTTGGGAATAGTTCAGCGTAGTGGTTTCGAGTCTGATCGCCGGCCGATCACCCAGGTCACGAGCAGTGTCGATGAGATTGTTCGCGAGATTTGACGACATGGAAAACGTCGAAGACATGGTAGAAGACATAAGGGAGTACTCCTGTTTGATCCGAGCGGCGTCACGAGGCAACTCGACCTCGTCGACAGCGGCTCGAGCCAGCGACAGTGGGAACCACGGCCGCATGGAAGCGTGGGCCGCACATCGTCACTGCGTACGAATGCGCGGCCCACTTGTCGTGCCCGGTTGGTGCTATTGAAGGGCTACCCGAAAGACCTGGAACTCGATCACCGGACCCGGTGTGACGCGCCCCTGCCCCACGAAAATTGTCTGGTTGACCCAGCTGTACCTGGGGTCGCCGGACTCGAGCCGCGGAGTGGTGACGAAGTAGTGATCGCCGAACTCTGTGCCCGAATCCCCTCCTGCCAAAGCGGCTGCCGCCGCGTCCGTGACCTCGACCAGCCCCTGATAGCTCATGTAGATGACGGCACCGTCGTTGGTATTGAACTGCGCGCGCACATCCAACCGCCCGAAGCCGTCCTCGCCGGCGAGGAGCCAGTCGCCGCCGCCGATGGCCGCCTGACCGCTGAGTCGGTCGCCCGTCACCGTACCGCCGGTGACCGGGAGCACTTGCCGTAAACCGTACGGCCCGGGGCCGACAATTTGCGGCGCACCCAACTCCGCGGTGTACGAGAACTCTGGAATGAGCTTCACTTGGAAACCTCCAGGCCCGCGGCAGCCATTACTGTGGCCATGCCTTCACCGATAAGTTCGACTCCGAAAGCTCCGACGACGACGTTCGGATCGAAGTACTCGCGAATCAAAGTTACCTTGCCGTCCCTGACACGCATGTGCGTGCAATAGGTATTCGCATAGATATTCCCGTTCTGCGCCACGGTCGCCCGACCATGAAGTTCGAGAACAAAAAGCTCAGGGTCTGTCGTGTCGTGGACGACCAGCGAATCGATCACCAGATCCGGCACGGATCCGAAGAACCAGTCGACGAAGTGGCCGATGAGCGCGCGGCCGGGGACTGCCTTCGCGAGCGGCTCTGGGGCGAACGGCATTTCCCAGACAGCCTCTTCCGCGAACCAGTCCTTCCACTCCTCCAGCTTCGCTCCGGTCGGCGGTCCGCCATCGAGATCGCTCCAAAAATGGTCCACTACCTTGCGATTCTCCGCTTGGGTACTCACAATCGCCTCCTCGTTGCGGCCTGGCGACGACTGATGTTCCAGTCGCCGTAACGTGAGAGAATGCCCGAACTGTCGGCGATAGTCAACAGTGTGTCGACAGTCAAGATCGAGTGCGGCACCGCTCACTGAGGCCCGGATCGACATGGTGTTGACGATAATCCACTCCAAGTCTATTCTCAGGGTCTGGTTTGACCCGTGAGCCGCCCGAAATCATCTACGGACATGGGTTCCGGCGGTGTCGTCAGTCCGCGCATCAACCCTTTACTTGCCCTTTTAGGAGGCGTCATGAGCACACTTACCAATAGGCTCTATCGATTGCGGAGTCGACCGGAGGGGGAAGTAACGGACGCGAATCTAGAATGGTCCGAAGAGCCGGTTCCCGAGATTTCCGAGGGACAAGCACTAATCCGCACGCACTATTTGTCTGTGGACCCGACGAATCGGGTATGGATGAGTGCGATGCGTTCCTACATACCCCCGGTCGAGCTGAACGCGGTCATGCGGGGGGCAGGTGTAGGCCAGGTGGTGGCCAGCAAGCGCGAGGATCTTCCTGTCGGCGCCCATGTCGTGGGGTTGACGGGTTGGCAGGATTACTGTGTGGCCGATGCGGCGAGTGCGGATATGCCGTTCACGGTCCTGCCCGATCCGTTGCCAGCGCCGCTGCCCGCGTTCGTCGGCGTGCTCGGCCACACCGGAATATCGGCGTACCTGGGCGTTGAGTTCGGGGATCCTCGGCCGGGCGAGACGTTCTTCGTCTCGGGCGCGGCAGGAGCAGTGGGGGCGGTTGCGGGCCAACTCGCGAAGAGACGGGGAGCCCGAGTGGTCGGGATCGCCGGCGGTGCCGAGAAATGTCGGTACCTCGTCGAGGAGCTCGGCTTCGACGCCTGCGTCGATCGACATGCCGACGACTGGAAGGCGCAACTCGACCGGGCAACACCTGCAGGAATCGACGTGGATTTCGAGAACGTCGGCGGCGAGATCATGGATCATGTACTCGATCGACTCAATATCGGTGCGCGCATCACGCTGTGCGGTCTTATTTCTGAATACAACGATTACAACACCGCCGGCACCCAGCGCGGGCTACGTAATCTCAGCCAGCTATTGATGCAGCGGGCCACTCTGCGGGGTTTCATCGTTTTCGATCACGTGGATCGGTACGGCGAGATCATCGAGCAGCTGTCCCAGGACCTCAGCGCAGGCGCGCTGCAGGCCGAGGAAACTGTGGTCGATGGCCTGGAGAATGCGCGACACACTCTCAATCGTAGTATCGCGGGTGAGAACAGAGGGAAAGTCGTCGTTAAAGTCGTCTGATCCTCGCGACCACGCGCTGCGGCCGAATTCATGCATCACGGGCCGCAGCGCGTCTGCTCGAAATTGGCGGACATCTGCGGCGCTCCGGCTTCCGAGCCGATTCCCCGCGCTCTTGACGTCGATGATGTCTCGGACCAGTGAAAGCCCGGCCGGTCACGTGCCGGACCGGCCAGGCCACCGGGAGCTGCCGTAGCGTGAACGATTCGACGTATCTATTGCTCCACGGGCGTACTGTCCACTAGCGCAGCAACCTGGATAGCTTCTCCGCGAAATCGGCGATGCAACGCTCGCCCTCGTCCAGCACACCGGCCAGCAGAAAGAAGCTATGCGGCATGCCCGCATACTCACGAAACTCGGCCCCGACGCCCGAAGCCTCTAATTTGGCCGAGTAGCGCCGAGCGTCATCCGAGGCCGGATCGATTTCCGAGCTGAGGATGAGCGCAGGAGGAGACGCTGCCAGGGTTTCCCTCATCAAAAGCGATACGGCCGGTGACCGTCGAGTTAGTACATTCGGAAAATACTGATCAATACACCATTCGAGAATGGGCCGCGACAAAATGGGCGCCGCGCTGTATCGCTCGGCGGACGTTCCGGTCATGGTCGCATCGAGGACAGGGCACAGCAGTCCCTGCGCCTTCGCCGTCGCACCGCGGGCGCGTGCCCGAACATCTACGGCGGTCGCCGCCGCGAGCATCGCTCCTGCGGAGTCACCGGCGACTGCCAGTGCGTCGCTGTCGATATTCAGCTCATCGGAGTGCTCCGATACCCAGAGGAACGAGTCCATCGCATCGTCGTGCGCGCTTGGATAGGTATTTTCGGGAGCCAGTCGATACTCGACGGCGATGACGCTGAGCCCACCCTGGACGCTCAACTCCCGGCACAGCCTGTCATGCGAATCGAGACTGCCTCTGACGAATCCGCCACCGTGGAAGTAGACGACACCGGGTACGCGACCTACCGCGCCTTTCGGGCGATAACCGCGCGCACCGACAGTCCTTCCGGGAAGGCGGATGTGGAAGTTCCGAACCTCGCAGCCGCGATTAGGGTTGCCCGCCAACCCGATCAACTTCTCGCCGGCCGATCTGTATGAGGAAATCGGCACGTCCCAGGGCTGCGCAGGTGGGTTCGTAGACAGTGACGCGAGTAATTCGATTACCTGATCATTCAAAGCTCCCATTATCGAACCGCACAATCGGCCGCGCGGAGATGATTCGTTTCCTGAAGCAACGTCATTGGTCCTCTTAGAGTCGGGCGCCAAAGCCTCGCGTGCGAATCTGATGCCTGAGCGCATACGAGTGAGGAGCATTGTGCACATACTGTCTGGAGTTGTCAACGGTCTGTCTAGTTGAACTAGAGAGCCAGCTTGCGACGGGGTGGCATTCACTGCGATACCACCTCTCAACAGCTAGTTCATGAATACTAGACACACTGTTGACTCCAGCCAACAGTGAGTCTAGTCTCAATCCTGTTCAAGGTAGAACGCAGCTACTCGCCCGGCGAGTAAACGAAAGGGACCCCCATGGTGACCGAGCCAGGTGTCGATCAGATCCAGCCGTCGACAACCCGAGACGGGGAGAGTTACGTCTCCCACCGCGATGATGTGCATTTCAAAATGACCGGCGATTTCATGACCGGTGTGGATTTCTGGATTCATGCGACCGGAGAGACTACTCAGGGCCAGCTAGTTGTCATCGAGACGAACTGGGTTCGCGGAACCGAGCCGGTCTGGCATATCCATCACCGCGAAGAAGAGGGCTTCTTCGTGATGAGCGGGGAAATTACGATTCACACCGAAGCAGGGTCGTACAATGCGGGCGCCGGCCAATTTGTGTGGGGGCGTAAGGACCAGCGGCATACCTATGAGGTCGTCGGAGAAGAGGCGAGGATCCTCGTCGTGTTCGTACCGGGACCAGCCGGTACTTTCGCGCCCGGCAGTGGCATCGACAAGTACTTCTACGAGGCTCGTGATCGCGAACTGCGTACGCCCGAGCAGCTCGCGGCAGAGGTCGAGAATCTCAAGACGAATTACGGATTGGAAATGTTCCCGGAGCTGCCCCACCCTCGGGAGAAAAAATCCTGAACCTTCGAGAAATAATTCGCCAATTCGCTAATTTGGAGTAACTGTGACTACAAACGGTGTCCATCTCGAAACCGTTCCGCACTGGATCGCCGGCGCTCCCGTGGGTTCGACAAGCGCGACAAAGTCCGAAATCGTAGACCCGGCGACAGGTCACCCGATACGGGCCGTCGAGCTGGGAGGCGCTGACGTCGTCGACCAGGCTGTCGCCAGCGCACGAAGCGCAGCGGAAGCGTGGGCGTCGACTCCCACCCCCGCTCGGGCCACGATTCTTCTGGCATTTCGCACGCTCTTGCTGGAACACGGCGAGGAGCTCGCGTCGATCATCACCGCGGAACAAGGAAAGACCCTGGCTGACGCGAGGGGCGAGGTGGCCCGTTCTGTCGAAGCCGTGGAGGTGGCAACATCCGCGGTTCAACAGCTCAAAGGCGAGTTCGCGGAACAAGTCTCCCGAGGCGTCGACACATACTCCTTCCGCCAACCGCTAGGAGTATGTGTCGGCATCACGCCATTCAACTTCCCCATTATGGTGCCGGTGTCGATGTTCGCGGCAGCGCTCGCGTGCGGCAACTCGTTCGTGCTCAAGCCCAGTGAGAAGGTGCCGTCGGCGTCTGTGCGCCTAGCGCAACTTCTGGCCGAAGCCGGTCTGCCCAGCGGTGTCTTCAACGTCGTGCACGGAGGCGTCGATGCAGTCAACGCGCTGATCGACCATCCCGATGTCGCCGCCATCTCTTTCGTCGGCTCCACTCAGGTCGCGCGTGAGATCTACCGCCGCTCAGCCGACGTCGGCAAGAAGGTGCAAGCGCTCGGCGGAGCGAACAATCACCTGGTCGTGATGCCCGACGCCGATCTGGATGCGGCGGCGGACGCGTTGGTGTCGGCCGCGTACGGCGCCGCGGGCCAAAGATGCATGGCTGTGCCCGTGGCGGTGGTGGTCGGAGACATCGCCGACCAGCTCGTTGCCAAGACAGTGCAACGAGCCGAGGCATTCCGCACGGGCCCGGGAGACGCGGCGAGTTCCGACATGGGGCCGCTCATCTCGGAGTCGGCGGTCAATCGAGTTCGCAGCGCCCTCGATACAGCTACCGGCCAAGGCGGAACGGTCGTCCTGGACGGTCGAAAGGACGACTCCCATGACGCGGGGTACTTCATCGGCCCGAGTCTGGTCGACCACGTCCAGACCGACAGCGACCTCTACAAAAACGAGATCTTCGGCCCGATCCTCAGCGTGGTCCGCGTCGACGATCTCGACGAGGCTCTTCGTGTCGTCAACGCGAGCCCGTACGGAAACGGCGCGTCGATCTTCACCACAAGTGGAGTAGCTGGTCGTCGATTCGCCCACACTGTGCGGGCGGGAAGCGTCGGGATCAACGTCCCGATTCCGGTGCCGATTTCCTGGTTCGGGTTCGGCGGATGGGGCGACTCACGGTTCGGTGACGACGGATTGAATTACGACGCGTATCGCTTCTATACCAAGGCCAAGGTGATCACTCAGCGTTGGACCGAACCCCGCCAAGGTGTCGCGCCGCACTTTGTCGCCGCCGGAAGTCAATGACGATGCCGAAGCTGTCACCGGACGTCGCTCGCGGGACCGAGGAACAATTTCCGCGGCTCGACCACGTCGGCATATTGGTTCGCGACCTGGAGCAGGCGTCGGCCCAATGGCAGGGCAGGTTCGCAGTTCCCATCGCGTCCAGGTTCGAATCGCCCGCACTCAATATTCGGGCAACGTTCCTCAACCTTGGCTCGGCAAAAATCGAGTTGTACACCATTGATGAGCCGAAGATCCTCGAGTACGCGCTGGGCAGTGCACCGGCCAAAATAGATCATATCGCTCTCGCGTTCGGCGAAAGCCTGAGCGACGCCGATCTGAGCGGATGCACCATTCGAGGTCCCGGTCGGCCCGATCCAATCAGTTCGCCATTTCAGATCGGCAGTTCTGACCATATCTGGACCGAGCCGCCTGGAATCGACATTCTGCTACAGCTGATCACGCCGTCCGACACCGCATGATTGTTCTCCTGGTTATCATAAATACCCAGTCTTGATCGTTGGATATGCAATTCATCCACGTCGCTGCGCGTCTGACACGGAAATCATCAACGCGCTTTACTGCCCTGGGTTCCGAGCCCCCAATGCGCAGTATCTGATTCACGACAACCCCGCTCAAAGAGGAGATAACAATGGGACGAATGGATGGAAAAGTTGCTCTGGTGACCGGAGCAGCACGTGGAATGGGGCGAGCTCATGCGATTCGCCTCGCAGAAGAGGGTGCTGACATCCTTGCCCTCGACTGCCCCACCGACACCGGGCTCCCCTATGCGACTGGATCGCCGGAAGATCTCCAGACCACCGTCAAAGAGGTCGAGGGATTGGGACGGCGCATCATCGCACACGAGGGCGACGTTCGAAAGCAGTCCTCGATCGATGAATTGGTCGCCGACGGCGTAAAGGCATTCGGCGGCCTGGACATTGCCGTCGCCAATGCCGGAATTTGGACCGTTCGCCCGTTCGACGAAATCCCCGAAGAGGAGTTCGCGGCCGTCCTCGACGTCAACATCACCGGAGTCTGGCGAACGTTGAAAGCTGTCACACCCGCGATCAAGGCACGGGGCGGCGGGTCGATCGTGGTGACGTCCTCCGGAAACGGCGTAGAGGGATCACCACACTATGTGCACTACGTCGCCTCGAAGCACGGCGTGATCGGGCTCGCGAAGAGTGCCGCGCTCGAGTTCGGGCAGTACGGAATCAGAGTCAACATTCTTCTTCCTGGGCCGACTGATACCCCTGCGCTGGATTGGCAGGGCGGATACGACCTCTGTTCGGGCAAGGGCCCGGGGCAAGGAGTCAAGGAGGATCTCCAAGGCGCGAAGTATTGGTCCGCCCTTCGCGACGTCGGGTTGCTCCCACCGCGCGCCATGAGCGAAGCCGTACTCTGGCTGGCATCCGATGAGTCACGTTGGACCACCGGACTGGAAATGCTCGTCGATGGCGGACACATGCTGATGCCTGGATTGAACATGGCAAAGATGGCTGCGGATCAACAGCAGTAGCGAGATTTCGACACCGCATTGCACCGTACAACATCGGCGAAAACGTACGTTGCGTACAAATATGACCAACTGAATAGACACCCGATCGCAGCGAACCGCTTCCTACGGAGTCCGGTTCGCTGCGATCGTACTATTCGACTCAGGCGTGGTTCGTCGTTCCCGCATATTCGAGGCCGAATACAGTTCTGAGCCACACGGTAGTCACCGTCTCCACCATATCTTCCGTCGGGATGGCATTCGCGCTACGCATGCTCATCAGACCAAGATTTCTCTCACCCATCCATATAAGCGCTGCCGCCAGCGCGCGGGCCGGGGGCCCGTCGATCGCCACGCCCGTGGACCGGTCGCGCTCGATAGCGACAGAAGCGGCCTTGATGAATCGGCCCAAGATTTTATCCCACTGCGCCTGCAAGGCAGGTTCCGTCGCAGCGGCGTCACCAACTTCGCGAAGAATGTGACCGTGTCTCTCCCAGACAGCCGTGACTTCAGAAACCGCGTGCTCTATCGCGGCCTCCGGCGGGATTCCAGCCGGCCGTTCGAAAATCATCGACGACGCGACGAAAACATCGTCGGTCACACTCGACAGCAGCGCGGAAAGAACCTGCCATTTCGATTCGAAATAGAAGTAGAAGGATGACCGCGACAATCCTGCGCTCTTGGCGAGGTCATCAATCGAGACCGTACGCATCGACTCGGTGCGCAGCGTTTCATAAGCACCCTGAAGGATCGCTTGCTCTCGCATATCGCCCTTGAGGTTCCGCCGACCAGCCCGGGGTTCGGTGCCGTTGAGACCGTTTGAGAACGAAGCCGCCA
The DNA here is from genome assembly GCF_001618425.1 of Nocardia fusca NBRC 14340. Classification (GTDB taxonomy): domain Bacteria; phylum Actinomycetota; class Actinomycetes; order Mycobacteriales; family Mycobacteriaceae; genus Nocardia; species Nocardia fusca. The sequence continues at coordinate 21,163 of NZ_BDCU01000069.1, forward strand.
TGGCCTCTATCGTAGTGACCGGCCCCGGGCATGGCGACAGCCCGGTCTCAGAGTTCGTCGTTGTCAGGGGTATTCGATTGATGGGTCCACGCGGTACGCGGACCGTTCCGCGGCCTGCACCCGGTATCGCCCCGGTGTAGTCGCGAATTCTCGCTCGAAGGCGCGGGAAAGTGCGTACGGGCTGCCGTAGCCGACTCGGCCCGCGATAGTGACGAGGGTTTCGCGGGTGTCACGAAGCATCGTGGCGGCAAGGATCACGCGCCACCAAGTGAGGTACGCCGTCGGAGGGCGGCCGACCAGGGTGGTGAACCGGCGCGCCAGAGTAGCGCGGGGAGACTCCCGCCGCCGCGACCGAGCGGTCGTTGCTCCACGGCGCGGCCGGCTCCGAATGCAACGCCCGCAGCGTGGCGGCGGCGCGGCGGCGGCGACCGGGTCGCCCAGCGCTCCTGGCCAGGCTCCACAGGTGGTCTCCGTCACGGCTCAGGTGTCGGCCAGTAGGTTGCGGACCGCGCGGGTGTGGACGGCAACAGTCGTAGCCCGCGCTCACAAACCCAGCCGGGCCATCCAAGCCCCCGCGGGACAGTAACAGCCGCACAGGCTGCATCCTGATTCGGAACGGTCACTGATTCTGCTGCTCGGCACGCTCCGCGATCCATGCCGCGATCTGTGCGCGAGAGGTGAACCCGAGCTTCATCAGGATGTGCTCGACATGGCCAGAGGCGGTGCGCTGGGAAATCACAAGATTCGCGGCAATCTGCTTGTTGGTGAGACCCTGGGCGATCAGGTCAGCGACCTGTTGTTCGCGCTTGGTCAGCGCCCCGCCGGGCCCTGCCAAGGGCTTGTTCTCGGCGGGTTGTTCACCGAGCGCGTAGGCAACAGCTTCGTCCATCACCATCGCTCGTCCTTTGTGGACAGCCGCATCGAACCTACGGTCGCCGAGGGCGGATCTCGTCAGCAGCAGGCATTCGTCGTGATGGCGGGAGGTAGGGAAAATGCTCGCAGGGTTGCCCATGGACCGCTGCAGTTCTTCCGCGGCTCCCATCAGTACTGCTGCGCGCTCGGCTTCGCCCTGGTCACCATGCACCCAGCACAGCACTTCGAGAAGCAATGCAGCAACGAACGGACTGGACATCTGTCGGTTGACCCGCAGGCCATTCTCGAGCAGTTCCATCGCCCATGCCAGGCTGCCCTGCTGCCAAGCGGCGAGGCCCATGCCCCACAACGCAGCAGACCGGAAAAGTACTTCGCCACACGCCTCAGTGACGGAAAGCAGCTCCTGATAACACTCGATCGCCCCCCTCGGATCACCGGAAAGTTGGCGCGCCAAACCGAGAAAGGTCAAAGCAGAACCGTAAGGGAAACCCTGCCGATTCGAACCCAGCTCTTCAACAGCACGTTCGAAGGACAGAGACGCCGCTGCAAGATCACCACTGTAGAGCGCCACAGAGCCGTCGGCGTAGGCGATCGGCGCCCGAGTTGTCGGGATCGGAGCCTGTTGAGCCAACACATGCCCCTCTTCCGCAAACTCAGCGGCCGTCGGCAGGTCACCCTGCATGGCAGCAATGGTGGAGCCCACTTGAAGAGCCTTTACCCGGTCGGCTACAGGCTGCTGAGCGGGATGGTCGAGGAGCAACTCGATCCATCGGCGACCTTCGCTGTACATCCCGAGGAAGGTCCAGACGCCGTATAGCGCAACAGCGACCTTCAGCCCGGCTTCCGCCGCCTGCTCGGTGTCTTCGGCCAGGCTGTATTCGAGGGCGGCACGTAAGTTGGATTGTTCGCGTTGGATCCTGGCGAACCAGTAGGGCTGCCGAGCGCTGATCCACTCGGCGTCCGCAGACTGCGCCAGCTGCTTGAACCAGTCGCGGTGACGACGCCGAAGCAACTGTTCCTCGCCGGACTCCCGCAACCTGTCCCGACCGTACTCACGGACCGTCTCCAGCAACCGCAATCGCACCACACCACGCGACTCGTCCCGGGTAAGGATCGACTTGTCCACCAACGACGACAGCACATCGAGCAGACCACCCGCAGCCGAATCAGCTCCGCACACCTGCTCGGCGGCGTCGAGTTCGAAGCCACCAGCGAAGATGGACAGCCGGGCCCACAGCCGCTGCTCGGCCGGGGTACACAATTCGTAGCTCCAGTCGATGCACCACCGCAGGGTCTGTTGCCGCCTGGGCGCGGTGCGGCTCCCGCGGGTCAGCAATGCGTACCGATCGTCGAGATGCTGCAAGATCTGCTCCGGAGACATCGTACGTATACGGGCCGCCGCCAGCTCGATCGCCAATGGCAATCCGTCCAGCCGAGCACAAATCCGAGCCACACTCACCTTGTCATCGTCCGAGAACTGCAGACCTGGCATGGCCGCGGTCGCACGGTCGGTGAACAAAGTCAGCGCATCGTAGCGGGCCAGTCCTCGCGGCGACGGCTCCTGATCCGGTTCAGGCGCTGCCAGCGGCGGGACCTGCAATATCGCCTCTCCGGCAGAGTCCAACGTTTCCCTGGTGGTCGCCAGGATCCGCAAATCGGGGCAGTGCTGTAGCCAACTGCCGACAAGTTCCGCCACTGCCTCCACCAGGTGCTCGCAGTTGTCCAGGACCAGCAACAACTCCCGTGAGACCAGGAAGTCGAGCACCACGGCCGACAACGACCGCGCCAGATCATCACGCAACCCGAGAGCGGTCGCCACCGCGTTGACGATCAGTGCCGGCTCGGAGATATCGGCCAACTCGACCAACCACACCCCATCGGCGAAGTCCTCGCGCACGGCAGCGGCTGCCTGCAGCGCCAACCGAGTCTTTCCGACCCCTCCGGTCCCGGTCAATGTCACCAGCCGAGCCGTGGACAGCAGATTCTTCACCGCGGCCAATTCACTGCGGCGATCGACAAAACTGGTCAACTCCAGCGGTAACGTCCCCGCGCCCCGCCGAGGCGCTGACACCGGTGAACGCCATTGTGGCGCGGCGACCATGCGGTCCCGGGCTTCGCCGTCCGGTTCGGAAGATAACGCCATCTCGACGACGGCAAACCCGTGATGCCGTTGTGCCTGCTGAAACGCCTCTCCCAGCGCCACCAGAGTCGGCCGACGCTGTGGTTCTCGACTCATCGCCGCCGCTATCATCGCCGCAACGTCCTCAGCGATGCCCAGCTCGTGCAGGTTCGGCACCGGCTCGTTGGAGATCCGCAGAAACTGGGTCACCACATTTTCGCCACTTCGCCGTTCGAACGCCGCGTGTCCGGTCAACGCGCAGAACAAGGTGGCGCCCAGGCCGTAGACGTCTGCCGCGGACGTAGGGTCCTCACCCGCGAGGACCTCTGGGGCCATGAACGCCGGCGACCCGGTAAGGGCACCGGCGGCTGTCCGGAACCCCCCGGCAATCCGCGCGAGACCGAAATCGGTCAACGCCGGCTCACCATAATCGGTCAGCAGGATATTGCCCGGTTTCACGTCCCGATGCAGGACGCCCAGGCGATGCGCGCTCTCCAGGGCTCCAGCAATCTTTACACCCATCCCCAGAACGGTCTCGGTCGGCAGCGGACCCTGCTCGCGGATGCGCTCGGCCAATGACCCCAACCGGTGATACGGCATTACCAAGTAGGGCCGCCCGTCCGCGGTGACACCCGTCTCCAGCATGATGACGATATTCGGATGCCCGGTCAAACGCCCCATCACCCGCTGTTCCCTGGAGAATCGCGCCCGGCTCTCTGCGTCCAACTCGGCAGGCAGCACCTTCACCGCAACCGCCCGATCCGACTCCGCCTGTTTGCAGCGGTAAACCACGCCGAAACCGCCCCGTCCGATCTCCTCGGCGTCATCCAACCCGGACGCAGCCAACCCCTCCGTGACCGGATCGGCCACATCACGGACCGTCGGAGACGGATCATCCTCACTCAGAGCTGCACACATCTGTCAGCCGTCCCGGCAACGAGCGCCGCATACGTCAACACTTGGCAAAAGAAGCCTACCCGGGTTACATGGCGACTACCCAGCGACCTGGGACGGGCCCGTGGATTGAAGGGTGCTTCCGACCTGATTCGCATTCTCCCGGCCCGGCTATCGAACATACGCGGTTCAGCGCCCTCCGACGCGCCCGCCACCCTCCAGCACTACGAAGGCAAGGCAAAGCGGCTTTCACTGGCAGCTGGACGGTCGGGCAAGCCGGTCGGCGTCGGTATACTGGGCGTTGGGCACCAGATGAGGGGCGGCGGGCGTGGACTACGGCGACAAGCTCTTCTGGCTCTCGGTCCTGATCCAGCGGAGGTACGCGCAGATCTGCGCCGAGTACGACCTGACTTCCTTACAGGCCACGCTGCTGTGCGCGGTCAAGGACGAGCCGCGGCAGATGGCATACCTCGCCGCCTCACTCGGCATGACCAAGAACGCGCTGAGTCAGCTCGTCGATCGCACCGAGCGGCGCCACCTGGTCAGCCGAGCGAGTTCTGAGCAGGACCGGCGGGTCATCATGCTCAGCGTGACGCCCACGGGGAAGGTGCTCGCTGAGGCGGTGTTCGCCGAGACCACCAAGCGCCTTCCCGACGTCGCGGAGAACCTCGACGCCGACGACCAGCGCGATTTCGAACGCCTGGCCACAGCCATCGTGGACGCGTCGGGTGTCTCGGCCTCCACCTCGTCCTGACATACCGCGCGCAGTCCTTCTGACGCCACTCTCATGCCTTGCATCAGTTCATGGCGTGAACTAGTATTGTTCATGCCATGAACTAGTTCGAGCTCATGGCATGCCCTAGCGAGAGGTGACGACATGGTCACGCGGGAAAACGGTGCGATCGCGGTCTTCGGTGCGACGGGACAGCAGGGCGGGTCGGTCGTCGACGCGCTCCTGGCCCGAGGAGCGCGGGTGCGGGCCCTCGTCCGCACCCCCGAGTCCGATCGCGCGCAGGCGCTGGCCGCCCGGGGCGTCGAGCTGGCGGCCGTCCAGATCGACGACCCGGCGTCAACGGTCGCCGCACTGGAGGCAGTCGACGCGTTCTACTTCATGACCCCGGAAGCGAACAGCCTCGAGGAGATCGAGGAGGAGGTCCGAGTGGGTACCGCCCTCGTCGATGCGGCTGCCGCAGCCCGCGTGCCACACGTCGTGTTCAACTCGGTCTTCGGAGCGGATCGCGAAACGGGCGTGCCGCACCACGACTCGAAGCACCGGATCGAGGACTACCTGAAGCTTTCCGGCCTGCGGGCCACGATGGTTCGCCCGGCCGCTTTCATGGAGAACTTCGCAACCGTGATGGCGCCGAGCCTGGAGGACGGAACGATCGTGCTGAGGCTGCCGCTGCCGAACGACATCGCCCTGAAGATGATCTCGATCAAGGATATCGGCCAGGTCGCCGCCGCGATCCTGCTCGACACCGTGGACGTGCCCGGCGGAGCCATCGAGGTCATCGGCGACGAGCCGACGGGCCCCCAGATCGCCGCCGCGTTCGGCGCGCGCGCCGGGCTACCGTCACGCTACGAGGTCCTGCCATTGAGCGTCCTCGGCAACGACCTCGACAAGGCGATGTTCCGCCAGTTCGCCAAGGCGTCCGAATACCCGTCAGACCTCGCAGCAGTGAAGGCGATCGAGCCGACCACCTGGGACCTGGCCGAGTGGATCCGCTCCACCGGCTGGACCGCGCCCGCGGGCCGGGTCCGTTCCTAGTACTCCAGCCGTAGGCCGTGATCTTGCCGGGCCCGCCGCCGGCAGACCGACGAAGTAGCCGCCTTTCCGGCGTTGCGGAGCCCGTTCGACGATCACCGGCTGCCGGCCGGGCCCGTTGGCCGTTACGGTGTCAGCCGAGGCGTTCGATGATGGTCGCGTTGGCCATACCACCGCCTTCACACATGGTCTGGAGGCCGTAGCGGCCGCCGGTGTCCTCGAGATAGTTGACCATTGTCGCCATCAACCGTGTCCCGGAGCCGCCGAGGGGGTGGCCGAGGGCGATCGCGCCGCCACGTGGGTTGAGCTTGGTCGGGTCCGCATCGAACTCTGCCGCCCACGCGAGCGGTACCGACGCGAACGCCTCGTTGACCTCGTACGCGTCGATGTCGTCGATAGCCAGTCCGGCCTTCTCGAGAATCTTGTGTGTCGCCGGGATCGGGCCGGTCAGCATGATTTCCGGGTCTGACCCCACGACGGCGAAGCTGTGGAACCGGGCACGCGGAGTCAGCCCGAGTTGTCCGGCCTTCTCTTCGCTCATGATCAGTGCCGCGCTCGCGCCATCGGTCAACGGGGAGGAGTTTCCCGCAGTGATGTGCCATCCGATCTCCGGGTACCGACCGGCCATCTCGTCGTCGTAGAACGACGGATTCAAACCGGCCAGCCCTGCTACAGACGTCGTCGCCCGGATGGTCTCGTCCTCGCTGTGGAGGCCGCCGCCGGGAAGCGCGATAGGGACTATCTCCTGGCCGAAGTCTCCGCCGGTGGCCGACGTCGCGGCGCGGTGGTGCGACTCGGCGGCGAATGTGTCGAGAGCTTCGCGGTCGAGCTTCCATCGGGCGGCGATCCGCTCGGCGCCGATGCCCTGGTCGGGCAGGGACGGGAATCGCTTCTCCAGGGGCGCCCTGGGATGCCCACCGCGTACCGAGGAGAACATTGGAGCGCGGCTCATCGATTCGACGCCGCCGGCGATCACGACGTCGTACGCGCCGGCGATAATGCCCTGGGCGGCAAAGTGAGTCGCCTGCTGCGAGGAACCACATTGCCGGTCGATGCTGGTGCCGGGCACCTCGATCGGGAAACCTGCGGCCAGGACAGCGTTGCGGGCGATGTTGAGAGCCTGGTCGCCTGCCTGGGTCACACATCCGGCGATCACGTCGTCGACAACGGCCGGATCGAGGTCGTTGCGCTCGGCGAGCGAGGTGAGCAGGGTTGCGAACAGGTCGACCGGGTGGACCCCGGAGAGGGCACCGCCTGGTTTGCCCTTCCCGGAGGCGGTCCGGACGATATCGACGATGACAGCTGAGTTCATGGTGGTGGCTTCCTTCCGGACAGTGTCGAGGGTCAGCGTGGTGCCAGTCGCAAGGCCCCGTCCATGCGGATGGTCTCGCCGTTGAGGTAGTCGTGCTCGACGATGAACGCGACGAGGTCGGCGTACTCGGATGGCCGCGCGAGGCGCTTGGGGAATGGGACACCCGCGGCAAGGCTCTCCCGGACTTCCTCGCCGAGAGTGGCGAGCATAGGAGTGTCGACGATTCCCGGGGCCACGGTGTTCACGCGGATGCCGTGCTGGGCGAGGTCGCGGGCTGCCGGGAGGGTGAGGCCGACCACGCCGCCCTTCGAGGACGAGTAGGCCGCCTGTCCGATCTGGCCCTCGAACGCCGCGACCGATGCGGTGTTGACGATGACACCACGTTGGGCGTGGTCGAGTGGTTCGGTTCGCGCGATCGCCTCGGCGGCGAGTGCGAGCACGGTGAAGGTGCCGATCAGGTTGACCTCGACAATTTTGGCGTAGTGGGCCAGGTCGTGGACGCCGGCCTTGCCCAGGATGCGGGCGGGTGTTCCGATGCCGGCGCAGTTGACGACGATTCGTAGCGGACCTTGCTCGGCGGCGTGCGCGACTGCGGCCCGTACCTGGTCTTCGCTGGTGACGTCGGCCTCGATGTAGGTGACGCCGTCGATCCGAGGGGCGGTGGCGATATCGAGGTCGAGCCCGAAGACGCGGGCGCCCTTGGCCGCGAGTGCCGCGGCGGTCGCGTTGCCGAGCCCGGAGGTGGCGCCGGTGACGACGGCCGCGACATTGTCGATCTGCATGATTCTCATTCCGTGGTGTTGGTTGCTGGGTGGTGATCAGCTCGTACGAGGTCGCTGGTCAGGTGGGCCAATCCACGCTGAGGTACTGCGTTTCCTGGTATTCGCGCAGGCCGTCGCGCGACCCCTCGCGCCCCAGGCCGCTCTGTTTCACGCCGCCGAATGGCGCCGACGGGTCGGAGACCATGCCGCGGTTGATCCCCACCATGCCGACCTCGAGCCGCTCGGCGATGCGGATGGCGCGGGCCAGGTCACCGGCGAACACGTAGGCCGCCAGACCGAGCTCGGAGTCGTTGAGGTGGTCGAGGAGGTCGTCCTCGTCGGTCCATTCGAGGATCGGGGCAACGGGTCCGAAGATTTCTTCGCTCACGATCGTGGAGTCGCGTGCGACGTCGACGAGGACGGTCGGTGGGTAGAAGTGGCCGGGCGCCGCGGGTAGCTCCGCCGCGTAGGCCACCCGCGCTCCGTTGCGGACGGCGAGCTCCACCGCCGCGCTGACGCGTTGCCGCTCGTTCGCGCTCACCAGCGGGCCGATCACGGCACCGTCGAGCGCCGGGCCGACCGTCAGCTTGCCGACCGCGGCAACGAACGCGTCCAGGAACGGTCGGGCGATATCGGCGTGGACGTAGACGCGGTTGGCTGCCGTGCACGCTTGTCCGCCATTGCGGAACTTGGCCACCAGCGTGCCCTCGACGGCCGCTGCCAGGTCCGCGTCCTCGGTCACGATAACGGGTGCGTTGCCGCCCAGTTCCATCGACGCGTTGACGATCCGGTCCGCGGCCTGGTGCAGCAGCGTGCGCCCGACCTCGGTGGAGCCGGTGAACGAGATCTTGCGGACGCGGTCGTCCGCCATCCAGGCCGAGACCACCGCGCCGGAGCTGCGTGTCGTCACCACCTCGAGGACTCCCTCGGGGAGACCGGCCTCGCCGAGAATCTCGGCAATCGCGAGCATGGTGAGCGGAGTGAGAGCTGCCGGTTTGACGACCGCCGTGCAACCCGCGGCCAGCGCTGGTCCGATCTTGCGGGTGGCCATCGCCGCGGGGAAGTTCCACGGAGTGACCAGCGCTGCGACCCCGACGGGTCTGCGCGTCACGATCGTGCGGGCCTCCCCCGCCGGTGAGTTGCCGTACGCACCGGCGGCGCGGACCGCCTCCTCGGAATACCAGCGGAAGAACTCGGCGGCGTAGACCACCTCGTCGGTCGCGTCCTGGACAGATTTCCCGTTCTCGCGCGAGATCAGCGTGGCCAGCTCATCTCGGTCGCGCAGCATCAGCTCGTACGCGCGGCGCAGGACGTCGGCACGGCGGCGCGGGGCGGCGCGGGACCAGCTCGAGAACGCGGCCGCAGCACGGTCGACCGCGGCTCTGGCATCGGCCGGACCGAGGTCGCGGACGTGCCCGACGACCTCGAGGGTGGCCGGATCCTCTACTGCGAAGGTCGGCGTGGTGATCTGATCGATCATGGTGGCTGCTCTCGGTAGGAGTGAGACCACTCAGAACAGGCTGAGCAGGTTGAGGTTGGTGCGCGCCTCGCGCAGGCGCGCTCGATACTCGGCGCGAGCGACCAGTGCGTCGTCGACCGAGACCGGCTCGAAACGTATGGTGTCGGGCGCTCGTGCCTGAGCCAGCAGATCGAGGTCGGCGCTGATCACCGTTCCGAGCGTCGCGTAACCACCGCCGGTGACGGCGTCGCGGAGCAGGCAGATCGGCTCGGCGCCGTTGGGGACCTGGACCGAGCCGACGGGGTAGCCGAGATCGACGACGTTGCTCGGGTTGTCGCCGGCGCCGAACGGCTGTTCCCGCTCCACGAATGTCAGCCGCGGGCCGTCGAGGCGGCAACCGATACGGTCGGAGCGCGGGGTCATGGTGTAGGCGCTGGTGAAGAACTGCTCCAGCGACTCGGCGGTGAAGCGGTAGCTGCACAGTCCCGGGACGACCCGGACCGTCACCTGGTTCCCGGGGCGGCCGTGGAGGCGGGAATCGAGGTGTGCCCCCGGCCGCGGCGGTGCCGCGGTCTCGCAACCGACCTGCAGGGTGTCCCCTGCGGCGAGGCATGTGCCGGCGAGGCCGCCGATACCGGCAGCGGTGTAGGTCGAGCGGCTGCCGAGGAACGGCGGGCAGTCGATGCCGCCGCGCACCGCCAGGTACGACCTGGCGCCGGCTCGGGCCGGACCGATCGTCAGCTGCTGACCGGCATGGATCGTGTGCGCAGCCCAGGTCTGCACCGGACGGCCGTCGACGGTGACGGCGACATCGGCGCCGGTGATCGCGACGAGGGAGTCCTCTTCGAACTCGAGGGTGGGCCCGGCCATGGTCGACTCTAGGGTCGCGGCCGACTCGGCGTTGCCGACCAGCAGGTTGGCGCACCGGTGCGCGTACTGGTCCAGTGCACCGGAGGGCGGCAGTCCCATGGCGTAGTGGCCGGGGCGGCCGATGTCCTGGATCGTCGTGTGCGGACCGGGGACGAGGATCGAGATCATGGCAGGAGCGCCTCGAGCTCGAGCGCGTATTCCACCGGGTCCTCTTCGAAGTCGGCGAGTGAGAACTCGGCGGGCGCGCGGCGAACGACGTACTGGTCGACGGCAACGAGACGGCGTACCTCGTCGTACTCCGCCCGGTCGACCGGGCGGAACCGCAGCAGGGTCGAGATCGGGGTCAGCACCGGCGATCGGCGGAACTCACGGGTGGCCTGGCCGAGGTCGACGACCGGGATAGCGCTGCGTCCGAGCAGCTGGTAACCGCCTACCCCGCTCGAGGGGTAGATGACCGTGAAGGCGCCACCGTGGGCGACGGCCCGGGCGGGCGTCTCGGTGCGCGGCGTGAGGTACTTGGGCGCCTGGAGCTGCCGCTCGTGCGGCACCAGCTGGTAGGACTCGGCATTGCCGGGCTTGAAGCAGGGAAAGGTCACGATGAACGGCGCACTCGAATGAGCTTCGACCAGCTCGTCGACGGAGGCGAAGCCGTTGATCCGTGCGGTGTATTCGATATCGCTCTCGGTGGCGGACTGGTGCCCGTCGCGGAATCGCATGCAGACCTCGGCCGACCACGGGTCGTCGTAGAGGACGGGCACGTCGAGGATCTCGGTGGAGATCGTCGTCGCCGTGGCCTGCCCGGCCTCGTGCACGTCGGCGATCGCGCCGAGTGCCCGGCGGGGGTCGAGGGTGTCCGGGTCGACGCGGATCAGGTAGCTGCTGTTGGCGGGCGCAATGTCGAGGACCCCCGGCAGTTCCAGGTCGGCAATGCGTGCCGTAATCGACTGGACCCGGAGCGCAGCGCCGAGACTCATCGCCTCGTCGAGTTCGACGAAGACGTACTCGTCGCCGCCGAAACTGGCGCGGCTCCCATCGGAGAGCGTTGTGTACATGGTCGAGTCCCGCATGGCGTCACACCCACGGTTCGGCCGGGCGGATGGCGAAGCCGGCGGCGGTGAGAGCACGGTTGACCGCCGCGGCGATGGGTACGGCATTGGGCCGGTCGCCGTGGACACACACCGAGCGCACCGGCATCTCGATACTGCGACCCGATACGGTGACCGCTCGGCCGCGTGCCACCGTCACGGCGGTCTCGGCGATTCGATCGGGGTCCTTGGCCATGGGCCGCGGCTCGATGACATTGATGCCGTCGTCGGTGAAGTCGAGGTCGACGGCGTTCTCGGGGATGACCGGGTGGCCCGCCGTCCGTACCGCGGTGAGGGCAGTGGTGGGCGCCATCATCAGGGGCAGTGCGAAGCCGGCGTTGCGCAGACCTGCCGCGACCTCGACGGCGAGCTCGGGATCGCCGCAGATCGCCCCCATCAGCGCTCCGTGCGGCTTGACGTGCCGGAGCCGGACGTCCTCGCTCTCGGCGATCGCGGCCAGTGCCCCGACCTGGTACACAACCGCGTCGACGGTCTCGGAGATCGACATCGCGAGGGCGCGGCGCCCGAATCCGGCCTTGTCGTCGTATCCGGGGTGCGCACCGACCGCGACACCGGCGTCTCGCGCGTTCCGGACGGCCGCCCGGAGGGTGGAGGGGTCGCCGGCGTGGTGGCCGCACGCGATATTGGCGCTGGAGACGAACGCGAACAGGCCGGCCTCGTCGCCCAGCCGCCAGCGGCCGAAGCTCTCGCCGGCGTCGGCGTTGACGTCTATCGATGTGGGCACCATGGCTCATACCTCCCGGGTGGTGCGGTCGACCGATCGGAGGGCCCCGGCGAGGGTCTCGGCCAGACGGTCGACATGGGTCTGGTCGAAGGTGAGCGGCGGGCGGATCTTCAGCACATTGCCCTGGGGTCCGGAGGCCGAGATCAGCACCTCGGCCCGGCGCATCCGGTTGACGACCTCGCGAGCGATCCGTGCGTTGTCGCCGCTGCTGCCGCCGGCGGACAGTTCGACGCCGTAGAACATCCCGACGCCGCGGACCGCGCCGATGAGGTCGGTCCCGCGGGCCAGGTCGCGCAGGGCGTTCCCGAGTGACGCGCCGACCTGCCGGGCGCGGGCGACCAGGTCCTCTTCCTCGATGACCGTCACGACGGCCTGTGCCGCCACGGCGGCGGTCGTACTGCCGCCGAAGGTGTTGAAGTAGCGGACCGCCGCCTCGAAGGCACGGCCGATCTCGGCCCGGAGCACGACCGCAGCGACCGGGTAGCCGTTGCCCATCGGCTTACCCATCGTGACGATGTCCGGGACGAAGCCATGGCGGGCGAACCCCCACCAATCGTCGCCGGTACGGCCGAAGCCGGCCTGGACCTCGTCGGCGATCAGCACCGCGCCGTAGGAGCGGACTTCGTCCGCGAGCGCCCGCAGGACACCTGGCGGGTGGGTGAAGACTCCGTCGGAGGAGAAGACAGTGTCGAGGAGACAGGCGCTCACCCCGTACCCGGCACGGGTCAGGTCGTCGGCGGCACGGCGTACATCGTCTCGCACCGCGGCGGTCAGTGCGACCTCGTCGGGGAAGGCCGCCGGGTCCGGCGCGGCGATGGTCCGCACATGCGGACCCAGGGGTGCGCCGGGACCGAGGGAGGGCGAGTACGCCGCCACGCTGCTCGTGACCCCGTGGTAGGCATTGGCGGTGACGATGATGCCGCCGGCACCGGTGTGGTGCCGGGCGATCCTGGTCGCCAGATCGTTCGCCTCCGACCCGGTGCAGGTCAGCGTCACCCGATCGAGCGGCGCCGGGAAATGCGCGAGAAGTTGCTCGGCCAGGTCGAGCAGTGGCTTCTGGAGGTAGCGGGTGTTGGTGTTCAGGGTCGCCAGTTGGCGGGAGACCGCCTCGACCACCCGCGGGTGGCAGTGCCCGATCTGCGCCACGTTGTTGTAGGCGTCGAGGTACTCGGTCCCGTCGCGGCCGTAGAGGTACACCCCCCGGGCGGCGGTGACCTCGATGGGATCGGCGTAGAAGAGCTGATATCCCGGACCCAGGAGCCCGTTACGTCGCTCGATCATCGAGGCGATATCCGCGGGCTGGGACGCGAGGTCGGCGACGTCGAAGCCGTTGACCATGCCGACGGGTCCGACGGCTGCGCGAGGTGGCGGTGATGACACGGACGTGATCCCTTGACTCGTGAGGGGTGGGTGGTCAGGCGGCTGCGAGAAAGTGTTGGGTTCCGGTGTCGAGGGTTTGGATCGCGGCCTCGGCACGAACCCAGTCGTGGCACGAATGCTGCTCGGCATAGGCGGCGCGAGTTGGGTAGACGGTGGCGCGCCACTGCGAGATCAAGGCCCGTTGCACACAGCGGGCGGCGGCGGCCGCGGCGAGGGTGCGGAGCTGGGTCGGTTCGACGTCGTGAACGCCGAGGAAACCTCGCACATGCGCGGACGCCAATGTCCACGGGTCTGCGAGACGGTGGTCGAGGAGGTTGGACACCGCGACCGCGAGGTCGTAGAGCACCGGCGCGATATGCACGTCACCGAAGTCGATGACGCCGGTGACGAAGCCCGGGGCGGCCGGGTTCGCCAGTACGTTGTGCACGCTGTAGTCGCCGTGCACGACCTGTCGCGCTCCGCCCTCGGCCACGGGACGGACGACGCTGGTGAAATGGCCGACCACCTGAGTGGCCAGCCGGGCGTGTGACCGCGGGGGCGTGATGCGGTCGGCGAGCTCGGGCAGCCCGGACAGATCCCAGAGGAGCCGGCGGGCAGCGGCGGGGTGCCGGAAGCCGGCGAGCGCCGCGGTGACCTCGCCGTGGACGGTGCCCACGCGCTCCGTCCGCTCAGGGCTGAGCCGCTGCTCGGCGAGGCCGGTGCCCGGCAGGCAGGAGATGACGTAGACCAGACGGTCGGGCCCGCCGCCCGGTCGTTCCCACCGGGTGATCGTCTCGCCCGCAGGGGTCGGCACGGCGACCGGCACCGGGACCGTCGTGGCTCGGGTGAGGTAATCGGTCACCGCGAGCTGGAGCTCGACGATTGCACGCGGCTCGCCGGGAGCGCAGACCTTGACGATCAGGTCCGCGGCCGACGTGCCGGACGCACGATAGGTCTCGTCACGCTCGGAGCCGAGGCGGGTGAGCGCGACATCGATGGCGTAGTGCTCACGCAGGTACTCTGCGAGCTCGTGCTCGAGCACTCCCGGTGGCTCGGTCAACTGGCGATCCATCCGCCGTCGATCAGCAGGGACGACCCGTGGATGTAGGACGCGGCCGGTGAGGCGAGGAAGACGACCGCGGGTGCGATATCGCCGACCTCCCCGAGGCGCCCGGCGGGGGTGGCCGCGAGCATCTGCCTCTCGTAGTCCGGGTCGGCGAGCAGGTGCTCGTTGATGCTGGTCCGGATATTCCCAGGTGCGACCGCATTGACGCGGATACCCCGCGGAGCGAGTTCGGCAGTAAGCGCCTTGACCAGGAGCTCGACCGCGCCCTTGGTAGCGCAGTAGGCCGTCGAATTGGGGAACCCGGCGTAGCCGCAGATCGAGGAGACGAAGATGATCGACGAGCCCTCGCCGAGGTGGGCGGTGGCAGCGCGGGCGAGCCGGAATGGCGCCCGCACGTTGGCGTCCCACTGATCGTCGAGGTTCTGGTCGGTTGTCTCGAGGAACGGTGCCGGGGTGAAAACACCGGCGGCGTTGACGAGGATGTCGACCCGGCCGAACCGGTCCAGCGCACGTCGTACGACGGCCTCCGGTGCGGCCTCGTCGGTGAGGTCCACGCTGAGGGTCTCGGCCCGGTTCCCGTCCGCCCCCAGGCGCGCAGCGCCGGCGGCCAGCCGCTCCTCGTGCCGGCCCACCAGGAGGACCTCGGCGCCGGCTCGGTGCATCTCGCGGGCGATCTCGGCGCCGATTCCGGAGCTGGCGCCGGTGACGACGGCAACCTTGCCGGACAGGGTGTCGGGATTGACAGGACTCATGGACAGTACTTCCTTTCGGATATGTGGTCGGTCGTGACGAAAGGTGGTGGCGTGCGGCGCAGGTCAGTCCGGGACGAGCACGACCTTGCCGAAGGCGCGCCCCGACTCCGCCCGGGTATGGGCCTGCGCTGCCGCGCTCATCGGAAAGACTCGGTCGAGCTTGGGCCGCAGCACGCCCCGCCGCACCATGTCCGACACTGCCTGCATGCCGGCACGATCGGCGTCCGCGAGCATGCCGACCACCCGGATTCCGTGCCGGCGGGCCTCATCCACCAAAACCTCGCGTCCGGTGGGCATCAGAGTGACCAGCGTGCCGCCCGGCCGGAGCACCGTGAGCGAGCGGTTCGTGACCTCGCCACCGACCGTGTCGAGTACGACATCCACGTCCGAGAGCTCGGCCTCGAAAGCGGTCGTGCGGTAGTCGAGAAGCTCGTGGGCACCGATCTCGCGGAGGTAGTCGTGCTTCGAGGCGCTCGCGGTGCCGATCACCACTGCGCCCCGGTCGCGGGCGATTTGCACGGCGAGGTGACCGACACCGCCCGCGGCGCCGTGGATGAGCACCCGCTGCCCGGCCCGGATCCGCGCGCGTTCGACCAGTGCCTGCCACGCGGTGAGCGAGGCGAGTGGGAGAGCTCCGGCCTGCACGTGATCGAGTCCGGTGGGCTTGTGCACGAGTGCCCGAGCAGGGGCGAGCACGAGTTCGGCGTGTGCTCCATGACCGTGGGGATAGGGCAGCATCCCGAAGACCTCGTCGCCGGGGCGGAAATCGGCGACACCGTAGCCGATCTCCGCCACGACACCGGATACGTCCCACCCGAGCACGAAAGGCGGGGGACCGAGAAAGATCCGCCGCGATCTGTGCTTGAGGTCCGTCGGGTTGAGACCGGCGGCTCCCACCCGTACCAAAACCTGGTTGGGTGTGACCCGTGGACGCGGGACCTCGGCCTGATGAAGAACCTCGGGACCACCGAGGACATCCTGGCGGACCGCCACCATCGTCTCTTTCGTCCCTGTCACGACGAGGCTCCCTCATCGCTGCGTACCCGCCCGCGAAGGACGTGCTTCAAGATCTTTCCCGAGGGGTTGCGCGGAATCTCCCCGAGCACAAGGCGGTGCGGGGCCTTGTAGTCGGCGATCAGCGCCGATACATGCGCCCGCACGTCCTCGAGCGTGAGCGCGTAGCCCGCACGAGGCGTCACGACGGCCACCACGCTCTCGCCGTACACCGGATGGGGCGCCCCGACTACCGCACAGTCCGCCACGCCGGGGTGGGCGGCCAGCGCGTTCTCGACCTCGACCGAGTACACGTTCATACCGCCGGTGATGATCATGTCCTTCATGCGGTCGACGAGTGTGATGCAGCCGTCGTCGTCGACGCGGGCCACGTCGCCGGTGTGCAACCAGCCGTCGCGCAGGGCCTGCGCCGTGGCCTCCGGGTTGTTCCAGTAGCCCTTCATCACCGATTCGCCCCGCAGGATCACCTCGCCGGTGCTGCCGGCGGCGACGTCGCGTCCCGCGCTGTCCACGACCCTCGCCTCGGTGTTGAGGATGGCCCACCCGTTGGCACCCGGGCGCTGGGCGATGTGGTCGGGCCCGAGCCCGACGCCGCCCGGGCCGGCTTCGGTCGGTCCGCAGAGGTTGAAAAGCCGCACCCGCGGTGCCGCCTTCCGGAGTGCTTCTATTGTGGTCGGCGGCATGGGAGCCGCACCGAACAATCCGTTTCGCCAGCTCGACAGGTCCCGTCCGGCGAAGTCCGGACTGTCCAGGAGCATCCGGTACATCGTGGGGACGCCGAAGAAGGTCGTGATCCGCTCGGACTCCATGAGGTTCAGGACGACGGCCGGGTCGAACGTATCGAGGAGCACATGAGTGGCTCCTACCGCTGTGCCCCCGTGCAGGAAGAGGTTGAGGCCCGCGGAATGGTAGAGCGGAGCGACCTGCAGGATTCGTTCACCATCCGCCAGCCCGGCGGTCAGGCTCACGTTGAGCCCCGCCCAGATCACCCGGTGGTGGTCGAGCAGGACACCTTTGGGCCGGCCCGTGGTGCCCGAGGTGTAGAGGATTTCGGCGTCGTCGGACTCCGCGAGCGATATCGCCGGCTCGTGGTCCGGAGCGTCGGCCATCAGGCTTTCGAGGTCGTCGGGGCGGTCCGGCAGTGGGCCGAGCGCGAGGTGGGTCCGCGGTGGTGTGGACGCCGCGGCTCGTGCTGTGTCCGCGACGGTCGCGAGACTCGGGTGGAAGACGAAGCCGGTTGCGCCGCTGTCGTCGAGCAGCCAGGTGACCTCCGGCGCCGCCATCCGGGGATTGACCGGGACGACGAGAAGGCCGAGCTTTGCCGCGGCATACAGGACGACGACGAAGTTGTCGGAGTTCGTGCTCATCACCGCGAGCCGCTCGCCCTTGACCATGCCGCGGCGGTGGAGCACCGCGGCGGCACGGTTGACCGCACTGTCGAGGGCCGCCCAGGTGATCCGCCTGCCGTTGTAGACGAGCGCGTCGCGGGTCGGAGCTCGGTGGGCTTGTCGGGCCACCAACTGGCCGAGCGTAGGCATGGATATCTCCTGAAAAAAGGTGCGGGCGGGGGCGGAACTCGTTCGGACCGGCTCGTCGTACCTGCTCAGAGCCAGGACGGGTCGAGGTCGACGGTGGTGCGGTCGAGAGAGGCGAGCAGATCGAGCCGAGGTGCGACTCCCGGGAGCTCATACGATCGGAAGTAGCGCGCGGCCGCGCGTTTACCGCGGGCGAACGCGTCGTCCCGGTCACCGAGCGCTATGAGCTGTTCCAGCCAGATCCAGGCGAGGACGATATGTCCGGCGGCCTCCAAGTAGATCGAGGCATTAGCGAGCCGGGTGACCGGGTCGGGGTGTGCATGGAGCGGCTTCGTCACCTCCATGAGGCGCGCTCGGGCGAGGTCCAGATCGGCTGCGTGGGCCGAGATCTCGGGCCCCAGCCGCGAGGCGGCCGCGACGGTTCGCCGTATCTCCTCGTCCAGCACTTGCAGACCTGCCCCGTCGTGTATCGACGTCTTGCGACCCAGCAGATCGATCGCCTGGATACCGTGTGTGCCCTCGTGGATCGGGTTGAGGCGGCTGTCACGGTAGTGCTGCTCGACATCGTAGTCGCGCGTGTAGCCGTATCCGCCGTGCACCTGTATGGCCAGTGAGGTTCCGTGCAGGCACCACTGCGCGGGCCAGCTCTTCGCGATAGGTGTGAGGATGTCGAGCAGCAGCGCCGCGCGGTCGCGCTCGACACGTTCTGGTGCAGTCTCACGTTCGTCCAGCAGCCGGGCGCAGTACAGCGTCAGCCCGAGCGCTCCCTCGGCGTAGGACTTCTGGGCCAGCAGCATCCGGCGGATGTCCGCATGCTCCACGAGCGGTACCTGCGGCAGATGCGCGGCTTTCGCATCCGGCCTGCGTCCTTGCGGACGTGTCCGCGCGTAGGCCAGCGACTTCAGGTAGGCGGTGTAGCCGAGAGCTGCGGCGCACACACCTACCTCGAGACGGACCGCGTTCATCATGTGGAACATCTGCGCGAGCCCCTCCCCCGGCGCCCCGACCAAATAGCCGACGGCACCGGCGGACCCGCCGGGCCGATGGGTTCCATCGCCGAAGCTCAACACGGTATTGACCGTGCCCCGGAATCCCATCTTGTGGTTGAGCCCGACCAGCGACACGTCGTTGCGCTCGCCGATGCTGCCGTCGTCGCCGACCAGGAACTTGGGGACGATGAACAGCGACAGACCTCGGACGCCGGATTCGCCGGCACCGGTGCGAGCCAGCACGAGGTGCACGATATTCTCGCCCAGTTCGTGGTCTCCCCCGGAGATCCACATCTTGGTGCCGGTGATGCGGTAGGTCCCGTCGTCGGCCGGGTGGGCTCGTGTCATGGTGTCGGCGAGCGAGGAACCTGCCTGCGGTTCGGACAGGCACATCGTGCCGTGGAAACGGCCCTCGAACATGGGCGTCACGAATCGGGCGATCTGCTCCGGCGAACCGTGGGCGCAGAGGAGATGAGCGTTGGCCACGGTGAGCATGGCATATCCGTATGTGCTCACATTGGCCGCCGCGAACCATGCGGCGCAGGCCAGGTGCACGACGCGCGGCAGCTGAAGCCCGCCCACGCCGTGATCCGCGGTCACGCCGAGGAATCCCGTCTCCGCCAGCGCGTCGAGAGCCGGACGGATCTCCGGGTGCAGGCGGACCCGGCCCTGGACCAGCCGCGGCTCGTCCGCGTCACTGCGCCGGTTGTGCGGAGCGAAGCGGTCCTGGGCCAGGTCGGCACAGAGGTCCAGGATTTCGTCGAAGGTCGACCTGGAGTGCTCCGCGAAACGCGGCCGTTCGGTGAGGTCCCCGACCCGGAGCCAGTCGTGGAGCAGGAAGTCGAGGTCGGCACGGGAAAGCAGATCGGTGGAGGCTGACACGGCTCATTTCTCCGGGGTCGTCGTCATCGCCGGGCGTAGTGGGTGACGCCGGAGGAACTCTGCGAACGAGGTGGCGTTCCGCCCCGCGAGCTGGGCAACCTCCCTGGTCACGCGGTCCTCCGCGCCGCTCGCGGTCAGCACGTCCGCGCCGACGAGCGCGTCGGCGAACGTCTGCGGGACCCCGGCATCGACGAGTTGGACGGTGCGCTCGGCGGGTGTGACCGGCCGGTAGCGGACGGGGAGACTCCATTCGGCGGCGATGGTGGCCACCAGATCGTGGTAGGACAGGGCCTGTGGCCCGGTGAGCACGTGTTCACGACTGTCGTGGTCGGCGCGCGTCAACAGTTCGGCCGCGACCGCGGCCACATCCGCCGCATCGATCCAGCCCATCCGACCGTCGCCGGCGGCGGCGACGATCTCGTGGTGTTCGCGGACCGTGACGGCGGTGGGGTGGCTACCGAGGAAATTCTGCATGAATCCCGAGGCCAGCAGGACCGACCACTCCGGCATCTGCCCGACGGTGAGCCGTACTGCGTGCAGGCCGGGTGTCCGCAGCGGGAAGGCAGACGAGTTGAGCAGCACCGCTCGCCCGACTCCCGCGTCCCGGGCCCTGCGCAGGAAGCTCCCGACGACGTCCGCCGGGTCGGCGTCGAGCGGCGGCGGCAGCAGGTAGATGCTGTCGACGTCGCGCAGCGCCTCGTCGTAGGTCGCCGCATCGGCCCAGTCGAACCGGACCTGCCGCACTCCAGGAGCCGGCCGCTCCTGCGGGTAGTGCCGGCTCGCGACGACCACGTCCACACCGCGCCGGTGCAGGAGGTCGGTGACGACCCGCCCGGTCTGCCCCGTACCGCCTGTGACGAGCACGGTTCCGATCGAGCTCATGATGCGACCTCTCCGGCGGCAGGCCCGGTCGTCGCCGAGGTCTGCGTGGGATTCCAGTAGTCGCGGAAGCGGACGATCCGGCCGTCTCGCTCCTCGAGGATCCAGACGTAGCGAACATCGTAGGGCGCACCGGACCCCACGACGGTGCCGTGCAACGCGACCTCGGCCACGATCGTGTGCGGGTCGGTCAGATGGTGAACGACGAGACTCGGGAACGATTCGATTCTGACCGCGGCTCCGATCGCCATCACGTAGTCCCGCACGGACGACGGCTCGTCCAGCCGACCGGGTCGACCGGGTGGCGCGAAGGGGAACTCGATAACGGCGTCCTCGGCGAAGAGGTCGACGTAGCCGTCGAGATCCATGGCGGCAAGAAGCTCGATCGACTGCAGCAGGACCGCGTGCGCGGGGCTGCTGACCGGGGTCTGCTGGGATGTCACTGCTGTCCTCCTTGCTCGAGTGCGGAGATCGGGTGCGCCGGCTGCTCGGCTCGCGCGCGGTCCGCCGGGTCGGCGGCGAAGGTTTCGGCGAGCCAGTCGAGCATCCGGCCCGAAGCCAGCCGCTGGGCACCGACGTGGCAATGGGCGTCGGCTCCTTCGTCGCTGGTGAAGGTCATCAGCGTGGCGGGGGCCGACAGGTGCGCCATCAGCTGTCGAGGCTGCGACAGCGAGGTCTCATCGCCCGCGAAGAACAGGTCGTCGGCCGCCTCACAGACCAGGACCGGGCAGCTGATCTGTTCGGCCACACCGTCGAGCAGGTTGTACTGCGCGTAGGTCCGTACGAACTCGGCCGGGTCGGCAGCACCCATGACCCAGAGCCCGTGATCGAGCGCCCAGCGAAGCGTGGGCTGCTTCGCGGCCGCCGCCTCGACCTCGTCGCCGAACGCGGGATCATGCCAGCGCGCCTCCAGCTCGGCGCGGGTCAAACCGAGAAGTGCCTCGACCGCGCCCAGGGCGTCGTATACCCCGTCGTTGCAGACGACCGCCGCGATACGCGGCTCGAACGCGGCAGCGCGGGGGGCCAGCACACCGCCCAAGCTCACGCCGAAGAGCGCGATGCGATCAGCGTCGACGATATCGCCGTGCTCGGCGAGGAGGAAGTCGAGAACGGGCCCCACGACATTCTCCCAATCCGGACGGAACGTCAGACCGTGGTCGTGCACGGCGGCCGGCTGCCCCGGCCCGTCGAAGGTGAGCACGTGGAAGCCGCGCTCCACGGCGGCCTCGGCACCGAAGAAGTGCATCTCCTCCGCGCTGCCGTCGAAACCGTTGTGCATGACGATTGTCGGACGCTTCTCGCCGTGGCCGGTCGCCGCCCGGTAGAGATAGCCGCGTAGCGTCAGGCCTTCGTAGGGGATCTGGACCGGGGTGATGCTCGGCACCTTCGCGTCCTCGAAGGGTCGGGGGATGGCAATCGCCGCCTCGAAACAGTGCACACCCAGGCGGTAGGAGTACGCCACACGCCGGTCGCGCGGGTCGGCGTGCAGGAAGAAGTCGGCGTTGCGGTAGTAGTTCGCGGCCCGGAGGAAACCTTCGCGCGCGCTCACCGGCCGGCCTCGAGCAGCGTCCGCACGGGCAGCCTCCGCGACGCGATCGGCCCGCTGCAGCCATGCCTCGTACCAGCTGTCGTGGTCGCCCGCGGTGATACTCGCCGATGTGGCGAGCACTTCACCGATTTCCGAGCCACCGTAGGCCGAGTGGCCGAGCACGCGCGCGGTCTCGAACCAGTACTGGGGATGGTCTGCGAAGAGCAACGGGGCGGAAGAAGTCACGTCGGAACGGTACCGTACCGTCGCGACCGTCGCAACACCTGTTCCGCCGGCGCGCCCCGGGTGGAACCAGCCGTAGACGGCGACCAGAAGAGGCACCAGGGGCATCCACGCCACCGCCCAGTGCTCACTGCCGGTGACGGCCGCGTAGTTGCCCGCGATTGCCCCCAGCACGACGACAAACCCCGCACCGGCGAGAACAGGCGCGACGATGGTCCGCCAAGGCCCCTCGGTCACCTGGCCACGCAGCCGCGCGACGATCACACTGACGCAGCAGCCGAGCATGAGCGTCACCAGCGAGAGAGATGTGATCCCGGAGACCGCCGGAAAGAGGTTGGTGAGCGGATCCGCTCCCGCTGCCGTGAACACGATCAGAATGCCGGCCGTGAGCACGATCAGAACCGCCGTGCCGATCACCGGGGTGCCGTGCCGGGGGTGCACCCGCGCGAGGACATCGGGCAGGCGCCCGGCGCGTCCCATCGCGAACAGGTAGCGGCTGCCCATGTTGTGCAGCGCGATGGCCGCCCCGAGAAAGCCGAAGGCCACCATCACACTCAGGACCGGGCCCGCCCATCCACCGAGGTAGGACTCCGCAGTCGCCGGAACCAGTGCTCCGGCGTCCCCGGCCGCCGCTCCGACAACATCATCGTGGGCGGCCCGCAAAGTCCAGGTCCCGATCGCGAAGACGACCAGCAGCAGCCCCAGCGCACCGAACGTCGCTCTGCGAATACTCTGCCGCGGGGCCTGCGCCTCCTCGCCGTACACGGCGGTGGCCTCATAGCCACCGAAACAGACCAAGCAGAACACCAGCGTCAGAGAAGCGGCGCCCGAGAAGGGATCGGTCGGGAGCAGCCCAACGGGCGACCACGCGGATGCCGGTCGCTGGACCAGCACGGCCACGAACAGCACGACGATGATGACGAACTGCGCCATGCAGAGCAGAGCCGTCACCCACTGGGCGATATCGAGCCCGCGCACGCCGAGGACCGCGACGACAAACAGGGCTACCGCCGACAGGACGAACCAGGGGGGCGAGGAGCCGAGGTACGAGGCCAGCGCCAGCTCGGCAAAGTATCCCGTGGCCGCGACCATCGCCGTCGACGCGAGGCCGTACGCGAGCGCCGCGACGAAGGCGGCAGCGGAGCCGAGCCGCCTACCGAGACCGAATGTCACGAATGCCGCGAACGCGCTCGGTTCGACGACGTACCGGGCCAGGACCAGGTAACCGACGGCGAAGAGTGCCAGCAGCGCGCCCACGACGACCAGATAGCCCACGGTTTCGGTGCCCGCGCCGAGACCGATGCTGATGGAGATATTGGAGCTCAGCGCGGTGAGCGGCGCCGTGGCCGCCACCACCAGGAAGATCATCCCCGCTGTGGTGACCGTTCCGCGCCGGAGGCGTGGCGTATCGGCGTCGACGGGACTCTGATCGGAAAGGGCATCACCGGCCATGACAAACCCCGGTGTCGTGGACGGGACGTGCGGGACCGGCCGGCCCGAGCGGGCCGTCGGCCGCAGGGACGGATGCGCTCGAAAAGTCGGCCGAGTACCAACGCTGCGGTCGGATAACGAACAACACCTGGTCTTCGGGGTCGTACCGGTCGACCGCCGCATCCGCGCCTTCCGCACTGAGGTAACGCCG
This sequence comes from Nocardia fusca NBRC 14340, assembly GCF_001618425.1. GTDB lineage: Bacteria > Actinomycetota > Actinomycetes > Mycobacteriales > Mycobacteriaceae > Nocardia > Nocardia fusca. The sequence goes on from NZ_BDCU01000069.1 coordinate 44,935, forward strand.
AGCGATATCCCGCCGAACCGCTATCGGAGCCGGATGGATGTCGTCGACAACCCGGCCCTCGACGACGACGTACCGGTACGGTGGGGCCGCGCGCTGCACCGTGAGCGTGGCGACGCCCGCGGCGCGGATGAGTCGGGCCTTCCGACTCGAGACCGAGGTGTTGACCAGGATGTCACCGCCCGGGCCGTAGGCGTACCAGAGCGGGACGCTCATCGGAGGCCGGCCCGGGCCGGCGTCAACGGACAGTACGGCGATATGCGCCTCGGCCAGAAACCGCTCCTGTTCGATACCGGAGAGCGAACGGGGTGGGTGGAGCCCGTCCGACCGGGCCAGGCGGGCCGCGAGTGAACCATCGCCCACGACTCGGGGGGATTCTGGGGAGCTGAACGGCATGAGCTTCTCCAATGGAACGGACGAGACGGTTGCGTCCCGTCCATGCACCATAGAGCGGCCGGTACCGTCCCGTCCATAGGCTAGGGTGATCGATATGACCCAGCGCGCACCGTCCGGAGCAGCCGTTCTCAAGCCAGACGTCACCGCAGCGATCATCAAGGCCGTCCTCGCCGAGCTCGTCGAGCGCAGCTACGCCCGGCTGTCGATGGAAGGCGTCGCCAAAAGAGCGGGCACCAGCAAAAGTGCCCTGTACCGCCGCTGGCCCACCAAACAGGACATGGTGCTCGCAGTGCTCGCCGACATCAGCGTCCCCATGGCAGACGTCACCGAGACCGGCGATCTCCGTCGAGACATGCGCGCCGCCGCGGAGTCGATGGCAGCCTGGCTCGCCTCGGAGCCCTACGCCAAGATCATCCCGGATCTGATTGCGGAAGCACACCGGACACCCGCGCTCGCCGAGGCGATCTCCGTTTCGCTGGCGAAGCCACGGCGCGCCCACCTGCGCTCACTCCTGACGCGAGCAATCGACCGGGGTGACCTCCCGGCGGACACCGATATGGAAATGGCCCAAGACCTCGTCGCCGCCCTCATCTACTGGCGCATGGTCGTACGACAGGCACCGGCCGAGCCCCACTACCTCGACCATGTGACCGACACCGCCCTGCGCGCCCTGAGCGCCACCGGCACGGAAATGCGAGACGCCTGACCGACACCTGAAAGAGTCCCGAGCCCCACTCGCTGCGCTCCAGGATTTGCGTCCAGGCGATCAGACCCATGGCGAGGGTGACCACCCCGGCGGACTGGACGTTTCCCCGAGTACTACCCGTTCAGGCGGGCCATCACCCGATAGAGCCGCGTATCGTCGAGCGGCGGTTCCGGAAGGTCGTGCCCGGCGGTAACACGGAAGCCGTCGAGCGCCAAGTCCAGGTTTCGCCGCCACGCCCGGGGCGCGATACCACCGGTAACCTCGGCGATCCTGCTACTCGCCCAGAGCAGCATGACAAGGTCGGCAGTGGTGACATCCGGACGCACAACGCCCGCTTCCTGCGCTTGGGTGAGAACTCGTTCGGCGAGTCCGCAGAGATGGTTGTGCAGAGCTTCGGTGCGCTCGTCATCAGGGAAACGCTGCGATACGAAGTCGCAGAAGCCGCGATCGCCTACTTGGGCCGAGCACAGCACGCGCAGGAAGTCGCGGAACCTGTCCCACGGATCGGCCGAGTTCATCCCGGCCTCGATATCGTCGAGGAATTTTTCCAGAGGCGCTCCGTAGACGGCCACCAGCAAGTCTATGCGGCGAGGAAAGTGCCGGTAGAGAGTTCCGATCGCAAGATCGGCTCTTCGCGCGATCCCTTCGAGCGAAGCCATCACACCTTGTTCGGCGAAGGCAGTCCTGGCATGTGCGATCAGCAGCTCGCGATTGAGGCGTGCGTCCCGGCGGGACGACAAAGGGGGTTCGACGGCCGACATGCCACATGACCCTACCAAAGTCGAGGTCCCCCTCATGATAAGTCGAGGGGGGCCTCATCTTGGTGTTAACCTCACCTCCGAGACCCTCGCATCATCGGCACTCGGAAAGGCCGCACCATGCCCAAGCTCGACGGCAAGACAGCAGTCATCACCGGCGGCACGGTCGGAATGGCATTCACGACCGCCCGGCTGTTCGCCGAGGAAGGCGCGCACGTCATCATCACTGGACGGCGCAAGGACAAATTGGACGAGGCCGTCGCCACAATCGGCCGCAATGCCACCGGAGTACAGGGCGATGTGAGTAACCTCGAGGACCTCGACCGTGTGGTCGAGGCCGTCACCGAGCGAAGCGGCCGGGTCGACGTACTGTTCGCGAGCGCCGGCAATCACACTTTCAACGAACCACTGGGTGCGGTGACCGAGAAGTCCTTCGACGAAGTCTTCGACGTCAACGTCCGAGGCACCTTCTTCACCGTGCAGAAGCTACTGCCACTGATGACCGACGGCGCCTCGATCATCCTCAACGGATCGGCAGCCGCGGTCCAGGGCAGCCCCGGAAGCACGGTTTACGCCGCAAGCAAAGCCGCACTGCGATCATTCGCACGCACATGGACCACCGACCTGAAAGAGCGGCGCATCCGCGTCAATGTCCTCAGCCCCGGCGCGATTCGCACCCCCTCATTCGAGACGTTGCCTTCGCAATTCAAATCTCAGGCCCTGGCGGCGATCCCCGCCGGCCGACTCGGCACCGAAGCCGACGTCGCTACGACGGCACTGTTCCTCGCATCGGCGGAGTCCAGCTACATCACCGGCGCCGAACTGCCCGTCGACGGCGGCCTCACACAGATCTGAGGCGACAGGTTCACCGTGTGTACAGACCGAGCGGACTCGCTACGAAGTCATGCACAAAAGCGCGGGCCCGAGCGAACGCGGCCTCGAACGCGGCCTTGGTCTCGGCAGGTGGATCGGTATGGTGCAGCAGCGGGCTGTGCGACATGCACACCAGTGCTCGAGTCATCGGGAAGCTCCTTCGTCGGCGCGCTAGGCCGCCGAAAACGATGTCGAGGTGTGACGCCGCTCGTCGGCGCTCGGACATGCGTGACTATGACGGCGCTCACTCTTCGTCACCGGGTACGGCGGTGCGACCAACCATGCCGCGGCGAAATTGTGCCGCGCTCCAATTGGTCCCGGGTACCTTGGGCTGCGTGAGAGCAGCAATTTATCGGACGACCGGGCCGGGCCGGGATGTGCTCGAAATCGTCGAGCTGGACGTGCCCGATCCTCAGGCGGGAGAGGTGCGCGTCGCGATCTCGGCCTCCGGCGTGAACCCCACGGACTGGAAGGCCCGCGCGGGACTCACCGGTCGCGCTCCGGACGATTTCCAGGTGCCCCATCACGACGGCGCCGGCCGGGTCGATGCGATCGGCCCGGGGGTCACCGGACTCACCGTCGGCCAGCGCGTGTGGCTCTACCTCGCCGCAGCCGACAACCGGTACGACACGGCCGCAGAGTTCGCGGTGGTGCCGGCGCACAAGGTGGTCCCGCTCCCCGACAACGCGTCCGACGAGCTCGGCGCCAGCCTCGGTGTACCCGCGCTGACGGCGGCGTACTGCCTCGGCGGCGATCCCACCGCGGTACAGGGGCGGACTGTCCTCGTCGCGGGGGGCGCGGGAGCCGTCGGGCACTTCGCAATCGAGCTGGCCAAGCACGCGGGGGCCCAGGTGATCACCACGGTCAGTTCGGAGGAGAAGGGCGAGCTGGCGCGTGCCGCAGGCGCCGACCTCGTGCTGAACTACCGCGAAGAGGACGTCGCGGAGAGGATCCTGGCGTCCGTCGGACACGTCGACCGCGTCGTCGAGGTCGCGCTGGGAGCGAACATCGACATCGACCAAGGCCGCCCGCGCGCGCCGCAGGGCGGGCTTGCCGAACACCAAGATGAAGAAGATGGTAATCAGCACAGCGGCTACCCAGGCCGCATCCACCACGCTCATCGCGCCCATGGCGACCAGTACCACGATAAACGCGAAGCTCAGAGCGGTGGCGCCCAGGACCAGCACGACCTGTTGCCAGGACAGCTCACTGTCCGGGTCAGGTCGGTGGCGCGGTGGCGGGCCCGGATCGGGCAGACGAACGACGGACATGGAGGAGCCCCTTCACGCGATGGGGGAACTCGCGCTGTCCACGCATGCGCGGACAGCGTGGGTTCCCAGAAAATGCGGTCGAGCACGGGTAGCGCGGCGGGCTGCAGCACACGGCCGCCGTATCACGCCGCGTAGCCTCTCCCGTTACGTGACATAGACCGGGGGAAACCACGACCGGCGAGCTGATCCCCTGGTATTCCTGACAAAAGGCCGCTTTGCCGCGTGCCGGACCGATTCGCCGGCAGCAACCACCTGCACCGCCTGATGATGGTGATCGGGAGTGCTGGGCTACCCAGCCCAGCACTCCGGCGCAGCTCTCCCGATGGCCCCGTCCTAATCCGGTGGGGTCCTGACAGACCGTTGATCAGGTCGGGCACGAGGCCGACCCGCGCAACGCGTCGATCACTCTGACCATCGTGTACGAGTCGTTGCGGTAGCAGCCGCTATGGGCAGGGTCGGGGTTGCAGATCCAGTGGGCAACGGCCGAAACCCCGGAGACGCTCTGGACGCAGTCCGGGTCGGGTGTGCGCCGCGGCAGGCGAACCCCGCCCATCGCCTCTGCTATCAGGCGTCGAGCCGACGACTCCGAAGGTCCTGCACCGATATCGGCCGGTCGCTGACGCAGCCGACGGATGCGTTCCAGCTGTTTGTCAGAGGTACGCGTGCTCAGCAGACGCGGACCTTCCTCGCCAAGGGAAGAACCCTCGATCAGGGCACGCACGCGCGAAACCAGTTCAGTCGTCTCGATATCGGTGCTCTCGTGTCGGTTCATCATCGGTTCCTCACGGATAGGTGAGTGGCGTTGCGGATCCTGTGCAGGCGGCGTTCGATCGCTTTGGAGGTCACACTCATCAGGTGCGCAATCTCGGCGTGCGTGTATCCGCATGCATGTGCCCACAGCACCAGCCGATCCGTCTCGGGCATGGCGGCCAGGCAATCGAGCAGCACGATGCGGTCGGTCACGATGTCGGCGGGGTCAGTCCCCAGTTCCGATCCCCACAGCACCGTGGTCCCTGACACCCCCGCCTCGATCACCTCGTCGTAGAGGTCTGCGCTGCTGTGGTGGGCAGTCCACCACCGATGCTCCTTGGCGAACATCGAAACGAATGCAATCAGGCACCCCTCAACGAAGTACGAACTCAGTGAGCGTCCTTTGCGGGGATCCCAGCCGGTGCCCGCGGCCAGGCCCTGCTGCAACTTCTCCAGAGCCGCGGCCACCACGTGTGCGATTATCTCCTCGCGGTAGACCTGGTCGCCGGCCAACCGCTGCCGCCCGGTCGGCCAGTCCGGGATCCCGAGGTATCTGCTCGACAGCTTTTCGTGTATTGCACCGCTGCAGATCCACGACTCCAGCACCTGCCACGCATACGCAGCTACTCTTTCGGCCACCATCTCCCACACCAGCCCTCGGGCGCCGTGCCGGACAAGAGCGTCGAACAAGTCGTAGTCGCCCTGCGCACGGTTCAGAGCCTCCAAAGCCGCGGCCAGCAATGTCGCCGCTCCCTCCTCGCGGCTATCTGCGGGCTCGCCGTCCAAGACACCCAGGTCCTGTGCGACCACGTCGACGTCATGATCCCGGAGAACGCCCTCGCCGACTTTCTCCGGGAACGTGGCGTCGACGGGGCCAGGATCGGACATGCTGCCGCTCCGGACAGCATCGAAGCCCGCTGTACCCATTCATTTCCTCCTCCACGAACCCACTCCGAGCCCGGCCCACAGCCGGATCCGTAACCCTGCCTCTGCACACACGGTCCTCAGGGTTATAGGCCTCGACCGCCGGAATCCCCCCCACCCATGAAGAAATTCGTCGATCGATCTCGTCGATGTGTGACCAAAGGAGCCGCGACGCGACTCCTCCGCCAGACATAGATACAGTCATCTCCTACTGTCGCCCCGACCACGAGACAGCACCATGAGACCCTCTCACGACGAAACGGCCACATCGGAGGGCATCGGACCTCCGGCGCCGCGTCCCTGTACGGCATGCCCCTACCGCCAGGATGTACCCGGTGCAGTCTGGCATGCCGATGAGTACGACAAGCTCCGTGAATACGACAAGCACACCGCGCTACAGCCGGGCCGGCTGTTCCAATGTCACGTTGCCGATGCCGACAGCGAAAACAGGCGCCTTTGCGCCGGATGGTGCGGCTGCCATGGCGAGGAACTCCTCGCATTGCGTCTCGCCCTGCTCGATGGACGGATCAGCGCGGCGACCTACCAGCAAGCCGCGAATTATCAGTCGCCCACACCGCTGTTCAGCTCCGGCACCGAGGCTGCCGATCACGGACAAGCCGACATTGATCGCCCCAGCCCCGAGGCGCTTCGCGCCATGGACAAAATCAGCCGCGCACGTTCCGACTTGATCAGCGATCCGCCACCACCAGAGCCAAAGATCACCTCGACCTAGACCGAAACTGCCTGCTCCGGCCAGCCCTGCACAAAGGTCAACCCTGGCGCCCCATTATCTGCTTCGCGACCGCTATTAATGCGAATATCGCAATATCGGCAGATGCTGCTTTGCTTACGCCGAGTAAGCGACGAGCCGACTCACCAGCATCATCCCCTGAAACATCAGATTCCCCGGCGGCCTGAACAGATAGCCCGGCGGACCCGCACTGGAATGCCAATCGCAACTCAACTGCACATCGTTGCCGTCAGCCCGAACCAGCCCCCTCTCCACCATCTGGGGGTCTCTCGGACCTCGCGGCGATCAACTGCCAGACCCCTCTGCGACCTGCGTCGGCATAACCTGCAAACCCAGTAGCAACAGTGCGGATAGTCCACAGACCGGGCATCGCCAGCAACACTCAGCGCGCACGAAACTGGGACAATTCGGAGGGCTCTATTCGTCCCGGCTCAAGAATGCGAAGTGAGCAGGACCACCAACCCGCCGGACGGTGAGCGACAACTACAAATCAATCTGCCGCGCGCCGATATGCATCCAGCACAGCGGACGGTATCCGGCCGCGGGCGGGAACATCGTGCCCGTTTCGGCGCGCCCACTCACGGACTGCGCTCGCATCCTTGCGTTGCCTCACCGCTGGCATCTTCGCGCGACTGCGGCCGCCGATCTTCCGTGCGTGGGGGATCCACTTGTCCAGCCCTGCGCGTAGTTCTCGCGCATTCGCCTCGGACAAATCAATCTCGTAGGCCACCCCGTCGATGCCGAATGAGACGGTTTCGGCCGCAGCCGACGAACCATCCACATCGTCAATCACGGTGACTACAACCTTGCGCGCCACGACGCCACACCCTCCACTAGCCAAGCCATGACCAACCCCGCTTCGCTCCGACACCTTAGCAGCCACATCTTCTGCCAGCGACGTGGCCAGTGCATAAGCTCCGGGAGACCTACTGACAGCTGTAGGGGTCCGTGCTCGGGCATACGCTTGGACACCCGGGAACCTGTGAGATTCTAGGCGTACCGAAGTAGCCGTTCACCAAGCAAGCCCAGATTGCCGCGACGCCTCGCGCGGTGGACTCCCGGACGTCTTCGAGCCACATCCGGAACCTCCACAGTCCCTGGATCGCACACGACCGTCTACACAGCTTCGGCACCATGCCTCTCGGATATTGATCCAGCGGCCGTACCCCCTTCTCGTTCCATAAATCCGATCCTGCCCATACCAGGCGCAAGGGGGTGAGGTTGTCCGGTCACTGCCACAAGCGCTTCAGCACACTCCACTAAGGATGCTTTCGTGTAGATCGGGGTTGCGGTCGTCCCAGGGTCCTGGTGTGCCGCGTATCTCCGGGCCACAGCCTCTCCATACGTGCGTTCAACAAAGGTCAGGGTAGTGTGCCGCAGCCAGTGCACGGTCACACCTTTCGCTTCTGCCCAAGCGAGATGCTGGTGAAACCGGCCGTGGAGGTTGTCATAGCGGCGATCGGTAATCGGTTTCCCGCCGCGAGTTCTCAGCACCTGATGTCCCGGAGCTCCGGCACCACGCCGGTCGACATGCTCGAGCAATCGCAACATGAGAAGCGGCGAGATCGGATGCCAGGTATCAACCCCACCCTTGTGGTGCAGCAGAACAGTGCAATCGTCGACGCTGAGGTCATCGACACGCAACCTCAGGGCTGCCCGGCGACGACAAGCGGTCTCGACATGTAGGCGCACAATCAACGCGTCCAGTTCGCCATCGTTACCGGTTTCGGCAGCAACGCGCCCCAGCTCGGACACTTGCTGGGGGGTCAGCGCATGGCGAGTGCTCTCCAGCTTGCGTGGCATCGGTACCTTCGCTGCGGGATTCGACGCTGGCGCGATCAAGCCGTCCATCTCGGCCAATCGATACAGCCGCCGTACACCATGCAGGAAGTTTCGGGCCGCAGCGTTACCCCCGCGCCAGTTCGACCTCACTACCGCGCCGGCTTTGTACCGGTTCATCAGCTGCAAAATCTCCGTGGGAGTTGGCTCGTCCAAGGATCGTGAACCCCATGCTTCACGTAGCACGCGCCAGCAGGCTCCATAGGATTCCCGCTGCGCTCCGGACTCTGCTTCGAGCATCTGAGGGATGAACTCGTCAAAGGTCGGAGCCTTCGCCACGACTGGCTCAGCGGCGTCCCGGACCACCGTCAGCCCCAGCCGGGAAACAGCCTGCAGCAATTCGGCCACTTCGGAGTCCCGCATCATCGGCGCCGACCAAGGCCGGGGGTGTATCCACACAACGCTGCCGCCAGGGCGCGCGGCGGATATACCCTGAGCACCTCGTCGTCCAGCGAGGCGGCCAGCAATACTCGGTCGCCTGCGTACAGTCCGATGCGGTTACGGATCCTGGAAGGCAGGACGACAAAACCGGACTTCGGCGTTCGGCGGCCGTGCCGCGAACGTCGTATGACGACCAGCCCGTGCTGCACCTCTATCGATACCGTCTGCCCGGGAGTCCAACCGAGTTGGCGTACGGTGGACCGGGCGGCGAGCCTGCCTCGCTCATCAATCGAGGTGACCGAGCAATGGAGTTCGCCACACTCCGGTTGCGCCGAGATCGCTGGATACAGGAAGTCCGCCGCCAAGCTCGCAGGCGGCAACTTCTCTGAGGCACTCGCCTGGTAAAGGCCCTCATCAAGTCGCTCGGGCGAGCTCATGCCCCACTCTCCAGCCCAATCAGAAGCCCCACACGGACACACTGATCGGAGAACAGACTTCTTCGGCGCAGCCTCATCCACATATCGGCATGCCCAGATTTCCTCGGCATCAGGCAGTGGACGACCTTGACGCTTGGGCAGCTGATCCCTGTACGAGCAGCTACCGAGGTCCCACCAAGGATGTGGCTCGCATATCCGCAGTATGAGAAGCCCCGGCCTCGGACCGGAACCGCTAGCGGATCGCAGGACAGTCTGGATGTGACCAGAAACGGACAGACAACTGAGATACAAGACAAAGCACACCGCTTTCAGCCCTGTCAGCTCACGTCCCCAAATCAAGCATACACGCTGCAATCCGGGCCGGTAACGCCGAAGGGCAGTAGACAGTCGCGCGACACAGCGTTGATGTTCCGCTGCAGACTCGATCCCCCGCACCGAATGCAACCCTCTGTTCAGACCGGCGTCGCATCATCCCAAGAGTGCCATCTCCTCATCACTTGACATCCCCGCCAAAAGTTTCCGCCTGTTTCACCCAAGGAAACGTTATGTAGTCCCCCCTCGCGCACAAAAAGGTGGTGAACGCACCCCCTCCGACCGAAAGGTGTTCAAGTACCACTTGAACACCGTCTGGAGGATCTGTGTTCGCCCGTGTCCGCCTTCGTTATTGCGCCGCTGAACTGCGGCGATATGTTGGCCGCAATCTACTCCCCGTCCGCCTGGTAGGGGTTGTTTTCACCACCTTCGGCGGTGGTTCCCGGTGATCGCACCTGTGATTCCGCCGCAGACACCGTGGCAGGAACAGGTCCACGGGCCGGACCCAGCACGGCGGGTGCCGCCGGTCGCCGATCGCGATGTGTGGGTCGGTGTGTCGAGAGTCGCCGAAGGCGGGCGGGTCACCGACAAACCGTTGCTGGACCGGCTGGGCTGGACGGCCCCGCTGCGCCTCGCAGTGGAGTACCGGGAGCCAGGCGTGCTGCTGGCCCGCCCTGACACCGCCGGTGCGGTGCGAGTGTCTCCGTCAGGGTATTTCCGGGTTCCGTACCGGTTGCGGCGGCCGGTGTTCCTCTCAATTGGCGACCGGGTGCTGCTGTTGAGCCGTCGCGGCGCGGACCGACTGCTGATCTGTCCTCCCACCGCGCTGGCGCAGTTCTTCGCCGAGCAGTTGGCCGGTTTGCAGGGGCAAGGCCGGTGACGGCCGCCGGAGGCGGCGGTACGGGAGAGACCGGGGGCCGAGGCTCTGGCTGCTGCGCGGGTGGTGCTGGCACAGATGGGCATCTCCCCCGCCGATCTCCCCGCGCGGCCGATCCAGGTACCGACGTTCGCCGAGGTGATCCCGCAGGTTCGAGCCACCCTCATCCCGGGGACGCTGCGTACCTATAACACTCACTTCGCTCGTCTGTTGGACCGGTGGCCCGATCGCCGCCTCGACGAGCCGGGCGTGGCCGAACTGCAAGCCATGGCGGTGGAGGTCGCCCGCAGCGCGGCCACGAACCGAGCGTCCCGGGGCGGGCGCGGCGCCGGCGAGAATTTCGTGGCCGCGGTGCGATGCCTGTACCGGTTCGCCGAGAACCGTTGGATCTCCCCTGCCGATAACCCGGCCCGCCGGATAGAGAAACCGGGCCGTCGTGCGTCGCAGCGGTTCGCGATCCCGGCGCCACAGCTGGCCGAGATTTGCCGTGTCGCGGCGATGACCGGCACAGATCCGGAGCTGGATTCGCTGATTCTGCGGCTGGTCACCGAAACCGCCTGCCGCCGCGGTGGCGCGCTGGCGTTGCGGCCGAAAGATCTGGACCCGGACCAGTGCCTGGTTTACCTGCGGGAGAAGGATGCAAGTGACCGCTGGCAACCGGTATCCCCCACGCTCATGCGATATCTGCTCACGCACGCCGCTGAGCGCGGTAGCCCGCCCGAGGGGCAGTTGCTGCGATACAGCAACGGCCGCCCGATCACTTCCCGCCGCCTCGATCACCTGTGGAGGCGACTTGGCCAGGAACTACCGTGGGTCGCCGCCCAAGGCATCAGTACGCACTGGTTGCGCCACACCACGTTGACGTGGGTCGAGCGCACGTTCTCCTACGCGGTGGCCCGCGCCTACGCCGGCCACGACAGCAGAGCCAATGGTGTCACCACGACCTATGTGAAAGCCGACATCACCGAAGTGGCCGCCGCGGTCGCGGTACTGACCGGTGAACCACACCCCCTGGCCGACCACCAGACGAACAGCACCCCGGCCCGGTGGTCACCTGCCCCGTGACCGCAGAAGGGAATTGCTCTGTGCCCACCTCCAACACAACCAGCAACGAATCAACCACAGCCACCGATGAGCAGTCACCTCACGAACCGACCACAGGCCCCACCCCTGCACGCGGTCCCCGTGCGCACGGGTTCTTCTGGTCGGTACTCATCGCCGCCGCGGCAGTCAGCATCACCGGCAACGCCCTGCACGCGCTCCTACACGCGACCGCGTTGCCGGTGCTGGCGGCTGCAGTAGCGGTCATTCCGCCGTTGGCGCTGCTGGCCGCGGTCCACGGCGTCGCGCTGCTGCTGCGTGCGCACGCCCGCGCACGAGGCACCCACCTTGTCGCCACCGCGATGACCGCACTGATCGCAGCCGGTGCGTTCTGGCTGTCGTTCACCGCTCTGCGCGCGCTCGCAGTCACCGCCGGGATACCGGCCGGGGAAGCATGGCTGTGGCCGCTGATCATCGAAGGCTCCATTCTGTTGACTGCACCAATCCCTTGTCCCTTGCGGTAACGAAGGAGTTGGTGTGTCGGTGGATGGCGATCTTCGTAGGTCTGTGATCGGTGGGTTGGTCGAGCTTCCCCGGGTCGGTGCGGTGGTCGCCGGGCCGGGGAAGCTTCCGCCGTTTGTGGTGGTAGACGCGGGGCAGCGGCCGGTGGAGCCTGCAGTGGCTTATCTGCGGGATCTGGCGTTGAGCGATGTGAGCCCGTTGACGTGTAAGAGCTACGCCTACGACCTGCTGCGCTGGTTCCGGTTGCTGTGGTTGTTGGAGGTGGGCTGGGACCACGCGACCGAGGCGGAAGTGGCGTTGCTGGTGGGGTGGCTGCGGAATGCACCGAATCCGCAGCGGGTCCGGCGCCGGGCCGGGGCCCCAGCGGCCGGGACGGTAAACATCCGGACGGGGAAACCCCTGCTGAAGGCGGGCTACGCGCCGCGGACGATCAACCATTGCCTATCGGTGGTCTGGGGTTTTTATGCCTATAACGGCAGCTTCGGACGCGGCCCGGTCCTCAACCCGGTGCCGGAGTCGGCCGAGCGCCGCCAGGCGCTGCGGCACCTGAGCCCGGCGGAGCCGAAACCGGTGGTTCGGCGTGCCCGATTGCGGCAAAAGGTGCCGACAGCTGCGCCGCGGTCGATCCCTGACGACCGGTGGGAGGAATTGTTCGACGCGATGCGCAACGACCGGGATCGGGCACTGCTGTTGTTCTACGTGTCGAGCGCGGCGCGGGCCAGCGAGCTGCTGGGTATCGGACTGCACGATATCGACTGGGCCGGGATGCGGATCTGGGTGATATCCAAGGGGACCAGGGCACGCCAGGACATCCCGGCCGATCCGCGGGCGTTCATCTACCTCGCCCGGTATTTCGAGGCCGAAGGGCTGCCGGTTGCGGACGAGCCGGTGTTCCGGACACTGCGCGGAGAGTCCCGGCCGGTGACCTATTGGGCGTTGCGGCGGATCCTGCAGCGCGCCAACGACCGCCTGGGCACGAACTGGACCTGTCACGACCTGCGTCATACCGCGGCGACACGACTGGTCGGTGATCCGGAATTGACGCTGGTCGAGGTCCAGCGCATTCTGCGGCACGCGAATCTGGCCACGGTGAGCATCTACACCCCGGTGCGGGTGGAGGACATGTTCGATCGGCTCCAGCAGCACTACGCCAGACCCCGGCCGCAACCGTCCTATCCGGCCGGCTACGCCGCCGACGATGTCGCGGTGGTGTTCGGTGCCTGACACTTCCGCAGCCCGGGAACGCTCGGAGCCACCGATGGCCTACAGCGCGCGCCATCGACACCCGCAGCGAATGAAACAGTTTGGTCCGAAAACTGATTCACGCTTCACTCCGGGACTCGCCCAAGCGCCGGCACCGCGCCCGAGCACTCCGCCCGGGCAGTTCGGTAACCTCACCGCGGCTCCGGTGGAGCAGATTGTCGATGCCTACCGCCGAGGCTGGCCGGACAGCTCGAAGTTCATCCACCAGCGCACGATCGCGGGACTTCGACAGGTACTCGATCACCTGGTCGAGTTCCCCGGTCAGAACTGGCAGCAGCGATGGGAAGCGGCCGGACTGAACGAGCGTCACCCAGCGTTGAACCAGATCTTGGTTCCGGACAGCCGCTCCCATCGACGCGAGCAGGTCACCGCTGGGCTGCGAACTGTGTTCTGCATGAGGGTCGTTCAGCCGTCGGTGGTGGGGTTCCGGTCGAACCGGTTCGGTGACTACGCGGAATCGTTCAGGCTGGCTCAGCAGGATCGGCTGCTGGAGCGATTCTTCGCCGAGGTCGACGCGCGCACTCAGGTGCCGTTGCGACATCGGCGTCACGCATTGTTCGATATCTGTTGCGCACTGACCACCCAAGGCATCGCGATGGCCGATCTGACGCCGGCCGCGCTGCTGCACTACGCCGTGGAGAACCGGCGTCACGGCACCGCGATCGCGAGCCGGGGCCTGCCGGGCAAGCTGGTCTGGCAGGTCCTGCACGAGATGGGGCATTTCCCGCCGTCGACGCCACCGACGATGCGCGCCGCCCTGACCCACGGGCAGCTGAGCATGACCCAACTCGTCGACCACTACCAGGTCCGGAATCCCGGCGTCCGGGATCTGCTGATCGAATACCTCACCCGCCGCAACGCCGAAACCGACTACAACACCATCGTCAGCATCGCCCGCTCCCTCGCTGGATACTTCTGGGCCACCATCGAGTCCATCAACCCTGCCCAGCGCTCGCTCGAGATCGACCGCGCCACCTATGAGCAATGGCGCGAGACGATCAACTGGCACAACCCGGTCCCCGGAAAACCACCCCGGCGCCGCAAGGACTTCCACGGGATTCTGGTGCATGTCCGAGCCTTTTACGCCGACCTCCACAGCTGGGCGGTCGAAGACCCCGGCACCTGGGCGAAGTGGGCGGCACCCTGCCCCATCCCCTACGGGGAGTTGCGCGGCTACAACCAGCGCAAGCGCCGCGTCAAGGAACGCACCGACCAGCGCATCCGCGTCCGTCAGCCACTACTGCCGACCCTGGTCGAATACGTCGAAACCCGCTACGAACAGGCGCGAGCATTGCTGAGCGCCGCACCGGCGATCGAACCTGACGACGACCGAACTCCGAGGCGGTTCGTCCACGACGGCCGCGAATACGAGCGCCTGGTCACGCGCACCGACCGCCTCAGCCCCGACCACATTCCAGTCCGGCTACGCGACCTCGCCACTGGCGAGGTTTTCAACCAGACCCGGCGCGAGGACAGTTGCTTCTGGCGCTGGGCCGTGGTCGAAGTGCTGAGACAGTCCGGCATCCGGATCGAGGAACTCTGCGAACTGACCTACCTCAGTATCCGGCAATACCAACGCCCGAGCGGTGAGGTGATCGCCTTGCTGGTGATCGCCCCGTCCAAAACCGACCGCGAACGAGTGATCCCGATGCCAGCGGAACTGTTCCACATCATCGCGCAGATCCTCCGCCGCCACACCACCGACAAGCAGCCGGTTCCCCTGATTTCCCGCTACGACCAGCACGACCGGGTCTGGACCGAACCGATGCCACATCTGTTCCAACGCCGCTACGGCCACAGCCGCCGAGTCCTGTCCGCGGTGACCATCCTGACCTGGCTCAAAGACACCTGCACCGAGATCGCAGCAACCGACCCCGCATTCACGGGCATGCACTTCACACCACACGACTTCCGCAGGCTCTTCGCCACGGACCTGGCCAACAGCGGCCTGCCCATCCACATAGGCGCCGCCCTGCTCGGCCACCTCAACCTCGAAACCTTCCGCGGCTACGTCACCGTCTTCAACGAAGACATCGTCCGCCACTACCAAGCTCACCTCGACCGCCGCCGCCAACTGCGACCGGACGAAGAATACCGGCAGATCACCGACACCGAATGGGACGAATTCCAACAGCACTTCGACCGACGCAAGGTCGAGCTGGGCGGTTGCACACGACCATACGGTTCACCTTGCCAGCATGAGCACTCTTGCTTGCGCTGCCCAATGCTCGCCATAGACCCGAAAATGCTGCCCCGGCTCGACGAGATCGAGGAAGACCTGCAGGCCCGCCGAGTACGCGCCGAGCGCGAGAACTGGCTCGGTGAGGTTGAGGGCATCGACCTCACCCTCACCTACCTGCGGCAGAAACGAGAGGAGACCAAGCGGCTGGCACGCGTCGCACCGGTCGGACTCGGCATGCCGGTCATAGCACCAAGGTGACCGGAGTTCAGCGAGAACATCAGTCGTTGCCATACTCCGCCTCGTCGGGCCAATCGTCCATGTCTTCCGGATCAAGTTCGACGGTGAACGCGTCATCGGTCAGATCTGTGGCTGCGATTAGTTCGGATCTCTCAAGAACGAGATGGCATGTCGGGCAACTGAAATAGTCGGGAGCTATATCCACTTCTGCAATCGTTCCGACGAAGTGGTCCCGCTCGTCGGCGCCGTATTCGGTGACACGCCGATCGACGATTTCTTCACCCTCCAACCACCCGCCGTTCCCGCATGCGGGGCAATCTGTGATAGTTCGGTAGGCCATTATGGGTGACCATTGCGATGCTGACTCCCACTTGGCTTGTTCTGGTCCGCTCATCCGACCATCGCGGAAACGAGTCAAAGATTGCTTGGCAGCAGAGATTCGTGCCATCACCTGATTTTGAACATTCTGTCTGTTCCGCGCGAGATGTTCCTCGACTGTATCGGTTCGATCTCCTCCGACGAGCATGGAAACATCGCTGCCCTGCGCAGCAAGAAGAATGTCGATCTGAGCCCAGAACTGCGGCCACCACGCATGTGCCGGAATCCTAGTGATACCCAACGCGGCACCGTGGAGGTACTCGTTTCTACCGTTTGAGATCTTGGAAGCCTCCTCCGCACTGAAAGGCCGGAACACTCGCTCACACCGCTTAAAGATCGTTGATGCACGCGCGGTTGTGAAGTGTGTCTCACCCTCGATTAAGCCAGCAGCTTTCAGGACGTGAGTTCCGTCGTCGGTCGGCTCAGCCACCAGGGTGGGCGAGACCTTGCACAATGCCGCTTTCGCCAGCAATTCGAGCGCGAGGGCAGCCCACAGTTGCTTTTCATCTTCAGTCCGATCATCGGACGGGTCCATCGCTCGGTTAATGAACAGCTTTGCCTTGACCCAAAATTGCTCGTAGCCGTATGGCATTGTCACTTCAGAATCCTTGTCTTGTAAGCGATTCTGGTGAGCTCGCGCTCTTCGTTCTCGGCTGCTTTCGCCCGGCCATGCAGAACAGCGCGGTTGTGGACGAAGAGCAGTGTGTCCGGGGTGTCCCATCGGTGTTCGTGGACATCGCCATAGGTGGTAAGCAGCGTCCAAGCGTCCCGCGCCCGCTTGTCTGCTGGAGCCATGCAATGGGGATCGAATCGCAATCCGCAGTCATCCACTGCCGTCGCCAGGAACGTCTGCCGTCCGCTTCCCACGAAGAACACGCCGTGTTTCACGGCATGTGAATGCACGATCTCGAACCGCGGCTTCCAGATCCGCGTTGGAGTCGAGTTCGGCGTGGTCGAGTGCATCACCACAATGTCGGGAACCGAATGAAGATGCGCGCCATCAACATGGAGCGCCTGTTCGTCCAGACCAGTTATGGCGCTGATCGACTGCGGGGTGGCGTCACCTCTTGTGTTCGGTCTGAGTCGGGAGATCGCCGGATCGCCACGTCTGGTCGCTACCGGCTCCCAGCCGCTCGCACGCGCAAAACTCTGGAAGTAGAAAAACGGAATCGTCGAGGACGCCCACCCAGATCTGCGGCAATCGGCGATTAGCTGGGTCAGAACGTCATCGGGCGATCTGGGCATGGATACTCCTTCGATCAGGAGGGGTTGGAGGACTGTATCGCGCCCCAGGAGGGCTGCTTCCAGCGCACCTTT
>NZ_BDCU01000070.1 GCF_001618425.1 Nocardia fusca NBRC 14340
GTGCGGTTCGGCGCCCAGGGTCGGACCGGGCCCGTGGCTTCGGGGTCCTGTCCTACTCCTCACACTCTGGACACCGATGGCCACCACGGACACACCTACGCCGCGGCCGTGTGCGCGGAGGGCCGTGGGCGCAAGCACGACCGCCCACGCGACCCGTGAGGCGAAGGGCGCGAGTAGCCCTGGCCGCCTCGGTTCGGCGACAACGAGCTACCGCAGTGTCGGGCCCGAAATGCGGTGACATGGCACACCGGCCGTGTGACACCCGGGGTCGCCAGAAACCTCCGAACGGTTCAATCGTCGATATGGAACAGGGCAACCCCGACTCGCACCGCACCAGTGCCGTCCTCGGCGCGGGCGCCTACCTGCTACGAGTACTGGCCGTCTCGACAGGGGTCGCTCTTGCGCTCTACACCGCGGTCTACTGGACGCTGATCATGACCGACTCGGTCTCGGACTATCTGGCGATATCTCGCGGCGGGGCAGGGCCAGCGGACACCGCGGATGCCGCGGTCGGGGCGCAAACCGCGCTGACCACGACCATCGTCACAATTCTGATTCAAAGCCTCGCCCTCGCCGGGATCGCTCTCGCGATCACACGGGTACACGGCGCCAGCCCCCTGCACCGTTTGCCGAACCCACCGGAATCCCATCCGCGGCGCTGGCTCTACGCGGCGGGAATCTTCGCCGCGGCGGCGCTGATCGCTGCCCTGGCTTTCAATGGACCCGGCGCGGCGGCACGCGCCGGAGAACCCGACTCCGATCCTGGCCGCTTGGCCGGAATCCGGATCTTGCTCGCCGGCGCCCTTGAGGAGCCGTTCTTCGCCGCGCTGCCGGTCCTGGTACTTTCCGCGCTGCCGGTGCGCTGGACCACCAACACCCGGGGCGCGGTGGCGCTAGCGCTCGCCATCACCATCTCCGCGGCCGGCCGCGGAGCGATTCACCTCTATCAGGCATCTGGCCGGCCGCAGGCGCGCTGTTCTGGGGAGCGACGGCCGTCTACGTCTACTACCGCTACCGCGCCCTCCTGGCCCTCATCGCCGTGCACACCCTGTGGAATCTGGGCGCGATCATCCAGTACGGCGGCGGTTCCGGGGCGCATCGGCTCGTTCTCATCACGCTCGCGGTCCTCGCGGGCGCCGCAATCGCTACGCTGTCCTGGCCTGGTCTACGACTACCGGTTCCCTCCTGGAGACTGCCCCAGCCCGCATCAGTCCCGCAGGCCGAATACTCGAAAACCACCCTCAACAGGCAACGAGCGCCGTAGAATCGACGGCACGGCAGCGCCCTCACGGATAACCTGCCCGACTCCCGCCGCCAGCCCGGTTGCCACCACAACACAACGGGCTGGCGGCATTCTGTTAAGGGACGGCTGCACGGCATGAGGGAAGCGCCGAGGGCTATCGCGCTCTCCGCCAGTTGCCTGAGCCCCTATAGAGGTGATGTATCGCGGCTGCGGGCCGCAGTGTTCGTCACCGGGCATCGACCGGTCGACGATAATCCACCAGGAGCATGCGTGGCTAACGCACACCGGTACAACGAGCACGACAGACAGAAGGAACCCGCCTGCGCAGCCACCGAGGCAGTGACCGAATACCCTGCCGGGCTCGGGTCCAGACTCGTCGCGGCCGCCCGCGAGTTCGGCCTCACACCAAAAGATGTCGAGGCGTTCACCGACCTACGGGAGCGAACGCCACCCCGTGAAGTCGACCTGAGCTGATGCTCACCCATACCTCACCGGTCGAGCTCCAACGGCTGGCCGAACAGGGACGGGAGCCAGTGGTGCTCATCGAATGCCGTTTCTTCGGCTCCTGCGGCGAATCCTGAAATCCCGGCCCGTAGAAATCCGGTCCCCGACATCTGCCTCGGCCCTACAGTGGCGTTGTGGCCGAAGAACATGAGGTCTGCGAACGCTCGTACGAGCCCATAACCGATGAGCACCTGGATAGGCTCGCCGAGTTCGCGCGGCGCGATCGAGAGGACATGTTCACCCGGATCCCGCGCCTGCGGATCTTCTGTGATCGGATTCTGTTGACCGCCCTCTGCCAAGGAGCCGCGCTTCACCGGATCGACGGCACCACCGGGGTCAAGGGCGGGACCGCAGCGGCTGGTCCGGTTCGGTGAGTACCGCGCGGGGGCGCGGCATCGGGATTGCGGCGCCGTTTGATCACATCGATCCCGAGTGTGACCAGTAGCGCGATACCGGCGCCGGCGGCGAGCACGGCCAGGTGACCGGCCAGCCCGTTACCACCGAAGAAGAGGATCGAATGCAGCGCTTCGCCTGTGGCCGGTGCGGGCAAGAAACCGTGCAGCACAGGGTACAGCGGGATTTACTAGAGCCAGCCGTTGCGGCGGAACATCACGACCAATCCGCTGCAGGTCAGTACCATCACCGCCAGTACGGTGGGGTAGCCCCAGACCTGTTTGAGTTCGGGCATGTGCTCGAAGTTCATGCCGTAGATCCCGGCGATCATGGTGGGGACAGCGGCGAGGGCGACCAGCGCGGAGATTTTTCGCATATCGGTGTTCTGCCGCACCGCGATACGGGCCAGGGTTGCGCTGATCAGCGCGGAGAGTGCGTCGTCGAAGTCGTGGACGCGTTCGGCGGCGGTGGTGTGGTGGTCGGTGACATCTCGCAGGTAGCGGCGTATCTCTTTGTTCAGGCCGGATTCGGGCCGGGTGAGCATCTGCAGTGGCAGGGCCAGCGGTATCACCGAGCGGCGCAGTTCCACGATTTCGCGTTTGAGCTGATAGATCGATTCGATGGTGAGGCGGGAGCGTGGGGTGAACACTTCCTGCTCCATCTCCTCGACATCGGTTTCGATTTCCTGAACGACATCGAGGTAGGTGTCGACGACGTGGTCGGCGATGGCGTGCAATACCGCGCCGGGGCCGAGCCGCAGTCGTTCGGGGTCGGATTCCAGGTCCGCTCGGACGGCCCGCAAACCGGAATGCTCGCCGTGGCGGACGGCGACGACGAAGTCGGTGCCGAGGAAGATCAGTATTTCTCCGGTGAGCACGATCTCGCTGGAGGTGTGCATATCGTGCTCGACGTAGGCCACGGTCCGCATTCCGAACACCAGGGTGTCGTCGTAGCGTTCCAGCTTCGGGCGTTGCCGCCCGGCCACGGCATCTTCCACAGCCAGTGGGTGGAGCCCGAAGACGGCGGCGACCTCACTCATCTGGTCGATATCGGGTTCGTGCAGGCCCAGCCACACGAACCCGTCTTCGCCGCTGTCGTTGTCGCGGACCTGTGCCAGGGCCTCGGCGAAACCGAACCGGCCTGCCAGCCGTTGCCCGTCACGGTAGATGCCGCAGTCCACGACCGCCCGTGCCGCCGGCACGGGGATCCGCTTCAGCGACATCTTCGACCGGCTACTGCCACTATTCGGGTCAACCAACACTCTGCGAGCCTAGAAGCAGCCCGTGGGCAGCGCACAGTCGGCGGTTGTGCGGCCGGATAGGCCGCCGGGCAACCCCGTCGCGGGGCGCGGGTGTCGGAGAGTCAGGGGTGTAGCCATAGGTCCCAGCCCAGGCACACCACGGCTGCGGCGAATGCGCCCAGAGCGAGTGGTGCCGCGATCGCCCAGCCACCACCGGCTTCCCCGACACCGGCGAGGAAGGCGGCCACCGCGAACACGAGGGTCAGTAGTGGTCCGCTGTAGCGGTACCTGGCCAGAAAAGGTCGTAACACCTGTCGTGGCGGCATGGTGATGCCTCCCAGAGTCCGAATGGATGATGGGTTCACTGTGCTCTCCGCTCGGCCCCGGGACCGGAATCCTTACGGAATCCGAACGCCGGGCTGCTGGTGTTGCGGGGCACTGTCTGGCTGAATGAGGCGACCGCCGTGTCCGCAGGGCCATGGGGACACCCGCCCGGCGTGCGTGCGGGGGATCGCCGGCGCAGGCTTGCGGTTCACCAGGGCACGATATTGCGCGTGCCCTGTCGAGGAGGAGCAGGACAGATGGTGACCGAGACACAGTCCGGTACGTCGGCGCACACCGCGGGTCGCGACCCGGTGCGTGCCGCGGTGGTGGTGGGTGCGCTGGGTGTGGTGTTCGGTGATATCGGCACCAGTCCGATCTATACCTTGCAGACGGTGTTCAATCCGGAGGATCCGCATCCGGTGCCGGTCGGCACGGCGAATGTCTACGGGGTGGTGTCGCTGATCTTCTGGTCGGTGATGGTCATAGTCACCCTTACCTACATCTCGTTGGTGATGCGCGCCGACAACGATGGTGAAGGCGGGATCATGGCATTGATCACGCTGCTGCGGCGTCTCGGCGGAACGCGGGACCGCCGTGCAGCCGCGGTGCTGGCCGGGGTCGGAATCTTCGGTGCCGCTCTGTTCTTCGGCGACAGCATGATCACGCCCGCCATCTCGGTGCTTTCCGCGGTGGAGGGACTGAAGATCGTCGAACCCGACCTGGAGAACCTGATCATCCCGATCACGGTGGTGATCATCATCGCCCTGTTCGCTGTGCAGCGCCGCGGCACCGCCGCGGTGGGGCGATTGTTCGGGCCGGTGATGATCCTGTGGTTCCTGGCAATCGGCGCCCTCGGCGTCGCGGAGATCATCCATCATCCAGAAATCCTGAAAGCTCTGTCGCCGACCTATGCGCTGGGTTTCGCCATCGGGCATTTCCACATCGCGTTCTTCGCCCTCGCTGCCATCGTCCTCGCGGTCACCGGCGCCGAGGCACTGTACGCCGATATGGGCCATTTCGGACGCAAGGCCATCACCCGGGGATGGCTGGGGCTGGTGTTGCCCGCCTGCACCCTGAGCTATTTCGGGCAAGGCGCATTGATATTGGGCGACCCTGCCACAGTCAGTGGCCCGTTCTTCCTGCTCGCACCCGGCTGGGCGCGGCTACCGCTGGTATTGCTGGCCACCGCCGCGACGGTGATCGCCTCCCAGGCGGTGATCACCGGTGCCTTCTCGGTGGCCTCCCAAGCAGTGCAGCTGGGATATCTGCCCCGGCTGCGCATCGCCCACACCTCCGAATCGACCATCGGTCAGATCTACGTTCCCTGGATCAACTGGCTGCTCATGGTGTCGGTGTTGACGCTGGTCTTCGCCTTCCAGTCGTCGGCGGCACTGGCCTACGCATTCGGTATGGCGGTGACCGCCACCATCACCATCACGACACTGCTGTTCTTCTACGTGGCCCATACGAAATGGCGCACCCCGCTGTGGCTGGTGTTGCTCGGCGCGATCCCACTGCTGGCCATCGACGCACTGTTCCTGGCGGCGAATCTGACCAAGCTGGTGCACGGTGCATGGCTACCGCTGCTGATCGGACTCACTGCGTTCACTGTGATGATCACCTGGGCCCGTGGCCGTGTCGTCGTCACCGCCGCACGGGAAAAAGCCGAGGGGCCGCTGCGTGACTTCGTCGATCGACTCCGAGATGGTGAATCACCATTGACCCGGGCCCCCGGCACCGCCGTGTTCCTCAACCGCGGCAGCCGGACCACGCCCTTGGCGATGCGCGCCAACGTCGAGCACAACCACGTACTACACGAACACGTCGTGATCCTATCGCTGGACACTCGTCCGGTTCCCCGTGTCGCCGAACCCGACCGCGTTCACATCGACGCGCTCGGATACACCGAGGACGGCATCATCCACGTCACCATCTATCACGGCTACATGGAAACCCCTCAGGTGCCGCACATCTTGCGTGGGCTGGATCCGGCCCACACGGAAGGCCCGATCTCGGTGGACGACGCCTCCTACTTCCTATCCAAGATCGAACTGAAGAAAGGCGATGCTGCCACCATGGCGGCCTGGCGTAAACGCCTGTTCATCGCCACTTCCTTCATCACCTCCGACGCCGCCGATTACTTCGGTCTGCCGCGTGAGCGGACCGTGATCATGGGCTCGCAGGTCGAGGTCTGACGCGGTAGCCACGACCCGCCGGCCGGGATCGCCGGCAGTCGCCGATGCGCGCGCCGTGCCCGACCACCCGGCGATGCGGATCTCCCACGAAGCGATCTATCCGGCACTGTTCGACCCGCGGCGCACGGCGATCGACCGCACCCCGACACAGCGGCTGCGCACCGGAGGTCCGATGCGACACCCGAAGCGGGCCCGAAGGCCTGACGGGCGCGGCGTGATCCGAGAACTCGTGCCCATCAGTGAGCGTCCGGTCGAGGTCGAAACCCGGCAGATCGCCGGCCACTGGGAAGGCGATCTGGTGACGGGCTCCCGCCCGTCGGCGATCGCCACACTGGTGGAGCGGACCAGCCGGTTCACTGTCCTGCTGGCACTGCGTCGGTTGAGGCGGCCAGGGCTTCGGTGACCCCCGGGAGTCCGGCGGATGTGTCTGTGGCGGTGACGTTGTTGCCGGGCGTCCTGCGTGACCTGCGTAGGCGCGGGCGACCGCTTCGCCGCACCGCATCGGTGCCAAAATGCCCTACAAACACCGTATTTGGCAGGATCTTGCAACGTGAACGTGTCAGAAATCGTCTACAACGTCGTGGTCGTCACCCATCTGCTCGGTATGGCAGCGGTGGTCGGCGGATATGCCGCCGGTCGGCCCACCGTGAACGAGGTGATGGTCTGGGGCGCCCGGGCGCAGATCATCACCGGGGTGGTGCTGGTCGGCATGGCGGAGTCACTGACCTCCCTGGACAAAGACCTGAACATGGTGAAGATCGGGATCAAGCTAGTGATCTCCGTGCTGGTCGCCGCCTTCGCCGAAATGGGCCGGGCCGACGCCAAGCGTGGGAAGGATCCCGCATGGATGCCGGACGCGGCGGGTGGGCTGGCGATCGTGAATGTGCTGATCGCCGTGCTCTGGAGCTGATCGGGACGGCCGCGCCCGGTGCCCGGCATCGGCCACCGGGTATCCGGCCGCCCGCGGCCGGATACCTACGGAAGACCCCGGGTATCGCAGTGATACCCGGGTCCTACGGGAGCGGTACTCGCTCAGTTCTGCAGCGCGGGTTCCCGGCGGGCGAATTCGCCGGACTCCGCCCCGCCCGTCCGGTCCGGCTCGTCATCGGAGCCCATCGGATCGAGTTCGGGGTCGATATCGATCGTGCGGCGCAGCGGGCGGTTCGGCAACAGCGTGGTCGCCAGGAGCGCGACCACCGCCGCGAACGCGGCGATCAGGAAGATCCGGCCGGTCGCGTCGCCGTAGGAGGCGCGCACGATGGTGGCGATCGGTGCGGGCAGGCTGTCCAGGTCGAGATTGCTGCCGCCACCCGAGGCGGTCTGGATACCCAGCCGGGCGAACCCCTGGGCCGACAGCTCGCCGACGCGGGTCGCCAGCACCGAACCCAGCACCGAGACCCCGATGGCGCCGCCGAAGGTGCGGAAGAAGGCGACATTGCTGGAGGCCGCGCCGATATCGCGCACACTCACCGTGTTCTGCACGGCCAGCACCAGGTTCTGCATCATCATGCCGACGCCCAGGCCCACCACCGCGATGTACGCGCTGACCAGCCACAGGTTGGTTTCGTGGTCGAGTGCGGAGAGCAGCGCGAAACCGACCACCAGCAGGGTGGCGCCACCGACGACGAATCCCTTCCACTTGCCGAACCGGGTGATCAGCTGGCCGGAGACCACCGAGGCGACGAGCATGCCCGCGACCATCGGAATGGTCAGGACGCCGGCGATCGTCGGTGAATAGCCGCGCGAGGTCTGGAAGTACTGGCCGAGGAAGGTGGTGGCGCCGAACATCCCGATACCCACCGCGACGGAGGCGATGATCGCCAGGCCGGTGGTGCGCTCGGTGACGATCCGCAGTGGCATGATCGGCGACTTCGCGCGGGCCTCCACCCATACGGTCGCCGCGAGCAGCGCCAGGCCCGCCGGCACGTACAGCAGCGATTCCCGGGAGAACCACTCGTAGTAGCCGGTCTTCCCCGCGAAGGAGACCCAGATCAGCAGAATCGAGACACCGGCGGTCATCAGGACGGCACCGAGCCAGTCGATGGACACGTCGTCCTTGCGTTCGGTGGGCAGCCGCAGCGTGCGCTGCAGTAGGAACAACGCGATCAGTGCGAGTGGTACGCAGACGAAGAAGCACCAGCGCCAGCCGAGCGGGCTGTCCACGATGACACCGCCGAGAATGGGTCCGCCCGACATGGAGACCGCCATCACCGCGCCCATATAGCCGGAGTACCGGCCCCGTTCCCGCGGCGCGACGATACTGCCGATGATGGCGACGACGAGGGCGGTCAGACCGCCCATACCGATGCCCTGGACGACGCGGGCGGTCAGCAGCAGTGTCACATCGTGGGCGAAACCGGCGAGGACCGAGCCCGCCACGAAGATGACGATGGCCGTCTGGACCAGGACCTTCTTGTTGAAGAGGTCGGCGAGTTTGCCCCAGATGGGGGTGGATGCCGCATTGGCCAGCAGCGCGGTGGTGATGACCCATGCGTAGGCGGTCTGCGAGGCCTGTAGATCGCCGATGATCGTGGGCAGCGCGGTCGCCACGATCGTGGTACTGAGCAGCGCGGTGAACAGAGCGGCCAGTAGCCCGGTGAGCGATTCGAGAACCTCACGGTGGCTCATCGCGTAAGGGTCTTGCCGCGTCACCGCCTCGACTGGACTAGACATCTATTTCCTGACTCTCTTTCGATTCCGGCTCGTGTTCTTCGGTGACGCTGCGCTGCGTGTCCGCGGACTGTGAGCTGTGCGGATGTTTCTGGTTGTCGGTCGCGGCGTGGCGACTGTCCCGGGCGATGAGTCGGCTCCGGAGTATGTGCAGGATCTGGTGGGCGTGTTCGGCGTCGTCCACGGTCCAGTCGGCCAGCACCTCCTGCAGGCCCCGGACCCGTGATTCCCGGATCCGGGCGAGTAGTTCGTGGCCGGCGGGGGAGACCTCGACGCGGATGGCGCGCCCGTCGCTGGGATCGGTATTGCGTAGGACATAACCGTCGGCGACCAGTTCGGTGATGTGCCGGCTCATGGCCGAGGCGCTGATACCTATCTGGGTGGCGAGGTCGACCTGCCGGCACGGACCGGCCGTTTCCAGGTTGACCAGGACGCTGATCCCGCCCGGCAGCAACCGGCCCTCCTCCGGTTGTGCGAGGGACCGGCGGAGGGCTCGACTGATGAGGAACAGTTCGTCGAGGATGCCCTGTGCGGTGTCGGGGGGAACTCTCATGCGTGCTCCAAATCTAGTTGCTTACGCTAATCAACTATAAATTTGTTGCTTGCGCTAATCAACAAATGTGAAGTGTGCGTATTGCCACAGTGGAGCCGGGACGGTGCGCCGACCGGACAGCGCGCGGGACACGCCGTGTTCCGCCGCCGTTCACCGCGTGCGGCTACCGTCACCCCGCGTTTCGATCGGGGTCGACTTATGTGATCACCCGGCGGGCCCTGTGCCGACCGGACGGTTCGCGGCCGCCCGTGGACGATGAATCCAGCGATGTGCATGTGGACACCAACTGCTTTTTCTGCTGCCCGGCTCGTTCCACCTGGTAGCGCATTTCGGCCTCATCCCCGCCCGCTGGCGCCGATATGCGACCGCGTGTTCTACGACATGCTGCGGCAGCGCGGACTGCGCAGCGCGGAAACCGCGACGGTGACGGTCAACTACCGCTGTCTGTGGTCGGTGATCTACCAGTCGATGGGGGAGACGCCGCCGCCGGGCGCCAAACCGAATCCGCCCTGGGCCGAGATCAACGCGTGGCCCGCCGGGCTGTCCCCGGCCGAGCACACGGCGGTCCGGAAACTGTGCGGTCTGGAAGCCTGAGTCGGCGGCACTCCCGGCTACCGCACGAATTCGCCGGCGCGGTCGGCGAGCTCCAGCAGGGGTTGCGGAACGATGCCGAAGATCAGGGTGGTCAGTGCCGCGATGCCCGCCACTGTGGTCGCGGCGGGCGGACCGACGATCTCGGGTGGGTCGGCCGGCGGATCGGTGAAGAACATCAGCACGATCACCCGGATATAGAAGAACGCGGCGATCGCGCTGGCCAGTACGCCGACGATTACCAGCAGACCGGCGTCACTACCGGCCGCGGCCTGGAAGACCGCGAACTTCGCGACGAATCCCGCGGTGATCGGGATGCCGGCGAACGACAGCAGCAGCAGCGCGAACATGGTGGCGAGCCACGGGGCGCGGCGGCCGAGCCCGGCCCAGCGCGACAGCGCTGTCGCCTCCGTCCCGTCGGCGTCGCGCACCATGCTCACGATCGCGAAGGCGCCCAGGGTGCCAAGGCCGTAGACGAACAGATAGAACAGGGTCGCGGCGATGCCGCGGTCGTCGGCGGCGGCCAGCGCGGTGAGCAGGAAGCCGGTATGCGCGATGGACGAATAGGCGAGCATCCGCTTCATATCGGTCTGTGTGATCGCCAGGATCGCGCCGACCACCATGGTGGCCACGGCGACGGCGGCCAGCACCGGCCGCCAGTCTCCGGCGATCTCCGCGACACCCACGGACAGCACGCGCAGCAGGGCACCCAGCGCGGCGATCTTGGTCGCCGCCGCCATGAACGCGGTGATCGGTGTCGGCGCGCCCTGATACACATCGGGCACCCACGCCTGGAACGGCACCGCGCCGATCTTGAACAGCAGACCCACGGCCAGCATGGCCACACCCAGCAGCGCCAGGGTGGGCGCGCCGGTCTCGGCGGCGAGCGCGTCGGCGATTCCGGCGAGGCGGACCGTTCCGGTCTGGCCGTAGAGCAGCGCGACCCCGTACAGGAAGAAAGCCGAGGAGAACGCGCCCAGCAGGAAGTACTTGAGCGCCGCCTCCTGCGAGAGCAGCCGGCGCCGCCGGGCCAGACCGCACAGCAGGTACAGCGGCAGCGAGAGCACCTCCAGCGCGACGAACATGGTGAGCAGATCGTTGGCGGCCGGGAACAGCAGCAGGCCGCCCAGCGCCAGCAGCAACAGCGGGAAGACCTCGGTGGGTGTGATGCCCGCGGTCGCGGCCGACCGCTCGGCCCCGCTGCCCGGGACGGCGGAGGCCTGCGGGGTGAACGCGTCCATCCCGTAGTCGGCGGCCGCGGCGGCGCGGCTCCAGGTACCCGGCCCGGAGCGCGGCCGGGGCAGCGGCCCGCGTTCGGCGACGAACAGCACCGACAGGATGCCGACGATCAGCAGGGTGCCCTGGAGGAAAAGGGTGACCCCGTCGACCGCGACCGCGCCGACCGCTGCCGTCGTCGCGGTCCCGGACAGCAGCAGCACGGCGACCAGCGCGGCCCCCAGGGCCACCAGGGTCAGTACCAGCTGCGCGAGATACCGCCACGGGCGCGGGAAGAACGCATCCACCAGCACGCCCACCACCGCCGCGCCGAACACGATGAGGATCGGCGCCAGCACGTGGTATTCGATACTCGGCGCCGGTACGGTCGCGGCCAGGACCGTGCCGGCGGACAACTCAGCGCTCATGACGCACACCTCCGGGGTTCGCCGCCTCCGGCCGGGCCGGGACCGGCGGTGCGGGATCGACACTGCCGACCGTGGTGAGGGTCTGGTTCACCGCGGGATCGATGAAGTCCAGTACCGGTTTCGGATAGAGACCGAAGAAGATCAGGGCGCCGAGCAGCGGCACCACGACCACGAGTTCGCGCGGCACCAGGTCCCGGATGTGTTCGCTGCCCTCGCGGACCGGCCCCGTCATCATCCGCTGGTACAGCCACAGCACATAGATCGCCGCCAGGACCAGCGCGGCGGCGGCGATCACCGCGGCTACCTGATACCTGCTGAATGTGCCGATCAGGACCAGGAATTCGCTGACGAACGGGGCGAGTCCGGGCAGGGAGAGCGTGGCCAGGCCGGCGATGAAGAACGATCCGGCCAGCACCGGCGCCACCTTCTGGACTCCGCCGTAGTCGGCGATGAGCCGGCTGCCGCGCCGCGACACCAGGAAACCGGCCACCAGGAACAGTGCCGCCGTGGACAGCCCGTGATTGACCATGTACAGAGTCGCGCCGGTCTGGGCCTGGCTGGTCATGGCGAAGATACCGAGCACGATGAAGCCGAAGTGCGAGATAGAGGTGTAGGCGATGAGTCGCATCACATCGGTCTGGCCGATGGCCAGCAGCGCACCGTAGAGGATGCCGATCACGGCCAGCGTGATCACCAGCGGCGCATAGGTGTCGACCGCGGCGGGGAACAGCAGCAGGCAGTAGCGCAGCATGCCGAAGGTGCCGACCTTGTCGACCACCGCCATCATCAGCACCGCGCTCGCCGGGGTCGCGGAGACGGCGGCGTCCGGCAGCCAGGTGTGCAGCGGCCACAGCGGCGCCTTGACCGCGAACGCGAACATGAAACCGAGGAACAGGGCGTTGAGCACCGCCGGTCCGGCGCCGAGCTGCCCGGAGTTGGCGGCCGCGACCACGGTGCGCAGGTCGAAGGTTCCGGCGCCGTCCGCGCCGAGGTCCTGCTGGACGGTGAGTACATAGAGGCCGATCACCGCGGCGAGCATGATCAGGCCGCCGAACAGGTTGTACAGCAGGAACTTCACCGCGGCGCGGGAACGCTGCTGCCGGACCTGCGCGTTGTCGGTGCGTGGCCCGAAACCGCCGATGAGGAAGTACATCGGGATCAGCATGGCCTCGAAGAACACGTAGAACAGCAGGATGTCCAGGGACAGGAAGGACACCAGCACCATCGCCTCCACCAAGAGGGTGAGCGCGATGTAGGTGTGTGCCACCCGTTTCCCGGTGCCGACCTCGCGGTCGTCGTGCCAGCCGGCGACGACGAGCAGCGGGACCAGACCGGCGGTGAGCAGTACCAGAACCAGCGCGATCCCGTCCACGCCGAGGGTGTATCCGGCACCGAACGCCGGTATCCAGGTGCGGGATTCGACGAACTGGAACTGCTCGCCACCGGGTTGGAAGGCCGCCGCCACCCCCAGCGCCACACCGAAGGTGGCCACGGTGAACAGCAGGCCGACCCAGCGGGCCAGTAGTCGCTGCGCGGCCGGCAGCAGGAGTACGACCGCCGCGCCCACCAGGGGCAACAGCCAGAGCACGGACAACCAGGGCACGGCGCTCACCAGATCCTCACGGCCAGCAGGGCTGCGGCCACCAGGGCCGCGCCGGTGAACATGGACAGGGCATACGAACGGACGAAACCGGTCTGGATCCGGCGGGCCCGCGCGGACAGACCGCCGATAACCGCGGCGGTGCCGTTGACGAGACCGTCGATACCGCGGCTGTCGAGGAAGACCAGGGCGCGGGTCAGGTGGCGGCCGGGCCGCATGAAGGCGGCCTCGTTGACGGCGTCCCCGTAGAGATCGCGCCGCGCCGCGAAGGTCAGTGCGGTCACCTCCTGCGGTGCGCTGTCGGGCACCGCGCTGCGCCCGTACTGCCGGTAGGCGACCGCGACGCCCGCCGCGACCACCGCGAGGGCGAGCCCGGTGATCACCGGGACCGGCAGGATCGGTTCACCGTGGTGCTCGCCGACGACCGGTGCCAGCCAGTTCTGTAGTGAGGACCCCCAGACGAAAACCGCTCCGGCGCCGACCGACCCGAGCGCCAGCAGGATCATCGGGCCCGTCATCACGGCAGGGGATTCGTGCGGGTGGGTATCGGGCTTCCAGCGGCGTTCGCCGAAGAAGGTCAGCAGCATCACCCGCGTCATATAGAAGGCGGTGAGGCCGGCGCCCAGCAGAGTGACGGTGCCCAGGATCGGGCCGGCGGCGCCTTCGGCGGCGAAGGCCGCTTCGATGATGCGGTCCTTGGAGAAGAACCCGGCGAACGGCGGGACACCGATGATGGCGAGATACCCGAGACCGAAGGTGAGGTAGGTGATCGGCAGCAGGGTGCGCAATCCGCCGTACCGCCGCATATCGGTTTCGTCGTCCATGGCGTGCATGACCGAACCCGCCCCGAGGAACAGGCCCGCCTTGAAGAAGCCGTGGGTCAGCAGATGCATGATGGCCACCGCGTATCCCGCGGGACCGAGGCCGACGGCCAGCACCATGTAGCCGATCTGGCTCATGGTGGAGGCGGCCAGCGCCTTCTTGATGTCGTCCTTGGCGCAACCGATGATCGCGCCGAACAGCAGGGTCACCGCGCCGACCACCACCACCGCGGTCCGGGCGGTGGGCGCGAGATCGTAGAGGGGGTTCGAGCGGGCGATCAGGTACACACCCGCGGTGACCATGGTGGCCGCGTGGATGAGCGCTGATACCGGGGTGGGGCCCTCCATGGCGTCGCCGAGCCACGATTGCAGTGGCACCTGGGCGGATTTACCGCAGGCGGCCAGCAGCAGGAACAGGCCGACGGCAGTGAGTGTCGCGTCGCTCGCCCCGGGGGCCGCGGTGAACACCGCACCGAAATCGAGGGACCCGAAGGTGGCGAACATGATCATCATGGCGATGGCCAGGCCCATATCGCCGACCCGGTTGACCACGAACGCCTTCTTGGCGGCCGTGGCCGCCGACGGTTTGTGGTACCAGAACCCGATCAGCAGATACGAGGCCAGACCGACGCCCTCCCAGCCCAGGTACAGCACCAGATAGTTGTTCGCCAGCACCAGCAGCAGCATGGCCGCGAGGAACAGGTTCAGGTAGGCGAAGAACCGGCGGCGGCCGGGATCGTGGCTCATATATCCGACGGAGTAGATGTGGATGAGCGAGCCGACGCCGGTGATGAGCAGGGCGAAACAGATCGACAGCTGGTCCAGCGCGAGCCCGAAGTCGACCTGGAGTCCGGCTATCGGTACCCAGCTGAACAGATCCAGCGCCACCGCGCGATCGGCGCCGTCCCGGCCGAGCATCCCGGCGAAGGCGATCACCGCCACCACGAAGGAGGCCAGCGCGGTCACGGTGGCGAGCAGATGACCCCATGCGTCGGAGCGACGCCCGGTGAGCAGCAGTACGGCGGCGCCGGCGAGGGGCAGGGCGGGCAGCAGCCACAGCGTTGCGGTATCCACGTCAGAACTTCAGCAGGTTGGCGTCGTCGACCGAGGTCGAGCGGCGGGCGCGGAAAATGGTGACGATGATGGCCAGACCGACCACGACCTCGGCCGCGGCGACCACCATGGTGAAGAAGGCGAAGACCTGGCCGTCGAGGTTCGCGTGCATCCGCGCGAAGGTGACGAACGCGAGGTTTACCGCGTTGAGCATGAGCTCGATGCACATGAAGACGATGATCGCGTTACGCCGCAACAGCACGCCCGCGGCGCCGATGGTGAACAGTAGCGCGGACAGGAACAGATAGTTCTCGGGATTCACCGGATACCTTCCTCGTCGGCCGGGCGGGCGGTGCGGGCGTCGTCGGATCCCGGGGCCGGCGCGGAGCCGACCGAGAGCACCGCGGCATCGGTGAGTGCCTGGGTGCGGCGGTGCCGCAGAATGGTCGAGACCGACAGCTCCTCGAACGATCCGTCCGGTAGCCGCGCCGGGATGTCCACCGCGTTGTGCCGGGCGTAGACGCCGGGGGTGGGCAGCGGGGTGGGCCGGTGCCCGGCGTCGCGGAACCGCCGGCGTGACAGTTCCCGCTGGCCGAGTTTCGGACCGAACGGCTCCCGGTGGGCCAGCAACATGGCACCGATGGTGGCGGCGATCAGCAGTGCGCCGGTGAGTTCGAAGGCCCAGACGTAGCGTACGAAGATCAGTTCGGCCAGGGCGCCGATCACGTCACGACCCGGGAAACCGGCGGCGGGGAATTCGATTCCGGAATTGCGGACCCCGTGCGCGATACCCGTGCACAGCAGGACCCCGAAGCCGACGCCGACCACCCCGGCGGCGATCCGCTGCCCGCGCAGCGTCTCCCGCAGCGATTCCGCCGAATCGACTCCGACCAGCATCAGGACGAACAGGAACAGCATCATGACCGCTCCGGTGTACACCACGATCTGCACGACGCCGAGGAAGAGCGCGTCCTGGGCGATGTAGAACACCGCCAGCGTGATCATGGTGGCGGCCAGGCAGATCGCCGAGTGCACGGCCTTGGCCGCGAAGACCATACCGAGCGCGCCGAGTACCGCCAGCGGGGCGAGGATCCAGAACTGCACCGTTTCACCGGTTCCGGCGTCGGTCAGCGGGGCCGCGGCCAGCAGGGCCGATTCGGTGCCGATCATCGGTTACCTCCCGGCGCGGTATCGGCGGTGGGCCGCTGTGCCGCGGGACCTACCCGGCCGAGGTAGTAGTCGGCTTCGGTGCTGCCCGGTTGCATCTCGTGCGGCGGGGCCTGCATCTCCGGGGCCAGCGGGGCGAGCAACCGGTCCTTCTCGTAGATGAGATCGGCGCGGTTGTCGTCGGTCATTTCGTACTCGTTGGTCATCGTCAAGGCCCGGGTCGGGCACGCCTCGATGCACAGGCCGCAGCCGATACAGCGCAGATAGTTGATCTGGTACACCCGCCCGTAGCGTTCACCGGGGGAGAAGCGCTCCTCGTCGGTGTTGTCGGCGCCTTCGACGTAGATCGCGTCGGCCGGGCAGGCCCAGGCGCACAGCTCGCAGCCGATGCACTTCTCCAGCCCGTCGGGATGCCGGTTGAGCTGGTGGCGTCCGTGATAGCGGGGCGCGGTGGGGACCTTCTCCTCGGGATAGAACTCGGTATTGGGCTTCTTGAACATGGTGAGCGCGGTGACCGCGAAACCCGCCAGCGGTTCGAGGAGTCCGGGGGAGGAGGTGATGGTCGAGGTCCGCTCCGGCAGCGGCGGGGTCGGGAATCCCAGGAAGACCTGACCCCCGCTCGGCGTGCCCGGTGGCGCGTTTCCCACCGGGAGATCGTCTTCGGGACCGAATTCCGGCGCGGTGGCCGGGGCGTTCCCGGCCCGGAGGAACAACCCGATCAGTAGCCCGGTGAGCAGCAGGCCGCCGATCACCAGGATCGGGGTGCGCACGGGATAGCCCTCGAGATCGAGGACCCGGGCGGTGGCCACCACCATCACCCAGGCCAGCGAGGTCGGGATGAGCAGTTTCCAGCCCAGGTTCATGAACTGGTCGTAGCGCAGCCGCGGCAGCGTACCGCGCAGCCAGATGAACACGAACAGGAACATCCAGACCTTGGCGGTGAACCACAGCAGCGGCCACCAGCCCGAATTCGCGCCCTCCCACAGGTTGACCGGGAACGGGGCGCGCCAGCCGCCGAGGAACATGGTGGTCGCCAGCGCCGAGACCGTGGCCATGTTCACGTATTCGGCGAGCATGAACATCGCGAACTTCAGCGAGGAGTACTCGGTGTGGAACCCGCCGACGAGTTCGCCCTCGGCCTCGGGCAGGTCGAACGGTGCCCGGTTGGTCTCCCCGACCATGGAGATGCAGTAGATGAGGAACGAGGGCAACAGCAGGAACACATACCAGGTGGGCTGCTGGGCGGCGACGATGCCGGATGTCGCCATGGTGCCGCCGAGCAGGAACACCGCCCCGAAGCAGAGCGCCATGGAGATCTCGTAGGAGATCACCTGCGCGGTGGAGCGCAGACCGCCCAGCAGCGGATAGGTGGAACCCGAGGCCCAGCCGGCCAGCACGATCCCGTACACACCGATCGAGGTGACCGCAAGGATATAGAGGACACCAACGTGTAGATCGGTGAGCTGCAGGGCGGTCCGCTGCCCCAGGATCGAGACCTCCGGCCCGAACGGGATCACGGCGAAGGCCAGCACGGCCGAGACGACCGAGATGATCGGCGCGAGCACGAAGATGGGTTTGTCCACGATCGCGGGGACGATATCTTCTTTGAACGCCATCTTCACGCCGTCGGCGGCGCTCTGCAGCAACCCCTTGGGCCCCACGCGGTTGGGCCCGACCCGCATCTGCATCCAGGCCACGACCTTGCGTTCGATCAGCACGCCGAACAGCACGGTCAGCAACAGGAATACGAAAACGGCGACGGCTTTGGCGGCGACCAGCCACAGCGCGTCGTGACCGAAGAGGGACAGATCAGTCATGGTCGGATGCCTCCGTCCGCTGGTCGGCGCGCCGTAGGGTCACGACGTCGCCCGGTCGGGCGCCGAGATCGGTGTGGATCGAGCACCCGGGTGAGTTCATGGGCAGCCATACCACCCGGTCCGGCATCTCGGTGACGGCCAGCGGCAGGGTCACCGCGCCGTAAGGGGTCGTCACGGTGACCGGAGCGCCGTCGGTGGCGCCCACTTCCGCGGCCGTGGTCGCCGACAATCTGGCCACCGGTGGGCGCGCGATACCGGCCAGATTCGGTTCGCCGTCCTGCATCCGCCCCTGGTCCAGCAGCATCCGCCAGCTCGTCAGCACCGCGGTGCCGGGTTCGGGGCGGACGGGCGGCGCGGCCGGCCGTGTGGGGGGCGCGACCGTGGCGCCGGTCCACGGGCCGAGACGGTCGAGTTCGGCCCGCGCGGCGGCGGTATCGGGGAGACCGAGCGCCACACCCACTTCCGCCGCCAGACTGTGCAGCACCCGCAGATCCGACAGCGGCGCGGCGGTGCGGCGCACGGTGCTGTCGGTGAGCGCCGCGGCGAACGGACGTGGGCGGCCCTCCCAGGTGCGGAAGGTGCCGGATTTCTCCATCGCCGTGGCCACCGGGAACACCACGTCGGCGTACGCGGTGACCTCGCTGTGCCGTTGTTCCAGCGAGATCACGAAATCGGCGGCCCGCAGGGTGGCCCGCGCCGCGGCGGGATCGGGCAGGTCGGCGAGTTCGATACCGCCGACCACCAGGGTGCCCACCGTCGCGGTGCCGTCGAGAACCGACGCGGTATCGCGGCCCGGTTGGTCGGGAAGGTCGGTGACACCCCAGATCTCGGCCACCTGCCGCCGGGCCTCGGGGTCGGTGACGGGCCGTCCACCGGGGAGCAGGCCGGGCAGCGCGCCGGCCTCCACCGCGCCGCGTTCGCCGGCCCGCCGCGGCACCCAGGCGAGTGCGGCGCCGGTATCGGCGGCGAGGCGGATCGCCGCGGAGAGCGCACCGGGGGCTGTCGCCAGTCGTTCGCCGACCAGGATCACCGCGCCGGGTTCCCGCAGCAGCCGGGCCGGGCCGGGCTCGGAGCCGGGTTCGATCAGCTCGGTGAGGATCTGGGCCTCGCTGCCGGGGACCGCCGGGACGAGGGTGCCCGCCATCCGTTCCAGGCCGCGCGACGCGTAGGCGGCGATCGAGAAGACCGGCACCCCGTGGGTCCGGGCCGCTTTGCGCAGCCGCAGATAGACGATGGGTGATTCCTCCTCCGGTTCGAACCCCGCCAGGAGCACGACCGGTGCGGCAGCCAGACTGTCATAGGTGACAGTGCCGGTGTGTCCGGCGACCCAGGCGCCCAGGAACTCCGCTTCCTCCGCGGTCTGGGCCCGGGCACGGAAGTCGATATCGTTGGTGCCCAGCACCGTCCGCGCGAATTTGGCGTACGCGTACGCCTCCTCCTCGGTGATCCGGCCGCCGGGCAGCACCGCCGCG
Source organism: Nocardia fusca NBRC 14340 (assembly GCF_001618425.1). Classification (GTDB taxonomy): domain Bacteria; phylum Actinomycetota; class Actinomycetes; order Mycobacteriales; family Mycobacteriaceae; genus Nocardia; species Nocardia fusca. The sequence goes on from NZ_BDCU01000070.1 coordinate 19,287, forward strand.
TTACCCACACCGGCGCGCAGACCGCGCGCGGCGGCCGCGAGTGCTTCGGACCATGAGCACGGTGCCAGCGCTCCGTCGGCACCGCGCAGCAGCGGGCCGGTGATCCGATCGCGTTCACCGGTGTAGGCGAACGCCCAGCGTCCCTTGTCGCAGTTCCATTCCTCGTTGACCTCGGGATCGTCGCCGGCCAGGCGGCGCATGACCTTCCCGCGCCGGTGGTCGGTGCGCTGGGCGCAACCGGAGGCGCAGTGCTCACAGATATTAGGGCTGGAAACCAGGTCGAACGGGCGGGCCCGGAACCGGTAGCTGGTACCGGTGAGAGCGCCGACCGGGCAGATCTGCACGGTGTTACCGGAGAAGTACGAATCGAGGGGTTCGTGCGCGGCGGTCCCGACCTGCTGGAGCGCGCCGCGGTCGAGCAGTTCGATGAACGGGTCCCCGGCGATCTGCTGGGAGAAACGGGTGCAGCGTGCGCACAGCACGCACCGTTCACGATCGAGCAGGACCGCGGTCGACAGTGGAATCGGTTTCGGGTACTTGCGCTTCTCCCCGTCGAACCGGCTCTCCGACCGCCCGGTGGACATGGCCTGGTTCTGCAGCGGGCACTCCCCGCCCTTGTCGCAGACCGGGCAGTCCAGCGGATGGTTGATCAGCAGCAGTTCCATCACACCCTGCTGCGCTTTCGCCGCGACCGCGGAATCGAGTTGGGTGTGCGCCACCATGCCCTCGGTGACCGTCATGGTGCAGGACGCCACGGGTTTACGCTGGCCCTCCACCTCCACCAGGCACTGCCGGCAGGCGCCGACCGGGGCGAGCAGTGGGTGATCGCAGAACCGGGGGATCTGGATACCGATCAGTTCGGCGGCGCGGATGAGCAGGGTGCCGGCCGGGACACTGACCGTGGTGCCGTCGATCGTGACGGTGACCAGGTCGGCCGGCTGCAGATCGGCGGAATCGGTACGGACGGTGGCGGTCATCGGATCCCCTCTCCGGCCGCGGAGCCGGCCCAGGCGGTCGCGCGGGCCGGATCGAACGGGCAGCCGCCGTGCGTCATATGCGCGAGGTATTCGTCGCGGAAGTACTTCAGCGAGGACACGATGGGGCTGGCCGCACCGTCGCCGAGCGCGCAGAAGGACTTGCCGTTGATGTTGTCGGCGATATCCAGGAGTTTGTCCAGGTCGGCGGGTGTGCCCTGGCCTGATTCGAGCCGGGTGAGCAGCTGGACCAGCCAGTACGTCCCCTCCCGGCACGGGGTGCACTTACCGCAGGATTCGTGGGCGTAGAACTCGGTCCAGCGCAGCACCGCACGGACCACGCAGGTGGTGTCGTCGAAGATCTGCAGTGCTTTGGTGCCCAGCATCGAACCCTGCGCCATGACGTTCTCGTAGTCCAGTGGTACATCGAGATGTTCGGCGGTGAACAGCGGTGTCGAGGAACCGCCGGGCGTCCAGAACTTGAGGGACCGGCCCGCGCGGACCCCGCCCGCGTACCCGAGCAGCTCACGCAGGGTGATGCCGAGCGGCGCCTCGTATTGGCCGGGCCGGGCGATATGCCCGGACAGTGAGTACAGCGTGAAACCGGGTGATTTCTCGCTGCCCATGGAGCGGAACCAGGCCGGGCCGTTGCGGATGATGGGCGGCACACTGGCGATGGATTCGACATTGTTCACCACAGTCGGGCTGGCGTACAGACCCGCGACCGCCGGAAACGGCGGGCGCAACCGGGGCTGTCCGCGCCTGCCCTCCAGCGAATCCAGCAGGGCGGTCTCCTCACCGCAGATATAGGCGCCGGCGCCGGCGTGCACGGTGAGCTCCAGATCGTAGCCGGAGCCGAGGATATCGCGGCCCAGCAGCCCGGCGGCGTAGGCGTCGGCGACCGCGGCCTGCAGCCGGCGCAGTACTGGCACCACCTCACCGCGCAGATAGATGAAGGCGTGCGCGGCGCGAATGGCATAGGCGGCGATGATCACGCCTTCGATGAGCGAATGCGGTGCCGCGAGCATGAGCGGGATGTCCTTGCAGGTGCCCGGTTCGGATTCGTCCGCGTTCACCACCAGGTAGTGCGGTTTCGTCGAGCCGTCGGGTTCGGGGCCCTGCGGGATGAAACCCCATTTCATACCGGTCGGGAACCCGGCCCCGCCGCGGCCGCGCAGGCCGGCGTCCTTGACCGTGGTGATCACCTGGTCCGGCGTCATGGCGAGCGCGATCGGCAGGGCTTCGTATCCCTCGTGGGCCCGGTAGGTGTCGAGGGTCCAGGAATTCGGCAGATCCCAGTACTTGCTGAGGACGGGCGTCAGGGTCATCGGGCACCGTCCTCGTCCGGTACCTCGGGTGCCCGCATACCCTGCTCGCGCGCGGTGTCCAGACCGGTGAGCGTCGGGGCGCCGGGTTCTCCGTCGAGTACGCCGGGCCGGGTGTCCGGGAACCCGGCGAGTACCCGCGCGGTGTCCCGGAAGGTACACAGCGGCGCGCCGCGGGTCGGGGTGACGGTACGGCCGTCGCGGAGTGCGTCCACCAGTTCGCGGGCCGATTCCGGGGTCTGGTTGTCGAAGAACTCCCAGTTCACCATGATCACCGGTGCGTAATCGCAGGCCGCGTTGCATTCGATGTGCTCGAGGGTGATCGCGCCGTCGTCGGTGGTCTCCCCGTGCGCGATCCCCAGATGCTCACGCAGTTCCGCGAGGATGGCATCGCCTCCGAGGACCGCGCACAGGGTGTTGGTGCAGACGCCCACGTGGTAGTCGCCGGTGGGGGTGCGCCGGTACATGGAGTAGAAGGTGGCGACCGCGGTCACCTCGGCGCCGGTGAGCCCGAGCAACTCCGCGCAGAACTCGATCCCGGTACTGCTGACATAGCCTTCTTCCGACTGCACCAGGTGGAGCAGCGGTAGCAGCGCCGAGCGGGGCTGCGGGTACCGGGCGATGATCTCCTTCGCGTCCGGCTCGAGCCGGGCACGAACATCCGCCGGGTAGGGCTGCGGCCGAGAACTCAGCCGCAAGAGAATCTCGGTCATACAACCTCTTTCGAAGCCGGTACATGCGTCCCGCGGAGACCGCAGCGTGGGCGGAGGTATCGTCTCAACGGTCCACACCGCCCATCACCGGATCGATGCTGGCGACGGCCGCGATCACATCGGCGACCATGCCGCCTTCGCACATCGCCGCCACGGCCTGCAGGTTGGTGAAGGAGGGATCGCGATAGTGCACGCGGTAGGGTCGCGTGCCACCGTCGCTGACCATATGGACGCCGAGCTCGCCGCGCGGCGACTCCACCGCCGCGTAGACCTGCCCCGGGGGCACCCGGATACCCTCGGTGACGAGCTTGAAGTGGTGGATGAGCCCCTCCATCGAGGTCCCCATGATCTTGCCGATGTGCTGTGGTGAATTACCCAGCCCGTCGGCGCCCAGTTCCAGGTCCGCGGGCCAGGCGATCTTCTTGTCTGCCACCATCACCGGACCGGGCCGCAAACGGTCCAGGCACTGTTCCACGATCGCCAGCGACTGCTTCATCTCCTCGATCCGGATGAGGTAGCGGCCGTAGCAGTCACAGGTGTCGGTGGTGGGGACGGTGAATTCGTAGGTGTCGTACCCGCAGTAGGGCATGGCCTTGCGCAGATCGTGCGGCAGACCGGTGGAGCGCAGGACCGGCCCGGTGACGCCGAGCGCGATACAGCCGGTCAGATCGAGGTAGCCGATGTTCTGGGTGCGCGCCTTGAAGATCGGATTGTGGGTGAGCAGATGCTCCATGTCCCGCAACCGTTTCGGCATCAGCGTCAAGAGGTCGCGCATCTTGGCGACCGCGTCGCCGGGCAGGTCCTGGGCGATGCCGCCGGGCCGGATGAACGCGTGGTTCATCCGCAGGCCGGTGATGTTCTCGAAGACGTCGAGGATCAGTTCGCGTTCCCGGAAGCCGAACAGCATCGGGGTCAGCGCCCCCAGCTCCATACCCCCGGTCGCCAGCGCCACCAGATGCGAGGAGATGCGGTTGAGCTCCATCAGCAGCACCCGGATCACGGTGGCGCGTTCGGGGATGTCGTCGGTGATGCCCAGCAGCCGCTCCACCCCGAGGCAGAAGGCGGTCTCGTTGAAGAACGGGGACAGATAGTCCATCCGGGTGACGAAGGTGACGCCCTGGGCCCAGGTGCGGAACTCGAGGTTCTTCTCGATACCGGTGTGCAGGTAGCCGATACCGCACCGGGCCTCGACCACGGTTTCGCCCTCGATCTCGAGGATGAGCCGCAGCACCCCGTGCGTGGACGGATGCTGCGGGCCCATATTGACGACGATGCGTTCCTCGCCCGCGCCGCGCAGGGCGTCGGCGACCTCGTCCCAGTCCTGCCCGGCGACCGTCAGTACGTGTTCGGTGGGGTCCGCACCGCTGTGGCCGGGCGCAGTGTGGGCGGCCCGGGAGTCGTCGCTGTCCGGCCCACCGGAGACTCCGGGCCGGTAATCGATCTCGCTCATCAGCTGTATGCCCTCCGCTCATCGGGCGGCGGTATCCGCGCGCCCTTGTACTCGACCGGTATCCCGCCCAGCGGGTAGTCCTTGCGCTGCGGGTGACCGCGCCAGTCGTCGGGCATGGTGATGCGGGTCAGTGAGGGATGCCCGTCGAACAGGATTCCGAAGAAGTCGTAGGTCTCCCGTTCGTGCCAGTCGCAGGTCGGATACACGCGGTACAGCGACGGGATGTGCGGGTCGGTGTCCGGGGCGGACACCTCGAGCCGTAGCCGGCGTCCGTGCGTGATCGAGTTCAGGTGATAGACCGCGCGCAACTCCCGGTCGGATTCGTCCGGGTAGTGCACGCCGCTCACCCCGAGGCACAGCTCGAACCGCAGCGCGGGATCGTCGCGCAGCGCCCGCGCCACCGCGACCAGGTGGTCGCGCTCCACGTGCAGGGTCAATTCGCCGCGGTCCACCACGACCTTCTCGATCGCGGCATCGAACCCGGCACCGGATGCCAGGGCCGCGCGCAGCAGGTCGACGACGGTGTCGAAATAGCTCCCATAGGGCGGCGCGCTGCCGCCGGGGAGCGCGACCCGATGGACCAGGCCGCCGTAGCCGGAGGTGTCGCCGCTGCCGGAGATCCCGAACATACCCCGGCGCATCCCGATGACCTCGTCCTCGGGACCGATCGGCTGTTCGGGTTCCACGGCGCGGCTGTCGGTGGAGCCGGGGTCCTCGGTGCTCATCGCAGCAGACCTTCCATCCGGATGGTCGGGGTGGCCGCCAGCGCCGCCGCTTCGGCGGCGCGGATCGCCTCGGTCCGGTTCACACCCATCGGGGTCGCCTGGATCTTCTCGTGCAGTGCGAGGATGGCGTTGAGCAGCATCTCCGGGCGTGGCGGACAACCCGGTAGGTAGATATCGACGGGGACCACATGGTCCACGCCCTGCACGATGGCGTAGTTGTTGAACATGCCGCCGGAGGAGGCGCACACCCCCATCGCCAGCACCCATTTCGGTTCGGTCATCTGGTCGTAGACCTGGCGGAGCACGGGCGCCATCTTCTGGCTGACCCGGCCGGCCACGATCATCAGATCGGCCTGCCGCGGTGAGGCACGGAAGACCTCCATGCCGAAACGCGCCGAATCGAATCTGCCACCGCCGGTGGCCATCATCTCGATCGCGCAGCAGGCCAGACCGAAGGTGGCCGGCCACACCGAGCCCTTGCGCATGTACCCCGCCATGGCTTCGACCGTGCTGAGCACGAAACCACTGGGCAGTTTCTCTTCCAAACCCATGTCCGACTACTCCCTGGATATCGGCCCGCGCCGGGCGCGGTGCGGCTGATCGGAGGTTCGCGGCTCAGTCCCAGCCGAGGCCGCCGCGCCGCCATTCGTAGGCGTAGGCGACCGAGACATTGACGATGAACAGTGCCATCGCGGCCAGTCCGAACACCCCGAGCGCATCGATATGGACCGCCCACGGGTAGAGGAACACGATCTCGATATCGAAGATGATGAACAGCATCGCGGTGAGGTAGTACTTCACCGGAAACCGTTGTCCGGTAATGCTTCCCGCGCCTCCGGCCGTCGCGTGCGGGGTGGGTTCGATACCGCACTCGTAGGCCTGTAGTTTCGCGCGGTTGTAGCGTTTGGGGCCGATGAGGCCGGCGATCAGGATCGAGATCACCGCGAACGCGGCGGCGACCGCGCCGAGGACCAGTATCGGCAGTTCGGTGTTCACGACTGCGCTTCCCCTCCTTGCGAACTGGAACCCCGCGGTTGTGCCACCGGGTTCCGCGAACGGGGTCGGGCGGTGGATGCGTATGCCCCGCGCCGCCGGATCGTCCCCGGATTCGACACAGGGCTGGGGGAGGATCAGTCGACGCGGGTTATAGGTCATCTCCCGCGCTCATGTGAGCTAAAGCACAGCCTACAACTGTCGTGGCAGGACGAACGCGGATTCGTAGAGGGCTTTGATCGAATTCGCGACTGAGATTTATGAGCGAATGAACCTAATCATCGCTCAGGCAGCCGGGCGCCGGCGCAGCAGATCGACCACGATCTCGGTGAGTCGCAACGGGTCGATCGGATGGGTGGCGACGGCTTCGGCCCGCGACCAGTTCGCCAGCCAGGCATCGTCGGCGCGCCCGGTGAGCACGACCAGCGGCGGGCACCCGCGGATCTCGTCCTTGAGCTGTTTGGCCAGACCCATCCCGCCCACCGGCGCGGATTCGCCGTCCAGTACGGCCAGATCGGCCGCGCCGGCATCCATCCGCTCCAACACCACCGGGGCCGTGGCCACCTCGAGGTACTCCAGCGGCGGTAGGTCCGGATGCGGCCGGCGGCCGAGCGCCAGCATCACCTGACCCCGGGTGTCGGCGTCGTTGCTGTAGACCAGGACCCGCAGCGCGGCGGGAGTATTCGCATCGGCCACGTTCGCATGGTACGTCCGCGACCACGGGTTTCGTGGCAGCTTGGCCCAGATCGGCGGTGTGGACGGAGGGTCGGCATATGGACGCGCACGGCCGGAGCGGATGCGGAGGTTTCGCCGAGGTGGTTGGGGGGATGGTGGTGTGGACGGGGGGTCGGCATGTGGACGCGCATGGCCGGAGCGGATGCGGAGGTTTCGCCGAGGTGGTTGGGGGGATGGTGGTGTGGACGGGGGGTCGGCATATTGACGCGCACGGCCGGAGCGAATGCGGAGGTTTCGCATAAGATGCCACGGTGACGGACGAGCTGGTCGGGGAACTCATCGATACGGTCGCCTGGGTCCTCGTCGTGGACGGGCGGATCCTGTGTGCGCGTCCGCGCGGCAAGGACGTCTTCTATATCCCGGGCGGGAAACGGGAGGCCGGCGAATCCGACGAGCAGACGCTGCGGCGCGAGATCACCGAGGAACTGACCGTCGCGCTGGTACCGGAGACGGTCGAGCCGGTGGGGGTCTACGAAGCGGTCGACGGCGGCGCGCGGGTCCGGATGAGCTGCTACCGCGCGGACTATCGCGGAACGCTGGCCGCGAGCAGTGAGATCGCCGAACTCGCGTGGTTCGGCTTCGGCGATCGGCCCCTGGTGCCGCCGGTGGACCAGTTGCTGTTCGACGAACTCCACGCGGCGGGCCACCTGGCACGCTGACCCGGCGGGCGGAACCGGTGCGGTCCCGCCCGTGCCGGCCTACTTGGTGGTGAGATTCGGGCGGGTGGCCCGTTCGATGAGATGCTCGATCAGACTGAGCAGCACATTCTTCGCCGACACCCGGTCGCGCGCGTCGCACAGCATGACCGGGATGGACGGGTCGAGGTCGAGCGCGTCGCGGACCTCGTCGATCGTGTACCGCGGCGCACCGTCGAAACAGTTCACCGCGATCAGGAAGGGCAGGCCGCGCCGCTCGAAATAGTCGATGGCGGCGAAGGAATTCCCCAACCGGCGGGTATCGGCCAGGACCACCGCGCCGAGCGCGCCCCGGGCGAGTTCGTCCCACAGGAACCAGAAGCGATCCTGGCCGGGGGTGCCGAACAGGTACAGCACCAGGTCCTTGTCGATGGTGATCCGGCCGAAGTCCAGCGCCACCGTTGTGGTGGTCTTGGACTCGACACCGGACAGATCATCGATGCCGGTGCTGAGTTCGGTGATCATCTCCTCGGTGCGTAGCGGCGGGATCTCGCTGATCGAGGCCACCATGGTGGTCTTGCCGACGCCGAAACCACCGGCGATGAGGACCTTCACCGACGCAGCAAGAGCCGGAGCCCCGGGGTCCATCCGGGCAGGGTCAAATTTTTCGGATTCCATCCAGTACCGCTCGCAATACGTTGAAGTCGCCGGGACCGGACTCCATCTGCACGGGAGCCCGGAAGATCAGATGGCCGTCACCGATCAGATCTCCGACGAGAATCTTGGTCACCGCCAGCGGCAGTTTCAAGGCGGCTGCCACCTCCGCCACTGTTTGTGCTTCCGTGCACAGGTGCACGATATCGGTGTACTCGGGTTCGATCCGGCGCAACGGCGGGGCACCACGAGCTTTGACCACGACAGTGAGCATATCCAGGTCGTGGCCCGCGCCCACAGTGCGACCCTTGGTGATGGCGTACGGCCGCACCAGAGGTCCGGCGTCGTCGTCGAACCAGGGTTCCCGTGGCCCGGTCATACCCGCATACCCGTCATGGCACCGTTGCTGTTTTCCGCGGTTACTGGGGGTCGGCCCCGGTCCCGCCGCGGGAACCGGTCGACAGATGGCTGCCGACCCGCTGGACGGTGAGGTTCATCTCGTAGGCCACCATGCCGAGATTGGCGTCCGCGGCGGCCTGTACAGCGATGCACGCGTTGTCACCGGCCGAGGTGACGAACAGTACGGCGCGATCGAGTTCGATCACCGCCTGCCGTACGGCACCGCCTTCGAACCGCGCGCCGGCGCTCCGGGCCAGGCCGTGCAGGGTGGACGACATCGCGGCGAAATGCTCGGCCTCGGTGCGATCCATTTTCGAGGAGTGGCCCAGCAGCATTCCGTCGGTGGACAGTACGACCGCGAGGCGGACTCCCGCGAGTCGCTCGACCAGGTCGTCGAGCAGCCAGTTCAGGTCACCTTGTGTGGAAGTGGACACTTAGCCTTCCTGTTCATCCGGGGATGCGCCATCCGCCGCCGGGTTCCCGGCGCCGGCTTCTGCGGCGGGCAATGGCTTGCGGCCCTGCCGGGTGCCGTTCTCGATCGCCGACATCAGATCCCTCGCCTGTTCGGCCGAGCGTGGCCGCGCCGTTGCGGCGGTCTGGGCGGCGTCCGAAACTTCCGGTCGCGGTGCGACTTTAGCCTGCCTGCTACGGCGGGGTAAAGCCGGACGACCGTCGGGCAGCAGGGTCGGTTCGGCGGTGGTCTCCGTGGCCTCGGGCCGGGCGACCGGAACGGTGTCGGATGTACCGGTCACCGCGGCGCCGGCCTGCTCGGCCCGATCGCCGGTGGACTCGGCGTCGTGGGGCCGGTCGGCGAGCAGCGTCGCGATGGCGGAGCTCTCGGGGAGGGGGTCGGTAGGGTTCTCCGTGCCGCCCTCCGGCCCTGGACCCGGGGTCCGGGGCAGCCCGGTCAGCGGTGTGGTCTCCTCGGCGGGATCGGTCAGCAGGGTCGCGGGCACGATGACCACCGCCCGGACACCGCCGTATTCCGATTCCCACAGCCGCACCGCGACACCGTGGCGGGCCGCCAGCTGCGCGACGACGAAGATGCCCAGCCGCGAATCCTTCTGCAGGGCCGCGACCTCGAAGTTCGGCGGGTTCTCCAGAAGTTCGTTGAGACGCTCGCGGTCCTCCTCCGAGATGCCCATGCCCTGATCGGTGATCTCCACGGCCACGCCCTTGCCGATCACCGAACCGGTGACCTGGACCCGTGACTGCGGCGGGGAGAACGACGTGGCGTTGTCGACGAGTTCGGCGAGCAGATGGATGAGGTCGCCGACGGCGTTGCCGGCGATACGGAGTTCGGGCAGGCGGGCCAGCCGCACCCGGGTGTAGTCCTGGGTTTCCCCCACCGCACTGCGTACCAGGTCGACCAGCGGTACGGGGGCGCGCCACTGGCGGCCGGGTTTTCCACCACCGAGGATGGTGAGGTTCTCGGCGTTGCGGCGTTCGCGGGTGGCCAGATGGTCGAGTTTGAACAGGGTGTCCAGCATGGCCGGGTCTTCTTCGCGCCGTTCGGCGTCGTCGAGGATCTCCAGTTGTTTGTGGACCACGATCTGGCTGCGGTGGGCGATATTGAGGAAGATCGCCTTCACGCCCTCCTGGGTGCGTGCCTCGGTGATCGCGGCATTGACCGCCACGGCGTGCGCGTGTTCGAAGGCGGTGGCCACCGCCCCGAGTTCGTCCCGGCCGAAGTCGAGCTTCGCGGCGGCCGCGGTTTCGTCGATGTCCTCCCCGGCACGTAGGCGTTCGAGCATATCGGGCAGGCGTTCGTCGGCGAGGGCCAGCGTATGGTCGCGCAACCGCACCAGGCGGTGGATGAACCGGTTGGCCAGGACCAGCGATACCCCGAACACGGCCGCGGAGATCACCAGGACCGCCAGGCCGATCAGCAGCGACTGATTGGTGGTGCGGGCCGCCGCGTCCAGCGACAGCTCCTGCATGAGCTGGCTCTGGTCGTCCCAGAGGTTCAGCATCTCCTGGTTGACGTGGTCGGCTGCGGCCTGCCACGCCGTCAGCTGACTCGGCGAGAGAGCGGGCGCGGTGTGCTCGGCGTCGGCCGCGCCGACGCTGCGGGCGATGAGCGTGTTCTCGGTGCGGGCCAGCAGCCGCCATTCCGGGCTGTCGACCAGGGCGCGCACCCGCTCGCCGAGCTCCGGATCCAGCTGAGTGGCCAGCAGGGCGGTTTCGGTGTGGTAGAAGCCGGTCTGCTGGATGAATTCGTCGGGCAGTGCGACCGGGTTGCCGGTGCGCAGCGCCGCGCCGGCGAGGGCGTGACTACGCGAAGCCGCTTCCAGCGCGTGCATGATGCGCGACACCAGGCCCAGCTGGCCGACCGCCTCCGGGTCCTGTTCGAAGGTGTGCGACAGCTGGGCGCCGGTGCTGAAGGCATCGAGCACCCGGACGTAGAAGGTATAGGCGTCACCGGTCGGCACCGCGCGGGTGTCGACCGCGGTACGGATATTGCCGAGCTGCTGGGTGAGGGTGGTGAACGAGCCGACGTCGTCGGTGATCTCCGCCGGCTGCAGTTCCCGGATCCGCTGTGCTCCGGTGACCAGGTCGCGGAGGGCTTGGTCGGTGTTGGGCCGGACGGCGGCGAGAGCGGCGGCCGCGGTGGGATCACCGGCCAGATGGGCGAGCGTGAGGCGGCGCTCGTTCTGGACCACCTCGTACACATCGCGAGTGGGACCCGAGACCTCGCGTAACGCCTCGGTCACCTGCCGGTTGTGTTGTCCCTGGTCGATCAGATAGCCCGTCGCACCCACACCGGCCACCAACAGGGTCAGACTCGGGATGAGTGCGATGGCCAGGATCCGGGCGCGGACACCGAGCCTCGCTCTGAACATCGGCACAAGTTAACCGTTGGACCGGTTTCCTGCACATCGAATCCCATTGAACAGGACTCACTTTGACACCGGATCCGGCATATGCGGCGTGGCGGCGCCGCCGCCGGCCGGTGCGCCGTGGGTAGATTTGTCCTCACCTCGCGAATACCGACAGGTAGGAGGCGTGATGCCTGTACCGGAAACCGAAGTCTTCGACCGGTTGCGCACTCTGGTCGCGATCGACGATGCCGCTGCCCGCCCACCTCGTAGGATCGACGAGGTCTTCACCGGCAAACCGCTGGGTACGGTGCCGGTCGGCACGGCCGAGGATGTCGCCGCGGCCGTCGCCCGCGCCCGCGTGGCGCAGTCCCACTGGGCGGCCCGCCCGGCGCGGGAACGCGCCCGGGTGTTCCACCGCTACCGGTCCCTGGTCGTGGCACAGCGGGCCGCGCTGATGGATGTGATCCAGGCGGAGACGGGTAAGGCGCGCTGGGCGGCCCAGGAAGAGGTCATGGGGCTGATGTTCGCCGCGCGGTATTTCGCGCGCGTGGCGCCCACGCTGCTGGACGAGCGGCGGGTGCCCGGGGCCTTCCCGGTGCTGAACCGCGCGTTCGTCGACGTCCGGCCCAAGGGGGTCGTCGCGGTGATCGCGCCCTGGAACTATCCGCTGGTGCTGTCCCTGGGCGATGCGATTCCCGCACTGCTGGCGGGCAACGCGGTAATCCTCAAACCCGACAGCTCGACGCCGTTCTCCGCGCTCGCCGGCGCCGAACTGCTCTACCGTGCCGGGCTGCCCCGGGATCTGCTGGCGGTGGTCACCGGTCCCGGCCCGGTGGTCGGCGCGGCGATGGTGGACTGCTGTGACTATCTGATGTTCACCGGTTCCTCGGCCACCGGCCGGACGCTCGCCCAGCGGTGCGGCGCGCGGCTCATCGGGTTCTCCGCCGAGCTGGGCGGTAAGAATCCGATGATCGTCACCGACGACGCCGATATCGGCCGTGCGGCGCGGGCGGCCGTCCGCGCGTGTTTCTCCAATGCCGGCCAGTTGTGCATCTCCATCGAACGGATCTATGTGCACCGAGCGGTGGCCGAGGAGTTCACCGAGAAGTTCACGGCCGCCGTATCGGCCGCAAGACTCGGTGCCGCATACGACAACTCGGTCGATATCGGCTCGCTCATCTCCGCGGCACAGCTGCGTATCGTCACCGACCATCTCGCCGATGCCGTCGCCAAGGGCGCGCAGGTACGCGCCGGAGGTGCGGCGCGACCCGATATCGGTCCGCTGTTCTTCGAACCGACGGTGCTCACCGGGGTCACCGAGGAGATGGTCTGCGCGCGTGAGGAAACCTTCGGGCCGTTGGTCTCGATCTATCCGGTCGATTCCGTGGCCGAGGCGGTGGCAGCGGCCAACGACACCGAATACGGATTGAACGCGAGCGTCTGGGCGGGCGGTCTCGCCGAAGGCGAACGGATCGCGCGGCTGCTGAAGACCGGTACCGTCTGCGTGAACGAGGGATACGCACCGGCCTGGGGCACGACCGCGGCGCCGATGGGCGGGACCGGGATCTCCGGTGTGGGCCGCCGGCACGGGCCCGAGGGGTTGCTCAAATACACCGAACCGCAATCGGTGGTCTCGACCCGTTTCCTGAACCTGGACCCGCCCCCACTGATCCCCCGGGACCTGTGGCAGCGGGTGCTGATGACGATCGCCCGGTCGCTGCGGTTACTGCCCGGTCGCTGAGACCGGCCGGGTCAGGTCGCGGTACCGTGGCCGCCGCGTTTGCGGCTGTCGAGCGCGGCGGCTTCCGCGGCACTGAGCCGGCGGGCGCGGAGCAGGAAGATCGCGGCCTCTTCGGGCGGCGATCCGCCGTTCGAATCACCGCCGGGTGCCGGACCGGCATCGGCGGGCACGTCCACGGTGAGATGTTCGCGCTCGAAACGGGCGTAGGCCTGCGCGCTCATCCACAGTTCGGTATGCCAGGCGAGGCGGCCGAACAGAGTATCTCCCTCGGCCGCGCGGAAATCGCGGATCGGGAGCCAGTCCGGTTGCGGGTCGGCGGAATCGCGGTGCGCGAGGTACAGCAGGATGGGCCCGTGCTGTTCGATCAACTCGCGTAACGCGTTGCGGGCCCGATCCGTTACCGCGACCCGGTCGCTGCGATACGCCATCAGCAGCTCCGCGCCGTGCTGTGGCACCGCGGTGGCGTTGCCGAATCGATCCGATGAAACATCTCGCTCCCTTGTGCATCGTCGCCGGCCCCGTATCGGACGGTCCGGGGATTCGATACACCCGCCGTCCGGGATACCGGCTCGTGGCGGCCGGCACTTTTGCGAACACATTCTTGCGTATTGCCGTCGCCGGAGCGAGCGGGTGTCCGCGATCGGCCGAAAACGCTTGTGCTATAACCCTGTGCGCTCGTGGGCTCGGGACGAGTGTGCGGCCGGGCCGCCCGGACGGGCGCTACGGCGCCTCGGAAACCGGTGTGCGCCGGCTCATTTGCGGATGAAGATGCCCGCGACGTCGGCCCGCTCGATCGGAGTGTCGGCGTTGGCCTGCACACTGCACAGCGCGTTGACCGCCGCGATGGACAGGTCCACGTTCGTACCGCTCGGTTCCGCGCCCTGCTGTTCTTCCAGGAACTTGGTGATGGTGACGCGCTGGGTCTTCTGATCCTGCTCCACATACTCACGGCACGGGGTGTCGCCGCCCTTGTTCATGGCCCGTTCGATTTCGGTACAGCCGGCCAGTGTGAGCACGGCGGCCGCGATCAACAGGCCCGCGCGGGCTTTCGTGGCATTCATCGACAACAATCCTCCTGGTCGGCTCGGGTCGCGCGGTGCGGACCCGAGTCCAGTTCACTCTATGTCGGGCATACCCACCACGGCGGTCGGCTCACCCCGGCGGCCGGACGGGCGGTGATCCGGTGCCGGCGCCGAGAAATCCGGGAATGCCGTCGACCACCGAATCGACCAGGGCTGCCGCGGTCGTACCGAACAGGGTGCCGCGTTTGTCCAACTGGCCGTCGAGCCACAACGACGCCAGACCGTGGCCGAGCGCCCAGAGCGTGAGGGTGGTCGGTTCGGCGCGCTCCGGTGGCAGTTCGCCGGCGGTCACGCAGGCGTCGACCGCGGCGGCCAGTACGCCGAAGGCGGCTTCGCCGGCGGCGCGGGTATCGGGATGTTTCTCCGGCTGTGACAGTTCGGGACGGAACATCAGCCGGAAGTATCCGGGCTGCTCCCGGGCGAACCGGATATAACACTGTTCCAGTGCGAGGAGTGCCGCGGTGGGGGAGCCGGCGGTGGCGCGGGCGACGGAGAGCTGGTCGGTGAGCAGGCGGAAGCCCTGGGTGGCGAGATCGGCCAGTAGCGCCGCGCGATCGGCGAAATGGTGGTACGGGGCGCCGGAACTGACGCCGGCCTCGCGGGCGACCCGGCGCAGGCTCACCGCCGCGATGCCCTCGGTTTCGATGAGCCGCAGACAGGCGGCCAGCAGGGCATCGCGTAGGGCGCCGTGGTGGTAGGAGGTCCGGGTCACCTTCTGAGGGTAAGCGCCGGGTGTTCCATGCCCGGAGGGGGTCTGGACAGGAGATCTATGCGGTGCTTAGATTATCTGAGCAGCGTTTAGATCTACACCCTCGAGGACGGATGGAAATGAGCACACGAGTACTGGTGACCGGCGCCACGGGATTCGTCGCCGGGCATGTCATCGCCGAACTACTCGATCACGGCTACGCGGTCCGCGGCACGGTACGCGATCTCGCCGGCACCGGCAGGCGGGCGCATCTCGTCGACTACGCCGCCCGCGTGGGTGGTGACCTGGAGTTCGCCGCGACCGACCTCGATCACGACGCCGGTTGGGCCGAAGCCGTCGCGGGCTGCGCGCAGGTGCTGCATGTGGCCTCGCCCTTCCCGGCGACCCCGCCCGACGACGACAACGAACTGATCCGCACCGCAGTGGATGGAACGCTGCGGGTGCTGCGGGCCGCGGCCGCCGCACCCGGCGTACGGCGTGTGGTGCTGACCTCCTCGATCGCGGCGATCGCGCACGGGCATCGTGACGAGGTGGTGCGCACCGAGGCGGATTGGACCGTCGTGGAGCGCAGTCCGGCGTATCAGCGCAGTAAAACGCTGGCCGAGCGGGCGGCGTGGGAATTCGCCGAGTCCCTGCCCGCGGCGCGTGGTCTCGAGCTGGTCGTGCTGAACCCGGGAATGGTTCTCGGGCCGGTGCTGTCTCCGGAGACGAGCACCTCGCACGAACCGGTCCGCCGGCTACTGGCCGGCGCTGTTCCGGGTGTACCGCGTGTGGGGTGGTCGGTGGTCGATGTCCGCGATCTGGCGGTGGCGCACCGGTTGGCCATGGAGACCGCGCACGCGGCCGGGAACCGCTACATCTGCGCCGGTGACCATGTGTGGATGCGGGATATGGCGCAGATCCTGGCCGCGGCGTACGGGCCGCGCGGGTTCCGCGTCGCCACTCGTGCGCTGCCCGATCCACTCGTGCGCCTGGCGGCGCTGTTCGACCGTGGGCTGCGGCTGACGGTTCCGGTGCTGGGCAAGGCCGAGAGAGTGAGCGCCGCGCGCGCCCGGCGTGACCTGGGGTGGACGATGCGCCCGGTGGACGACACGGTGCGTGATACGGCGGAGAGTCTGCTGCGTACGGGGGTGGTGCCGTCGCCCGGCCGGGCCGGATCCGGTCCGAGTGCTCGCCCGGTGCCGGCGGCCGGGGTGTGAGGGGTCCGAGATGCTGATAGCGACACTGCTGATCACCCTGGGCGCGCTCGGGCGCCGATGGCGCAACGGCCGCCCGCCGGGGGAGAGTGCATCGGACCGGCCGGCGGAGGGAATCCGATGGCGGGGCGCGCGGGTCGTGGTGCCGATCGGGCTCGCCTCGTTGGGTGGTCTCACGGCTACTGTGACGGTGGTCTGCTGCTGAGGGTTCTGCCGACGGCCGAGCCATCCGGGCGGCAACACGATTCGGCCGCTCGAGGCGTTCGCCGTGCAGTGTTCGGCGATCGGCGCGGGCGCGGAACTCGTCTCCGGGCGTGCGGTCATGCCGGTGTGGAAGAAATATGTTTTAGATCACAGTCGGCCGAGCGGGTGGCGCGCGGAGATCCAGAGCCCCGTTCCTCGGGGATCCGCCGGGCGTCGAGAACTCATCGGATCGGCGTGCGCCACCCGGCGTGCAACCGGGAACTTATCAAGTACTCTCGGTTACAGGTAAAAGGTGTGTCTGTCATGATGGCGACGACCCCGGGCACGAGCAGACGAGGAACGCAATGACGCGGCATGTCGACGTACTGATCATCGGAGCCGGTCTGTCCGGTATCGATGTGGCCTGTCACCTGGAGAAGGAGAACACCGGGCGCAGCTACGCGATCCTGGAGCGCCGCACCGCCGTCGGCGGCACCTGGGACCTCTTCCGCTATCCGGGGATCCGTTCCGACTCCGATATGTACTCGTTCGGCTACGGCTTCCGGCCGTGGCGCGGTACCCGCATGCTCGCCGACGGCGCCGGTATCCGCCGCTATATCGCCGAGACCGCCGACGAATACGGTGTGACGCCGAAGATCCGTTTCGGCCGCAAGGTGGTTTCGGCGAGCTGGTCCGGCCCGGACAACCGCTGGACGGTGCGGGTACTCGAGGAGGCGACCGGTGCCGAGGAGATCTGGACCAGTACCTTCCTGGTAGGGGCCACCGGTTACTACGACTACGACAACGGCCACCGGCCGTCGTTCCCCGGCGAGGACGTGTTCACCGGGCGGATCGTGCATCCCCAGCACTGGCCCGAAGACCTGGACTACCGGGACAAGAAGGTGGTCGTGATCGGCAGTGGAGCCACCGCGATCACGCTGGTGCCGTCCATGGTGGGCGAGGCTGCCCATGTGACCATGCTGCAGCGATCGCCCACCTATATCGCCTCGATTCCGGGTGAGGACCCGGTGGCGCTGGGAATGACGAAGGTCGGGTCCCCCGCCGGGCTCACCTATCAGGTCGGGCGCGCCCGCAATATCGCGGTGCAGCAGGCCAGCTACCAGTTGTCGCGGCGGCAGCCCAAGCTGGCCCGGCAGATGTTCCTGAAGTGGGTCCGGCTGGCGGTCGGCCCCGGGGTGGATATGCGTCATTTCACCCCGGAGTACGCGCCCTGGGATCAGCGCCTGTGCGTGGTCCCCGACGGCGACCTGTTCAAGGCCCTGCGCCGCGGCGACGCCTCGGTGGTCACCGACACCATCGAGACCTTCACCGAAACGGGTATCCGGGTCTCCTCGGGTGCGGAGATCGAAGCCGATATCGTCGTCACCGCCACCGGGCTGACGATTCAGATCCTGGGCGGCGTAGCGCTCGAGGTGGACGGTGAACCGGTGGTCACCCGGGACCGGGTCATGTACAAGGGTTCACTGCTCGACGGCGTGCCGAACGCCCTGATGGTGCTCGGGTACACGAATGCCTCCTGGACCCTGAAGGCCGATCTGGCCGCCGAGTACTTCTGCCGGGTGCTGAACCGGATGCGCGACAAGGGATACGCCCGGTTCGTGGTCCGGGCGCAGGATTCCGACCGCTCCGAGGTCTCGGTGATGGGCGGGGCGCTCAGTTCCGGGTATATCCAGCGCGGGGACGCGGTGATGCCGCGGCAGGGGACCGGCGGCCCGTGGAAGGTGGTCAACAGCTACTTCCGCGACCGCTCCTACCTGCGCAAGAGCCCGATCGAGGACGGCATCCTGACCTTCACCGACCGCGCCGGGGCCGAGACCACAAGTTCCGGGGGCCGGGCGCGCGGCGCGGCGAGCCGCCTGCCGCTCATCGGTACCCGGTCCGCTTGAGGCGGTTCGCCGGCCGGGCGCCGGAAGGCTCCGGCCGGGAGAGGGAGACGCCACGCCCCCACTAACCGGGTGGAAGACGAGCCGGTGGGCAGTGGTCCGGGTGGAATCGGGCGCCGGCTGGGTAGTTTGATCTCATGACACAGCGGTTGGTGGTCGTCGGCGGTGACGCGACCGGAATGTCGGCGGCCGCCCAGGCCCGGCGTCACCGGGACGTCTCGGACCTCGAGATCGTGGTGTTCGAACGGGGGCACTTCACCTCGTACTCCGCCTGCGGTATTCCGTACTGGGTGGGCGGGCATGTGCGGGAGCGCGATCACCTCATCGCCCGGACCCCGGAGGAGCACCGGGCGCTTGGTATCGACGTGCGCCTGCGCCACGAAGTCGTCGAACTCGATGTGGCCGGGGGCCGGTTGCGTAGCAGGGAGCTGGCCACCGGCACCGAAACCTGGACCGGCTACGACCACCTGGTCCTGGCCACCGGGGCGCGTCCGATCCGGCCGGCGCTGCCCGGAATCGACGCGCCCGGAGTCCACGGCGTACAGACCCTGGACGACGGCGAGGCGCTCATCGCGGCATTGGCCGCCGGTACCGGCCGCCGGGCGGTGGTGGTCGGGGCCGGATATATCGGGGTCGAGATGGCCGAGGCCCTGATCCGGCGCGGTTACGAGGTCACCATCGTGCACAGCGGCGCCCAGCCGATGTCCACCCTGGACCCGGATATGGGTGTGCTGGTACGCGAGGCCCTGCAGGGTCTGGACGTGAATGTGGTCGGGGACAGCGAGGTCACCGAGATCCGTACCGGGGACGACGGCCGCATCCGGGCGGTGTTCGCCGCCGGTCGCGAACACCCGGCGGATGTGGTGGTTCTCGGGATCGGGGTGGCCCCCGAAACGACGCTGGCCGCCGCGGCCGGGCTACCGATCGGGAACCACGGCGGGCTGCTCACCGATTCGGCCATGCGCGTGACGGGGTACGACAACATCTGGGCCGGCGGAGATTGTGTCGAGGTGCTGGACCTGGTCTCGGGTATGCGCCGGCATATCGCGCTGGGTACGCACGCGAACAAGCACGGCCAGATCATCGGCGCCAATATCGGCGGCGGTTACGCGACCTTCCCCGGTGTCGTCGGCACCGCCGTCAGCAAGGTCTGCGACCTCGAGGTGGCGCGAACGGGCCTGCGGGAGAAAGATGCTCGGGCGGTGGGTCTGCAGTACGTCACCGCGACCATCGAATCCACCAGCCGCGCCGGATATCTACCGGACGCGCCCGTGATGACGGTGAAGATGCTGGCGGAAAGACTCAGCGGCCGACTGCTCGGAGTGCAGATCGTGGGCCGGGAAGGTGCGGGCAAACGGGTCGATATCGCGGCCGTGGCGCTGACCGCGGGAATGACGGTGGCGCAGATGACCACACTCGATCTCGGCTATGCGCCACCTTTCTCGCCGGTATGGGATCCGGTGCTGGTGGCGGCGCGCAAAGCGGTCCGAGCGGTGCGGGAGCGCGGGTGAACTCACTCCTCGGCGTACCGCGTAATATCGTCGATCGTCAATACGGAACGGGTCGATCGAAGGGGGGCGGTGTGCGGACCCGAGGTATCCGGTTCGTCCGGATCGGCGAGCACCGGAAACTACTCATGAATGTGGCGGCCGGATGAACCCTGACGCGAACGCCGGAGGCGCCGACCCGGCGGATATTCTCGACGCGGTGACCGAGCCGGTACCGCGAGTGCGGGAAACATTCGATACCCGGCGCCGTGCCGCCGCCGCGGAAGCGACCGTGCCGCGGCAGTCGCTGGGCTCGGGCGTCCACCGCATCGCCCTGCCGGACGACGAGCTCGCCGAAGTGGTGTGCGTGAACTGCGGGACGCAGAGCCGGGGCCCGCGCTGTCCCACCTGTGAGCACCCACATCGCGTCCAGGACCGGTTCGAGGCCGATCTGGGTGTCGCCGGTCTGGTCACCGATCGCGGAATCCTGCACGCGCGCAACGAGGATGCCGTGGCCGCCGCGGTGGTGCCGGACGAGAACGGGGAGCCGGGCACCATCGTGCTGGTGGTCTGCGACGGAGTCTCCTCCTCGCCGGATCCGCAGGCCGCCTCGGGCACTGCCGTGCGCACCGGGGTCGATGCGTGTGTGGCGGCGCTGGCCGGTGATCGTACGGCCGAGGAGGCGACCGCCGCGGGCATGGCGGCGGCCTCGGAGGCGGTGCGCAATCTGGTCGGCCCCGATGGCGACGCACCGTCGTGCACCTATGTCTCGGCGATCGTGCGCACCGAAACCGGGGGGCGTATCTCGATCACCGTCTCGAATATCGGCGACAGCCGTGCCTACTGGCTGGCGGCCGGCGAGCCCGCGGCCCAGCAACCGGCTCGACCGGGCCATCCGGAGCTGCTGGCCGGGTCGCAGAAGCTCACCCTGGACGATTCGTGGGCGCAGACGCTGGTGGAAGCCGGCGCCATGGACGAGAAAGCCGCCATGGCCGACCCCCGGGCGCACACCCTGATGCGCTGGCTGGGGGCCGACGCCGGTCAGCAGCCGTGGTCAGGGGACAGTATCCGTACCTATTACGTGGATACACCCGGATTGCTCCTGCTGTGCACCGACGGGCTGTGGAACTATCTGCCCGGCGCGGCCGATCTGGCGCGGCGGGTGCTCGGCGTGCCGATCGCCGAGGGCGCGCGGGCGCTCGTAGACTACGCCGTCGTCTGTGGTGGCAGCGATAACATCACAGTCGCGCTGACCCCGATTCCCGCCGCCGGATGATCCGATAGCCGTCCTCGGCAAACCTCGGGCAACGCGGTGAACCGGTCGCTGCGGCGGCGGCCCCGGGTGAGGACGGGGCGGCGGACACGGCGGACATCTCGGTGTCCGCCGTGTTTGCAAGAGTGCGAAGTCGGGTACAAGACGGGAAAGCCGGTGCGGCTACCGAGGCCGTGCCGGGAGAGCACGTACGCACCTACCGCAAGGAGGTTCGTCATGAAGGGTGGCCTGTCCGCCGCTCCCGGAACAACCATGGTCACCACGAATCATGAGGTCATCCGCCAATGGGCTCAGCGGCGTGGTGCGAACCCGGCGACGACACCCGGCAGTCAGTACGACGGCGAGGTGGGCGTTCTGCGCTTGGATTTTCCGCACTACGGCGGTGCGGTACTGCAGCCGGTCAGCTGGGCGGACTGGTTCGCCACCTTCGACGCCCGGAAACTGAACTTCCGGTACCAGGAGATGCGTCCGGACGGCACGCCCAGCAATTTCTTCCGCTTGGAACGCGTCGGCGATATCTGAACGTGAGGCATTTCACTCTGGGGGTTTACCCGGTAGGCCTTCTGGCTATTCGTATAACCGAAAGGTTGCTCGAGTAAGCTGAGTAGCGGGCTGTCGCGTCGGTACGGGGATGCGAAACCCGCGCCGCGGCACGCCACGTGCGTCTGCAAGGGATTGAATATTGAGCGCGAACCTGATGATCGTGGAAGACGGCGAGCGGGTCCGGGGTGCTGTGCGCCCGGCCGTGGAGAACGAGGGCTACGACGTCGCGGTGGCCGAGGAAGCCGAGGACGCGCTCACCTATCTGTGTGCGATCGGCGTTCCGGCCGTGACGATCGCCGACCGCAGACCCGGCGGCAGGGCCGAGCGGGATCTCTCCGGCCCGCGAACCGCGGCGGCCGTCCCCGGTCTCGGTCACCGGCTGGACGCCCAGCGCTAGCTCATGGGCAGCGCGACGAGCGCGACTCGTATCGGACTCGATACGGGTGGCCGGAAGCTGCGCAACCAGGTGGGCGCCGCTGCCGGGGGGCCCGCCGAAGCGGCGACGGCCACCCGTGCTCGCGTCCGCCGGTTACTGCGGCCCTCCGGTGACCTGCGTCACGAACTCCGCACCCCCCTGAGCGCGCCGCCCACTGCTGTGGATCTACTGGACCGGCGTCGCGAGGATGGGTCGCGGCAGGTGCAGCGGGTGGCCGCGGCGGCCGCCGACCCGGGCCCGTTGTTCACCGATTCGCCGGTGTCGCGTGGAGCGGTGACCGCGGGCCGCCGTTGCCCCCATCCCGGCACGGGCCCGTCTCCGGCTGCCGGGGCAGCGGCCGCAGGCCCCGGTGGGGTGGATTGTGAGGAGCGCCGCGCCGAATCGGGCGTTTCGATCTCCGAATTCCGGTTATTCAAGGAAGGGACCATTTAACACGCCTGTAACACGATCGTAATGAGCTCGACCAGTCGCCTCGCAGTTAATTCGTGAGCCTGGGAAAGTACTGCACGCAGACATCGGAGTTGTATGTCTTTACAAACTGAGTCCACGCAGACCGCTGGCACTGCCGGCAACGGCTCGGCCACTTCATCCACCGCGACCGATGCGGAGCCCGCCAGTAGCGGCGTGGTCCTGCGGGCACCGCGGATCACCGACGCCGCGCGACTGTGGCAGATCGCCGACGAGTCGCAAGTTCTGGATGTCAATTCGAGCTACGCCTATCTGCTGTGGTGTCGCGATTTCGCCGCCACATCGGTAGTCGTCGAGAGCGAAAGCCGAGTGGTCGGATTCGTGACCGGCTATGTGAGACCCGAAGCGCCCGGCACCCTGTTCGTCTGGCAGGTCGCCGTGGACGCCGACCAGCGTGGCCGCGGCCTGGGGGTCGCCATGCTGGACTGGCTGGTTTCCACCGTCACCGCGCCCGGTCATCCGGCCGGCGGCGCCGTCGAGGCGCTGGAGACCACCGTTTCCCCCGATAATCCCGCCTCCATCGCCATGTTCGCGTCGCTGGCCCGCCGCCGTGGCGCCGACATGGTGCGCAGCGCGCTGTTCGAGCCGGATATTTTTCCGGACAGCCATGCCGCCGAGGACCTCTACCACATTTCCCCGATCGCCCGTAAAACCGAAAGGGAACACTCATGATTGCCGCCGAAACGACGATCTTCGACGAAATCGAATCGAATGTCCGAGGTTACTGCCGTTCCTGGCCGACGGTCTTCGAGACCGCGCAGGGCGCCTGGCTGCGCGATGAGTCCGGTAAAGATTTTCTCGATTTCTTCGCGGGGGCGGGTGCGCTCAACTACGGACACAACAACCCGGTGCTGAAATCGGCACTGATCGACTACATCGCCGGGGATGGAATCACGCACGGCCTGGATATGTCGACGGTTGCCAAGCGCAAACTACTCGAGACCGTCCGCGACACCCTGCTGGCGCCCCGCGGCCTGGACTACAAGGTGCAGTTTCCCGGACCGACCGGGGCGAACGCGGTCGAGGCCGCCCTCAAACTGGCCCGTAAGGTGACCGGCCGGCAGACCATCATGAGCTTCACCAACGCCTTCCACGGGATGACGCTGGGCGCACTGTCGGTGACCGGTAATGCCATGAAGCGGGCGGGCGCCGGCGTCCCGCTCAACCACGCCACCCCGATGCCGTACGACGGCTACTTCGACGGCGCCACCGCCGATTTCCTGTGGATGGAACGGGTGCTCGACGATTCGTCCTCCGGTATGGACCGCCCGGCGGCCGTCATCGTGGAAACCGTGCAGGGTGAGGGCGGGGTGAACCTGGCGCGCGACGAATGGCTGCGGCATCTGGCCTCGTTGTGCGCCGCCCGTGGCATCCTGCTCATCGTCGACGACGTCCAGATGGGTTGCGGCCGGACCGGCCCGTTCTTCTCCTTCGAATCGGCCGGTATCACCCCCGATATCGTGACGCTGTCCAAGTCTGTCGGTGGTTACGGCCTGCCGATGGCGCTGGTGCTGTTCAAGCCGGAGCACGATGTGTGGTCACCCGGTGAGCACAACGGCACTTTCCGCGGTAACAATCCGTCTTTCACCACCGCGCAGGTAGCGCTCGAGCACTTCTGGTCCGATGATGTACTGGAGAAGTCCACCCTCGCCAAGGGCAAGCGGGTGGCCACGGCGCTCGAGGAGATCGCCGGGGCCGTTCCGGGGGTGTCCACTCGGGGCCGTGGCCTGGTGCACGGGCTGGTCTTCGACGACGCCTCGCAGGCCGGAAAGGTCTGCCAGGTCGCGTTCGAACGTGGCCTGCTGGCCGAGACCTCGGGTGCGTCCGACGAAGTGGTCAAACTGCTCCCGCCGCTGACGATCGCCGACGACGAACTCGACCAGGGCCTGCACATTCTGAGCGACGCCGTCGAAACCATCTGCAGCTGAAAGGAAAAAGACCACCGATGATCGTGCGCACCACCGAGGAGATCACCGGCACCCACCGCGATGTCGGCGCCGAGAACTGGCGGAGCAAGCGGATCGTGCTGGGCGGTGATGGAGTCGGGTTCTCGTTTCACGAGACGACCATCGAAGCCGGCACCTCTCACGTCTTCCACTATCAGAACCATGTGGAAGCGGTCTGGCTGGTCGAGGGTGAGGGCACCCTCCACGACCTGACCAACGACCGCACCTATGACCTCGCCCCGGGCACCATGTACCTGCTCGACGGGCACGAGAAGCACGAGGTGCGGACCCGGACACGGATGCGGATGCTGTGCGTGTTCAATCCTCCTGTCACGGGGCAGGAGGTGCACGACGAGAACGGCGTTTATCCGTTGATCGCCGTTCCGGCCGACTGAGAGGAAGGACGAACGACGTTGGTAGACAATCGGATCGATCGCTATCCGACCAGAACCGCCGAGCGTCTGCCGCTGCAGGAGCGGCACGACGCGACTGTGTGGGGCCGGATCGGCAACGCGGAGCTGGCTGCGTTCGATACCGACGGTTTCGCGATCATGGATCGCTTGCTGACCCCCGAGGAGGTGGCCGAGTACGCCGCCGAGATCGACCGGCTGGCAAGCGATCCGGATCTGCGGGGTGACGACCGGCTCATCGTGGAGAAATCGTCGCAGCAGGTGCGCTCGGTATTCGAGGTGCACAAACTGAGTCCGGCGGTGGCGGAGCTGGTGCGGGAACCTCGGGTCGTGGACCTGGCCCGGCAGGTACTGGGATCGGATGTGTACATCCACCAGAGCCGGGTCAACTATCTGCCCGGATTCGGCACCGGTTTCTATTGGCATTCCGATTTCGAGACCTGGCATGCCGAGGACGGGATGCCAGTGCCTCGGGCGGTGAGCCTGTCCATCGCGTTGACCGACAACTACCCGTACAACGGCAGCCTGATGGTGATGCCGGGGTCGCACCGGACATTCGTGCCCTGCCAGGGTGCGACGCCGGCGGACCACTATCGGGAGTCGTTGCGTGAGCAGGAGATCGGAGTGCCGACCAAGGCCGATATCACCGACCTGGCCCATAAGTACGGGATAACCCAGTTCACCGGTGCGGCCGGTTCGGCGCTGCTGTTCGACTCGAACATCATGCACGCGTCGGGCAACAACATCACGCCGTTCCCGCGGTCGAATATCTTCCTGGTGTTCAACAGTGTCGAGAACACGCTGGAGGAACCGTTCGCCGCGCCGGCCCGGCGGCCGACGTATATCGCCGACCGCGAGTTCACGCCGGTGTAGACGGGACAGTTGCCCAGGGCGACGGGGACGAATCCATTCGGGGTTCGTCCCCGTCGTCGTGTCCGGGTCAGTGGCGCGCGGTGCCCGGGCCGGGATCGCGCGTGTCGTGCAGCCGTCGATAGAGCGTGAGCCACGCGTCCGGCGGCACCAGGCCCACCGGCGCATCGGTCGGTATCGCGGCGGCGGCACACGCGGCGGCCACCACGCGGGCGGGGTGGACGCGACGCAACGAGGCGGCGAGCGACCCGCCGACGCCGGAGAAACCGAGTTCGACCAGGCGCCGGTACTGCGCGTGGGACGCGGCGGGCAGAAGCGGAGTGGGACGCCGCACGATGTGCAGCACCGCGCCGTCCACCCGCGGAATCGGGAAGAACTCCCGGCGGTCGATCCGTTCGCCCAGCGTCAGTTCCGACTCCGGCCAGTGGGTGACGGTCAATTTGGTCCATCGGCCGTAGTCGCCGCTGTGCTTGCGTGCGAATTCGTATTGGGTGAGCAGTGTCGCCGAGGTCAGCCGCGGCGCGGCCAGGCACCAGCGCACGATATCGGTGCTCACCGCGAACGGGATGTTGGCGACCACGGCGAACGGTTCGCGCGGCGCGACGACCGAGCGGAAATCCTGGTTCCGCACCTGGATACGGCGGTCACCGCCGTACCGGATGCCGAGCCGGCGGGCATAGTGCGGATCCTTCTCGTAGGCCACCACTCGGGCCGCGGCGGACAGTAGATGGCGGGTGAGCATACCGTCACCGGGACCGATCTCGAGGACGAGATCGTCGCGGCCGATACCGGAGGCCCGCACGATACGGCGAGCGATCCGGGGGTCGGTGAGAAAATTCTGGGACAGCCGCTTGCGGGTCGCGGACATGCGGGCACGCGGACCCGGGGCAGGGCGGGACATGGGGTCCTCCGAAGAGTGGGCCGAATCGACAGACGCTGATTCGCCCGGACCCATGCCGGGGCAGGAGGTGGCGCGCAATGGCGCCGAACGATCGCGCGGCGCCGGTCCGAGTGAACCGGCGCCGTTTACCGCCGAGCGGTCCCGCGGTGGAGACTGCCCGGATCGGTCAGCGGAGTGTGGGGTGCACCGGCAGAGTCCGAGCTGCCGTGCGCTGCCGGATGTAGTACGCGCCGACCGCGCACACTCCGTTGCTGCCCAAAGATCCCATGGGGCCATACCCTAGGCAGGCCCGGGAGACCGGTCCACCGAATTTCCGGTGGCGCCGGCCGCCGAGCCGGCAGGCTCGTCACCGCGAGAGATCAGACGGTGCCCGCGCGCTGCGGGCACGGTATGTCGTGCCGCCGGTCGGGCAGGGCGCCCAGTTCCGCGAGTCCGGGGTCGACCGGGGTGGCCGGGCCCGCCGCGCCGGCCGTCGCCGCGGCATCCGCACCGGCGCGGAAGCTACGGCTCAGCCGCCGGTAGTGCCGGCTGCCCAGCGCGTAGCCGGTGAAGAGCAGACCGAGCAGACCCAGCAGTACGAAGACCAGTGCCATACCGCGGGCCTCACCGGTGCCGAACCAGCCGCCGATCGAGCGGGCGCCCGGCCCGGCGGTCATGAACGGGATGAAGAAGAACTGGGTCAGTGGGCTGACCAGGAAGGCGGTGAGCGGCGAGGCGGCCTGTTCGACGCTCTGCGCGAAGCCGAAGACCCGGCCCTGGCGCTGATAGGGCACGACCTTCTGCAGCACGGTTTGCTCGGCCGCCTCCGCGAACGGCATGAGCACCATGAACACGGCCATTCCGCCGATCAGCAGCAGGACGGAATCCTGGATCGGGAAGATCAGCATGACCGTCCACAGGGCCAGATTGACGAGCAGGATCAACCGCACCGGGTTCGACGACGTCCCGGTGCGGGCCACCAGCAGACCGCCGATGATCATCACCGCGCTGAGTGCCCCCCAGATGACGCCCCACGCCTGGACCGACATCATCGACAGCGCGTACGGGTCCATCAGGGCCATGAGCCCGCCGAACAGCAGATTGTTCAACGCCGAGAACACGATCAGCGGGACCATACCGGGGATCCCGCGGATGACGCGGACGGTCCCGCGCAGATCGACCCGTTGCGGTTCGCCCGCGGCGGCGGCGTGGGCCAGCGATTCCGGCAGTGTCACACCGCGCAGGTGCACCACCGCGACGGTGAGCACGATGACGGCCAGTATCAGCACGCCCAGCATGCCGTTCCAGCCGACCAGCAGCGCACTGGCCACCGAGGTGACCAGATGGGAGATACCGGTCGTCGTCCCGTCGACATTGGTTCAGGTCAAGGGGTGACCTGCCGGAAGTATCACCACCTCTGACCGCCGCGGCCGCCGAAAATGATCGGTGCCCGTGGAAATGCCCGCTCGCCGTCGTTCACCGGCCCGCGGTCGGTACCGCGAAGGAGTCTGTGGTCTGGGCGGCATTGGCGATGACCTCTTCGGCGACGGCCTGGGTCCGCCACATCCGGGCCTCGGGGACGGCGCCGCGTTGCTCGAGCAGATCGGCGAGGCACGCCATGGACCGGATGTGCCGGCGCCCGGCCGCGACCCGCCACCAGCGTTGCGCGGCATCGAATTCGTCGTGCCGGTAATAGAGTGCGCCCAGATCGTAGGCGGCGCCCAGATGCCCGGCGTCGGCGGCTTCGGCCCACCACCGCGCGGCCTGCTCGTCGTCTCCCGCCGCGCACCGGGCCGCGCCGAGATCGTAGAGCCGGTCCGGGCTGCCGGTGGCGGCTGCGCTGTCGTCGGCCGGAAACGGGGCGAGTGAACCGTCGGCGATGGTATCGGCCGCCGAGGACTCGTCACCGGCGGCCGTCGGTTCGTCCTCCTGGATGCCGTGGGCTGCTCGTGGCGCGGTGAAATAGGCAGCGGGCAGCGGGAATACGGACGGTTCGCCGCCGGTGCGTGGCTCCCGGACCGGTTCCGGGCCGTAATCCGGCAGGTGCTCCCCGCTGATCACCGGGACCAGGCCGGTCTGGTCCGGAGAGTCGGCCCAGCCGTGGGTGGCGGCCGGATCGGCGTTCGTATTGCCCTCGAAGTTCCGCAGATACCACTGTTCGGGGCCGGTGAGCAGCGTCGCCGGACCGGAAAACGTGAGCGCGGGCAGGGGATCGGGGACCGGTTCGTCGAAGAGCGACGAGTAGTCGAAGAATTCGTCGGTGCCGTCCAGGGGCTCGATGAGAATATCGACACCGCCGACGTCCGGAGAGTGCAGGACCAGATCCGCGAGACTGCACGGGTAGCCTTCCGGTTCGCCGCTGTCCGCGACGGGGCGACCGAAGCTCGCGGCGCGATGCCCCGGGACGGCGGGGACCGTGGTCGTACCGACGGTGGCCGGGCGCGGAATCCTTCCCCCGCCGGACGCGTCGCGCGTGGCGGGCACGGATACCGACGGCACGACGCCTGTCCCCCGGGTGAACAGCCGCGGATGCGAATCCAGCGGAGTACTGCGGACCTCGACCACCAGATCCGCGAAATGCGGTGGTCCTTCGCCCATACTGCACCACAGCACGGTGCGGCCGTTATCGGTGCGTTCGACCACGATGCCGTAATTTCCCGACCAGGACTGCGGTTCCCCGGTGGCATCGGCCCAGACCGGGGTCAGCACGAAGAGCGCGCCGGGGGAGTTCGCGGTCAGATCGAAGGTGATCCCCCGCTCCAGGGCGTCGCGCCAGATGTCGACACCGGCCAGCCGGCGACCGTCGATATCGATGTACCCGTCCACCATGGACAGGCCGATGCCGACGCCGGTCAGTCCGGCGGGCGGCGTGGCCGACAGCAGGGTGACCGTGAGTGCCGCTGTCGCGGTGGACAACTGCTCGCTGTAGAGCGGGTGGACCGTCGTGCCCTCCCAGTCGATCGGTTCGGCGCTGCGATAGCGGAACGCCAGGGCCGGATCGTCGGTGAGTGGGTCCGTCGGGGCCCCTGTGGCGGTCGGCGTGTCGAGCGTGTCGCCCGTCAGCAACGGTGTGGCATCGAGGCGCACCCGGCGCAGATACCTCGGTAGTTGTCCGGCACGCGGTGCCGAAGCGGGCATATCAGCCTGCGATGGAACAACTCCGGTCGACGACGATACCGGATCGAACATATCCTGCCCCGCCTTTCCCACCGCTCCCGTTGACCCCGCAGCAATGCGGTGGCTATACCGTACTAGCCGGATCCCTCGCGCGGGGGCCGATTCGGTGGGCGACAACACGTTCGCCTGCCCGATGGCGAGTTCCGGCGTTCGGTACGGGCCGTCGACCGGCGTGGAGGGCGGCGGAACGGCCCGGAGGTGGCGGTCGTCATGTGGACCGGTGGCTCCGGGTGGTGTGAGAGAACATGTCCCTGGCCCGGTAGCGACGACACCCGATTTATGTGTAACCGTCGGTTACACATAAATCGAGGAATACTCGATCGGGAGGAATTGAGGCCGGGAACCGGCGAACACCGACACTTTACACCAGGCGAAGCTCCGTGTCGTCCTATCGTCCGTCCGGGGCCCGCCGCGCGACAGGTCCGGCAACGCTCGTCCGATGGTCACCGCGTCGTCATCCGGGCGCCACGGGGTGGTCAGCCGGATGCGGGATCCATAAAACATGGACACCACACGCAGGCGCTTCCTCGCCGGGGGCGCCGCGGCGTCCTTGCTGCTCGCCGGAACGACGGCGGCGGGCAGCGCTCGGTTCCGGGCGCCCCGGGACCTGGGTGATCCGTTCACGCTGGGGGTCGCCTCCGGTGATCCCACCCCCGACGGGGTGGTCCTGTGGACACGGCTGGCTCCCGACCCCGGCGCCCCGGATGGGTCGGGCGGGATGAGCCGCGCGCCGGTAACCGTCGATTACGAGGTCGCCCACGACGACCGGTTCCGGCAGGTCGTGCACCGCGGTGCCGTCGTCGCCGACCGCGCCCTGGGACATTCGGTGCATCCGGAGGTCCGCGGCCTCGAACCGGCCCGCTGGTACTACTACCGCTTCCGGGCCGGGCCGGTGATCTCCCCGATCGGCCGCACCCGGACCGCGCCCGCCTCCGGGCATCCGGTCCACCGGTTGCGCTTCGCGTTCGCCTCCTGCCAGGCATGGAACGACGGGCACTACACAGCCTACGACCATATGGCCGCGGAAGACCTGGATCTCGTCGTGCACCTCGGTGATTACCTCTACGAGTATGCGATCACACGTGGCCGCCCGGGCGCCCCGATCGAACCCGGGCTGCGCCACGAGCCACGCGACCTCGCCGGCTATCGAATGCACTACGCCTGGTACAAAGCCGATCCCGCGCTGCGGCGCGCGCACGCCGCGTTCCCGTGGCTGATCACCATGGACGATCACGAACTGGCCGACGACTGGGCGGGCGAGGCGGCACGCGTATCGGTGGATCGCGATCGGCTGGCGCCGATCTTCCGGGCCCGCCGGTCAGCGGCGTTCCAGGCGATGTACGAACATCAGCCGCTGCGCCTGGCGCAGATGCCTTCCGGTCCGCGGATCCGGATTCACCGGCGCTACCGATTCGGCGATCTGGCCGAGTTCACGATGCTGGACACCCGCCAGTTCCGCCGCGGTGACTCGATACTCGGAGCGCGCCAACGGAATTGGTTGGTGGCCGGTTTGGCGAACTCCGCCGCGCGCTGGCAGGTCCTGGGTAATCAGGTGGTGCTCGGTCGCACCGATCACGAGGCCGGGCCGGCCGCGGTGCTGTCCGCCGACGCCTGGGACGGCTATCCCGCCGAACGTGCCGCCGTACTGGCCGCCGCCGCGCGGTCGGTGCGCAACCTGGTGGTGATCACCGGAGACCGGCACGAGAACTACGCCGCCGACCTACGGGCCGACCCCGCCGACCCACGCACCCCGGTGGTGGCGGCGGAATTCACCGGGACCTCGATCACCAGCGGCGGCGACGGTATCGATATCGGCGGCCGCGGCACCGAACTGCTCGCCGCCAACCCCGATCTGAAGTTCTGCAACGGGCAGCGCGGTTACGCCCGGGTCGAGGTGGACGCGCAGGCGTGGCGCACCGATTTCCGGGTGCTGCCCTATGTGAGCCGTCCGGGTGCGCCGATCTCGACCCGCGCCTCCTATGTGGTCGAGGACGCGGTGCCGGGGGTGCGTCCGACCTGGGATCACCGACCGCTGTCCAGGCCGGCGGCGCGGCGGGGGCCGGCCGGCTCAGCGGCCGGCGGGCAGCCGGAGGACGCGCGATGACCAGCGGCCACCGGGTCAGCAGACGGTCATGCCCGGGGCAGGCGGGAAGGTGACCGGGAGGGCGGTGAGCGCACGCTGAAACGGTCCCGGCCGCCAGACCGGTTCGTCCGGGCCGAATGCCGGGCGTAGGTCCGGCAGAGCGTCCAGCAACTGGTCGACGGCCTCTTCGGCGAGCAGGTAGGTGAGGGACCGGGCCTGCGCCGGGCAGGCGTGCGCGCCGGCGCCCCAGGCCAGATCCGTGCCATGAGCCGAATGATGGGCGGCCGTGCGTTCGGGATCGTCGTGGCAGGCCGCCGGACTGACGAGCACCGGCTGATCGGCGGGCAGCCACACATCCTCGATCAGCACCGGAAGCGGGGGATAGACGATGCTGTGATGTGCCAGCGGCGGGTCGGTCGCCAGCACCTCCTCCAGCGCCGCCCGGGTCGGCGGTGCGAACCCCACCTGGTTGGTGGTGAACCGCGGGTCGAGAAGTATCAGCAGCAGCGTATTGGCGATGAGATCCCGGGTCGGCTCGACCCCCGCCTGATAGACGGCGAGCAACTGGTCGACCAGTTCGGCGTCCGACAGTTGTGCCGGATGCTCGAGGAGGCGGGTCGTGATGTCGTCACCGGGTTCGGCGCGTTTGGCCGCGACGAGTTCGGCGAGGGCGGCCTCGGTTTCGGCCGCGGCATCCTCGTCGGTACGCATATCGAATACGGCGGTGAGCGCCGGCGTCAGCCGGTCGGCGAGAGCGGGCGGGCAACCGACCGATTCGCCGAGCACCCGGAACACCAGCGGTGTGACGTACCGGTCGAGGAGATCGGCGCTGCCGTCGGCGCAGAACTCGTTGATCAGGCCGACCGCTGCGCGCGCGATCATCGCGCGCAGCGCGTGCGGATCGACACCGGCGAGTGCGTCGACCGTCACCGAACGATAGCGCTCGTGCTCGGTATCGTCGGTGCGCAGCGTATTCGGGCGATGGCGCATCATCGCGACGATGGGCAGGCCGGCGGGTACCTTCTGCTGCCAGGCGCGCGGATCGGCCGGGAAATGAGTGGGATCGGTGAGGATGCGCAGGGCGGTGCGATAGCCGAGGACCAGGGTGGCGGGCACCCCGGGCGCGAGGTCCACCGGAGCCAGCGATCCGTACCGGGCGCGCATCCGCCGGTAGCAACCGTGTGGATCGGCGGCGAACTCGGCGGTGTAGATGGGGATCCGGGACTCGCTGGTCTCGGTGGCGGCATGCCTACCGCCTCTGTGCGCCGGCTGCAACCGGGTCGGCCCTGTCATTAGAGGTACCCCCTGAGGTCGTGCGCCCGATATCCGGGCGCGACTGTAGATCGGCCGTAGCGGGTTCCCCTGCTCGAAAGCGCTCGGCCGGTGCGCCTTTCGCGTCTGGCGAGAGATGATACCCAGGCCGTCGCGGAAGTTGTATGCGAACCGCCCAGCGTTTCGGC
Source organism: Nocardia fusca NBRC 14340 (assembly GCF_001618425.1). GTDB lineage: Bacteria > Actinomycetota > Actinomycetes > Mycobacteriales > Mycobacteriaceae > Nocardia > Nocardia fusca. The sequence goes on from NZ_BDCU01000070.1 coordinate 52,560, forward strand.
CTCGTCTGCCCGGTCCTGCCGCGGGGGCGCCGGCGATCAGTTCTCCCTCGCGTCCGGTGTGTGGCGCGGCTCAGAGACCGCGGGCGGCCGGCCGGGGAGTGGCCCGGAGTTCGAGGGCGACCAGCAGGTCCACCAGATCGGTGACACTGCGGATATTGCGGCCGGTGAGTTGCTGGATGCGCCGCAGCCGGTATTTGGCGGTGTTGTGGTGGATGCGCAGGGCCTCGGCCGCCTCGCGCAGGTTCATATCGGCGTCGGCGAACGCGCGGATGGTGTCCGCGAGGACCGCGCCCTTGGCCTGATCCTCGGTGAGCGTCCGAGTGATCCGTGGATCGACCAGATTGCGTGCGGTCTCGTCGGAGCGCAGCATCAGGTACCGGAACGGGCTCAGCTCCGGTAGTGCCATCACTCCGCCGTCGTCCGGGAGCAGGTCGAGCGCGGCGCGGGCCTCCTGCCGGGCGCGGGGCAGGTACTCGACCCTGGAGCTGACGGTGCTGACGCCGACGGCGGTCGTGATCCCCTCACCGGCAAGGGTCGCGTGGGTGCGTTTCAGCCGGGCGCACAGCTCCTCGGCGGTCCCGGTGGGGCCGAGGGCGGCGACGGCGACGATCTCGGGGTCGCGCGTGCCGGCGTCGCGGACCACCGCCAGCGTGCGGTGTCCGTTGACCGCGGTACGGGCGAGTGCGGTGGAGACGCGGTGCGCGGCCTCGGTGCCGGTGGTGTCGGCACGGTGTTCCCGGATAGCGCACACCGCCGCGGTGACGACGACGAGGCGGTCGGGGTGGGCCACCCCGATCCCGTGCGCGGCCGCGGTGGCCGGAAGTGGCCCGCGATCGGGCAGCGTGCCGCCGAGCAGGCATTCCAGTAGTTCGCGGCCGTCGCGGCCCGCGTCGGCCGAGCGGTGCTGCTGGAACTCCAGATACGCCTGGGTGGCGTGGGTGCTCACCAGATCGCAGTACCGGGTCAGCGGCAGGACCATCGACAGGGTCGCCTCCCGGGCGTCCGGTGAGTTGCCGGCGTGGGCGACCAGCGACTTCCAGAACGCCTGCTGGCCGAGGCGGAACGCGGCGATGTAGTCGGTCAGCGGTAATCCGGACCGGGCCCGGCGCACGGCCGCGCGCCGGGTGGCGGCGAGATCGGCGGCGGTGACGCGGCGGGTGTCCAGCAGCGCGCCCAGCCCGGTACGGCACAGCCGGGCGACCTGCTCGTGCACATCGGCGTGGAATTCGGCGTCGCGGCCGGTATATCCGGGGAGGTGCGCGAGTATCGCGGAGAGGCCCAGGTCGGCGATTTCGTCGGCGTGTTCGTAGATACCGCCGGCGATCCGGGTGCGCTCGATGCGCACCCGCTCGGGAAGTGGGCTGTCGACCGTCTGTGATCCAGCTGACATAGAGGGATGGTCCACGGCCGCGCGACGAAAGTCAACACGAGTGGGTGTTTGTATCAAATTATGCCCAGGCCGTTTGTCCCCGGTGGACAACTCCGCCGTCGATAATTGGGACGCGGAGGCTGATGTGTTTCATTCTGGCCACTCTTACGCTGGCCTGACCCATAGCCGGTCCGACGGACTGTGCTCTGTCACACAGGATTTCGCTCACGCTCACATCATCCGGAGGAACTGTGCTCGACATATCCGGCCTCACCGTCCGATTCGGCGGTATCACAGCCCTCGACGATGTCGGATTCGCCGTGGACACCGGGGCGATGCTCGGCCTCATCGGCCCCAACGGCGCCGGGAAGACCACCCTGTTCAACTGCCTGACCAGACGTTGCGCCCCCACCTCCGGAACCGTGAGCTATCGGGGCACCGATCTGCGGACCGTGCGCCCCGACCTCCTGGCCGGGCTCGGCATCGCCCGCACCTTCCAGAACCTGGGGCTGTTCACCCGTATGTCCGTGCGGGACAACGTGCTCGTCGGTGCGCATCACCGTGCCCGCGCGGGTTTCCTCGGCGCCGGACTCTTCCTCCCGGCCGTCCGATCCGAGGAACGCCGACTACGTGCCCAGGTGGACGGTCTGCTCGAACGCCTCGAGCTGCGCGAGGTCGCCGACCATCCCGCGGCCGGACTGCCCTTCGGCACGCTCAAACGCATCGAACTGGCCCGGGCGCTGGCCGCCGGACCCCGCCTGCTGCTGCTCGACGAACCCGTCAACGGGCTGAGCCACGGGGAGGTCGGCGCGTTCGCCGAGCTGCTCGCCGGCCTGCGCGTCGATTTCGATCTCACCGTGCTCGTGGTCGAACACCATATGGGATTCGTGATGGGGCTCTGTGAGCGCGTCGTCTGCCTGGATTTCGGCCGGGTCATCGCCGACGGCGCGCCGGCGGCGGTCCAGCGCGACCCCGCCGTCGTCGCGGCCTACCTGGGGACGGCCGCATGAACGCCGAACCCCTGCTCACGGTCACCGATCTCACCGCGGGGTACGGCGCGGCCCGGGTACTGCACGGAATCGGGCTGTCGGTCGCCGAGGGGGAGGTGTGTGCCGTACTCGGGCCCAACGGCGCCGGGAAGACGACCCTGCTCCGTGCGCTCAGTGGAATGATCGCGGTCCGCGGATCGGTGACCCTGGCGGGTACCGAGGTCGCGGGCCGGGCGCCGGAGAAACTGGCGCGGATGGGGGTCGCGCATGTCCCGGAAGGGCGCGGCACCTTCGCCCCGCTCACCGTGGCGGAAAACCTGCGCCTGGGCGGCTACGCCCGGCGCGGCCGCGCCGGTATCGAAGCCGATCTGGACCGGGTCCTCGGCTACTTCCCGGTCCTGCGCGAGAGGTTGCGTGATACAGCGGGTCAGCTGTCCGGTGGCCAGCAGCAGATGCTCGCCCTCGCCCGCGCCCTCCTGTCCAGACCCCGGCTGCTGCTCCTGGACGAACCCTCGCTGGGCCTCGCGCCGCTGGTGACCCAGGAGCTCTTCCGCATCGTGGGGGATATCAACGCGGCGGAACACACCACCGTGATCGTGGTCGAGCAGAACGCCGCGCTGGCCCTGCGTACCGCGCACCGGGCGTGTGTCCTGGAGAGCGGGCGGATCGTGCTGGCCGGCAGCGCCGCCGAGATCGCGGCGAACGACCAGGTCGCACAGTCCTACCTGGGATATCGGGTGGGGCCGTGACCGGATTCGCGCAACAGATCGTCGAAGGACTCAGCGCCGGCGCCCTCTACGCCGGAATGGCGCTGGCGCTCGTCCTCATCTACCGGTTCACCGGCATCGTCAACTTCGCGCAGGGCGAACTGGCCATGTTCTCGGCATTCCTGGCCTGGCAGCTGGTCGAGAGCGGGATGCCGTTCTGGGCGGCGCTGCCCATCACCGTCGCCGTATCCTTCGCCGGCGGCATGCTCATCGAGCGGATCGTCATCCGGCCGGTCGAGGGGGCCCCGGAACTCACCCTCGTGATCGTCACCGTCGGACTGTTCTTCTTCGTGAACGCGGCCGCGGGCTGGATCTGGTCGTATCAGCTGAAATCCTTTCCCAACCCGTTCCCGGACGGTTCGCTGCGGCTGGGCGGTATCACCGCCGGCTACGGCAGCCTCGGCGTTCTGGTTGTGGTTTCGGCGGTGATGACACTGCTGTACCTGCTGTTCCGGTGCACCCGGACCGGCCTGGCGATGCGGGCGGTGGCCGCGAACCCGCAATCGGCGCGGCTGGTGGGTATCGGGGTCGGCACCGTACTTGCGCTCGGCTGGGGGCTGGCCGCCGCCGTCGGCGCGGTCTCGGGCGTGCTCTCGGCGCCACTGCTGTTCCTGGAACCCAACATGATGGGCGGGGTCCTCATCTATGCCTTCGCGGCGGCCACCCTCGGTGGATTCGACAGTCCCGGCGGGGCGGTGGCCGGCGGACTGATCGTCGGTGTCGCGGAGACCCTGGCCGGCGCCTATCTCGACGTGATCGGCACCGAACTGAAGATCGGCGTCCCGCTGGTGATCATCCTCGGCGTGCTGCTGCTGCGGCCGCAGGGGCTGTTCGGCACCGCGACGGTGGAAAGGGTATGAGCGATATGGGATCTCGTCACTCCACCCTGGGAGCGGATCGGGTGGCTCCGGCCCCGGAGCGGGCAGCGCCGCGCGTCCGGGCGGGTCGGATCGGCGCGTCCTGGCCCGCCGCGGCGGTTCTGCTGGCGGCCGCCTGCTGGGCGCCGTTCGAACTGGCCCCGTTCCATACCTTCCAACTGTCGGTGGCCATGGTCTACGCGGTCGCGCTGCTCGGGCTGAACCTGCTGGTGGGGCATACCGGGCAGATATCACTGGGCCACGGCGCGTTCTTCGCGGTCGGCGCCTACACCGCGGCGGTCCTGATGGACCGCTGGGACGTTCCGTACGCGGTGACCCTGCCGGCCGCGGCGGCGGTGTCCTTCGTCCTCGGCCTCGCGCTCGGTGTTCCGGCGCTGCGGTTGCGCGGACTGTACCTCGCCCTCGTCACGCTGGCGATCGCGATCTTCCTGGTTCCGCTGCTCAAACGGTTCGAATCGGTGACCGGCGGGTCCATGGGGCTGACCCTGGACACACCGCGGCCGCCGGCCTGGAGCGGCCTGGCCGAGGACCAGTGGCTGTACTTCCTGGCGCTCGCGGTCACCGTGGTGAGCTACCTGCTCGTCGCCGGTCTGCTGCGATCCCGGGTGGGCCGGGCGTTGCACGCGGTACGGGACAACGAGATCGCCGCCGAGGTGATGGGGGTACGGCCGGCGTTCTACAAGACCCTGGCCTTCGCCTGGGGCGCGATGTTCGCCGGCGTCGCCGGCTGTGTCCACATCTGGGTGATCGGTTATGTGTCACCGGATTCGTTCACCCTCACCCTCTCCATCACGCTGCTCGCGGGGCTCGTCGTCGGCGGGCTCGGCGGGTACTGGGGGCCGCTGCTGGGCGGCCTGTTCGTCATGTACGTCCCGAATGTCGCCCAGGACGTCAATCAGGCCGCGCCGGGAGTGGTCTTCGGACTGCTGATCATCGCGGTCATGTACATCGCGCCGAATGGAGCGGCCGGACTCGTCGGCCGGGCGGCGCACTGGCTCGGACACCGAGCGGGGAACGGACTCTCAATGACCGTGTCAAGCCGCAGAGGCCACCTGTACCGGGGTGTCGAAGCTGAATTCGCGGCCGTC
>NZ_BDCU01000071.1 GCF_001618425.1 Nocardia fusca NBRC 14340
TTTCCCGTTGTGCCGGGGCGTATAGGGAGTGATCCGCTGGTGGCAGGCCCCGAGAAGTGGTTCTGATCGTGGATTCGGGCACCGCTTGATCGTGAATCTCAGCACCGGCCGCTGGCGACGGATGTTGTGGTCGCGAATTTCGACACCGCCGGATACCTTCGCACTTGTGACAGAGCTCCGTGCCTTCCGTCAAGCGTGCTACCAAGCTGCTCGGCGCACCGGTGGCACGGTGATCGAGTTCCGCCTGGCTGATGGCAGGACTCCGAACTTCCACCAAGGAGTCATCACCTACCGCGGCCGGCACGTCACAGTGGTTGCGTTGCGCGACTCCGCGGTCCTCGCGATCGCCGAACCACGGGTGATCGAGACCGACGGCGTGATCGAGTCCGGCCCTCTCACCTTCGTAGAGGCTCCCGACCTGGTGACTGCCCTGTCCGAGCAAGCCGGGTTCGAAATACTCACTGCGGCCGAGCTCACTCGGCCTTTCGACGCAGCGGCGTGGCCGGAGCTGGACGAAGCCGACATCCGGTACTGGACACCAGAGACTGTCGGTGACGCTCTTTTCAACTACTGGGACTGAATCGGCCCACTCACCGGAGGCTCCCGGGTTGGTCGAGACGGTTCGCAAGACAGCGACCAGGCGCGCTGGAGATCCGTACTCACACGGCTTGTGAAGAGACGACTACGACACCGGTGTCGAGATTCTCGACCAGACTCCAGTGCGGAGTCCATCCGATCGACGCCCGAATTCGCGATCAACTGACTCCCGATTTCACGACCGAAGCCGCTCCCTCGATCGCTGGATATCGGGCACGCATATTTCCGGACAGCACCCTCTGTTCCGATTTTTGCTTTCGCGCCGTTCGATGGGGTCGATGCGGTGATTCGACAACTTGCCGACTACGGCCCCGCAGCGTCTCTCTTCCAGGAGTTCTGCGCGATCTGGGAGGTTTCGCTTTCACGGCTACATCGACCGAATCCCTGGATAGCCCGAAGCGCAGGAGAGTCCTGCTGTCTAGCGGGTAGCCCATGGCCTGTGGGAGTTCAGGCATGTGGCCGAAGCTCGTGCCGAAGACCTTGCCACTAGGTTGGTGACCAGTGTGTGTGGGGGGTGGGGGAGCTGGCCTGTCCTTTCGCCCGGTGGTGCCGCCCGGCGGGCGCGGTCAGCATTCGCGGTAGAGCACCAAGTGCTCGTGGTAGAGCACACCGTCTCGAACATCGCCGGTCGCGGTGAAGCCCAGATCGTCGTGATAGTCGAGATGGCTGCCGGTCACGGTGTAGCGGCCGGTGTAGGCGCGTTTGCGGCCGTCGCGTTCCTCTTCGTAGCGACCGCTCGCAAGGAGTTCCTGGCGGATGCGGCCGTCGGCGGTGACCCACATGCCGACGTACGAGTGGGGGGCGGGTGCCGATCGGCTGCCACCGATGGCGGCGAAGGCGAGCAGCGTAGTGAGCAATCCGAGAAGGCGCCGGGTGCTTGGGTACATGGGAGGGTCCTTCGAGCGGTGGTGAGGGGATGACGGACCGGTCGATCCAGGTTGCCGACCGGTCCGCAGGGTGGATGGGTGTCAGCCGTAGCCGACGGGCGGACGCCGATTCAGCGGGCGCGCCGGTCCCCGGCGCTGGTGTGGCCGGGCATGACGCTGGTGTGGCCGGTCATGAGGTGGCGTTCAGGATACGGTCGCGGGAGGCGTGCACGTCTTCGCGCAGAGCGGCCAGGTCGAGGTCGAGCACGGTCCCGGCCCACTTGCGGACCTGGCCGGCGATGAAGACAGCCTCGACATTGCGTGCGTCGGAGCCGAGGACGAGGGTGCCGATGGGGTCGTTGAGCGGCATGTTGTTGAGGTCCTCGGCGCGCACGACCAGCACGTCGGCCTGCTTTCCCGGGGTGAGGGAGCCGGTCACGTCGCCGAGGCCGATGCTCTTGGCGCCCTGCAGGGTGGCGAAGTCGAGCACGTCGTGTACGCCGATCCGGGCGGCGGGCTGATCGCCGGTGCCGTAGGCGGCGTGGACGGCGCGCATGCGCTGGATGGCGTGCAGGGCGCGCATCTGTGTGAACATGTCGCTGGCCAGCGCGACTTCGACATCGATGCTCAGGCCTGGCCGGATGCCGACGGCGAGCGCTTCGTCGATGGCCGGGATCGCGCTTTCCAAGCCGATCTGCGCGTCCGAAGTCGGAGCGAGCGCGACATTGGTGCCCGTGTCGGCCATCGCCTGCCAGGCCTGTGGGGTCAGGCCGGTGCAGTGGATGAGGGAGACGTCCGGGCCGAGCAGGTCCTGCTCGGCCCAGCCGAGGATGGCCGCGGAGGAGGGCAGGCCGAAGACGGCGTCGATGCTGACTCCGATGCCGAAGTCCCGGGCGATGCGTGCGAGGCGTTCGCCGTAGGCGAGGTCGGGGCCGGCGACCTCGTCGGTGGCCAGAGCGGCCAGGCGCAGGGTGAGCAGCCCGCCGGGAGCAAAGTAGGTGTCGTGTAGGCGGGTCAGGTCGGCCGGCCATTGGCCGTCCCAGTTTCCGAAGTGTGGCCGCATGGAGGCGTGCACGCCGCGGATGCCGGTCTCGGCCAGTGCGCGGATTGCGGCGTCGGAGTGGGCGGCGGTGCGGGAGTTGTGGGAGAAGTCGAGCATGGTGGTGATGCCGCTGTCGATGGCGGTCAGTGCGGCCAGGCGGGTGCCGATGTACATGTCGTGTGGCTGGTAAGCGGGGGCGATACCGGCCAGGGTGGAGGTGACGTACTGGCCGAGGTCGTTGACGTCCGGCATGATTCGGCGTAGTTGCGCCTCCCAGGCGTGGCGGTGGGTGTCGACGAAGCCGGGGGCCAGGATGGCGCCGGTGACGTCGAGGACCAGGGCGTCGTCGGCCGCGAGGTCCGGGCCGACGGCGGCGATCCGGTCGTCCTCGATGAGCAGGTCGGCGCCGGGGAGGACGCCCGACTCCGGGTCCATGCTGACGACAGCGGCGGCTCCGGTGAGCAGGATTCGTCGGCCGGGGGTGCGGCGGCGCAGGTCATCCAGGGTGGCGTTCATGGTGCTTCCTTCAGCGTGCAGGGGTCAGGCGTGGGTGAGGTACTGCCACTTGGTCATGCGATGTCGCAGGTCCACGGTGGCGGCGTTGGCGGAGAAGGTGCCGTTGCCGCGGTGGTGGAATTCGCCGGCGCCGCGCTTGCCCGGATCGATCCAGGCCTGCTCGGCTTTGAGGATCCACAGGTGGTGGTCGTCGGCGAGCCGGTCATCGGCCACCGTGCATTCGATGTTGGCGAAGCATTCGGCGACGAGCGGCGCCTCCACGGTGGCGGCGGGCACGGGCGTGAAGCCGAAGCGGCGCCATTTGTCGGTGTCGCGACCGGAGATGTTGCCGGTGTCGACCACTTTCTCGGCCAGTTCGATGGACGGGATCGCCAGCACGCATTGCCCGCGCTCGCGCAGGGCGGAGTGGCTGTGGTCCCAGGGGCCGATGATGAGCCCGATGAGCGGGGGCTCATGGGCGATGGGCATGTTGAAGCCGTTGGTCATCAGGTTGGCCTGGCGGCCGTCGAAGGTGGAAACGAGCAGTACGGGCCCGGGTTCGATGAGCCGGTGCACGTGCTGCAGGGGGTATGGCGAGAATCCGGTTGGGTTCATGGTGCGCTCCTTGGGGTGGGGGTCTGCCCGGCTCCGCGCGGGCCTGGGCAAGGCCAGACCGGTCGTGTCAGGTTGCGTCAGACGGCCTGCCGTGGCGGCCTCGATGCCTCCGGAGAGGCCCGCGACCACGGCGATGCGACATGTCAGCGAGTTCCGGTGAGCAGAACAGCAGTCATGAGAAAGACCTCTTCTCATGTCTGGGTTGAGCTGCCGGAAGCCGCTGGTCAGGCCGCGGCGTCGTCATGCAGGGTGGCGGCGGACTGGGCCCGCCATGGGGCCAGATCCTGCTCGATCTGCTCCAGCTTGACCTGTAGCCGCTCCAGGGTGTCGGGCCCCAGGTAGAGGTGCGTGGGCAGGCTGGCCTGACAGGTGACCTCGTAGATGAGGGCGGCGCCCTTGACCGGGTCGCCCAGCTGGGTGTGGTTGGCCGTGCTGACCCAATCGAGGGTCATGTGGGCCGGGGTGCCGTCGTAGGCGGCGATGCGGCCGGTGGGCATCGATAGGGAGCTGGCGTCCAGGAAGTCCGTGCGCAGCACACCCGGCTCGACCACCATCGACTGGATGCCGAATGGTTCCAGCTCTTTCGACAACGCCTCGCTGATGCCCGCGACCGCGAACTTCGAGGCGCAGTACATGCTCACCCCGGGTTCGCCCTCGAATCCCGACCGCGACCCGATGTGCACAAGCTTGCCCGAGCCCTGCCGACGCATGACGGGCAGCATCGCGCGGGTCATATCGATAAGCCCGAAGACGTTGAGGTCGAACAGGGACCGGGCCTCGACGTCGCTGATCTCCTCCAGGGCGCCGAGCAGGCCCCGGCCGGCGTTGTTGACCAACACGTCGATGGTGCCGAACCGGTCCACGGCGGCCTGGACGGCGGCGGGAATGGCCGCGCTGTCGGTGACGTCCAGGGCGACGGTGAGCACCTTGTCGGCCTTGTCGAGATCGTCCGGCACGCGGGCCGGGTTGCGGACCGCGATGACGACGTTGTCGCCCTGGGCGAGGGCGGTGCGGGCGATCTCAGCGCCCAGCCCACGGGAGGCTCCGGTGATGAACCAGGTGGCCATGATGGTGTCCTTCGTTCTGTCTCGCTTGACTGACATCTACGAGTTTTCCCAGTTCAGAGAGGCGAAAGAAGGTCATAACCTTCCTGGGAGTGATGTACCTAGGAACCGGCCGGAGCGGCGGGTAGCGCGCACAAGAAGAGCCGAGCACGGCCCGGCGTCCTTTGAACTCGCACAGCGGCAGTGCATTCTCAACGGGGAGCGACGCATCACCGCTCCCCGTTGAGCAGGCGTAGCCCCGCTCTTCACCGGTCCTGAGGCGGGATTCGCCCGGTCGTGTTGTCGACCGCGATCACGCGGCGGCCGGGTCGGTGACCGAATGTTTCGAGGAGGCAGCCAACCGGATGTATGGGTCGATCAGGAGTGGAGTCGCGGACGCATAGCGGCAGATAGCCCGTCGGGCCCCGAGCTGAGCCGGCTCTGCCTCGATATCGACCTCGACCTCGATCGCGCCGAAGAAGTTGCCGTTCTAACTGCGTTCTGGGGGTGTACGAGTCGGGCTGCGGGGAGACGGCAGCGCCGCAAATGCCGGATACCCGGCCGCCCCTGAGATGTCGAAGTACTCGCTCCTCACCGTCCCGAAGGCAGCCTGCAGTTCCTGGACAAGGCCCCGGTCCGCTTGGCCAGCACCAGTGGACGAACCCAAGAGTTCCGGCTCACTGTCAACGGAATTCTCCTCGCATGCCCTGCAGAGGGTGCGGATAGCCGTGAGGCGGGAGCGGGCGGCGGACGCCGGTGGAGCGGACGTGCCTGCGCCGCGGTATTGCGGTGGGACTCACTTGCTCCCCGGCTCGGTGGGGCTGCGGGGATTCTCAGGCAGTGTCGGCGTCGCGTACGCGGTGAAAGCGGATATCGATGTCCTGGGTGCTGGCTTCCGGAATCCAGGCCAGGAATTCGCGCACGTAGGGCGTCTGCATGTGAAAGTCGAACGCCTCCTTCGATTTCCACGTCTCAAAGATGAACCAGTCATTGTCGTTGTCGGTGGACTGGTAGACCTCGTAGCGGACGCAGCCTTCTTCCTTGCGGGTGGGCTGGACCAGGGCGAGCAGGCGCTGGCCGACGGTCTCCGCGAGGCCGTCCCTGGCCTGGACGAAGGCGGCATTGACCACGTACGAATCCATGGCTGCTTCCTCTCTGTTCGGTAGACTTTCGGGCCAGTGACGCGTGGGTGCGCCCGGACTGACTCGACCCTGTGGTGAGTAGAGCAGCACAGTCCAAACACTCGTGTCTTGTTTTCACCGGCAAGGTCGCGGTCACCACTGGTGGCGTTTTCGGTGTCGTGCGCCGCTCCCCGGCCCGGCACATACGAGTGTTCCCGCTCCTGCCTGGTGCATCAAGGCTGCGTTTCCTGAAGTGCCACACCAAGGCAGGCACTAACCAGGCCAGCGCGAAAAAGCGCGAACCGGCACAAAGATGGGCTGAGCACAGGGCGGCATGGTGGAACGGCACCGGAATTACCTCGGCCCCCGGCACGGCAAAGTCCAGCTCGAACATATCCAGGGGGCGACGAGAAACAGACGGGTTAATCGAACGCGGTCCATCGAACATGCGCTTGGCCCGCAGCTTCGGGAAGGCTAAGACTGTCGAGGGCGCCGGGTTCGGTCCGGGCGTCACACGGTAACAAAATCGGCCGGAGACCGGTATTAGGAGCTAATGGGGCTGCGGAAACGCAGCCGACTTTCGCGCGGGGTGACTTTCCCGAGGCCGCTGCTGGCCCCAGTAATCACTGTTATCTTGCTCTGCGTCATGGTTACCGGCCCCCTCGATGCAGACGACGCATGTCATCGGCGTAGTCCCGGGCAGGCGCATGCGCTGGTCGACGGAGCCGGGCAAGGATCGGATTGTCGATCAATGGCTGCGTTCGGCCACGCTCGATCAACTGATCCTGTCGAGGACTCCCCGGAGAGTGCGGGCGAAAGCCTCCGGTTGGCCCGGGTAGCCGGACTCAGGGCCGGTGAATCCGCCGTGATGGCTGGGGAAGAGCACCGCCTTTTGACCGAGGCGGTCGGCGATCGCCGTCGAGGTGCGGTCGGTGACCGTGCCCGCCGACTCCTCGCCGCAGCCGATGACGATCCGGGTCGGTGCCGCGGTGAGCGCGGCGATGTCGACGCGGTAATCGAGGACCGGCTGGCAACGCTCCGACAGCAGCGGGTGGTCGCGGGAACCGTCGTCATCGGCTCGTAGCGCGGGATCGAATGCATCTCGAATGTCATGCGGAAATAGACGTTCCGGCCGCGCAACTGGTTCCGCAAGCTCATACTGAAATGTCGTACCGGGGCGATGTTGGCGCCCCGGTACGGCTCCGAGGACCGGGGCGCCAGTGCGCGCCGGTCCTTCCTTACGCGCTCGCCCCGCCGGCGGCGACCCTCCTCCCAACTGCTCGTCACCCGGCGAGGTCTTCTCGCTATGCCAGGTGAGTGGTGCGAATCCGCTTTCGGCACGACGCTGCACACTCTCGGTACCGTTGACGATGATGCCGCTGTCGTCGCCGTAGCCGGAGTAGGCCACAGCGATGCGCATGATCATCGTCTTCGCTGAGTTCCAGGTGATCTCGACCCGGGCGTTTCCGGCTTCGACGCCACGCATTAGGTAGTGTCCGGCGGGCAAGAACAGACTGCCCGGGATAAGCGGGTCGCCGGTGGGTCGCAGGTTCGAGCGAAATCCGGAGAGTTGCGGTGATTCTGTCCGGCGCTCGGGGTTACGGCCGAGATCCGTGCGTCGCCTCGTAACCGGTGGTCAACCAGTACACGGCGCGGTCGATGGCGGGCACGATTGTCGCTGCCTCGATTTCGCCGCGCGCGACGCGTCCCGAAAGCCCGTAGACCAGGCTGGTGAGGATCATGTCCAGGTCCTGGATGAATTCCGCGTCGATATCGACCAGTACCGCCATCGCGGCGGGAACGACGGCGTCGAGTCCATGGCTGGCGAGCGTCTCCCCGCTTGCGGAGGAACGTGCGCGAAAGTAGGCGACGAGCAGGCCGGGGTGCCGCTCCCAGGGTTCGAAGATCGGGCGTAACACGTGCATGAGCGCGTTGTGGAGCGAGTCTCCGGGCCGCGGGCGCGATGTCGGTATTCCCGCGTAGCGGTTCTCCTTCATCCACCAGTCCAGTGCGGCGAGAATGAGTTCGTCGCGCGTGCTGTACAGCTTGTAGATCTTGGCCAGTGACACACGAGCACGCCGCGCGACCACCCGCACCTGCACTGCGTCGTACCCCTCGGCCTCGAGGATATCGATGACCGTTTCGCGGATGCGCTGCTCACCGTCGCCGACGGCTGATTCCATCACCACATCGTAGTGTTCGCTCAATTCTCGCGATTCCTTCCCTCTCGGCAGCGGAACTGCTATTCTCCATAAGTGGTATCCACGATACCACAGTTCAGGCGCATATTTGCGCTTCGCAGATCGTCGCGTCTGCCTCGTGAAGTAACCGGGGTGGAGCGAATTTACTCGGCACCGAAGCGAGGATCGATGGGTTCGTTAGATGGCAAAGTCGCCTTCATCACCGGAGTGGCACGAGGACAGGGCCGCAGTCACGCGGTCCGCCTCGCAGGTGCGGGTGCCGACATCATCGGCGTGGACATCTGCGCTGATATCGCGTCCAATCGTTACCCCCTGGCAAGCCGGGACGAGCTCGACGAAACGATCGCGCTCGTCGAGGCGACAGGGCGCCGGATGATCGGCTCGGTCGCCGATGTCCGCGACTTCCTCCAGCTCCGCGACGCGTTGAATAGCGGAGTGGCCGAGCTCGGCCGCCTGGATATCGTCTGCGCGAACGCGGGCATCGCGCCGTTGTCGCTGGAGGAGGTCCCGATCGAGACCGAACTCGAGCAGTGGGCCGATGTGATCGGTGTGAACATGTCCGGCGCGTTCCACACCGCTCGTGCCGCCATCCCGCACCTGATCACCGGTGGGCGCGGCGGTTCCATCATTTTCACCAGCTCCACCGCTGGTCTGGTGGGTATGGGTGGCATGGATGGTGGTGGGCTCGGCTACGCCGCGTCCAAACACGCCATCGTGGGAATCATGCGTTGTCTGGCGAATAACCTGGCCGCACACAGTATTCGCGTCAACACTGTGCACCCGACCGCGGTGAACACCATGATGGCGGTCAATCCCCAGATGATGGAGTGGGCGGCGAACAACCCCGACGGCGGCCCGCACCTGATGAACCCGATGCCCATCGCAATGCTCGAACCCCAGGACATCAGTGCGGCGATCGCCTTCCTGGCCTCGGACGAAGCCAAATACATCACGGGCGTGACGTTGCCCGTCGATGCCGGCTTCACCAACAAGCTGTGAGGACGGGATGGCCGAGCACATACGACCGCCCGGACGGGCGGCCGGTAAACGCGTACTGATCACCGGTGCCGCCCGCGGAATGGGCCGCAGCCATGCCGTGCGCCTCGCCGAAGAGGGAGCCGACGTCATCCTGGTCGACATCTGCCGGTCGCTGTCAGAACTCGAATACCCGCTCGCTACGCCCGACGATCTCGCCCGAACAGCTCAGCTGGTCGAGAAGCACGGCCGGCGCGCGATTGCCGCGGTAGTCGACGTTCGTGATGCGGAGGCGCTGGTCGACGCCGTCGAGGAAGGGGTTGTTCAACTCGGCGGGTTGGACGCGGTCGTGTCCAACGCGGGAGTCCTGACCGCTGCGACCTGGGATACGACGACATCTCAACAATGGCGCACGGTGGTGGACATCAATCTCATCGGCACGTGGAATACCTGCTTCGCCGCGCTTCCGCATCTCGTCGAGCGCGGCGGCAGCATCGTCAACGTCAGTTCGGCGGCGGGTCTGAAAGGCACACCGTTGCACACCCCGTACACCGCATCCAAGCACGGTGTCGTCGGCCTGAGCCGGGCGTTGGCCAACGAGCTCGCCGCGCAGAATGTCCGGGTCAACACCGTCCATCCGACCGGGGTGGCGACGGGTATGTCGCCGGAATCGCTGTTCGGCCTGCTCTCCGAGGTCCGTCCGGATCTGGCGCCGCTGTTCGGCAATGCGCTACCGGTTGTGATGACCGAGGCCATCGATATCAGCAACGCGGTGCTGTATCTGATCTCCGACGAGGCACGGCATGTGACCGGAATGGAGTTCAAGGTCGATGCCGGTGTCACGCTCAAATGAAAGCTGAAGATATGGGGACCACCGATACCTCCACGGCGCGTTCGGAACGTGGCAGGAGCGCATTCACCGACGTCATGACCTTCGAACCGCCGGCGGATTCGAGTCCCACGATGACCGGCGGCCTGATCGACTTCGTATTCGCCGAAGTATGGACCCGGCCGGTGCTCAGCCGCCGCGACCGCCGGTTCATCACCCTGTCGTGCGTGGCCGACTCCGATGTCGAACAGCCCTTGGTCGACCACGTATATGCCGCGCTGAACAGCGGTGACATTTCGATCACCGAGATGCGGGAAGCCGTATTGCATTTCGCCGTCTACGCGGGATGGCCCAAAGCATCCCGGTTCAACATCATCGTCGATATGCAATGGGAACGGATCCACCGCGAACGTGATCTGCCGACGCCTGCTCCCGAACCGCTGCTGCCGCTGGTCACACCGAGTGACCCCGAGGAGCGCCTGGTGCAGGGAACGGCGACCTTCAAGGATGTCAACTGCTTGCCGTTCGCTCCTGACCGAGACAACCCCTATCAAGGGGCGGGCATCCTCAATTTCGTCTTCGGTGAAATGTGGGTTCGGCCGGGCCTGAGTATGAGAGCGCGCAGATTGATCACCGTGGCGTGCGTGGGATTTCAAGATGCGCCGATTCCGATCCTGTCGCACGTCTACGCAGCGCTCAAGAGCCGCGACATTTCCTTCGAGGAGATGGACGAACTGGCCCTGCAGTTCGGCGCCTACTCCGGACTGCCGAAGGCAGCACACCTGAGTCAGGTGATCAGTGAGCAGAAGGCCCGCGTACTCGACGAGTGGCGTGCCGAAGCCGAAACGAACTCGTAGGAGCAACCGTGACATCCGACACTGACAATCCCCGGTCCGGCGCAACTCTCTCCGGAGACCTGTTCATCGCCGGCGATCGGGTAGGTGGGTCCTCCGGCGGCACGTACGAGCACATCTTCCCGGGCAACGGCCGCTCGAACGGGACGATCCAACTGGCCGGACCCGAGGAGATCGATCGCTCGGTCGAGACCGGTAAACAGGCGCAACGGGAATGGATGTCGTTCACCGCCGACCGCCGACGTGACCTGTTGATAGACCTCGCCGATGCGGTGCGGGACCGTTTGAGTGAATTCTCCCAGCTCAATGTTCACGATTACGGGGTCCCGGTATCGCTGGCGATCAATACCGTGCTCGTCGAACGCTTTCTGCGTCACTTCGCTGGTTACGTCGACAAACCGCACGGTCTGAGCAGTCCGGTGGCGGGGTCGAACGATCTCGATCTGATCGAACGCGAACCCTACGGTGTCGTCGGTGTCATCGCCCCATGGAACGGTGCGATGGTCGTCGCCGCGGCCTGCGTTGTACCCGCGCTGGCGGCCGGCAATGCCGTCGTCTTCAAACCGTCGGCCTTGGCGCCCTTCGCGGCATTGCGCTTCGGTGAGCTGTGCACCGAAGTGGGATTGCCCGCAGGTCTGGTGAATGTGGTGCCGGCCCGCGCCGAGGGCGGCGACGCACTCGTGCGCCACAGGGGGGTCGGCAAGATCCACTTCACCGGCGGGGGCGAGACCGCGCGGAAGATCCTGACGGCCGCCGCCCAGAACCTCACTCCGGTCGTCGCCGAGCTCGGGGGCAAGTCCGCCAATATCGTATTCGCCGACGCGGATCTCGATGCCGCCGCCCAGTTGTCGGCCTACCAGGGACCCATCGTCCAGTCCGGGCAGAGCTGCGCATGTGCGAGCCGAATCCTGGTCCAAGAATCGATCTACGATGCCTTCCTGGAGAAATTCATCGGGGCAGTCGAAGCCGCGAGGATCGGTGATCCCTTCGACCCGGGCGTCGTGTTCGGTCCGGTCGTGAGCGGGCCCGATGCCGACCGCATCCTGGGTGTGATCGACGAGGCGGTCGCCACCCGGGCCGGAAAACTGATCACAGGCGGCAACCGAATCGGCGGTGATCTGGCCGAGGGCTATTACATCGAGCCCACGGTATTCGCGGACGTCGACAACCGATCGACATTGGCACGGGACGAAACCTTCGGACCGGTGGTGTCGGTCATGAGCTTCACCGACGAGGCGGAAGCGATACGGCTGGCCAACGACAGCAGCTACGGCCTGAATGCCTTCGTCCAGACCACGAACCTCACTCGTGCCCATCGCGTCTCACGGCAGCTGAAAGCCGGGTCGGTCTGGATCAACCAGATCAGCGATATATCGCCTCAGGGGCCCTACGGGGGCTACAAACAAAGCGGCTTCGGACGGACCGGCGGTATCGACGGGCTATACGAATTCCTGCAGGTGAAGAATATTCGGATCGCAATGGGCTGACCTCCGCTGCCGGCTCCGGGCCCGCCGAGTCGCTTTCCGGGCGCGTTGGCTCGCACGTAGGCGGCCGGTGGAGCCTTCATCCCCATCGGCTCGACGGGAACGGAAACCCCATGATCTTGCACTCCCGACCGGATGCCCGCACACATCCCTTGGCATTCGCCGCCGCGCAGGCGAGAAGAACCCGGACCGGCCACCGATTGGTTGTAGCGACCTCCGGGGTCACCGCCGTGGTCACGCATGCCGGCGGCTGGCTGTTCGACAGAGTGATGGCGGGCTGGGAGGTCGTCGTCCTGGTCGATGAACGCGAGGACCGGCGACCGCTGGATATCCTCGGGGCCCACGTCGTCGACCTCGAATCGGCCTTGATGTCCCAGACTCGGGTTCCGCTACCTCAGGCGATCGCGGTCGACCCGCAGCTGTACAGTGCCGACTCCCGGGTCCGCGACGGAATCACCGAAGTCTTCGAGTACCGGCTCATCGAGGAGGTCACGATGTGGGGCCGGCCATTCGCGGATGCTGTGCGGGTGCCCTTCGTTCCGGTACAGCATCAACTGAGCACGGCCGCCCGAACGTTCAAACAGGCCGCGTTGTCGGCGGCGGGTTCCCGCGCTACTCCGGCCGGTGCGGCCGAGCTCTTCCTCACCCGCGCCGGAAATTCCCGGCCGCGGGCCATCCGCGATCTGGCCCCGGTGAGCCCGTGAAACCATCCCGCTTTCGACCGTCTTGTGCGGCGAAATAACGGCCCGTAGTCCCCCTCTGGAGACTCTGAAAGGGGCTGGTATGCCCGCTCGCCGGCTCGATCTGCTCGACTGCCCGGAACTGCGTACCGCGGCTGAGTCCGCGCCGGAACCCGGGGACGGCAGCGCGGTCATCGAAGCCGACAGCCAGGATTCGGAACGCGACCGGCTCTTCGGGGGTCAGGTTCCGGCACAATCTATTCGGATCGGCCCCCGGAAGTCTGTGCCGGCCGCTGCCTGGCCACCGCCGCTCACCGGTGCGTCGACGATCTGAACACCCTGTTGGGCAGCGAGCAAAGCGATCTCGCGGCAGGTGTCGGGGTGAACCGTGCTGTGTATCGCGATGATCCCGCCGGATGTCAGTCCACTGAGGACGCCCTTCGCGCCCTCGGCAACCTGTGCGACGTCGGCATCGCCGACCACGCACAGGCAGACCAGATTGCTGGCGGCGGCGAGCGCAGCCGGGACTCGGCGACTGCCGCTCCGGTATCGGCGAGCGCCGCCAGCGTCTCGGAACGACGTGCCCACAACGTAGTCGGGTGTCCCGCGGCGGCTATGCGCCGCGCCATGGGAGCGCCCCGGCTGCCGAGCCCGATAAAACCTACACGCACGTTTCTTCTCCCGCATTGACTGGTAGTGACGGTTTTTCAGGTCGCGCAGCGCATCGGATTGCGGCTCGACCGGCATCCGGGCCGCCGCTCGAGATTTCGGTCCGGGCCGATACCGACGTCGACCGCATTCGTCGCGCGATTGCCGCCGGACACCGTAAGCTGCCCATCCTGCAAAAGTGCTGATCACTCGATCAAATTTGACTCTCCGTTCCCGGCCTTGTCAATGGTTGGCCGCCGAGTGCCAGGTGGTTGTCGAGTCCGGAAGTCTCGGTTCCGAATTTGCCTTCCTGTTCGCGACCCTACCGCAATAACGGCGACTGGTACTGGGTGTTCGCGGATTCCGGCCAGTCCGGTCCGGGTGGGCGTCACGCTCGTCGCCGGTCTCGTACGGGGGTCATTGGCTTGACCGCTCACCGAGATGCGTGATAGTGATATCGAGTCGCAAGTGTTGATCGGATGATAAAATACTGATGGACCACCGGAGGAGTGCGCGATGGCGACCATCGACGAAGCGATGTCGACAGTGGTCCATTCGATATGCGAAGGGCTTCTCCCGTTTCCCGATCGACGTTGCCCACCCGATCGATCGTTCGACCGGCGACAGCCTTCGGTCGATGACTGCTGTCCTCCTCGAAAGGCCGACAATGACCGACTTGTCCTCTGTCAACTACTTCACCGATGCGCAGGTTGCCCAGGACCCCTACGAATACCTGGCCTACCTGCGTAGTCGGAACCCGGTCTACCGTGAACCGCACTACGGTGTCGTCGCTGTCACCGGGTATCAGGAAGCCAACGAGGCATTCCGCAACACCGACGTCTTCTCGGCGTGCGTCTCCATCGGCGGACCTTTCCCACCGCTTCCGTTCGTGCCCGACGGTGACGACATCACCGCGCAGATCGAAGAACATCGCCACCAGTTCCCGATCTTCGAGCACATGGTCACCATGGACCCCCCGGAGCACACCCGCGCACGGATGTTGTTGAGCCGGCTGCTGACACCGAAGCGGCTCAAAGAGAACGAGGAATACATGTGGCGGTTGGCCGACCGCCAGCTGGACGAGATCGTCGCGCGTGGCCGCTGCGACTTCCTCGACGCCTACGCCAAGCCGTTCGCAACCTTGGTCATCGCGGACCTGCTGGGTGTCCCCGACTCCGATCGCGACGAATTCCGCGCACGCCTGGCCGGTCACAAGGAGCCCGGCAGCAGGGTGGGGGCGTTGGACAGTGAACCCGTGGGATCCAACCCATTGCAGTGGCTGGAAGAAACATTCGGCGAGTACATCGCCGACCGCAGGGCCAACCCGCGCGACGATATCCTCGGAGTGCTCGCGTCCACCAAATACCCCGACGGAGCGGAACCCGAGATCATCGACGTCGTGCGACCAGCGACCTTCCTGTTCGCCGCGGGACAGGAAACCGTCACGAAACTGCTCAGCGCGGCTGTCCGAGTGCTCGCGGAACGGCCGGAGTTGCAGCGGCTTGTGCGCGAGGATCGCAGCCTGATCGGCTCGTTCATCGAAGAATCGCTCCGTGTCGAGAGCCCGACCAAGGTAGATTTCCGGCTGGCGCGCAAGACCACGGAACTGGGCGGGGTCGAAATCAAAGCCGGCACCGTCGTGATGTTGTGCATCGGTGCGGCCAACCGTGACCCTCGTAAATTCGACAACCCCGACGAGTTCGTCATCGACCGCCGCAATGCGCGCGAGCACATCGCCTTCGGGCGAGGTATCCATACGTGTGCCGGCGCACCGCTGGCCCGGACCGAAGGCCAGGTCACTCTCAATCGGATGCTCGACCGTGTCGCCGATATCGCCATCGACGAGAGCGTCCACGGCGCTTCCGGTGACCGCCGGTACGGCTACGAACCGACATTTCTGCTGCGCGGGTTGCGTAACCTCAATATCACCTACACGCAGGCGAAATGAACCACAACATTCGCTCTGTAGGTGGGTGAAACGTCATGAAAGTATCCGTCGACTCCGACCGTTGCCGTGGCCACGGCGTCTGCGCGGCGCTGTGCCCCGATACCTTCGAGCTCACTGACAACGGCTACACCGAGGCGCGAAATCCTGCAGTGCCCGTCGACCGTGTGGATGCCGTCGTCGATGCGGCCGCTGCTTGCCCGGAACACGCCATCGTGGTGACGTAGCCGACCACGTCTCCCGTGTGAAGCCGGGAATCGCTGGGGGACAGCAAGTTCTGCGTAGGGTCGGCCCCGGCCACCCGTAGCTGTCGCAGGTGCATGATGATCAAGGAGACATAATGGGAAAGCTGGACGGCAAGATCGCGTTCATCACCGGCGCCGCTCGCGGGCAGGGCCGCAGTCACGCGGTTCGCCTGGCGACGGAAGGCGCCGATATCATCGCCGTGGATATCTGTGCCCAGTTGGCGACGGTGCAGTACCCGATGGGTACCACCGAAGAGCTCGAGCAGACCGTCGCCGAGGTCGAGAAACTGGGCAGGCGTATCGTCGCCCGGCAAGCCGACGTTCGTGACGTGTCGGCGCTGAAAACGGCGTTCGCGGAAGGTGTAACGGAGCTGGGGCCGGTCGACATCGTGCTGGCGAACGCGGGGATAGGGGCCGGCGGTGCAGCGGCGCCGGAAGACCAGGAGTGGGAAGAGGTGATCGGCGTCAACCTGACTGGAGTATGGAACACCGGTCGCGTGGCGATTCCATCCATGGTGGAGCGTGGCAAGGGTGGGGCGATCGTGCTGACCAGCTCCACCGGTGGATTGATCGGAGTCGGCATCCCGACGGCCGGGTTCCTCGGCTACACCGCGGCAAAACACGGTGTTGTCGGACTGATGCGGTCGTGGGCGAATTACCTCGCACCACATAGTATCCGGGTGAACAGTATCGCCCCGACCGCCGTGCGCACGCCGATGGCCGCCGACGGCAACCTGGACGGGATAATGGAACGCAATCCGGCACTGGCGCAGGCGCTGTCCAACGCCATGCCTGTCGGCCTGGTGGAACCAGTCGACGTCTCCAACGCCATTGCTTGGCTGGTATCCGACGAGGCGCGTTATGTTACTGGCTCGGTAGTTGCCGTCGATGCGGGCCAACTGAACAAGCGATAGTCAGGGACGGGCTTGTCAGGTTTCGGTGTCCGGATGTGCGGGGCTGATGACCAGCGTCATGAACGGCTGTTCATCGCCACCGCCTTCATCACCTCCGACGCCACCGACCACTTCGGTCTGCCGCGTGAGCGGACCGTGATCATGGGCTCACAGGTCTAAGTCCGACCCTGCGGCAGCCACGGCTCGTCGGCTGAAGTCATCGACAGTCGACGAGGCGTGTGCATCGCCTCGTCGCTACCTCGGCACAGAACCTCGTGCGATACCCGGTACCCGATCGACGCCGCCCCCCGCCCGAGGCCACTGAGCAGTGCCCACAAAGAGCGATTTACGAACATCGAGGACGGATCCTCGCCGACCAGCGAGGATTGCACCCGCCGCTGTCCAATGTCCTCTCGGTCCGGTCCGGAAGGAGGCGTCTCTGCTGGATCGGGTGAAGCGGGCTGGTCAGCGATTGCCGATGTCCTTGCCGACGGACTCCTGGTAGATATCGGCGTAGGTCGGTGAGTCCTTGATGAGGTCATCACAGAAGGCGGCGACATCGTTGCCGATCAGTTCTATGACCCCTTTACCGGCCGCGGCTCCTTCCTCGAAGAACTCGACAAGCCCCGACAGCAGGTTCCCGTCGGCAAGATCGACCGGGCCGACCTTGAACAAATATTTCTGGCTTTCCTCGTAGACGATCCGGTAATCGGGGGGAAGCGCCTCGACCCGTGCCCGGTGCGCCCGCCACTGCTTCTTGCCTTCGACGATGTCGCGAATTCCCATATCAGTCTCCCAGCCTGCTCAATTTCTTGGCGACGTTGTTGTTCAGCTGTTCGCGCCATCTGTCGCGATAGGTCTTGGCACCTTCTTCACCGGCGATCGCCGCGCAGAAGCCCTTGACATCGGCACCCAGCACTTCATCGATCCGTTGACCGTCCGACGCTGCTTCCTCGAGCAATCCCAGGGCGCCGTCGAGGATCGGCATCAGGTTGCGGCCCGTGCCACCCGAGTGAGCGAACAGGTGGGTCTTGATTTCTTCCCATGCCGCTCGATATTCGGCCGGAAGGGCACCTGCCCGGGCCTCGAAGGCTTTGTATTCCCTGGTGAGATCGCTTCCTGTGATTGTCTCCCAGAAGTTCATGTGTCACTTTCCCTGAGCTCGTTGATGCGTGCTGAAACGTATTCCCATTTCGCCCAGAACTTCGCGAGCTCTTCACGTCCCGCGTCGTTGAGTGCGAAGAACTTGCGTGCCGGCCCGACTTCCGAGGGCCGCTTCGACACCGCGACCAGCCCGTTCTTTTCCAGTCGCAGCAGGATGGCGTAGACCGTGCCTTCGATGACGTCGGTGAAACCGAGTTCGTTCAGCCGGCGCGTGATGGCGTATCCGTAGGTTTCCTCGGTGCCGATGATCTCGAGGACGCAGCCCTCGAGGGTTCCCTTCAGCATCTCCGTCAAGTTGTCCGTAGCAGGCCCCTTCCCTCGAACACTTCTATTCAGTGTTACTGAGTAGAGCTAGACTGTAACACAGAGTAGTGGTGGGCGGCGCCGGCGCGGTAGTCCTTGCGCAGGCTCTCGCCGTGATCGCCGGGCTGGATCGATCGACGAGCAGTGACCGGCCGCTACACGGGGGTCCGAGAAAATTGCGTGAGGCGGGTTCGGCGGGTGTGCCGAGGTGGCGGTGGGTCGTGGTCAGACCGATACGGTCTCGCGGACAGCATCGGCGACTGCGGGGGAATCCTTGCGCAGGATCTTGGAGTGGTTGCTGGCGACCTTCGCGCTGATCGTGACGTTCGGGTTGTGCGCGATGATCGGGTCGAGTATCTTCCGGCCCTGTTCCATCTCGTCCTTCTCGCTGCCGAGGCTATCTCCGGTGGCCAGGACGAACCGCACCGGGCGGGTCGCGCGTTCGAGAACCGGGACACTGGCTGCGGCGATCTCGTTGAGTTCGATATTGGACTCGGCATGCTGGGCGGCGCTCATCCGCGCGGCCATCCCGAACGGGCGCGCCAGCGGCAGCAGGAACCGCATCTTCTGGAACAGCTTGCGGATCCGCTCGGCGCCTTCCTCGCCGGTCAGGCCGTGCGGAAAGGCATCCACGGTCACCACTCCCAGGACGCGGTCGGGGTTGCGGTCGGCCCAGTGCCAGCTCAGCACCCCGCCGTAGGACCAGCCCACCAGGATGATCGGCCCGGCCACGCCCCTGGCCGCGAGCACGGCATCGATGTCTCGCAGGCACGCCTCGAACGAGTAATCCGCGGATTGCTTCGATTTGCCGCGGGCCCGCTCGTCGAAGGTGATGTGCCGGTAGCCGGGGCCCAGATCGGCGATCACTTTCTTCCAGTGCGACCGGTCGGCGTAGGCGCCGTTCAGGTAGACGACCGGCCGTCCGGAGCCGCCGGTGTCGCTCACCGCCAGCGCAGTGTCCTCGACCGGCACCATGCCGGTCCAAGTCGAAGTGGTCGAGTTGGTGGTCGTTGCTGCGTTGCTCATGTGAATACCGTCGTCGCTCCGGCTGACATCGGCCTGACACCGACCTGACACACCACCTGACATAGGTGTGACGCACTCACAGCGACCGATACCCGGCACCCGAGCCGAACACGGACACATACAGCGTCGCGCATGCCCGGATTCCCTTCTCGAAACCTCGGTATCGAGAAAGGAATCCGAGACCGCAAGAGGGTCACGGTGTGTGGCCGCCGCGCCCGTATCGACACCACCTGTCCGGCGCGGTGACCTCGGAGGCTCGCTCCTCATGAAGTTGAACATCAACCCGACATGGTTGCCGCTTCAACTCGTTTCGTTCCTGGACAGTCGTTCACGGTGTGGGTTCCTGGGGCCGTGGTTAGGCTCTGAGGGTGTCGAGTGAGGACGGACGCCAGGTGGTGGCGGATAAACGGGTGTCGTTGCGGCGTGTTCCGGTGCCCACAGCGCGGGCGATCGTGGATTGCGCGGTCTACCGCGACGGGCGGCGCCTGCCGGGCCGGTTCACCCACGCCGAGGCGCTGGCACAGGTTCGTGGCCCCGAGGGCGGGTTCGTGTGGGTGGGATTGCTGGAGCCCGACCCGGTGCAGATGAGCGATATCGCCGAGGTCTTCGGACTGCATCCGCTGGCGGTCGAAGATGCCGTGGACGCCGCACAACGCCCCAAACTCGAACGCTACGACGACGTGTGGCTGCTGGTGCTGCGCACGGTCGCCTACGTCGAGCACGACCTGCACAGTGTCAGCGAGATCGTGCACACCGGTGAACTGCTCGTCTTCACCGGCCCCGATTTCGTCGTAGTGGTCCGCCACGGCGCACACTCCGAACTCAAAACCCTGCGTTGTGGATTGGAAGCCGACCCGCAGCGGTTGCGGCTGGGCCCCGGTGCGGTGATGCACGCGATCGCCGACCACGTCGTCGACACCTATCTGGAGGTGGCGATATCGGTGGAGCGGGACGTGGAGGCGATGGAGGAGGAGGTGTTCACACCGCGGTCGCGGATGCGGGTGGAGTCGATCTATCAGCTCAAACGCGAAGTGGTGGAGTTGCGGCGGGCGGTGCTGCCGCTGGCGGGACCGCTGGCGTTGCTGACGAAACCGGACTCCCCGCTGTCCAAGGAAGTACGCCGCTACCTACGTGACGTCGCCGACCACCATGCGGCGGCCTCCGAACGCATCAGCGATTTCGACGAAGCGCTCTCGGCGTTGATCAACGCCACCCTGGCCAAGATCAGCGTCCAGCAGAACACCGACATGCGCAAGATCTCGGCCCTGGTCGCGATCGCCGCCGTACCGACGATGATCGCCGGTATCTACGGCATGAACTTCGACCACATGCCCGAACTCAAAACCAGCTGGGGTTACCCGGCCGTGCTGATCTTTATGATCTCGGTCTGCACCGGACTGGCGGTCTCCTTCCGCCGCAACGGCTGGCTGTGACCACCCCGGCACCGGCCGGCGCAGCGCCTCCGGCAATAGCCTGCACGCAAAGTCCGAACTCCTCGAACCCCGACACCACCGGAGAGGCCATGACCACCTTCTCGGCCCGGCGCGCCGTACTGGCGTCGTCACCGCCGCAGCCGCCGCGCTGACCGGCTGTTCTGCGCAACCCGCACCGGGACCAGCCACTCCTGTCACGGTCGACCCCTTCGACCAGTGCGAACCATTGACCCACGAACAGATCCTGAAAGCCGCGGACGCCGACACCCTCACTCCTCACCTGGTGCCACCGGCGCGCACATGGAACGCCCAACGCGCCGACAGCGAAACCGACCCCACCTTCACCTTCACCGACACCGATTCCCTGCAACAGATCTGGGACCAAGCCCGCGCACAGGGCCTTCACACCGAACACATGACCGTCGTACGCGAAGCACTCGGCACCACCATCACCGCCACCGGCCTCTACGTCCGCGACCCGGGCGGCCCCGGCTTCTGCCAAGTCTCCGCGGCAGTCAACGGATCCATCACCTGGCGTGTCCACAACCCCACCCACACACCCGACCCCTGCGCCATCGCACTCGACCTCGCCACCCAAACCATCGATCTCGCCCCCTGACCCCGCACCATCGGGCCCTTCGCTACTCCGACAATCGGGGGCCGAGTTGGTGAGTGCCTTTCATCCGGCGCCGGGCGGGACGAGGAAGTCGATGACGTCTTCGCTGAATCGGCGGTCGGACATCACTGTGTGGTGCCGGCGCCCCTCGTACACTCTGAGCTTGCCATCACGTACTCCGCCGGCTACTCGCTGGGCGAGTTCGGGCGGGTAGAGGGCATCCCGCGCACCGGCGATCATCAGGGTGGGTGCGGTGATCTCGCCCAGACGGTCTTCGATATCGAACGCATCCTCGGCCGCCAGCATCGCCACCATGCCGTCCGGATCCGCTGGGCGTCCGGCAGTCAGGCCCAGCAGAGCGGCCATCAAGGCTCGCCCGGGCCGGGAGTCCGCGGCCGTCGGCGCCAGTGCTGCTGCCGCGGCCCGGTATCGCCCAGCGGCCAGCAGTTCCGTGTACTCGCGCTGGATGCGCCGGCCTTCCGAGCCGAGGCGTGGGCCCGCGGCTGCGACCACCAACCGGCGTACCCGGCCGGGGTGGTCGACAGCGAACTGCAGCGCGAGGCAACCAGCCGTGGACAGGCCGAATACGTCCACCGCGCAGTCGAAACGCGCATGTAGCTCCTCGGCGTGGTGAGCGGCGAGCTCGGCCATGGTGACACCGGGCTCGAGCCCGGGCCGGCGGCCGACTGTCAGCACGGTGAATCGCGCGGCCAGCGATCTGAGGGAGCGCAACTCCGCCCATCGGGCGGCACCTGTGGGGTTGGCCGAGTCCGGCAGCACCGTGCGAAACACCACGAGCGGGCTTCCCGTTCCGAACTCCAGGTACGGGGCACCACCTGTCAGTACACCTTCGCGCATGGTCATTGCTCGGTCAGTCCGGTTGCGACGATGTCGATGAGCCGGTCGAGCACGGCGGGGTACCGCTGCTCGCCGATGTCGCGGCGATGTATGGGCAGCAAAAGTACGGCTTGGAGCACTCCGATCAGTTCGTCGGCGTCGGCTTCGATGAGCTGTCCCTTGGCCTCGGCAGCCTCCAGGAACTCGGTCAGCGGCATCACCTGCCGCGCCCTGGCCAGCTCGCCTGGGCCCATACGGCGGACCACCGCCCGCATCTCCTCGGGATGGGTGATCAGCCGGTGATAGAGCGGGTTGTCCTCCAGCATCCGCACCGCGGCGCGCAGGAACCCGGCGAGGGCGCCGCGCGCGCTCTCGGCCTCGCCCAACACCATGGCCAGCTCGTTGTGCAGCTGAGGTGCCTGGCGCAGCATCAGCTCCAGGTACAGCGCCTCCTTGCAGTCGAAGAAGGCATAGAAGCTGGTCTTGGCGATCCCGGCCGGGGCCACGAGCTCGTCCAGGGAGGTCTTGCGCAGGCCCTGGGTGGTGAACAAGCTACGTCCGGCTTCCAGGAGTTGCTCGGTGATCCGGGCTCGGTCCTCAGCGCTGAACGGGGGCGGCATACCAACTCCTGAATACATATGAACAATTCAGACTTTGTTCACTGGGGACAGTACCGCATCCTGCGAGGGCTGGCGGGATACGAGCGAAGGGGCAATACCCGTACCGCTGCCGGTCCTAGCATCGCGTACGCCTGCTGCGTCGTGCTGCTCAATCCCACGACCTCGAATGCGTAGTCCACTCCCCCACCGGTCAAGTCGAACACGGCTTGGACAGGATCGTCCTGGGATGCATCGATAACGTCGGTGGCTCCGAATTGTCGGGCGATATCGAGCGCACCGATTGTGCGCAGTCCGGCAGCGGCCACCTGCTCGGTGTCTTCGGCCAGGCAGTAGTCCAGCGCTTCGCGCAGGTTCGGGAGTTCACGCTCCAGCCGTGCGATCCAGCGCGGTTGTCGATCGCTGATCCATTCGGCCTCCACGGCCGACGCCAACTGCTGGTACCGGTCGCGGTGCCAACGCCCTCGACTTGTCCACCAGCGATGAAAGCACCTCGGCCGCCAACGCTTCTGCCGACAGCGGCCCCGCCCCTGCCTCGGCGAGAGCGGAAACGACCATCCCGGCACCGATCCAGTCTTCGATGGCCGGCCGCGCAGCCCCCTGGCCGGGCCACTGTTCGCCGGCGGGAATGATCGCGGTTCGCCGGCGGGAATGATCGCGATCGGCTGGTCGGCTGCACCCCACCCCGGCCGGGTCAGCCGCCGCGGCGCCGGCGCACCCCTCAGGGCGGTCACCCTCTCCCGGACGGTGAACCGCAACGACGCCGCGGTCACCGCCGTCTACCTCGGCGGCCGTTATCTTCTCGGCGGCGGGACCGCCGAGCCGGTCCCCTGCACTGCGCGGATGGGCCGGTTCCTCCGAGCCGGGTCAGCGCTGACCTGTAGGGCCCGTGAGTGCCGGCGTCCGCGGTAGTTGGGCGCAGCAGGGCCGTCACCGGCACCGCGGGCCCGGTATCCGATGGTCACGACCTCGCCCGCCCGCTCAGCGCCGGTCTTCGGGAACCGCGAACGAATCCAGCCCGAACCCGCGCAAGGTATGCACGAGTTTCTCGTACTGAAAGCGGTTGTAGGCCAGCGGTTGCAGCAGCAACCGGTCGGGCAGGTTGTGCCATGCCCACCGCAGCAGCCGCACATAGATCGCGAATTCCCGATCGTGTCGCGGCTTCAGCTCGAAACCGGTCAGCTCCTGCACCGCCGGATGCATGGCCTTGGACGAACACACCTGGATCACGTGCCCGATCACCGGCCGGATCACCAGCCACAGCGGGGTCAGAGCCCGTCGCGCCAACGGCGACAACCTCGAGGTCGGCAACGGCAACTTGGTCAGGGCCGCGAATTTCTCGACCAGAAATGGATTCTCGGCCAGTTCCTCGGTCGCCATGGTGTCGTAGTATTGCCGTGCCGTGGCCAGATCCGCGGGGAACTTGCCGGCCGCGCTGGGCAGTTCGAGATCCACGAAGGTCCCGCGCAGCAGCTGATAGGCGGCTTCCTCTTCCTCTGGCCGCAATTCCGTGCCGGTGCAGTAGGTGAAGGTATTGAGCACCATGAAGATTCCGCTGACCGCGACCCATTTCCAGGTATAAGGAGTCAGCGCACTGTATTCCACCCCGCCGAATTCCGCCGAACCGGTACCACGCACATCACGATGCCGCAGTTTCAGCCATTCCGATTCGGCCCGGCGGTCGTCGGAATCACCCCACAGCGCGATCATCGCGGACGCACCACCGCGGACAGTGCGATCGGTGAAGTTCTCCTCGAACCGGCCGGTCCGGTCCACCGCGGCGGCGACCGGAGCCAACGCCACCTCGTCGAAAGCGGCACCGGCGAAAGCACCGGCCAGGACACTGCCGGAATGTTTGCGAAACTCCCGCAGCACTTCGGGCCGGACACGGGGGTCGGCGGACTCGGCGGTGTGCGCAGTCGCGTGGGTCGTCATTTCGTCACCTCGTCATCTCGGACAGGAAGAAGAAATGATTCTCATCTGCAGTTTATCACCGCAGTTCCCGCAGTACTACGCCCGCGGCCGCCGAGCACGCTCGGATCCGGCGGCGAGCCGACGAGCCGGCCCGGACTGCCGCGACTCGGGTACCGGGGCCGCGGGGGTCGCCGACGCCGGCGCACCCCTGACCGATCATCGCCCGGGATTCCGGACCGGCGCCTCCCTGTCTCCGGCCCGAGATCTCCGGCGCGGGCGCACCCGCGGAACCGGCCCTTCCGCAACTCCGGTTCGTCAGCGCCGGAGGCGAACGTCCCCGGCACCCGCCGGCGGGTACCTGACCTCGGCGACAGCGACCAGGGCGCTCCGGTGATATCGCGCGCCTCCCGACTGCCAATGCAGCGTCGTGTCGTGGCTCGTTGCTCATGCAGGGCCGAACTCCTCCTCGACCAAGGCCAAGAGCTCGCTACTTGAATGCGCGGCGAGATCGTCGTACTCGTCGGTCTGCCCGCGCTCGCCCAGCTGGGCGCGGAGCCGGTCGCCGATACCGAGCAGGGCGGCAACGGTCGTCTCGTCGTCGCCCGCCACGGCCAGCACGCGGTCCACCAGCTCCTCGAGACGGGCGAGGTCGCCGGGTGCGGCCCCCGGCGCGGACCGGTCGGCCGCGGGGGTCTGCGCAGTACCGGCCGAGGCCAGCCGGTCGTGCAGATATCGGGCCAACTCGGTCACCGCCGGATAGTCGAATACGAGCGTCGAGGGCAACCGGAGGCCGGTGGCTTCGGAAAGCCGGTTCCGCAATTCCACACCACCCAGCGAGTCGAAGCCCATATCGTCGAACCCCTTGTCGGGCCGGATATCGCGCGCCGACGCGTAACCGAGGACCGCTGCGGCGTGCTCGAGAACCAGGTCGGCAACGGCCTGCTCTCGTTCGGCTTCCGGTATTCGGTCCAGGTCGAAACCGCGTGATCGCGTCCCGCTCGCCGCGTTGCGCTCCGAACGGGCTACCAACCCGCGCAGCAGAGCGGGGACCGCGCCGGCGTGGACCTCCCGTCGCAGGGAGTTCATATCGAGGCGGACGGCAACCAGCGCCGAAACGCCCGTCGGGCCCGATCCGAAGCCGGCCGCGGTATCGAACAATCGAAGGCCGCCGGCCCGGGTCAGTGGACGCATACCCAGCCGGGCCAGTCGTGCGACTCCGGCTTCGTTCACGGCATCCGCCATACCACCGGATCCCGCTCCGGGCCGCTCCCACAGACCCCAGTCCAGCGCCACCGCGGGCAGACCTTCGGCACGACGCCGCGCGGCCAATGCGTCCAGGAAGCTGTTCGCGGCGGCATAGTTGGCCTGGCCCGCGGACCCGAAGACACCGGCGATCGACGAGAACAGCACGAACGCCGAAAGATCCGCGCCCCGCGTCTCCTCGTGCAGATTCCACGCCGCGTCGACCTTCGGTTCGAGCACCCGAGCCAGCTGGTCGTCAGTGAGCGTTCGAATCGTCGCGTCGTCGAGCGTGCCCGCCGCATGAACCACAGCCGTCAAGGGTTTCTCGGGCTCGATCGAGTCGAGCAGTGCGCGCAGGGCCCGCCGGTCCGCGAGATCACCGGCCGCAATGCGCACCTCGGCCCCGCGCTCGGTCAGTTCCGCGGCCAATTCCGCCGCACCCTCGGCAGCGGCGCCGCTACGGGACACCAGGAGCAGATGCCGGACATCGTGTTCGGTAACCAGGTGCCGGGCCAGCTGCCCACCGAGCGCGCCGGTACCTCCGGTGATCAGCACGGTGCCGGAACCGAAGGACGGCCTCGTCGCGGCGGACGCCTGCCGCCGCACCAGTTCCGGCACCAGCACCGTGTCCCCCCGGACAGCCAGCTGGGGCTCATCGGTGGCGAGGACCGTCCGCACGGTGTCGCTCGGCAGCGGCGGGGTGTCGGGCGAGGACTGCCAGTCGAGCAGCACGATCCGGCCGGGGTATTCGGTTTGCGCACTGCGAACCAGCCCCCATACCGCAGCCCCGGCGAGATCCGGCGTCTCGCCCGGCAGTCCCGCGGCGTTGTGGGTCACGACGACCAGCCGGGTTCGCGCCAGGACATCCTGGTCGAGCCACCCCCGGAGCATATGGAGCGTCGAGCGCGCTACGGCGTGCGTGACGGCCGTGATGTCATCGTTTCGGGCAGCCGCGGCATCGACTACGGACCACACCACCGCCTCCGGTATCGCGGCGACAGTCGTTGCCAGGGCACCGAGGTCCGGATATCGCTCCCGTACACCGGCAACCGAGATCGGGCCGAGAGCGGCGATCCCCTCGGAGACAGGACCGGCGAAGACGGTGTCCACCTGCCGCCACCGGAGCTCGTATGCCCCGATATCACCGGTCGGCCGGGAGTCACGCAACCGGGCGACATCGTATGGCCGGACAACGACCTCGTCGACGGAGACGACCGGGTTCCCGTTATAGTCCATCGCCGCAATGGCGATACTGTCCGCCCCCTTCGACGTGATGATCGCCCGCACCGCCGCGGGCCGGGCGACATCGTGGAAGCGCGCACCGCCCCAGCGAAACACCAGCATCCCCCGGTCCGGATCGTGCCCGCGCTCCGGCCACATCAGCCGGGCGAGACCGGCGTGCCCGATAGCGTCGAACAGGCCCGGGTGCAGCACGAAACCCGCCGAGTCGGCGGCCGGAATGATCTCGGCGAAAACGGTGTCGCCGCGCTGCCACGCCCGCTCGGTGCCGCGGAAAGCCGGCCCATATTCAAGGCCCGCGGCCACCTCGATCTGCGCGTGGATCCGTTCCGGATCGATCGGGTCGGCGGCGCGCGGCGGCCACGGTTCGGCCCGCAGCCGCTCCATCAGCGGCTCCGTCGCCGGCCGGGTACCGGCCAGGACTCCGCTGGCGTTGCGTACCCACTCATCGGCACCGGCGGCCCGATGGTGGAAACGGAAGTGCCGCCGTCCTGTCTCGTCCGGCTCGTCGACCAGCACTTGAAGTTCGATATCCCCGTCCTCGGGCGCGAGGATCGGGGCCTCCAAGGTGAGTTCGTCCACGCCGCAGGAGCCGAACCGGGGTCCGGTCGCCAACAGTGCCTCCAGCATCGAGGTGCTCGGCACGACCATGACGCCATAGCTCCGGTGGTCCGCGAGCCAGGGATGGGCCCGCCGGGAGAGCCGGCCCATGAGCATCCACTCGTCCTTGCCGGCAATCCGCACGATCTCCGTCACCACCGGGTGCCCGGATGCGTTCGGCGCCGCCTGGGCTGCCGGTTCCAGCCAATACCGCTGATGCTGGAACGCGTAGGTGGGCAACGGCACCCGCGATATCGCGCGACCCGCGTACAGCGTCACCCAGTCCACCCGGATCCCCGCTACGTGGGCCTGCGCCAGCGCGGACACGAACCGGGTCGGCTCGTCGGTCGAACGTCGAGCCGTCGTGACCACCGTCGAGCGGCTCTCGACCTCGGGAGTCCCGGCCAGGCACTGCCGGGTCATCGCGGACAGCACAGCATCCGGTCCGATCTCGATAAATCGCCGCACGCCCACGTCGACCGCGGTGTCGATGCCCGGCGCGAACCGGACACACGCTCGCACCTGCTCGACCCAGTAGCCCGGGTCGGTCATCCCGGTATCGACGAGGGCCGCCGAAATGTTCGACACGATCGGCAGCGACGGCTCCCGATAGGTCAACCCTTCGGCGATCGTCCGGAACTCGTCGAGCATCGGCTCCATCAAGCCCGAATGGAATGCATGACCGACCCGCAGTCGGTTGGTCCGTACACCCTCCACCGCAAGCTTGTCCGCGATCGTGTCGATCGCCGACTGCTCCCCGGACACCACCATCGCCGAGGGACCGTTCACCGCGGCCAGCGAAACCTGGCCGGAGAACTCCGCGAGCACCGTCGTCACTCGGTCCTCGGACGCGGCGACCGCCAGCATCGCCCCACCGCCGGGCAGGGCTCCCATCAACCGCCCACGCGCCACCACCAGGGCGCACGCGTCGGGTAACGACCACACGCCCGCGACATAGGCCGCCGCCAATTCCCCGATCGAATGCCCGATCAGCACATCCGGTAGCACACCGAACGATTCCAGCAGCCGGAACAAGGCCACCTCGAATGCGAACAATGCCGGTTGGGTGAATTCGGTGCGATCCAGCAGCGCCGCGTGACGCTGCTCGAACACCACCTCCTTCAGCGAACAGTCGAGCAGTGGATCGATTCGGCCGCACACCTCGTCGAACGCCGCCGCGAATACGCCGAAGGCCGCGTACAGACCGGCCCCCATCCCGGACCGCTGCGCACCCTGACCGGTGAACAGGAACGCCGCCTTGCCCGACCCCGCCGTCGCCTCGATCGTGCCCGGCGAACCCGCCGCCACCGCCGCCAGTCCGGTCAACAGCTCTTCGCGTGCTCGGCCGACGACGGCCGCACGCCGATCCAAGTGGGCCCGCGAGGTCACCAGCGAATGCGCGATATCCCACATGTCCAGCTCGGGATGAGCGAGCACCCACTCCCGCAGCCGATCCGCCTGTGCCCGCACACCCGACTCCGAACTCGCCGAAATCACCCAGGGCACCGGCACGGCAGTGCCGGTCCGGTCCGCGGCTGCCGCCGACGACACCGGAACTCGACGAGGCGGCGCTTCTTCCAGGACGGCATGTGCATTGGTGCCGCCGAGGCTGAACGAGGACACCCCGGCGCGGCGGATTCGACCGGCGCGCGGCCACGGCTGCGCCTCGGTGAGCAACTGGACCTCACCCGCCGACCAGTCCACGTGCGGGCTCGGCGCATCGGCATGCAGCGTCTTCGGAAGAGTTTCGTGCCGCATCGCCTGAACCATCTTGATGACACCGGCGACACCCGCGGCAGCCACCGTATGTCCGATATTCGATTTGACAGAGCCGATCCGCAGCGGTGCCCCGGACCGGTTCTGCCCGTAGGTGTTGAGCAACGCCTGCGCCTCGATCGGGTCGCCCAGGGTCGTCCCGGTCCCGTGACCGTCCACGGCATCCACGTCCGACGGGGCCAGCCCCGCATTCGCCAGCGCTGCCGCGATCACCCGCTCCTGCGCGGGACCGTTCGGCGCGGTCAACCCATTGCTCGCACCGTCCTGGTTCACCGCCGTACCACGCACGAGAGCGAGGATGTCGTGCCCCAGGCGCTGGGCGTCGGAGACCCGTTCCAGCACCAGTACGCCGATGCCCTCGGCGAATGCGACGCCGTCGGCGTCGGCGGAGAACGATTTGCACCGTCCGTCGGGCGCCAGGCCACGCTGGCGCGCGAAATCGATGTGGAGATACGGACTGCCGTACACGGTCACCCCGCCGGCCAGCGCCAGCGAGCTCTCCCCCTGACGCAGCGCCTGACAGGCCAGATGCAGCGTGACCAGCGACGACGAGCACGCGGTATCCACGGTTACCGCCGGTCCCTCCAGACCGAAGGTATAAGCCACCCGGCCCGAGATCACACTGTTCGTATTGCCGGTGAGCCGATAGCCCTCCAGCTCACCGGTAACCCGGCGGTCGTAATCCGAGGAGCTGGCGCCGGCGTACACACCGGTATCGCTGCCGCGCAGTGAAACAGGATCGATGCCCGCGTTCTCCAATGCCTCCCAGGAGACCTCCAGCAGCATCCGCTGCTGCGGGTCCATGGCCGACGCCTCGCGCGGGCCGATCCGGAAGAACCCCGGATCGAACTCCGCCGCATCGTCGAGGAACCCGCCGCGGCGGGTGTAGACCGTACCGGGCTTGTCCGGGTCCGGATCGAACAGTCGCCGCAGATCCCACCCGCGATCCGACGGGAACGCACCGGTGGCATCGACTCCGGCGGCCACCAGCTCCCACAGCTCGTCCGGCGAGGTGACCCCACCCGGGAACCGGCATGCCATACCCACGATCGCGATCGGCTCGTCGACTCGCACCCGCCGTTGCGCCTGCTCGGGTGCGCTGTGCGTGTTCGGCTCGATCCGCGAGTGCACCACCGCCGCCACCGCTGCGGGAGTCGGGTGGTCGAACACCAGCGTGGAGGGCAGCGACAACCCGGTGGCCTTACCCAATCGGTTACGGAACTCCACCGCGCCCAGCGAATCGAAGCCGATTTCGTCGAAGCGCTGTTCCGGCCCGATGTCATCGACCGAGTCGAAGCCGAGCGTCGCGGCGGCCTGTTCCCGGACCAGATCGAGCACGATCGCACCATGGCGGGCCGCCGGCACACCTGCCAGCCGCCCGCCCAGCAGGCCGGACGCCGAGCGGCTCGCCGAGGAATCGGCTACACCGGTGCTCCGCGGCTGCCGCGGAGCACCACGCAGAACCGCCGGAATCGTGTCGATATCAGCGGTACGGCGCACCGCGTTCGCATCGAACCGCATTGCCGTCGATGCGGCGTCCGAGCGGAGCACGGCTTCGTCGAACAGCCGGACACCCTCGGCGTCGGCAAGCCGACCCAGCCCCCACCGCGCGAATCGGGCCAGGGCCACCCGATCCAGACCGCCGGTCATCCCGGCGCCCTGGTGCCAGGGTCCCCACGCCACCGCGGTTCCCGGCAAACCCGCGGCCCGCCGCTGCCGCACCAGGGCATCCAACGCCATGTTCGCGGCGGCGTAATTGCCCTGTCCGGCTGTTCCCAACAGACCCGCTACCGACGAAAAACCTACGAACGCCACGACGTTTCGATCCCGGGTAGACCGATCCAGGTGCCAGGCTCCCGCTACCTTCGGCGCCAGCACCCGATCCACCTGCGCATCGCTCAGAGACGCGATGGTCCCGTCGTCCACCACCCCGGCCGCGTGCACGATGATCAAGTCGCCGGCCGGATCGATGGTGTCCAGCAGACGCCGCACAGCGTCGCGGTCGGTCACATCGCATGCGGCGATCTCGGCCCGGCCGCCCGCCCGCGCCAACTCGGCAACCAATTCGGCAGCACCCGGCGCCGCTGATCCCTGCCGTGAGGTCAGCACCAGCCGCCGCACGCCGTGCTCGAGCACGAGATGGCGCGCGAACAGCGCGCCCAGACCGCCCGTACCGCCGGTGATGAGCGCTGTCGCATCCTGGAAGGACGGCGATTCGCCGGTGTCCCGCGCAGGCTCCGCCCGCACCAGCCGCGGTACCCGGATCACCCGATCGCGCACAGCGACCTGTGGTTCACCGGTGTACACGGCGGCGATGATCCCCTCGGCGTCCAGCACTTCGGCCGGGTCCTCGTCGATCAGAACGAATCGTTGCGGATTCTCCGATTGAGCACTACGCACCAGACCCCACACGCCTGCCGCGGCGAGATTCGGCACCTCACCGGGCAAACCCGCGCCACCGGTCGTGACCACCACCAACCGCGCCTCGGACAGCTTCGGTTCGGCGAGCCAGGATTTCAGCACCGCCAAGGTCGCATGTACCCGCGTTCGCACTGCTTCGGGATCGTCATGCGAATTATCGGCCCGCTCGGTGGCTCGCCACACCACGACATCCGGAACCCGACCGGCTGCCACCACATCGGCAACCGGCGCGAAGCTCACATCGATCCGGCTCTCGGGGTCGGCCGCCGGCACTGCCGGTTCGGGGATGGGACGGTCGAGTGCCGTCGGTGCGGAGGGCTGCCACCGGACTTCGTACAAGCCCGCCGTATCCCTGGACACGGTGCTGCCGATCTCGTCGAGCCGGTACGGTCGCGCCGCCATCGCGTCCACCGAAACAATCGGGTTACCGTCCCGGTCGACAGCGGCGACCGAAATGGTGTGCACCCCGTTGGGCACAGCCATCACCCGGAGCTCGGTCAGTTCCGCTGGCCAATTGCCGTCGGCGGACCGGTGAAAGCGGGCATTTCCCCACCGGAACAAGAGCCAGCCGATGTCCGGATCGGGCTCCAACTCACGGCAGATCAACCAGGAAACGCCGGCGTGCAGAACGATATCCAAGAGCGCCGGATGCACATCGAATTGTTCGGACCGCGCCGCCGCCTCGGTGTTCAGGGCGACCTCCGAGTAGACCGCGTCACCGCGGCGCCACGCAGAGCGGACTCCGATGAACGCCGGGCCGTACTGGAGCCCGGTGTCGGTGGACATCCGTTCGACCAGCCCGGAGACGTCCAACGGTTCGGCGTCGCTGGGCGGCCACTGCTCATCCTGCAATCTCGTCAGCAAACCCGAATCACCGCCCGCCCGGCCGGCGAGGGCGCCGGTGGCGCTGTGTGTCCACGCGCGGTCGGCCGAAGTTCGGACGTGGATCTCGAACCGGCGCAGCCCGAGATCGTCCGGGGCCTGGACCAGAACCTGCATTTCGACCTCGTCGTCGAAGGCCGGCGATACCGGTGCCAGCAAGGTCAGTTCGGCGACCGCGGCACAACCGATCCGACGGCCCGCGACGAGCAGTAGCTCGATCAGCGTCGCACTCGGCAGCACCACCGCCCCGTGGGACATGTGATCGGCGATCCACGGATGGGTACGCACGGAGAAGCGGCCGGTGAACAGCCATTCATCGGTGCCCGCCAACCCGACCACGCCCGTCAGGATCGGATGATCCATGGCGTTGCGCTGCGTATCGACTGTCTGTTGATCGACCCAGAAGCGGCGGTGCTGGAAGGCATACAGCGGCAACGGCACTCGCCGAGCTCGGCGACCGGAGAATACCGGCGTCCAATCCACCCGCACGCCCGCGACGTGCGCCTGTGCCAGCAATGTGACGAACTGCGCGACTTCCCCGGTCGAGCGACGGGCGGCCGCCACCACGGTCGACGCCGACTCGATATCCGGTGTTCCGGCCACACAGCTCCGCGTCATCGCGGCCAGCACCGCATCCGGCCCCACCTCGACGAACCGTCGGACACCGGCCGCGACGAGCGTGTCCACACCAGGCGCGAACCGGACACAACCCCGGATCTGGCGCACCCAGTATTCCGGATCGGTCACCGCGTCTCCGGTGACAGCACCGGACACGTTCGACACGATGGGTAGCCGCGGCGACCGATACGCGATGCCCTCGGCAACCGCTCGGAACTCCGCCGATATCGGATCCATCCGCGCCGAATGGAAGGCGTGGCCGACCCGCAGCCGATTCGTCCGCACGCCCTCGGCCCGAAGGCCTCGTTCGATCTCCTCGATGGCATCGGTGTCACCGGACAGCACAGTCGCGGACGGACCGTTCACGGCGGCGATCGACACCCGGCCGTCGAACCGGGCGGCGATTTGCGCGGCAGCACTTTCCGCGACCGCCACCGCCAGCATCGCCCCGCCCGCCGGCAACGCACCCATCAACCGGCCGCGCGCCGCGACCAGGGCACAGGCGTCGGACAGCGACCACACGCCCACCACATAGGCGGCTGCCAACTCCCCGATCGAATGGCCGATCAGCAGATCCGGCGTCACACCGAAGGATTCGAGCAACCGGGACAGCGCGACTTCGAACGCGAACAATGCCGGCTGCGTGAATTCCGTCCGGTCCAGCACATTCCCGGGGCCGGCGAACATCACCTCACGTAACGACCGCCCGAGCAAGGGGTCGAACTGGGCACACACCTCGTCCAATGCCGCCGCGAACACCGGGAAGGCACCGTACAGGCCGGCGCCCATACCGACCCGCTGCGAACCCTGGCCGGTGAACAGGAACGCCGTCTTGGCAGAATCGGCACGGGCCTCGATCACACCGGGAGAACCGGCCGCCAGATCGGCCAGACCGGACAGAAGCTCGGCGCGGTCCCGTCCCACGACCGCGCCGCGCCGGTCCAACAGTGCCCGCGAGGTCACCAGCGAGTGCGCGATATCCCACACATTCGCGTCGGGATCGCCGACCATCCACTGCCGCAGTCGATCCGCCTGTGCGCGCAGAGCCGCTTCCGACTTGGCCGACAGCACCAGCGGAATGGCCTCCGCTGCGCTGGGTCCTGCGATCACGACCTGCTCGGACTCCGCGTCGACCGGGTCGGCCGGTGCTTCCTCGACAATGACGTGCGCGTTGGTGCCGCTGGCACCGAACGACGAGACGCCGGCCCGCCGGATCCGGTCCCCCGCGGGCCACGGCTCGTTGTCCTGGAGCAGGCGCACCGTGCCCGCCGACCAATCCACATGAGGTGTGGGCGCATCCACATGCAACGTCTTCGGCAACAACCCGTGGCGCAGAGCCTGAACCATCTTGATCACGCCACCGACACCCGCCGCGGCCGACGTGTGACCGATGTTCGACTTGAGCGAACCCAGCCACAACGGTGTCCCGCCGTCCCGCGCGCCGTAGGCACCGATCAGTGCCCGGGCCTCGATCGGATCCCCCAGCATCGTGCCGGTACCGTGCGCCTCCACCGCGTCGATATCGGCCGGGGTCAACCCGGCGTTCGCCAATGCCTGCGCGATCACCTGCTCCTGTGACGGACCGTTCGGCGCGGTCAGCCCATTGCTCGCGCCGTCCTGGTTCACCGCGCTGCCCCGGATCACCGCCAGCACGGGGTGGCCGAGCCGTTGCGCGTCGGACAACCGTTCCAGCACCAGCACCCCGAGGCCTTCGGAAAAACCGGTCCCATCCGCAGCTGCCGCAAACGCCTTACACCGGCCGTCGACGCTCATGGCGCGCTGGCGGGCAAAAGCAATCGGCAGCGACGGATCGGACATGATGGTCACCCCGCCTGCCAAGGCGAGCTCCGTATCGCCGTGACGCAAGGCCTGACAAGCCAGATGCAGCGCCACCAACGACGACGAACACGCCGTATCGATCGTTATCGCCGGGCCTTTGAATCCGAAGGTATAGGCGATGCGACCGGACAACACACTGTCCGAACCACCGAGATAGTGGTGACCTTCCGCTTCGGCGCTCATACCGGGCGAACCGATACGGGGACCGTAGTACTGGTGAATCGCTCCCGCGAAGACACCGGTCTTGCTGTCGTGCAGTGACGCCGGGTCGATACCCGCGTCCTCCAAAGCCTCCCAGGAGGCCTCCAGCATCAGTCGCTGTTGCGGATCCATCGCGGTCGCCTCTCGCGGACCGATCCCGAAGAAGGCCGCGTCGAAGTCCCTGATGGAGTCCAGAAATCCGCCGTGTCGCGTGTAGACCGTGCCGGGCACGCCCGGGTCGGGGTTGT
The DNA here is from genome assembly GCF_001618425.1 of Nocardia fusca NBRC 14340. Lineage (GTDB taxonomy): Bacteria > Actinomycetota > Actinomycetes > Mycobacteriales > Mycobacteriaceae > Nocardia > Nocardia fusca. The sequence continues at coordinate 35,510 of NZ_BDCU01000071.1, forward strand.
ACAGCCGAGCCAGATCCCACCCCCGGTCTGCCGGGTAGTCCCCCATGGCGTCGACACCGCCGGCAACCGTCCGCCACAGCTCGGCGGGGGTTCGCACGCCACCGGGATACCGGCAGGCCATACCGACGATGGCGATACGCTCGGCCGACCCATCGGTGAGCTCGCGCAATTGCTGCTTGGTCTCGTACAGCTCTTGCGCGGTCTTCTTCAGATACCGGCGTAGCACGTCGTTGTCGACCATGATGGAACTCCTGCTCTGAGCGTTCAGCCGAGACGATCGATGAAGTCGAGAAGCTGATCGTCGTCCGCGGTTTCGAGGCCGGTGTGGTTCTCCACGACTTCGCCGGCGGCCTTTCTCTCGAGTTCGCGCCACAGCGCGAGAACCTTCTCCGCGATATCCGAACGCTGCTCGGGTGTCAGATCCGACTCCGCACACTCGCGGGTCAGCGACCCGATCTCGGCCGTTATCCGCGCCGCGGGATCTTCGTCGGGAGCGATCTCTCGCCGCAGGTACGCAGCGAGAGCTTTCGGCGTCGGATAGTCGAACATCGCTGTCGCGGGCAACTGCACACCGACAGCGGATTTCAGTCGGTTGCGGAACTCCATGACGCCGATCGAATCGAATCCGATATCGGTGAACGGCCGATCCGCGCGGACCGCGCCGGCCACCGCATGTCCGAGCACAGCCGCGGCCTGCACCCGGATCACGTCCAGAATCATGCCTTCCTGCACGTCGACCGATCGGCCGGCCAATTGCCCTGCGAGGCCGGAGGCCTGACCCTTCTCCGCGGCGACTCGCCGACGCACCGGCCCGGTCAGGCCGCGCATTATCGCGCGCAGACCGGAGCCCTGCGCCTCGGCCAGGGTCGCCCAGTCGATCCGTGCAGCCACGAACGTCGGGTCACCGGCCGCCAGTGCCGCGTCGAACAGCGCCGTTCCGTCGGCGTCGCTCAGCGCGAGGATGCCCTCCCGCCGCAACCTGGCGAGGTCGGTCGCACCCAGGGTCCCCGTCATGCCGGTGCTCTGCTCCCATAGTCCCCAGGCCACCGAGGTCGCGGGCAGGCCGTGCACGTGTCGATGCTGGGCCAGCGCGTCGAGGAACACATTCCCGGCCGCGTAGTTCGCCTGCCCGGGGGTACCGATCACGCCCGTCAGCGAGGAGTAGAGCACGAACAGCGACAGATCCAGGTCCTTGGTCGCTTCGTGCAGATTCCACGCCGCGTCCACCTTCGGCCGCAGGACGTCCGTGATCTGCTCCGCGGTCATCGCGGTGAACACACCGTCGGCGAGCACCCCCGCCGTGTGGACGACGCCGGTCAGCGGGTGATCCGGCGGGATCACCGCCAGCATCGCGTCCAGGGCCGCCCGGTCGGCGGCATCACAGGCGACGATGTCGACGTGCGCACCGAGCGCGGTGAGTTCGGCCCGCAATTCGGCCGCCCCGGGCGCGTCCGGGCCGCGGCGACTCGCCAGAACCAGCCGCCGCAGGCCGTACTCGGTGATCAGATGCCGCGCGGCCAGCGCGCCCAGAACCCCGGTGCCGCCGGTGATCAGGACGGTGCCGTCGGGCCGCACCGGTGTGGGCACGGTGAGCACATTCTTGCCGATATGCCGGGCCTGGCCGAGATGCCGGAACACCTCCGGTGCCTGCCGCAGGTCCCAGGCGGTGGTCGGGGAAGGTGCCAGCGATCCGGTATCGAACAGGGCGACCAGCGTCGTCAGGATCTCGTGCAGCCGATCCGGGTCCACGTCCAGCAGCACGAAACTCCGGTAATCCACGCCGGGATGTGCCGCGGCGACCTCGGCCGGATCCCGGCGGTCGAGCACCCCCATCTCGATGAACCGGCCGCCGCGCGGCAGCAATCGCAGCGAGGCGTCCACGAACTCCCCGGCCAACGAGTCCAGCACTATATCCACACCGCGACCGGCGGTTGCCTCGCGGAACTTCCGCTCGAACTCCAGCGTGCGCGAGTCACCGATATCGGAGTCGTCGAACCCCATCTCGCGCAGCGTGCCCCACTTGGGGGTGCCGGCGGTGACCAGCAACCGCAAACCCAGATGTCGTGCGAGCTGGACGGCTGCCATCCCGACACCACCGGTAGCCGCGTGCAGCAGCAGGGTCTGGCCCGGTTGTGCGCCGCCGAGGTCGACCAGCCCGTAGTAGGCGGTCGCGTACACCACCGGCACCGCGGCGGCCTGCGTGAACGACCAGCCGCGCGGCATTCTCGCGAGCAACCTGCGGTCGGCGACGGCCACCGAGTCGACACCCCAGCAGAACCCGAAAACGCGGTCGCCCGGAGCGAATTCGGTGACGTCGGGGGCGACCTCCAGCACGATTCCGGCCGCTTCCCCGCCGATTCGAGCATTCGGAAAGGGATAGGTACCGAGCGCGACGAGCACATCACGGAAGTTGAGACCGACGGCCCGCACAGCCACCCGGACCTGTCCGGCCCGCAGTGGTTCCGCCGCGCGCGGGTCCTCGGCCAGCCCGAAATTGTCCTCGGCGAGTGTGCCCTTCCCCATATCGCGGAATGTCCAGGCCGCACCCTGCCGAAGCGCGGCGGCGCCGGGCAGGCCCGCACCGGCCCGCCGCAACCGCGGTACGTAGGCCGTGCCCCGCCGCATCGCCAGCTCCGGCTCATCGTCCAGTGTCAGAGCCAGTGCCACGCAGCGGCGGTAGTCGGTCCACTCATCGACATCGACGAGGTGTATCCGGTCCGGGTTCTCACTCTGCGCGGTGCGTAGCAAACCCCATACCGCGGCCGTGGCCAGGTCTGCGGGTTCAACGGAGTGCACCGCCATCGCCCGCCGGGTCACGACCACGACACGCTTGTCCGCCGCCAGCAGTCGCTGTACCCGCGCGGCCGACGCGGTCACCGAATCTCGCACCACTGCCGGGAGATCACCATCATCGGGCGCTTCGTCCAGGCGTAACACGGTAGCCACCACCTCCGCGACGGTGACGGTTTCTCCCTCGTCCGCGGATGTCCAGGACGCGTCCGCGGGATTCTCGCTCGCGGGTGTGGCCGGCACGAGCCACTCGACGGTGTAGCCGATGCCGTCGGCGCGGCCGTGCGCCGCGGCGAGGGCGTGGATCGGCATCGGCCGCAGGGTCAATGCCCGTATCTCGGCCACCGGGAGGCCCGCCGGGTCGGCGAGCGTGAGTTCGATCCGGTCGGCACCGGTTACGACCGCGCGCACCCGTAGTGCTGTTGCGCCGGTCGCGTGCAGGGTCACGCCTTCCCATGAGAACGGGACCGCGACCGCGCCTTCCGGTACGGCCGGAGCCAGCCCGCCGAGCAGGATCGCGTGCAGCGCGGCATCCAGCAGCGCTGGATGTATGCCGAACTCCGCGACCTCCGACCGGGCGGCTTCCGGCAGTACGACCTCCGCGAACACCTCGTCGGCGCGCCGCCACAGCGCAGTCAGTCCGCGGAAGAGCGGTCCGTACTCGTAGCCCTGGCCGGCCAGTTCCTCATACCCGTCCGCGACCGATATCGCCGCCGCGCCCGCCGGCGGCCAGTCGGCCGGCACGTCGGTGACCGGCGTCATCGCCGAGTCGCCGGTCACCGACCCGACCGCGTGCCGCACCCACGCTTCCGCGTCATCGTGGCTCGGCCGGGAATACACCGACACTGTCCGCGCGCCCGTCTCCTCCGGGCCGGCCGCGACTACCCGCAGGTCGACCGATCCGGCGGTCGAGATCGGCAGCGGCGCCTCGAGCGCCAACTCCGAGACCCGCGGACACCCCAGCATGGTCCCCGATTGCAGAGCCAGCTCCAGCATGGCAGCACCCGGCAGCAATGCCGTTCCGGCTATCGCGTGGTCGGCCGCCCAGGGCTGATCGGCCGCCGATAGCCGGCCGGTGAACACCACGTCCCGCGAATCGGGCAACTGCACCATCGCGCCGAGCAGCGCGTGCCCGGTCTCCGCCAGACCGGACCGCCGCCCGACCGGTCGCAACCAATAGCGCTGCCGCTGGAACGCATAGGTCGGCAGGTCCACCCGAGCGGCCGCTGGAGCCAACGCCCGGTCCGCCACGTCGATGCCGGCACAGTAGGCACCCGACAGCGCGGTGACGAACTGTTCCGCCCCGCCGTGGTCGCGCTTCAGCGTGCCCAGGACCGCTACCGTACCGGCGAGATCGAGCGCCGCGGCGGTCAGCTCGATCCCCATGGTGAGCACCGGGTGCGGGCTCACCTCGATGAAAGCATTCACGCCCGCACGCTGGAGCGCTTCGATCGACTCCGCGAACCGCACCTGCTCGCGGAGGCCGCGATACCAGTACCCGGCATCCAACGTCGCCGTGTCGGCGTACTCGGCGGACACGGTCGAGAAGAACGGCACCGAACCCGATACCGGTGCGACGGAGGCCAGTTCCGTCAGCACTCGCGCCCGGATCGACTCCACGGCCGCGGAGTGCGAGGCGTAGTCCACCGGAATCCGCTTCGCCCACACCCCCTCGGCCGCACACCCGTCCAGGAACTCGGTGACCGCCGACGCCTCTCCCGACACCACGAGCTGTCCCGGCCCGTTCACCGCCGCGACGGACAGCCGCGCCCCGAACCGCGCCAACCGCTCCTCGACCGCCTCGGCCGAAGCGTTCACCGAAACCATTCCGCCGGCGCCCGCCAATTCCTCGGCGACGATCAGAGATCGACGGGCCACCACCCGTGCACCATCGGCCAGTGAGAGTCCGCCCGCGACCACAGCCGCCGCGATCTCGCCCTGCGAGTGTCCCACCACAACGGCAGGTTCCACCCCGCTCGCCCGCCACGCCCGCGCCAGTGAAACCATCACCGCGAACAACGCCGGCTGGACCACATCCACCCGCTCCAGTGACGCCGCGCCCGGGTCACCACGGAGCACCGCCGTCAGAGACCAGTCCACAAACGGCGCCAACGCCGATTCGCATTCCGCGATCGCCTCGGCGAAAATGCCACCTGCGGCCAATAACTCGGCGGCCATACCCGACCACTGGCTCCCCTGGCCGGGGAACACGAACGCCACGCGGCGTCCCGCCACCGAACGCCGCCCCGACACGACATACTCCGAACCGGAGACAGGCTGCTCCACAGACTCCGCCAGCCCGGCCAAACCGGCCAACAGACCGGCCCGCTCCCGGCCCACCACCGCAGCACGCCACTCCAACCGCGAACGATGGCGCAGCAACGTGGACGCCACCTCCGCGGCCTTCGCTTCCGGATGCGTATCCAGCCAGTTCTCGAGCCGAACCGCCTGCCCCCGCAACCCGTCCGGACTATCCGCCGAGAGCGTCCAGGCCAGCACGGCCCCGCCCCGATCATCCGCATCCCCGGCGACCAGCGTGGACCCGGTCGTCGTCGAGGGGGTCGCGGGTGGGGCCTCCTCCAGGATCACGTGCGCATTCGTGCCGCTGATACCGAATGACGACACACCCGCCCGCCGGACCCTGTCGCGAGCAGGCCAGGGCTCCGCCTCGGTCAATACCCGCACCGACCCTGCCGACCAATCCACGTGCGGCGACAACTCGTCCGCGTGCAACGTCTTCGGCAGTACCTCGTGCCGGAGTGCCTGCACCATCTTGATCACGCCGCCGACTCCGGCCGCCGCCTGCGAATGCCCGATATTCGACTTCAGCGACCCGATCCGCAGCGGCGCCGCCCGGTCCTGCCCATAAGTGACCAGTAACGCCTGCGCCTCGATCGGATCACCCAGCGCCGTGCCGGTGCCGTGCGCCTCCACCGCGTCCACATCCGCCGGCCGCAGCCCGGCGTCCGCCAATGCCGCCGCGATCACCCGCTCCTGCGACGGACCGTTCGGCGCCGTCAAACCATTGCTCGCACCGTCCTGATTCACCGCCGTCCCGCGCACCACCGCCAAGACATCGTGACCCAGCCGGCGTGCATCCGACAGCCGCTCCACCACCAGTACAGCCGCACCCTCGGCCCAGGCCACGCCATCAGCGGACGCCGAGAACGACTTGCACCGACCGTCCCGGGCGAGCCCGCGTTGGCGGGAGAAGTCCACGAACACGGTCGGCGTCGCCATCACCGTCGCACCACCGACCAACGCCAGCGAACTCTCCCCCTGACGCAACGCCCGGCAGGCGACGTGCAGGGCGACCAGCGACGACGAACACGCGGTGTCCATTGTCAGCGCCGGGCCCTCCAGGCCCAGTGCGTACGCCACCCGGCCCGATACGACACTTCCCAGCGCCCCGGTCAGGGCGTACCCCTCGACTTCGGGCCCGCTCCGGCGTGTCACCGTCTCGTAGTCCTGATACATCACACCCGTGTAGACACCGGTGTCACTGCCCCGCAGCGCGGCCGGATCGATGCCGGCGTGCTCCAACGCCTCCCAGGACACTTCGAGCAGCAACCGCTGCTGCGGATCCATAGCCGCGGCCTCGCGCGGGCCGATCCCGAAGAATTCGGCATCGAAATCGGCGGCGCGAGTGAGGAATCCACCCTCACGGACATAGGAGGTCCCCGAGTGCGCGGGATCCGGATCGAACAACCCCGCCAGGTCCCAACCACGGTCGGCCGGGAACTCGCTGATCGCGTCGGTTCCCGTAGCAACCAGATCCCACAGCGCCTCCGGTGAGGCCACTCCGCCGGGATACCGGCAGGCCATACCCACGATCGCGATGGGTTCATCGGTCCGTGTGCGGCGCACGACCTTCCCGGCCTCCTCCGCCGGCGCCGGCGCGAGTTTCGCCAGCACCAGTTTCGCCACCGCCGCCGGTGTCGGATGGTCGAACACCAGTGTCGAGGGCAGCGGCACACCGGTCGCCTTGCTCAACCGGTTCCGCAACTCCACCCCGCCCAGCGAATCGAAACCCATATCGCTGAAGGGCTTCTCCACCTCGACCAGATCGCGTCCGGAATGACCCAGCACGGCGGCCACCTGCTCACGCACCACCTCGAGCACCACGGAGTCGCGGTGGGCCTCCGGTGTCCCGGCCAGCCGGGCACCCAGCGAGCTCACCGCCGCCACCCGCTTCGCGGGCGTGGAGCGCGGCGCGAATCCACGCAGTACAGCGGGAAGCGCGTCGATCGCCGGTGCACGACGCAGTGCGTCCGCGTCGAACCGAATCGCGGCCGGGCGCGCATCCGGCCCGGCGACGGCCGCATCGAACAGGCGTACACCCTCCGCAGTGCCGAGTTGGCCCAGACCCAACCGCTCCCACCGGGCGAGGGCCACTCGGTCCAGGTCGCCGGTCATGCCGCTGCCCTGATTCCACGGCCCCCACGCGACCGAGGTGGCCGGCAACCCCGCCGCCCGCCGTCGTTGCGCCAGCGCATCCAGGGCGCTGTTCGCTGCGGCGTAATTCGCTTGCCCGGCCGATCCGATCACCCCGGCGATCGACGAGAACAGGACGAATGCCGACAAGTCGTGGTGCCGGGTCAACTCGTCCAGATGCCACGCCCCGTCGACCTTCGGCGCGAATACTCGATCCACCTGCGCACCGGTCAGGGTCTCGACAGTGCCGTCGTCGAGTACGCCCGCCGCGTGCACGACAGCGCTCGAGCCGCCGCGGGCTTCGATGGTGTCCACCAGGTTTCGCACCGCGGCACGGTCGGCGATATCGCAGGCCACGACCTGGACGTCGGCGCCGGCCTGGGTCAACTCGGCGACCAGCTCAGCAGCCCCGGGCGCCCGGAGCCCGCGCCGGGAGGTCAGCACCAGACTGCGGACATCGTGTTCGACAACCAGGTGCCGGGCGAACAGAGCACCCAAGCCACCCGTACCGCCGGTGATCAACACGGACTTGTTCCCGAAGGACGGCATACCGGGGTCCCCGGACGCGGATGCGCGCACCAGCCGGGGCACCAGCAGTTCGCGGCCGCGTACCGCGACCTGCGGTTCGTCCGATCCCAGCACCATCGCGACGCGCTCGGCGTCCAGCGGATCTGCGCGCTCCTCGTCGACCAGAACGAAACGACCGGGACTCTCGGACTGCGCGCTGCGGACCAGCCCGATTACCGCGGCCGCAGCCGGGTCAGGGGTCTCGCCGGGCAGCCCCGCACCGCCCGATGTGATCAGCGCCAGTCGAGTATCGGCACTGTGCGCACCGGCAAGCCACGATTTCAGCATCGCCAATGCGGCGTGCACAGCTTCCCGCACACCTTCCGGACCGTCCGCGTCCGGCTCGGCCGCCCGCCACACCACGACATCCGGGGTATCTTCGGCTGCCACGACATCGGCGATCGAGGCGAAGCTCAGGTCGATCCCGGCCACCGTGGTGCCCGCGAGCGTGGCGACAGTCGGGACGGACCCGTCGCCCACGCCACCCATGGCCCGCTCCCACCGCACCTGGAACAGCTGTGCCGCGTCGACCGGCGATCCGGCTGCCGCACCGAGCGAACCGATGGCGACGGGACGCAGGGTCACGCCGGCGACCTCGACTACCGGCTCACCCTGAGGATCACTGATTCTCAGGGTGATTCGCTGGTCATGCCCCTCGCCCGGTGCCGGTGTCAACCGCACCCGGACCGACGCGGACCCGACCGCGTGCAGGTCGACGTTCTCCCACGAATAAGGCACCAGGATCTCCCCTGGCCCGGGCGGCTCGGTCATACCGCCGAGCAGGATCGCGTGCAGTGCCGCGTCGAGCAATGCCGGGTGCACTCCGAACTGCACCGCCGACGATTCCCGCTGAACGGCCGGACTGAGCTCCGCGAAGATCTCCTCGCCACGCCGCCACAGTGCTGTCAGCCTGCGGAAAGTGGGCCCGTAGTCGTAGCCGCGCTCGCCCAATTCTCGGTAGCCACTGCCTATATCGACCGGCTCCGCGCCCGAAGGCGGCCACTCGCCCGTCGACTCGTATCGCCCCGGAGACGCCGGTGACGGTACGGCCAGGGCTCCCGTCGCATGGCGAATCCACTTCCCGTGTTCCGCCGCAGCCTCGCGCTGCCGACGCGAATACACCGACACCGCTCGGGATCCCGCCGCGTCGGGCTCGTCCACCATGACACGCAGTTCGACGGCTCCCTCCGCCGGGAGGATCAAGGGCGCGATCACCACCAGCTCGGCCAGTCGGGGACAGTCGACCATCGCCCCGGCTCGCAGCGCCATCTCCACGAACGCCGTACCCGGTACCAGTACCGCGCCACCGATGACGTGATCGGCCAGCCACCGGTGGCTCGACAGCGACAGCAGGCCGGTCGCCACCACCCCCTCGGATTCCGGCAGCCACACCGCGGCACCGAGTAGCGGATGCTCCACCTCGGCGAGACCCGTATGCCGGACATCACCTGTCGCCGTGGCGGTCAACCAATACCGTTGATGCTGGAACGCATACGTCGGCAACTCCACTCGCCCGGCCGGTCGGTCCGCGAAAAGATCGGTCCAGTTCACCTCGATACCCGCGATATGAGCCTCGGCCAGCGCCGACACGAACCGGGCCGACTCCGCCGCGGAACGCCGCGCGGCCGCAATCACCGCTGAGCCGGCCTCGATGTCCGGGGTCTCGGCAAGACATTGCCGGACCATGACCGCCAGTGCGGCGTCCGGCCCGACCTCCACGAATCGTCGTGCGCCCGCCGCGACGAGAGCATCCACGCCCGCGGCGAACCGGACCCGATCGCGCACCTGCCGCACCCAGTACTCCGGGTCGGTCAGATCGTGTCCGGCGAGTTCGCCGGACACGGTCGACACGATCGCGATATTAGGTGCGCGGTAGTCGATCGCCTCGGCCACCGACCGGAACTCGGCCAGCATCACGTCCATATGCGCCGAATGGAACGCATGGCCGACCCGCAGGCGATTGGTCACGAGACCCTCGCTCGCCAGGCGTTGCTCGAGCTCGCCGATGACATCGGCGTCACCGGACAGCACCGTCGAGCCCGGGCCGTTCACCGCCGCGATCGACACCCGACCGGGGAAATCGGCGAGGACGCGGGCCGCTCGTTCTTCGCCGCACGCCACCGCCAGCATCGCACCGTCCCCGGGCACCCCGCCCATCAGCCGTCCCCGGGCAGCCACCAGGGCGCACGCGTCCGGCAGCGACCATACGCCCGCCACATACGCAGCGGCCAGCTCGCCGATGGAGTGCCCGATCAGCAGATCTGCGGTGACACCGAACGAATCGAGTAATCGACACAAGGCCACCTCGAATGCGAACAACGCGGGCTGGGTGAATTCGGTCCGATCGAGCAACCCGTCGACATCGTCGAACATCAGCCCTCGCAACGACAGCGCGGAGTACCGTGGCCGGTCGGACGAGGGGTGGGCCCGACCCAACTGGGTATCGAATTCCGCACACACCTCGTCCAGTGCGCTCGCGAAGACCGGAAACGCACGGTACAGGTCCGCGCCCATCGCGGAGCGCTGGGCGCCCTGACCGGTGAACAGGAATGCGGTCTTTCCGGCCACCATCCGGCCCTCGACGGCACCGGCTGATTCGGACCCGCCGGCGAGCTCCGCCAAGCCCGCCAGCAGCTCCGCTCGATCGGTGCCCACGACCGCGCCGCGCCGCGCGAAGTGTGCCCGCGTTCCGATCAGAGCGCCGGCGGCACCGCGTATATCGAGTTCCGGCCGGTCGGCTATCCACTGCCGCAGGCGCTCCGCCTGGGCGCGTAGGGCGTTGTCCGTCTTCGCCGAGAGGAGCAGGGGAACCGCATCGGTCGCCGCCGCGGGCCGACCGGTGCCGCCGGTGCCCTCGAACGCGACGGCGGCCGGTGCCTCTTCGAGGATCACATGCGCATTGGTTCCGCTGATCCCGAACGACGAGACGCCCGCCCGCCGCGCCCGGTCGGCGGCGGGCCACGGCTCGGGCTCGGTGAGCAACCGCACCGAGCCCGCCGACCAGTCCACATGTGGTGTCGGAGCGTCCACGTGCAGTGTTCTGGGCAATATTTCGTGCCGCAGGGCGTACACCATCTTGATCACACCGCCGATACCGGCCGCGGCTACCGCGTGCCCGATGTTCGACTTCACCGATCCGATGCGCAACGGCTGGCCCCGATCGGTTCCGTAAGCGGCGATCAGCGCCTGCGCCTCGATCGGATCGCCCAGGGTGGTGCCGGTACCGTGCGCCTCGACAGCATCGATATCTGCGGGCTCCAGCCCGCTGTCGGCCAGCGCCGCGGCGATCACCCGCTCCTGGGACGGACCGTTGGGCGCAGTCAGGCCGTTGCTGGCACCGTCCTGGTTGATCGCGCTGCCACGGACCACCGCAAGGACATCGTGGCCGCGCCGACGGGCATCCGACAGACGTTCGAGCACCACGACGCCGACGCCCTCAGCCCAGGTGACACCGTCCGCGGCGGCGGCAAATGCCTTGGAGCGTCCGTCCGGTGCCAATCCGCGCTGGCGGGCGAAGTCGACGAACAGATCCGGGCTCGCCGACACACTCACCCCACCCGCGAGTACCAGCGACGTCTCGCCCCGGTGCAACGCCTGGCAGGCGAGATGGAGCGCGACGAGCGACGAAGAGCACGCGGTGTCGACCGTGACGGCGGGACCTTCCAGGCCGAGAACGTAAGCGACTCGGCCGGATATCACACTGTGTGAAGTTCCGGTCAGCCGATAGCCCTCGTACCCTCCGGTCACCCCGCGTACGTAACCGGAGGAGCAGGCACCGACGTAAACGCCGGTGTCGGTGCCGCGCAGCACCGTGGGGTCGATGCCCGCGTGCTCCAGGGCTTCCCAGGACACCTCCAGCATCAGTCGCTGCTGCGGATCCATCGCAGCCGCCTCCCGCGGGCCGATACCGAAGAATTCCGCATCGAATACGTCTGCCTCGGTGAGGAATCCGCCCTCCCGGGTATAAACGGTGCCCGGCTTGTCCGGGTCGGGATCGACCAACCGCTCCAGATCCCAGCCGCGGTCGGACGGGAACGGCGAGATCACGTCCCGGCCCGCCGCCACGAGTTCCCACAAGTCCTCGGCCGAGGCGACACCGCCGGGAAACCGGCAGCCGATGCCGACGATGGCGATCGGCTCCGCGGTGTGGGTGCGACGAGTCACCCGCCGCGCACCGAGGTCCACGCCTTCCAGCCGCGCGCGCACCAACCCGGCCACCGCGGCCGGTGTGGGGTGGTCGAATATCAGTGTCGCCGGCAACGCCACGCCGGTCGCCGCCACCAGCCGGTTCCGCAGCTGTTGACCGCTCAGCGAATCGAACCCGGAGGCAGTGAACGGAAGTTCGGCATGCACGGCATCCGGCGAATCGTGGCCGAGTATCGCCGCTGCCTGTTCGGCAACGACAGCGAGCACCAGCGCGTCGCGGTCACGCTCGGGGGCAGCAAACAACCGCGGGGCCAGCGGACCCGCCACGACAGCGTTGCCGCGGGTTGTGCGGACGGTGTGCTCCAGGCCGGACCGAGTGGCCGTGGGTGCCCGGCGCATCTCGGCCGATGCTGTGCCCGGCCCGGTTGCTCCGACCGTCGGCACCCAGCACCGACGCCGTTGGAACGCGTAGGTCGGCAGGTCCACCCGCGCGGCGCTCGGCGCCAACATCTCCGGCGCCACCGCGAGCCCCGCGCAATGGGCACGTGCCAGCGCGGCAGTGACGTGTTCCGGACCACCCTGGTCGCGTCGCAGGGTACCGAAAACGGCTACTCGGCCTGATCTACCGAGTGCGTCGGCCGTCGCCTCGATCGCGCTGGACAGCGCGGGGTGCGGGCTGGTCTCGATGAAGGCGTTCATCCCGGCGCGCAGCAAGGCCTCGACCGCATCGGCGAACCGCACCGGTTGACGAAGGCCTCGATACCAGTACGCGGCATCGAGGTCCGCCGTGTCGATGAAGTCGGCGGCAACCGTCGAGAAAAACGGCACTGTACCGGATTTCGGCTTTATGGGCGCCCACCCCGCCAGCAGGCGATCCCGGATTCGCTCGACCGCCGGTGAATGCGACGCGTAATCGATCGGGACGTTTCTCGCCCACACCCCATCCGCGGCACACCCGGCGAGGAACTCGGCCAGCGCGTCCGAGTCGCCTGTCACCACCGTCTGCCCGGGCCCGTTCACCGCCCCGATCGACAACCGGTCACCGTATTCCGTCAGGCGATCGGCCACCGCATCCGCCGCCGATCCGACGGCTGCCATACCCCCTGATCCCGCCAGCTCCTCGGTGAGGGCTCGCGAGCGCACCGCCACGACTCGGGCACCGTCGGCCACAGACAATCCGCCGGCTACCACTGCCGCCGCGATCTCCCCCTGAGAATGGCCGATCACCGCGGCCGGCTCCACCCCGCAGGCCCGCCACAGCTGCGCCAACGCCACCGATACCGCGAACAGAACCGGCTGGACAACATCCTCACGCTCCAGCGACGCGGCCCCGTCGGTCCCCCGCAACACCCCGGTCAACGACCAATCCACGTACGGCGCCAATGCCGCCTCGCACTCCGAGATCGTGGCCGCGAACGCCCCACCGGACGCCAGCAGCTGCGCACCCATCCCCACCCATTGACTGCCATGGCCCGGAAACACGAAGACCGCCCGCCGGGGCGCGGCGCGACCGGTCACCGTGCGGTGATCATCCGCGATCGCATCGGCCAACGCCGCCAGCCCGGCCTCCATCGCCTCGATATCGTCCCCGACAACCGCGCCCCGCCACTCCAACGGCGTCCGCGAACGCAGCAGCGAATGAGCCACCGCACCGGCATCGACCCGCGGATGCTCGACCAGCCACTCCCGCAACCGGTCGGCCTGCGCCCGCAGCGCCGCCGGGCTCTGTCCCGACAGCACCCAGGCCACCGGTCGCGGGTCGTCCGACGAAGTGTTCGTTTCGTCCACCACGTGCGCGGGAGCTTCCTCCAGAATCACGTGTGCGTTCGTACCGCCCATACCGAACGACGAGACCCCAGCACGACACAGTGCGGTAGCCGACCAGGGCTCGGTCGCGGTCTGCACCCGCAAACCCAGCGTCTCCAGTGGGATCCGCGGATTCGGCGTGTGAAAGTTCAGGCTGGGCACGTACTCCCGATGCCGCAGGCTCAAGGCGGTCTTGATAAGACCCGCGATTCCCGCGGCGCCTTCCAGATGTCCGATATTCGTCTTGACAGACCCGACGACCAGCGCCGCCGCACCGGTACGTCCCACGCCGTAGGTTTCGCCGAGAGCCGCCGCCTCCACCGGATCGCCCGCGGGGGTGCCGGTGCCGTGCAGCTCCACATACTGCACCGATTCCGGTGCCACCGCCGCAGCAGCCAGCGCGTCCCGAACAACCGCGGCCTGCGCCGACACACTGGGCGCGCTCAGAACCTGTCGCTCGTTGCCGTTGTTGACCGCGCTGCCCCGGATCACCGCGTAGATGCGATCGCCCGCGGCGGCAGCCAGCGCAAGTGGTTTCAGCACGACCATGCCGCCGCCCTCACCGCGGACCGTGCCGTCCGCGCATTCGTCGAAGGTGTGGCATTTCCCGGTCGGCGAATGCGCGCCGAACTGTTCGTAACGCGCGCCGCCCAACGGGGAGAGAATGAGATTCGATCCGCCCGCCAGCGCCACCTCGCATTCCCCGGTGCGCAGCGATTCACAGGCCAGATGCACCGCGACCAGCGAGGAGGATTGCCCGCTGTCGATCACCAGACTCGGACCGGTGAACCCGAAGTGATTGGAGATCCGGTTGGCAGCGACTCCCCGGCCGACCGCCCCCAGCGAATGCCTGCCGATACCAGGTTTGCCCTGTGCGGCCGATATTTCGGCGAAATCTGTTCCCGTGATTCCCAGGAACACTCCCGCCCGCGCACCACGCAGGTCCCGGTAGCCCGCGTCTTCCAATGCCTCCCAGCTCAGCTCCAGGCCGAGCAGCTGATGCGGATCGATCGACCGCGCCTCATTGGGCGGTACCCCGAAGAAGTCGGCATCGAATTCCGAGGCCGAATCGAGGAATCCGGCCCGCTCATCGATTTCCGGACGGTCGGCGGGAGCGGTGCCGATGGCATCGCGGCCATCGCGCAGCAGCCGCCAGAACTTCTCGAGGTCGGCGGCGCCCGGCATCCGGCACGACATTCCGACAATGGCGACTACATGCCCGGGTTCGACCACGGAAATCCTCAAATCTCGAGTGAGAGCTGTACAGCGATATGCGGAAGAAGTCCGTCACCAGGTCGGTCATCGCGAGCATGCGGTCGGACGAATCGCCGGTGCTTGTGTCCACGTTCCTATCCAGCCTTCAGGGTCGCCGAAGAAGCCCGGCGGCGCGCACAGAGCCGCCGAGTCCAGAGAAGAGTGCCGAATCGAGTCCGGGGCGAGGTCCCGGATGCCCGGAACGGTGGGTGTGGTTGCCGGCCACTTCGCCGACTCGTTGTACCGGTCGATGAGTGGACAGGTCCTGCGCCACTGTTCGACCCGCACCCGACCACCGGCAGTGGCGATCGCGCCGAGCCGCCGAACCGTCGGCGGCTGACTGCCGTCCAGTTGTGCAGCAGCATCGACAGCTTCGGCACCCACTCGGAGTGTGGCCGTGCCCGGTGGTGGCCCTGGACACGCGGTGCGAAGCCGACGTGACGCCACACGAGATGTTCAACGGCTCAGGACATAACTCTCATCAACTTTCCTGGTCAGCGTGAGCCGAGTTTAACCAGCGAATAGCGGGCCGAGATAGGTGCCGAGTGGACATATTCGCCGAAGGTCCCCGTGCAGATTGCACAAATGGGATCTGGTGGCGCCCGCAGGCGGCCCCGAGTTCCTGTCCCGACCTGCCCTCTTCTCCAGCGCCTCGGCCGGCACGCCCCCGGGATTCATTCCTGCAGCCGAACCCCGACCACGGGCACGGCGGTATCTTCCAGTTCCACGACGAGTTCATGCCCGCCGTCGCAAGTTCCTCGCCCGCTGATAGGCACCCCACAAACCTCGACCGGCTCGGTCGTGACTGCCCGGGCGAACACCGCGTCCTGACCTACACCGACCGCCCAGCGTTTGTATCGCACCCAGACCGAGAGCGCCGCCACGGGCTGACTACACCGTCTCGATGCCGCTGTTCTCAGCCGCACCTGTCGGGGTCGGCGCCGCCGTCACGGGACTGTGGATTTATCGGCTCCTCTCCGCTCGTCGAGGCTTGACACAGAGAGGAGCCTTCAGCGAGATGGTCCCGGCCCTGGAAGCCGGGACCGAGGCCGCATCCACGAGGTGGAACATCGGCAGGCTGCCAGGTCGAGTAAACCGTGCAGCCGGGGTCGGTTGCGGTTTCGCCGACGCGCCCGCGATCGGGTCACAGGAATTCGGCGAGCACCTGGTTGAACCGTTCGGGCTCCTCGGAGAACGGGGCGTGACCACTGTCCGCGAAGCGCGTAACGGTTGCGTCGGGCAGTTGCGCGGCGATCCACTCGTCGAGCGGGCCGGGGAAGATCTTGCTCTGGGCGCCGTACACCAGCAGGGCCGGCACCGTGACCTCCGGCAGGACCGCCCGGAGATCGGCGAAGGCCATGTCATACCAGATGGCACAGGCGGCAGCGGTGGACATCTTCATCGTTTCCGCGTAGATCACGTCGATCACATCCTCGGGCGGTGTCTGCGCGAAACACGCGGCGATGAACGGCTTGATCACCAGCGGGCGGGCATGCCGGACGGCTTGGACGAACAGCGCCAGGTCATTGTCCGAATAGCCGCCCTGCAACGGGAATTCCCAGTCCGGACCGTCCAGGAAACGCGGCGACTGGTCGATGAACACCACCGAGCGCAGGTTCGCGCAACCGAACTGCTGCACATACGCGAGCGCGACGGCGACCCCCATCGACCATCCGGCCAGCGAGACCTGCTCCAGCCCCAGGTGTGTGATCAGGCCCTGCACGTCCCGGGCGTACTGGGCGAGCGTATGCCCGTCCTCGGTTTTGCCCGAGGAACCGTGCCCGCGCAGATCGACCGTGATCACCCGGTGCTGCTCGGCCAGGGCGGGCACATTCTGCGCCCAGAAGGTGGAGTTCATGGTCCAGCCGTGGATGAGCACGACGGGTCGGCCGGAGCCGTGGTCCTCGTAGTACAGCGGCACTCCGTCGGGCAGTTCCAGGTACGGCATCGATACCTCCGGTTCGTGGGGTGGGCTCCTACGATGACCGGACCCCGACCTCCGGGCCAGCCCCGGCCGCACGGTTGCAGCAACGCTGCAACGCCGTTCCGGAAGTTTGTCTACCTTCCCGCTCCGTGCTATTCCTCGTGGGACGCCCCGGCAACGCGATCACCGCCGGGCGCGGATCGCACTATCCCGAGGCAGGCGCATGGTGGGGACAGGAAAGAGTCGGACGGTGCGCCCGGACGTGCGGGCTTCGTGGGACCGGGCCCGGCATCACGGTCTGCATCCGGACCGACATCTACCCGAAGTGCGGCTCAGCACCGACGAACTCAGATCCGGGCCGCGCGACCGGCGGCTGGCCGCGGCATGGCCGGTGTTGTTCGCGAGCCTGGAGGCGGTGGCCACCGAACCGGGCCATGTCCTGTTCGGCGGCGACGCGGAGGGGCATCTGCTCTGGGTGCACGGTGACCCCACGGCCCGCCGGACCGCCGAACGCGCCAATCTCGTACCAGGTGCGCGCTGGCACGAAGCCGAGGCGGGCACCAACGGAGTAGGTACCGCGCTGGCGCTCGGCCGGGCGTTCCAGGTACGCGGACCCGAGCATTACCTCTCGGTCGCCGCCGATTTCACCTGTACGGCCGCGCCGATTCGCGATCCGCGCAGCGGCGCGGTGATCGGTGTCGTCGATGTGACCTGCCGGACGACCAGTACGAACACATTGGCCCTGCCGCTGGTGACCGCCGCCGCGCGGCTGGCCGAGGCCCATCTGCGCGAGCTGGCCGGACGCCGCGACGCCGAACTGCGGACCCGCTATCTCGATCGAGTACTACAGCGGTCGGGTGATCTCGGGGCGCTGATATCGCCGGACGGCCATGTCCTCTACGCCGCTCCCCCGGGCTGGCTGCCGTCGGTGTGGCCCGGACCGGTCCGGGACGGTGAGACGGTGCTGCCCGGTGGTCGCCGGGTCGCGGTGGAACGGCTGGCGCCGGACGGACCGTACGCGGTCCACGCACTGTCCGAGGACGCCACCGAGCAGGTGCCGCGGGTGGTCGCGCTGGGCCGCAACCGGGTCGCGCTGTGGATGGACGGCGCAGTACACGAACTCAGTCCGCGGCACAGCGAGTTGCTGGTGTTGCTGCTGGCGCACCCGGCGGGTTCGACCGCGGCGGACCTCGCCGAGGGTCTGTACGACGACAACAGCAAGACGGTGACCGTACGCGCCGAACTCGCGCGCCTGCGCCGAATTCTCGGCTATCGCCTGTCCTCCGATCCCTACCGGCTGGACCCGCGGATCTACTGCGATCTACTTGCAGCGGTACACGACAACGGTTCCGCCGAACCGTCCCGAGGCGGCACCGAAATGCTCCTGGGCTCCACCGCACCCGGTATCCAGCGGCTACGGCAGCGGATCCAGCGCCGGGCCCCGGCCCCCGACAGGACGGCACCAACGAACTGAGCAGCTCGAACTGAGTTGCCGAGCGGGGCGAATGCATCGACCCCGGCGCTCCG
>NZ_BDCU01000072.1 GCF_001618425.1 Nocardia fusca NBRC 14340
GGTGCCTGCTCCGGGTGCGCAGATTGTCTCGAGTGTGCTGCTGGACTCGCTGCGTGATGTGCTGCCGGTGTACATGATTCCGGCTGTGGTCATGGAACTCGACGCGTTCCCGTTGAACACCTCGGGCAAGCTGGATCGCAAGGCCCTGCCGGCCCCGGTGTTCGAGACGCGGGAGTTCCGGGCTGCCTCGACTCCGATCGAGGAGATCGTGGCGGGTGTGTTCGCCGACGTGCTCGGTGTCGAGCGGATCGGTGCCGATGATGATTTCTTCGCTTTGGGTGGTAACTCGCTGATCGCGACCCAGGTCGCGGCGCGCCTCGGGGCGGCGCTGGATACCACCGTGCCGGTCCGGATGCTGTTCGAGACACCGACTGTGGCGGCGTTGGCTGTGCGGGTGGAACAGGCCGGTGCGAGTGGGCGCGTGGCGTTGACGCCGCGGGAGCGCCCGATCCAGATCCTGCCCACAGGTGAGGTCGTGGAGCAGGTGCCGTTGTCGCTGGCGCAGCAGCGGATGTGGTTCCTCAACCGGTACGACACCGAATCGGCGGTCAACAATATTCCGATCGCGATCCGGATGTCCGGCTATCTCGACATCGCAGCCCTGCAGGTGGCTTTCATCGATGTGATCGACCGGCACGAATCGCTGCGGACCGTGTTCCCGCAGAAGGGCCGGGCACCGGTCCAGGTGATCCTGGACGCGGCTCAGGTGGTACCGGATCTCACTCCGTACCTGATCCGCGAGGACAGGCTCATCGATCATCTGATCGATCTGGTGACGATGGCCTTCGACGTCACCGTCGAGGTACCGCTGCATGCTCGGCTCTTCGAGATCAGCGAGAACGAATACGTACTCGGCATGGTGGTGCACCACATCTCCGCCGACGGTTGGTCGATGGGCCCGCTGGCGCGAGATGTGATGGCCGCCTACGCGGCACGCGTCAGCTGGGAGCCTCCGGCATGGGCGAGCCTTCCGGTGCAGTACGCGGATTACGCGCTGTGGCAGCGTGAGGTGCTGGGTTCGGAGGACGATCCGAATTCGCTCATCTCCGAACAGGTGCGGTACTGGAAGGAGAAACTGGCCGGCCTGCCGGATGAGCTGGTACTTCCGGCCGACCGACCTCGCGCAGCCGTTTCGTCCTTCTCCGGTGGCGTCCATTCATTCGAGATCAGCCCGGAGACCCGCCGCCGGATCGTGGATCTGGGCTGGCGGCACAATGCTTCACCGTTCATGGTCGTGCACAGTGCGCTGGCCGTATTCCTGGCGCGGATCACCGGAGAATCCGATATCGGTGTCGGTACTCCGGTAGCCGGCCGTGGTGATGCGGCACTGGAGAACCTGGTCGGCATGTTCGTCAACACATTGGTGTTGCGAACCCCGGTTCGCGGCGATATGTCCTTCACCGAATTGCTGGCAGAGGTCCGGAATACCGATCTGCAAGCCTTCGCTCATGCGGATGTACCGTTCGAGCGTTTGGTGGAGGTGCTGAATCCGGCACGTTCACAGGCGCGGCACCCGATTTTCCAGGTTGCTCTGTCATTCGAGAATCTGCCGGACCGGCATTTCGAACTGCCCGATTTGCGGGTCGCTCCGGTCGATTTCGAGACCAGTCTGGAAAAGTTCGATCTCTCGTTCAATTTCCGTGGTACGAGCGACACTGCGGACGCCGGTATGATGGGCGCCCTCTCGTATTCCCGCGACCTGTTCGATCACTCCACGATCGAGGTCTTCGCCGATCGGTTCGTGCGGTTGCTGGAAGAGGTCCTGGTCGCGCCGGAGACCGCGGTCGGTGATCTGGAGATCCTGGCGCCGGTCGAGCGTGACCAGGTGCTGGCGGAGTGGAATGCCACCGAGCATGCACTTCCGGAAGGGCTGCTGCTGGACGGGTTCAATGCCGCGGCTGGCGCGCATCCGGAGCGAGTAGCGATTTCGTTCGAGGGGACGAGTCTGTCCTATGGCGAGTTCGCCGGTCGGGTGAACCGGCTGGCGCGGCATCTGATCGCGCAGGGTGTCGGTCCGGAAACTCTGGTGGGTCTGCTTGTTTCGCGGTCGATCGATCTGGTCGTCGGGATGTATGCGGTGGTGGCGGCGGGTGGTGCGTATGTGCCGTTGGATCCGGCGCATCCGGCGGAGCGGATCGGCTACATCCTGGATACCGCGTCGCCGTTGTGTGTGCTGACGACCACCGGTGATGCGGGGGCGGTGCCCGAGGGTGCGGATGTGCCGGTTCTGGCTGTGGACGCCTTGGATGTGTCCGGGTATGCCGATAGCGAAGTGACCGATGCCGATCGGTTGGCGGCGGTTCGGTCGTCGAATACGGCGTATGTGATCTTCACGTCGGGTTCGACGGGGCGTCCGAAGGGTGTGGCGGTTCCGCATTCGGCGATCGGTAATCAGGTCGCGTGGATGCTGTCGCAGTACCCGCTGGATGCCGATGATGTCTACCTGCAGAAGACCGCGACGACGTTCGACGTGTCGCTGTGGGGTTACTTCCTGCCGTTGGCGGCGGGCGCCCACCTCGTTGTCGCAACCCCCGACGGTCATCGCGATCCCGAGTATCTGGCGCGCACGATCGCGGAGCAGCGGGTGACGGTGACCGATTTCGTGCCGTCGATGTTGGGTGTGTTCGCTGCGCATACTCCTGCGGGTTCGATCCCGAGCCTCGAGCATGTGTTCGTGATCGGTGAGGCGCTGCCGCCGGAGACGGTGTCGGCGATGCATGCGATTTCTGATGCGGCTGTGCACAATTTGTATGGTCCGACCGAGGCCGCGGTGTCGATCACGTATTGGCAGGCGACCGGTGCGGAGTCGGGCAGTGTGCCGATTGGTGTGCCGCAGTGGAACAGCCGTGTGTATGTGTTGGATTCGCGGTTGCGGCCGGTCCCGGCCGGGGTCACGGGTGAGCTGTATCTTGCCGGTGATCAGTTGGCTCGTGGTTATGTGACGCGTCCGGATTTGTCGTCGGATCGTTTTGTGGCGAGTCCGTTCGATGCCGGTCAGCGGATGTACCGCACGGGTGACCTGGTGCGGTGGACTCACGTGATCGGTGATTCGCCGACCGAGGGCTGGACCGAGTCGCTGCCGGTGCTGGAGTATCTGGGTCGTACCGATTTCCAGGTGAAGTTCCGTGGTCAGCGGATCGAGCTGGGTGAGATCGAGTCGGCTCTGCTGGCGCAGCCGGTGGTGAGCCAGGCCGTGGTGACGGTCGCGGCCTCGGATCTGGGTGAGCAGTTGGTCGCCTATGTGGTGCCCGCACCCGGGGAGCAGATCGTTTCCGGTGTGTTGCTGGATTCGCTGCGTGATGTGCTGCCGGTGTACATGATTCCGGCTGTTGTCATGGAGCTGGATGCGTTCCCGTTGAACACCTCGGGCAAGCTGGATCGTAAAGCGTTGCCGGCTCCGGTGTTCGAGACGCGGGAGTTCCGTGCTGCCTCGACTCCGATCGAGGAGATCGTCGCGGGCGTGTTCGCCGATGTGCTCGGTGTCGAGCGAATCGGTGCGGACGATGATTTCTTCGCCCTGGGTGGTAACTCGCTGATCGCGACCCAGGTCGCGGCCCGGCTGAGTGCGGCGCTGGATGCGCAGGTGCCGGTGCGGATGCTGTTCGAGGCCTCCACGGTGGCCGCGCTGGCTGCCGCCGCGGAATCCGCCACCGGGCGTGGGGATCTGCCGGTGCTGGCGGCGCGGGAGCGGCCGGAGCGGGTGCCGTTGTCGCTGGCGCAGCAGCGGATGTGGTTCCTGAACCGGTTCGACGATCGGTCCGCGGCCTACAACATCCCGCTGGCGGTGCGGTTGACCGGTGATCTGGACGTGGACGCGTTGCGCGCGGCCGTCTCGGATCTGGTGGCGCGGCACGAAGTGCTGCGGACCGTGTATCCGGAAGTGGACGGTATCGGCTACCAGCAGGTGCTGCCGGCCGGTGCGGTGGATATCGAGCTCGATCCCGAGCCGGTCACCGAGGCGGAACTGCCCGCCCGCATCCTCGAGTTGGCCGGGGTGCTCTTCGACGTCGTCACCGAACTCCCGTTCCGGGTGTCGCTGTTGCGCCTGGACGAGCACAACTACGTGCTCCTCTTGGTCGCACACCACATCAGCGCAGACGGCTTCTCGCCGCGTCCGCTGCTCCGGGATCTCGTCGTCGCCTACAACGACCGCAGCCGCGGTGTGGACCCCGCCTGGGAACCGCTGGCGGTGCAGTACGCCGATTACACGTTGTGGCAGCGCGAGGTGCTGGGCTCGGAGGACGATCCCGAATCGGTGGCCGCCGAACAGATCGCCTACTGGCGCGAGCAGTTGCGGGATATGCCCGACCGACTGGACCTGCCGGCCGACCGGCCGCGGCCGGAGGTCTCTTCCGATTCCGGCGCTGCCCACGATTTCGTGGTCGACGTCGAATTGCGTACCGCTCTGGAGAGCTTGGCCCGGTCGCACGGCACCACACTGTTTATGGTGGTGCATGCCGCGCTCGCCACCTGGGCGAGCCGGTTGTCCAGCAGTTCCGATATCAGTATCGGAACCCCGATCGCCGGCCGCGGTGAGCAGGCGCTCGACGATCTGGTCGGTATGTTCGTCAACACCCTGGTCCTGCGGACCGAGGTGGCCCCGGGTACGCCGTTCACCGAACTACTGGCCGAGGTGCGCCGTACCGACCTCGCCGCCTTCGCGAACGCCGATATCCCGTTCGAGCGGCTCGTCGATATCCTCAATCCGCGCCGTTCGCGGGCGCATCACCCGTTGTTCCAGGTCGTTCTGGCCTTCGAGGCCGCATCGGTGGCGGATACGGCAGCGGTCTCGCTGCCCGGGCTCGACCTCGGTGTCGTCGACTTCCAGACCGGTCAGTCGAAGTTCGATCTCCAGCTGACGGTGGGCACCGAGGGTGCCGCCGACGGCGGCCTGCGGATGCAGTGGGCATACGCCACCGATCTGTTCGATCCGGAGACCGTGGCCGGTTTCTCCGATCGTTTCCTGCGCATACTGCGCGCGATCGTCCGGGAGCCGGCCACGGCGGTCGGCGATATCGATCTGCTCGCCGATACCGAGCGCTTCGATGTGACCCAGCGCTGGGCGCAATCCCGTGCAGATGCCCGTCCCGGTGTGTTCAGCGTCGACGGCGTGGCGCTCGACGACCCCGAGACGGCCACCCTGGCCGGGCTGTTCGAGGCGGCCGCCGGAGAGTATTCGCACCGGACCGCCGCGAAGTACGAGGGTGATCAGCTCACCTACGCCGAGTTGGAGCGCCGGGCGAATGTGCTGGCGCGCCGGTTGATCGACGAGGGCGCCGGACCGGAGGCCCGGGTCGCGGTGTTGCTGCCGCGGTCGCTGGATCTGGTGGTCGCGCTGCTCGCGGTGATCAAGTCCGGTGCCGCGTACGTGCCGGTGGATCCGGATTCCCCCGCCGATCGGATCGCCTACATACTCCAGGACGCGCGTCCCGCGACCGTGGTGCTGGATTCCTCGGTGCGGGTGGACCTGCCCGGCGGTATCTCTCGTGTCGTGGTGGACGGGTACGCCGTGGAGGCCGGCGATATCGAAGACGCCGACGACGGTCCGGTCACCGATGCCGATCGTCTGGCGCCGTTGCGTCCGGACAACACCGCCTACGTCATCTACACCTCCGGGTCCACCGGCCGCCCCAAGGGTGTCGCGGTGGCGCACCGCAGCGTGGTGCGGCTGTTCGCCAATACCGAGCGCGAGTTCGGGTTCGGCCCCGAGGACGTGTGGACCCTCTTCCACTCCTACGCGTTCGACTTCTCGGTCTGGGAGCTGTGGGGCCCGCTGCTCTTCGGCGGCACCCTGGTGGTCGTCGACTACTACACCTCGCGCTCGCCGCAGCAGTTCCTGGAACTGCTGCGCACGGAGCGGGTCACCGTGCTGAACCAGACGCCGTCGGCGTTCTATCAGCTGGCCGAGGCGGACCGCACCGCGGAAGCGGAACGTCCGCTCGCACTGCGGTATGTCGTATTCGGTGGTGAGGCACTGGAACTGCGCCGGCTCTCCGACTGGATCGCCCGGCACGGCGACGGTTCGACCGGACGCACCATCCAGATCGGCGACCGGGAAACCGCCTCGCCGGTGCTGGTGAACATGTACGGCATCACCGAGACCACCGTGCACGTGGCCCACCGCGCGCTGGACGCGGAGACCATCGCCGAGGCCACCGGTAGCGTGATCGGCCGGGCGATCGCCGGGCTGAAGATCTACGTACTGGAC
Organism: Nocardia fusca NBRC 14340; assembly: GCF_001618425.1. Taxonomy (GTDB): domain Bacteria; phylum Actinomycetota; class Actinomycetes; order Mycobacteriales; family Mycobacteriaceae; genus Nocardia; species Nocardia fusca. The sequence goes on from NZ_BDCU01000072.1 coordinate 6,209, forward strand.
AGCCGGCTGCAGCCGGTGCCGGTCGGGGTGACGGGCGAGTTGTACATCGGGGGCGGACAGCTCGCCCACGGTTACCTGGATCGCCCGGATCTGACGGCGGCCCGTTTCGTGGCCAACCCGCTGGCCGAGCCCGGTGCACCTGGGACGCGGCTCTACCGCTCCGGTGACCTGGCGCGCTGGAACCGTTCCGGCGAACTCGAATACCTGGGCCGGGCCGACGACCAGGTCAAGGTGCGCGGCTTCCGGATCGAGCTCGGTGAGATCGAGGCGGCGGTGCTCGCGCAGCCGGATATCGCGCAGGCCGCGGTCATCGTCCGCGAGGACAATCCGGGCGATCACCGGATCGTCGCGTATGTGGTGTCGGAGACCGAGGGCGGGCCCGATACAGAAGCGATCCGCGAAGGTGTCGGTCAGCGGGTGCCCTCCTACATGGTGCCGTCCGCGGTGGTCGTGCTGGACCGGATCCCGTTGACCATCAACGGAAAGCTGGATCGCCGGGCCCTGCCCGCGCCGGTGTTCGAATCGGGTGGTTCCCGCGCGGCGTCGACCCCGATCGAGGAGATCGTGGCCGGGGTCTTCGCGGAGGTCCTCGGTACCGAACGGGTCGGCGCCGACGACGATTTCTTCGCCCTCGGTGGCAACTCGCTGATCGCGACCCAGGTCGCGGCCCGGATCGGGGCCGCACTCGATACCCAGGTCCCGGTGCGGATGCTGTTCGAGGATTCGACAGTGGCCGCACTCGCGGCCCGGGTGGAACAGCAGGCCGGTGCCGGTGGGCGTCCGGTTCTCGCCGCACGTCCCCGGCCCGAACGCCCGCCGCTGTCCCAGGCACAGCAGCGGATATGGTTCCTCAACCGCTTCGAGCCGGAGTCCGCGGTCGACAATATTCCGGTCGTGCTGCGGCTCACCGGCACGATCGATATGGCGGTGCTGCTGCAGGCGGTAGCCGATGTGATCGCCCGGCACGAATCCCTGCGGACCGTGTACCCGGCCCACGAGGGCATCGGCTACCAGCAGGTGCTGCCGCCCGACCGCGCGGTTCCGGAGGTGGAGATCCTCGAAACGCACCGGGCCGCGGTGCCGGGTGCCGAACTCGGTGCCGACCTCCTCGCGTCGATCGCCGAATTCGGTTTCCGCGGCTTCGATCTGACCACCGAACTGCCGGTTCGGCTGCGGGTCTATCGCCTCACCGAGGACGACCACGTGCTGGCCGGTGTGGTGCATCATATCGCCGCCGACGGTTTCTCCATGCGGCCGCTGAGCCGTGACCTGATGATCGCGTACTCGGCGCGTTCGGCCGGCGCGGCCCCGGACTGGGAGCCGATGGCCGTGCAGTACATCGACTACGCGATGTGGCAGCGCGAGGTACTCGGGTCCGATGACGATCCGGCGTCGCTGGTCTCCCAGCAGCTGGACTTCTGGCGGGCCGAACTGGACGAGCTGCCCGACGAACTCCGGTTGTCCAGCCGGCCCCGGCCGGCGGTCGCCAGCGAACGGGCGGCGACACACCGGTTCGTCGTGCCCGGTGCGGTGATCGACGAGTTGAACCGGGTCGCCCAGGCGCAGGGCGTCACCTTGTTCATGCTCGTGCACAGCACGTTCGCCACCTTGCTCGCCCGCCTCAGCGGTACCGACGATATCGCCATCGGTATCCCGGTCGCCGGCCGCGGCGATCGGGTGCTCGACGAGTTGATCGGCATGTTCGTCAATACGCTGGTGTTGCGGACCCGGGTCGATATCGGCGCGCCGTTCACCGAGCTGCTCGCGCATGTGCGCGATCGCGATCTGGCCGCCTTCGCACACGCCGACGTGCCGTTCGAGCGGCTGGTCGAGGCCCTCAATCCGGTCCGTTCCCAATCCCGTCAGCCGCTGTTCCAGGTGATGCTCGCCTTCCAGAACCTGGGCGATACCCGCCTGGAACTGCCGGGTCTGACGATGACCGGGCTGGGTGTCGACATACCGAACACCAAATACGACCTGTCGCTCACCATGAGCGACGCGGTCGCCGGCGGGTCGGGCATGGACGCCGAGATCCTCTACGCCACCGACCTCTTCGACGACGACTTCGTCTCCGAGTTCGGCCGGCGATTCGTGCGGGTGCTGCGCGCGGTGATCGCGGACGCGACGGTGCCGGTCGGGGATATCGAGCTCATGGCTCCGGCCGAACGCGCCCTGGTGCTCGATCGCTGGAACGCGACGGGCTTCCCGGTGGAGACCGCGCTCACCGAGACCCCAGGCAATGCCACCGCCACCCTGGTCTCCCTGTTCGAGGCGCAGGTCGCCCGGACACCGGACGAGGTCGCACTGACCTTCGAGGGGACGAATCTGTCCTATGCCGAGTTCGCGGGCCGGGTGCATCGGCTGGCCCGCCGGCTCGTCGATATGGGTGTCGGGCCCGAAGTGTATGTGGCGCTGGGTATGCAGCGATCCTTCGATCTCGTCGTCGGTATGTACGCCGTCGTCGTGGCCGGTGGCGCCTACATACCGCTGGATCCGGAACAGCCGGTGGAACGGCTCGGGCATATCCTCGACAACGCGCGTCCGGTATGTGTGCTCACCGCCGGTGCGGACCTGGACCCGGTGATCGAGCGGCAGTTGCGCATCGATCGGCTGGACCTGTCCGAGTACTCCGATGCTCCGCTCACCGATGCGGATCGGCTGCGGCCACTGCGCTCGGCCAACACCGCGTACGTGATCTTCACGTCCGGTTCCACCGGCCGCCCCAAGGGCGTCGCGGTGGCGCACAAGGCGATCGTGAACTACCTGGTGGCCGCGCACGCGCGGTACGGGATGAGCGCGTCCGATGTCATGCTGCAGCGCGGCACGGTCACCTTCGACGCGTCGGTCCCCGAATTCTTCCTGCCGTTGCAGGTGGGCGCCCGGCTCGTCATCGCCCGCCCGGACGGACACCGTGACCCCGCCTATCTCGCCGGGATCATCGCCTCCGAACGGGTGACGACGGTGCAGTTCGTACCGTCGATGCTGTCGGTGATCATGGCCGACACCGGCCCCGACGCCTGGTCGAGTGTGCGCCATATCGTCGTCGGCGGCGAGGCGCTGCCCGTCGATCTTCCGCGACGGTTGCGGAAGCTGACCAATGCCCGGCTGGACAACCTGTACGGGCCCACCGAGGCCACGGTCGACGTCATCTATCACGAGGTGACCGAGGCCGATACCGAGTCGGTACCGATCGGCGTCCCGGCTTTCAACACCCAGGCCTACGTGCTGGACGGCCGGTTGCGCCTGGTCCCGCCGGGGGTTCCGGGTGAGCTGTATCTGGCCGGCGCGCAGCTGGCGCGGGGGTACGTGGACCGCCCCGATCTGACCTTCGACCGCTTCGTGGCGAACCCGTTCGGCGCCGGCGTACGGATGTACCGGACGGGCGATCTGGCGCGCTGGAATTCCGACGGTGAATTGGAATACCTGGGCCGCACCGACTTCCAGGTGAAGCTGCGCGGTCTGCGCATCGAGCTCGGTGAGATCGAGTCGGCGCTGCTCGGTGTGGACGAGATCGCCCAGGCAGTGGTGGTCATGCGCGCCGACGAGCACACCGGTGACCAGCTGGTCGCCTATCTGGTACCGGAAACCGGCCGGGCGATCGATCCGGAGGCGGTGCGGTCCGCACTGCGTGCCGAACTTCCGGCCTATATGGTGCCCGCCGCCTTTGTGGTGCTCGACGCGTTCCCGATGAACGCTGCCGGCAAGCTGGACCGCAAATCGCTGCCGGCGCCGGTGTTCGAGGCGCGAGTGTTCCGGGCGCCGGCGACCCCGATCGAGGAGGTCGTGGCGTCGACGTTCGCCGAGGTGCTCGGTCTGGAGCGGGTCGGCGCGGACGACGATTTCTTCGAGCTGGGCGGTAACTCGCTGGTCGCGACCCAGGTCGCCGCCCGGATCGGGGCCGCGCTCGATACCCAGGTCACGGTGCGCGCGCTGTTCGAGGCGCCGACGGTGGCCGCGTTGGCCGTGCGGGTCGAGCAGGCCGGTGAGAAAGCGCGTCCGGCACTGGTGGCCGGGCCGCGACCCGAGCTGGTGCCGTTGTCGTACGCGCAGCAGCGGATGTGGTTCCTGAATCAGTACGACACCTCGTCGGTGGCCTACAACCTGCCGATGGCGATCCGGCTCTCCGGTGAGCTGGACGTGGCAGCGCTGCGCGCGGCCCTGGCCGATGTGCTGCGGCGGCACGAATCGCTGCGCACCTACTTCCCGGAGCGTTCCGGAGTGCCGGTGCAGCTGGTCGTGCCCGCGGACCGGGTCGACCTTCGATTGGAGACGGTCGCGGTCACCCCGGACGAGCTGCCCACCGCGGTGACGGAGTTCGTGGGCGTCGGTTTCGACGTGTCCGTGGCCCCGCCGTTGCGGGCTCGGTTGCTCGAGGTGACGCCGCGGGAATTCGTGCTGGTGGTGGTCGTGCACCACATCTCCGGCGACGGTTTCTCGATGGCTCCGCTGGCCCGGGACGTGATGACCGCGTACGCGGCGCGGGCTCGGGATCTCGAGCCGGGCTGGGATCAGCTCCCGGTCCAGTACGCCGACTACACGCTGTGGCAGCGGCAGGTGCTGGGCGCCGAGGACGATGTGAATTCGCCGCTGGCGCGCCAGATCGCGTTCTGGCAGCGCACCCTCGACGGTGTTCCCGACGAGTTGGCGCTGCCGCTGGACCGGCCGCGTCCGGCGGTCGCGTCGATGCGCGGCGCGACGGTGAGCGGTGAGTTGTCCGCCGAGTTGATACAGGGCCTGGACGGAGTGGCGCGCGGTCGTGGCGCGTCGATGTTCATGGTGCTGCACGCGGCGTTGGCGGCGTTGCTGGCACGGTTGTCGGGTTCGGACGATATTGCGGTGGGTACGCCGATCGCGGGTCGTGGTGAGCGGGCCCTGGACGATCTGGTCGGCATGTTCGTCAACACGCTGGTGTTGCGGACGAGTGTCGGTTCCGGTGAATCGTTCGCCGAGCTGGTGGACCGCGCTCGGCAGGTCGATCTGGACGCGTTCGGCAATGCCGATGTGCCGTTCGAGCGGCTGGTGGATCTGCTGGCCCCGGAACGTTCGCAGGCGCGTAATCCGCTGTTCCAGGTGGCGCTGTCGCTGCAGAACAATGAGCAGCCGGTGCTGGATCTGGCAGGTCTGGAGGTCTCCGGGCTGGAGCTCGTGGAGGACGTGGCCCGGTTCGATCTGCAGTTCACGCTGGCCGAGAACGGCTCCGGCGGGATGACCCTGTTCCTGAACTACGCCACCGAACTGTTCGACGAGGCGACCATCCGGACCGTGATCACCCGGTTCCGGCAGTTGCTGACCGCGGTGGCCGCGGACCCGGATATCGCGCTGGGGTCGATCGAGATCCTCGACGCGGCCGAGCGCGCCGAGATCCTGTCCCGCACGGGTGGTGTGGCGGTGCCGGCGTCGACGTTGCCGGAGTTGCTGGCGGCGGCGGTGGCGGTGGATCCGTCGGCGCCGGCGGTGGTGTTCCGGGATCAGCGTCTTTCCTATGGCGAGATGGACGAGCGGTCGAACCGGTTGGCGCAGGTGCTGATCGAGCGTTGCTTGGGTGCCGAGGATCTGGTGGCGGTGGCGGTGCCGCGGTCGGCGGATTCGGTGCTGGCGGAGTGGGCGGTGACCAAGTCGGGTGCGGCGTTCCTGCCGATCGATCCGACCTATCCGGCCGATCGCATCGCGCATATGTTGACCGATTCCGGTGCGCCCGTGGGTATCACGGTGTCGAGTGTGCGGGCGGATCTGCCGGATTCGGTGGATTGGCTGGTGCTCGACGAGTTGGCGTTGGATACGTATCCGGCCGATCCGATCACCGATGCCGATCGGGTGTGGCCGTTGACTCCGGCGAACACCGCCTATGTCATCTACACCTCGGGTTCGACGGGTCTGCCCAAGGGTGTGGTGGTCAGTCATGCCGGTTTGGCGAACTTCAGTGCCGAACAGGTGGAGCGTTACCGGTTGACCCCGGGTTCGCGGGCGTTGGCTTTCGCGTCGCCGAGCTTCGACGCCTCGATCCTCGAACTGCTGCTGGCGGTGGGTTCGGCCGGTGCCCTCGTGGTGGTGCCGACCGGTACCTACGGTGGTGCCGAACTCGGTGAGCTGATCGCCCGTGAAGGTGTGACGGTCGGGCTGATCACGCCGTCGGTACTTGCTTCGCTGGATCCGGCGGATCTTGCGGGTATGGAAGTGATCATCGCCGGTGGTGAGGCCATTTCGGCGGATCTGGTGGCGAAGTGGTCGACCACGCCCGAGGGTGGGGTGGCGCGTCGCTTCCACAATGCTTATGGTCCGACCGAGGCGACGGTGGCCACGAATATCAGTGGTGTGCTGCACGCCGGTGATCGGGTGACCATCGGTGGTCCGGTGCGGGGTATGCGGACTCTGGTGCTCGACGATCGCCTGAACCCGGTGCCCGAGGGTGTGGCCGGTGAGCTGTATGTCGGTGGTATCCAGCTGGCCCGCGGCTACCACGCGCGGCCCGGTTTGACCGCCGAGCGGTTCGTCGCCGATCCGTACGGTGAGCCGGGTTCGCGGCTTTATCGCACGGGTGACGTGGTGCGGTGGCGTCGTGACGCCGCGGGTGACCCGGTGGTGGAGTATGTGGGTCGTAACGACTTCCAGGTCAAGGTTCGTGGTTTCCGTATCGAGCTGGGTGAGATCGACGCGGCGCTGACCGCCCACGAGACCGTCGACTTCGCCGTCACGACCGGACACAAGAGCACCGCGGGCGTGGTCTCCCTCGTCTCGTACGTGGTGGCCGTACCCGGGCGTTCGATCGACGTGGCCGAGGTGCGCGAGTTCGTCGGGCAGCGGTTGCCGTCGTACATGGTGCCGGCGTCGGTCATGGTGCTCGACGAGGTCCCGCTGACCCCCGCCGGAAAGCTGGATCGCCGGGCATTGCCGGAGCCCGCGTTCGAGGCACGGGAGTTCCGGGCGCCGTCGACGCCGGTCGAGCGGGTCGTGGCGGGTGTGCTCGCCGATGTTCTCGGTATCGAGCGAGTCGGCGCGGATGACGATTTCTTCGCGCTCGGCGGGAACTCGCTGCTCGCTACGCAGGTCGTGGCGCGTCTGGGTGCGGCGCTGAATACGCAGGTGCCCGTCCGGGTGCTGTTCGAGGCATCCGTCGTCGGCACGCTGGCCGCCCGGCTCGAGGAGCAGGTGGGTTCCGGCGGACGTCCGGCGCTGGTACCGCAGCCGCGGCCGACCCGGGTGCTGCCGTCGGGCGAGGTCGTGGACCGGATCCCGCTGTCCCTGGCGCAGCAGCGCATGTGGTTCCTGAACTGGTTCGACGGTGGTGCGGCGGCCTACAACATTCCGCTGGTGATCCGGTTGACCGGGCACCTGGATGTGGACGCCCTTCGACTGGCGGTCACGGATCTGGTGGCGCGGCACGAGGTGCTGCGGACGGTGTACCCGGAGACCGAATCCGGTCCGGCGCAGGTGGTGCTGCCGGTCACGGGGGCGGTACCGGTCCTCGAGATCCGCACGGTCGCCGCGAATGCGGTCGAGACCGTGGTGACCGAGCTGGCGTCGGTGTCGTTCGATGTCGCCCAGCAGGTGCCGGTGCAGGTGACGTTGTTGCGGATCGACGACGCGGCAGACGAATATGTGCTCGCCGCGGTGGTGCACCACATCTCCGGCGACGGTTCCTCGACGGTGCCGTTGATGCGGGATCTGATGACCGCGTATACGGCACGAGCGGCCGGCCGGGCGCCGGACTGGGCGCCGTTGGCGGTCCAGTACGCCGATTTCGCGATCTGGCAACGGAACCTGATGGGCGACGGCGCCGATCCCACGTCGCTGGCCCACGAACAGCTCGAATTCTGGCGGTCGGCGCTGGCGGATCTGCCCGAGCAGCTGGATCTGCCGATGGATCGGCCGCGGCCGGCGACACAGTCGTATGCCGGTGGCCGAGTCGAAGTGCATATCGATGCGCGCCTGCATCAGGCGCTGCAGGACTTCGCGCGGCAGCAGGGCGTGACCCTGTTCATGGTGACGCATACCGCGTTCGCGCTGCTGCTGGCCCGTTTGGCGGGGACCGACGATGTGGCGATCGGTACCCCGGTGGCCGGTCGGGGCGAGGCCGCCCTCGACGATGTGATCGGCATGTTCGTGAACACACTGGTGTTCCGGACCCGGGTCGCGGGCGGGGAATCGTTCACCGATCTGCTGGCGCGCCAGCGGGAGATCGATATCGCGGCGCTCGCGCATGCCGATGTGCCGTTCGAACAGCTGGTGGAGGCGCTGAACCCGGTGCGGTCCACGGCGCGGCACCCGCTGTTCCAGGTGGGCTTCGCGTTCCAGAACCTGGGCCAGGCGAGTCTGGAAATCCCCGGTCTCTCGGTGTCCGGAGTGGACGCCGGTACCGAGGTCTCCCTGTACGACCTGAGCATGATTCTCAGCGACACCTACGACGCGTCGGGTGCCGCGCAGGGCGTGACGGGGTACCTGACCTACGCCACCGCCCTGTTCGACCAGGCGACGGTGGCGGGATTCGTGCAGCGGTACCTGCGGGTGCTGGCCGGGGTCGTCGCCGATCCCGCGGCCCCGGTCGGTGAGCTGGAGCTGCTCGACGCGGCCGAACGCGAGCTGGTACTGCACCGGTGGAACGCCACCGACGGCATGATCGAACCGGGCCTGTTGCTGGACGGGTTCGACCGGGTGGTGTCGGAGTCTCCGGATCGAGTGGCGCTGACCTACGAGGGCACCGCTGTGTCCTACGGCGAGTTCGCCGGCCGCGTGCGCCGGTTGGCGCGGTGGCTGCGCGATGCCGGTGTCGGTACCGAAACCTATGTCGCTCTGGGCATGCGCCGGTCGATCGACCTGATCACCGGTGCGTACGCGGTGGTCGCGGCCGGCGGCGCGTATGTGCCGCTGGATCCGGACCAGCCCGTGGACCGGCTCGAGTACATCGTCGATACGGCGCGCCCGATCTGTGTGCTGACGTCCGGGGAAGATCTCGATCCCGCGATCCCCGGTCAGGTGCGTATCGATCGGCTGGATCTGTCCGGTGTCGCCGGCACCGCGCTCACCGACGCCGAACGACTCCGGCCGCTGCGGCCGGACAACACCGCGTACGCGATCTTCACCTCGGGCTCCACGGGCCGGCCGAAGGGTGTCCCGGTCTCGCACCGGGCGGTGCTCAACTACCTGGCGACCACCCGCGAACGGCACGGTCTCGGTGCCGGCGATGTGCTGCTGAACCGCACCCTGGCGACCTTCGACCCGTCCGTGGTGGAGTTCTTCATGCCGTTGCAGCTCGGCGCCCGCCTGGTCATCGCGCATTCGGAGGGGCATCGCGACGCGGCGTACCTCACCGGATTGATCGCCGACGAAGGCGTCACCATGGCACAGTTCGTGCCGTCGCTGCTGTCGGTGTTCCTGTCCGAATCCGAGCCCGCGGCCTGGGCCGGGTTGCGCAGTATCGTCGTCGGCGGTGAGGCGCTGTCCGGCGACCTCGCGCGGCGGTTGCGGGAACGCACCGGCGCCCGCCTGTTCAACCAGTACGGGCCCACCGAGACCACGGTCGATGTCACCGCCCACGAGGTGACCGGCGTCGAAACCGGAGCCGTGCCGATCGGTGTCCCGGGTCTCAACACCCGGACCTACGTACTCGACGACCGGTTGCGGCCGGTGCCCGCCGGTGTCCAGGGTGAGCTCTACATCAGTGGTGTGCAGCTGGCCCCCGGCTATCTGGCCCGCCCCGATCTGACCACCACGCGTTTCGTCGCGGACCCCTTCCACGCCGGCGAGCGGATGTACCGCACCGGTGACCTGGTGCGGTGGACCGCCGCGGGTGAGTTGGAGTACCTGGGCCGAAGCGACTTCCAGGTGAAACTGCACGGTCAGCGGATCGAGCCCGGCGAGATCGAGGCCGCGCTCACCGAGATGGACGCCGTCGCGAGGGCACTGGTCATCCTGCGGCATACGGGCACCGGTGACCACCTGGTCGCGTATGTGGTGCCGGTGGCCGGGGCGACGATCACCACCGACGAGCTGCGTGCACATCTGCACGGTCGGCTGCCGTCGTACATGGTGCCGTCTGCCTTCGTGGCACTCGAGACGTTCCCGATGAACGCCTCGGGCAAACTGGACCGTAGCGCGTTGCCGGAACCGGTGTTCGAGACCCGGGAATTCCGGGCGGCCTCGACGCCGATCGAGGAGATCCTGGCGGATATCTTCGCCGAGGTCCTCGGCGTCGAGCGGGTCGGCGCGGACGACGATTTCTTCGCCCTCGGCGGCGACAGCATCGTCTCCATCCAGCTGGTGTCACGGGCCAAATCGCGCGGTGTGGTGTTCACCCCGCGGCAGGTGTTCGAGAAGCGCACGGTGGCGGGCCTGGCGTCGGTCGCCGAGTTCGCGGAATCCGTCGACGGCGCGGTGCGGACCCTGGCCGAGTTGCCGGGGGGCGGGGTCGGCCGTATGCCGCTCACCCCGGTGGTGCGGATGATGGTCGAACGCTTCGGCTCGTTCGGGCGTTTCCATCAGCTGACGCCGCTGAGCCTGCCGATCGGCGTCACCCGCGAGACCATCGCCGCGGTGGTGGGCCCGGTGCTCGACCGGCACGATATGTTGCGGTCCCGCCTGTTCGTCGTGGACGGCGAATGGGTCGTGGAGACGGTCGAGCCCGGTTCGGTCGACGTGGACGCGCTCATCGATCACACCGTGTTCGATGCCGCCGCCACCGATGAGCAGGTGCTCGAAACGGCCACCGCCGCGGTCGACGCGGCCCTGGACCGCATGGATCCCGGCCACGGCGTGGTGGTGCGGTTCGTCTGGCTGGAACCGGATACCGCCGACCGGCCGGGATATCTGGTCGTCGTGGCGCATCACCTGGTGGTCGACGGCGTGTCCTGGCGCATTCTGGTCCCGGACTTCGTGCTGTCCGCCGGTGCGCACAGCGCCGGGCTCCTGCCGGAACTGCCGGAGCCGACCACCTCGATGCGGACCTGGGCGCATGCGCTCGAGGCGCACGCGCGCAGTGCCGAGCGGGAGGCCGAACTGGACTACTGGCGGACCGTCGTCGATACCGCCGATCCGCTGCTGACCGATCGCGCGCTGGACCCGGCGGTCGATACCGCCGCGACGGTCGACACGTATTCGGTGCGGGTATCGCCCGAGGTCACCCAGGCGCTGCTCACCACGGTGCCGGCGTTGTTCCACGGTGGGGTGAACGACGGTCTGCTCACCGCGCTCGTACTCGCCACCGCCACGTGGCGGGCGCGGCGGGTGCCCGCGGCGGCGATCGATGATCCGCTGCTGATCCGGCTCGAGGGCCACGGTCGTGAGGAAGAGGTCGTGCCCGGTGCCGATCTGTCCCATACCGTCGGCTGGTTCACCTCCGTCTTCCCGGTGCGGTTCGCGCCGGCCGGTATCGATTTCGAGGACGCGCTCGCCGGCGGCCCGGCGTTGGGAGCGGCGCTCAAGGCGGTGAAGGAACAGCTGCTCGCGGTGCCGGACAAGGGCATCGGCTACGGGTTGCTGCGCCAGCTGAACCCGCGGACCGCAGGCGAACTGCCGGTCGAGCTGCCGGGTCAGGTGAGCTTCAACTACCTGGGCCGGTCCGCCGGTTCGAGCGAGTTGTCCCCGGAAATGCGCGAGTTCGGCTGGCTGCCCGCCGATCTGGTGGTGGACGCGGCATTCGACGCGGATATGCCGGCGCTGGCGCTGCTGGATATCAACGCCGTCGTCGCCGGCGACGAGTTCATCGCGCGGATCGGGTACCCGACCACCCTGCTCGGGGCCGAGGAGGTCCGCGAGTTCGGTGAGTTGTGGACGCGGGCGCTGGAAGCGGTCGCGCGCCACGCGAATTCCGCGGGCGCCGGCGGGCACACCCCGTCCGATTTCGGCATGGTCGCGCTGTCGCAGTCCGATGTCGACGGAATCGAGCGGCGCTTCCCGGTCGCCGATGTGTGGCCGCTGTCCGCACTGCAGGCCGGCATGCTGTTCCACGCCCAGATCGCCGAGACCTCGGTGGATGTGTACACCGGCCAGGTGGTGCTCACGCTGACCGGCCGGGTGGACGCCGCCCGCTTGCGTGCGGCGGCGCAGGCCCTGGTCGATCGGTACGAGAACCTGCGCACCGCCTTCGTCACCGACCACGAGGGCCACCCGGTCCAGGTGGTCCTGAAGGATATGCCGGTCGACTGGACCGAGCACGACCGCAGCAGCGCCGGGACGGCCGCCGACCTCATCGAGGCGGACCGATTGCGGCGCTTCGATCTCGCCGAGCCGCCGCTGCTCCGGTTCACGCTGATCAGGACCGGAGCCGATACCTGGCAGTTCGTGGTGTCGAACCATCACATCCTGCTCGACGGCTGGTCCATGCCGCTGCTCATGCGGGATCTGCTGACGCTGTACGCGGTCCGTGGCGATGCCGCGGCGCTGCCTGCGGTCCACTCGTACCGGACCTTCCTGGCATGGGTCGGCCGCCAGGATCGCGGGATCTCGCTGGAGGCCTGGCGGGCGGCGCTGGCGGGGGTCGAGGAACCGACCCTGCTCGTCCGCCCCGAAGCGGGCGGCTCCGAGATCACCGCGCTGTCGGGTGAGTACGTGTTCGAGCTGGACACCGCGGCCACGGCCCGGATGACCGCGCTGGCCACCGAGGTCGGCGTGACGGCGAACACGGTGCTGCAGCTGGCCTGGGCGGTACTGCTGGGCCGGCTGACCGGTCGCGACGATGTGCTGTTCGGCGCCACCGTCTCCGGTCGCCCGCCGGAACTGCCCGGCGTGGAGACCATGGTCGGGTTGTTCATCAACACGATCCCGGTGCGGGTGCGGTTCGATCAGAACGAGTCCGTACGGACAGCGCTCGCCCGGGTCCAGGCCGAACAGGCCGACCTGCTGGACCACCACTATGTGGGTCTGGCGGATATCCAGGGCGCGGCCGGGATGGCGGCGCTGTTCGACACCCTGCTGGTGTTCGAGTCGTATCCGGTGGATGCCGAGGGTATCCAGGCGCAGGCCACCGATATCGACGGAATGACGGTGGCCGGCCTGGCCGGAATCGACGCCACGCACTATCCGCTGACCCTGGTCGCCGCGCTCGGCAATACGCTGCGGATCCGGGCCGGGTACCGGCAGGACATGTTCGGCGAGGCCGATGTGCGCCGGATCGCGGACCGGTTGGTCCGGATGCTGGACGGGATCGTCGCCGATCCGTCCGTCGCCGTGGGTGATATCGATCTGCTCGACGCGGCCGAACGCGAATTGGTGCTGCACCGCTGGAACGCGACCGAACGCACGGTCGAGTCCCGGTTGCTCCTGGACGAGTTCGCCGGAGCGGTCGCTGCGTATCCGGATCGGATCGCGGTGTCGTTCGAGGGTGCCGAACTGACCTACGCGGAGTTCGCCGGACGGGTCAACCGTCTGGCGCGGCATCTGATCTCCGAGGGCGTGGGGCCGGAATCGCTGGTCGGTCTGGCGCTGCGGCGTTCGGTGGATCTGGTGGTGGCCATGTACGCGGTCGTCACCGCCGGCGGCGCGTATGTACCGGTGGATCCCGAGCATCCGGCGGAGCGGACCGCGTATGTGCTCGAGACCGCGCGACCGGTCTGTGTGCTGACCTCGACGTCCGATGCCGGTGCTGTTCCCGAGGGGACAGGTGTGCCGGTACTGGCCGTGGACATGCTGGACCTGTCGGGCTACGCCGACGCCCCCGTCACGGATGCCGATCGGGTGGCAGCGTTGCGTCCGTCGAATACGGCGTATGTGATTTTCACGTCGGGTTCGACGGGTCGTCCGAAGGGTGTGGCGGTGTCGCATGCGGCGATCGTGAATCGCTTGGTGTGGATGCAGTCGGAGTACGGTCTGCAGTCTTCGGATGTGGTGTTGCAGAAGACGCCGTCGACGTTCGATGTGTCGGTGTGGGAGTTCTTCTGGCCGTTGCAGGTGGGTGCGCGGTTGGTGGTCGCGAAGCCGGATGGTCATCGGGATCCGGAGTATTTGGCGGAGGTCATCGATGCCGAGCGGGTTTCGGTGGCGCATTTCGTGCCGTCGATGCTGACGGTGTTCGTGGCGGCGTTGCCGGGTGTGTCCGCGGAGTCGGGTGCGGCGCGGTGTGGTTCGTTGCGGTTGGTGTTCTCCTCGGGTGAGGCGTTGGCGCCGAAGCCGGCGCATCGGTTGCGGGAGTTGACCGGGACCGCTGTGCACAACCTGTACGGCCCGACCGAGGCCGCGGTCGATGTCACCTTCCATGAGGTGACGGATGCGGATACCACTGCGGTGCCGATCGGTGCTCCGGTGTTCAACACTCGCGTGTATGTGCTGGATGGCCGGTTGCGGCCGGTTCCGGTGGGTGTCGCGGGTGAGTTGTATCTGGCGGGTGTGCAGTTGGCGCGTGGGTATGTGGCGCGGCCGGATCTGTCGGCGGATCGGTTCGTGGCGAATCCGTTCGATGTTGCTGAACGCATGTATCGCACGGGTGACCTGGTGCGGTGGACCGCCGCCGGTGAGTTGGAGTATCTGGGTCGTACCGACTTCCAGGTGAAGCTGCGGGGCCTGCGCATCGAACTCGGCGAAATCGAATCCGCCCTGCTGGCACAACCGCAGGTGGGTCAGGCCGTGGTGACGGTCGCGACATCGCCGCTGGGCGAGCAGCTGGTCGCCTATGTGGTGCCGGCGACGGGCGCACGGATCGAATCCGTGGAATTGCTCGAGGCGGTCCGTGCGGTGCTGCCGGCCTACATGGTGCCGGCGACCGTGCTGGAGCTGGACCAGTTCCCGTTGAACCCGTCCGGCAAGCTGGATCGCAAGGCCTTGCCGCAGCCGCAATTCCAGGCGCGGGAGTTCCGGGCGCCGTCGACCCCGATCGAGGAGATCGTGGCCGGTGTCTACGCCGATGTTCTCGGTGCGGACCGGATCGGCGCCGACGACGACTTCTTCGCCCTGGGCGGCAACTCGCTGATCGCCACCCAGGTCGCGGCCCGCCTCGGGCGGGCCCTGGATGTCGACGTCCCGGTGCGCGCGCTGTTCGAAGCGCCCACCGTGGCCGCCCTGGCCGCGCGCGCGGAACTGCGGTCCGAGGCCGGCGGGCGGGCGGCGCTGGTGCCGCAGTCGCGTCCGACCCAGGTCCTGGAGACGGGCGAGGTCGTGGAGCGGGTGCCGCTGTCGCTGGCGCAGCAGCGGATGTGGTTCCTGAACCGTTTCGATCCGGATTCGTTCGTGGACAACATCCCGGTCGCGGTCCGGCTGTCCGGTGATCTCGACACGGCCGCCCTGGCAGCCGCCGTCGGCGATGTGCTGGTGCGGCACGAATCGCTGCGGACCTTCTATCCGGAGGTCGGCGGGACTCCGTTCCAGCAGGTGCTGCCGGCGGCCGAGGTGCTGCCGGAGCTGACGCCGGTCGAGGTCACGGCGGACGACCTGCCCGCACGGCTCGCGGAGCTGGTGATGGCAGGCTTCGATGTGACCTCGAGCGTGCCGTTCCGGGCCCGGCTCTTCCGGCTCGGCGCGTCCGAACATGTGCTCGGCTTCGTCGTCCACCACATCTCCGGTGACGGTTTCTCGATGGCACCACTGCTCCGTGACGTGGTGACCGCGTATGTGGCGCGTACCGTCGGCGACGAGCCCGGCTGGGCGCCGCTGGAGGTGCAGTACGCCGATTTCGCGCTGTGGCAGCGGCAGGTGCTGGGTTCGGAGGACGACCCCGAATCGGTGATCACCCAGCAGATCTCGTACTGGTCGCGGGAGCTGGCCGGGCTGCCGGACCAGCTGAATCTTCCGGCGGACCGGGCGCGGCCCGCGATCTCCTCGGGCCGGGGCGCCACCCATTCGTTCGAGATCGACGCCGAGACCCATGCCGGGCTGGCCGAACTGGCGCGGGCCGAAGGCGCGACCCTGTTCATGGCGGTGCACGCCGCGTTCGCGGTACTGCTGTCGCGGTTGTCCGGGGAGACCGATATCGCGATCGGCACGCCGATCGCGGGCCGCGGTGAACGTGCCCTCGACGATCTGGTCGGTATGTTCGTCAACACCCTGGTGCTGCGGACGCCGGTCGATTCCGGGGCCGGGTTCACCGAGCTGCTGGGTTCGGTGCGCGGTACCGATATCGCCGCGTTCGGGCACGCCGATCTGCCGTTCGAACGTTTGGTGGAGATCCTCAACCCGGTGCGATCGCAGGCCCGGCATCCGCTCTTCCAGGTGATGCTGGCGATGCAGAACACGCCGGCGGTGCATACGGAGCTGTCCGGGCTGGCGATCGGCGCGGTCGAGATGCCCCTGGAGACCGCGAAATTCGATCTCCAGCTGGATCTCGGCGAGCGGACCGGGACGGCCGGGATCGACGCGGTCTTCACCTACGCGACCGATCTGTTCGACCGCGCGACGGTCGCGCAGTTCGCCCAGCGTTTCGTCCGGTTGCTCAAGGCCGTGGTCAAGACGCCGGAGCGGCCGGTGGGTGATCTCCCGCTCCTGGACGCGCTGGAAGCATCGGCGGTACTGCGCGGCGGGTACGGCCCGGAGCGCGCCGTCGATCCGGACGCGACCCTGGCCGGTCTGTTCGCCGACCGGGTGGTGCGCACTCCGGAAGCGCCCGCGGTGACGTTCGAGGGGACAGGTCTGTCCTACGCCGAGTTCGCCGGCCGGGTGAACCGCCTGGCGCGGCATCTGATCTCGCTGGGTGTCGGGCCGGATGTGCCGGTGGCGCTGGGTATGCGGCGCTCGCTGGATCTGGTCGTGGCGATGTACGCGGTGGTCACCGCCGGTGGTGCGTATGTGCCGCTGGATCCGGAGCAGCCTGCCGAGCGCACGGACTACATCCTGGCCACCGCGGACCCGGTCTGTGTATTGACGAGTTCGGCGGACGGATTCACCACGGCGGACCGTCCGGTGGTGGTCGTGGACGAGATCGACCTTTCGGGGTATGCCGATGTTCTGGTGACCGATGCCGACCGTCGTGCGCCGTTGCGTCCGTCGAATACCGCGTACGTGATCTTCACGTCCGGTTCGACGGGTCGTCCGAAGGGTGTGGCGGTGTCGCATGCGGCGATCGTGAATCGCTTGGTGTGGATGCAGTCGGAGTACGGTTTGACCGCGTCGGATGTGGTGTTGCAGAAGACGCCGTCGACGTTCGATGTGTCGGTGTGGGAGTTCTTCTGGCCGTTGCAGATCGGCGCACGCCTGGTGGTCGCGAAGCCGGATGGGCATCGTGATCCGGAGTATCTGGCGGATCTCATCGATGCCGAGCGGGTTTCGGTGGCGCATTTCGTGCCGTCCATGCTGACCGTGTTCGTGGCGGCGCTGCCTGCTGATGCGGCGCGGTGTGGTTCGTTGCGGTTGGTGTTCTCCTCGGGTGAGGCGTTGGCGCCGAAGCCGGCGCATCGATTGCGTGAACTGACCGGGACCGCTGTGCACAACCTGTACGGCCCGACCGAGGCCGCGGTCGACGTCACCTTCCATGAGGTGACCGACGCGGATACCGCGGTGGTGCCGATCGGCGCTCCGGTGTTCAACACGCGGGTGTACGTGCTCGATGCCAGGCTGCGGCCGGTTCCCGTCGGTGTCGCGGGTGAGCTGTATCTGGCGGGTGCGCAGTTGGCGCGTGGGTATGTGGCGCGGCCGGATCTGTCGGCGGATCGGTTCGTGGCCGATCCGTTCGATGTTGCTGAACGCATGTATCGCACGGGTGACCTGGTGCGGTGGACCGCCGCCGGTGAGCTCGAATACCTGGGTCGTACCGACTTCCAGGTGAAGCTGCGGGGCCTGCGCATCGAACTCGGTGAGATCGAATCCGCGCTGACCGAGATCGACGCGGTCGCGCAGGCCGTGGTGGTGCTCCGTGGTGACGCGCGCACCGGAGACCAGCTCGTCGGCTATGTGGTGCCGGCCGCCGGCGCCGCGATCGAGAGCGACGCGCTGCGCGCCGCCCTGGCGGGCCGGTTGCCGTCGTACATGGTGCCCGCCGCGTTCGTTGTGCTCGACGCCTTCCCGCTGAACGCCAGCGGCAAGCTCGATCGCCGGGCGCTGCCCGAACCGGTCTTCGCGGCACGGGCGTTCCGGGCGCCGTCCACCCCGATCGAGGAGATCGTGGCGGCGACTTTCGCCGACGTGCTGGGTGTGGAGCGGGTCGGCGCGGACGACGACTTCTTCGAGCTGGGTGGTAACTCCCTGATCGGTATGCAGGTCGCGGCCCGGATCGGCGCGGCACTCGGTACCCAGGTGGCGGTCCGCGCGCTGTTCGAGGCGCCGACCGTGGCCGCGCTCGCCCTCCGGGTGGAGGAGTCCGGCGCCCGGTCCCGGCCGGAGCTGACGGCCGGGCCGCGGCCGGAACTGGTGCCGCTGTCCTACGCGCAGCAGCGGATGTGGTTCCTGAACCAGTACGACACCTCCTCGGCGGCCTACAACCTGCCGATGGCGATCCGCCTCACCGGTGATCTCGAGGTGGCGGCCTTGCGCGCGGCGCTCGGTGATGTGGTGGCCCGGCACGAACCGCTGCGGACCCGGTACCCGGAGCAGGGTGGCCGGCCGGTCCAGCAGATCCTGCCGGCCGACCGGGCCGTACCGGCCCTGGAACCGGAGCAGGTGTCCGCGGACGAGGTGGTGGCCGAGGTCGTCGAGTTCGCGGCGACCGGTTTCGATGTGGCCGCCGCCGTGCCGGTGCGGGTCCGTCTCTTCGCCGTCTCGCCCCGGGAATTCGTCCTGGTCGTGGTTCTTCACCACATTGCCGGTGACGGTTTCTCGCTGGCGCCGCTGGCCCGGGACGTGATGACCGCGTACGCGGCGCGTGTCCAGGGCGAGTTGCCGGGCTGGGCGCCGCTGCCGGTCCAGTACGCCGACTACACGCTGTGGCAGCGGCAGGTGCTGGGCGCCGAGGACGACCCGGACGCCCCGATGGCCCGCCAGATCGCGTTCTGGCAGGACACTCTCGCGGATCTGCCCGACGAACTGGTGCTGCCCACCGACCGCCCGCGTCCCGCGGTGGCGTCGCTGCGCGGCGCGCGGGTGCACGGCGAGCTGGACGCCGAGCTGGTGCGGAATCTGAACGCCCTGGCCCGTGCTCGCGGCGCGTCGATGTTCATGGTGCTGCACGCCGGATTGGCGGCGTTGCTGGCGCGGTTGTCCGGTAGCGACGACATCGCGATCGGTACGCCGATCGCGGGTCGTGGTGAGCAGGCGCTCGACGATCTGGTCGGCATGTTCGTCAACACGCTGGTGCTGCGGACCGCGGTCGGATCGGGCGAAACCTTCGCCGACCTGGTGGACCGGGCCCGCCGGACGGACCTCGACGCGTTCGGCAATGCCGATGTGCCGTTCGAGCGGCTGGTGGATCTGCTGGCCCCGGAGCGTTCGCAGGCGCGCAACCCGTTGTTCCAGGTGGCGCTGTCTTTCCAGAACCAGGAGGCACCGGCGCTGGACCTGGCCGGGCTGACCGTCGCCGGGCTGGAGATCGCCGACGATGTGGCGCGCTTCGACCTCCAGTTCTCACTGGGCGAAAACGGCTCGGGCGGTCTGGACCTGGTGGTGAACTACGCCACCGAACTGTTCGACGAAGCCACCGCGTCCACGATGATCTCCCGGTTCCAGCGGTTGCTGACCGCGGTGGCCGCCGACCCGGACGCGGTTCTGGGCGATCTCGAACTGCTCGATCCGAGCGAACGTCGCGAGGTCCTGTCCCGCACGGGTGGTGTGGCGGTGCCGGCGTCGACGTTGCCGGAGTTGCTGGCGGCGGCGGTGGCGGTGGATCCGTCTGCGCCGGCGGTGGTGTTCGATGGTGTGCGGTATTCCTATGGTGAGTTCGATCAGCGGTCGAACCGGTTGGCGCAGGTGCTGATCGAGCGGTGCTTGGGTGCCGAGGATCTGGTGGCGGTTGCGGTGCCGCGGTCGGCGGATTCGGTGCTGGCGGAGTGGGCTGTCACCAAGTCAGGTGCGGCGTTCCTGCCGATCGATCCGACCTATCCGGCCGATCGCATCGCGCATATGTTGACCGATTCCGGTGCGCCCGTGGGTATCACGGTGTCGTCGGTGCGGGCGGATCTGCCGGATTCGGTGGACTGGCTCGTCCTCGACGAATTGGCGCTGGACACCTATCCTTCCGATCCGATCACCGATGCCGACCGGGTGTGGCCGTTGACTCCGGCGAACACCGCCTACGTCATCTACACCTCCGGTTCCACGGGTCTGCCCAAGGGCGTTGTCGTCTCGCATGCCGGCTTGGCGAACTTCAGCGCCGAGCAGGTCGAGCGCTACCGGTTGACCTCGGATTCGCGGGCGCTGGCTTTCGCCTCCCCGTCGTTCGACGCCTCGATCCTCGAACTGCTGCTGGCGGTCGGTTCGGCGGGCGTGCTGGTGGTGGTGCCGACGGGTACCTACGGTGGTGCCGAACTGGGTGAGTTGATCGCCCGCGAGGGTGTGACCGTCGGCCTGATCACGCCGTCGGTGCTCGGCTCACTGGATCCGACGGACCTCGCCGGGATGGAAGTGATCATCGCCGGTGGTGAGGCCATTTCGGCGGATCTGGTGGCGAAGTGGTCGACCACGCCCGAGGGCGGGGTCCAGCGTCGCTTCCACAACGCCTACGGTCCCACCGAAGCAACTATCGCCACGAATATCAGTGATGTGCTGCACGCCGGTGATCGGGTCACCATCGGTGGCCCGGTGCGGGGTATGCGGACTCTGGTGCTCGACGATCGCCTGAACCCGGTGCCCGAGGGTGTGGCCGGTGAGCTGTATGTCGGTGGTATCCAGCTGGCCCGCGGCTACCACGCGCGGCCCGGTTTGACCGCCGAGCGGTTCGTCGCCGATCCGTACGGTGAGCCGGGTTCGCGGCTTTATCGCACGGGTGACGTGGTGCGCTGGCGTCGTGACGCCGCGGGTGATCCCGTGGTGGAGTATGTGGGTCGTAACGACTTCCAGGTCAAGGTTCGTGGTTTCCGTATCGAGCTGGGTGAGATCGACGCGGCGCTGACCGCCCACGAGACCGTCGACTTCGCCGTCACGACCGGACACAAGAACGCCGCCGGTGCGGTATCGCTCGTGTCCTACGTGGTGGCGGCCCCCGGTGCCGCGGTGGATGTCACGGCGCTGACCGGGTACGTCGCCGAGCGGCTGCCCGACTACATGGTGCCGGCGGCCGTCATGGTCATCGACCGGATCCCGCTGACCCCCGCCGGGAAGCTGGACCGCAAGGCGCTGCCCGAACCGGTGTTCCAGGCGCGTACCGCCTTCCGCGGACCGCGTACACCGGTCGAGCAGATCATCGCGGAGGTCTTCGCCGAGGTCCTGGGCGTGGACCGGGTGGGTGTGGACGATTCGTTCTTCGCCCTCGGCGGCGACAGCATCGTGTCCATTCAGCTGGTGTCCCGCGCGAAGGCCCGCGGCGTGGTGTTCAGCCCGCGGCATGTCTTCGAACAGCGGACGGTGGCCGGGCTGGCCGCTGTCGCCGAATCCGCGGACGCCGACAGTGTGACGCGCACACTCGTCGAACTGCCGGGCGGCGGTGTCGGCACCATGCCGCTGACGCCGATCGTGCGGTTCATGGCCGAACGGCCCGGTTCCTTCGGGCGTTTCCACCAGCTCATCACCCTGGACCTCCCGATCGGCATCGACCGGGAAACCATTGCCGCCGTGCTGGGTCCGGTGGTCGACCGGCACGATATGTTGCGGTCGCGGCTGTACACCGCCGACGGCGACTGGATCGTGGAAACGGGCGCACCGGGTAGCGTCGATGTGGACGTGCTGATCGACCACACCGTGTTCGACGGCGCCCTCACCGGTGCCGAAGTGTCCGAGATCGCCACGGCCGCAGTCGATGCCGCACTGGATCGGCTCGACCCCGAGCGCGGTGTGGTGGTCCGGTTCGTCTGGCTGGAACCCGACACCGGCGAGCGGGCCGGCCACCTGGTGGTTATCGTGCACCACCTCGCGGTCGACGGCGTGTCGTGGCGTGTCCTGGTGCCCGATCTCGTGTTGTCCGCGGTCGCGCGCAGCGTCGGCCAGCTCCCCGAACTGCCCGCGCCGGTCACTTCCATGCGGACCTGGGCGCATGCGCTCGAGCAGAACGCGCACAGCGCGGAGCGGCTCGCGGAACTGGAGTACTGGCGGACCGTCGCCGGCACCGCCGACCCGCTGCTCACCGAGCGCCGGATGGATCCCACGGTGGATACCGCCGGAGTCGTCGCGGTACACGCGGTGCAGGTTTCGCCGGAGGTCACCCAGACCCTGCTCACCACTGTTCCGGCGCTGTTCCACGGCGGTGTGAACGACGGTCTGCTCACCGCACTCGTCCTGGCGACCGCCGCCTGGCGGGCGCGGCGCGCGCCCGGCGTCGCGCTGGACGATCCGCTGCTGATCCGGCTCGAGGGTCACGGCCGTGAGGAAGAGATCGTGCCCGGGGCCGATCTGTCCCGCACGGTCGGCTGGTTCACCGCGCTCTTCCCGGTCCGGTTCGAGCCGGCCGGTATCGATATCGAAGCCGCCCTCGCCGGCGAGCCGGAACTGGGCGCCGCGCTCAAGCGCGTCAAGGAGCAATTGCTCGCGGTCCCGGACAAGGGCGTCGGTTACGGCCTGCTGCGGTACATGAACTCCGACACTGCCGCCGAATTCCCGCGGGAGATGCCGGGCCAGGTGAACTTCAACTACCTGGGTCGCGTCGGCGCCGGCGAGATCCCCGAAGAGATGCACGGCTTCGGCTGGCTCCCGGCGGCCGATCTGGCCGTGGACGTCGGTTACGACGCGGATATGCCGGCCATGGCGCTGCTGGACATCAACGCCGTCGTGGTCGGCGATACGCTGACCGCGCGCATCGGCTATCCGTCCACACTGCTGTCGCCGGACGAGGCCCGTGAATTCGGGGACCTGTGGGTGCGGGCACTGGAAGCGGTGGCCCGCCATGCCGAGTCCACGGACGCGGGCGGCCATACACCGTCGGACTTCCCGTTGGTCACGGTGTCGCAGCCGGCTGTCGAGGAGATCGAACAGCGGTTCCCGAGGCAGGTCGCCGATCTGTGGCCGCTGTCCTCGTTGCAGGCCGGGATGCTGTTCCACGCGCAGCTCGCCGCCACCTCGGTGGATGTGTACACCGCGCAGGCGGTGCTCACCCTGACCGGCCGGGTGGACGCCGAACGGCTGCGCGCAGCCGCCCAAGCCCTGGTGGATCGCTATGAGAACCTGCGCACGGTGTTCGTCACCGACCGGGCGGGCAACTCGGTGCAGGTCGTGCTCGACGAGGTGCCGGTCGACTGGACCGAGCACGATCGCAGCGCTACCGGCACGGCCGCCGATCTCGTCGACGCCGACCGGCTGCGGCGCTTCGATCTCGCCGAACCGCGGCTGATCAGGTTCACCCTGATCAAGACCGGAGCCGACAGCTGGCAGTTCGTGGTGTCCAACCACCACATCGTGCTCGACGGCTGGTCCATGCCGCTGCTCATGCAGGATCTGCTGACGCTGTACGCGGTACGCGCCGACAGCACCGTGCTGCCCGCGGCCCGCTCCTACCGGCACTTCCTGGACTGGGTCGGCCGGCAGGATCACCCGGCGTCGCTGGCGGTATGGGCCGAGGCGCTGGCCGGGGTGAGCGAGCCGACCCTGCTCAGCCGCCCGGAAACCGGCGGCGGCGATGCCGCGCACGAGATCGAGGCCCTGTCCGGCGAATACGCCTTCGAGCTGGACGCCGCGGCGACGGCGCGGATCACCGCGCTGGCCGCCGAACTCGGTATCACCGCCAACACGGTGCTGCAGGTGGCGTGGGCGGTACTGCTCGGCCGGATCACCGGTCGAGACGATGTGCTGTTCGGCGCCACCGTCTCCGGTCGCCCCCCGCAGCTGGCCGGGGTGGAGACCATGGTCGGGTTGTTCATCAACACCGTCCCGGTGCGGGTGCGGTTCGATCAGGACGAACCCGCGCGCGAACTGCTCACCCGGACCCAGGGTGAACAGGCCGATCTGCTGGACCACCACTATGTGGGTCTGGCGGATATCCAGGGCGCGGCCGGCCTGGCGACCCTGTTCGACACCCTGCTGGTGTTCGAGTCGTATCCGGTGGACGCCGAGGGTATCCAGGCGCAGGCCACCGATATCGACGGGATGGCGGTGACCGGATTGAGCGCGGTCGACGCCACCCACTATCCGCTGAGCCTGATCGCCGCACTGGGCAGCACACTGCGGATTCGGGCCGGCTATCAGCAGGACATGTTCGACGAAGCCGATGTGCGCCGGATCGCCGACCGGCTGGTGCGGGTGCTCACCGCCATCACCGAGGCCCCCGACCGGCGGATCGGTGAAATCGAACTGCTGGACGGTGGGGAACGCGACCAGGTGCTGCGCGGGTGGAACGACACCGCGCACACCGTCGATACCACCGCCACGCTGGCCTCGATGTTCTACGCGCAAAGCGTTCGTACCCCGGACGCGCCCGCGCTGACCAACGAGTCGGAGACCCTGTCCTACGCCGAATTCACGGCACGGGTGAATCTGCTCGCCCGGTGGCTGATCGCCCGCGGTGTGGGTCCGGAATCGTATGTGGCCCTGGGGATGCGGCGTTCGATCGATCTGGTGATCGGTATGTACGCGGTCACCGTCGCCGGTGGCGCGTACGTACCGCTGGATCCGGATCATCCGGCCGAGCGCATCGAGTACATCCTGGCCACCGCCGACCCGATCTGCGTGCTCACCTCCGGCGACGATCTGCCGACCGATACCGCTCAGGTACGGATCGACAGGCTGGACCTGGGCGCGTACGCGGATACGCCGGTCACCGACGCGGATCGTCGCGCGCCGTTGCGTCCGTCGAATACGGCGTATGTGATTTTCACGTCGGGTTCGACGGGTCGTCCGAAGGGTGTGGCGGTGTCGCATGCGGCGATCGTGAATCGCTTGGTGTGGATGCAGTCGGAGTACGGTCTGCACTCTTCGGATGTGGTGTTGCAGAAGACGCCGTCGACGTTCGATGTGTCGGTGTGGGAGTTCTTCTGGCCGTTGCAGGTGGGTGCGCGGTTGGTGGTCGCGAAGCCGGATGGTCATCGGGATCCGGAGTATTTGGCCGATCTCATCGATGCCGAGCGGGTTTCGGTGGCGCATTTCGTGCCGTCGATGCTGACGGTGTTCGTGGCGGCGTTGCCGGGTGTGTCCGCGGAGTCGGGTGCGGCGCGGTGTGGTTCGTTGCGGTTGGTGTTCTCCTCGGGTGAGGCGTTGGCGCCGAAGCCGGCGCATCGGTTGCGGGAGTTGACCGGGACCGCTGTGCACAACCTGTACGGCCCGACCGAGGCCGCGGTGGACGTCACTTATCACGAGGTCATCGACGCGGATACCACTGCGGTGCCGATCGGTGCTCCGGTGTTCAACACTCGCGTGTATGTGCTGGATGCCCGGTTGCGGCCGGTTCCGGTGGGTGTCGCGGGTGAGCTGTATCTGGCGGGTGTGCAGTTGGCGCGCGGCTACGTGGC
This sequence comes from Nocardia fusca NBRC 14340, assembly GCF_001618425.1. Lineage (GTDB taxonomy): Bacteria > Actinomycetota > Actinomycetes > Mycobacteriales > Mycobacteriaceae > Nocardia > Nocardia fusca. The sequence continues at coordinate 31,576 of NZ_BDCU01000072.1, forward strand.
GCGTCCGGATCTGTCGGCGGATCGGTTCGTGGCGAATCCGTTCGATGTTGCTGAACGCATGTATCGCACGGGTGACCTGGTGCGGTGGACCGCCGCCGGTGAGTTGGAGTATCTGGGTCGTACCGATTTCCAGGTGAAGCTGCGTGGTCTGCGGATCGAACTGGGTGAGATCGAGTCGGCGCTGGCCGGTGTGGACGAGGTCGGGCAGGCCGTGGTGGTCATGCGTGGTGACGCGCGCACCGGCGACCAGCTCGTCGCCTACCTGGTGCCCGCCCCGGGCGCACTGCTGGATATCGAGGATCTGCGTGAGGACCTGACGGAGTTGCTCCCGTCGTACATGGTGCCCGCCGCGTTCGTGGTACTGGACGAGTTCCCGCTGAACGCCTCCGGGAAGCTGGATCGCAAGGCGTTGCCGGCGCCGGTGTTCCAGGCGCGGGTGTTCCGGGCGCCCTCGACGCCGGTCGAGGAGATCGTGGCCGCGACCTTCGCCGAGGTACTGGGTGCCGAGCGGGTCGGTGCGGACGACGACTTCTTCGAGCTGGGCGGTAACTCGCTCAGCGCCACCCGGGTGGCGGCGCGGTTGTCGGTGGCACTGGACACCGAACTTCCGGTCCGGGAACTGTTCGAGGCCTCCACCGTGGCGGCGCTGGCCGCCCGCGCGGAGACCCATGCCGGTGCGGGTGGCCGGGTGGCGCTGGTGCCGCAACCGCGTCCGACCCAGGTCCTGGAGACGGGCGAGGTCGTGGAGCGGGTGCCGCTGTCGCTGGCGCAGCAGCGGATGTGGTTCCTGAACCGGTTCGATCCGGCCTCGGCCGCGGACAATATGCCGATCGCGGTGCGGTTGTCGGGTCTGCTCGACCGCCAGGCCATGCAGATCGCGATCGCCGACGTGCTGGCGCGGCACGAGGCGCTGCGAACCTTCTACCCGGATGTGGACGGCACGCCGTTCCAGCAGGTGCTGCCGACCTCGGCGGTGATCCCGGATCTCACCCCGGTGGAAGTCGCGGAGTCCGATCTGTTCGCCCGGGTGGCCGAGTTCGTCTCGGCCGGTTTCGACGTGACCACCGGGGTGCCCTTCCGGGTCCGGTTGTTCGAGACGAATCCGACCGAGCACGTCCTGGTTCTCGTCGTGCACCATATTTCGTCGGACGGCTTCTCCCTGGGACCGCTGGCCCGCGATGTGCTCACGGCCTACAGCGCCCGGATCGAGGGCGGCGAGCCGGGCTGGCTGCCGCTCGAGGTGCAGTACGCCGATTACACGCTGTGGCAGCGCCAGGTCCTGGGTTCGGAGGACGATCCGCAGTCGGTGATCGCCTCGCAGGTCAGGTACTGGTCCGAGGCTCTGGCCGGTATTCCGGAGCAGTTGGACCTGCCGGCCGACCGGCCGCGGCCCGCGGTGGCCTCCGGGCACGGGGCCAGTCACACCTTCGCTATCGACGACACCGTGCACGCCGAATTGGTGGAGCTCGCCCGCGCCCATGGGGTCACCTTCTTCATGGTCGTGCACGCGGCCTTCGCCGTGATGCTGTCCCGGTTGTCGGGTGAGACCGATATCGTCGTCGGCACCCCGGTGGCCGGGCGTGGTGAACGTGCTCTGGACGATCTGATCGGCATGTTCGTCAACACGCTCGCACTGCGGACGCCGATCGACCACGGTGCCGGTTTCGCCGAACTGCTGGAAACGGTCCGCAGCAGTGACGTAGCCGCCTTCGGGCACGCGGACCTGCCGTTCGAGCGCCTGGTGGAGGTCCTCAACCCGGCCCGCTCGCAGGCCCGGCATCCGCTGTTCCAGGTGATGCTGTCGCTGCAGAACAACAACCCGCAGGTCGCCGGGGAACTGCCCGGCCTGACCATCAGCGGACTCGAGTCACCGATCGAGACAGCGAAGTTCGATCTGGTGCTGGAGCTCGGCGAGCTGATGGGTCCGGTCGGCGCCGGTACGGCCGGTGCACACGGTGTCTCGGCGAAGTTCATCTATGCCACGGACCTGTTCGACCGTGCCACGGTGGAAGGCTTCGCGGAGCGGTTCGTGGGTCTGCTGCGGGAGATCGTGGCGGCGCCGGAGACGGCGGTCGGTGATCTGGAGATTCTGGCGCCGGTCGAGCGTGACCAGGTGCTGGCGGAGTGGAATGCCACCGAGCATGCACTTCCGGCGGGTCTGCTGCTGGATGGATTCAATGCCGCGGCTGGCGCGCATCCGGAGCGAGTAGCGGTTTCGTTCGAGGGGACGAGTCTGTCCTACGGCGAGTTCGCCGGTCGGGTGAACCGGTTGGCGCGGCATCTGATCGCGCAGGGTGTCGGTCCGGAAACTCTGGTGGGTCTGCTCGTTTCCCGGTCGCTGGACCTCGTGGTCGGGATGTATGCGGTGGTCGCGGCGGGTGGTGCGTATGTGCCGTTGGATCCGGCGCATCCGGCGGAGCGGATCGGCTACATCCTGGATACCGCGTCGCCGTTGTGTGTGCTGACGACCACCGGCGATGCCGGTGCGGTGCCCGAAGGCGCGGACGTGCCGGTTCTGGCTGTGGACACCGTGGATGTGTCCGGGTATGCCGATACCGAGGTGACCGATGCTGATCGGTTGGCGGCGGTGCGGTCGTCGAATACGGCGTATGTGATCTTCACGTCGGGTTCGACGGGGCGTCCGAAGGGTGTGGCCGTCTCGCATTCGGCGATCGGTAATCAGGTCGCGTGGATGCTGGCGGAGTATCCGCTCGATGCGTCGGATGTCTACCTGCAGAAGACCGCGACCACGTTCGACGTGTCGTTGTGGGGCTATTTCCTGCCGTTGGCGGCGGGTGCGCATCTGGTGGTGGCGACTCCGGATGGTCATCGCGATCCCGAGTATCTGGCGCGGACGATCGCGGAGCAGCGGGTGACGGTGACGGATTTCGTGCCGTCGATGTTGGGTGTGTTCGCTGCGCATACTTCTGCGGGTTCGATCCCGAGCCTCGAGCATGTGTTCGTGATCGGTGAGGCGTTGCCGCCGGAGACGGTGACCGCGATGCACGCGATTTCGGGTGCTGCTGTGCACAATTTGTATGGTCCGACCGAGGCCGCGGTGTCGATCACGTATTGGCAGGCGACCGGTGAAGAGTCGGGCAGTGTGCCGATCGGTGTGCCGCAGTGGAACAGCCGTGTGTACGTGTTGGATTCGCGGTTGCGGCCGGTCCCGGCCGGGGTCACGGGTGAGCTGTATCTTGCCGGTGATCAGTTGGCGCGTGGTTATGTGACGCGTCCGGATTTGTCGTCGGATCGTTTTGTGGCGAGTCCGTTCGATGCCGGTCAGCGGATGTACCGCACGGGCGACTTGGTGCGGTGGAGTCGGGTCGAGACCGAGGTCGAGGGCCGGATCGAATCTTTGCCGGTGTTGGAGTATCTGGGTCGTACCGATTTCCAGGTGAAGTTCCGTGGCCAGCGGATCGAGCTGGGTGAGATCGAGTCGGCTCTGCTGGCGCAGCCGGTGGTGAGCCAGGCCGTGGTGACGGTCGCGGCCTCGGAGCTGGGTGAGCAGCTCGTCGGCTATGTAGTGCCCGCACCCGGTGCGCAGATCGTGTCTGCGGTGTTGCTCGACGAGCTGCGTGATGTGCTGCCGGTGTACATGATCCCGGCAGTGGTCATGGAGCTGGATGCGTTCCCGTTGAACACGTCCGGGAAGCTGGACCGTAAGGCGCTGCCGGCCCCGGTGTTCGAGACGCGGGAGTTCCGGGCTGCCTCGACCCCGATCGAGGAGATCGTGGCGGGTGTGTTCGCCGACGTGCTGGGTGTGCAGCGGGTCGGTGCCGATGATGATTTCTTCGCTTTGGGTGGTAACTCGCTGATCGCGACCCAGGTCGCGGCCCGGTTGGGTGCGGCGTTGGATACCACCGTGCCGGTGCGGTTGTTGTTCGAAGCCGCCACTGTTTCGGTGTTGGCTGCTCGGATCCAGGAGCAGGCCGGTTCGGGCGGTCGTGTGGCGTTGGTGCCGCAGCAGCGTCCGACCCGGACGCTGCCCTCGGGAGAGGTTGTCGGTGCTGCGCCGCTGTCGCTGGCGCAGCAGCGGATGTGGTTCTTGAACCGGTTCGATCAGGATTCGGCCGCTTACAACTTGCCGATGGCGATCCGTTTGTCGGGTGCTCTCGACGTCGAGGCGCTGCGTGCGGCCGTCACGGATCTGGTGGCGCGACACGAGGTGTTGCGGACGATGTATCCGGAGACCGAGGCGGGTCCGGTGCAGTTGGTGTTGCCGGTCGGTGACGCCGTACCTCGCCTCGAGGTGCGTTCCGTCGCGGCCGGAGACGTTGTTCCGGCGGTGGCGGGGTTGGCGTCGGCCGGTTTCGATGTGACGGCCGAGGTGCCGCTGCGGGTCGCCTTGTTCCGGGTGCACGACGCCGTCGACGCGACTACCGGCGAAGCTGTGGTGGATGTCGAGCCCGCGGCCGGTGAGTTCGTGCTGGCGATGGTGGTGCACCATATCGCCGGTGACGGCTTGTCGGTGGGGCCGCTGACGCGGGATCTGATGATCGCCTACGCGGCGCGTACTGCCGGCGAGGCGCCGGGCTGGGCGCCGCTGCCGGTGCAGTACGCCGACTACAGCATCTGGCAGCGTGAGTTGCTGGGCGACGAGGCCGATCCGGAGTCGATTGCGGCCGCGCAGCTCACCTATTGGCAATCGGCGCTGGCCGGGGTGCCGGATCAGCTGGATCTGCCGACCGATCGGCCACGTCCGGCCGTCCAGTCCTTCGCCGGCGGGCGGGTCGAGGTCGCGATCGATGCGGAAACCCATGCCGGATTGGTACGGGTGGCACAGCAGCAGGGCGCGACGCTGTTCATGGTGGTGCATTCCGCGTTGGCGGTGTTGCTGTCGCGGCTGTCGGGCAGCGACGACATCACCATCGGCACGCCGGTGGCGGGTCGTGGTGAACAGGCGCTGGACGATCTGATCGGTATGTTCGTGAACACCCTGGTGTTCCGGACACAGTTGGATCGTGGTGAATCCTTCACCGGTCTGCTGGGTCGCCAGCGGGAAGCCGATATCGCGGCGTTCGCGCATGCGGATGTGCCGTTCGAGCGCTTGGTGGAGGTACTCAATCCGGCGCGGTCGACCGCGCGGCATCCGCTGTTCCAGGTGGGCCTGACCTTCCAGAACTTGGCCGCCTCCGTGCTGGAACTGCCGGACCTGACGGTTTCCGGGGTGGATTTCGATGCCGAGATCTCCCAGTTCGACCTGAACCTGCTGCTCGGCGACTCCTACGACACCGCCGGGGTCCCGAACGGCGTGGCCGGGTACCTGACCTATGCCACCGCCCTGTTCGACCGTGCCACGGTGGAGGGCTTCGCGGAGCGGTTCGTGGGTCTGCTGCGGGAGATCGTGGCGGCGCCGGAGACGGCGGTCGGTGATCTGGAGATTCTGGCGCCGGTTGAGCGTGAACGGGTGCTGGCGGAGTGGAATGCGACCGAGCATGCACTTCCGGCGGGTCTGTTGCTGGACGGGTTTACTCGGGTGGCTGCTGCTCACCCGGATCGGGTGGCGGTTTCGTTCGAGGGGACGAGTCTGTCCTATGGCGAGTTCGCCGGTCGGGTCAACCGGCTCGCGCGGCACCTGATCGCACAGGGTGTCGGTCCGGAAACGCTGGTGGGTCTGCTCGTTTCCCGGTCGATCGATCTGGTCGTCGGCATGTATGCGGTGGTCGCGGCGGGTGGCGCCTACGTGCCGTTGGATCCGGCGCATCCGGCGGAGCGGATCGGCTACATCCTGGATACCGCGTCGCCGTTGTGTGTGCTGACGACCACCGGTGATGCCGGTGCGGTGCCCGAAGGCGCGGATGTGCCGGTTCTGGCTGTGGACACCGTGGATGTGTCGGGCTACGCCGATAGCGAAGTAACCGATGCTGATCGGTTGGCGGCGGTTCGGTCGTCGAATACCGCGTATGTGATCTTCACGTCGGGTTCGACGGGGCGTCCGAAGGGTGTGGCCGTCTCGCATTCGGCGATCGGTAATCAGGTCGCGTGGATGCTGTCGCAGTACCCGCTCGATGCGTCGGATGTCTACCTGCAGAAGACCGCGACCACGTTCGACGTGTCACTGTGGGGTTACTTCCTGCCGTTGGCGGCGGGTGCGCATCTGGTGGTGGCGACTCCGGATGGTCATCGGGATCCCGAGTATCTGGCGCGCACGATCGCGGAGCAGCGGGTGACGGTGACGGATTTCGTGCCGTCGATGTTGGGTGTGTTCGCTGCGCATACTCCTGCGGGTTCGATCCCGAGTCTCGAGCATGTGTTCGTGATCGGTGAGGCGTTGCCGCCGGAGACGGTGACCGCGATGCGCGCGATTTCTGATGCTGCGGTGCACAACTTGTATGGTCCGACCGAGGCCGCGGTGTCGATCACCTATTGGCAGGCGACCGGTGCGGAGTCCGGGAGTGTGCCGATCGGTGTGCCGCAGTGGAATTCGCGCGTGTATGTGTTGGATTCGCGGTTGCGGCCGGTTCCCGAGGGTGTCACGGGTGAGCTGTATCTTGCCGGTGACCAGCTCGCGCGGGGCTATGTGACCCGTCCGGATCTGAGTTCGGATCGGTTCGTGGCGAGTCCGTTCGATGCGGGTCGGCGGATGTACCGCACGGGCGACTTGGTGCGGTGGCGGCGCATCGAGGGAGAGTCGGGTGCGCAGCCGGTTCTCGAGTATCTGGGTCGTACCGATTTCCAGGTGAAGTTCCGTGGTCAGCGGATCGAGTTGGGTGAGATCGAATCGGCTCTGTTGGCGCAGTCGGTGGTGAGCCAGGCTGTGGTGACGGTCGCGGCGTCGGAGCTGGGTGAGCAGTTGGTTGCCTACGTGGTGCCTGCTCCGGGTGCGCAGATCGTGTCGGCGGTGCTGTTGGACTCGCTGCGTGATGTGCTGCCGGTGTACATGATTCCGGCTGTTGTCATGGAGCTGGATGCGTTCCCGTTGAACACCTCGGGCAAGCTGGACCGTAAAGCGTTGCCGGCTCCGGTGTTCGAGACCAAGCAGTTCCGTGCTCCTTCGACTCCGATCGAGGAGATCGTGGCCGGGGTGTTCGCCGATGTGCTGGGTGTGCAGCGGGTCGGTGCCGATGATGATTTCTTCGCTTTGGGTGGTAACTCGCTGATCGCGACCCAGGTCGCGGCCCGGTTGGGTGCGGCGCTGGATACCCAGGTGCCGGTGCGGTTGTTGTTCGAAGCCGCCACGGTGACTGCTCTGGCGGCCGCGGCGGAGAGCGCTGCCGGTCGCGGTAATCTTCCGGTTCTCGCGCCGCGGGAGCGGCCGGAGCAGGTGCCGTTGTCGCTGGCGCAGCAGCGGATGTGGTTCCTCAACCGGTTCGATCGGGATTCGGTCGCCTACAACATCCCGATGGCGATCCGGTTGTCGGGCGACCTCGATGTGGACGCGTTGCGTGCGGCGGTAGCCGATGTGGTGGGCCGGCACGAGGTCTTGCGGACGATCTACCCGGAGACCGATTCCGGTCCGGTGCAGCTGGTGCTGCCGCCCGGGGAGGCCGCGCCGCGACTGCAGGTACGCGCGGTGGCCGCCGACGACGTGGTGGCCGCGGTATCGGAATTGGTGTCGACCGGGTTCGACGTCACCGCCGAGGTGCCGTTGCGGGTCGCGCTGTTCGAGGTCAGCGACCCGGCCGGCGAGGGCGCGAGCGGTGAGTTCGTGCTGGCGATGGTGGTCCACCACATCTCCAGTGACGGTTTGTCGGTGGCCCCGCTGACCCGAGATCTGATCACCGCGTACGCGGCTCGGGTCGTGGGTGAGGCGCCGGGTTGGGCGGCGTTGCCGGTGCAGTACGCCGACTACAGCATCTGGCAGCGTGAGTTGCTGGGCGATGAGGCCGATCCGGAATCGCTGGCCGCGCGGCAGGTCGACTACTGGCAGTCCGCGCTGGCGGGTGTGCCCGACCAGTTGGACCTGCCGGCGGACCGGCCGCGGCCGGCGGTGCAGTCGTTCACCGGTGGCCGGGTCCAGGTCGCGATCGACGCCGAGATCCACGCCGGGCTGCAGCGGGTCGCCCGAGAGCAGAATGCGACGCTGTTCATGGTCGTGCATTCCGCTTTGGCGGTGTTGCTGTCGCGGCTGTCGGGGACCGATGACATCACCATCGGTACGCCGGTGGCGGGTCGTGGTGAGCAGGCGCTCGATGATCTGATCGGTATGTTCGTGAATACGCTGGTGTTCCGGACCGAGCTCGATCGCGGGGAGTCGTTCGCCGACTTGCTGTCCCGCCAGCGGGAAATCGATATCGCGGCGTTCGCGCACGCGGATGTGCCGTTCGAGCGGTTGGTGGAGGTACTCAACCCGGCGCGGTCGACCGCGCGGCATCCGTTGTTCCAGGTCGGTCTCTCGTTCCAGAACCTGGCGCAGTCCAGCCTGGAGTTGCCGGGGCTGACGGTCTCGGGTCTCGATGTCGATACCGAGGTCTCGCAGTTCGACCTGCACCTGATCGTTGCCGACGGCTACGACGACAACGGCGCTCCCCTCGGCGTGCACGGTCATCTGACCTACGCCACCGACCTGTTCGACCGCGCTACCGCGCAGGCGATGGTCGATCGGTTCGTGCGGTTGCTCGGCGAGATCGTGGCGAATCCGCAGGTGCCGGTGGGCGATGTGGAGATCTTGGCGCCGGCCGAGCGGAAGACGCTGCAGGCTCGTAACGCTACGGGCCGGGAGTTGGATTCGGCGGCGACGTTGGTGTCGTTGCTGGATGCGTCGGTGGCAGCCACGCCGGACGCGGTGGCGTTGGTGGCTGCGGACGGTTCGCGTATCACTTATGCGGAGTTGGGTGCGCGGGTCTATCCGCTGGCGCGGTTCCTGATCGCGGAGGGTGTGGGTCCGCAGGATCGTGTGGTGCTGGCGTTGCGGCGGTCGGTGGATCTGGTGGTCGCGATGTACGCGGTCGCCGCTGCCGGTGGTGTGTATGTGCCGGTGGATCCGGATCAGCCGGCGGAGCGTACGGGTTACATCCTGGATACCGCGGCACCGGTCTGCGTACTGACCACCAGTGCCGACGCCGCTGACGGCGTGGTGAGCGACTATGTGCCGTCGCTGGCCCTGGACACTCTCGATCTCGCGGGCTTCGACGCTTCGCCGGTGACCGATGCCGAGCGTGTGGTGCCGTTGCGGGCGTCGAATACGGCGTATGTGATCTTCACGTCCGGGTCGACCGGCCGCCCGAAGGGTGTGGCGGTGCCGCATGCGGCGATCGTGAACCAGTTGCGGTACATCACGGCCGAGTTCGGGCTGGATGCCACGGATTCGATCCTGCTCAAGACGGCGGCGACGTTCGACCTGTCGGTGTGGGAGTTCTGGCTGGCTGCGGTGTCCGGCGGCCGGATTGTCATCGCCGAGCCCGACGGGCATCGGGACCCGTCGTACCTGAACGAGCTGATGGCCCGCGAACAGGTCACCACCTTGACGGTGGTCCCGTCGATGCTGGACGCCTTGCTGGACACCGGAACCGGGTTGCCGGACTCGTTGCGGCGGGTGCTCGCTATCGGTGAAGCCCTGCCGGCGGCGACGGCGCAGAAGATGCTGGGCGAGTTCCCGGGTGTCGGGTTGTTCAACCTGTACGGCCCGACCGAGGCCGCTGTCTCGATCACCACCCATCGGGTGACCGAGGCCGATCTGGTGTCGGTGCCGATCGGTGTGCCGCAGTGGAACAGCCGGGTGTATGTGCTGGATTCGCGGTTGCAGCCGGTGCCCGACGGTGTCGCGGGTGAGTTGTATCTGGCGGGTGCGCAGTTGGCGGCCGGGTATTTCGGTCGCCCGGACCTGTCCGCGGATCGGTTCGTGGCCGATCCGTTCGTGGTGGGGCAGCGGATGTATCGCACCGGTGACCTGGTGGCCTTCGACGGTAATGGTGAGCTGGAGTACCGGGGTCGTACCGATTTCCAGGTGAAGATTCGTGGTTTCCGGATCGAGCTGGGGGAGATCGAGGCGGCGTTGCTGGCGTTGCCGGAGGTCTCCCAGACGGCGGTACTGGCGAAGTCGGATCCGCGGACCGGTGACCGGCTGGTGGGGTATGTGGTGTCCAGTGGTGT
>NZ_BDCU01000073.1 GCF_001618425.1 Nocardia fusca NBRC 14340
GCCGGATGCGCCGGCTGCGGCGGATGAGCCGGCTGCGCTGGTACACCCTGCCGGGCCTGCAAATCCGCGTCACGCCCCGCGTCGAGTGCCCGTTGAGCGCGTTCGGAACCGTTCCGCCGCATCCAGGGCGGGATTCGCTCGGAAACCATGCGCGCAGCCGACCCGAGCGCGTCGCCGACCGCTGACATCAGACCCCGTCTAGCCACTACATCCTCCAGCCCCTGAGAGGGCCCCTCCGCGCGCCCGTTTGCACATCACGCCCAAGCTGTATCCACACCGCTCTATGCCCGGAGAGTGGTGCGCCGCAATATCTCGTTGTCGGTGATATCGGTACCCACCCGGCGGGCTCGATCGAGTGAGAGCATTCCGACAACCGGCAGGACCGCGAATTTTGCACGAAAGAAGCGCGGTCGACCGCCGAGCTGCTCGTCGGCTCGCCCCATTTTCAACTATCCCCAAGGCGGGGAAGGAAACCCGGAATCGGGGACTGTGGGGCATCGAGTCAACAGCGCGTACCGCGTCGACCGAATCGTTCCAGCCGGTGGCGTTCTCGAGTGGGTCGAGCGCGGTCACGGACGTTTTGACCGGTGCGGGAGATGCTTCTGTATCCGCGAGAACCGACCCACCATCGAGCACGGAGTCGCGTCCTCCTGGCCGCGCTCGTGTCATTCCGATCGAGGCCGACCAGTGACCGCGGAGGGCTCGGACTCCTTCTGTGGAGGATCGGCCGAGACTTCGTGATCCTGGTCGACCGGAGCGCCGCTGGACGATTGGGCCGGTGGCCCCCCGGTAGCCGGCGCGAACACCTGTGGCCCAGCACTCTGCGGGCTTTCCGATCCCGACTGTGCAGTCTGACTCGTCTCTCCACGGTTCGCGGTTTCTCCCACAGAAATCGCCGACGTTTTCTCGTCGGAGCCTTTCGCGGATGCCGCCACGCGGGCCGCCTTGCCGCCGGCACGCGACCAGGGTGTCCGTGCGCCCTTGCCGACAGACGGCGGCTTGCTATCGGAAGCAGCGCCGGCCGCCGACCGGGCAGCCGTCCCCTGCGTCGGTCCAGCGCCGGCCGCCGACCGGGCGGCACCCCCCTGCCCTTTGTTCGCCGCGTTGTTCGCCGCGGCGTCGACGGGACGCTGTTGCCCACTCGAAGTGGACGACGTCTGCGACTGCGTCGTCGTCGACGGAGTCGACTGCGTAATCGCCGTCGGAGCCATTCCCACGGTTTCGCCGACTCTGCTCTGCGCGGCTTCCGATTCGGCGCTTTCCGGGCTGTTTTCCGTATTACCGGGAGCGCTCGACACGCGATCTCCACTTTGCGCGACGGAATCGGGACCCGCAGCTTGGGTGTTCATCGAGGACACGGAAGTCCCTGGCGCGCCCGGCTGGACCGATCCAGAGGCGACGGCCTCCGGCCCATTCGTTTGGTCGCCCGACGAGGACGTAACCGGCGAAGGGGTGTCGCCACCCGCAAGTTCCTCTCCAGGCGCCACAGAGTCGGCGCTCGGAGCGGAGTCCGCCTTCGGAGCACTCCCGGAGGCAGTTTCGGCAGAAGGCTGTTGGCTTTCTTGAAACCCGCCGGGAAACAGCACGTTCAGAAGCGGATCAGGTCGAGCCTGCGTGAACGGCTGATCTCCGGAAGGATCCGACCAATCGGCAGGTGTCACGGGTAGTCCAGGAGTGGCGAAGTCGAAGCCGTCCACCTTCTCGGCGAACTTCTCGCCGTGGGACTTCATGTCATCGGCCTGACTGTCCAGGATCTTGATATAACGCTCGACTTCATCAGGGTCGAGGCGGTAGGTCGATCCGGTGCCGGATGAAGGGACTTCGCCGGGCGGACGTAGTGCATCGCGAAGAAAGAGGTCGAACTTGTCCAGGAGCGGCTGAATGGCCTTCATCATAACCTCGGCCGCGATGTACCACATCAACGCCTTGGTCACTTCTTTGAGCAGATAACGTGTCGTGGCCGCGATGGCGGGACCGGTAACCGGCCCCGCCGGAGTGCCTATGCTCGCAATAAAACTCGCCGCGAGCGCTGCCAGTTCGATGAGCACGGCGATCTGTATCGCCTCGATGACATCTGCTGCGATATCGAGCGCTGTCGATGCTATACCGAATGCGGTATCCAGCTCCGACATCATTCCTTTGTTCTGCGCCCACATCACCAGGATTGCCTGGTAGGAATCCCCGGAAATAGCCGATCCCAGAGCTTCGACAGTGTTGGTCGACTCGTCATAGGTTTCTCTGACCGCGGTGGCGAGTTCCTCGACGGTCCGGCTCAGCTCGCGCACCTGATCCACATCGACATCCGGATAGGGGATGCCCAGGATATTGAGAAAGAACACAACCTCGCTCGGTATGTGGATACTCAACTGTCGAACCTTCTCACGGCGGCGTGAACCGATCCGACCGACCGCGATCTATACGCAGACGGCAATGCACGGCAGCGGCCGGTGCAGCGGGACGGACTGACAATCGACATCAGCAGCACACTGCCAGGCCGGCCGCAGAGAGCATCGGCGCGGAGCATAGCCAGAGCTGCAGCTGCATTCGACCTCACGCACCTCGCTTCATACTGCCCGTACAGATCGCGCCGACGTACGCTACCGAATCGACGCCCGGACAGACTACCGAACTACGAAAACCGACAGCTCGCTTCGTCTGCCCTCGAGCGCCGATCGGACCGTCCGAAGTCGGTTCCACAACGCTCGGGCGGGATCGGCACCGCGTGACCGAAGGATGTGAAGTACGACATCCGACATCTGGGTGACCGACTCGGACCGACACCGGTGCCGCCCGGAACGGAACCGTCTCGAAGCACTGCACAGCGCCATGATTTCGCAGGTCGGCAGCGCTCAGCTCAGTACCTGACATGGAATCGATTCGGGCTGCCGGATCGATACGAAAGTAGGCAGCGCCTGCGACCGCATCTCTCCACGGGAGCACGGCGAGAGGAGCCACGAATGCCGAAGAGGTAACGCGCGACCCTCCCCCGGCCGCCGACTATCACCAATACAGGGAATAGGCAGTCTCCCCGATCGGACTCGCCACGCCCTCCGGCAGCCGGCCGAGGCGGCCCGGAGGCGGGCGCCGGACGCCCCCGTCGGCTTGTATCCACGGACGCCAGGAACCGGAACTGGGAGCAAACCCACAGGCCAGGAACCGATACCTCGGCAGATCCGCGGACCGGACCAATACTCGGAAAGTATATGCGCCGCGAGACGGCCTTCAGGCGGTAACGAGGGCCGATCAGGTACGACACCGCCCCCTCGACCACTATCACCGACAGACCACCCAGGACGCTTGGCCACCCTCCGCACCGAGGCGGGACGTGAAAACCCGGTGTTATTCTGCGAACATGACGGCGGCACTGGATGATTCGACGCGCAGCAGGATCAATGCCTGGATCAACGGAAACCTCGAACAGGGGCATTCGCCCGAGTCGATCATCGAATACATCACAGACAATGGCTTCGACAAGAACGCGGCCATGGCAGCAGTGTACGCATTGCTGCGGGGAGAAATACCCGGTGCCGTGCCGTATGAATACGACCCCGGCGCCATTTCAAGGGACCGGGTCGTTCACACTCACGACCGCACGGTCCGCGTACTGATGCGAGTAGAACGGCCGCAAATAGCCTTGTTCGACAATGCGCTTTCAGCCGACGAGTGCGATCGGATAATCGAGATGGCCGAAAATCGATTAAAGCCTTCCGCGACCATCGACCCTGCCACCGGCCTCTTCGAGGAAGCGGAGACCCGGACCAGCGAGAGCATTACGCTCGGAATTTCCGAGAATCCGGTTATAGATTCGGTCGAGCGACGGATCTCTGCACTGATGAACAGTCCGATGGACTACGGAGAAGGCCTACAGGTCGTACGCTATAGAACGGGTGGCCAGTACATGCGTCATTTCGATTTCTATTCACCGAACGATCCCGGTAGCATCGCCCACCTCAGCGGCGGAGGCCAGCGGGTCGCGACACTCATAATCTATCTGAACGACGTCGAAGCCGGCGGCGAGACTTTTTTCCCGGATCCCGGTATCTCATTTTCCCCCCGCAAGGGTCAGGCACTCTACTTCCGATACTTCAACAAGAGAGGTCAGCTCGATCCGGCTACAATACACGCCGGACTTCCCGTTCTCGCCGGCGAAAAATGGATTATGAACAAATGGATGCGCCGCTATCCAGTCCCGCGGTAGGCCACCGCGATTCGTATCGGCAAGGGACGGCAGAACGATATACACCACAGGTGGGTCGATTCTCCGCAATACAATAGTTCCCACGCCGAGCATCCCCTCGGAGTCATGAGAATTTCCGGAGGGTTGACGTATCCTTCCCATCGAAGAAAGCATCCTCCGAGCCGGAGAGCTTCTAATTGTTAGACTTCGGACGTGAACACGAATTGCTCGGCCTCGATTCAGCAGGGCCTGCTCATTTGTTCGACGATCATGGATCCGGGCCCGAGCCTTCACTACTGGCTCGAGTATCACCTGCGCCGTGCGGATATCATCATGATCTTCATGGACGACCCCGGCCAACGACCGCTCTTCGAGCCGTTCACAGAAGACGATCGAGTACTGCTGGTGCCCGGTGTCACACCCCGCACAGACCTGACGCCGTCCGGGCTATTCAACCGCGAGGTCGCCAACTACAGGGAGGCCGTCTCCTACGCACTCGCCGAAGGAATCCCATGGCTCATTCCCCTCGACAGCGACGAGATCTTGTACGACAGAGGCGATCACAGCTGGAAGACGATGGACCACGTGGGACACGTAACCTTCATGAACCATGAGGCGGTTCCACTGAACCACGAGGTCACCAATTGCTTCACCCAATGCACCCTCTTCCGGGTCAACGGCCGGGCCGATTTCATGGCGTACGGCAACGGCAAGAGCGCTGTTCGCGTGTCCCCCGGAGTGAAGGCAGGAGTGCATTCGTTCAGCGGTTACGAGGGCGAGCAACGCACCGTCGACCACCCGGTCATCCTGCACTATCCGAATCCGTCATTCGACAGCTGGGTGGCCAAATTCGGCAAGTTCGAAGCATTCTCGGACTTCTGGTGGGACGACCCGGATTGCCCCATTGTCATACAATTCATGTTGCGGTCCAGGGACTTGCTGCGCGCGGCCAGGGAAACCGGAAGCTGGGACGAAGCGCGTGACTACTTCACCTCATGGAGTCTCGATGCCGCGACCCAGGAGGATTTGGTGAAGGCAGAGGTGCTGCGACGTTACGATCCCATGGCGGAGCTTCGCGACAGTCGGAGAGCCGGCGTGCGATCTGTTGTTCTCCCACCATCTGCCGTACGGTCGGGAGAGGACTGAGCAGTTCACAGTAGGCCGGACAGGGGAGCCGTCGATCCGGTGTAGGTAATGGAGTCGACGCAGTGGCGACCCACGCTGTTCCACACCCGATCACGCGCGATCGTCAAGTCCGGAAATAGTTCCAATCGATTCCGCGGTGTGGCGTTCGCTAGGGTTCCCTCCGTGGCCACCCCCGAGCAGATACTGTCCGACCGCCTCGCGCACGCGTTCGAGGCCGTGGTCGGTGAACCCGTCGACCCACTGGTTCAGCGGTCGCAGTTCGCCGACTACCAGTCGAATGCCGCCCTCGGATCGGCCAAGCGCCTGGGCCGCAAACCCCGCGACCTCGCCGCCGCGGTGCTGACGGCCGCCGACCTCGATGATCTGGTGGAGCACACCGAGATCTCGGGGCCGGGGTTCATCAATATGACGCTGCGAGCGCAGGTCCTCGGCAGCATGGCCGGCGCGGTCGGCGCCGACGACCGCCTGGGTGTCCCGCCCGTGGAACCGGAAACCGTGGTGGTCGACTATTCGGCACCGAACACCGCCAAGGAGATGCACGTCGGCCACCTCCGCAGCACGATCATCGGTGATGCCGCGGTACGGATCACCGAGTGGCTGGGGCATCGGGTGATCAAGCGGAATCATCTGGGCGACTGGGGGACTCCGTTCGGCATGCTCATCGAGCATCTGCTCGATATCGGCGAGGCGGAGGCGGCCGCCGAACTCTCCGTCGGCGACCTGAACACCTTCTACACCGCGGCTCGGCGCAAATTCGACGGCTCCGACGAATTCAAGGAGCGGTCGCGGCGTCGGGTGGTCCTGCTCCAGGGCGGTGACGAGGCCACCCTGCGGCTGTGGCGGTTGCTGGTCGCCGAATCGAAGCAGTATTTCATGAAGGTGTACGACAGCCTCGATGTCCGGCTGGTCGAAGCCGATTTTGTGGGCGAGAGCGCCTACAACGACGAACTCGCTTCGGTGATAACCGAATTGGACCGGCTCGGGCTGTTGCGCAGCAGTGAGGGCGCCGACTGCGTGTTCCCCGCGGGGTTCACCGGCCGCGACGGCGAACCGTTGCCGCTGATCGTCCGCAAGAGCGACGGCGGATACGGCTACGCCACCACCGATCTCGCCGCGATCCGCGATCGGCTCACCGTCCTGGGCGCCACCCGGCTGCTGTATGTGGTGGGGATGCCGCAGCAGCAGCATTTCGCGATGGTGTTCGCGACCGCCCGGGAGGCCGGCTGGCTCGCGCCACCGGCGCGCGCCACGCATATCGGGTTCGGGTCGGTTCTCGGCGCCGACGGCAAAGTACTGCGTAGCCGGGCCGGGGGGACGATCAAACTCGTCGACCTGCTCGACGAGGCGGTCGACCGGGCCACCCGGGCGATCGCGGAGAAAAATCCCGATCTCGACGCCGGGTCCCGTGCCGCGGTCGCCCGCGCGGTGGGTATCGGGGCGATCAAGTACGCGGATCTGTCCACCGACCGGCTCCGCGACTACACCTTCGACTTCGACCGCATGCTCTCCTTCGAGGGCAACACCGCCCCCTACCTCCAGTACGCGCACGCCCGTATCCGGTCGATCTTCCGGCGCGGCGGCGTGGTCCCGGCCCGCGACGGCGCCCCCGTGCGGATCGAGGAGGCGGCGGAACGCGCGCTGGCGCTCGAACTCCTCGCCTTCCCCGATACCGTCGCCGCGGTCTCGGCGAGTATGGAATTCCATCGGCTCGCCAACTACCTCTACGGGCTGGCGACGGCGTTCACCTCGTTCTACGAGCGCTGCCCCGTCCTGAAGGCCGAGGAGCCGAGCCGCGGCAGCCGCCTGGCCCTGTGCGATCTCACCGCCCGGACCCTCGCCACCGGGCTGGGCCTGCTCGGTATCACCGCTCCCGACGAGATGTAGCGCCTCAGGTCGTCGGCGGCGGGGGCAGTGAGGCTCGGCGGCGAGTTCGTATCCCTCCGTCCGTAACGAGGGAATCCGGCCGTAACGAGGGACCGGAATATCCAGGTGCCGGATGCAGTGGCGGCCCATCGGACCTGGCAGCGACGCCCGCGGTGCACGCCCGGCCGACCGTACGGGACTCTTTCCCATTCAGGCCTACCGGCGGGTAACAATGCCTCTTACACTCGTCTGTGACCGTCATCACTTCCGAGGAGGGCATGCCATGTCCACTGCCGCGAAAGTCGACGCCACCGAGGAGCAGGCACGGCAACTGGTCGAGGAATCGCGCGAGGTCACCTGGACCAAACCGTCCTTCGCCAAGGAGATGTTCCTGGGCCGCTACCGGGTGGACCTCATCCATCCGTTCCCGAAGCCGAGCGCGCAGGACACCGCCCGCACCGAGGCGTATCTGGCGCGGCTGCGGGCCTACTGCGAGACCCTCGACGGCAGCGTGATCGAGGAGCAGGGCCGTATCCCGGAGCAGTACGTGCGCGGCCTCGCCGAGCTCGGCTGTTTCGGTCTGAAGATTCCCGAGGAGTACGGCGGGCAGGGCCTGTCCCAGGTCGGCTACAACAAGGCGTTGATGCTGGTCGGCTCGGTACACGCCAGCCTGGGCGCGCTACTGTCCGCGCATCAGTCGATCGGCGTCCCCGAACCCCTGAAGCTGGCGGGGACCCCGGAGCAGAAGCAGCGGTTCCTCCCGCGGTGCGCGCGGGGCGCGATCAGCGCTTTTCTGCTCACCGAACCCGATGTCGGCTCCGATCCGGCGCGGATCGCCAGCACCGCGACCCCCACGGCCGACGGTGCGGCCTACGAGCTCAACGGCGTCAAACTGTGGACGACCAATGGAGTGGTCGCGGAACTACTGGTGGTGATGGCCCGGGTTCCCAAGGGCGACGGGCACCGCGGCGGTATCTCCGCCTTCGTCGTCGAGGCCGACAGCGAGGGCATCACCGTGGAGCGGCGCAATGCGTTCATGGGGCTGCGCGGCCTCGAGAACGGCGTCACCCGCATGTACAACGTCCGGGTACCCAGGGAGAATCTCATCGGCCGGGAGGGCGACGGGTTGAAGATCGCCCTCACCACGCTCAACGCGGGACGGCTCGCGATTCCGGCGCTGTGCACCGCGGCGGCCAAATGGTCGGTCAAGATCGCCCGGGAATGGAGCACCGCCCGGGTGCAGTGGGGTCGACCGGTCGGTGAACATGCCGCGGTGAGCGCCAAGGTGTCCTTCATCGCCGCGACGGCCTACGCGCTGGAGGCGGTCCTCGATCTCTCGGCGACCATGGCCGACGAGAACCGCAACGACATCCGTATCGAGGCGGCACTGGCCAAGCTGTGGGCCTCGGAGATGGGCTGCCGGATCGCCGACGAACTCGTGCAGATCCGGGGTGGCCGCGGTTACGAGACGGCGGCGTCGTTGCGGGCCCGCGGTGAGCGGGCGGTCGGCGCCGAGCAGTTGGTCCGCGATCTACGGATCAACCGCATCTTCGAAGGCTCCAGTGAGATCATGCGTCTGCTCGTCGCCCGCGAGATGGCCGACGCTCATATGACCGCCGCGGGCGCACTCGTCGACAAGCACGCGGAGTTCAAGGAGAAGGCCAAGGCGGCGGCGGGCGCCGGCGGCTTCTATGCCAAATGGTTCCCGCAGCTGGCCGTCGGACCGGGCACGGCACCCTCCGCGTTCGCCGAGTTCGGTCCGCTGGCACGGCATATGCGCTTCGTCGAGCGGATGGCACGGAAACAGGCCCGCGCGCTGATGTACGGAATGGCGCGCTGGCAGGCGAAGCTCGAGTACCGGCAGGTGTTCCTGGGCCGCCTGGTCGATATCGGCACGGAGCTGTTCGCCATGTCGGCCGCCTGTGTGCGCGCCCAGGCCGAACGCGCCGACGGCACGGCGGAAGGCGAAGCCGCCACGGAACTGGCCGACGTGTTCTGTCGGCAGGCCCGGATCCGGGTGCGGCAATTGTTCGACTCGTTGTGGGAGAACACCGACGACGAGGACGTGAACCTGGCCCGCAACCTGTTCGACGGCCGCTACCGCTGGGTGGAGCAGGGCACACTCGACCCGAGTGAGGGCACCGGTCCGTGGATCGCCGAATGGCAGATGGGCCCCTCCACCGAGGAGAACCTGCTGCGACCATGGCTCCGGGTGGGCGCACTGCGCTGACCGGTCACGGCGACGACTGGGGGCGGGCCTGCAGCGCGGATCACCAGCGCGCGGCAGTGCCCCGATACTCCCGGCCCGGAGAGGTGATCACGCTCGACCGGTGCGACGTGGCTGCACCGGTCGAGGGGCACCACGAGTTTCTGATATCCACCGGCCGGGACACGTAACGCCGACCCACCGCTCGGCGCCGCATCCGCCACCGCCCCGCCGACGTCGTCGGCCGGCACCAGCCGTGATGAACACACCGAGTGCGGTAATCAAGAAACCGGCACGCTGACGGTATCGATGATTGCGCCGGTTGGGCTCGCGGGGGTTTCGGGCCGTTCGTAGCGGCAGGGGTGTGGAAATCGCCGGGCGAGGAAGCGTTGCAGGTCGGGGCCGAACGCCGAGTCGTCGTAGTTGAGGAACCTCGCGTCTGCCGCGCTGGCAAGGGAGACGATCTCGTCGTATGCCGGGGGTTTGCCGTAGAAGCCCACCCGGCTGCCCTCCGTTTCGAGATGCACCAGCGGTCGCGGATGGTGCTTCTGGACGTGGCTCAGAATTGCGGTGATGCTCATCGGGCCTTGCCAGCGGTCCTCGGTGACGAAATCCCGTAGATCGCGGTAGGCGTCCAACACCCACTGCTTCCGGAACCAGGCCGGCGTATGCGTTTCATAGTTGAGCGTGCCGTAGCCGAGGCGTTTGAGCAGGTCATGCGTCCGCCACAGGCTGTCCTTCCACAAGCCCGTGCCGCGACTGTCGAGGGTCGCCAGATCCTGCAGATAGCGGTTTCGCTGGGCCTCGTCGGGCGTGAGATCGCGGAGCAGGACGAAGTCGTCGCTGAAGAAGATGTACTCCTCGTCCAGTTCCGGCAGCAGAGCCGTGAGGTAGAACATCAGGAAGGTATTCGCAACGGGGGTTCTGTAGGGTCCGATCCAGGCGATTGCCTCGTCTGGAACATGGAAGATTCCGCTCTCCGGACCCGCCAGCCATTCGGGCCGATCGCCGAACACCACCACCCGCCTCACCCACGGCATATGACGTTCGATGCTCCGCAGCGAATACCTCAGTTCGAGGTCGTCGAATGCACTGTGTTTGAGGAAATAGAGAACATCCACCGCCTGGACCTTACAGATCGAGTGAAAGACAGGACTCACTGAAGATGACCGAGGCTATTCGACAGGTGTGGCCTCTGAGTCCCAGAAGATTCCGGTCGCGCCTTGCCGCGTCACCGGCGGGCGGCTCGGCGGAAGCACCGGGGGGTTCGCCTGAGTCGTCAGCGGTGGCCGCGCGATCCCCGGGAGTTTCGCCGGAGGCGCTGTTGATGAACCCTGCAATACGTCCTCCCTGAAATGCTCCCTGCCATTGTGGTTCGTTCTCTCCAGTGGGAAGCGCGGAAAATTGGAAGACATGCACACGCGAGCAGCGAAGGCGGAACGGTGAACCGTCCCATGTGAAACCACACCGGGCCTGGACCGTTGGCCTCGATTTTTCCTGGGAGCTGGGGTTGGCCCGATGGAGGTCGGCGTCCGTTGATTTGCTGTCCGGGTGGGCGTGAGCCGCCCTGGAACAGCGGGTGGGCTGCCGGGTTCCATGAGCCGGGGGGGTGTCTTTCTTGATCGCAGATGCGGCCTATCGGCCGGGCCATAGCCCAGCGACTCGGTGCGGCGGCGGTGCCGTAACTCCAACGCAGGCAGTGCACCCGATGCGGTGTTGGCGACGAACGCGGTCAGCCGGAGGCCGTCCTGGCCGGTGAACCGCAACTGCGCACCAGAGTGCGAGCGTTCTTTCCGGACCACAAGCCGCATCCCGGGCGGCCCACCCGACAGATCCAGCAGTCGTATTCCGCGGTCTGCGATGCCGTACAGAAGACGACCGTGCGGGAACTGACCGAGGCGATGTACAAACTGCGCGACAAGGACGGTAATCGCCCGTATACGCCCAACATGGCCGTGGAGGCCGTGTTCGGTCGCGGTCCATGGTGAACGGACTTCGCCGGAGACACCCTACGCCGCTCCGGGTGGGCGCACTGCGCTGACCGGTCACGGCGACCGTCACGAACCTGGCGTGAAGTGCGTGGTCGCGGAGACGTTGACCCACGGCGGGCATGCCGGCCCCCGACGCTCGCGTCACCGTCGTCAGCCCGCGCCGAGTGCGTCCAGGATCATCGGGCGGGCGGTGGTGATCGCCTGCTCCCAATAGGGCCAGGTGTGGGTACCGTTGACGAGGTCGACGCGGGCCGGGATCCCCAGCGCGGCGAGCCGGTCGCGGAAGATTTGCGCGGCCACTGTCGCCAAGGACTCCAGACCCATCGCGTTCACGGTGTTACCGACGCCGTGGGGCAGGTCGGGCGGCCCGGGCACACCGTTACCGGCCCAGATGTACATCGGCAGACCGCGCAGCCGTTCGGCCTGCACGGTCGGATCGTTGCGGTGCCAGGCCGGGTCACCGGCGGGGCCCCACATATCGTCCACATTGAACCGGCCCTCGTCCCACAGCGCGGCGCGGACCGCTTCGTTCCACATCGGGAAGGTCGGATTGAGGAATCCGGAGAACGATCCGGCGAATTTGAACTGGTCGCGGTGATGCGCGGCGAGAGCAAGTGCCGCCCCACCACCCATGGACGCACCCACGACGGCGTTGTTGCTGCGCGAGACACCGTATCTCGCGAGATAGGCCGGCAGTTCCTCGGTGAGGAAGGTTTCCCACCTGTACGTCGTGGCCTGGCCGTTCGTACTGCTCGGCCGGTACCAGTCGGCGTAGAAACTGGAATGGCCGCCGACCGGGAACACCAGCGTCACATCGTCTCCCGCGAACCGTCGCAGGACGTCGGTATCGCTGGTCCACTGATTGTGGTCGTGCGGCGCACGCAGGCCGTCGAGCACATAGAGTGCCGCCCGCCCACCGCGCGCCGCCCACTGCACCTGGACCTTGATGGGACCCATATCGGATGGCACCACGAGTTCCTGGTACCCACCCGCCGGGGCCCGCAGTGCCGGCCCGACGAGCGGGGCCGCATCCGCCACCGCCCCGCCGGCACCGGCGGCCAGCACCAGCGCCGTAATGAACACACCGAGTTTCCGCAGCCGCCCCCACGCCGCTCGCCGCTTCTCCACTGCCACCCCGTACCTAGTCGTCGGTCTCGAACCGTGCCGCCGCTCAACGCTACCGGCGAATTCCACACGACGCCCGCAGGAGCCTTCCCAAGGCTCGGAAGCGGCAGCAGGACCAAACCGTCCCGTTACGAATCGCCCGCCACCCACGGACATCGGCGAATCTCACCGAACAGACTGCCCCACAGGTGAGTTCACAGTTCCCGTTTCGCCGGGTATCGCGGCCCGGGCGTGGGGCATTCCAGACGGACGGACGCCCCGGTGGCTGCACGCCCAGGTCGGTGGCCGACGACACCCCGCCCGCCTTCTCGATGACGTCCGGCGTGCGGCCGGACCAAAACCGCTACGCCGGTGGGAATCCGCGGTGCTCGAGGCTCCTTCGGCACTCGGGCGATTTCGCCTCGGCGAGAGCAACGGACGCACCCCTGCGCGGCCGGCGCTCGACCGCACCCCCGGCTCCGTCTCGGCGGGGAGACGGAGTCGCGGAGTTCTCAGCCCCGCGGCAGCGCCTGCACGATCCGTGTGATCCGTGCCCCCGCGTCACGCACCTTCTCGATTTTCGCGGCCAGGGCGTCACCTTCGAATTCTTCGGCCCGGCCGCCCACACTGATGGACGCGACCACCGAGCCGTCCCGCCCGAGGATCGGCGCCGCCACCGCGGCGACCCCGGGCAGATAGTCCGCGTTGCTCACCGAGTAACCGGCTTCCCTGATTGCGTCGAGGTGTGCGACGAGCCGGTCCACATCGGTGATGGTCCGTTCGGTGATCGCCGGCAGGTCATCGCGAACCCACCTGTCCCGCAATGCTTCCGAATGCGCGAGCATGACCACCGGCCCCGCCGCGGCGTGATAGGGCATCACGGATCCGACAGTGATACCGGCGACGACGAGCGAGTTCCGCCCTTCGAGCAGATCGATGCACACCGCGCCCTGTTCGGCGGGGACCATCAGATAGGCCGTGTTGCCGAAGGTGGTGGCCAGATCGGTCATGAAAGGCTTTGCCGCGGAGCGGATATCGAGTTTCGACAGCGCGGCGGCTCCGATCTCGAAGACCGGCATCGCCACCCGGTAGGCGCCCTCCTCGGTGCGATCCACCCACCCTGCTTGGATCAGCGTGGCCATCAGGCGGTACACCGTCGTCTTGTTCATCCCGCTCGCCGACGTGAGGTCGTTCAGCGTCCAGGCGGGCCGATCCGCGCTGAAGTGACCGAGCAGCGTGCACGCCTTGAGGACAGCGCCCACCACATCGCGACCCCCCGGCGCCTCGGACTCTCCGGGCACAGCCGCCTTCGGCTCGGTGGGCACAGCCACTGATACTCACTCGCTTCCACGGTTCGCGCGATCGATGTCGCCACCATACGAACACATCTATCGATCGGGGTTGACTTTGTGACCTGAACCACCTTACCGTCTCATATCGATATACGAAACGCATTCCGCATTGCGAAACGGAGAGTGGACTGGTGCGCAGCCCGACCTTGAAAGACCTCACGTCGAACGGACTCGTCTACGCCCCCGGCGTATGGGACGGCCTGACCGCCCGCCTCGCCGAACAGGCCGGTTTCCGCGCCCTGTGCGCCTCGGGCTTCGCCGTTTCGGCCGCCCTGGGCCTCCCCGACGCCGAGCTCTACACCCAGACCGAGAACCTGCAGGCGGTCCGCACGATCCGCGAATCCTCCAAGCTGCCGCTGGTCGCCGATATCGACACCGGCTACGGCAACGCCGTCAACGCCGCCCGCACCGCTACCAAGTTCGTCGACGCCGGTGTCGGCGGAATGTTCATGGAGGACCAGGTCTCCCCCAAGTCCTGCCCCATCTGCGTGGGCGACCCGGTCGACCTGATCACCGTCGCCGAGGCCACCGGCAAGATCCGCGCCGTCCGGGACTCCATCCCCGACGACGTCCTGCTGATCGCCCGCACCGACGCCCGCGGCGACGACGCCATCCGCCGCGCCCAGGCCTACGTCGAGGCCGGCGCCGACATGATCATGCCGGTCACCAAGACCTTCGAAACCGTCGAGCAGTGGCAGCGCTGCCACGAGGAGGTCGGCGTCCCGCTCATGGCCACCCTCACCGCCTCGACCTGGACCGAACGCGAGTTCACCCCCGAGATCCTCGACCGGATCGGCGTACGCCTCGCCCTGTTGCCCACCCAGGTGCTGATGGCCGTGGCCGGGGCGGCCCGCGAGACACTGAAGCGCCTGGCCTCGGGTGAAGCACCCGCCCGGGTCAGCGCCGATGCGCTCCCGCACCACGAATTCGTGGAACTGATCGGCTTCCCCGAGGTCGAGGCCATGCAGAACAAATACCTACCCGCGAAGGAGCAGTGACCTCGTGGGCTACACGATGACGGAGAAGATCCTGGGCCGCGCCTCGGAACAGGAAACGGTCCGCGCCGGCGAGAACCACCCGGTGCATCCGGCGCGGATGATCGCCTACGACTTCCCCGGCTACACCGATGTGATGTTCCGCCAGATGCGTGAGGACTTCGGGATCACCGAACTCCAGGACCCGAGCCGCTACATCGTCTTCATCGACCACATGCTCACCAAGCGCAATGACAAGGAAACCGAAGTCCACCAGGTCACCCGCGACTGGTGCGAGTTCTACGGCATCGAGCTGCACGAGAACCGCGGTATCGGCCACCAGCTCACCGCCGAACTCGGCCTCGCGATCCCCGGCGAATTCCTCGTCCATTTCGACGGCCATATCAGCGGTATCGGCGCCTTCGGCGCCCTCGGCTGGGGCATCCGCCGCGACCTCATCGAAGCCTGGGTCACCGGCCGGGTCTTCGTCGATATCCCCGCCACCACCCGCTTCGACCTGGTCGGCGAATTCCCGCCCGGCGTCGACAGCCGCGACCTCGTCCACACCATCATCGATATGGTCGGCGCCGACGGCTGTGCCCATCAGGTGATGGAATTCGGCGGCCCCGGCGCCCGCTCGATGACCATCGACCACCGCCAGGGCCTGTGCGGAATGGCCATGTTCACCGGCGCGGTTTCCGCCCTTTTCGAACCCGACGAGACGTCACTCGCCTACGCGCAGACCGTCGCCCGCCGCGACTTCGACCCGGTTTATCCCGACCCCGACGCCACCTACGCGGCCCGCCACACCATCGACCTCTCCACCCTGACGCCCCGGGTGGTACTGCCCGGCTCGGCCCGGGCCGTCAATACCAAAACCGCCCAGGAACTCGCCGGCACACCCATCACGAAAGCGTTCATCGGCTCATGCGCCAGTGGTCGCATCGAGGATCTGCGCGCCGCCGCCCTCGTCCTGGACGGTCGCCAGGTCGCCCCCGGCGTCGAACTCAATGTCGTCCCCACCTCTCAGAAGGTGTACGAGCAGGCCGAGCGAGAAGGCATCCTCGACGTGCTTCGCACCGCGGGTGCGCATATCAATATATCGAGCTGCGATTTCTGCTTCGGCTACCAGAAACCCCTGCAAGCCGGCGAAAACTGCATCTCCACCGGCGTCCTGAACATCTCCGGCCGCATGGGCAGCCCCGACGCCAACATCTACATGGGCTCCCCCTACACCGTCGCCGCCAGCGCCTTGGCCGGCACGATCCAGGAGTCGGTCCGGTGAGCGCCTATCCCCCACCGCCGGACATCATCGAAGGCAAGGTCGCCTGGATCTTCGGCGACGATTTCGATATCGATCTCGTCGTCGGCGTCTCCAATATCAAGTCCTACGACCCCGACCACCTGCGCTCGGTGTGTATGCAGGCCTACGACCCCACCTTCACCGACCGCGTCCGCCCCGGCGATATCATCGTCGGCGGCCGTAACTTCGGCTATGGTCATCCGCACTATCCGCCCATGGTCGCCCTCCGCAACGCGGGTATCGCGGCCATCGTCGCGGAATCCTTCTCGCCCGGCTTCTGGCGCGGCGAGACCTTCAACGGCATGCCGTTGATCACGATCCCCGGCATCTCGACCGCAGTCCGGGTCGACGATGCCGTGGCCCTCGACTGGCGCGCCGCAACACTGCGCCTGCCCGAGGGAACCGACCTGGTCGGAACCCCACCGAATCCGCGGACCGTTCAGGTCATCGAAGCCGGTGGCTCGTATGCACTCCTGCTCGCCGAGCACGCACGCCAAGGACAACCGCAATGACCAATGTCGATCATCGCGTCGAGAACCCTGACAGCCGGCCCGCCGGGCAGCTGCCGGTGACCGCACCGAAGAAGTCGAACTCCGTGGCCCGCCGCGCCGCCATCGCCGGCGGCGTCGGCACCCTCATCGAGTACTACGACTTCGCGGTCTACGGCTTCCTCGCCGTCACCATCGCCCCGCTGTTCTTCCCGTCGGACAATTCCGGGGTGTCGATCCTGTCGACACTCGCCGTCTTCGGCGTCGCCTACGTCGCCCGCCCCCTCGGCGGCATCTTCTTCGGCCGCCTCGGCGACCGCCGCGGCCGCCGCCACGCCCTCGTGATCACCGTCGTCAGTATGGGCGTGGCCTGCGGCATCCTCGGCCTGCTCCCCACCCATTCGACCGTCGGCGTCCTGGCCCCCATCCTGCTGGTCCTCGTCCGTCTCGCCCAGGGCTTCTCCGCCGGCGGCGAGGTCGGCGGCGCGGCAACCTATATCGCCGAATCGGCCCCGCCCAAGCGCCGCGGTTTCTTCGGCTCCTTCACCCCGGTCGGCTCCACCCTCGGCTTCGCTGTCGCCGCCGCGGTCGTGGGTGTGGTAGCGCTGGCCACCACCGATGAGCAGATGGAATCCTGGGGGTGGCGTATCCCGTTCCTGCTCGCCCTCCCCCTCGCCTACGTCTGCCTCCGCGTCCGGATGAAGCTCGAGGACACCCCCGAATTCGAAGAGATGGCCGAGAAACAGCAGGTCGCCAAGAGCCCGCTACTCGACACGGTCACCAAGAACCCGTGGTCCGTCCTGCGCGTCATCGGCGTCGCCATCGCGATGAACGGCTCCGGCTACATCGGCCTGACCTACTTCAGCGTCTACCTGATCAAAGACCTGGGCTTCTCCAAGGACGCCGTCTACTGGACCTCGGCCATCGCCATCGCTCTGGCCTGCGCCACCTTCCCGATCAGCGGCATGCTCACCGACAGGTTCGGTCGTAAACCGGTACTCGTCGGCGGGTACCTCGCCTACGTCGTGATCGCCCTCCCGGCGTTCATGATCATGGGTGCGACCGAGAGCATCCTCGTCATCGGCATCGTCTACTTCCTCTACATGGTCCTCAATGGGGTCGTGCAGGTTCCGGCGTTCCCGCTGTTCACCGAACTCTTCCCCCGCACGGTCCGCTACACCGGCGTCTCCCTCGGCTTCAATATCGGCACCATCGCCGCCGGCGGCACCGCCCCCTACGTCGCCGCCCAGCTCGTCGAATCGACCGGCAACGCGATGTCCCCCGCCTACTGGGTGATGGGCGTCTGCGCCATCGGCCTGCTCACCGTCGCCACCATCCGCGAAACCAGCCGCAAGGAACTCCCTGCATGACCACCGGTAATACCGGGAAAGCCCCGTCCGCCGTATTTGATGAGGGTGCGGCGGACGGGGCGTCCCGCCCGCGAGAGGTAACAGAACACTTCGCCACACTCGTGGCGGCTTGGAACGACCGAGTCCAGCACGAACCCGACGCCCCGGCCCTCGTGTACTTCGACACCACACTCACCGTCCGCCAGACCGACGACCTCGCCACCGCACTCGCGGCCGCTTTCGCCGACCGCGGCGTGGGCCACGGTGAGCGGGTGGGCATCCACCTCCAGAACATCCCGCAATACGCGCTAGTCCTGCTCGCCCTGTGGAAACTCGGCGCGATCGCCCTGCTGCTCAACCCGATGTATCGCGGCCGCGAACTCCGCAAACTGGTCAGCGATGCCGAACCGGTCGGGATCATCACCACCGACCGCGATGTGCAGCAGGTCCGGGAGGACGTCGAGGGCACCACAGTCGGGTGGGTGCTCGGCACCGCGGAGTCGGACCTCCAGTCCCGCAACGACCCCCGCGTCTTCAAACCCGAACCCGCCGCTGTCACAGAGGGGTCCGCAAACCACCCTTCCGATGCACCCGGCCTGCTCACTTTGGCCCACGAGTACACCGGCCGGAAACCCCCATCCGTCCAGGTACACGGCGACGACCTCGCTTTCCTCGCCTACACCTCCGGCACCACCGGCCCGCCCAAGGGCGCCATGAACTCGCACGCCAACGTCCGCGCAGTAACCACCAACTTCGCCGAACTCGCCGGCATCACCCCCGGCGACGTCGTCTTCGCCCTGGCCCCGCTGTTCCACATCACCGGAGCGGTCGTCATCGGCGCCCTCGCCCTCACCGAACGAACCTCCCTGGTCTTCACCGGCCGCTTCCACACCGACGTCGCCGTCGACGCCCTCCGCGAACACGGCGTCACCTACACCATCGGCTCCATCACCGCCTTCAACGCGATGATGAACTCGGAATACGCCACCGCCGAACACTTCTCCACCATCAAAACGCTGTTCAGCGGGGGTGCGCCGGTCCCACCGAGTACGGTCGCTCGCTTCCAGGAGCGTTTCGGCCACTACATCCACAACGCCTACGGCATGACCGAAACCTCCTCGGCAGTCACCGCAGTGCCGCCTGGAGCAAGCGCCCCGGTCGACCCGAATAGCGGCACCCTGTCCATCGGGCTACCGCTCCCTGGCGTGAACGTCGAGGTGGTCGACACCGAAGGCCACCCCCTCCCGCCCGGCAGCCAAGGCGAACTCGTCGTCACCGGCCCCCAGGTCATCCGCGGATACTGGCGCAAACCAGAAGAATCCGAAGCCGCTCTACCCGAAGGTTGCCTCCGAACCGGGGACAGCGCGATCGTGGACGAGCAGGGGTGGGTTTATCTGGTCGACCGGATCAAAGACCAGATAAACGTGTCGGGTTACAAGGTGTGGCCGCGCGAGGTCGAAGACGTTCTCTACGAGCATCCGGCAGTGTTCGAAGCAGCCGTGGTGGGCATCCCCGATGAGTATCGCGGTGAGTCGGTTGCCGCCTATGTATCGCTCAAGGACGCACACAACGCCCAAGCCGACGAACTGATCTCGTTCGCCCGAGAGCGCCTCGCACCCTACAAGCGCCCCAGGGTGGTGAAGATCGTTACCGACCTGCCGAAAACACAGACCGGCAAGATTCGCAGACGAGCGCTGCGTGATCAACACACCGACGCCTGAGACTGATAGATAAGCTCCACTTGCGTGCCGCGATTCCGACAGGAGTATGGCCAAATCGATCGGGTTGAACAACGGCGCTTTCGCGCACGTCCGGCCCCATGGGCGAAGCTCGGCATCCTTGTCCCTGACCTCAAACTGCCAGGCACGGGACGCGCCACCGACCGCGGCGTTCCGCGCTCAGTCGATGTCCGTAGAGGGCGTGAGGATTTGCTGTCGCCATTGCCGTCGGATCTGTCGTCACCAGCCACCGCCGTTCGACCTCTTCATTACGAGGGTCGAGCGGGTCTCCTGACGTCGCAATCCATGTGGGCCTTCGACCCGTTTCCGGAGTTGGCACGCGGGCGGTAATGGTGTCGGCGTTGGTGTCATGACTGGTGTCAAATCGAGCTAACCCCCGGTAGCCACACTTACAACGGGCGGCTAATCAGTCGTCAAACGCGAGCACTCGTTCCTGTACAGCATCGCTCATACCGAGGATGCGAAGGGCGTGCGCACGAACAACTGCCTCAAGGATGGCCGATACCTCGGCGAGCTCATAGACATCGTAGGTCCTATTTCCGTGCGCTAAATCGTTTCTTATCAAACGCAATGCACCTTCGGCCTTTAGACCATGCTCCCGACTCACCCTATCGATAAGTTCAGTTTTACCAATGTTCTCAATAGGATTAATTGGCAGGGATCCAAACATGTCGGTCAGGCGATCATCAAGATTGATCGGAGACTTTTTCAGGTTTCCTTTGACAAACCTTCGATTCATGCCTGTGAGGTGTTTCATGCATTCACTCAGAACGCGAGCACGCTTCTTCTCGAAGGCAACGACTCGCCCATTCAGCCTGGCTTCGCGACTTGAAATTCCTTCCAGCGCTTGAATCAGTAGCAGAAATCTCGCTCTCGGATGCTGGTCAGCTCCAAGGGCGAACGGATCGTATGTGTACACGATCGGATTCTGTTCACACTCTAGCTCATGCCACCGTTTTACAAGATCCAGCAAGGAGACTCCGTCCTCATCCAGCCATAACGCCGAATCACTCCCTCTACGCAATCGACCACGCTCAGGCATATATGGGGATTGCGTAATCGGCCTTGCAAAAACCTGAAGGTAAGGGGATCGATTATCCGCTCCCGCTGGCTTCACCTCAAGATATGTAACGTCTTCATTCTTCCCTGTTATGACGGACATAACGCGATACAGCGAACGCACCCACCTGTCATACGCCTCCAGGAACGGCACCGGCGCACTAGATTTTATTTTTAGAATCGGAGTGAAACGAATACCAAACTCATATCCAGTAAAAACGGTGGCGGACTGCATATACGTTATATGAATCCTGGTGGCGCCGTCATCCCAATACTGATCACTGGAGCGAGTGGTGACCGACCATGTAGCTTGGTTCGACTCCGATGCAACGGGTATGTCGCGAGACTCAATTGGTGTCGATTTAATTATCCGATCAAGGCGTGAAACTTGAACGCGGATTTCCGATATGTCGGCCGATTCTAAATGTTCCGCCCCGTGGCCAACAAGAGCAGCGGCACCGTATATCTTTGCATTACCGTCAGGAAAGTTAATACCCCAACCAGGCTGGCCCCATACCTCCAACCGGGGCGTTATCATAAGCACTCCAGCCCCATTGGAGAGCTGGCCGTTCAGGTATTCGTAGTTATAATTCTCAGGAAATCCGCCCTGAAGTTTACCCGGCACCTTGCCTGAAGCCTTTCCTAGGGGTGCCTTGCTTCCTTCCAAGATTATCTCACCATGAGGTCGGAATACTTCTTCTGTGGCGAGGTCAGGAAGCAACCATCGACACGAGTATCTGCCATCGGGTTGCTGGACCTTGATAGGCACATCACTAGGATTCACGAGTTCAAATTATGTCCTTCATGCCTTGCTGCGCACTGCACTATCGGGATCTCCGCAGAGATTTGTCATAGACGCACACTATCGGGCCCAACCGCAGCTGCGCATGTACGCTCCACGGCCTGGCCATGCTGGGTGGTGGCATGCGCACGCGAGGGCCGGCTACCCGCCTGCCCCGTAGGGCCTGCCTTTCTCGCGCAGAGGCTCTAGGGTCAAGGGTGGCGGTAGCCATCACGTAGTGACGCCGGAGGCGCCCTTGACGGTGGAGGGGCGCGGGAACACGATGCAGGTCATCAGTCAGTATGGCCACGCGGCCGAAGGTCGCGAAAAGTGTGTATATGCAGGCGAATCCGCCATGACAGAATGACTCCTATGGAGACCCCTGCCGCGACAAACCGCTCGGTTGCTGCCTTCGGCTCTGTTGGTATGGCACGCATGCTGGAAAGTATGCGAGTAGCTCAGATGGTGGCGCGGCTACCTGAGGCGATTTATGATCCGGGTGTCGATCCGCTGCTACAGCAGGCGGCCGTTGAGTGCTTCTTTGCGCACGTACGGAGCCTGATCGAGTTCCTAAAGGTCAAGCCCTCAGATTCGAGAGACTTCAATGCGGGCGACATCCTTTCCGGCTGGGCACCCTCCGTCGATGCAGCGAAGCAGGCTCGATTGACGAATGACTGGCTTAACGCCAGTCGCCAGGTGATGCACTTCTCGAAGGAACGGGTCAGATCTGAGATTGGGCCAGCCACGGCTGTACCGATCGATAGAGCAAGCCTCGACCGCATGGCTGATGATGTCCTCTCGGTCTGGGATGACTACGCGACCCAGCTCAACCATCCAGCGAGCGCGAAACGGGCAGATTCACCCTCTGAAACACCAGCGATGGCGGAACCACAGCCAGTTGACCGGGCCGGGTACCGGCCGATTCGTGGGCGGCTGCGGGAGGTAAGTCGGGTACAGCTCTCGACGTGCCCACACTTCTCGGCTATCGGAAATCAACCATCTCGGATCGGAAGCGGGTGGCGTGTGCGTGCCGCCGACATGCCGGTGGGACCGCCAGCGCAGCCAGGTCACGCCGATTGCGTGGCGGCGGCGCGCATGCGCCGCCGCTCTTGATCCTGTATGGCGAAATTCGCCAGCCCCATCGAGTAGGTAGCTACACGGTCAGGTCTTACGTCGTGCTCCTGGCGTGCTTCCTCGTTTACAGGGCAATTGCGGAGTAACACGTCGATCGTGGGCGCACCCTCCCAGCTGAGTCGCAGGACCCCTGTCCGTATCGGCACGAGCGGGAGATTCCCGGCGACGATGCCGATCTCGGCAGCCGCGGCAGCGGTCATGAACATCGAACTCAGTCGGCCCGTTCCGACACGAAAAGCTACAACGGTGATCGGAATCACAATATGAATATTTATATAGCCTGGCCAGGCCTTCCGCATCATTGCACCCCCACTCATTCAGCCCGATCGGGCAGTGGCTTGCCTGTCGGAAGGGATAAATTCAGTGTCGAATCCATGAGTAGCGCGATTGCAGCTGGCCTGCTGTCTCTCCTGGTTGGTGTACCTGCCTCCGTCGCCGTATTGGTAGCCACTGTCGGTGCTGTGTTCCATCGCAACCGCGAACACCGAAAAACCGCATTGGAAGTTCTTCGAATCCTTCTGCGACGGAGCCGCTGATGGAGTCGGGAGTGCGTCGCGGGCAGGGCCTCACCGCAAAACTTCGGCGCCGCGAGCGGCTTCACTGGCTTCTGTCGATCATCGCCGCAAGCGATCAAATAGAAGTGCCACGGCTGATACGCGGTTCAGCGCCCTCCGAGGCCCCCGCCACCCTCCAACGTTACGAACGCTATCTCGACGAACTAGTCGATCTCGACCTCGTGTGGATACACCGAGGACGACGAGGGGTCCGCATTGCAAGTGCAACCACTCGAGGCCGCCGCGCTCTCGCGCGAATTCAGGCTATCGAGTACCCGCCTCAACACCCGCGTATCAGTTAGCTGCCGAGACCTCCACCTGTACATGACCTGCTCATAGGCAGACCTGCCTGGCCCCGCCGGCGGGGCTACGTGGGCCGAGCACCGCGGCCCCGCCCGGCGTCGAAGCCCACAGATGGGTTGGGCTGGCGGTACCCGGCCAGAGGAACCCACTTGGGGAACGTCCGCGGATCGGAAAGAGGTGGAGGTTGGTGGAGCAACGTGTGGACGAGCCAGGAACCGGACGGTGTGGGATATGTCTGCCGCGTTGTGCCGTTCGGGGAGTCGTGTCGAGGTAGACGGTGATCACCGCGCTCTGAAGCTCTGGTCGTCAGATTTGTTCGCCCGTGCCCTCGGCATTAGGCGTGTCGCTCGTTGTCCGGGGTGCCGCCTGTGTAACGCTGGACAGCTGCCCACCAAAGAGGGCCGCTGGGCTAGACAGAACCGGCAGGCTGGGAGACCCCGATGTCAGATTTCGACCAAGAGGAAGCCGCGCGGGTACAGGAATGGATCGAGCGACTCGATGCGTTCGTGGCGTCGCTGGACGGCGTCGAGGGCGACGACGCGGTCGATCTCACCCACGATGCTTTCGAGGCTTGGCAGAACCTTGCCCGGTCGAGTTTGACCAAGCAGAGCCCATCGGCTCTCCTCATCTTCGAGGCGCTGAACGTGCTAGCGAAGGTGGCGGCGATCGTCGCTGTGGATTGGGTCGAGACACCCGACGCTCGCGACCGGCATACGCCGGACTCCGCCCAGCGGCTCGTGAAGGACGGCTTGGAAGGTGTTCTGCGCGCTTGTAAGCGATGGTTGTCCACTGGCCTCCCGTCGTCGGAGGACGTGCGTCGGCGGTTCGCTGAGGCGGCGGCAGAGGTCTAGGAGTCGATGCGCGCGATGAGTGAGCGGTCAGCGGAAATGGATGCCCAGGATGCGCGAGCGGATGTGGACCCGTATGGCGCAATACTAATTCACAACGTCCCCGAAAGAC
This sequence comes from Nocardia fusca NBRC 14340, assembly GCF_001618425.1. Lineage (GTDB taxonomy): Bacteria > Actinomycetota > Actinomycetes > Mycobacteriales > Mycobacteriaceae > Nocardia > Nocardia fusca. The sequence goes on from NZ_BDCU01000073.1 coordinate 24,484, forward strand.
CCGACATCGCCGCCGTTTTCGCGAAGATCTGCTCGTTCACAGAAGAGGACAACACCCGATACGCCGAGGCGCACGACAGACTGCGGCGAATGATCGACAGCGAACTGTCGCAACATATCTCCGACGAGGGTGAACGATTGTGCGATGTGTTGATCGGCGTGTTGACCGAACTCCGCGATCGGCAACTCTCCCTCAACGACTTCGATGCCGTGGACGAACGTCGCCGTCGAATCCGTTCGGCACTCATCTCGTTCACTGCCGCGCTGCAGATTCACGAGTATCAGACAGTGGGACTGTCTGAACTTCGGTGGATCTGATCTCGGTCCGATGGCCGAGCCCGTGCTCGGCAGGAAGGATCGATTGATGTCGGAGACACTCGAATCCGTGGTGGATGCGGTGGATCAGAAGAAGCTGGCCGAGCAACTACTTGCGCAGGCCAAAGAGCAGGGAGTCGAGCTACTCGGCCCGGACGGGCTGTTGAACCAGCTGACCAAGAACGTGCTGGAAACCGCGTTGGAAGCGGAAATGACCGAACACGTCGGCTATGAGAAACACGACCCGGACGGGCGGGGAACCGGCAACTCCCGCAACGGCACCCGCTCCAAGACGGTGCTGACCGAGATCGGCCCGGTCGAGATCGCGGTCCCGCGCGACACCGATTCCTCGTTCGAA
>NZ_BDCU01000074.1 GCF_001618425.1 Nocardia fusca NBRC 14340
TTAGAGGAGTCAACGGACATGGCCTTCCCCGCCCAGATGCCGACGCCGGACGTCCCGGCCGCACCGAAGACCCCCGCCACCGTTCCGGCGGGAGCCCGACCCGAACTGGAGCACCTGCGCGGCACCACACAGAAAGCCGGCCGCATCCGCCAGATCATCGCAGCCAAGACCCCAGAGGCGCTGCAGACCACCGCGCAGCTGACTCAGGAGCATGAGGCCGACCTCACCAAGGTCGCGGCCCTGCGAGCGCGGGCCAAGGAGGCCTTCACCGCGCGTGAGGGCGTGAACCTGACCTTCCTGCCGTTCTTCGCCAAAGCGGCGGTCGAGGCGCTGGTCGTGCACCCGAACATCAACGCCTCCTACAACCCCGAGACCGGGGAGATCACCTACCACTCGGCCGTCCATCTCGGCATCGCGGTGGACTCCGAGAAGGGCCTGCTGTCCCCAGTCATCCACCACGCCGACGACCTGTCACTGGCGGGGCTGGCACGGGCCATCACCGACATCGCCCACCGCGCCCGCACCGGTGGGCTGAAGCCGGATGAGATGGTCGGCAGCACATTCACGATCACCAATATCGGCAGCCAGGGTGCCCTGTTCGACACGCCGATCCTGCTGCCCCCGCAGTCCGCGATGCTCGGCGTCGGCGCGATCGTCAAGCGGCCCATGGTGATCACCGACAACGGCAACGAGTTCATCGGAATCCGCTCGATGGCCTTCCTGCCGCTGACCTATGACCGCCGACTGATCGACCGCGACGAGGCAGGCCACTTCGTGACCACCATCAAGCAACGGCTCGAAGACGCCGCGTTTGAGGAGGATCTGGGCCTGTAGGGGTTCCGGACCGACAGAAACCCGTACCCATATAGCCAGTACTCGGTCCATCGGTCCGGTAGCGCGCTTGGCGCATAGCGGTTCCAAGCGCGCCGCCAGCACGGGTGTTCATCAATCGACGCATTCTTGAACACAAGCGGGTTAATCATCGCTGTCCAACGATGATTAACCCGCCTGACATGTTTGCAAGTACTCCTTTTCTGGACAAGGTTCGGGCACGGTCCGAGACGCTGGCGTGTCGGGCAGTAGCTGTGGTGGTGGTGGGTTCAGGTTCTTCGGTGGAGCCGCTCCCGATCAGTCGGTCCACAATCGGGGGTTGCGGGCATCGATCAACGCGCGTACGCCCGCCACGACGTGATCGGAGGGTTGGGCCGGTAGTTGCCGCCCATCTCGCAGGCGGACGGCCACGTCCCCGCGGGAGACCTCGGCCGGGCCGAGGATGAAGTGGTAGGGCACCAGCCTGGCATCACGCACACGGGCAGCCAGGCTTCCCACTTCCACGCCGACGACCCGGGTACGCAATCCTGCCCGCCGGCACCGATCATAGAGTTCAGCGGCGGCGGGTTCCTCGGCGCCGGACACCGGGAGCACCATGATCTGCACCGGGGCCAGCCAGGCCGGGAACGCGCCGCCGTGTTGTTCGATGAGGTGGGCGACGGCCCGTTCCACGCTGCCGATGATGCTGCGATGCACCATGACCGGCCGGTGCTTGCCGCCATCGGCGCCGATGTAGTGCAGGTTGAACTGCTCGGGCTGGTGAAAGTCGACCTGCACGGTGGACAGGGTCGATTCGCGTCCCGCATGATCGTGTAACTGGACGTCGATCTTGGGCCCGTAGAACGCGGCCTCACCTTCTACTGCCTCGTAAGGGATCCCGGACCGGTCCAATACCTCGGCAAGGATCTCGCGGGCGCGCTGCCACATCTCGGGTGCCGCGACGTATTTCCCGCCCGGGCCGGGGAGCGACAGCCGGTACCGGACGACGGTGATCCCCATGGCGTGGTAGGCGGATTCGATCATCGCCAACGCGGCGAGGGCCTCGTCGGCGACCTGGTCGAGGGTGCAGAAGATGTGGGCGTCGTTGAGTTGGATCGATCGCACCCTGGTCAGGCCACCCAGCACTCCGGAGGGCTCCGAGCGGTGCATACCGCCGAGCTCGGCCAGACGCAGGGGCAGTTCCCGATAGCTGCGTGAGCGGGACCGATACATCAGCGCGTGATGCGGGCACAGACTGGGGCGCAGCACCACCTGTTCACCGCCGATATCCATCGGCGGATACATGTCGTCGTGATAATGCGCCCAGTGCCCGGAGATCTCGTACAGTTCGCGTTTGCCGAGCTCCGGCGAGTACACGTGCTGGTAGCCGGCCTGTTGTTCCGCGTCGCGAACGTATTCTTCGAGGCAGTGGCGCACGACGGCGCCGTCGGGAAGCCAGTACGGCAGTCCGGACCCGATCAGCGGATCGGTATCGAACAAGCCGAGCTCCCGGCCGAGTTTTCGGTGGTCGTACATGCGGGCCTCCTACCGGTCGAGGACGGATGACCACACGGAAAAGCCCCGGGCATCCGCCCGGGGCTTCGAATCAGAACAGGGTTCAGCGCGCCGGGACGTCGTCCGGCGTCGTGGTGGACTCAGCACGCTGCATGCCGGTCACGCTACCGCCCTCCGCTCGGTGCAACAACAGCATTAATCCGGGCCGTCGAAACTTCGCGCAGGGGCGGTCCGCTACCCGCCCACCTACCCAGCGGCTCCGCTGTTCATTAACCGACCGTCTGACGAACGCCAGCCTCCGCCGATGCCGCGAACGGGTTTCCGCAGGAACGAATGTTCGGAAACCCGTTCGTTTTCCGGTACCCTCCCACCCGGTTGTGGAACGCGTTTGCCGAACACTTGGAGGCCCCTGGGATGGCGCTCGTCGGGCTCGTGCGGGTCAGCACGAGCAAACAGGAGGCCCAGCGACAGCACGATGATCTCGACCCGATCTGCGTGCGGGTGTTCGAGGAGAAGATCAGCGGCACACTCAAGCTCTCCGAACGGCCCGGCCTCCAAGCCGCACTGGACTACATGCGACCCGGCGACATGCTCACCGTCCAGGAAGCCGACCGCCTCGGCCGCAACCTCCTCGAAGGCCTGATCGTGCTCAACGACCTGTTCCAGCAAGGCGTCGCGGTGAAGATCCTGCACGGCATCGCCGCCGGCGAGCACACCGAGCGCAGCCTGATCCTGGACCTCGCCCTCGCACTGGCCGAAGACCGACGCCGCGACATCGTCCGCAAAACCCGCGACGGCCTGGAGGCCGCCGCCCGCCGCGGCCGCAAGGGCGGTCGCCCGCGAGTGGTCGACGACGACAAACGCCGCGCCATCCTCGCCCGGCATGCCGAGGGCCAGTCACTGCGCGAGATCTCCCGCGGTGTCGGCGTCAGTCTCGCCGTCGTGCACGGCGAGGTAAAGGCCGTCCAGCAGGGCACGGCGGAAGCCTCATAGCCGAGCACCCCCCATCCGACCTACGTCGGGCCCGTCAGTTCACCGGATCGAAAGGGATTGCGAACTCGAAGTTCCGGTACTGGTTGTTCGGGACAAGTCGCTTGCCCCCGTGGACCTTCCGTAGAAACTCTCCGACCGTGGCGGCATCGTCTGCTGGGAGCCCGGCCTCACAACATGCGGCCTCGATCGCCTGCGGCGAGACCCGAGCAGAAACCCACCGCGCCGGCTCGTTCATCATGCTGGCCTTGATCTTGGCCTCCTCGTTCCACTTCATCGCCCCGCCGGACAGTTCGGCATTGCGGGCCAGGAACTCTGCGATCTTCACGATATCCGCGGGGAGCTCAGAACTGTTCATGCCCAGAGTCTCGCAGCCCAGGTCACGGCACGTATCGACATCGAACCCGCTACTGACACCCCGTGTCGCACGCTACTGACACAGCTGTCGTATCCGCAGGTCAGACCACTGACATTTTCGTGTCGCCTCTCAGTGAGCAGGCAATCAAGGTTTCGAGACACCCCGACGAGACCCCGGGCGGCGGAAGGTAATCCCACGTCAGCGAGTCGCATATTCTCATCTCGAAATTGCGTCGCAAAACCATGTCACATAATAAAATTATGAGACAGTATAGAGGTGAGCGAGGCAGCTATGACAAGCAATTCGGCCCCGACCGGTGTACCCGAGCATGTCCGCGACGCAGTTCACGCGGCTGGGTGGAACGGCGTCGTACTCCCCAGGACGAAGGTCAGCGACTACACGGTGCACCCGGTGATCGCTATCGATGCCCACGTCTGGGCCGACCGCGTGACCGCGGGGCAGCGACCCGAACTCGACCGGTCCACCCTCGCTCTCTGGGGGGCATGGACCGGCGATCTCGGCGCACCGCCACCCCGACCGGCCGTCTCGATCGTCGGATTCGTCTCCACCGCCACCCGCGCCGCGACCGCGCTGGAAACCCTCGACGCACTGGCCGGATATGGCGCTGGTCTCTGGATCGCCACCGGGCCCCGCCGGCCGCGGACCCTGACCCTTGCCGAATTCGACCTCACCAGCATCTGGGTCGTGCACGCCCACCCCGCCCGGACCAGCGTGCTCGTGCACGGGCGTCGCGGACCAGTCCACACCGCACAACGCGGGGTGGCGCTGCGGCACAAGGAGGAGCTTCTGTTCGCGCGAGCACTCGACAGCGCGCACGCCCCGACCGGACAGGCGGTCGCATAGATGGACCTCGGCTACGCCCGCGTCTCCACCACCCACCAAGACCTCCAACGCCAGCTCGTCGCACTCGCCGAGCACGGCATCGAGGCGGATCGGATCTACGCCGACAAGAAGACCGGCGCCACCGTCGACCGGCCCGAGTTCAAGAAGATGCTGAAGTACGCCCGCGAAGGCGACACGATCGTGGCCACCAACCTCGACCGGCTCGGCCGCAACCTGCGCGAGTGCCTCAACCTCGTTCACGAACTGAGGGAGCGCGGTATCGGGGTGAAGACGCTGCGGGACCCGCTGCCGATCGACACCACCGACACCTCGGGCATGGCCGAGATCGCCGTGGCGATGCTGGCGCTATTCGCCGAGATGGAGCGCACCTTCATGCGCGAGCGCGCTGCTCACGCGCGTGAAGTGGCTGCCGCCCAGGGCAAGCAGCCCGGCCGGCCGCGCAAGCTCAGCCCGGCCCAGCTCGCCATGGCCCGGGCCGCGCTGCGCGAGGAGCAGCCCGTCGAGCAGGTCGCCGAGGCGTTCGGGGTCTCGCGGGCCACCTTGTACCGATACCTCGCCCAGGACGCAGAACAAACCCAGATAGAAGAGAAGGAGTGAGCCATGGCAAGGCTCATGTCGGTGGCGCTGACCGAACCCCAGGTCCGCGCCCGTAGCAAGACCGTCACTCGGCGGATGGGCTGGCACGTGCTCCGGCCCGGGGACCGGCTGACCCTGTGCCGCAAGGTGATGGGCCGCCGCCGCGGTGAGCCGTTGGTGCGGATCGTGGACGTGCGGGTGCTCGCGGTCCGCCGCGAACGCCTCGACGAGATCACCTCCGATGAGGTCCTGGCCGAAGGCTTCCCGGAGATGACCCCGGCCGAGTTCGTCGAATTCTTCTGCGGCACCCACAAAGGCTGCACCCCCGAGAGCACCGTCACCCGGATCGAGTGGCGATATCTCGACCAAGAGGAGGAGCAGTACGCGCTGTTATAGCGCGACCCGTAGAACCGCCGGCGCTCGACCGGGCGCCGGGGAACCCGAAGGAAAGGAAAACCAGTGAACTGGGAAGACAACCTCCGCACCGCCGACCCGGAGGTGCTGGATATCGCGCAGAGCGACTGGGACGAGTGCCGGTCGCACTTCGGCCGGGAGACGGTGATGTGGGCCGATGCCCTGCGGGTCGCTGCGTTCGGCGGCGCCGAGGGCGGCGGATCGTGCGGGCACGGTGCCGAGTTCCTGCTGCCGGTGGAACTGCTGCTGGAGATGCCGGGACCGCTGGCGGCCGCGCTGGCCGGCGTACCGCTGGAACTCCCTGAAGGCCCGTGGCCGAACTGGGCACGGACCGATCACCCGATCGACTGGCCCGCGCTGATAGCCGAAGACCCCGACCATCTGACCTGGGACCAGGGAATGCTGGAGGCCAACATGGGCGCCAGCGGTGACGGCGTCGCCGCTGGCTACCGGCTCCTCGATGCTCACGGCCTCTGGCCGTACCTGGACGTGTGCCTGTGGTTCGGGCTGGACGGCCGGTTCGCGGTCGAGCCCACCGCGATGTGGTCCGAACCCGGTGACCTCGCGCTGAGCCGCCAGGTCGACGACATCCTGGTGGACAGCGGGCGCCCGCGGGACAGGCTGCGCTACGAACAGGCCCCCTGGTTCTGGATGCTGGACGCCTGAGATCCCCGAACGAGAACCGGCCAGAAGTCACCTGGCCGGTTCTCGCGTTTCAGGATCGCATACCCGCTGGCGGGCGCCGGGTTGGTGTTCCGGTAGTACTCGCCGAATATCGGGCGGATATGCCTGTCTTCCTGGTCGGTGCAGCCGCAATGGAGAGCTCGAACGACGTCGAAGCGGACTTCGGTGACGTCCTCATCAGGAGATACCGCACTGGATAGACACTCGCGCACTCGTGCGAGACTCGGGGGCGTGGAGCGTAATCCCTTCGAGGGCAAGCCTGAGCCGTTGCCGCCCGATCTCGTCGAACTGGGGTTCACGCACGGTTTTGCTGCCGTCGGCGACAACGTGCGTCTCGGCTACGTCCGCGGGCCCGCCAGGGGCCGCCCCCTCGTCCTGATCCCCGCGCAGATGGGCACCTGGCGTACCTATGCGCGGGTCGCCGCCGAGTTGTCGAAGGACTTCGAGATCTTCGCTGTCGACGTCACCGGGCACGGCACCTCTACCTGGACACCCGGGCACTACACCTGGGACATCGTCGGCGCGCACCTGCGAGAGTTCCTGCGGCAGGTGGTGCGGCGTCCGGCCGTCGTTGCCGGTAACTCCTCCGGTGGCATCATCGCGCTCTGGCTCGCGGCGAACGCCCCCGACTCGGTTGCCGGCGTCGTGCTGGAGGACGCCCCGGTGTTCTCGGTGGAGTGGCCGCGGTTCCGCGACCGTGACCGCTTCGTCTACAACGGACTCGTCCACGCTGTCGAGGTTCTCGAGAAACCGGATCGCCGCCTCGCCGACTACTTCCGCGGCCAGGAACTGCCCGTTTCACCCCGCCGGGTGAAACGTTTTCCCGGCTGGGCGGTGGACATCATCGACCGCGGCGTCCGTCGCTGGGAACGTCGCCACCCCGGCGAGCCCTCCGGCTTCCGGGCCTGGTGGGCTCCCTCCTCGTTCGGTGATCTGTTCCGCTCCCTGTCCATGTTCGACCCCGACTTCGCCCGCGCCTTCGTCGACGGCCGCATGTACGGCGACTTCTCCCACGCCGACGCCCTTCGCCGCACACGCGTACCGATCCTGCTCATGCACGCTCGTTGGATGCGCCTCGATCGGTATGGATTGGTCGGAGCGCTGGACGACGACGATGTCGCGCGGGTCGTTGAACTCGCCCCGCAGACACGCCTGCTGCGATTCCCGCGCGTGAATCACGTCGTTCACCGCTACGACCACACAGGCTTCGTCCGAGGTATCCGCGAGTTCGCCACCGACCTGCCGGTCCCGGCCTAGAACGCTGTACCAGCCGTCGGGCCAGGTATGTGCCCAACGTTCTCGTGTCCGGTCGTGGCGGACCAGCTGGCGAGCAGCTTCAGCCCGTCCTCGGCCGCGGTCGCGGGGGGTGCGCTGTAAACGACCACGCTCAGGCCGCTCTCGTCCGGCAGGGTCATGGTCTCCTGATCGAGCTCCAGGTCGCCGACGAGCGGATGGTTGAGGCGTTTCGTGCTCTCGCCGAAAGCATGTACGTGATGGGACCCCCACATCACGCGGAAGGCGTCGCTGCGGGTGGACAGTTCGCCGATCAGGTTCGACAACTCCGGGTCGTAGGGTTTTACCCGCCTCGATGCGCAGCGCGCCCACGGCGAAGCGGGCCATGCGCTCCCAGTCGGTGTAGAACCGCTTGGCGGCGGGGTTGAAGAACGCGAACCGAGCGACGTTCGCCCCGCAGGTCGGGTCGGCATACATCTCCGAGTACAGGGCCCGACCCAGCGGGTTGGCAGCCATCGTGTCGAGACGGTTGTTGTGAATTGCGCCGCAACCGGGGATCGTGGCTGCGAATCAGGCCGTTCTGGATCACCTCCACCCCCAAAGTTCCTGACAGACCCTCGGATTTGGGGTGCCCGATTCGAGGTCCCGCACCACCGAATCCTCTTCGGACAATACGGACTCCGGGACCACGGGATCTGGCATAAGGCCGAATTGGAACTCGCCGGTCGGTCGTCGAGGCGATTCCCGTCGTAGTCGCTCAAGAAACCAGGTATGCCGTAGTTGCAGGTAGGAGAGCGTGGTTCGCTGGTTCGGTCTGCGATGCAGGTGATTTGGACGTCGCCTGCCCTCGGACCGAACGGGTCACGGCGCGCAAGGCGTGCGGAACGCTTGCTCCGCAATACCGCCGCCCATCGTGCGTTCGGCCACTCAGGCATCCAGGTCGGTGGCCACCAGTTTCGCTACCAGGTCCAGGGCCTGCTGGTCGTCGCTGGTGACCACGACCTCGGTGCCGTGGGTAGCGCCGAGGGTCATGATCATCAGGGCGGATCCGGCGTCGACCGGGTCGCCGCCGACCAGGGACAGGGTGACCGCGGTCCCGGTGTCGGAGACCGCCTCGGCAATGATATTGGCAGGCCGGGCGTGCAGGCCGATGGCGGAGGCGACAGTGACGGTGGTACTGGCCATGAAAGCACTTCTCCTTGAGATGTAGTCGGTTACGACGTCAGACAGTGGTGGGTACGGCGGCCGCGGCACTGCGCGGCTCGATCAGCTCCTTCGCCGCGATCACACAGAGCGCACCGACGACCGTGCCGGCGGCGAGTGCGGCAAGGAACCAGGCTATGTGGCCCACAGCGAAGAAGACGAAGATCCCGCCGTGCGGTGCGCTGAGGGTGGTCTCGGTGGCCATGATCAGGGCACCGGTGACCGCCCCGCCGGCCATCATGGACGGAATGACCCGTAGCGGGTCGGCGGCAGCGAAGGGGATCGCGCCCTCGGAGATGAAGGCGGCACCGAGGAGCCAGGCGGCCTTACCGTTTTCGCGCTGGGCAGCAGTGAACAGACGCGGGCGGACCGCGGTGGACAGCGCCATCGCCAGTGGCGGCACCATACCGGCAGCCATCACGGCGGCCATGATCCGCAGCGAGGCGGGGTCGGTGACGGATAATCCGGCAACAGCAAAGGCGTACGCTGCCTTGTTGACCGGTCCGCCGAGGTCGAAGCACATCATCAGCCCGAGGATGGCCCCGAGGGCGAGGACCGAAGTACCCGTGAGGCTGTTGAGCCAATCGGTGAGACCGCTGGTGACCGCGGCAAGCGGCTTGCCGAGAATGATGAACATCAGCGCACCGACGAGCAGCGAGGCGAACAGCGGGATCACCACCACCGGCATCAGTCCGCGGGCCCAGCGCGGGACAGGGAGTTTCGCTACCCAGAGGGCCGCGAATCCGGCGACCAGGCCGCCGACGAGGCCGCCGAGGAAGCCGGCGCCGACGAACACAGCAACGGCTCCGGCGGTGAACCCTGGTGCGAGACCGGGCCGGTCAGCGATTGCGAAGGCGATGTATCCGGCCAGCGCCGGTACCAGGAAGCTGAATGCGAGCGCGCCCAGCTGGTACAACACCGCACCCAGGTAGGTGGTGAGTCCGCCGGCGGGGAGAGCGGTGATGGAGTTGTCCAGCACGATGTTCTGGGCGTTCTCGGCGATCTCGTAGCCGGCCATCAGGAACCCGAGCGCGATGAGCAAGCCCCCGGCCGCCACGAACGGGATCATGTAGCTGACGCCGGTGAGTAGAATCTGTCGCAGCCGAGTGCCCCAGCCGAGCGCGGGCGGGGCCGGGTCTGCCGCTGGGCGGGTGGATCCCGAGACGGTCCCCGCCACCGGGTTGCGGGCCGCGCGCAGAGCTTCATCGACCATGGTGTCGGGTTCGTTGATGGCCCGTTTGACGCCGGACTCGATCACCGGCTTTCCGGCGAACCGTTCCCTGCCGCGGACACCGACGTCGGTGGCGAAAATGACAGCGTGTGCGGCGGCGATGGTTTCGGCGCTCAGTGGGGTGCCGCCGCTGGATCCCTGGGTTTCCACCCGGACGGTGACTCCGGCGCGCTCACCCGCGGCGACCAGCGCGTCGGCGGCCATGTAGGTGTGGGCGATTCCGGTCGGGCAGGCGGTGACCGCGACGATCGTCCGTCCCGGTGATACCTCGTCGCTCAGGGCTGATCTCTTCGAAACGGGCTGGGATTCGGCACTTCCGGCATGCCGGTCGGACGGTGCCGGGGCGGGCTCCGGCGCCGGGGTATCCGGGGTCGGTGCGGGCTGCCCGCCGATCACCTCCCCGACCAGCGCTATCACCTCGTCAGGGCTGGCGGCAGCACGCAGCGCGGCGACGAACTCCGGCCGGACCAGTGCGCGGGCGAGACTGGAGAGCAGCTTCATATGCTCGCTACCCGCGCCCTCGGGTGCGGCGATGAGGAAGACGAGGTCGGCGGGCCCGTCCGGGGCTCCGAAGTCGACCTTCGGGTCGAGGCGGGCGAAGGCCAGCGCGGCACTGGTGACCGTCTTGTCCCGGCAGTGCGGGATCGCGATACCGCCCGGTAATCCGGTGGCCGATCGGTTCTCGCGGTCCAGTGCGGCATCGCGCAAGGCGGTGGCGTCGGCGGCGCGACCGCTGTCGGTGAGCCGTTGGGCGAGCGCCGCTATGACTGCTTGCTTGTCGGTGCCGAGACCGGAGTCGAGGCTGACCAGATCGGTGGTGATGACGGGATCGGGGGGAGGGGACGGGTAGGCCATCGCGGTGTCCTTCAGCGACTGTGCAGGGGTACCGGCGTCGTGACGGCCACGGCTCCGGGGTCGGTGTGATGCGGGCCGGGCAATCCGGTGCCGGGCAGGGTGGCGGCGGCGCTGCCGTAGGCGACGGCGCGGCGCAGTCGATCGGCCGGGGCCGCGCCCTCGAGATCGGCGAGCAGATACCCGGCCAGTGCCGCATCACCCGCGCCGACAGTGCTGCGCGGGGTGATAGCCGGTGCCTGCGCGTGCCACGCGCCGTCCCGGGTAACCAGGACGGCTCCCGCACCGCCGAGTGTCGCGAGCACGGCCTCGGCGCCACGGGTGACGAGGGAGCGCGCTGCCTGCGCGGCGGCTGCCGGATCCTCCAATTCGACCGGGTCGGCCCCGGTGAGCTGGGCCAGCTCCTCGGAATTCGGTTTGAGCAATTGCGGCATTGCCGATTCCAGATTGGCGGCGAGCGCCAGCAGTGGCGCATCCGACGTGTCGACCGCGACCTTGGTGCCGCGCAGCATGGCGAGCAGATCCACGTACCAGTCGTCGGGAACGCCCGGCGGCAATGACCCCGACAGCACCACCCAGGAGGCCGCGCCGGCCAGTCGGCGGACCTGATCCGACAATGCGGCAAGACCGTCCGCCGACAGCGCCGCGCCGGGCTCGTTGATCTTCGTGGTGGTGCCGTCGGATTCGGTGAGGGTGAGGTTGGTACGCGCCGCACCGGCGCACGGCACCGCGTAATGGTCGATGCCGGCATCGGTGAGCATCGCCAGCAGCGGATCGCCCGCATTACCGGGGAGCACGGCGACAGTCGCGATATCCGCCGCGGCAACCACTCGGGAGACATTGATGCCCTTGCCGCCGGGATGCGACAGCGCGGCCCGGGCACGATGCACGGCCCCGCGCCGAAGCGATTCCGGCAGGGTGACGGTGTGGTCGATGCTCGGATTCGCGGTGACGGTGATGATCACGCGGTCGCCACCTCGATCCCACACTCGGTCAGTTCGGCGTGCACCGCGGTCGGCAGTCCGGTATCGGTGACCAGCACGTCGACCTCCTCGATCGCGCCGAAACGCAGCAGATCCTCGCGGCCGACCTTGCTCGCATCGGCCACCACGACGACCCGGTGCGCGGCGGCGATCATCGCACGTTTGACTGCGGCCTCATCAGGGTCGGGGGTAGACAGGCCGTGCCCGATCGTGAGCGCGTTCGTGCCGATGAAGGCCACATCGACCCGGAGCTCGCCGAGCGCCCGGAGCGCCTCGGCGCCGACCGCGGCCTGGGTCACCCCGCGCACGCGGCCGCCGATCAGGTGCAGTCGTGCGCCCGCATTCCCGCTCAGGCGGGCCGCGATCGGCACCGAATTCGTCAGCGCCACCAGATCCCGGTTGGTAGGCAGGGCGGCGGCGACCCGAGCAGTCGTGGTCCCGGCGTCGAGCAGCACGCTGCCGCCGGTGGGGGGTAAATAGTCCAGGGCGGCCTTGGCGATGCGGTCCTTCTCGGCGGCATGTGAATGCTCCCGTTCGCTGGTGCCCAGCTCGATTGTGGTCAAGGCGGTGGCCGGGACGGCTCCGCCGTGTACCCGCCGGATCAAACCCATGCGCTCGAGCACGGCGAGGTCGCGCCGCACCGTCTCGGTGGTGACGCCGTACTGCTCGGAAAGTTCGGCGACCGATACGCGCCCGCGATCCGCGGCCAGCACGGCAATGGCCTGCTGGCGCTCCTCTGCGTACATCCGCTCCTCCGCCTGTATGTTGGTTCCTGTTGTTTTATGCCCGCATGTGTTGCTTTGTCAAGAGTTGTGCGTAGTCTGGATCACATCGAGCCGACCACTGCATCACGGTGCAGGTCCTCGACACCGGCGTGGAGGAGGAATCGAATGAACCCATCACCGCAGGACACAGCGCTGCAGGCAGCTGGCGCCACCCTGCACGGCACACCCGCGGTCCCGGGCATCGCGGTCGCATCAACGATCAGGCCGGCTCCGCGGGTGCCCGTCGAAATGCGGTCCGTGGCCGTCGCCGAGTCCGATCGGCACGCTGAGCTCGCACACTTCCATGCAGCCGCGACCGCGGTGGGCCGGCGCCTGCGCGAGCGCGCCGCCCGCGCGAGCGGTGCCGCGACCGAAGTGCTCGCCGCGAATGCCGCCATGGCCGCCGACCGCGGCTGGCTGGGCGCCGTCGAGAAAGCGATCGCCACCGGTACGCCCGCCGCGGTCGCCGCGGTCGCGGCCACCGACCAGTTCGCCGAGATCTTCAGAGGGCTGGGCGGATTGATGGCCGAGCGGGTTACCGATCTGCGCGATGTCTGCGATCGCGTGGTGGCCGAGCTCGCCGGAGCGCCCGAGCCCGGTATCCCGGCACCGGCACAGCCCTCGATCCTGCTCGCCGCCGATCTCGCCCCGGCCGACACCGCCGGACTCGACCCGAACCTCATTGTCGGCCTGGCCACCTCACTCGGCGGCCCGACCAGCCACACCGCGATCATCGCCCGCCAGCTCGGCATCCCGTGCGTCGTCGCGGTCGATGGACTCGACGAAGTACCGGCGGGCGTCGATGTCCTCGTCGACGGTACGACCGGACAGGTGGTGATCGGGCCGGACGCGGAATACGCCGACCGCGCACTGACCACATACCGGGCGCTGGCCGCACGCACCGCGGCCTGGACCGGTCCCGGCGCAACCGCCGACGGTCACCGGATCGAGGTGCTGGCCAATGTCCAGGACGGGGCCGGAGCCCGGGCGGCACGGCAGCAGACACCAGCCGAGGGCGTCGGCCTGTTTCGCACCGAGCTGTGTTTCCTGGACCGCGAATCCGAGCCCGCCGTCGCCGAACAGGCCGCGCTCTATCGGGAAGTGTTCGACGCCTACCCCGGGCAGAAAGTGGTGATCCGCACTCTCGACGCGGGTTCGGACAAGCCGCTGAGCTTCGCCGACCACGCCGAGGAAGCCAACCCCGCACTCGGGGTCCGCGGTATCCGCCTGGCCGCCCGCGACAGCGCCATCCTGGACCGGCAGCTCGACGCGATCGCCGAGGCCGCCGCGGGCCGGGCGTTATGGGTGATGGCGCCGATGATTTCCACTGCCGCGGAGGCGAAGTCGTTCGCCGGCAAGGTCCGGGAGCGCGGTCTGGTCCCGGGCGTGATGATCGAGGTCCCCGCGGCGGCCCTACAGGCGGAGCAGATCCTGGAACACGTCGAGTTCCTCTCGATCGGCACCAACGATCTCGCCCAGTACACAATGGCCGCAGACCGCATGTCCGCCGAACTCGCCACACTCACCGACCCCTGGCAGCCCGCGGTTCTGGCCCTGGTCGCCCGCACCGCCGCCGCCGGGCGCGCCGCGGGCAAACCGGTCGGCGTCTGCGGCGAGGCAGCCGCTGATCCGCAGTTGGCCTGTGTGCTCGCCGGATTCGGCGTCTCCTCAGTATCCGTAGCGGCCCCCGCCGTCGCCGCGGTCGGCGCGACACTGGCGAGCGCCACCCTCGACAGCTGCCGCCGCGCCGCCACCGCCGTACTCGCGACCGCCGACCCCGGCGAGGCACGCGCCGCAGCCGCAGCGGTACTCACGCCGTAGCCGTGCAGATCGTCTGGCCCCACTCACGAGAAGTCGAGGCCAACCAGCCAAGAGCACTCTGCGATCCGTGAAGGTGAAATCGCAATACGATCAACCGGATGAGCGCCAGGCTGAGGTTGGCAGTCCCGCAGGACCAATTCATCGAGGTGCATCTGGGAGAACGCGGCCGTCGAGGTCGATGCTGATAGTGGCAGGGACGGGTAGTCGCCGCTGCGACAGACGGGTGAGAACATGTGCGCGCCTGCTCATCGCGCCGTCGCGGACGGGAACAGACCCGTGTCCAGGCGTGCCCTGCAGTGTGCACTCTTTCGTTCACAGCGATCGGGTAGAACCTACGTCCGGAGACTGTGATCGAGAATCGACCCAACTCGCCGATCGCTCGCACACTGTGTGGGCGAGCTCCCGGACTCCGGAATCGAGAACTTCGGACCGGTACCCGAGCCAGTCCGCCAGCTTCGGCGCGTCGCGGGCTGAACCTCGCGCGATCATCCGTTGCCGGATCTGCTCGGTGGGAGAGTCGATCCAGACGGTCACGACCGGTAGGTCTGCCTCGGCTTCGGCGTGCTGCCGCATGAAACTCCCAACGGAAGTCCTGCGGCGCCTGCCGCGCGCACGGTCGACAGGAACGGGGCGTCCAGCACCACCGGTTGGCGGGCGGCCACGGTCAGGCCGGTGCGGATCAGGCTGTCGTAGATCCCGGGCGCCACGAGCTCGCGATAGGTATCGGAGTCCCGATCGAACGGATCTCCAGTCGGCCGACGCCTGACCGATTCTTCCAACACCGGAGCGAGCTGGTCCTTGTCCAGCACCATGCCGCCGGTGCAGGCCGCGAGGAACTGTGCCGCTGAAGACTTGCCCGACGCCGGGAATCCGCAGATCACAAGCGCACCCGATGTCCGGATCGGTTCCGCAGCGTGATCGAGCTGATCGCGTACCTCGGAGGGAAAGGGATCGTCTTCTGCTCATCCTTCATACTCGGAGTCCAGCACGACACCAGACGCCGATGATCGTCGCTCCGCTGACGGTGACAATTAACAAGTCGCGTCCGGTCCGCTGCAACCTACCTGGGGCTGGTAGCGGAAGCGTCATCTCCGGCACCGGCCTCCGGCGGTCGCGGCCGTCCGGGCTATGCGCGGACCCGCCCATGCGGATCTCGCGTGGGTATTCCGCGTCGATGCAGTGCGGCCAGGACGGTGGTGCGGTTGACGTTGAGATGGTTGCCGACGCGTGCCAGTGACCAGCCGAGTTTGTATAGGTGGATGACGGTGTCGACCTGGTCGGGGGGACAGGCCGCGGCGGCGCATGGGCACCTCATGTCGGTGGAGGATATTGCTGACCGTGCGTCGTTCGATACCGAATCGAGCAGCCAGTTCATACACCGTTGCTCCGGCCTGATAACCGGTGATCAGCTCCGTGACTCGGTCGGCATCGAGCTGCCGTGCCTGCTGTGGTTGGGTCGCGCCACGGGTGGCGGGGCCGGGATTGTGATGTCGGGTAGCTTCTGGATCAGGATTTCCAGGGCTTCTAACCGCGTTTCAGGGCTTCTACCTGCGCTTTTAGGGTTGTAGTAAGGTCCCCCAAGGTCCACATAGAATCCCAGGTCAGGCCCGGTCGAGTGCCGGGCCTGACCTGTTTCATTTGACCCGAGCCCACGGTTTGGTGCCGAACGCGCGATGGGGTTACCGGGCCACCGAGGCCGGACCTGCCGCGTTGGCCGAGGTTTGGTGTGCCGTGCGTGAGCTTGCCCGTGAGGTTCTCACCGGGGAGTCTTCCGGCCGGGTGGGTGCGGGGTCGTCGTCGTAGCACCCTGAGCCAGGCGTGCGTCGAATGACCAGGCGCCGGCACCGACAATGAGCAAGAATGCGCTGCCGCACAGCTGCGCGAGGTCGATGCGGGACTCGTGGACGAAATCCCACCACCCGGACTTCCCGGTGAACAGTGCCGCCTCACCCCACAGGATCGGCAGCTTCGTGATCAACAGCGCGCCGAGCATGTTCACGATCATCGGTACCGCCGCGGGCCGGGTGAACAGCCCCGCCAGAATCAAGGCGCCGCAGACGATCTCGAGCACTCCGTCGAGAGGGCCGAAGAATTCCGGGGCCGGGATACCGGCTTTGTCGAATCGGCCGGCGCCGAGCCTTTCGGGGTAGAGGAATTTCAGGATGCCTTCGAAAAAGAACACCGCGCCCACGTAGAGACGGATCCAGATCACCGACGCCGGCGCTGTCGTTGCGGTGAGCCGAGCCGGCCAGGTGTGGTCACGGGACATTCGGAACCCCTTCCGGTCAGGCGAATCCTATTGTTGTTCACGTGATATCGCTGTCTGTCGGGCGGCGGCGCGCCGTGTAGATCAATGGACCCACGGCCACGACCGCGGCACCGGCCAGGATCGACGGTCCGGGCAGGGTGAATGCGAGCACCAGACACCACGCCAGCCCGACCGCGGCAATGGCCCGTATCGGGCGGCCGGGGCCGGTTGGGCGGAACGGGCGTACGCCTCGATAGGCCATCACTAGTATCTGTCAGCGAGCGTCGTTCGAGTTCGTTGGCGACACGGACAAGAGCGCGCCGCATATCGGTGATCTCGAGGTCTCCGGCGGCCACAGCATCGAGTAGTTGCACCACACCGGCCAGCTCGACGCTGGTACCCCAACCATCGACGTCACGCCGCTCGGGCCGCATATCCATGCTGTTGTAGTAGAACCGCATGTCCGGCACGGTTTCCGCACCGGCGGTGAGAGTGAGGGTCACGACATCGACTCTGCTCGTGCTCCAGTCTCTCCTATCCAGCCAGGATTCAGGTTGGCCAGTGTGACTACCTCGGATGCCACGCGTTTCCATGGTGGCCGAAATCCAGCCGCGCGCGACGCGGGCGCGTGCCATGATCGCAGGCGCCGCGACATCGTCCGCGCAGCCCGCGACGGCAGGAAATCCGTTCGGGGGAGAACTTACTGACACCGCGTGGGAAACCGCAGTTCAACGCGCACTGGCAATCTGGCGGGAACCCTCACCGGCGGCCAGCGGCACCTCCGCCCGGACGGAGCCCGGTGCTGTGGCACCGCGAAGGAGACCACCCGATGCCCACTCGCCCTGCCCTCGACGGGGAAGGCCGCCGTCGCCGAACGCCGGCCGGTCGACGGCCCGCACTCCGCCGAGGATCTCGCGCAGGCGATGCTCGCCCTGCAACACCTGATCCACAACGCCGACCACGCCACCCTCGATGCCGGGCCCCGCGTGGCTCCCGACGACGGCGAAGTAGCCGGGGATGCGGAGAGACGGCCGATCGCCGGACCACGCCGACCGGTCAGCAGCGTTCCCGGGGACGCAGCCCTTCCTGGGTGGCGGGCCGATTGCGGTATGTGGTCTCCGCGAAACGCAGAAAGGTCTGCACATCGGTGAAATCGGAGACCGGACCGAAGGAGATCCGGATCGCGCCGCCGCTGGGGAGTCCCAGCGCCGCGATATATTCCTCCATGGTGGCCATGCGCGTATCGAAAAGGCCGCTCAGGACCGGCAGGCTGATCCCGAAAGCGGCTTCTCCTGCTCCTGGATTACAGAAACAGCCGGTACGCAGGGAAATACCCGCTGCCGCCGACTCGGTGGCGACCAGGCGTTCATCGACGACGACGCCCTCCGGATCGAGGAAATTGAACGCAACGGTGCCGCCACGGTGAGCCGTATCCAGCGGACCGTAGATACGGATCATCGGAGACCCGTTGTCGTGGCGCAACGAGACCAGCCGGGTCAGCAGCCAGCCGGTGAGGCAGGTGACGCGGCGGCGCACCATATCGAGGCCGATATCGCGCAACCAGCCGAGACCGAAGGTCACGTCGGGAATGGACAGAAAGTTCAGTGTCCCGTCCTCGAAGGCCGACTCGTCGTCGGCCACGACGTGCCAATTGCCTTGCAGACTCGCCGCGGCGATGGTGCCGCCCGCGAACCATGGCCGACGCAGTTCGGCCAGCGCGGACCGGCGCGCGACGAGACAGCCCACGCCCGTGGGATAGCCGAACAGCTTGTACCAGCTGATCGGGACGAAGTCCGGCTTCACCACGCTCAGATCGAGTGTGTTGGCGGGTAGGTAGGCGGCGGCATCCAGCAGTACGTCGTAGCCGCGTTCATGTGCGAGCTCCACCCAATCCAGCGGATGCTGCACCCCGGTGAAATTGCTCTGCGCCGGATACGCGAACAGGCCACGACGCCCGGCGGTAGCGGTGCGGGCAGGACGTAGCGCCGCGTCGACCGCTTCGTCGCTTGTGCGCAGGTCGGGTGTGTCGATAGGCACGTATACGACCCGCCCACCGCGCTCTCGCGCGAATTCGCGGACGCCGATCACGGAGTTGTGATTATCCGCGGTCACGACGAATCGGGAACCTTGGGTGAATGGATACGCTTCGCCTACCAGGCGGCAGGCGGCGGAGGCATTGGCGGTGAAGATTGCGCAGTACTCATCGGGGTCGGCATCGAGATGCGCCAGCACCGCACGACGGGCCTCTTCGACCGACGCCGTGGCAGCCCGGGACGTCGGATTCTCCGAATGCGGGTTGCCGAAGCATTGCTGGGTCAGTCTGGCCTCGTGGGCTCGGTGCTGAGCGGTCGCGGCAAGCCCGGCGCCGGCGAAATCGAGATACACCACGCCGCCGTCGTCCAGATATCGGTACTCGCTGCCGCGCAGCAGATCCAGGGCACCGGTGGTCTCGTAGTCGGGGTGAGCGGCCGAGAATTCCGCCGAGTCGGCGACCGTTTGTTCGCGGCTCGTATCCACGTGCGACTCCCGTCTGCGGCACCAACGCTCGAGGACGGTTCATGTCCAGCGATCGCCGCATCAGACTTGCGCAATACTCCCCACCACAGCAACTGTCCGCATCACCGGATGTGGGAAGGCCAGGTGGGTACCGGCGCGGAGGACCCGGCGATCATGAAGCCGTGGTGAACCCGAAGGATTCGTTCGGACTCGAAGTGGTCGGCGCGGGAGTGGAGACCGCGGTGGCGGCTCGCACCCTGTCCGGGCTCGGCTGTCACCGGGCGCAGGGCCTGCTCATCGCTCCGCCGCTGTCCCGTGACGAGATCTAACCCCCTCTGCGCGCCGGTCGGATCCCGCTCGAGTGGCCGCAGGCATCGTCGAGATCCCTGCCCGGCCGTGCGCATCGCGCGCTCCGGGTGAACGACGCATACCAGCGCGAAACGGCGCCGGGCCGCCCGGAATCAGGAGGCCCGTCGTGAGGGTTCCTCCGGACCGCTTGCTGTTCCAGCGTCACGGTGTTGCGGCGAACCACCGTGCGTGTGCGGTTTCCTGGTGAAGGACGCGTCGCCCGCGAACTGCTGTGCGGCGCCGAGGATGCCTGCTGGGATCTGATCGCCGCATGACTCCGCTACGGGGACCGGCCGGCTGTTACCCGGCTGGTTGTCGCGTTCCAGGGTCGCACGCCGCACACAACACAACCTGCACTTGCGAGTCCTGCACCTTTCCATCCAGATAGTTGGCCCTGACCTGCTGAACCAGAGATGCTGTGGCCGGGGAACGATTACCCTGCATGACGTTGTCCTCCTGGATTCACCTACCGTGGTCAGGTCCGCTGTGGTTTGTTCTCATCCCCGTCCTCGGGATTATCGGGTCAGGCATGATCGGTTGCATTCGAGCCTGCCAACAGCATCGTGATACACGAATGATCTTGCGTGCTGCGCCGGCCGGTAGCCCCCGACGATGAGCCGTGCCGGATCGTCGCTACACCGCTCGTAAACCGATGCATTCCTGACACAGAGCGCTGACATCAGCGCAATTCAACAGTGTATGTAGCGGGACCGTCCGCAAGCATTCCTTATACGGACACATCCGGATCAGGGGCGGGGATCGGACTCCTCGGCCCGAGATGTGCCGAGGTCGGCCGGTCCAAGGTGCGGATCGTATGAGAGGCCGTGAAACCATCGCGCTCGTGGGCGTCGACCTCGTGGACAAGCACACCAGCCGGACCAGGCGCATGCACCGGGAACACCTCGGGTACCGCGTTTCGGCGGGCCGCCGCGCCGCCGCCTCTGGACTGCTTGGTCCAATATGTAACGACTCGCTGCGCGACAATCATCCGGTCAGTGTCGCCGTCGGCGGCAGGATAATGTCAGATTTTTTGGTCAAACGATGTCACTCATGCGGCCAGGGGCTCGGGGCGCTCGACCAGCACGCCACGTTCGAAGCGAGCTCCGGCGCGGATGAGGGCGACGAGGTGGGCTCCGGTGACCGCGCGCCAGCGGGTCTGGGCGGATTCGACGAGCTTGAACACCATCGCAAGGGTCGCGGCCGGGCGGCCGGCGCCGCGTGTGACCTTGGTGCGGAACTCGACGGTGGAGAAGGTCGACTCGATCGGGTTCGTGGTGCGCAGGTGGATCCAGTGCTCGGCCGGGAAGTCGTAGAACATCAGCAGTTCCTCCTGGTCCTCGGTAATCTTCGAGACGGCTTTGGGCCACTTGGTGCAGTAGGTCTTCGCGAACGCCTCGATCGCTTTCTCGGCGTGAGCGCGGTCCTCGGCGTTGCAGATCTCCCGCAGCGCCTTCGTCGCGCCCAGCTGTGCGGACTTCGGCAGGGCGTTTGTGACATTCCTGGCCTTGTGGACCCGGCATCGCTGGTGGCGGGCAGCCGGGAAGACCTCGACGAGTGCCTTCCACAGGCCCATCGCACCGTCGCCGACGACCAGCTCAGGGTCTCGCATGCCGCGCCTGCGGCAGTCGCGCAGCAGGTCGGCCCACGACTCGGCCGACTCGCGCAGCCCCTCGGCCAGGGCGATCAGCTCCTTGGTGCCGTCCAGGCGCACTTCCATCAGCACCAGGACGCAGGAGGCGGCCTGACGTCGCACATGCCACTGATCGTGTGTCGGGCTCGCCGGTCATATCTTTGTGTCCGGGGTAGGCGACGCGCCTGCGCGTTCCAACAACTCGGCGGTCGCCTCCCACAGGCGCCGCTCCCGGCCGCGGTCGTGGGCCACTGGCTGGGCCTCGGTCAGCTTGGTCTTCACGACGAACGCGCCGTCACGCAGGTGTGCCCACCGCTTGTCGAGGGCCATCGCGGCCAGCAGCGGCCCCGAGCGCTGCGGCGTCGAGACCCCGGGAATCCGACCCAGGGCGCGGCTCATCGCCTGGAACGCTGGGGGGGCGCCGCGACCCAGCGCGGTGCCGGGCATCCAGCCCGGCTCGAACACGGACACGTTGATCCCCGGGCCGGCCTGACGCTGCAACTCGTGGGCGTAATAGAGGATCGCGAGCTTGGCGTTGGAGTAGGCGATGCCGGAGGCCTCCATGCCCGGGGTTCGTTCACCACCGGCCGGGCGGGCGAGCTCGACGGGGTCGGTCCACTCGGCCTCGGCCACGTGTAGCAGCTTGCGCCAGAAGTTGGCGTGGTAGGTGTTCGAGCCGACCAGCACGACCCGCGCCGGCGCGGTGAACGAGATGAGCAGGTCGCCGATGAGCTGTGCGTGGGCGAGGTGGTTGACGGCGAAAGTCAGCTCGTAGCCGTCGGCCGAGACCCGCCTGGTGTCGGCCGACATGGTGCCGGCGTTGGCAACCAACGCGCGCAGCGGACGGACGGCGCCGTCGGCGAGGAGGCCGTGAGCGGTAGCCGCGGCGGCACGGACCTCCGCCAGGCTCGCCAGGTCGCAGCCGATCTCGTGGACGCGCGCCCCGAGGGCACGAGCCTCGTCGGCGACCGCGGTCAGGTCACGCCCGGCGCGGCCGACGAGCAGCAGGTCGGGTCGCTGCCCGTCCGGGCGGTCGGCCATGGCCAGCACGGCGTGGCGGCCCAGGTTGCGCGTGGGGCCGGTGATGAGGACGGTTCCGGGTTCGGTCATGGCTCCAGCCTGCGAGCACGAGCGGGTCGCAGCCAGTCGTCCGGTTTTCGTAGGACCGTCAGGACCAGGACAACCGGTGCAGACTCGTCCAGAATGGACCGCGTGGAAGCGTGGGAGTTCGGCCGGACGGTGCGTCGCTGGCGCGACCGGGTGGCACCCGAGACCGTCGGTGTCTCGGCAGGCCGGCGGCGCCGGGCCAACGGGTTGCGCCGCGAAGAACTGGCCGCGCTCGCCGGCATTTCGGCCGACTACCTGACCCGCCTCGAGCAGGGACGCGCGACCGCGCCGTCGACGCAGGTCGTGGAGTCGCTGGCCCGCGCGCTGCGCCTGGCCGACACCGAACGTGACCTGCTATACCGGCTGGCCGGGCGCGCCGCGCCC
>NZ_BDCU01000075.1 GCF_001618425.1 Nocardia fusca NBRC 14340
GCCGAGCTCCCGTCCGATCAGCATGAGTTGTACTTCCGTGGTGCCTTCGCCGATTTCGAGGATCTTGCTGTCCCGGTAGTGCCGGGCCACCGGGTATTCGTTCATGAACCCGTAGCCGCCGAAGATCTGGGTGGCGTCGCGCGCGTTGTCCATGGCGGCCTCGCCGGCCACCAATTTGGCGATGGAGGCCTGCTTCTTGAAGGGTTTCCCGGCCAGCATGAGCGCTGCGGCGTCGTAGTAGGCGGTGCGGGCGGTATGCGCGCGCGCCTCCATCCGGGCGATCTTGAATGCGATCGCCTGGTTGCTCCCGATCGTCTTCCCGAACGCTTCGCGCTCGCCGGCGTAGCGCACACATTCGTCCACACAACCCTGGGCCGCCCCGACCGACAGTGCGGCGATGGCGATCCGGCCCTCGTCGAGGATGCGCAGGAAGTTGGCGTAGCCGCGACCGCGTTCGCCGAGCAGGTTCTCCTTGGGTACCCGGACCTCGTCGAAGGTGAGCGGATGGGTGTCCGAGGCGTTCCAGCCGACCTTGTTGTAGGCGGGTTCGGCGGTGAACCCGGGAGTGTCCGCCGGGACCAGGATGGTGGAGATCTCCTTCTTGCCCCCGGTCTGCCCGGTCACCGCCGTCACCGTCACCAGGGCGGTGATATCGGTGCCGGAGTTGGTGATGAACTGTTTGCTGCCGTTGATCACCCAGCTGTCACCGTCTTCGACCGCGGTGGTGCGGGTGCCGCCGGCGTCGCTGCCCGCGCCCGGCTCGGTGAGCCCGAACGCGCCGAGCGCCTGCCCGCTCGCCAAGCGTGGCAGCCACTCCTGTTTCTGTTTCTCGTCGCCGAAGCGATAGATCGGCGTGGCGCCGAGCGAGACTCCGGCCTCGAGGGTGATGGCGACGCTCTGGTCGATCTTGCCGAGTTCCTCGAGAGCCAGGCAGAGGGCGAAATAGTCGCCGCCCATCCCGCCGTATTCCTCCGGGAACGGCAATCCGAACAGGCCCATCTTCGCCATCCCGGCGACGACTTCGTACGGGAAACTGTGCTCGGCGTCGTGTTTCGCCGCCACGGGGGCGACCACCTGGTTCGCGAAATCCCGGACGGTCAGTGCCAGGTCGCGGTAGTGCTCGGGCAGCGTGCCGGTGGACAGGAAATCGGTCACCTGTGCCTCTCTTCGTTCTCGGTGTGGATTCGCCGGGACCCGGGCCGGATCAACTCGCGGCGGGTTCGGCTGCGGTATCGGCTGGTTCGCCGGCCTCGGGCGCGGGTTCCGGATGCACCCGCGCGAGCACTTCGTCCAAGCGCACCGGCGCGCCCGCCGCGACGAGTATCTCGACGGTGCCGGCCAGCGGCGCGGTCAGCGAATGCTCCATCTTCATGGCCTCGACCACCAGAATCGGGTCGCCGGCCGCCACCGGCTTCCCGGTTTCCGCCGTGACGGTGAGCACCGTGCCCGGCATGGGGCTGCGGATCTCGGCGTCGTGCGCGGCGGCGTCACCCGCGCGCACCGATTCCTCGGCCAGTTCCCGCAGCAGGGCCGGTCCGGACGCGCCGGCGATCCAGATCGCGTCCGCGGATTCCGCCACCCGATAGTCGCGGCGTATCCCGTCGAGCGTGAGGGTCACCGTGTGGACCACGGTTCCGGTGGGCAGTCCGGCGGCGGCATCGTCTCGACCGAGCGCGGCGACGGCCTGCGCGGGCGCGCCGTCTTCGATCCGCACCTCGGCGGCCTCCGGGGTGCCGGTGAGGTCGACGTGCACCACCCGATCTCCGCCCGCCAGCCGGATCCGGATCGGTGCCTGTGCGCCGAGCCGCCAGCCGTTCGGACGATCCCACGGGTCCGCCGGGCCGGTCGGCCAGCGGCGCAGCCACCGGTACACGGCCGCGGCCGCGAAGATATCGTCGGTGACCGGTGGCGCGTGGAAGTCACCGGCCCGCCGGTCCAGCAGCGCGGTGTCCAGCCGGCCGGCCGCCACATCCGGGTCGGCCAGCAGAAACCGCAGGAAGTCGATATTCGACCGGACCCCGAGCAGCACCGTCTCGGCGAGCGCCCGGTCCAGGGTGGCCAGCGCCGAGTCCCGGTCGGGGCCGTGCGCGACGACCTTGGCGAGCATCGGGTCGTAATCGCTGCCCACGACCGTGCCGACCGCGAGCCCGGAATCGACCCGGACCTCCGGGCCACCGGGTTCCACCAGATCCAGCACGGTGCCGCCGGTGGGCAGGAAATCGCGGGCGGGGTCCTCGGCGTACACCCGGGCCTCGACGGCATGGCCGTGCAGCCGGATATCGTCCTGTGCCAGCCGGATCCGCTGCCCCGCCGCGATTCGAACCTGGCATTCCACCAGGTCGAAACCGGTGATCATCTCGGTGACCGGATGCTCCACCTGCAGGCGGGTGTTCATCTCCATGAAGAAGAATTCGTCGGGCCGGTCGGCGGAGACGATGAACTCGACCGTGCCCGCGCCCACGTAGTCGACGCTGCGCGCGGTGGCGCAGGCGGCGGCGCCGATCCGGGCGCGGGTGGCGGGATCGAGCAGGGGTGAGGGCGCTTCCTCGATCACCTTCTGGTGCCGGCGTTGCAGGCTGCACTCGCGTTCGCCGAGATGCAGCACGGTGCCGTGGGTGTCGGCCAGGATCTGCACCTCGATATGGCGGGGCCGGGTGACGAACCGTTCCAGGAACAGGGTGTCGTCGCCGAAGGCCGCGGCCGCCTCACGCCGGGCGCTGACCAGCGCGGCGGGTAGCGCCGCGGGCTCGTCGACGCGGCGCATACCCTTGCCGCCGCCCCCCGCGGACGGTTTGACCAGCACCGGGAAACCGATATCGGCGGCCGCCGCGACCAGCTGCTCGTCGGTCAGGCCGGGTTCGGCGATCCCGGGGACCACGGGGACACCGGACGCGGCGACCGTGGTCTTCGCGGTGATCTTGTCGCCCATGATCTCGATCGCCGCGGCGGGCGGGCCCAGGAAGACGATTCCGGCAGCGTGCAACGCGGCCGCGAAAGCGGCGTTCTCGGAAAGGAATCCGTAACCGGGATGGACCGCGCCGGCCCCGGTGCGGCGGGCGGCGTCGACGATGCGGTCGATGTTCAGGTAGCTGTCCCGGGCCGCGGCCGGACCCAGCCGTACCGCGATATCCGCGGCACGGACATGCGCGGCACGGGCGTCGGCGTCGCTGTACACCGCGACCGAGCGCAGGCCCATGGCCCGCAGCGTCCGGATGACCCGCACCGCGATCTCACCGCGGTTGGCCACCAGTACCGTGTCGAAGGGCAGGGGATGGTTCGAGTTCAGCATGGTGATCACATCCGGAAGACGCCGTAGGAGACCGGTTCCAGCGGCGCCTGCGCGCACACCGAGAGCGCCAGCCCGAGCACGGTGCGGGTGTCGGTGGGGTCGATGACGCCGTCGTCCCAGAGCCGGGCCGTCGAATAATACGGATTGCCCTGTTCTTCGTACTGCCGCCGGATCGGCTCCTTGAACGCCTCCTGGTCGGCTTCGCTCCACGGCTGCCCGTCACCGTCGAGCTGGTCACCGCGCACCGTGGCCAGTACCGACGCCGCCTGTTCACCGCCCATCACCGAGATCCGGGCGTTGGGCCACATCCACAGGAAACGGGGCGAATAGGCGCGCCCGCACATCGAATAGTTCCCGGCGCCGTAGGAGCCGCCGATCACGACGGTCAGTTTGGGGACCCGCGCGCACGCCACGGCGGTCACCATCTTCGCGCCGTGTTTGGCGATACCGCCGGCCTCGTAGTCGCGGCCGACCATGAAACCGGTGATGTTCTGCAGGAACAGCAGCGGGATCTCGCGTTTGTCGCACAGCTCGATGAAATGCGCGCCCTTCATGGCGGATTCGCTGAACAGCACGCCGTTGTTGGCCACGATGCCCACCGGATGCCCGTGGATACGGGCGAAACCGGTGACCAGCGTGGTGCCGTACTCCGCCTTGAACTCGTGGAACCCGGCGGCGCCGGTATCGTCCGCGTCGACGATGCGGGCGATCACCTCGCGCACGTCGTAGGGGGTGCGCAGATCCGCGGGCACGATGTCGTAGAGCTCGTCGGCGGGGGCGGCGGGTTCGCGGCCGGGCCGCACCTCCCAGGCCGGTTCCGGACGCGGCCCCAGGGTCGCCACGATCCGGCGGACCGTGCGCAGGGCATCGCGATCGTCGTCGGCCAGGTGGTCGGTGACGCCGGAGGTGCGGGAATGCAGGGCGCCGCCGCCCAGCTCCTCCGCGGTCACCACTTCACCGGTGGCCGCCTTCACCAGCGGCGGGCCGCCCAGGAAGATGGTGCCCTGATCGCGCACGATCACCGCTTCGTCGCTCATGGCCGGGACGTAGGCTCCGCCCGCGGTGCACGACCCCAGGACCGCGGCGATCTGGGCGATACCCCGGGCGCTCATGGTGGCCTGGTTGTAGAAGATGCGGCCGAAATGTTCGCGGTCGGGGAACACTTCGTCCTGTTCGGGCAGGTAGGCGCCCCCGGAGTCCACCAGGTACAGGCACGGCAGATTGTTGTGCAGCGCCACTTCCTGGGCGCGCAGATGTTTCTTCACGGTGACCGGGTAATAGGTGCCGCCCTTGACCGTGGCGTCGTTGGCGACGATCACGCATTCCCGGCCGGAGACCCGCCCGATCCCGGTGATGATGCCGGCGCCGGGGGAGGCGCCACCGTACATACCGTCGGCGGCCAGCGGGGACAGCTCCAGGAAGGGGCTACCCGGATCCAGCAGCTGGTCCACCCGGTCGCGGGGCAGGAGTTTGCCGCGGGCGATATGGCGCTGCCGTGCCTTCTCCGGACCGCCCCGGGCAGTCTCGGCCAGACGTTGGCGCAATTGATCGGCCAGGGCGAGATTCGCGGTCCGGTTGGCGGAGTCGGACCTGGTGGCGGGCGCTGGGCTCGCGGTGCGGGTCATCGCGTCATCCTGACGTCTGAGTTAATCGCTGATAACTGGATTTCAGGTTAATCTTGACTAACCGAGTTGTCCAGGGCTGGTGAAAGGAGTGCGGGTGACCAGTGCCGATTCTGCCACCCCGACCCGGCGCGAACTGCTGAAACAGCAGCGGCGTGGCCAGTTGCTCGCCGCCGGGGCGCGGCTGATCGCCGAACGCGGATACCTCGGTATGCGCCTGGATGATCTCGGCGCCGCGGTCGGGATCAGCGGTCCCGCGGTGTACCGGCATTTCCCCAACAAGGAGGCGCTGCTGGTCGAATTGCTGGTGGGAATCAGCCGCCGGTTGCTGGACGGCGGCAGCGCCGTCGCCGCCGACGCGGAAGGCGCCCGGCAGGCGCTGGCCGGGCTGGTGGAATTCCATCTCGACTTCGCGCTCGGTGAACCGGAACTCATCCGCATCCAGGACCGCGACCTCGACAATGTGCCACTACCCGCCCGCCGCGAGATCCGGCGCACCCAACGCCGCTATGTGGAGGTGTGGGTGAAGGTGCTGTGCGAGATGACGCCCGGCCTCACCGAGGAGACCGCCCGGGTACAGGCCCACGCGGTGTTCGGGCTGCTCAACTCCACCCCGCACAGCGCCGCCCCGGCCCGGGACTTCAGCCGCGCCGTGCTGCGCTCGATGGCCCTCGCCGCGCTCACCGGTCCCTTACCGGGCTGAGCCAGCGGTGCGGAAGGTTGGGGCGATTCGTCCGACTGGCTGACTGCTGACCACTGGTCATAGAGTCGCTGCATGACCGAGCAGCGGTCCAATCCGCACGACGCGTATTTCCGCAAAGTGATGTCTCGCCCCGCCAACGCCGCCTCTGAGCTACGCGCCGCGCTACCGGAGTCGATCAGCACCCGCCTGGACTGGACCGCTCTACAGTTGAAGCCGGGCAGCTTCGTGCACTCCGATCTCCGCAACCGGTTCAGCGACCTGCTGTTCTGCACCCGCCTCGACGGGCATCCCGCCTATGTGTATCTGCTGATGGAACACCAATCCAGCAGCGACCGGTTCATGGCCTTCCGCATGCTCGAATACATGGTTGCCATCTGGCGCCAGCACCTCATCGACAACGATAAATCCAAAACACTGCCCGCGATCATCCCGTTGGTCGTGCACAACGCCGCCGACGGGACCCGCTGGTCGCCGGCGCACCCCACCGAACTCGCCGACCTGCTCGATCTCGACTCCGCCGCCCGCGAAGCCCTCGGTCCCCACCTGCCCCGGCTGAAATTCCTGCTAGACGATATCGCCGTCCTGGACCTCGCCGCCCTACGTGAACGTGATCTCACTCCTGCGGCCAGGGTCCTCCTGGTCCTGCAGCGCATCGCACCGAGAAACGGGCGGCTGGGACACGATATGCTGAACTGGCTCGAAGACCTCCGCGCCCTCGATACCGGCCCGGATTCGCTCGGCGACTATCTGACCGTCCTGACCTACATCATGACCGTCGGTGAGACCGCCGAGGCCGATCTTGCGGCGGTCTTCGAACGGCTCGGCCCGCGAGCGAAGGAGGCGATCGTGACCACAGCAGAAACCATCGAAGCACGTGGCGAGGCGCGCGGTGAGGCACGTGGTCGTGTGGAGGCGCTGCTCGAGTTGCTGACTGCGAAGTTCGGGCCGGTGCCCGACGCGGTGGCCGACCGTATCCGCTCGGCCGATCCCGCCCGGGTTCGCATCTGGACGGCTCGAGTGCTGACCGCCACCACCCTCGACGAACTGTTCGCCTGAACCCGAGTATCGCTACGCGGGCCGATCTATACGAGCTGATCGACTGCTCGCCTTACCGGTGAGCAGACGATGCGACCCCGCGCAACAGCACGGATGCGCGAGGTTGTACGCGAGCCGATTCGGTCCTCTGGTCACGTCCGCTGGATCCCGTGGCTTCCAGCCGACACCTGCAAGCAACAATCGCTCGGCCACGGATCCGGGTCGCAACGATGGACCACCCGGCCACCAGTCGCCCGGCCGGACCAATCCGGGCGTGACCATCCGCAGGCTGTCGAAGAATCCGGCGATCTGTTCGCGGGTGCGGAACCAGCCGGACCCGAGCGCTTCCAGATACCGTGCCTGGCACGACACCGCGTATTCGTGGAGGCAGTTGTTGGGTCCAGGGTCGAAAAGGTGGGTGAGCACCAGGAACGAGCCGGGTGGCAGCACCTCGATCCAGCCGTGCACGATCCCGGCAGGGTCGAGATTTTCGTCGACATGATGCATGACCCCGCACAACAGCACACCGACCGGACACTCCAGGTCGAGGTATGTACTGACGGCCGGGTCGTGCAGCAGGTTCGGGTCGGTCAGATCGCCGAGAAGATAGTGGGACTGTTCGTTCGTCGCGAGCAGGGCACGTCCGTGCGCGACACAGATCGGGTCGTTGTCGACGTAGACGACGATCGGCCGGTCTGCCTCGGGGATGCCGCGCGCGAAGTTCACGATCTGGTGCGTGTTCACCCGGCGAGCCTCCGGAACCGGCAGGCCGGCCCCGAGATCGAGAAATTGCCGCACCCCGACAGTGCCGGCGAGATACCGCAGCACGCGCTGCTGGAATTCCCGGCTCGCCCAGGCCGCGGCATACTGGCCCGGCGCCGACTTCTCGAGCTCTATGACGAGGTCCTGGTCGGCCAGGTAATTGTCCTTCCCGCCGAGCACCCTGTTGCCTACCCGCGAGATGCTCGGGCTGATCGCGGCAACACCCATAATCTTCTGCAAGCCGAGCGGCGGCACGACCTCGGTCATCTTCGCATCTCCGGATGCCGGGCCTTCCACCGCGCGATCACACCGTCCACCTCACGTTGCAGGCGTTCACCGTCCTCAGGAGTCGGCTCGGAGTGCGCATCGATGTGCGTATTGAGCGCGAGCAAACCATCTCGTGTCCGTTCGAGCAGCGCGCGATACTCGGTGCTTTCCAACCACCATCCCAGCGCCGACGACATCGCCTCGTTGCTCACAAGAGCCCGAACCGCCTCATTCGGTCTCCGGATCGGTAGTGGTTCCACGGCCCGTTGTCGGCTCTCGCGATCCGTAACTCGTGGAGCGTGCAGTCGTGGCGCATTGTGAAGTGGTTGCGCCACAGCGCCATACGTTGTCTTCCTCATCGTCGTAGACCTCCCCTTGGGCTCTTGACATCTCGCGATCTCAGAGAACCACCGGGTGTGTCCTGCGTGAATGGGATTCGCGTCCACATCGCGTCCACAAAGCCGTTACATTCGACGACATGGACAGTCCCGCCGCGATCGTCGGTGCGCAGCTCCGGGCGGCCCGTGAAGCCGCCGGTGTATCCCTGGCTGCCCTCGCCGACCAGATCCACTACAGCAAATCCGTGCTCGCCTACTACGAGACCGGGGAGCGGACCCCGACCTCTGATGTCATAGCGTGGTACGAAAAGCGTTTCGGTGGCATACAGGACCCGGTAGCTACTTTGCTCACTCTTGGGAAGGCTGACGTGGAACGTCGCTCATTTCTACGTGTCGGATACTCCGCGGCGCTGAGTGCATCGGTTCTGTCGCCTGGGTGGCTTGACCCGGCCGCGGCGGTTTCGACGGTCGAGAAGTCCGGTACACGCCATGTCGGTGAGGCAGATGTGGCCGCAGTAAGAGACGTCATGCATTTGTTCTCGCAGATGGATCAGCGCCTCGGCGGAGGGCATGGACGGAAAGCGGTTGTTCAATACTTGACCGACGAGGTAACCGGCTACCTCAAAGGCTCGTATTCCAGCGAAATCGTACGTCGCGATATGTTCTCAGCGGCAGGGGAATTGGCATATCTCGCCGGATGGATGGCATTCGACGACGGCGAGCATTCCGCAGCGCAACGCTACTTCACAGCGGCGACCAAGCTTGCGGCAGAAGCCGATGATCAACCTCTGGTAGGGCATATCCTCCGTGCGATGGCCCATCAGGCCGTAGATCTCGGACATTATTTGCAAGGTCTGCGACTCGCCGAGGCGTCTGTGTGCGGAAACCGTTACCGATCGGCCTGCCCGCGTGAAAAAGCCCTGCTGAAGGTGGTACACGCCAAGGCATTGAGCGCGGCCGGCCTGGGTGCCGACTCGGCCAAGGCGCTACTAGAGGCCGAAGACCACCTCGCGGCCGCGTCCAACTCGGATACCGAGCCTGCTCGGGTGTTCTTCTTTTCGGAAGCGAGTCTTGCACACGAAACTGCCTGTGCATTGCGTGATTCCGGGGATTTGGCGGGCGCTGCTGAACAGTTCCATATCAGTGTTCGCAAGCGCAGGGCCACAGCATTCACCCGGACTCACGCAGTAACCCTCGGATACCTCGGAACAGTGCAAGCCCGTGCCGGAGAACTCGAGCGGGCCTGCACCACATGGGGGTCTGCTCTGACCGCGATGAATGGAGTGCAGTCAGGGCGCACACGCAACGTCGCCCGCGATATCCGCGCAACTGTGGCGCCCTATGTTGACCAAGCCATCGCAGGCGTGAGAGATATCGACGAGCGAGCTGCCGATTATCTGGCCGTAAGCGGTAAATGAGTAAGAGAGCCAAATGACAGACGAAGCGTTCGAAGTCGTTCCGGTCGCGCATGTAGTCGGTGGTCGTCGGGAGCCCACGGATGACCACTGGGGTGGCGCAGAAGCAATAATTCGCATAGATGACAGCCGATTCGCCGAGGAGTCGGTACAAGGTTTGGAGGATTTCAGCCATCTCGAGATCGTCTTCCGTTTCCACCTCACCGATCCGGCAGATCTGCATTTCGGCGCCCGCAGCGCACGCGACAACCCCGAGTGGCCGAAAGTCGGCATCTTCGGCCACAGGAACATGCGCCGACTCAACTGGCTCGGAGTATCCCGCACTCGTTTGTTAGGGGTGGACGGGCTGGACCTCCACGTCGCCGAGTTGGATGCCGTGGACGGCACACCGGTATTGGACATCAAACCGTGGTTCGCGGAGTTCGGCCCACGCGGGGAGGTCCACCAGGCGCCGTGGTCCACCGAAATGCTGAAAGACTACTTCTAGGCGGCACCGGCCAGTGCGCCGGCAGAGTTGGGAGCAGGGCCCCGGGCCGGTCAGAAGTCCATGTCGGACCAGGGGATAGTGATCGGGAACGGGTGGTTGATCGTAATCGACCCCGTATCGGTCGGTGACCAAGCGCCCGCCAAGATGTAGTTGGCACGATGCAGCACGGTGATGCCGGGTTCGGGAGGACGCACGTCGGTTACGAGCGTGTACGCGTGGATATGAGCGATCTCGCTGCGCTGGGTCGCCAGGGTCACCTCCCAGTACCAAGGAATCCCGGCTTTGGCGTAGCGGGCCTTCTTCAGTTCCATGTCGGCATCCGAGTTCGACGGGGACAACACTTCGCCCACCAGCACGACCCGATCAGAGCGCACATACCGGTACGGTTCGCTCATGCACCGATAGACCATGAAGTCCGGGGTGACGAAATCGGACATCCCGGCCCGACCGAAGAACACATTGGTCTCGGTGCTCACCCGCCAGCATTGCTCGGGGTCGGCCGACATCGCCGTACGTGCACATCGCCGCAGTCCACTCCAAAGCAGGTTGGTGAACTCCTGGTGTTCATGGGGGCCGCGTCGCAACCACACCACTCGCCCGTTCCAGAGTTCGATGCGTTCGGCGATCTCCTCGGGTAGGGTTTCGAGCTCCTCCCAGGTCATGTACTCCGGGAGTTCGGGGCGCTGTACATCCGGCCGCGACATGGTGCAATGGTAGCCCAAGCAGGCCTTTGGCCTGCGAGTTTGCCGAGACCGAGGCTCGACACAGCCCGTGAGGTCCCGGCGCCGGTCATGACCGCAATGTGTCAGGGGTCGCCGGAACGCAGGGCTTGATCGGTGCTGCGGCGGTTGACCCTGACGCAGGGTGAACCTTTCACCATGGCGGCATGTCTGCGAAAGTCGATCACTTCACGGTCCGTCACGGCGATGCCACCATCGCGATGTCTCGCGGCGGACGGGGACGACCGCTGGTCCTGTGCCCCGGGCTTCTCACGACACAGGCCGATCTGCACGAGCTGACCGAGCTGCTGCGGCGCGATCACGACGTGGTGACCTTCGATCTGCGGGGCCACGGTCTCTCCTCGGCTGCCGACCGGTACTCGTTCGAGACGTTCCTGGACGATTTCCGCGCTGTGATGGCGGAGGTGGGTCGCCTCGGACTGCCCGCGCGGCCCGTCCTCGTGGGCCACTCGCTGGGCGCGGATCTGGTCGTGCACTATGTCTGCGAGCATCCCGGCGCCGCTGCCGGGCTGGTTCTCGTCGACGGCGCGAATCCGGTGCCCGAACCCTTCGTCACCGAGGCCGACCTGCCGGAATTCCGTGCGATGTTCGACAGTCTCGCGATATGGACGCAGAGCCTGGAAGGCACCCCGCGTCAGGTGATGCTCACCGCCGAGGAGACGCTCGACCTGAATCTCGAGGTGGATGTGGTCCGGTCTGCGATCCTCGACCGGTATCGGAAGATCGACGCTCCGATCAGCATGATCATGTCGACTTCGATGGCCGGCGACAGCGGCGAAGGGCGCGCGCCGTGGCGCAATCAGAACTGGCGGGCCGGTATCGAGCGGTTGGTTCACGACCGGCCGCACATTTACGTGTCGTGGCTCGATGCCGGTCACGGGCTGGTCGTCACCCGGGCCCAGGAGATCGCCCAGCTCGTCCGGGGCGCCACCGGTCGGCCGAATTCGTAACCGGACGCGGGTGGAGGAGACTGGTTCGATGCTCACCATCGGCGAAGTGGCCTCGTACGCCGGGGTGACGGTCCGTGCGGTGCGGCACTACCACGCGAAAGGACTGCTGCCGGAGCCGGAGCGGGACCACTCCGGTTACCGGAGATACGACGCCGCCGCTGTGGTCGAGCTGATCAGGATCCGTACGCTCGCCGAGGCCGGGGTTCCGCTGGCGCGCGTGCGGGAGCTCCTGCAGGCCGACGCGACGGAGTTCGCGGCGGCGGTCGCAGAGATCGACGAGCAGTTGCAGGCAGAGATCCGGCAGCGGCAGCGGCTGCGCGGCCGGATCGCCTGCCTCGCTGCCGGGGACAATCTGGTGTTGCCTTCGCGGTTGGTCGAGTTTCTCGATCGATTGCGGGCGCTCGGAGTCGACGAGCGGATCGTCCAGGTCGAACGTGAAGGCTGGATCCCGCTGGTCGCGCGTTCGCCGGAACAGGTTTCGGAATGGATCGCCCGGAAGTGGGAACAGCTGGCCGACCCTCAACTCATCGATTTCTATCTCACGCTGGGCGAGGCGCTGGATCGGCCCGATGACCGCAGCCTTGCCGAATTGGCCGACAAGATGGCCTCCTACATCACGCGACTGGCAGACACGCGGGGCGAACACTATCTCAACACATCCGATATCGAGCCACCTCTGGTCGAGCTGCTGGACACGCTGGCGTTCGAGACCTGGCCGCCGGCCCGTCGCCTGACCGAACTACTGCGGCAGCGCGGGTGGACCGGCTGGACCGAGCTTCGGCACATGGGCCCGACACGGGACGTCGGTAGGTCCTGATCTGTGCCGATAGCCCGACAGCGGCTTCTTGTGGCCGTGTTTCAGTGCCGGACGTTCGCCGCGCTGTCGCGGGCGGCGTCGGCCCGATCGATATCGGCCAGATCGAAGCCCTTGGTCTCCCGGGCGACCAGCACCGCGACGGCGGTCACCGCGGCCGCGCCCGCGAGATACAGCGCGATCGGTACCGCCGAATCGAAGACCTCGAGCAGTTTCACGGCGATCACCGGGGCCAGCGAACCGGCGACGATCGAGGTCACCTGGTAGCCCAGTGACACCCCGGAGTACCGCATCCGGGTCGGGAACCATCAGGAAGGTCGCCGCACCCACCAGGATCAGGCTGAACTGCAGCAGGCGTTTGCGCCCGTAGCGGTCGCCGAAATGGCCGAACACGATCCCGCCGAGCGGGCGGGCCGCGAAACCCACGGCATAGGTCAGGAAGGCTTTGAGGATCGCGTCGAGTTCGCTGTCGGACTCCGGGAAGAAGATCTTGCTGAACACCAGGGTCGCGGCGGTGCCGTAGAGAAAGAACTCATACCACTCGACCACGGTCCCCGCCATCGAGGCGGCGACCACCCGGCGCAACCCGGACCGATCCGGTGGCGAGGCCCCGTCGGCTTTCCCGGACCTGTCCACCACACTCATCGCCGACTCCTCACACGCTCCGGCCCCGGCGACGGGGCCACACGGAGTATTACCCGGCGACGGTCACGGTATCGGCGGTTTCGCGGGGTCGATTCGTGGGGTGCCCGACCCGGCGGTGGTGCCGGACGAGACCGGCCGCGGGCCGAACCGTGTGGTCCCGCACCCGCCGCCAGGTCGCGCGGCGGGTGCGGTCGCGGCGGGTCGCCTCACCGGGCCAGTTGCAGGACGAGCGTGGCGACCACCGGAGCCAGGTAGAGCAGCGGGAACACCGCGGTCTTGTACGAGCGTGCCCGCAGCGCGGTCGCGGTCGCGCCGAGGAAGTAGACGATCAGGCCGACGGCCGCGGCCACGCCGAGCACGGGTACGGCGAAACCGGCGAGCAATCCCAGCGCCCCGGCGCTCTTGGCCAGCGCCAGCCAGTTCCACCACGCCCGCGGCACACCGTACTGTTCGAGCGATTCGACCACGAACTGCTTCTTCGCGAACAGCGAGTAACCCGAGAACCCGACCCACAGGGCGGTCAGGACCGTGACGATGTAGTAGGCGACGTCCATGGCGAATCTTTTCCTTCTCTATGACCGGCGCACCCCCGGCGAACACTGCATCGACGACGCGGGACCTCCAGGTGTGACATCGGCGGCCTGCCCCGCGGCGGCCCCCCATCCGGAGATCGGCGGCCTCGGGCCCTGACGGTGCCGCGGGGCCACCCGGGCCGGCCGAGGTACACACCTCTGTCCGTTCCGGACGGGCGGCATCCGTGGTCGAGCACCGTCCCGGGGCCGGTACCGGCCGAGTGGGAATGTGGAGGCGCGAAGACCTGGGGCCGGCCGGCGCCCGACCCGCGGGGCCGTAGGCGGTGTAAATGGACCCGGCCGCCCTAGGCTTATCCGTATGGCCTCACTTTCCGACCCCAACGTGCGTGAATTCCTCAGTTACGGAACCCGGACAGCCAAAGTCGCATTCACCGCGAGCGACGGGCGTCCGCTGGTGACGCCGGTGTGGTTCCTGCTCGACGGCGACGAGATCATTTTCACCACCGGTAAGGAGACCGCCAAGGGGAAAGCGCTGCAGCGCGACCCCCGGATCGCGATGGTGGTGGACCTCGAGGAGCCGCCCTATGCGGCGGTGCAGATCCAGGGCACGGTGGCGCTGTCCGAGGATCCGGCCGAGCTGCTGCGCTCGGCGACCGCGCTCGGCGGGCGCTATATGGGTACGGCCCGTGCCGACGAGTTCGGGCGGCGCAACGGTGTCCCCGGCGAACTGCTGGTCCGGGTACAGCCGACCAAGGTCATCGCTTTCTTCGACGCCGTGGGGAGCTGACCGCGACGGTTCGTACCGGGCGCGGCTCACGCGGGTTCCGGCGGCTGCGCACCGGGACCACGGTGCGCAGAACCGGTGGGCGGCGCGGGGACGGATCGGCCGCGTCGAGCCGGTGAAGGTGGGTCGCGATCAGATCCGCCGGGCGGGCCCGGGCAGGGTAGGCACCGGCCGGTGCCTACACTCCACACATGACGGTGCACTTCATCGGAGCCGGGCCCGGCGCCGCGGATCTGCTGACGGTGCGCGCGGTGGAGTTGCTGCGGCGGTGTCAGGTCTGCCTGTACCCGGGCACATATCTCGATCCCGAAGTGCTCGCTCATTGCGCGTCGGCCACCGAACTCATCGATACCCAGCGGCTCGACCTGGACGAGATCACGGCGCATATGGTGCGCGCCACAGCGGCGGGTCGCGAGGTCGCGCGATTGTGCTCGGGTGATCCGTCTCTCTACTCCGCTCTCACCGAACAGGCCCGCCGGCTCGATGCCGCCGGAGTGGCGTGGGATATCACCCCGGGTGTGCCCGCGTACGCCGCCGCGGCGGCACTGCTGGGTACCGAGCTGACCGTCCCCGAGGTCGCGCAGTCGGTGGTGCTCACCCGTACGCAGGCCAGGTCGACCGTGATGCCGGAGACCGAGGCACTGGCACAATTCGCGCGCACCCGGGCCACGCTGGTGCTGCACCTGGCGATTACCCGTATCCGGCAGCTCGCGCTGGAACTCGTCGCGGACTACGGGCCGGACTGCCCGGCCGCGGTGGTCTATCGCGCGAGTCAACCGGACCAGATCGTGTTGCGCGGCACATTGGCCGATATCGCGGATCGGGTCGAGGCGGCGGGGCTGTCCCGGGCGGCGGTGATCCTGGTCGGGCGGGCACTGGAGACCGGCATCGACTGTGCGCAATCGCACCTTTACGACCCGGTACGTGACCGCAGTCACCTGGGCGGATGAGGCCGGGGCGGCCGAACTGCCCAGGGGACCCCGGAAACCGCCCGTTGACCGGTGGCACCCTCGCCGAACTCGGTTGGTGACACGGCTGTGCTTCGGTAGATTGGGTCGGTGGTCAGGAGTCGACGCCCGGGTGCGATGGCACAGTGGCATGGGGCACCGGGTGTGCCGGGTGGTACGGGGCACCCGATGTAACGGCTCCGGCTTCACAAACGGATAACTCCGATGGACATTTCTGCCTGAGCAAAACGAGAAGTGGGCCTGGAACCGCGGTTGCCGCGTTGTCGGCGGTACACGTCGCGCTCCGGGTGTTGACTGGAAGCGCACGCGTGCGTTCCGGAAGCGAGGTTACGGTTGGACCGGCTGGACAACGGTGGGAACGGTACGGACAGTGGCGCAGCAGCCACGGACGGGAGCCTGTTCCCCCTGTCGCCCGCGCAGCTGGGCATCTGGTATGCGCAGCATCTGGACCCGCAGGTTCCGATCAATATCGCACAGTACGTCGAGCTGCGCGGTGAACTCGATATCGACACCCTTACCCGGGCCGTCCTGGCCGCCTCCCATGAGGTGGGTTCCTCCTTCCTGCGCATCGTCGAACGTGACGGGGAGCCGCTGCAGTGGGTCGACCATTCGATTGCCGACTACGACGGGGTCGGCTATGTCGATCTGCGTGCTGCCGACGATCCGGCCGCGGCCGCTCAGGAGTGGATGCACGGCGAGTACAGCCGTCCACTGGAGCTGACCGAGGATCGGGTGTCCGCCAGCTTCGCCCTGCACCTGGGCGACGATCATTGGTACTGGTATTCGCGCGTCCACCACATCGCGTTCGACGGTTTGGGCGCGATGACGTACGTGAACCGGGTCGCCGAGCTCTACACGGCCTATCGCAACGGGACCGAGCCGACGCCGTCCAAGGCGGTGTCGCTGGGCACGCTGTACGAGCAGGAAATCGCCTATCGCGGCAGCACCCGATTCGAATCGGACAAAGAGTACTGGGCCGAACGCGTCACCGGACTCGAGCCGGGCAACGGCCTCACCGGCCGGACAGCTCCGCCGGCTGCCCGTAAGGGAGTGCGGCGGGCGGCGCTGACCGATGACCGGCAGACCTCGCTGGACGCAGCTCTGGCCCGGCGCGATTCCACCTCGGCCCAGGAGTTGCTGGCCGCGTTCGCCGCTTATCTGGCACAGTGCACCGGCACCCGAGAAGTGGTGTTGAGTCTGCCGGTCACCGCGCGGGTCACGGCGGCCATGCGCCGCTCGGGTGGCGCATTGTCGAATATCGTTCCACTGCGGCTGCGCGTCGGATACGACACCACGGTCGCGGAGTTGCTGCGGCAGGTCCAGGTGGAAGTGGCCGGGGCCCTGCGCCATCAGCGCTATCGGAGCGAGGATATCCGCCGCGACGCCGGCGCGCTCACCACGTCCTTCGGCCCGCTGGTCAACATCATGCTGTTCGACGACGAGATCGTCCTCGGCGAGGTGGTCGGCACCCTGCAGGTGCTGACCACCGGCATAATCACCGATCTCAGCGTCAACCTCTATCAGTCGATGCGCGGCGCCCGGTTGCATCTCGACTTCGAGTACAACCCAAACCTGTACACCACCACCGAGGCCGACGGGCACCACACGCGTTTCCTGGAGTTCTTCGACCGCTTCCTCGCGGCCGGAACCGATACGCCGGTGTGGGAGCTGGACCTCACCCCCGCGGCCGAACGCTCCCGAATGCTGGTGGAGTGGAACGATTCGGCGCGGGCGGTACCGAGCGTCACCCTGCCGGCCCTGCTCGCCGAGCAGGCGGCGCGTACGCCCGACGCGATCGCCGTTGCCGCCGAGGGCCGGGCGCTCACCTATGCCGAATTCACCGGCCGGGTCAATCGGCTGGCGCGCCATCTGATCGAGGCCGGGGTGGGCCCGGAAATACCGGTGGCGATCGCGATGCGCCGGTCGGTCGAGTTGGTGGTGGCCGTCCACGCGGTCGTCGCCGCGGGTGGTGCGTATGTGCCGCTGGATCTGGATCATCCGGCGGAGCGAATCGACTATGTGCTCGATACCGCCGCACCGGTTTGTGTGCTGACACGCAGCGGAGACGGGTTCGACGCCGCACCACGGCCGGTCGTCGTGGTCGACGAGGTCGATCTGTCCGGGTATGCGGATACACCGCTGTCGGACGCGGATCGGCGGGCGCCGCTGCGGCCGGGCAATGCCGCCTATGTGATCTTCACGTCCGGTTCGACCGGGCGTCCGAAGGGCGTGGTGGTCTCGCATGCGGCGGTGCGCAACCAGATCGCGTGGATCGTCGGTCAGTACGAGTTCACCGGCGAAGATGTGGTGCTGTTCAAGACCCCGGCGACTTTCGATGTGTCGGTGTGGGAGTTGTTCGCGCCGTTGACCGTGGGTGCGCGGATGGTCGTGGCGGAAGCCGACGGCCATCGTGATCCGGCTTATCTGAGTGCGGTTATCGCCGAGCAGCGGGTGACGGCGACGTCGTTCGTGCCGTCGATGCTGTCGGTGTTCGCCGAGAGCGCCACGGCCGACCCGGGTGCGCTGTCGTCGTTGCGGTTGCTGTTCGTGGCCGGTGAGGCGTTCACCGGTGATGTGGTGGCCGCGGTGCGGCAGGTCAGTGACGTGGCGCTGTACAACTTGTACGGTCCCACCGAGTTCACGGTGCATGCCACACATGCTGTCGTTCCCGATGGTGTGGTGGGTGCGGTGCCGATCGGTGGACCGGTGTGGAACGCGCGGGTCTACGTACTGGACTCGCGGTTGCGTCCGGTCCCGGCGGGGGTGACCGGTGAGCTGTATCTGTCGGGTACGCAGCTGGCGCGCGGGTACGCGGGCCGGGCGGACCTGAGCGCGGACCGGTTCGTGGCCAACCCCTTCGGCACCGGCGAGCGGATGTATCGCACCGGCGATGTGGTGCGCTGGACCACTACCGGCGAACTGGTGTATGTGGGCCGGTCGGATTTCCAGGTGAAGGTACGTGGTCAGCGTATCGAGCTGGGGGAGATCGAGTCCGCGTTGGTCGAGCACGGGTCGGTGGCGCGTGCGGTGGTGACCGCGAAGTCGGATCCGCAGACCGGTGACCGGCTGGTGGGTTACGTGATTGCCGCGCCGTCGGCGGCCGTCGACACCGACGAACTGCGTCGCCATCTGACCGACCGGTTGCCGGCCTACATGGTGCCGACCGTGTTGATGGTGCTGGACGAGTTCCCGTTGAACGCCTCGGGCAAGCTGGACCGCCGGGCGTTGCCGGAGCCGGTGTTCGAGGCGCAGGAATTCCGGGCGCCGTCGACCCCGCTCGAGGAGCTCGTGGCCGGGGTTTTCTCCGAGGTTCTGGGTGTCGAGCGGGTCGGCGCCGAGGCCGATTTCTTCACCCTCGGTGGTAACTCGCTGAGCGCGACCCAGGTCGCGGCGCGACTGGGTAAGGCGCTGGGTACGCAGGTGCCGGTGCGCGCGCTGTTCGAAGCCTCCACGGTGGCCGGTCTGGCGGTGCGGTTGGCGCAGCAGGCCGGAACCGACGGCCGTGCGGAATTGGTGCCGCAGCCGCGGCCGACCCGGGTCACGGCCTCGGGTGAGGTCGTGAGCGCGGTGCCGCTGTCGCCGGCGCAGCAGCGGATGTGGTTCCTGAACCGCTTCGACGGCGGTTCGGCGGCATACAATGTTCCACTCGCGATCCGCTTGTCCGGTGAGCTGAATGTGGATGCGCTGCGGGCTGCGGTGTCGGACCTCGTGGCGCGGCACGAGGTGCTGCGGACGGTGTATCCGGAAACCGAGTCCGGCCCGGTCCAGGTGGTGTTGCCGGCCGGGGACGCGGCACCGCGACTGGAGGTGCAGTCGGTCGCCGCTGCGGATGTTGTGGCGGCGGTGACGGAGTTTGCGTCGGCCGGGTTCGATGTGACGGCCGAGGTGCCGTTGCGGGTCGAGCTGCTGCGTGTGCGGGGCGCGGGCGATACCGACGAAGTACCCGGTGTCGCCGGTGAATTCGTGCTGGCGATGGTGGTGCACCATATCGCGGCCGACGGGGCCTCGGCGGGGCCGCTGTTCCGGGATCTGATGACGGCGTATGCGGCGCGTACCGCCGGGGATGTTCCGGGGTGGTCGCCGTTGCCGGTGCAGTATGCGGATTACAGCATCTGGCAGCGGGAACTGCTGGGTGATGAGGCCGATCCGAAATCGCTGGCGGCGCAGCAGGTCGGATACTGGCAGTCGACGTTGGCCGGCATACCCGATCAGTTGGATCTGCCGTCGGATCGCCCGCGGCCGGCGGTGCAGTCGTTCGCCGGTGGCCGGGTCGAGGTCACG
>NZ_BDCU01000076.1 GCF_001618425.1 Nocardia fusca NBRC 14340
ATGCGGCACGGGGTGTTGCCGAAGACGCTGCATGTGGATGCGCCGTCACCGCATGTGGAGTGGGACCCGGATAGGGTGCGGTTGCTGACCGAGGCGGAGCCGTGGCCGGCGGGGGAGCGGGTGCGCCGGGCGGGGGTCTCGTCGTTCGGGGTCAGTGGCACGAATACGCATGTGATCATCGAAGAGGCACCGGCCGAACCGGTCTTCACGCCCGGCGCAACCACTCCGGCCGCCGCGCCCGGCGCAACCACTCCGGCCGCCGCGCCCGGCGCAACCGCCCCGGCCGCCGCAACCGCACCGACTGAACCGGCCGTCGCGACGGACCTCGTTCCGTTCGTCCTGTCGGCAAGGTCCGAGGAGGCGCTGCGCGGTCAGGCGGACCGGCTGCGGCAGTGGCTGATCGGCGAACCGGAGGCCGACCTGCACGATATCTCCTACTCGCTGGTGACCTCGCGGGCGCTGCTCGAATGCCGTGCCGTGGTACCGGCCACCGATCGCGGCGCACTGCTCGCCGGTCTGGCCGAGGTGGCGGCGGAGGCGCCCGGAGCGCTCGCGGGACGCGCGGGCTCGGGCCGGACCGCGTTCCTGTTCACGGGTCAGGGCGCGCAGCGGGTGGGGATGGGCGCGGGACTGTACCAGGCTTTCCCGGCGTTCGCGACGGCGCTGGACGAGGTGTGCGCGCAATTCGATCCGCTGCTGGGCCGGTCGTTGCGGGAGGTGATGTTCACCGATGCCGACGGGGTGCTGGACCGTACCGAGTTCACCCAACCGGCGCTGTTCGCGTTCGAAGTGGCCGTACTGCGACTCCTGGAATCGTTCGGCGTCACACCGGATGTGCTGATCGGCCATTCCATCGGGGAGCTGGCGGCGGCCTATGCGGCAGGGGTCTGGTCCCTGCCCGACGCGTGCACGCTGGTGGCCGCGCGTGGCCGGTTGATGGGGGCGCTGCCGGTGGGCGGTGCGATGCTGGCCGTGGCGGTACCGGAGCCTGTGGCACAGGAACTGGCGGCCGAGTTCCCGGGCCGACTCTCGGTCGCCGCGGTCAACGATCCGGCCTCGACCGTGCTTTCCGGTGACGAGGACGCCGTCGCCGAGATCGAGGTCCGGCTGGCCGCGCAAGGGGTGAAGACCAACCGGCTGCGGGTGAGCCACGCGTTCCATTCCGCGCGTATGGATCCCATGCTCGCCGAGTTCCGGGCGGTGGCCGCCGGTATCTCCTACGCGCGGCCGCAACGGACCGTGGTGTCGAACGTTTCCGGTGCGATCGACCAGGACACCCTGACCGATCCGGAGCACTGGGTGCGGCAGGTCCGCGGTTGTGTCCGGTTCGCCCCCGGCGTGGACGCCGCGGTCGGCGCCGGCGTCCGGCGTTTCGTCGAGGTGGGACCGGACGCGGTACTGGCCGCCGCGACGCGGCGGTGCCTGGCGCAGCACCCGGAGGCCGACGCGGCCGCCGCGGTGGCCGCGACCGCGCGCCGGCCGGTCGCGTCCGGAGCCGCTACGCCGGAGGGCGCCGAGGCCGCGCAGTTCGTCACCGCGCTGGCGCAGATCCATATCGCCGGTGTGCCGGTGGATTGGCGGGTCTGGTTCGCCGGTCGCGCGGTGCGCCGGATC
This sequence comes from Nocardia fusca NBRC 14340, assembly GCF_001618425.1. GTDB lineage: Bacteria > Actinomycetota > Actinomycetes > Mycobacteriales > Mycobacteriaceae > Nocardia > Nocardia fusca. Next base: position 1,615 of record NZ_BDCU01000076.1, read on the forward strand.
GGCCTGCCGACCTATGCCTTCCAGCGGCGCCGCTTCTGGCTGGACACCGGTGGCGACACCGGGGTGTCGTCGCTCGAGCATCCGATCCTCACCGGGGTGGTCGGCCTCGCCGGGTCCGACGAATGGCTGTTCACCGGGCGTTTCTCGCTACGCACCCATCCGTGGGTGGCCGATCACACGACCTACGGCGTGGTGGTCCTGCCGAGTGCGACCCTGATCGAGATGCTGCTGGTCGCGGGCGCCCGGATCGGGTGCGGCACGGTCGAGGAACTCACCCTGCAGGCGCCGATCCTGCCCACCGGTGACGACGAGATCGAGTTGCAGGTGCTGGTGCAGGCGGCCGACGAACAGGGCCGCCGCCCGTTCGAGTTCTACTTCCGCGTTGCCGGCGCGACCGAATGGGTGCACAACGCGACCGGCGCGCTGGCCGGTCCGGGGTCCGGCGAAGCGGAGCTTCCCGCGCGGTTGCGGGACGAGCCGTGGCCTCCGGTGGATGCCGAACCGCTGGACAGTGCGGGGCTTCCGGCGCTGATCGCCAAGGACACCGGCCTGCAATACGGTCCGGCGTTCCTCGGCGTGCGGGCGGCCTGGCAGCGCGGCGATACCGTGTTCTCCGAGATCGAGCTGGATACCGCGGCGGCGCCGGAGGCCGGCCGCCATACGCTGCATCCCGCCCTGCTGGACATGGTGATGCACGCGGGGTTCTCCCGGCTGCTCTGTGGTGACGGTGACGGCGACCCCGGCACCGGCCGGCTGCTGTTCCGCTGGGGCGGCGCGCGGTTCCACGGCACGGAGACCGGCCGCCGGGCGGAGGTGACCACCCTGCGGGTGATGGCGGTCGCGACCGGGCCGGAGACCATCGCGGTGGCGACCGTCGATCCGGCGGGCAATCCGGTCGTCTCCGTGGACGCGGTGGTGATGCGCCCGTACGACGTCGACGAGTTCCGCAGCACCCTGCCCGGTGCCGCCGCCAACCTCCATCAGGTGCGGTGGGAGCCGGCCGGTCCGGCCGGGAACGAAGAGCTCACCTGGTCACCCGCGGTACTCGGGAACGGCGGCATACCGGGGATCGGCACCGGTTACGAGACACCCGCCGCGGCGGCCGCGGCCGACCGGGCACCGGATGTGCTCGTCTGGCGGCCCGCCCCGGCGGCGGCCGGTGCGCCGGTGGAGGTCCGGGCCGGGGTGCGCGACGCGTTGGCCACATTCCGGTCCTTCCTCGCGGAGGAGCGTCTCGCCGGGACGCGTCTGATCGTGGTGACCACCGGGGGTGCGGGTCTGCCGGGCGAGATCCCGGACCCGCGCGCCGCCGCGGTGCGGGGCCTGGCCGGTGTCGCCCAGTCGGAGAACCCCGGGCGGTTCGTGCTCGTCGACGCGGAACCGGACCGGCCGGTGGACGGTGACCGCCTCGCGGCGGTCCTGCGGTCCGGTGAACCCCAGGTCGCGGTCCGTGGCGCGGAAACGCTGGTACCGCGCCTGGTCCGGGCCGCCACGTCCGCCGGCCGCGGTGCGGGGTCGCTGCCGGCGGACGCGACGGTACTGATCACCGGCGGCACCGGTGGGCTGGGTGCCCTGTTCGCCCGGCACGTGGTGGCCGAATACGGGGTGCGCCGGCTGGTGCTGACCTCCCGGCGGGGCCTCGCCGCGCCGGGCGCCGCGGAACTGGTCGCCGAACTGGCGGCGGCCGGTGCCGACGTGCGGGTCGCCGCCTGCGATATCGCGGACCGGGACGCGGTACGGGCCCTGCTGGACGGTATCGACGCGGACAGGCCGCTGGCGGTGGTGCACACCGCCGGTGTGCTCGAGGACGCGACCATCACCTCACTGACCGCCGAGCAGGTGGATCGGGTGGCCGCGCCCAAGGTGGACGGCGCCTGGTGGCTGGACGAGCTGACGCGCGACCGCGATATCGCGGCATTCGTGCTGTTCTCCTCGGTGGCCGCGATCCTGGGGTCGGCCGGTCAGGGTAATTACGCGGCCGCCAACAGTTTCCTGGACGCGCTCGCGCAGCGGCGTCGGGCGTCCGGGGCGCCGGCGGTCTCGCTGGCCTGGGGGCCGTGGGACCAGGGCAGTGGGATGACCGGCGGGCTGGACCGGGTCGCGGTGGCTCGGTGGAACCGGCTGGGTCTGAGCCCGCTGACCGGAGCCGAGGGCCGGCGGCTCTTCGACGCCGCGCTGGCCGGTGCCGAGGCCCGGGCGGTCCCGCTGCGTTTCGATCCGGCCGCGGTGCGCCGCGAATCCGACCCCGGCGCGGTGCCCGTGGTGCTGCGCGGTCTGGTGCGCCCGTCGGCGCGGCCGGTGCGCGCGCCGGGGGACGGCGCGGTCGCCCACGCGGCGGGCTCACTGGGCGCCGCGCTCGCGGAAGCCGGCGAGGCCCAGCGCGCGGATCTGGTGCTCGAGGTGGTCCGCGAGCAGGTGGCGGCGGTGCTCGGCCACGACTCGGGCAACGATATCCGCCCCGATCAGCGTTTCGACGAAATCGGCCTGGATTCGCTGGGCGCGGTCGAATTCCGGAACCGGCTGAGCAAGGCGTCCGGGCTGACCTTGCCCTCGACCCTCGTCTTCGATCATCCGACGCCGGTGGCGGTGGCGAAGCTGGTGCTGGCCCGGGTGGCGCCGACGGCGGGCACCCCGGTGAAGAAGGTCGTGCGGCGGGCGCGGGTGGACGAGCCGATCGCGATCGTGGGGATGGCGTGCCGGTTCCCGGGCGGTGCCGATTCCCCGGCGGGCCTGTGGGATCTGGTGGCTTCGGGCCGGGACGCGACGGGTGACTTCCCGGCCGATCGCGGATGGGACCTGGAGCGGTTGTTCGACGAGGACGCCGACAAGCCCGGCACCGTGTACACCCGGCGTGGCGGCTTTCTCTACGACGCGGGCGATTTCGATCCCGGCTTCTTCGGGATCGGTCCGCGGGAGGCCTCGGCGATGGACCCGCAGCAGCGCCTGCTGCTCGAGGTGTCGTGGGAAGCCCTGGAGGACGCGGGTATCGATCCGGCGTCGCTGCGCGGCAGCGATGCCGGGGTGTTCGCGGGCGCGGGCTATTCGGGCTATATCGATCGAGTGGTCGGTGACCTGGAGGGTTACCGGCTCACCGGCACCACCAGCAGTGTGATCTCCGGCCGAGTCGCGTACGTGTTCGGGCTGGAGGGCCCGGCGATGACCGTCGATACCGCGTGTTCGTCCTCGCTGGTCGCCTTGCATCTGGGTTGCCAGGCGCTGCGCCGCGGGGAGAGTTCACTGGTGCTCGCCAGCGGTGTGACCGTGGCGGCCAGTCCGTATCTCTACGTCGATTTCGCCCGGCAGCGTGGGCTCTCCCCGGACGGGCGGTGCAAGGCGTTCTCCGCCGACGCCGACGGGGTGGCCTTCGCGGAGGGCGTCGGTGTGCTGGTGCTGGAGCGCCTCTCCGACGCGCGCCGCAACGGGCACGACATCCTGGCCGTGGTCCGCGGGACGGCGGTGAATCAGGACGGGGCGAGTAATGGTTTGACGGCGCCGAACGGTCCGTCGCAGGAGCGGGTGATCGCGGCGGCGTTGGCGGATGCGGGGTTGTCGCCGGCGGATGTGGATGCGGTGGAGGCGCACGGTACGGGGACGACGCTGGGTGATCCGATCGAGGCGCAGGCGCTGATCGCCGCCTACGGCGGGGACCGCGCCGACCGGCCGCTGCGGATCGGTTCGCTGAAATCCAATATCGGCCACACCGTCGCCGCGGCCGGGGTGGGCGGGGTGATCAAGATGGTGCAGGCGATGCGCCACGAGATGCTGCCGCGCACCCTGCACGCCGATGAGCCCAGCCCGCATGTGGACTGGTCCTCCGGCGATGTCCAGGTGCTGACCGAGGCGCAGCCGTGGCCGGCCGGCGGGCGGGTGCGCCGGGCCGGGGTCTCCTCCTTCGGTGTGAGCGGCACCAATGCCCACGCCATTCTGGAAGAAGCGCCCGCGCCCGCGGCTCGGACCGAACGACCGGCGCCGGCGGCCGGCGCGGCGCCGGAGTCGCCGGTGCCGCTGCTGGTCTCGGCCTCGTCCGCGGCGGGTCTGCGGGCCCAGGCGCAGCGGCTGCGGGACTGGTGGGTCGCCCACCCCGCCGCCCCGGCCTGGGATATCGCCGCGTCGCTGGTCGAATCCCGGGCGCAACTGGAGTGGCGGGCCGCGATCGTGGGCACCGGCCGCGAGGAGTTGCTCGCCGGCCTCACCGGTGTGGCCGCGGGCGCCGATTCCGCGGCTGTCGCCGAGGGTGTGGTCGGCCCGGGCCGGACCGCCTTCCTGTTCACCGGACAGGGCGCCCAGCGCGCCGGGATGGGCGCGGACCTCTACCGCTCGTTCCCGGTGTTCGCCACCGCGTTCGACGAGGTCTGCGCGGAATTCGATCCGCTGTTGGGCCGTTCGCTGAAGGAGTTGGTGTTCGACCCGGCCGATCCGGCGGAGCTGGACCGGACCGAGTTCACCCAGCCCGCGCTGTTCGCCTTCGAGGTGGCGCTGTGGCGGCTGCTGGAATCGTTCGGGCCGGTACCCGATCTGGTGATCGGTCATTCGATCGGGGAACTGGCGGCCGCCTACGCCGCCGGGGTGTGGTCGCTGCCGGATGCCTGTCGGCTGGTGGCCGCCCGCGGCCGGTTGATGGGGGCCCTGCCCGCGGGCGGGGCGATGACAGCGGTCGCGGTCGGTGCGGCGGAGGCCGCGGAGCTGGTCGCCGGATACGGTGACCGACTGTCGATCGCCGCGGTCAACGGACCGGGTTCGGTGGTGTTCTCCGGCGATACCGACGCGGTGGCCGAGCTGGAACACCGGGCGGTCGCCGCGGGGCACAAGTGCAGCCGGTTGCGGGTGAGTCACGCGTTCCACTCGGCGCGGATGGAGCCGATGCTGGACGAATTCCGGGCGGTGGCCGCCGGACTGACCTATCATCCACCGAAGATCCCGGTCGTCTCGAACGTCACCGGCGCGGTCGCCGGGACCGAACTGACCGATCCGGAGTACTGGGTGGCGCAGGTCCGCAGATGCGTCCGGTTCGCACCGGGAGTCGAGGCGCTGGCCGCGGCCGGGGTGCGGCGGTTCCTGGAGATCGGACCGGACGCCGTACTCACCGCGATGACGCGGCAGTGTCTCGCCGAGATACCCGGCGCGGCGGCGAAATCGGTGGTGATCGCCGGCGCACGGCGTGCGACGGCCGAACCGGTCCAGTTCGTCGGCGCGCTGGCGCGGGCGCATGTGGCCGGGCTGCGGGTCGACTGGCAGCCGCTGTACGCCGGGCGTGCGGTGGCGCGAGTCCCGCTGCCCACCTACGCGTTCCAGCATCAGCGCTTCTGGTTGCGGCCGGCGGCCGAGACCGCGGCGAGCGGCTCGGGCCATCCGGTCCTGACCGATGTGGTGCGGCTCGCCGGCAAGGACGAATGGCTGCTCACCGGCCGGTTGTCGGTGCGCACGCATCCGTGGCTCGCCGATCACGTCAGCCACGGTGTGCTGGTCGTGCCCAGTACCGCGCTGCTGGAACTGCTGCTGGTCGCGGGGCCGCGGTTCGGTTGTTCCGGGGTCGCCGAACTGACCCTGGAGGCGCCGGTACTGCCCCCGGACGACCGCGCGATCGATCTGCAGGTGCTGGTGGACGAGGCCGACGAGACGGGCCGGCGCCACTTCGTGTTCCACTACCGCGTCGCCGGGGCCGACGGTGCCGAATGGGTGCGCAACGCCAGCGGCATCCTGGCCGGAGCACGTCCGGCGGCGGAACCGCTGATGGACCGCCTGCGCGCCGAACCGTGGCCACCGCGCGACGCCGAACCCGTGGATCCGGACTGGATTCCGGCGCATATCGCGGCGGCGGCCGGGCTCGAGTACGGCCGTTCGTTCTGTGGGACCGAGCGCGCGTGGCGGCGTGGCGACACCGTGTTCTCGGAGGTCGCGCTCGATCCCGGCGTCGATCCGGACGATTTCACCGTGCACCCGGGTCTGCTGGACGGGCTCGGGCACGCCGCCCTCGCCTGCCTGATGTGGCCGGAACTCGACGGCGATCCGAACCTCGGCAAGTTGCTGTTCCGCTGGGCGGGTGCGCGATTCCACGAGGTGGTGCGACCCGGCCCGCTGCGGGTGATGGCCGTATCGAAGGGTCCGGACGCCATCGCCCTCGCGGCGCTGGACGCCGCCGGTAATCCGGTGGTCTCCATCGACGAAGCCGTGATGCGCACCTATGACGTCGACCGGTTGCGCGCATCGTCCACCGGCGCCCCGGCGGTCCTGCGGCTGGAGTGGACCGAGGTGGCGCCGGCCGCCGAACCGTCGCCCGGCGCGCTCGCCGCGCTCGGACCGGTACCGGTGTCCGGTGTGCCGGACCGGTTCCCGGACCTCGACACACTGGTCACCCACGCGGGCGAAAGGCCCGCCGCGGTGCTGTGGTCCGTCGCCGCCGACGCGGTCGCGCGCAACGGCGATACCGTCGCTGCGGCCCACGACCGGGTCCATTCGGCCCTGCGGACGCTGCAGGCATGGCTGAACAGCGGCGCCGCGGCCGGCACCCGGCTCGTGGTGATCACCGGTGACGCGGCCGGACTGCCCGGCGCGTCCCCGGATCTCGCCGCCGCGGCGGCCGCCGGGCTGGTCCGCAGCGCACAGGCCGAATACCCGGGGCAGATCGTGCTGCTCGATCTCGCGGCCGCTGCCGAACCCGTCCCGGCCGAGGTGGTGCGGCGGGTGCTCGCCTCCGGGGAGGACGAGGTCGCGGTGCGCGCGGGCACCGTGCTGGCGCCGCGACTGGTGCCCGCCGGGGAGCCCGCCGCGGTCCGGCCGGAGTTCGGTACCGGCACCGTACTGATCACCGGTGGCACCGGCGGTCTGGGTGCGGTGCTGGCCCGGCATCTGGTCGCCGAACACGATGTCCGGGACCTGCTGCTGGTCTCGCGTGGCGGCGAGAACGCGCCGGGCGCGGCGGAGTTGGGCGCGGACCTGGTCGCGCTCGGCGCGCGGCCGCGCATCGCGGCCTGCGATGTCGCCGATCGTGGCGCGGTGCGGGCGCTGCTCGCGACGATCCCGGCCGAGCGACCACTGACGGCCGTGATCCACGCGGCCGGCACGCTCGACGACGCCACCGTCACCACATTGACGGCCGAGCGGGCAGATCACGTCCTGGCCCCGAAGGCCGATGCGGCCTGGATCCTGCACGAGGCCACCCGGGAGGCGGACCTTTCCGCGTTCGTCCTGTTCTCCTCCGTCGCCGGTGTGCTCGGCTCGGCGGGGCAGGGCAACTACGCGGCGGCCAACAGCTTCCTGGACGCCCTGGCGATACGGCGCCGGGCCGAGGGGTTGCCCGCGGTCGCACTCGATTGGGGGCTGTGGGAGCGGGCGGACAGCGGCGGTATGGCCGGGACCCTGGACGAGGCCGGTATCGCCCGGCTGGCCCGCGCCGGAGTGCACCCGCTCGGCCGCGCGGACGGCCTGCGACTGTTCGACACCGTCGCCGGGATCGGCGCGGACCCGCAGGCCTCGCCGGTGGTGGTGCCGTTGCGTTTCGACGCGCAGGCACTTGCCCGGGTGGGACAGGGGGAGACGGTGCCGACCGCGCTGCGCGGATTCGTCCGGAGTCCGGCTCGGGAGGCCGGCCGGCGAACGCGGGTGTTCGCGCTGGACCGGATCCCGGAGGACAAACGTGAGCAGGCCGTCACCGATCTGGTGCTCGAACAGGCCGCGGCGGTCCTCGGGCATCCGTCGGCCGCCGATATCCGGCCCGAGCAGGGCTTCGACGAACTAGGCTTCGATTCGCTCGGCGGCGTGGACTTCCGCAACCGGTTGTCCGCGGTGACCGGGCTGCAGTTGCCGTCGACCCTGGTCTTCGACTACCCGACGCTCGCCGATATGGCCGGATACCTGCACGAGCAGCTGGCCGCGGCGGTCGCGGCGGCACCGCCCGCCGAGACCGCGGTACCGGACGCGGACCTCGCCCGGCTCACCGAACTCGTCGACCGGGTGCTGGCCACCGCCGGCGACGACGAGACGACGGTGACCGCCCTGCTGGGAATCGGGGACCGACTGCGGTCCCATCTCGGCGGCAGGTGGCCGGCCGACGAATACGACGACCTCGCCGCCCATTCGAGCGACGAGCTTTTGGATCTGATCGACGAGGAGTTCGGCCGAGCATGAGCAACGAGGAACGGCTCACCCGATATCTGCGGAAGCTGACCGGGGACCTGCGCGCAGCCAACAAGCACATCGGCGAGCTCGAGGACCGGGCCCGGGAACCCATCGCCATCGTCGGGATGAGCTGCCGCTATCCCGGCGAGGTCCGGACCCCGCAACAGCTGTGGGAGTTGGTCGACGCGGGAACCGACGCGGTGGGCCCGCTGCCTGCCGATCGCGGCTGGGACCTGGAGCGTCTCTACGATCCCGACCCCGAGGTGCCGGGCACCATCTACACCAGGGAGGGCGGATTCCTGTATTCGGCACCGGATTTCGATGCCGGTTTCTTCGGGATCGGCCCGCGCGAGGCCGCGGTGATGGATCCGCAGCAGCGGCTGATGCTGGAGGCGTCGTGGGAGGCGCTGGAGGACGCCGGCATCGACCCGGTGTCGTTGCGCGGCAGCGATACCGGTTTCTTCGCCGGTGTCTTCCACCAGTACTACGGTCCGCGGGTCGGTTCGCCGGAGCTGACGGCCGAAGCGGAAGGGCACGCCTATCTGGGCGCGGCCAGCTGTGTGCTGTCGGGCCGGGTGTCCTACACCTTCGGTTTCAAGGGCCCGACCCTGTCGGTGGATACGGCGTGTTCGTCGTCGTTGGTGGCGTTGCATCTGGCGTGTCAGGCGTTGCGGCAGGGGGATACGTCGTTGGCGTTGGCGGGTGGGGTGACGGTGATGTCGGATCCGTCGTTGTTGATCGCGTTTGCGCGGCAGCGGGCGTTGTCGGTGGATGCGCGGTGTAAGGCGTTTGCGGCGGGGGCGGATGGTACGGGTTTTTCCGAGGGTCTCGGGATGCTGGTGCTGGAGCGGTTGTCGGACGCGCGGCGGCTCGGGCACACCGGTCCTGGCGGTGGTGCGCGGCACCGCGGTGAACCAGGACGGCGCGAGCAAGGGACTCACGGCGCCCAACGGCCCCTCGCAGGAACGGGTCATCCGGGCCGCGCTGGAGAACGCCGGACTCGAACCGGCGGATGTGGACGCGGTGGAAGCGCACGGTACGGGCACGATGCTGGGTGATCCGATCGAGGCGCGGGCGTTGATCAATGTCTACGGGGCCCGGGGGGAGAGTGGTCCGTTCCGGTTGGGTTCGTTGAAGTCGAATATCGGTCATACCTCGGCGGCGGCGGGTGTGGGTGGTGTGATCAAGATGGTGCAGGCCATGCGGCACGAAACTCTGCCGCGCACCCTGCATGTGGATGCGCCGACACCCCATGTGGAGTGGGACCCGTCCACGGTGCGGTTGCTGACCGAGGCGGAGCCGTGGCCGGCGGGGGAGCGGGTGCGCCGCGCCGGGGTCTCCTCGTTCGGGGTCAGCGGCACGAATACGCATGTGATCATCGAAGAACCGCCGGCCGAACCGGCCGCGGAGCCGACCGTGGCGCCGGAGAGCACCGGCGAACCGGTCGCGGCGGATCACGCCGGGCCCGATCCGGACGCGCCGGTGGCCGAGCCCACTGTCACCTCGGATGTCGTGCCGTGGGTGGTCTCGGCGAAATCCGAGCCGGGACTGCGGGCCCAGGCCCGGCGACTCCGGGACCACCTTCTCGCCGACCCCGCCATCGACCTGTGGGACGTGGCGTACTCGCTGACCACGTCCCGGGCGCTGCTGGACCACCGCGGTGTGGTGGTGGGCCGCGACCACGCGGAGTTGCTGGCCGGTCTGGACGCACTGGCCGAGGGCGAAACCGCCGCGGCCGCCGGGGTGGTCGCCGGGACGAGCGGTGCCGGGCGCACAGCGTTCCTGTTCACCGGTCAGGGTGCGCAGCGCGTGGGTATGGGCCGGGAGCTGTTTGCGGTGTTCCCGGTGTTCGCGGCCGCGTTGGACGAGGTGTGTGCGGAGTTCGATCCGCTGTTGGGCCGGTCGTTGCGGGAGGTGATGTTCACCGATCCGGACGGTGTGCTGGATCGGACGGAGTTCACCCAGCCCGCGCTGTTCGCGTTCGAGGTCGCGCTGTACCGGCTGGTGACCTCGTTCGGACCGACTCCGGATGTCCTGCTGGGGCATTCGATCGGTGAACTGGTGGCGGCGTACGTGGCGGGGGTGTGGTCGCTGCCGGACGCCTGTGCGCTGGTGGCGGCGCGGGGCCGGCTGATGGGCGCGCTGCCCGCGGGCGGCGCCATGGTGGCCGTGGCGGTGTCCGAGGACGAGGCCACCGCGTCCCTCGCCGGGTACGGCGAGCGCCTGTCGATCGCCGCCGTGAACGGCCCGAATTCGGTGGTGCTCGCGGGTGACGAGGACGCGGTCGAGGAAGCCGAGCGGCTGTTCGCCGGCCGCGGCCGCAAGACCGGCCGGCTGCGGGTGAGCCACGCGTTCCATTCGGCACGGATGAACCCGATGCTCGACGAATTCCGCGCGGTCGCCGCCCGGATGACCTATCACGCCCCGTCCGTTCCGATCGTCTCCGAGGTGAGCGGTGCGGTGGCGGAGACGGAACTCACCACGCCGGAGTACTGGGTCCGGCAGGTCCGGGAAGGCGTCCGGTTCGCCCCCGGGGTCGACACCTTGCTGGCCACCGGGACCCGGCGATTCGTCGAACTCGGCCCGGATGCCGTGCTCACGGCGATGACCCGGCAGTGCCTGGCCGTGGACTCCGAAGTCGAGGCGCGGGCTGTGGTGGCCGCCGCCGCCCGCCGCGGCACGGACGAGGTCGCCTGGTTCACCACGTTCCTGGGCACCGTCTGCGCGGCCGGTGCGGCGGTGCGCTGGGCGCCGCTGTACGCCGGACGGTCGCCGCGCCGGGTTCCGCTCCCCGGCTATGCCTTCCAACGGTCCCGCTACTGGCTGCCGGCCGGTGCCGAGGCCGGCGATGTGAGCCGGCTCGGCCTGCGCTCCGCCGATCACCCGCTGCTGGGCGCGGTGACGGCGCTGCCCGGAAAAGACGAATGGTTGTTCACCGGCCGGCTCTCGGCCGGGGCGCAGCCGTGGGTGGTCGACCACCAGGTCTTCGACACGGTGCTGCTGCCCGGCACCGGTTTCGTGGAACTGGCACTGGCGGCGGGGGCGCGGCTGGGCACCGAGCTGATCGACGAACTGGTGCTGGAGGCACCCCTGCGGTTGGACGACGGCGCCGAGGTCGATATCCAGGTGGGGGTCGAGGCACCGGATCCCGACGGGCGGAGGCGTTTCGTGGTGGCCTCGCGGAACGCGGGGGATCGGTCCACCGGCGGATCCGGCACCACCCACGCCCGTGGCGTCCTGGCACCGGGTGTGCGGGTCGACACCGGGCTCCCCGACGGTGCGGAGATCCGGCCCGCGGACGTGTCGACACCGGGCGACGCGCTCTACGACGAGCTGGCCGTCCGCGGGTTCGGCTACGGGCCCGCGTTCCAGGGGGTGCGCCACCTGTGGCAGGCGGGCGAGGACATCCTCGCCGAGGTGATGCTGCCCGCCGAACTCGACACCGAGGCCGCGCGATTCGGTATCCATCCCGCGCTGCTCGATGCCGCCCTGCATGCCGGTGTGCACGCCTGGATCGCCGAACTGCCGCAGGACGAGGTACCGCTGCCGTTCTCCTTCGCCGGGGTGCGCTTGTTCCGTACCGGGGCGAGCGCGGTCCGGGTGCGGATCCGGCGTACCGGCGCGGAAACGCTGCGGGTGGAGGCATTCGACGCCGACGGCGCACCGGTACTGACCGTCGAGGCGCTCCGGGCCCGCCCGGTGAACAGCCGCGTACTCGGCCGGGTCCGGACCGGTGGGCGCCCGCTGTACGAGGTGCGCTGGAGCACGCCGGAATCGCCGATCCCGGGTGCGGGTGATACCCCGGTTCTGGCCGCCGTCGGCCTGCCCGCGGCGACCGGTTTCACCGCGGTATACCCGGATATGTCCGCGTTGATCGAGGCCGGATCCGCGAACTCTCCCGGTGCGGGAGACCGACCGGGGCCCGATGCGGTGGTGTGGTGCGCCGGGGACGGTCCGGCGGATCCGGCGGACCCGGGAGCCGCGGTACGCGCCCGGGTGCACGAGGTGGCCGCCGCGATCCGGACCTGGCTACGGCTGCCCGCGGACGGGACCCGGTTGGTCGTCGTCACCCGTGGTGGAGCCGGTCTGCCGGAGGAGAACCCGGAGCTTTCGGCCGCGGCGATCCGGGGCCTGCTGCGCAGTGCCCAATCCGAGAATCCCGGGCGGATCGTGCTGCTCGACGTCGAGCCCGGTACCGAGATCACACCGGAACTGGTCGGCGCGGCGCTGGCCATCGACGAAGAACAGGTCGCGGCCCGGGCGGGTGCGCTGCTGGTTCCCCGGCTGGTCCGGCGCGACGTGCCGGGGCCGGGAACCGATATCGGGTCGGGAACGGTGCTGATCACCGGCGGGACCGGTGGGCTGGGTGCGCTGGTGGCGCGCCATCTCGTCGTCGCGCACGGTGCCGGCGACCTGGTCCTGGTGTCCCGGCGCGGGGAAGCGGCCGACGGCGCCGCCGAACTCGTCGCCGAATTGACCGGGCACGGTGCGCGGGTCCGGGTACGGGCCTGCGATGTGAGCGACCGATCCGCGGTGGCGGCGGTCCTCGACGAGATCGCGGCCACCGGTCCGGCCCTGACGGCCGTGGTGCACGCGGCCGGTGTGCTGGCCGACGCGACCCTGGACACGCTCACCCCGGAGCAGATCGATACGGTGCTCGCACCGAAGGTCGACGCGGCCCTGCACCTGCACGAACTCACCGCCGAGCTCGAGCTGTCGGCCTTCGTGCTGTTCTCCTCGATCGCGGCCGTACTGGGCTCGCCGGGCCAGGGCAACTACGCGGCGGCAAACTCCGTACTGGACGCGCTGGCGCAGCGGCGGGCCCATGCCGGACTCGCCGCGGTCTCGGTGGCCTGGGGGCCCTGGGAGGAGAGCGGCGGTATGACCGCCACCCTGGGCCGGGGCGCGACCGAGCGGATGGCGCGGATGGGCCTGCGCTCGCTGCGCCACGCCGACGGGCTCGCGTTCTTCGATCTGGCGGGCGCGGCCGGGACGCCCTTCGTCGGCGCGGTCGATTTCGATACGGCGGCCCTGTCCCTGCAGGTGCGGGCCGGACTGCTGCCCGCCCTGGTGCGGTCACTGGTGCCGCGCTCGCGCCGGGCCGACAGCGGCGGCGGTGACCTGCCGCGGCGGCTGGCCGCCGCCCCCGCCGACAAACACGACGCGCTCGTCCTGGATTTCGTGCGCGACCAGGTCGCGGCGGTATTGGGTTACGCCGCGGGAGCGCTCATCGAGGTCGACAAGCCCTTCAGCGAACTCGGTTTCGATTCGCTGGGCGCGGTCGAGTTCCGCAACCGGCTGGGCAGGGCGACCGGACTGCGCCTGCCCTCGACCCTGGCCTTCGACTATCCGACCGCCGCGGCGATCGCCGGCTTCGTGCGCGCCGAACTCGCCGGCGCCACACCGACGGCCGACCGGCCGGCCCGGCGGCGGGACCGCGCCGACGAACCCATCGCGATCGTGGGCATGGCCTGCCGGTATCCCGGCGGTGTCGAAACCCCGGATCAGCTCTGGGATCTCGTGGCGTCCGGCCGGGACGCGATCACCGGGTTCCCCACCGACCGCGGCTGGGATCTGGAGCGGCTCTTCGACCCGGATCCGGCGCACCCGGGCACGTCCTATGTGCGCGAGGGCGGATTCCTGCTGGACGCGGCCGATTTCGATGCCGGCTTCTTCGGTATCGGCCCGCGCGAGGCGGTGGCGATGGACCCGCAGCAGCGATTGCTGCTCGAAGTGTCGTGGGAGGCAATCGAACACGCAGGGATCGATCCGACGTCGCTGCGCGGCAGCGATACCGGCGTCTACACCGGCGTGATGTACCAGGACTACGACGCCCTGACCCGCCGGGCGGGGCCCGAGATGGAGGGCTACATCGCGACGGGCGCGGCGGGCAGTGTGGTGTCGGGCCGGGTGTCCTACGCCCTGGGCCTGGAGGGTCCGGCGGTGACCATGGACACCGCCTGTTCCTCGTCGCTGGTGGCACTGCACACCGCCTGCCGCGCGCTGCGCGCCGGGGAGAGCACGCTGGCGCTGGTGGGCGGGGCGACGGTCATGTCGACACCCTCGGTGTTCGTGGACTTCTCCCGGCAGCGGGGCCTGGCCGCCGACGGGCGATGCAAATCGTTCTCGGCCGCCGCCGACGGGGTCGCGTGGGCCGAGGGCGCGGGTGTCCTGGTGCTGGAACGGCTGTCCGACGCCCAGCGCGCGGGCCACCGCATCCTCGCGGTGGTGCGCGGGTCGGCGGTGAACCAGGACGGCGCCAGCAACGGGCTGACCGCACCGAACGGGCCCTCGCAGGAACGGGTCATCGCGGCCGCGCTCGCCGACGCTGGACTGGCGCCGGTGGACGTGGACGTCGTGGAGGCCCACGGTACGGGTACCGCGCTCGGTGATCCGATCGAGGCGCGGGCGCTGCTCACCGCCTACGGCCGACAGCGGTCCGAGCCGCTGTGGATCGGGTCGCTGAAATCGAATATCGGGCATACCCAGGCCGCGGCGGGCGTCGGCGGCATCATCAAGATGGTGCAGGCCCTGCGGCACGAGGAACTGCCCCGGACCCTGCACGTCGACGAACTGTCGCCCCATGTGGATTGGTCGGCGGGGTCGGTGGAGGTGCTCACCGAGGCCCGGGACTGGCCCGCGACGGCCGGCCGGGTACGCCGGGCCGGGGTGTCCTCCTTCGGGATCAGCGGCACCAACGCGCACGTGATCATCGAGGAGGCCCCCGCCGCGCCGAGCGCGCGGGCGGGCGCCGGTCCGGACACCGCGGGCGCGGGAGCACTCGATATCCCCGTGGTGCCACTGCGGATCTCCGCGAGATCCGACGAGGCGCTGCGGGCACAGGCGCAGCGGTTGCGGGACTGGCTGGTGGATTCGCCGGATGCGGATCCGTGGGCGGTGGCACGGTCGCTGCTGGACTCGCGGGCCGTGCTGAACCGGCGTGCGGTGGTCCTCGGCGGTGACCGCGCCGAACTGCTGGCGGGCCTGGCCGCGCTGGCCACCGGCTCCGGCGGGCCGGGTGTGGTGGCCGGGGGCCCGGTGCCGGGGCAGACGGCGTTCCTGTTCACCGGTCAGGGTGCGCAGCGCGTGGGTATGGGCCGGGAACTGGCTGCGGTGTTCCCGGTGTTCGCGGCGGCGTTGGACGAGGTGTGTGCGGAGTTCGATCCGCTGTTGGGTCGGTCGTTGCGGGAGGTGATGTTCACCGATCCCGAGGGTGTGCTGGATCGGACGGAGTGGACCCAGCCGGCCCTGTTCG
>NZ_BDCU01000077.1 GCF_001618425.1 Nocardia fusca NBRC 14340
GGGCCGGTTCTGCTGCATCGCGGCAAAGTACGCCGAAGCTTTTTTCAGGAACGCGATGTCTTTGTCCTGCTCAGCGACCTGCTTGCGCAACCGCAGCAACTCCGCCCGCTCCGCACCGGACAACGGCTGTTCCCGATGCACCGCAGCCGCTTCCATGCGACGGCGTTCATCGGCGACCCACCGGCCCAGCAGACTCTCGTGCACGCCGAGCTCTCTCGAGACCTCGGCGACCGTGCGACCGGAATCGATCACCCGATGAGCAGCCTCGACCTTGTACTCGGTCGTGAACGACCGACGTTTCCGAGACACAGGGACATCCTTCCGCAGGACAAACGATCCTGCTAACTCGGTGTCCACTACCCGGGGGGAGCCTCACACCGCAGCCAGGACGGCTGGCAGGCACCCACCGTCGCCGCGATCCTGCAAAACCCCCGCTACACCGGCTACGCCATCTTCGGCCGCTGGCACAAACACGAAGAACTCCTCGACCCCGACGACGTCGCCGCCGGCCACATCACCCGCTTCCGCCGCTCCCCCACTCACCGCATCATCATCCGCTCCAAAAAACCCGCACATCCAGCGATCGTGTCGGTCGAACGATTCACCGAAGCACAACTCCTGCGCCGCCGACGAGCCGGAACCAGCAACCGCGCACGCAGCCGCCTCGACCGAACCCGCACATCGACAACCCGCGAGTACCTCCTCCGCGGATTGATCCGCTGCGACGCCTGCGGCCGCAAAATGCAAGCCGCCGCCATCCGCGATTCCATCTACTACCGATGCCGAGCCAGCACCCTCGCACCAGGAAGCCCCGCACTCGCCAAACACCCACCAACGGTGAACCTGCGCGAAGACCCCCTCACCAACGCCATCAACCGATGGCTGTCAGGCATCTTCGACCCCCGCCACCGCGACCACACCGTAGCCACCTTGCTCCACTCCCAAGACAGTGGCGATCACGACACCCAACGCGCACTACTTCGCCAACGAGTCAGCGACGCTCAAGCCCGCCTCGACCGACACCTCGCCGCAATCGAAGCAGGAATCGACCCCCAAGCGCTGGTCACCGCAGCGCGCAAGCAGACAAAGCCGCCGCCCAAGCAGAACTGGCCAACCTGCCCGCCATACGCAAGCTCACCGAAACAGAGATTCGGAAACTCATCGACTCACTCGGCGACATCCGCGCAGTCCTCACAGCAGGCGCCCCCAGCCAGAAGATCAGCCTCTACCAGGCCCTGCACCTGGACATACGTTATCGGCCCCGGGATCACCTGGCGGTGGTCGGGGCCGACGCTGTGTTTAGCACTGGTGTCCGGAGGGGGAATCAACCACTACGCCCACGCACTCACCAGGAAACATGTCCTGCATATCAGATAGAAGACAGATACACACCCAGCACCAGCGGAGGCGGAACCTCCTCCATGGCACGCCTTCCCTGCTCGGGGCCATCTCGGAGCCGCTGAGCCGCGCCGGACAGAACTGAAGGCGCCACTCAGCGTCGGGTGACCGCTGGGCGGTGCTGCAGGGATCTTCGGAGGGGCTCGCGTTCAGGTGTCCGTCTATAGCTGCTGCTCGTACTCGAGGTTGGGATTCTTACCGAGCGTTGCCGCCTGGATTGGACGATTTCCCGATTGAGTGACTGCCAAAATCAAACGGTCAGCCTCCTCCGGATCAGTAGGGGTTCGATCTCGGGAGCTCGGCCGCGGAATGCTTCGAAGGCTTCGAGTGGGTCCACCGAGCCGCCGCGGGACAGCAGTTCGCGGCGGAAGAGCCGACCCTTCTCCTGGATCGGTACGTCGCCGTCGGTGAACCATCGCGCGGTGTCGGCATCGAGCACCTCGCTCCAGATATACGAGTAGTAGCCGGCGTCGTAGCCACCCGAGAAGATATGCGCGAAATATCCGGTGCGGTAGCGAGGTGGAATCGCGGTGACGGCGATTCCCGCTTTCCGGAGCGCCGCCTCCTCGAAAGCTTCGGCATAGGCGCTGTCCGGGTCGAGAACCCCGGGCCGCGGGTCGGCAGCCGGGATACGATGCCATGCCCAGTCCAGGAGTGCCGCGGCAAGATATTCGACAGTGCGGAAGCCCTCGCCGAAACTTTCGGTGGCGGCTATGTGCTCGACCAGTTCGGTCGGCATCGGTTCACCGGTTTCGAAGTGCCGGGCGTAGTTGGCCAGGATTTCCGGCCGCGACATCCACATCTCGTTCACCTGCGACGGGAACTCGACGAAATCGCGCGGCACCTCGGTACCGGAGAAGAACGGGTAACGCACCTCCGAGAACAGCCCGTGCAGGGCATGGCCGAACTCATGGAACAAGGTCCTGACGTTGTCCCAGGTCAGCAGGGCCGCCTCGCCCTCGGCGGGTTTCGAGATGTTGAGATTGTTCACCACGACCGGCTTCTGGCCCAGCAGCGTGGATTGACCGACCAATTCGTTCATCCAGGCACCGCCCCGTTTCGACGGGCGGGTGAAGAAGTCACCGAGGAAGAGCCCGAGTGGTTCGCCGCCGACGTCGAACACCTCGAAAACGCGGGCTTCCGGGTGGTAACCGATCAGATCGCCGCGCTCCCGGACGGTGATCCCGTAGACCTGCTCCGCGGCGTAGAACACCCCGTCCCATAGCACGCGTTCCAACTCGAAGTAGGGACGCAGTACCTCTGCGTCTAACGAAAACCGTTCGGCTCGTACAGTTTCCGACCAGAACTGCCAATCCCACGAGCACAGTTCGGCATCCTCGCCCGTGGCGGCCCGCATCGCCGCCTCGAGTTCGCCGGCCTCGCACCGTGCCTTCGCGACAGCGGGTGGAACCAGCCGGTCGAACATATCCTCGACCGCCGATACGGTTCCCGCGGTCTGATCCGCCACCGCGTACGCGGCATGGTCCGGATAACCGAGCAACGCCGCCCGTTCGGCGCGCAGCGAAGCGATCCGTGCTGCCAGGGCGCTGTTGGCACCATCGGCACCGAACCCACGCTCCAGCGATGCCGCCATCACTCGGCGCCGCACCTCCCGGTCGGTCAGTGCGGCGAGAACGGGTTGATTCGAGACATTCTGCAGGCTCAGCGCCCACTTTCCGGGATGCCCGAGCGAACGGGCGTTCTCCGCCGCGGCAGCTAGTGCCTGCGAGTCCAGTCCCGCCAGTTCCGAGATATCGTCCAGGACCAGCGTCGCCGCGTTGCGGACTGCTGTGTTCGCCTGACCGAATTCCGTTTCCGATGCGGCGAGTTCGATGTTGATCGCACGTAGCCGGTCCTGCTGTCCGGAATCCAGACCGGCTCCGGCTCGGACGAATCGGAGGTGGTACAGCTCGAGCAGTCGCAGCTGATCCTTGTCCAGACCGAGTTCATCGCGACGCTCGTACAGCGTTTCGATCCGGCCGAAAAGCCCAGGATCGAGATCGATAGCATCCCGATGAGCGGCGAGCCGCGGCGAGATCTCGGCCTCGATCGCGTCGGACTGCGCACTGGAATCCGAGCTCGCGATATTGCCGAAGACATTCGACACCCGTTTCAGCAGCGCACCCGAACGCTCCAATGCCACGATGACGTTGTCGAAGGTGGGTGCCGCCACCTCCGAGGTGATGGCCTGGATCTCGGCCAGTTGCTCGGCCATCCCCCGTTCGAACGCGGGCAGGTAGTGCTCGTCACCGATCTTTGCGAATTCCGGGAGCTCGTACGCAAGCGGGCTCCGGGCGAAGAACGGATTGCTCGTCATGATGGAAACCTATTCTGCCGCGCCGGAGCTGTCGCCTGCCATGGTGACGGGAACTGTCGCGGGCGTTGTGATGTGGTGATGTCCAGGAGTTCAGGTCGGGCGCCCGGGATCTGCTAACGATATGAACCTGGCGAGCCGGATCGATACCTGCGCCCACCGATTCAACTCGGTACTTCCCGTACCCGGTGGTCACCCTGGTCTTGGGTGGCCAGCCTCGGGAGCAAGCCCACAGACCACGGCCGGCACACCACAAGAGCTGCAATCGCAAGGCTTGCACACGCCGTGAACACCGCCTTGTCCGTCACGACCGCAGACACGGCGCCGGCAATCAGTGCGCCCAGCGGTGCGGCGCCGATTCCGAGGAGCTGGAAGGACGCATTCACCCGGCCGGCCAGATCCGGGGTGATCATGCGCTGGCGCATCGAGATCAGGTTTACGCCGAACAGCGGTGCGAGCAGGCTACCGAGCACGGACACGATTCCCAGCTGGATCATGCTCGTCCCGATGACGGGCGAGACCAGGCCCAAGGCGATGCCCAGTGCACCGATCATGACCGCAGCCCGGAATCCGAGACTCGCGGACAGACGCGCAGCGGTCAGGCTGCCGACGCTGGAACCGACACCGATCGCGGACAACAGCATTCCGGTCTCGGCGGCCGATGCGCCCAGTGACCGGCTCGTGTATACGACCAGGACTGCCATCGTCGCGGACGACGCCAGGTTCATCACGCCAACCGCTGCGGCGGTGCGCCCCAGCCAGGAGCTGTGAAGGATAGTCTTCAACCCGATCCCGGTGTCGGTCAGGATCGAACTGGACCGATGCTCTCGCGCCGGCCCCGCCCCAGGCACCGCATGGCCCTTAGCGAGAAACACTGCGACCGAACTCACGATGCCCAGCGTGGACAGCGCCAGCCATGCCGGCGCCGCGACGAGCAGACCGCCGATCGCCGGGGCGGCCAGCACCCCGAGGACGGTTTGCACCGACGCCATCTTCCCGTAGGCAGCCGTGCGTGCTGGTTCCTCGACAAGATCGGCCACCAAACTCTGTGCGCAGATGTCGCCGACCATATCGACGGTGCCGATCACGACCGCCAGTCCCAGCAACACCGCCAGTTGACCGGGAAACAGGAAGGCGGCCGCCGCGGCGATTCCGAGACCGGCGGCTCGCGTCAGATTTACGGCGCGCAGAATCGCGAAACGATCCCTGCGGTCGATCACCGCCCCGGCGAATAGGCTGCCAACCGCCCACGGGAGCAGTGCTGCGAAGAAGATCCAAGCGACCGCGGCCTGACTGGCCTCCCATGCGATGGCAAGCAGCGGCAGGTAGATCCGAGCACCACCGTCCACCAGATTGGTGATACCCGCCATCGCCAACAGTCGGCCGAATCTTCCTTGCAGCACGCCCGCTCCTCAGATCAGTTCAACGTCTAGAATTCTGGACACTCGCTCGACCTCAGCGGTGTGAGCCTTCGAGAGTCCAGTCAGGGCCTTCCGCGTCGCCGCTCGGACGTCGGTCCCCTCGAGATGATCCTCGACCTGAATCATCAACCCGTCGAGTGCTTCCGCGTTCGGTGCGGAGGCCAGTACCGTCAGAGCAATCGCTTCGCGCGTACCGACTGTGGGCGATTTACGGAGGGTTTCCGAGATGTAATTGCTCGCATGATAGCGGCGCGCTGCATCAAGTATTTCCCATGACGCAGAACCCCCGCGATCCAGAAAAATTTGGATTAGATCCGCGTTCCGTTCTCGGAACAGAATATCCATCAGCTTAGCGAAGGTGAGCATATTTTCGTTTGCGTCTTGTCGCGAAATCGCCCTGATGAAGCACTCACGAAAATCATCCGGCTGAGCACGATCCAACAACCGCAGTATTTTCAAATTGGTGCGGAATCCGTTATCGACTACTGTGTAGTCGGCACGGCACCCTGGGGGGAAATAATTGTGCTGAGTCGAGTATTCCGGCCGCGGGTGCGTGCGGATCAGTAAGCTGACGGTGGGCTCGTCGAGGTGGTAAACGATATGCGGTTCGGCATCGCCGGGAAGCACGACCGACATAGAACCCGGTTCCCACAACTTCACCGCACCCGGGGCTATGCCTCCGAATTCGAGCCCATCGACCGCGACATCGGCAGAGTACTTATATTTTACATCGATGGATTTGCCATCCAGCTGGAACTGGACGCCAGAGAAGTTGTGATCATGGATATTGATATCACTTCCCCACCAATTCAATACCTCCACCCAGAGATATCCGTCGTCGTACAACTTGAAGTAAGCATCAGAGAACGAGGATGTCGTCTGCAGTTCACGGACGCCGGAATCGAACAGTAGCTGCTGCTGCTTGGCCAACGTATTGAATGGAGTGAGGTCGAGTTGGGCAGTATGGCGAGCGACGATCGCAGGGAAAACCTCGATATCGCGATCGAACCCTCGCCATTCTTCGGAGATGGCATCGGCGACATTGGCCAAGCTCTGCATTGATGAATCGACAGTTTTCATGCTTCGGCCACCGTCGCCAAGTCAATCGATTGCAGTGAACTTTCCGCGCGAGCCACGAGATCGACAGCTCGCGGAGTCAGGAGATCGGAAAGATTCGTCAACCGCCAAACGCTGTCGATAGATGTGAGAGCGTCGGTACAGAGCTGGTGATCGGCAGGATGCACTGTTTGATCTTCGGCAATCCGATGCAAGTACGCCTTCCTGGCAGCCAGCAATTCCGCCGAGACCACAATGCTATGGACCACCTTGTCGAGAGGTCTCATGGTGCCCCGGATCGCGGACAAGGCGAAGTTCGAAGGCTCCGAGATCAAATCATAGTTGAAATGATGGTGGCTGTACTCATCGATGAACAGCAGATGATGGGTCAGTTCATGGATGAACAGTTCGGCGAGGTCGAGGTCGGTCACTGTTTGACCGGTCGAGATCCAGATCGTGCCGATCGCATTGCTGGAAGATCCGCCGTAGGCCCGTATCGCACGGGATCCGTCGCCGGTTACCTCATTGGTCCTCTTGACGAAGATCGAGTGAACGACAAGCCGGAAGACCGCGTCCAGTTGTTCGTCGAGCGCCAGTGTCCGCGTCAGCGCGGACCCCAACCTCTCGATCCTTCGCTCCCTGTCCGAATCCGCGTATGACTCGCCGACTATCTTGTACTGATCCATATCATCGATGTCGGCCTTCCCGTTGTAGGCGCTCGCAAGAATATTCTCGACCTTTCCGGAGTGAATGAACGGATCGGGGTTTTGGTTGACCGGGAAGGATGAGCGCACGGACAGGAACCTCGCGTACTGCCCCTTCAGGGTCTCCAAATTAGTCACCTGACCTACATTCTCGCTATACGAGAATTTATAGACCGAAGTAATTACTTCTTGATATCCATACAGGTTAAGCATTTCGGGGTTCCTATCCGCACTCTGGCCTATCTACTGATTAGTCGAAAGCGACCATGCGCATCGGGTTCACGGAACCTACCAGAGCCTTCCCCCGGTCCGACGCTTCACGAAGCTCTTCATCCGGGATCACGCTGATGAAATCTGCGATGTCGAGCACCGGACGCTTCTCGAGGGCCCGAGTAGAGCTACTCATTTCCAAATCCTCTCCGATTGGTGATTCTCATACCCCAGCGGCACAAGCGATTTCGAGGTTATCCAGGCCACCCATGGGCGTCAATGGCGTCGGACTGAACACTTTGCAGACGGGCAGAGAGCCACGATTTGGCTGTGACCTTTTCGAGTCTTCGGCTCGGGTACACCTTTCCAATGCCATCCACTCCTTGTTTGCCAGCCGCGATGCCGATCTCCGCAACAAGGCACGACCTGACTCGATGAGCCACAACTAAGGATCGGTCCGTAGACCCTCGATCGCCGCACTGAGATTTCGGCTGCCGACAGACAAACGCGCCCGTCACCTGCCATGCGCTTCTTCACTGCCGGCGTTGGATGCCCGTGTATGTACTGGAACCGGTCCACCTCACCTTGCTCGTGGCCACATGCCGTGGACAATGCCGACAGAAACACCGGCGACCCAGGCGGTTACCCGGAAGGAGCCCGGTCGCTCGAGATGAACCCACTGTCCGCTATCGCCCCTCTGCCGCGATAGCGCGGGTCAGCCCTCTCGCCCCATCCGGGTGTTCGATCGGAAATTTCCCCCTCTGAACAACACCGGGCCCTTCCTGACGCGTGACGAGACAGCCCGACTACCGACGCGATCGATCGAACCGACCACTTCGCAATGCTGAGCGGATGCGTGCGGCGGCGACTCGGCGATCCGTAGGCGGCGCCGAGTGCCCCTCACCGACATTCCCCCGCGCAGAGAAATTAACGCACTGCTGGCCGGTTTCCTCGAATGAATCCCGCAGGAATAATTACCCGAATCTCGTGCAATATGTATTCATCACACACGACCATCATTGCAGCCGCCTTTCCAACTCTTCGGCATATCCTTGCCAAGCAATTGCATTTTCCCGCGCGAAAATGGCCAGCGCTTCCCTGCAGTGCTCTGGAACAACGGTTGTCATGTTTGCCCAACTATCGCTGTCCACTGCCCACCCGCTCAGCCTGCGCAACAGGTGTCTACCGTGTTCATTGAATTTCAACGAAGGATCGCTGCTCAGCCGACCAAGGATCGTCTGCTGGACCGGCCTCCCGGAGTTCCCGCTCCGGTGAGTTGGTGTTCCTCGGGATTCCGGCTCGATGAGTCCATCGAGCCGGTCGCGGACGTCCTTGGCCGTGCCGACCGAAATGCCTGTTTGTCGAGATATCTCCCGCAGCGACACAGTCGGCGTACGTTTGAGCAGTTCGGCAGCATGTTTGCGGCCTTCTGACACATCTTTGCGCCGAGTCCTGCCGTCTCGTCCCACCCTCCCGTTCGACTGGGAGTCTTCCCCGGTTGAACGACATCGCTCCTTGCCGACAGTCTTATGGGATAGTCCCACCGTCGCCGCTATCCGACGGTCCGACCACTGCGGGTGCAGCTTCAGCATCCTACGGGCAGCCGACTTACGTTCGGCGAGCGTCAAGGGCAGCCCGTGAGTGACATTGGCGTACACTGAGAGCACAAAAGCCTCGCTCTCTGCGCCCTCGAAAAACCTAACCGCAATCGACTCCCGTCCCATCGCGAGCGCCGCCCGGTATCGGTGCGCACCATCGATAATCTTCATGGTCGCACGGTGCACCGTAATGGCCGGTAGTTTCCCAACTTCGGCGAGCACTCGGACATGGTCGGGATCGATTTTTTGGCGACTCCGCAGAGAAGACCCAACCGAAATAAGTTCTATCCGAATCTGTTCAACTGGCGCTCTTGACAGCACCTCCCGCGGGTCGTGCGGTCTACCGGCCGGTCCCGATTCCGCCGCCGGCACCATGACATTGCCCGTTGAATCGATACCCCCTCCCACTGTCGGGTCGCTTGAAGAACCCGCCGTCTCGGCTTCGATAGCCGCCATCGCCTCCCGTGAGACTTCCCTACCTGTCACAACATCCCCCGACCAGATTCTCGATCATCGAAGCTATCGCCAGATCACATACGTACAGCACGCAGCGCGTGAGCGATCACTACCGCAGTCATATCAATCACGGTCGCCACTTGCTTCCCTGTTGTTGGTTGGACGTGGCACATTCACAACCGGTTCCACCAGTGATATACATCACATTTGAGGGCGGTGGCGAAGTAACTCGATGACGCGCAATCGACCAGACAGGAAGAAGCCGGTAGAACTCATTGCGAAAAACGGTCTACGTCCGGTTTTGGCGGTGGTCCCGCAGCGCGACGGATCACGATCACACACTGCCGCAAAGTCATCGACACCGTCTGTCCTGGCGGCCAGTTCAGATGCCGGACGGTGGCGCGCGCGGCGAGCCGACCCCGATTGTCCATTGCGGTCACCGAACAGTGGAGGTCGGCAGGCAGGTGCTCGTGGAAGGTTTCGGGGAACGCGAACTCGCCGACGGGACTGCCGGATACCGGTGCGGTTGGGTTGGTCTCGGCGTAGAGGCCGCTGAAGAATTCCTCCGCCATGCTCATACCGGACTCCCAACCGAACGCGGGCAGGACGGCGGGGACCGACAGCGGAAACCACCCGATCGCCGATCCGATCAGCAGACTCCCAGTTTCCTGCTGCGGCCTCGCCGTGAGACCACGACCCAAGTGGACTGGCGGGTCACCGATCCCGGAGACCCTGCGGTCTCGGGGCTCGTGACGAGTTCCGGTACGGTCACCGGGTGTTCGGAAGCGCTGACGGTCATCGTGATCACCGATGATGTGGATATACGCCCGGGCCGCCCGCATAGGAAGGGTCGACACTGAACCTCGCTACCGGCGCCCTGAGGTTGCCCCGGTCTTCCGGACACCAACGGTGAGGCGAGATACTCGCCTCCGAGAGGAGTCTGGAGCCTGCAGCACACCCGCCGGAGTTCCGGCAGCGCCGGAGGGCTCCACGAATACGGCGACATCCCGCCAGCACCACGGAACCATCGAGTCCCGGCGACCGGTGAGACACCAACCGCAACAGCGCATTCCGTCGGTAGATCCCCTCGGGCGATCTCGTCGCAGTACGCATGCTCGATCACTCGCTGATGCCCGGGATGCCCCGGCGACCGCATCGGAGCTCGACCCGTAACCTCCCGAACCCAATCCGATGGTCTTCCCACAACACCCTCCTGACCTCGGGTGTTGCTTCCACCGGTTGAACCTGCTCAATTTCGAAGCCGGAAGTTCCTGCGCGCCTTGGCAAGACACGACCTGGTCGGCTCCATGGGCCGGGTCGCCTCGGCTGGTGACAACGCCGCCATGGAGAGCTTCTTCGCCCTGCTGCAGAAGAACGTCCTCGACCGCCGTTGCTGGCGCACTCGCGAAGAACTACGGATCGCGATCGTGACCTGGATCGAACGGACCTACCACCGCCGCCGGCGGCAGACCGGCCTCGGCCGCTTGACCCCGATCGAATACGAGACAATCATGACCCCACCGGCCAGTCAGGCCACGTGACCGAAACTGTCACCTGATCCTGCAGCAGTCCCGTCTGTATTCGGTGTGTCATTCGTTTCTTCGAGGGCTGAACTCGGCTGCCAGTGCGACTTTCGACCACGGGGTGGAGCTGTTCGGTGAAGACAGCCGTGGATTGTGTTGCGTGGCGAACTGTCGCCGATATACGTTGAGATTCCCGGACGCTTGGTTGAGTGTTCGGCACGGCTATGAGGGGGCACGGTTTTCGTGGGAGTTGGCGCCAAACGGCACGCTGCCTTTTCCGCATACCCGAAATCTGAGGCGACTCTGTTCACCTTTCCCGGCGACGGCGATGTCGCGTGTTCGAGACATATTCGGAGAGGGTAATAGCTTGGGATCGAGACATTCCTTGTACGGAGATGACGACGATGAGGGTTACGACCCGTGGGCACCCCGTAGCGATTCTCGGTGGGGACACGACGAAGTGCCCGCCGGTCCCGAACCGGTCACCCGGCAGTCGACCCTCGTGGACGTCGAATGCGGGCTGGACCGATTGCCGACAGCAATCACGTTGAAGCGTGCGTGGAAGGACAGCTTCGCCCCGGCCCAGTATGGACAGTCGATCATGGACGCTTACGACTATGCAGTTCAGGAGCTTGCCGCTCGTCTGGTCGAGTCCGGCACGATTCCGCCCGCGACAATTCCCACCCTCCGTGAGGTGACCCCGCTCCTGCTGCGGGCTCGCACCTATGAGGAGTATGTCGAGCTGTACAACGGGTTGTTCACTCAGCAATCGCATACCGTGCACGGCCCGGGATACAACCAGTACGACGAACCAGGGCTCACGGTGGTGGCCACTCGTTCGAAGTTGATCTCGGTCACCGTGGATCCGGACTGGGCGGCCCGCACCGATGAGAAATACATCGCGCAAGACATCGTCGATTGCTGTGCGCAGATCAGGGCGAGGAAGCCGGAGATCGTGAAGGACATCTTCCTCGATCAGGAGTCCGATCGTGAGCTGGCAGCTCGCGTGGTGCGGCACGAAAAGTATCTACTGGAGAGCGGAAGCTGATGCCTCGTGAACTGAAAGCAGACCTGGATCTTCTCGAAAAGGTGTCCAAGGGATGGCTGGACGAGGCTGCCCCGGAACTGAGGAAAGCTGCTGGTGCGGTCGAAGATCTCAAGTTCACCGCGGTGGAATTCGGTCCCCTGTTCATCGGTGCATGGGAGGCGTACAGCCAAGCTGCTGCCTTCATCCAGGATCGGCTGAACGAGGGCGCCATCTCAGCTGAGCAGGTCGGAAACGCACTGCACGCCACTGTTGTGAGCTTCGGCCTGCAGGAGCAGGCGAACCAGCAAGCGTTTAATCAGGTCGCCGGTGAGATGGGCTTTCAGATCTGATGAGTGATGACCTGACTCAGGAGAAACTGGCTGAACTCCGGGACTTGTTCACCGAGAAGGTGGGTGAGGTGAAGAAGCTGCCGGATCGAATCAACGATGAGTTCGACAAGCTTCGGGTGGTAAGCTTCGGGGCATATCTGCTGCTCACCGGTACGCGTGACGATATGCAGGAGAAGCTGACGGAGCTCTTCGACAAGCTGGACCAGGCGGTCGCGGGCATGTTCGCGCCCTGGCTGTTCGTCGACTACGCGGCGCAATGGCAGGCCTTGGGCGCCCAGGTCGGCGGTGTGTCCGGCCGCATGACCCGAGTCGAATTCAATATGGATGGAAACTGGGACGGTAGCGCATACAAGGCCTATACCGCGTCGAGAACCGCCCAGCTCGCGGCGAACGACGCCGTCAAGGGCCTGTGCAACACCATCCACGACGAACTCGTTGCCATCGCGGAGGACGGCCGGGCCCTCTACACCACGATCGTGAACAAGCTGGGAACGATCGTGGCCGAAGTGGGCGTGGCGCTGGGTGAATCGGCCGCCACCGGCGGTGCCGCCTTGGTCTGGACCGTGAACAATATGAACGCGGCTATCGTGGCAGGTGTCGAACTGATAGTCGAGGCGATCACCGGATTCGTCGAGAACGAAACAAAGGTCTATCTCGCGACCAAGCACCTCGAGAACATGATCAAGAATCCTGCCGGCTTGCCGACGAACTCCGATGGTAAGAGCGCCTGGCCTACTACCGAGTCTCACGAGTACGACAACCAGGACGACGGCTGGAAGCAGGATGGAGTCGAGGGATGAATCTCCGGTGGCGAATGCAGGATCGTTCCCGCGGACTCCGAACGACGACGGTGAGTGCGCTGTTGATCCTCGGGGCTGTGACGGGCTGCGGTGCCGATGAAGCCGGGCAAGCCGGAGCGGAACCGATGTTCGGGGGGCTGACCGACTCCTGCGCTCAGGTTGCCCAGCCGGCGATGGGCGCCATCCGCGCCTACACCGGTGACCTGT
Source organism: Nocardia fusca NBRC 14340 (assembly GCF_001618425.1). Classification (GTDB taxonomy): domain Bacteria; phylum Actinomycetota; class Actinomycetes; order Mycobacteriales; family Mycobacteriaceae; genus Nocardia; species Nocardia fusca. The sequence goes on from NZ_BDCU01000077.1 coordinate 13,065, forward strand.
TCAGCGACACGGTCGAGTTCGAAGATGAGAGCGCGGGACTGTCCAGGCCGGAAAGGCCTGTCAAAGTGTGCACAGCCGAGTATCAGAAGATCCAACCCTGGTCGGCCGGGGCGCCCCTGCACCGCACCATCACCCTGTCGTTCTCACTGAGGCTGGGAGATGATGGTGTCGAGGCCACGGAACGGCACTTCGATCGGGCTCTCGCCGATACAAAGGGCAGTGTGACAACGGGTCTCGGGGACGAATCCTTCGAATCCTGGGGTGCTCCGGACGACACCGCTTTGAGCGCCTTCCGGAAAAGCAACGTTTACGTCAGTGTGGCCGTTTTCGGCTCGAACATGTCCGACCGGGAAGGTATCAGTGGCCCCCGGGCAGGACGTTCGGAAGTGGAGCCGGGAGCTCGTGCCATTGCGGAAGCGCTGGCTGCTGACCTTGGTGCCGTGCTCACTTTGAATTGATACCCGGTGCCGGTGGGGGCTGCCGCACGATCAGGTGACA
>NZ_BDCU01000078.1 GCF_001618425.1 Nocardia fusca NBRC 14340
GCGCACGGGAGACGGACGAGAGTCGTCGCAGTTCAAAATGTGTGAAGCCATCAGCCGATGTCGCGTTGGTAGAGACTTGTAGGCCACCGGGCATGCGGCGGGTCCGCGATATGTTCAAAGCCAGCTGTCTCGTAGTACTGCCGCAACCTAGGGTTGTTGCTCGCCGTGGCCAGCCGCAAATATCGGTAGCCGCGCTGAACAGCCTTGTCGGAAATCCAATCCAGGATGCGGTAACCGAGGTGAGCCCCGACCGCGTGGCGCGCGACGGCGAGTCTGGAGACGTAGTAGGCGGGAGCGTTATCCTCTCCCCAGAGTTCGTTGTCGCTGTCCGCGATTGCGAGGGTAGCGATCGGTCGGCCTGCCGCACTCACGAGCAGTGCTTCCCTTCGGGCGATCTGCCGTCTCACCGAGTCCGAAGGAAAGCGAGTCGGCCATTGCTCGATGCCACGGCTGCGCAACCACGCCGCCGCCTCAGCGAGTAGGTCGAGCACGATTTCCTCCTCGCCAGCTTCAGCGAGCTGGATGACGAACTCGTCGATCAGGGTTTCGGGGTGATGGATGATCGCCATATATGCAATCTTGACCTGCCTCGCAGCGGTAAGTGTGGCGGCCACCGCAACAGTGACCTCGGCATGCGGTCGTTTGCGCCACGCAACAACGCACGATCACCGCCACTTACTGCTGCGAGTCACACCCGAGTTGAGAGACGACAGCAAAATGTCAGTCGGGCGCGACAGGAAAGTGTCAGTTGGCTCTACCCCGCGATAGCCTGCGTGGACCAGCCGCCTGATGAGCAGTGACGCAGGTACTCGGCGATCAACACCGTGCGGCGGGAGTCGGAGAGAAGAGATCAGGTCTGTCTCTGTTCGGCACGGTGGACGACGCGGGGAGAGGCGGCGCCATCGACGAACATGCCATTGGTGAGCACCGGAACCGTAGTGGTGGTGTCCATTTCTGTGGCAACCGCGACATCGTTGCCGAACCCCATATCGGCCAGCTGACGGCCTGACGCGCATTCGAATACAAGACCCGGCACGTCGGTGATCCCGTCGTACAGCGCCTTGGCCGCCAACGCTTCCGCAGACAGCGGCGCCGCCCCTGCCTCGACCAGAGCGGCAACGACCATCCCAGCGCCGACCCAGTCTTCGATGGCCGGCCTCACAGCGTCCTGGCCGGGCCACTGTTCCCCGGCGGGAATGATCGCAATCGGCCGGTCGGCGGTGCCCCACCCCTGTTGGGTCAGCCACGCGGCGACAGCGCTGGGGTTGCGCAGGCACGCAGCGACCACCGGCACGCCCGAGACAGCCGCCGCGATCGCCGAGCCATTCGGTGACGGCAACACCAACCGGCGCGGCGCCGGTGCGCCCCTCAGTGCGGCCGGCGACAGCGACCAGGGTCGCTCCGGTGATATCGCGCGGCGCCCAACCGCCAAAGCAGCATCATGTCGTGCCGCGAATTCCTCCGCGCCACCGTCCCGCCACGGGCAGGGAAGCACCCCGGTCCCGGCGTCGACGGCTACCGATACCGCGGTGGTGAACGACAACACATCGACTACCACCAGCGCCGCGCTGTGTGGGCCCAACGTTCGGGCGCCGGCCTGGCCCCACTCGACCCGGACTCCAGCACCCGACTGCACAACCCACTCCACGGTATTCACCATATGGCTGAAGAGGCCATGATGAGAGTGGTTGCCGAGTGCTGGAACACTGTGCGCGTGAGGTTCTCGATCGTCCTGGTGCGCCACGCCCAGTCCGTCCCACCCACACCAGCCGGGCCCGGTGACTACCAGCGTCCGTTGACCGAGCCGGGTAAGGCCCAGGTGATCGGACTCACCGATCAACTCGCTGACATCAGGCCCAGCGCGATCGTGTCCAGCCCCTACCTGCGTGCTGTGCAAACACTCGAACCGGCTGCCCGACTGCTCGGTTTGCCGATCTGTATCGACGAGCGGCTACGGGAGTGGGATTCGGGAATCGCACCGGCTCCCGACTACGAGCGCCACTACGAGGAAAGCTGGGCTCGCCCACAGCGGGCACGCCCCGGCGCCGAGAGCCTGAATGAACTCACCGAGCGCGCGGTCGGCGCCCTGATCGACCTGACTGACTCTGCTGGTCAGCCGGTTCTCGTCGGTAGCCACGGCACATTCATATCTCGGGCGCTACTCGGGCTCGGCTGCTCCGGTATCAACTGGGATTTCCATCGCGCGATGCCGATGCCTGCGGTCTACCGGCTCGACTGCGGTGATAGCGGCATCCACGCTGTCGGGCCTGGTCTTTGACCCTTCCGCCGCGGCGACCTGCGCGAACGGCGGTCGCCCCGTCGACTTGTCCTGAAGGTTGCTGTGAGCCCTGGTTCTCAGGGGGTGGCCCAGAGGGCGAGAAGTCGAGACGGCTTGGTCCTAGCGGGGCTATCGCACCCGAGGGGCTGTACCGAACTGTTGGTGGGCAGGTGACGCCGGAATGTCGGTGAATAGAGGCTTCCTACCGGTGGGTACGTGGTCGAATTCTTCCTGAGAGTGGTCCAGTGGCCCGCTGTGTCGTGGTGCGGGCCAGCGATTCCGGGAGGCCGCGGGCGTGGTCGACGAGAGCAGGCGTGCATTGCGGCAAGCTGCTGCGGACCGATTGGCCCGGCTCGATTCTGCTGGCGCGCTGTCCAGCGACCATGTTCGGTTGACCGCAGAGACGGTTGGGGTTGCCGAGCGCACGGTGTGGCGGTGGGTCTCTGCCCGGCGAGCGGAGGCGGATCCGGTGCAGCGGGACCGGTTTCGCATCGATGATCGGTTGCGGGTGCGTTTGGCGTACTGGCGGGGAAATGCCGCGGCGCTGCATCGTGAGCTGGTCGCTGAGGCCGCCGGTGGGGGCCCGCCGGCGCCGGACCTTCGTACGGTGCAGCGGGCTATCCGGCGTGATCTGGCTCCGGGGGAAGTGGCCGGGTTGCGTGAGGGCGAGCAGGCGCGTCGTCGGTTCGATGTGTTCTTGAAGCGGCCCCCATCGTTCCGGAACGCGGTGTGGGAGGCCGATCACGTCGAGGCCGCAGTGCAGGTCGATATCGAGGGCCGGCTGGTGAAGCCGTGGGTGACGTGGTTCGTCGACGCGGCGCATGATGTGATTCTCGGGGTTGCGGTGACCGCGCAGGTGCCGAGCCGGGAGAGCATTCTGGCCGCCCTGCGAGCGGCGATATCGCGCAGGGATCCGTACGGACCGGCGGGTGGGCTGCCCGCGATGGTGCGGGTGGACCGGGGCAAGGATTTCTTGTCGCGGACGGTGGCCGAGGCGATGGGTGCGTTCGCGGTGGCGGTGGATGATCTGCCTGCCTATACACCGCATTTGAAGGGCAGCGTGGAGACGCTCAACGGCGCGGTCGACCGGATGCTATTCGCTGGCTTGCCGCGCTACATGCATCGCCAGACCGAGGCCAGCGGTGGCCTGGTGGATCCGGATCAGCCTGCGTTGACCTTCGCGGCGTTCGTCGCCGAGGTGCTGGCGTGGGTGCGGTGGTGGAATCGCGAGCACGTCATAGAGGAGTTGGGCAGCCGCACTCCGTTGGCGGCGTGGCTGGCCGATCCGACACCGATCGACGAGGTCGATGAGGACAGGCTGTGGATGTTCACCCTGGAAGACGACCGGCGCCGGCGCAAGATCACGAGCAAAGGCATCGGGTTCGGGCGCGGCCGCTACTACGTGGCGGAGTGGATGGTCGGGCGAGTCGGGGCGGCCGTGCGGCTGCGGTATATGCCGCACCACGACCACGAGGTCGAGGTGTTCGACGCCGATTCTGGCGCCCACCTGGGACGCGCGGAACTCGCTGATCAAGCGTCGGAAGCAACGAAGACCGCGGTGCGCCGCACTCGGGCCCGCAAGGCCGCGAGGCTGCGCTCGGACCTGTCGAAAGCCGAACGCGCACGCCGCACGCGGTATGCCGCCTCGACGACACCGGTCCCGGCCCAGCGGCTGGACGCGATGACAGCGGCGGAGGCGAGCCGGGAGCGGGTCGAGGAGCAGGACGTGGACCTGGCGCGGTGGTCGCGGCCGGATCTGATCGCGTTGCCGCCGCCGGCGCCGGGCTGGGTGCTGCCGATCCGACCCGATAACAATCCCCGCCGCAGCGGAGGAAACAGGAAACCCTCATGACCAGACCCTCGAACCCCAGCACGAATGGCGGCGCCGCGGCCGATCATTTCCTCGGCCTTGTCGGCGCGCACATCGTGGCCACCGATGCGCTGCTGCTGATGAAGGACAACCTGGCCGATGTGATCGAGGCCAAGGCCATGATGTGTGTCCACGGCGATGCCGGGGTCGGTAAGACGTTGTCGGTCAACGCCACGCTGCGCGAGCTCGCGCCGGACACGGTGTGCCGGGTGCAGTTCCGAGCTCGCCCGACGCCGCGCGATATCCGGCACACGCTGTTCGACGCACTCGCGATCGGCGGTGCACCGCCCCGCAAACCGATCGAGTTCGACCGGGTCCTCAAGGACGTGCTCTCGGAACGGTTCCGGGTGCTGGTCTGTGATGAGGCGCAGTGGATGTCGCGGGAGTGCTTCGAATACTGGCGCCACCTGTGGGATGACCAGCGCACCGATATCGCGATCGTGTTCGTCGGCGGCGGGGACTGCTACCAGGTGCTGCGCCGCGAGCCGATGCTGTCCTCGCGGGTGTACGTGTGGCAGGAATTCCGGCGGATGACACCGGAGCAGGTGCTGAGCGTGATCCCGGCGTTCCACCCGGTATGGGAGAACGCCGAGCCGGACATCATTGCCTTCGCCGACACGCACGCCGGGCACGGCAACTTCCGGGCCTGGGCCAAGATCACCTCCCACACCGTGCGCGCCCTGGACCGCATGCGGCGTGACCAGGTGGACCAGGAGGTGATGGGCTGGGTGTTCTCCAAACTGTCGGGCCTGTCGGGATGAACCAGTACCGCTGGCACGCCCGCCTCGCCGAGGAGGTGGCCGCCGAGACACCCGGGTGCCCGCCGATCACCGTCCTGCGCGACGGTGGCGATGACGCCGCGGTGACCCACGCCCTGCTGGATACGCACGACCTGTCACGCGGGGTGATCACTGTGCATCCGACACCGGCCACGATCTCCGGGCTCGCGCTGGCCGCCGATGTCCTGGCCGTGCTGGGTTGCTCATCGGCGCGGACCGTGCCGGAAAAGGTAGCCGCGGTGGAACCGGCCTCGCGAGCGGTACTCGCCTGGCTCTACGCCCACCGGATCCGGCACCTGGTGATACTGCGGACACACACCCTCACCACCGACCAGGTCGCCTGGCTATTGCGGCTGCGCCGATCCGGAAACCTGCACCTGGTCCTGGTCTGGCACTCACCACAGCCCATTCGCTGGGGCGCGGTCGAGGTGAACGAGCTACCCCACCACCTCACCGAAGACCTGGACACGGCACTCGGCGAGATCCTCGGCCCGACCACAGTGAAGGCAGCTGCCGCCCCAACGGCGGATAGCCGGGACCTGCCGCAGGTGCCCGATACTGGCGCCGGCACTTTCCGGTCCGATGCGGCCGCGCGCCTGACACCCGGAGGGTTCGAGCGCGTGGATGCCGTCTACACCCGGGCAGTCGACACCACCTGTGCGTGGATCGCCGAGCGCACCGGCCGGTCCTGCGAGAACGCCCACGCCGATGGCGGTGACGGGCTGTGGTTCGGCGCTGGGGACGCCGTCGTGGCCGAGCGGATACTCGAAGCCCTGCACGGCCGGCACGCTCGCCTGCGCACGCTCTACGAGCAGCGACCCGATACCGGGATCGCGAACTGGGTCGAAACCCTGGCCCTGTACCGGCTACTCGCCGCAAGTATCGCCGACAGTCCCGGAGCCAACACCACCGTCACCCGGCTCCGCGGTGTCCAGACCGCACTCGCCCTCCACGGCGTCGACCTGGAATTGCCACCGAACCTGGCCTACTCCGTGGGACCCGGCCTGACCAGCACGCTGGTCGATCAGGATGTCGCCGACCGCATCCGCGCCCATACCGTCAACCCGGCCTACGCCGCGGCCGCAGCGGTTCAGCTGTTCACCGGCGCCACGCTCAAAGAACTCAAGGCGATTCCCTGCGTCGCCTTCGCCATCGACGCCCTGATCTACGCCAGCCCGATCGGTATCGCCGACCCGGCACCGCTGTGCGTCTGGCCGGTCCCGCCCGCAGCGCGGCCACTGCTGGAAGCGGCGTGGCTGTTCCAGACAACCCGGCCCGAACCCAGCGACAAACTCCTCACCGGAGGCATAGGAGCCCTCGGCCAGATCCTGCGCGACACGCTCACCTCGGCCGGGCTGATCACTCCAGCACGCCACGGCTGGCATTACGGCTGGCTCTGGCAGACCGGGACACTCTGGTGCGGACGCCGGCCCACCCCGCCGAAACGCAAACACCAGTTCCGCCGAAACGAACCCACATTCCAGCGGCGGGTCTGGAACACCGGAGAGGTACCGATCGAGGAGAGAGCACCCTTCCCCGAACGAAGAGCCCTGCAGAAGTCAGAGTTCGCGAAGAGCTTCGCTGATCGCATCGGACAGAGGCAGTGCGGAGAACTCGGAAATGCGCACCCGGTCTCGTCCTATCTCCTTCCCGAGATCTCCAGCCCGGGGAGCCGACCGCGCCCGGGACAGGACGGCTTCGCTGTTCTCCCGGCCGTTCGCGGTCTGGAAGGCGACCGACAAGATTGTCTGCCAATCCGCCGGCCACCCCGGGTGTGGACCTTCGAAATCTGGCCAACGCGCCGCTATCGCTGTGTTCAGCGTCGGGAGTTGCTCGGCACCGGCCCACATCGGATCCAAGGCCAGGAACTTGACCTGACCGCATCGGCTGGTCATGGCCGCTGCCGCACACAACGGGCACGGTTGCAGCGAGCTCCACAACGTCCATCCGGTGTGGTCGCCGGGTGCCAGCTGGGCGAGCGCGTTCACTTCCGCATGCGCCAGCGCCGTTCCCACCAGCTGCCCCGGCGGGCCGTCCAGGTCGTGAAACCTGCTCCGCCCGAGCGCGACGGCTGTGCCCTCGGCATCGGTGAGCACGGCACCGACCGGAGGATTGCCCGCACGGAATGCTTCCCACCCCTGCTCCAGGGCCAGCCTCCACGGCAACTCCAACGCTGTCAGCTCCACCGGCGCGGCCACACCACGAGGATGCCATCATCATTCGCAGTTGCTGCGCTCTCTGCATCGACGTGGTCGATGCTGTTCAGGCCCTAAGCCTCCACCACTGTTCATAAACTGATGATTCTTGGACAGATGCGCCCGGAGTAATCGCTGTTCAGCGATGCTGGTCGGATTGATTTTGTCCAACAACCTTCTGTCTGTGAACACTGCCGCCGACAAACCCATACCTCATGCCGCCTCGACAGGATCTCCAGTCCAGACTTCGAGACCGGCGATCAGCCGAGCCCGCACGGCCGGTCGAGAACGGCAGGTTGGTTCTGTGTCTTCTTCAGCTCGACGGGCCGCTGTTCGGCGGGCCCAAGGCGGCCATGCCGGCTCCGATCCTCTGTGCCAGTTCGTCGAGCTCTGCCTTCTCGATGACGAGGTAGTCGGGTTTATCGACTGCGGCGAACTGCTGTTCGAGGAAGGGCGTCCCGGGCGGGAGCGGCGCCAGGTGCCAATGAACGTGTGCGACGCCTTGCATGCTGCCGAAGCTGAACACGTAGAGGCGCTCGGTAGGCGTGATCTGAGTGAGGACCCGACCGAGGCGATGGACGCGCAGCTGGAGTGCGAGGTAGTCGTCCTCGGTGAAGTCCGAGACTACATTCGTCGCGTGGCGGCGGGGCGCGAGCAGGCAGTAGGCGTAGAGGCGAGGCCAGGGCGGAAAGAACACAATGCAGTGTTCGTCACGGTAGGCGACGGTTTCGCGCGTGCGAGTTGTCTGCTCGTCGGCCAGTTCGCAGATGAAACACCGGCCGGCGGCGTTGTCGGCTTGGATTCTGTCTGCATAGGCGGAGGTATCGATCGTCGCGGTCGGCCTACCGCCGACGGTGCTGGAACTCCCTGTTCCGAGGCGTTGTGCCGATATGTTCTGTGGCTCCATGACTACTGTCGCTCCATTTCGTGGTTCGGCGGGGTCTTCGATCTCATGCATGGTCGCCGGCGAGGTCAGGCGGCTCATGTTGATGCCCAACCATTTCGCGCCCCTGGTTCACCATGGCATTGCGGGCGATGATCCGCGCCATGTCCTGCGACCCGACGAACACCCGTTCCACGCGCGACGAGGACGACCCGCAACAACAGGTGTTCGCCTCCGATCTGGCTCGGCGGCTCCACCTCATCGAGGATGAACCGGCATGGCGACTGCAGGAATCGCGGTATCACCCAGAGCCGGCTGTTCATTCACCGATGTATTCTTGAACGCTTGCTCTCGGACACGTCGCTGTTCAGCGATGTTCACCCGTCGATTTCGTGCAAGAAGCTCCCATTCGTGAACACCTTGCCGACGCCTGCTTCACGATGGCCGTTGTGATGCGGCCGGCGATGCTGGGGCCGGTCGCGGTTTCGTCGGCCTGTCGGGGGGTGGGTAGTCGGGCGCGAGGTGTGGGGGGTCGATGTGGCCGGGTAGGCGGTTGTCGCGGCGGGCTGTGAGGTATCTGTCGGTCAAGACGCAGAACACGACGGTCAGGAGCAGGGCCCAACCGAAGGTGACGCGCAGGTATTCGAGATTACGTCCCCAGTCGGGCCAGCGGTGGAGTAGCCATTTGTCGGGGGCGGTGAAGCCGAACACGGCCAGCCATGCCGGCCAGTTCCGGACCAGGGATCCGCGAAGTACGACGGTCATCAGCAGCGGGAAGATGAACATGGAGTAGTACTGCTGGCCCAGCGTGCTCAGCAGGAACTCGGCGGTCATCAGCACTCCGGTGGCGGTGCAGACGAAGAACACCTCGTCCTGGCGGTAGTAGCGGTAGAGCAGCCACAACGACACCGCGACCAGCACGGCGAACAGTATCCGCAGCGCCAGCACCAGCGGCGATGGAATTCCGTAGTAGAGAGCGTTTCCGGCGATGGAGGAGTTGAAATAGTCCCGTGCCTGCAGGCTGTAGGGCAGGGTGCGGGCAAGGTAGTCGGTCGGGTCGACCGACAGTGGCCATGCGATCGCGATGGCCGCGGTGGGAACGGTGAGCGCGGTCGCGACGGTCGTCCACTGCCGCCGTGCCGCGGCGATCAGCAACAGGGGCACCAGGGTCGGTTTGACGGTGATCGTCACACCGAGCACGACTCCCGCCGCGAAGTCTCGCCGCAGCAGCAGCAATCGGATGAACGCCACCTGGGCGAGGAAGGTGACCCCGTTGATGTTTCCGAAGTTCAAGGTGTTGATCGTGGCTTCGGAGGCGAACACCGCGATGTAGCAGATCGGGGCAACAGGCGAGCGCAGCGAGTAACCGAACACGCGCAGCAGCAGATAGGTCGCCGCGAGCAAGGCACCAGCGTTGACGAGGATGAAAAGCACCCGGGCAGCGGACTCCGGGAGCAGCCCCAAAGGTGAGAGCAGCAGTGTTGCGCCCGGAGAGTACAGATAGTGCGGGTTCACCCACGTCAGATTCCCGTCGTAGACCGGGTGATGGTCCAGAAAGGCCACGACCGCGTCGTAAACCGGATTGAAGTCGTCGGTGATACCGGGGTTCAGACCGCGCACCACCCCACTCACGACCATCACCACAGCCAGCGGCCACGCTATACGCCGGACCAACTGACCCACCGATACCGGATCGTCATTCCTCACCAAGCCCCGCAGCGCGGATGACTCCCCATTCAGTCGCGCGCCAAACGCGCTCACCCTCCCGGACATCGCTCGATTGTGCTCTACCGCCCCACGCCACGCGGCCCATGGCGGCACCACAGTCGTGTGACACCACCTTGTCACCACGCCGATCGACCGCTTCGCGCAACCTGGCCGTTCCCGCCCGCGCGTCCGTTTCAGCCCGAGTGTTCATTAACCAATGCATTCTTGGACAGCTGGTGCGGCAATAATCGCTGGTCAGCGAAAATTGCTGCAGGATGTCGTCCAATAACCGTCCATTCATGAACACTCACGCCCTTGCCGTGAGGGCGTGGCTGCCGATCTTGTAGGGTTCTGGCCAACAGCGGCGTGGTTCGGGGGTTGCGTTGAAGCGCATGAATTTACGGCGAGCAGGGCTGATGTTGGCTGTCGTCTTGGCCGCCGCCACGGGTAGCGCTGGTGTGGCGCATACCGATCCTGTGGCGCCGGCCGCCGTGGTGGCGCTCACGCTTCCTGTGCCGACCGGGCCGTATTCGGTGGGAGTCACCGAAATGCATCTGGTCGATTCCGGGCGCGCTGATCCGTGGCATCCGGATCAGCGTCGGGAGTTGATGGTCCAGGTTTGGTATCCCGCCATCGTGGATCGCGGGGCGTCGGCGGCGCCGTGGATGCCGCCCGGCGGCCGGCAGGCGCAGAACACCTACCTCGACGAACTCGGCGCGCCGGCGGGCAGCTGGGCTCTGGCGCCCGGCCACAGTCACCAGGACGCGCCCGCTCTGCCCGGTCACGGCCGGTTTCCGGTCGTGCTGAATTCCCCGGGGATGACCGACACCACCGGCTGGAGCACCGCCCAAGCCGAGGATCTCGCCAGCCACGGCTACGCGGTGGTGGCCATCAACCACACCCACGAAGCGTTCTCGGTCCACTTCCCAGACGGCCGGGAAACAGTGACCGAGGTGCCGCTGGACTCTCCGCAGGAAGTGCTACGCGACCTCCTGCTACCGACCCGGGTAGCCGATACCCGGTTCGTGCTGGACAGGCTCGCCGAATTCGCCGGCGGACAGGACCCGCAGCAGGTACTTCCGCCTGCCTTGGCCGCTCACCTGGATCTGTCGAGGGTCGGGATGTTCGGCCATTCACTCGGCGGATCGACCACCGCCCAGGCGATCCACGACGACCCCCGGATCCGCGCCGGGGTCAACCTCGACGGTCCGATCCTCGGCTCGGTCGCCGCCGACGGCCTCGACCGGCCGCTGTTGATGCTGGCCAGCGGGAGCTATCCGTGGTCGGGTGATCCGGGCTGGCAGCCGGGCTGGCCGAACAACACCGGGCTGAAAATCCCGCTGCGTGTGGAAGGCACCGAGCACATGTCCTTCTGTGACCAGCAAGCGATCCTGCCGCAACTCGCCGCGGCGGGCCTCATACCCGCGGACACCGCGACCCGGACTGTGGGCAGTATCGACCCGGACCGGTCGATCGATCTGCAGCGCGACTACCTGCGCGCTTACTTCGACGCCGTCTTCGGGCGAATCGGAACAGACATCGTCGAAACCCTCACCAGTCTGGCGCAACCGGAAATGCTGCCCCACCCCTGACTCGATCGATCACCCCAACGAGCTGTCATCGCATCGAGCACCAGCGGTTCAGCGTGTCGTGGTGGTGAGATAGTCGTGCCCGCCGACGAGGAAGGTGTGCCCGCTGGGGGCGGGGGTGTCGATCGCGGCGACGATGGCCGCTGCGAAGTCGTCGATGGTGGGCAGTGGTCCGTGAGTTCGGCGGGCGGCGACCGCGGCGGGATCGCGGCGTTCCAGCAGCCGGATGATGATCGTTCCGTCGATCATGTCGCCGGAGACCACGACGAACCCGACACCGCGGTCGGTGAATTCGGGGATCAGAGAGCGCAGGGCGTCCTCGCCGGCGCGTTTGCTCGCGGCGATCGGCTCGTACCCGTCGGGCAGCGGACCACCGTGGGTGTGGAAGTGCGCCTGGTGGCTGGTCACGAACACGATCCGCCCGCCGGGCGGTATGAGCGGCAGGGCGAGGGTGGCGAGCCGCACCTGGGCGTCGCGGTTGAGGCGCAGGGCGTAGCCCGGGGCGGCGCCGCGTTCGAGTCCGCCCGAGGCGTTCAGCACTAGCGCATCGAGCCGGCCGAACCGGTCGCGGACGTGGTCGATCATCTCGGTGACCGCGGTGTCGTCGGACAGGTCCGCCCCGACCGCCGAGGCGCTGCCGCCGGCACGGTTGATCGCGTCGACCACCGTCTGCGCTCGTTTGATCTTCTCGCGGTAGTTGACCAGGACGTGGGTGTCAGGGGCGGCCAGTTGCTGGGCGGTGGTGGCGCCGATACCGCGTGAGGCGCCTGTCACCAGCACGATTCGTCGCGGGGATGTGTCCGCTCGGTCCATCGGGTGTTCTCCTCACTCGCCCGGATGCTTCTAATCGAGAAGCAACTATGGTGCTTCGAAATGAGAAGCGCAAATGATCGCGGCCCCGCCGGGTCGGATGATGAGGCCGGCAACGCGGCGGTTCTGGCGGCGATCGAGCTGCTGGGGCAGCGGTGGATGCTGCGGGTGGTGTGGGAGCTCGAACCCGGGCCGCTCGGCTTTCTGGAACTGCGCCGCCGGATGGGCAACTGTTCGTCGAGCATGTTGTCGAACCGGCTCCAGCAGCTTCAGGCAGCCGGGCTGCTGGAGAAGCATGGCCCGAAGGGTTCTTACGAACTGACCATCGCCGGGGTCCGCCTCGGGGAAGCCCTGCAACCGCTGTGGGACTGGTCGGAAGTCTGGACCGATCGGCCCGACGACTTCCGCTGGCCCTGAACCGCCTCCGCGAGTGCGGTCGCGGCAACTCGGGCCGGAGGGGTAGCGGTCTGGCAGATACGCGGTTGCCGTGGTTGGAGTTCGTTCCGGATCGATTAGTGACCGTGACGGCGACGAGTGCAAGGATAACGCGCGGAACGTAATCCACGGATCTCCGGTGCCACACAGAGCAATTGGTGGCGTACGGGTGTTTGCCGCGACCGGCGGCGCGCACCCCGAGAGATGAACTCGCACACTGTCGAGCAGT
>NZ_BDCU01000079.1 GCF_001618425.1 Nocardia fusca NBRC 14340
GGGTGAGCAGCTGGATTCGTTTGTGGGTGAGGTGTTTTCCTCGCTGGCGCGTAGAGACCAGCGAGCCACGGCGGGGATGTATGTGCAGGGATTGATGTTGGACGGGCGCCGCAAGTCGATGCAGCCGATGGCGCAGCGGCTCGGAGTCGATCATCAGCGGTTGCAGCAATTCCTCACCAATTCTCCATGGGACGTTGAAACGGTGAGGAAAACGTTGTCCCGCAAGGCATCCGATTTGATAGCCCCGGAGGCTTGGGTGGTCGACGACACCGGTTTCGCCAAGGATGGTGACTCGTCACCGGGGGTGGCCCGCCAGTACTCGGGCACTCTGGGCAAAGTCGGCAACTGCCAGATCGCGGTCAGCGTGCACGCCGCATCCGACACCGCCTCGTGCCCGCTGGATTGGCGGTTGTTCCTGCCCTCGAGTTGGGATGAGCACGCGAGGTCCGAAGGCGGCGATGCGGCGGTGATCGCGTCGCGGCGCGCCCGCGCCGCGATACCCGCCGACGAACGTTACCGGCCGAAGTGGCAGATGGCATTGGAGATGATCGACGACCTCATCTCCTGGGGCCGGCGACCACCCGTGCTGGTCGCCGACGCCGGATACGGCGCGGCGACTCCCTTCCGGGAAGAGCTGACCCGACGCGGTCTGCACTACATCGTCGCGGTCAAGCCGGTCACCGCCACCCAGCCCGCCGACGCGGTCTGCGAAACCATCGAATACACCGGGCTCGGGCGCCCACCCAGCGGCAAACCCCGTTATCGTCAACCTGCTACGACCTGCAAAAACCTCGCCATCGCTGCCGGTGTCGAGGCATTCACCGACGTGATCTGGCGCCACGGCACCCGCCGCGACGCCGACAACCCCACCGCGCAGATGCGGTCACGATTTCTGGCACTTCGGGTGCGACCGGCCAACCGCAACGTCACCCGCGCCGACGACGGCAGCCTGCCCGAAACCTGGATGCTGGCCGAATGGCCGACCGGAGCCGACGAGCCCACCGACTACTGGATCTCCACACTGCCCGCCGACACCCCCATCGCCGAACTCGTGCGCCTGGCCAAGATCCGCTGGCGCATCGAACACGACTACCGCGAACTCAAAACAGGACTCGGTCTCGACCATTTCGAAGGCCGCTCCTGGCTCGGCTGGCACCACCACGCCACCCTCGTCACCGCCGCTCACCTGTTCATCACGACACTGCGGTTGACCGACCCAAAAGCCGATGGGCAGAACTGACCCTCTACGGCATCATCCGCGAAATCCAACGCGCACTTGCTATCTGGATCGGCACCTGCCCACTATGCCACCACACCTTCCCAACCTAACAAAGTACTACTAGGTCGTGTGTTGAAAGCTGCTGCCTGCGTTGGTGTGTCGATTACCAGATGCAGATGAGGTCTCCGGTAGTTGGTTTATCGACCAAACGAACCTGAATACCGGAGACTTCCCAATGGAGTTGTCAAGCCCGGTCAGGCCGCTGCTGTGCTGGGCGGGGTCGGTTGGTAGAGCCGGTGGTCGCGGATGAGTGCCCATACGACGTTGACACGTCGTCGAGCGAGTGCGAGGACAGCCTGGTTGTGGCGCTTTCCTTCGACCGCAGCAGGCCCGCGTAGGCAGCGACTGCTACGCCTCGGCCCATAGGACGGCTTGCGGGCAGGACCCGACCCTATCGGCTGACGTAAACCTTGAGAAGGTCGCGCAGAGCGCGGATCTCTCTACCCATCTCGGCGACCGTGGTCCGCAGACTACGGTTGCTCTCGATCAGGTCTTCCCGCTTCTCCGGCGTAGCCCCGCCGGTAGTCGCCGTGGCTATGTGCACCAGTTCGGTGTTGACGGGCAAGGCCTGGTCAACAGGCGTCTCCGAGTTCGGATACGCAGCCTTCCCCTCCGCGTCGCCATCGAGATCCGAGCCGGCAGCGTTGGCGCTGTCACCATTGCGCTCAGTCTCCCGATCGGAACGCCCCTCGGCGTGCACGGTCTCCAGAGCGGCAGGAATCACGCCGTCGAGCGCGTCGGCGCCATCAACAGGATTCCCGTTGAGTGCTGCGTCCAATCCCTCCTCGACGCTGGTGGCCGGCAGAGAAGTGGAGTCCTCCCGCTGGCCATTCCCGAGCTTCTCAGCAGTCTCCGCGATCACGATCCGTCCGGATCCGCTACCCAACCCCGCCGCCTTGGCCCACTTCGTCAAGCTCGCCGCCGACGGCTGACCGTCGTTGCGCTCGGCGACCTGATGACAGGCTGCGCTCAGCGAAACACCTTGCTTGAGAGCCTTTTTCACCTGCGTGAGGTACTTCTTCTTCTCAGGATCAGAATAGGGCCGGGCCATTCGAATATCCTCCTACCAGCTACGTTGTCGCCTCCAGTCAACCATTCACCGCAACCGTGAGGGCGGCTACGGGCGTAATATTTGCCGCGTGACCGGCACCAAGGGGGCGGAAAACCCGTCTGCGCGTACCGATGGCATGATCGCGCTGCCACCTGATCATCAGCAGCAGTGGGCCGAATGCACCTATGCCGTGCGCTCCTGCGATCAGGTACTCAACGAGGTGATCGACCCGAAGCCGGGCAGCGCCCTGGACCGAGCCGACGCGATCTATCACTGGGAGAAAATCTCGGTGTGGGCCCGGACCTACCTGCGGTCGGCCAGCGAGCACCTGGGACTCTGGGCCGACCTGGTCGCCCCCTACGACTACAGGCCCGGGGACACCAACCTCGTGCGGGTTCGCCCGTATCTGCTGCTCGCACGCGCCGGCCTCGAAGCCGCCGCGCACGCCATCTGGCTGCTCGATGTGCCCACCAACACCTTTGAAGAAGCCGCCCAGCGCCATATCCGACTCATACACCGAGACTTCGAATACCACCGCAGCGCCATCAAAGCCCACGGTGAGGACACCAGCCGGATCGATCAGCGGATCGCCGATCTCGAAACACGGGCCGCCTCCCTGTCGATCTCAGCGACCCCGAAGAACAAGCCACCCGGCTACGAAAGCATCGTCCGCAACGCCGCCCAGGTGATCGGCGAGGACGACAACCGCTGGGCCTACCTGTGGAACGCCGCCAGTGGCGCCGGGCACGGCCAGAACTGGTTCGGTCTGGAGGCCTACGACCTGCTCGCCACACACGAATACGAACCCGGCCACCTCCGCTCAGTCTCCATCCCCGACCCGACCTTCCTCACCGAAACGGCCGCCGCCGCCAGCTCGGCACTGCAATGGGGCACCCTGCGCTGGCTGACCAACGGCGGACACGACCCCAGCCTGCTGACCACCGCCATGCACGAAATCTTCGCCAGGATGCCCAAGAAAGCGGACCGCGGCATCAGCGAATGATCGCACCGCGGGTCACCTCACCGGCAGACACGAGAAGGCCGGAGTTGCCTCGAACCCGAGCGGCCCGACGACGATCGCGGTCATACTGGCAAGCGAGGACGAGTGATCCGAAGGGGGCCGATTCACCGATGCCGAAATCCAAGGGGCGCAAGCCAAAACGAACCACAACCCGCTCGCAAGGGCGCGGCGCGCGAGCACACAGCGGATACAATCCGGGGCAGCTGGGCATCCCCGCGACGCTGATCGCGAACATGGTCGCCGCCGCGCCACCGGACCAGCTGGTGGAGATGCTGCCGCCGTTCCTCTGGCTGCACCACTCCACCGGCATCCGGGCCGATCTGTGCGTCTCGGCGGCGATATCATTGCACCACGCCTACGACCTGATCGGGATCACAGCCCGGCCCACCGCCGTCGAACTCGTCATCGCCCACCAGACCCGCGGCACACTGACCCGCTACGGCAGCGGCGGAGCATCCTGGGACGGCGAGCAGTTCAACGCGCACTGCGTACTGTGGCTACCAGGATCCGGCCGCTGGGTCGATGCGACCGTGATGCAATACCCCGAGGTCCGGGCCTCCATGCCGCTACCGGTCATCGGCCGTATGGCCGGCTCGATCGGCGGTGGTCCCGCCTCCCGCGCGTCCCTGGCCGAAGGGCGGCTCGCGGCCGGCACCCACATGACCGTGCCCCGCGAAGACCTCATCTTGGACTACACGGTCCTCACCGCAGACCCCGACGTCGTCACCGATCCCCTCACCGCGGATCCCGAGAGGGCCGCGTTGTTCCGGTTCTCCGGAATCAACCTCATCTCCAACGCCCTGGAATGGTGGCGCCGCCCCGGCATCGTCGAACGCGCCCGCACCGCACCGTATCCACGCCTGCATGCCCTGCTCGACGCCGTGGGACAAGCTCCCGTCCACGTAGACGCGGACGGAAACCGAACATTCGAGACCACGCCAGGGGCCAGGACACGCATCGACGAACTCCTGCCCGCCGCGTGAGCGCCGGACAACTGGAGCGTGCGCTGGAGGTGAGCGAAGTGACGGTGGCGCTGATTGCGGCGGTGGCGGGGGTGCTCGGTGTTGTTCTCGGGCGGATCTGGGACCATCGATCGGAGTCGACGCGTTGGCGCCGGGATCAAAAGACGGCCTGCTACCAGCGCGTCGCCGAGGAGTACCGGGCCACGTGTGAAGGAGTACGCACGGTGGCACTCGCTGACCGTTCAACTCCGGAGTTCGGCGAGCTGGTCACGCGTGTGCGGATCGAGACCGCGGGGTGGGACAACGCCTACGCGGCCGTGCGGCTCGTCGGCTCACGTCCGGTCGTGGTGGCCGCAGCACTGTTGGACGCCGCCATGACCGAGCTCTTCGACACCGTCCAGGAACGACAGCTCACGAGCGAACAGTGGCGCGAGACCAGAAAACCCACCGACAAGGCATTCGCGAACTTCATCATCTCGGTACGCCGTGAACTTCGGCTCGACCCCGTTCCGGCGGAGTACTTCCCAGAACTCGACCCGCCCGCCCCCGGCTGAACCGCTGCACACGCCCGCACGCTGCCACCGGGTACGGCCATCGTCCGGTGCGGCGACTTCCAGCGTGATCGGCCGGTCCTGTCTCCACCGTCGATGTGCCGGCCCGGGCCGATCCCCACACTCCCCCGGGGCGGCACACGACGTCGATATTCGCACCCGCCGGCCAGGCGGCAACAGATACAGGGCGTATCCGGCGTCATGCCAGCGTGTTACAGTTCCGTCAGGCCTTCGATCGCATGGCCGGTAGCGCGCTTCTCGAGCGCGAGGATCTCAACGACAACAGGCAGCACCCGCATGCCGGTGCGCAGGGACTTTTCTGCGCACCGACGAGTCGTGTCCGCTACCGATGGAGACCCTCATGCCCACCGAGCCCGTGATCGCCTTGACCAAGACCTTGTCCGACGGCCGAACAGCAGTCGTCACCGTCACGCCCACCGCCACCCAGGTGCACGTGGACGGCACAGAGTACGGCAACCACATGGGCCCGCATCACGCGTTCGTGCGGCGACCCGGCATCCCGGACAACATCGTCGCCGCGATCGGTCGCGTCCTGCTCACCGAAGCCGAAGCCGCCCAAATCAAAGCCGTGTGGGACCAGCTCCAAGCGCGGCGTCCCCGCGATCTGCGCAGCGAACGGGACGCGCTCACACACAGTCTTCGCTGCGCCGAACAGGAATGGTCGGCCGCCCACAACAGGTGCATGGACGACGGCAACTGGCCCGACCCCTTCCACGCCGACGCGGCCAACGAGCAAGCGATCACCGCGGCCGCCGACGCCCTCGCCGCGTTCGACCACGACCATCCCGAGATCGCTGCGCAACTGGCAGCCGAACGCGACGCCGCGGTCGCCCGGCGCATCTGGGACTGACCATGAGCGACCTCGCGGAGGCGATCCGCAACATCGGAGAATTTCCATGGCCGGAACTTCCCGATACACCCGGCGAGACCTGCCTCGCTCCAGGATGCACAGACCCGGTTCGAGCCCGAGGTATGTGCCGCCGGCACTACGACGCGTGGTATCGGCGGCAACGTTTCGAGCCGGCCTACCGCAGCTACGGCCGCCGCGGCTGCGATGAACCAGGATGCGACAACCCGCACCGTGCCCGCGGTCTCTGCTCGCCGCACTACATGCAGCACTATAAGGTCGGCGAGTTCTCGACGAGCCCTGAACATCACCCGGAATCGTCGACGCGTCGCGGGGTTGTGTCCTGTGATTCCGATCGGGCAGCATAACCACCAGCCAGCGGCCCGGGGCGTGGCACGGATACCCGACAGCGCACACCTACCGAGTCCCCGGACCACACAGACAGACGCGCATACCGCTTCAGAAAAGTCGAATATCGCGTCAAAAGGTCACTCAGGGTGACTTTTTTGATGGTATCAGTGGTAGTTTTGATGCATGTCGAGCATGGTGGATCTTCGTGCGCGGCTCGCCGCCCTGGCCGAGTCGCAATGGGGGCTGCTCACCACCGCCCAAGCCGCCACCGTCGGCGCGAACACCAAACAGCTCCAGCGTCTCGTCGAGCACGGTGTGCTGGCCCGTCTCCGCTACGGCGTCTACCGGCTGGCCGGGGTGCCCGAATCGCCGGCCGAGCCCCTGCGCGCGGAATGGCTCGCGCTCGAGCCCGCCCGCACCGTCGGCGACCGCATCGGTGACGACGTCCCCTTCGGCATCGTCTCTCACCGCAGTGCCGCCGACCTGCACCGCCTCGGCGACCTCGACGCCGACTACATCGAATTCACCGTCACAGCCCGCCGCGGCACCCGCAGCCCCGACGTCCGCTTCCACCGCGCCGTCCTCACCCCGGGTGACTGGACCCTGGTCGACGGACTACCGGTCACCACCCCCGCACGCACCATCGCCGACCTCGCCGCCACCCGCACCGACGGCGGCCACCTGGCATCGGTCGTCCGCGATGCCCTGCTCCAGGGCACGTCCGGCGACGATATCGCCGCCGCGCTGCGCCCCTATGCCCACCGCTACGGTGCGCCCGTCGACAACGGCTCCGCCCTGGTCAACCACTTCATCGCCCTCGCGGGGGTCCCCGAGTCCTCCCTCGCGCTGTCCGCGCCGGCGCTCGAACCGGTCGTGGCTGCCAGCCTCGCCACGAACAAAGCACTCGAGCAGCTGCTCCACGGCCACAGCAGCGCCCACCTCACCGCTTCTCTGGTCTCGGGGCCCTCCGACGCCGCGGTGGCAGCGATCCGCAACCAGCTCGCCCACTCCGTCCCGAGCGAGCAGATAACCCTGCTGGTCCGCCAGGCCCTCGCGCCACTGGTCGAGTCCGGCGAATGGCGGGACATGATGGCACGCCTGCGCACCCGTATCGCGCACTCGCTGGACCCGCAGCAATTCACCAGCCCCGAGGCCATCGAGGAAGCGACGAATATGCTTCTGCGCACCAGCATCAGCGACGCACTGCTCGACACCACGGCAGCACCCACCGGATCGTCCTCGGAGGCCGAGAAGTGACCATCCCCAGCCCTGCCTCGTTCAAGGCGTCGCTGCGGTCCCGGATCCAGGCCCAGGCCCGCCGGACCCGCCGTCCGGCCAGCGCATTACGCCGCGAATTCTTCATGCAGCGCTTCCTCGCCCGCGTGTTCGCCGACCCCGCCGCGCCCTGGGTCGTCACCGGCGGCGGTGGACTACTTGTACGCCTGCCGGGAGCTCGCTCGAGCCAGGATCTGGACCTGATCCGGCCCGACACCGAGATCACCGACGCCATCGACGAACTCCGCCGCCTCGGCGGCGCACACCCCGACACCGACCCCTTCGTCTTCCGGGTCGAGCTGGCCAAACAACTCACCGGCGACGCCGCCGCCGGCGCTGAGCTGACCGTTTCGATCTACCTTGGCGCCACCATGATCGAGGACTTTCGCATCGATCTGGCCACCGATAAGATCATCATCGGCACGATCGAGTCCCTGGCCCCTACCCCGATCCTCGACCTCGACGGATTCGCCGCACTGCCACCGGTGCGCCTGATCCCTATACCCAGCCAGGTCGCCGACAAAATCTGTGCCATGGTCGCCCGCTACGGCGCCACCCGCCAGCCCTCCAGCCGCTGGCGCGACCTCGCCGACCTCTGTTTCATCGTCGCGAGCTTCGCCTTCGACGCCGCCGAAACCCGCACCGCCCTCGATGTCCAGCAACACCGTCGCGCCCTGGACCTACCCACCACACTGCGCGCGCCCGGCCCCGAATGGGAACGCGCCTACCCCGCCATGGCCAAAGAAACCAGCCTGCCCACAGAACTCCACGACCTCGACACCGCCCTCGGCTTCATCGGCGCCGCTCTCAACCCCCTGCTCGACGGCACCCGCACCCACGGTCGCTGGAACCCCCACACCCACACCTGGGATCCACAATGACCCCGGCCCGCCCTCGTCGACGGGCAACTATCCGGTGATGGCCATCCGACCGGCCTGGGGCTCGACACCACGGTGTCGGTCCTGGCGATCATCTTCCTGGCATCTCTGCTGGTGCTCGTGGTGCGCTGCGGTGATGAGAGTTCAACGCCTCGAACAGGTGAGCCGGCCAGATCCCCGGCCGGTCAGATCCAACCATCGCCACCGCGGCCTGCGCCCCCGACATGTACGCCCGGCATCTGTATGCCGTTCCAGGCATGCTGAACCTTCCGAGGGCCCGCCGGAGTAAGGACTC
>NZ_BDCU01000080.1 GCF_001618425.1 Nocardia fusca NBRC 14340
CTAAACCCCCTCAGCCACCACCGAAAGTCGGCCAGAGCCAAACTCAGGGCAGTCCCCAGTGATTCCAGGCGGCACCGTTCCCGCACTCCGCATCCACGGCACTGATCCTGCCAAATCGCCTGCAACACAATGGCAAATGTGGCACTGTCTGCCCTGTCCATATCTGTCCAGCGTGAATGGAGGTTGAGTCGTGCCAGAGATCGACGGGCACAATGGCACCGGACAGCTCAGTCTGAGCACCGCGGCCGCGCGCAAGCTATCGTCGACAACCAAGTCCGTACCGCAGATGCAGAGCATCACCCCGCGCTGGCTGCTCGACCAGTTACCTTGGGTGGAGGCCAGGGGCGGTGCGTACCGGGTCAACCGGCGGCTGAACTACACGCTGGGCGATGGGCGACTGAGCTTCCACGCCACCGGCAGTGCGGTACAGGTCATTCCGGCCGAGCTGACCGAACTCCCATGGCTGCGGAATTTCGCCGACACCGACGTATTGCAAGCGCTTGCCGACAGATTCACCCAACACGAGTACGAACCCGGGGAAGTGTTGGTAGCGGCAGGTACTCGAGCCGACCAGCTCCATCTGCTCGCACACGGACGAATCACCAAACTCAGCGAAGGGGAGTTCAGGGAGGAATCGACCCTGGAAATCCTCGCAGACGGTGACTATTTCGGCAACGAAGCATTGATCGGCCCCGAGAGTGACTGGACGTACTCGGTCAAGGCCACCACAGCGTGCACGCTGCTGTCGCTGCCGAAGTCGGCCTTTCAGGAGCTGCTCGAACAATCCGAGGCACTGCGCGACCAGTTGGAGCGCTATCGAGCCACCAAAGGAAAATCGCAGAACGCTCATGGCGAGGCCGGCGTGGAGGTCATGTCCGGTCATCGCGGTGAAGTTCCCATCGCGGGCACATTCGTCGACTATGAGCTCAAGCCACGCGAATACGAGCTGAACATTGCGCAGACCATCCTTCGGGTGCACACTCGGGTTGCCGACCTCTACAACGAACCGATGGACCAGCTCGAACAGCAACTCCGACTGACCATCGAAGCGGTGCGGGAGCGCCAGGAGCACGAGCTGGTCAACAACAAGGACTTCGGCCTGCTGCACAACGCGGACTTCAGCCAACGGATCTACACCCGGAGCGGCCCACCTACCCCGCACGACATGGATCAGTTGCTCAACACCGTCTGGAAGAATCCCGGTTTCGTTCTCGCCCATCCGGATGCCATTGCCGCCTTCCGCGAAGAGTGCACCCGAGAGGGCGTTTCCCCGGAGACTGTCCAGGTCCCCGGCAGTCGACTGTCCGCATGGCGCGGTGTACCCATCTATCCCTGCTCGAAAATCCCGATCAGCGATCGGCGCACCACGTCGATCATGGTGATGCGCACCGGCGAATCGGAACAGGGTGTCATCGGTCTGCGCAAGACCGGCCTGGTCGACGAGTACGAGCCAGGCCTGAGCGTGCGGTTCATGAGCATCGACGAAAAGGCGATCGTCAACTACCTGGTCACCTGCTACTACTCGCTGGCTGTGCTGGTGCCGGACGCACTGGGCGTCCTGGAGAACGTTCAGCTCGGGAGCGCCCATGGCGCCCACCGCTGATACCGACCCCTTCGCGCGTGCCCGTGAACTGATCACCCCCGGCCTGAGGGCAGCGGTGGACCGGTTGAACCCAGCGACGCGCCGGGTCGTCGCCTACCACTTCGGCTGGTGGGACGAACAGGGTCGTCCCACGGCAGATAGTGTGGGCAAGGCGGTGCGGCCCACCTTGGCGATCCTCGCGGCGCGGGCCGTCGGCGGTACCGCCGAACGCGCGACCAACGCAGCCATCGCGGTCGAACTGGCGCACAACTCCTCATTACTGCACGACGACGTCATAGATTCCGACCGCACTCGACGCCACCGCCCCACCGCGTGGGCGGTCTACGGCATACCCTCAGCCATCCTCGCCGGTGACGCCCTGATAACGCTGGCAACCG
The DNA here is from genome assembly GCF_001618425.1 of Nocardia fusca NBRC 14340. Lineage (GTDB taxonomy): Bacteria > Actinomycetota > Actinomycetes > Mycobacteriales > Mycobacteriaceae > Nocardia > Nocardia fusca. The sequence continues at coordinate 1,981 of NZ_BDCU01000080.1, forward strand.
AGGCTCTCGTCGCCGACAGGCCGCCGCTGGCCACCGAGGGGGTGCCACGACTCGATGCGGCACTGCTACGGGTGGTCGACGGCCAAGTCGCCGACACTGCGTTCGAAGGCCGGTCCGACGTGCGGCTCGACGAGTGCATCGAGATGGCAGCCAACAAGACCGGCTCATTGTTCGCCGCTGCGTGCGAGCTGGGCGCGCTTGCCGCCGGGGCCACGCCACAACGAGTCCGGCAGCTACGCCGGTTCGGTGAGCACCTCGGCCTCGCGTTCCAACTCGTCGACGATCTCCATGGCATCTGGGGTGATCCGGCCACCACCGGCAAGCCCGTACTGTCCGACATACGTGCCCGCAAGAAGTCACTGCCAGTGGTGGCCGCCCTGATTACCGGCAACAGTGCCGCCAGGCGGTTGGCCCAGCTGTACCATCGCCCCGCCCCGCTCAACGACGCCGATCTGCGGACCTGCGCCGAGCTCATCGAGCAGGCCGGGGGCCACGCTTGGGCACGTGCGGAAGCGCAGCGCCAACTCGATGCGGCCCTGGAGTGTCTACGGGCGGCGAATCCGGAGCCGAGAGCCGCAGCGGAACTGATGTCCGTCGCGCAACGGCTCAGCTCTGCGCCCGACACGACCGGGCCCGGTACGACGACACTGGATGTCACCGACATCGCTTCGACGATCCCCGTGCGCCCCAGCGGTTTCGGCACCGCCACCGCACGGCGAGCTGTCGGCATACGCGCGACGGTGACCACCTCTGGTCTGTAGATCGGCGTGGGTTTTAGTTTATCGGTCCGCCATCCGCTCACGCGCGCCCGATCGCGCCAGACGACATGGAAGGAACACAGATGGCTCCGAGTGTTGCAGTCATCGGCTCCGGGGTGTCCGGTATGACTGCGGCCTACCTGCTACGCAACGAGTTCGAGGTCACTGTGTTCGAGGCGGGCTCCAGCCTGGGCGGTCACCTCGATACCGGGCGTCCCGCCCCCGGGCGGCCTGCAGACATGGCGTTCGCGATCTTCAGCACTATCCATTACCCGAACTTCACCCGACTGATGAAGGACCTCGGAGTCGCGACCAAGCCGGTGGACGTGTCCACGGAGGTGACGTGCTCCCAGTGTGGATTCGTCCACCGCAGCGACAAAGCCATGGGGCCGGCCGGCCTCCCGCGCCGCCCGCCCGGCGTCAGCGAACACGTTTGGCACCGATGCCTCGAGAACTCCGAACGATTCGTGTCGCACCTGCAACAGACCGTGCACGCCGAGCCGGACACCACCCTCGAGCAGTTTCTGCTCGAGGGAGAGTTTTCCACCTACTTCGCTCAGCACTTCGTCTACCCCCCGTTGCGGGTGTGGCTCCCCTCGGATCTCGGGAACACTCCCCTCGGGTATCTGACCAACGTGCTGGACCGCTCCGGGCTCCTCGGCGGTGCCGAGGCATTGCGATCCTGGTACGTACTGTCCGAAGGCAGTGCGGCCTACCTGGAGCGCATCGCCGCTACCGTGACCTCGATCAAGACCTCGACACCGGTACGCGCGGTCAGCCGCACCGGCGACGGAGTCGCCATCCGGGACGCCGCCGGGAATATTCACCATTTCGACAAGGCCGTGTTGGCCGTGCACGCTCTGCAGGCCCTCGCCTTGCTCACCGAGCCCACCGCCGAGCAATGGTCCGTACTCGGCGCGTTCGACTACACGCGGACCGAAGCGGTGCTGCACACGGACAGGAACATCCTGCCCAGCGGATCAGGCGGCGCTGCGATCTCGATCCAACTGTCCTGTGCCGACCCGGATCGGCCGTTGTTCACCGCCCACGCAAACCTGAATCGAATGCGCGGTGAGATATCGTCCCCGACGTACTGGACGACCCATCTCACCCCCCGCACTGCGGTGAACCCGGCCAGTGCACTGGCCCGTGAGGTCTACCGCCACCCGAACATCACCCTGCAGTCCGCGGCGGCCCAACGCCGCCTGCCCGCGTTGTCCGATCACGTCCTTGCCTTCGCGGGCTCCTATCACGGCGACGGCTTCCACGAAGCCGGCTGCACCTCGGGAGTCGCGGCGGCGGAAGCACTCACCGGCAAGGACGCCGCACCCCTGTTCGAGGAAGCGGCTTTTCAGGAAGCAGCAGCCACGCGGGCGCACAGCGCGATTCGAACCCGGGACCGGTCCCGGCCCAAGCCCCAGGGCCGCGCGGGACCTCTCCTGTCGACAGGCCGCCCTCCGATCAGACACCTTCGACCGCCCGGCCTCGACGGTCTTCACTTCTCCGGGCGCCGCGGCCTTGCCGCCATCCCCGACGCCGACCACCGCGCGGTGGTCGCCGGCGTTTTAGACTCGGGTCTGGTGGACGAATTGATCGCCCGCAGCGCGGGTTTCGACACGACCGTGGATCTCGTGCAGGTTCGCGCCAACATCGACAAGCTCACCGACGAGTTCGCGGCCTTCGGCATCACCGTTTCCGCTGCCACCATCAAAGACCTCACGCTGATGCGCGCCCTGCTGGTGCCCGTTGCCGACGACGCGCTCGCCCTTGCCCTCGACCGCCTCTGGGTATTCACCCTCGACGCCGACGATCTGTGCTGCCACGATCCCGTGGAAGCCGAAGCCATCATGCGGGACGGCATGTTGGCGGGACGCTCCGCATCCTCGCCGTACACCGGATACATCCAGCACATGTTCGCCGAAATCGCGCGGTTCTGCGATCCGACGTTCCTCGCCGTCTACAAAACCTTCTTCTACAACGGGATCACCGGTGTCCTCATGGAGGCAGAGTTCACGCCGGGAGTGTCCGACGAGATCGACAGTGACTTCGTCCGCACTTTCAACGGCTACGGCCAGTTCTGGTTCACCTCACTTCAGTTCGTCGACCCCTGTTTGAGCGCCCACCGCAACCGTGCATTCTGGTCGGCGGCGCTGAGCTCCTGTGATGCGTTTCTCAGCGATATGAATGACGTCCTGTCCTTCTACAAGGAGGCGGTGCACGGTGAGGACTTCGTCATCAGCAGGATCTATCGCCGCTCGGTACAGGAGAACATTCCTTACCTTGTCGCCTACCGCCGGTGCTTCGACGGCGGCCTGGCCGCCTACCGCCGAATCCTGGATCTCGCCACCGACGAGCAACGCCCGCACCTGGACCGCTACATGACCGGCTACGTGTACTGGCACTTCCACAGCCGTCGCTACCGCTGGCAGGACATCTACCCTGGTCTGTCCCCGCTCGACATCTGCGATCGAGCCGATTCAGCGTCTCACCGATGAACAAGGAATCGCGACAATGCTGATCATCGCCTTCAAACCCGGACACGACGGTGGAATAGCCGCAGTCGAGAACGGTCGCCTACTGTATTCGCTCGAATCGGAGAAGGACTCTTCTGCCCGATACTCTTTCTTGACTCCGGAAACGGTGCTGGGAATCGCCGAGCGCCTCGATAGGCTACCCGATGTCATTGCGGTCGGAGGCTGGCTGAGATTCGGGGAGGCGAGATTCGGAATCCAGAACGAGATGAATGCCGGTTATTACGGATCCGAGCAAATGATCACGCGGCCGAGCCGATTCTTCGGGAAAGATGTCACATTCTTCTCCTCCACTCATGAGCGTTCTCATATCATCGGCGCAATAGGCATGGCCCCACCGCACCGTCATCGCCTCCAGGTCGTCCTGGTATGGGAAGGGGTTACGGGTGCATTCTTCTTGGTCGACCACGGGTATCGGGTCGTGAAGAAGTTCGAGGTCATGGAACAACCCGGTAGCAGATACGCTGCCCTGTTCGCCATACTGGACCCGAGTTTTCCAGCCGCCGGCGGGGAGCCCCGCATGAGCGACGCCGGCAAGCTCATGGCACTCGCCGCTTACTCCGATGCCTCGGCTGCCGATCAGGAGATCCGCAGTGCCGTCGACCGTTTGATGAGTATTCCCAACGCTTATCCAGTGCCCAAGAGCGACTTTCGTGACACTGTCCTGTTCAATGCCGGAGTCACGTCTCCGATCGGCACCACGGCCGCCGCCGTTATCACCGAACGACTCTTTACCGCCTTCTCCGATGTGGCTTTGCGGGAAATCCCTGCCGGTCTGCCGTTGCGTATTTCCGGCGGCTGCGGTTTGAACTGCGAATGGAACCAGCAGTGGCGCCAATTGGGTCACTTCTCCGAAGTGTTCGTTCCGCCCTGCCCCAACGATTCCGGTTCCGCGATCGGTACGGCTATCGATGCTCAAACTGCGCTGACGGGTAGTCCATTCATAGAGTGGAGTGTCTATGCCGGCTCGGATTTCGTCAACGACAAGGATCCGAATCCTGCGCAATGGCACCGACGCCCACTCGACTACGAAGCCCTCGCTCAGGTACTGACGGAAGGCAGGGTCGTAGCCTGGGTCCAGGGCAGATGGGAGATCGGACCACGCGCACTGGGCAACCGCTCGCTTCTTGCCGATGCACAGAACCCTGCCAGCAGAGACCGGCTCAACGCCATCAAGCAACGCGAAGACTATCGGCCGATCGCACCGGTGGCCCGCGTCGAAGATCTGACCGCCGCTTTCGATGCCGCCTTCGAAGACCCGTTCATGCTGTATTTTCGGCGAGTGCGTGACCCGAAGCTGAAAGCTGTCACCCACGTTGATGGTTCGGCCCGAGCCCAAACTGTATCCCACCTGAACAACCCGCAGCTACATAAACTCCTCTCCGCTGTAGCCGCGCGACAAGACCTGGGTGTTTTGTGCAATACGAGCTTGAACTTCAACGGGCATGGATTCATCAACCATATGTCCGATCTTGCTGAATATTGTGAGAGTCGTGGCGTTACCGACATGGTTATAGGTAATGAATGGTTCGAAAACATTCAGCAACCCACCAATCAATCGTTGATATGAACAGTATCGCGGTGACGGGACCCCGTGGGTCAAGTCCAGTGGTGTGGTGTAGCTGGGGCGGTTACCGATGTTCCGGGTGTTGGTCAGGCGAGGCGTGGTCTGAGCGCGGCGGATGGTTGGGGGACGGCGGAGGGCGTTAGGGTCTGTTGGTGGGCAAGCGCCGTGGGAAAATGAAAGTGTCGAGATCGCAGAACCACCGCCGAACCCGAGCTCGGACCCCCACCCGCCGTCCACCCACCGGCGCCTCGGCCAAGCGGCGCCCGTACCGGCTGTGCACCCTGGTCGCCTCGTACCCGCAAAACATGCAGGCCACAGCCGCCGCCAACGCAGACGCCCGGATACACATCCACGCCCCCGACCTCGGCAACATCCTCGATGGCCACTCCGGCCAGGTGCGGAAGCAGCAGGCGCGCAACATGATCAACACACAGCCAGAAATGATCGCAACACCCAAGCTACCTGTCGCGCTCAGGCCACGCATATCACGAAAAGTGGGCCAGATCCGAATTACGACGTCGCTTCTCGGCAGATTCTGGTGTCGCCGGATGGCTCGGTAGCTGGCGCTGACCTGCGTGGCCGCTTGAATGAAAGGACCACCGAATGCCAGGAGCTCGGTTGCGGCTCGAAGAGGCAGCCACCTGATCGCGACCCTGCATCACGAGAACGGCTATCTCAGGAGCCAACTGGACCGACAGTGGACGGATTACCCTGTTGACTTCGGCAGCACCAGGGCGGTGTCTCATGAACCATCAGTTCTGGCATCGACGATTTCGTATTCCTGCTTTTCGACGTCGAGGGTGGTAGGGATCCACACATGTGAGTCTCAGGGGCACAGGTTTCCCTCCGGGCCGGAATCGGGTGGCACGTACTCGTCCCATAGTTCGGAAGTGAGCGAGGTCGGGATCAACGCGCACAGCGACGCTGCGGGGTCGACTGTGAAACCAACCTCCCACACGTCCAGCTTTGCGTCGTTGATTGCCGCTGCCAACGTTTTGCCGTCCGGACCGAACACCACCGACAACACCTGACCCCGGTGACCGATAAACAGGTCACCGAGCGGCCGCTGGCTTTTCACGTCCCACAACCGAACCGATCCGTCATTGCTGCCGACTGCCAGGATTTTGCCGTCCGGACTGAATGCCATCGCCCCCACGGACATTAAGGCACCGGTGAGTGGATTGCCGAACTGCCGGTTGCCTTCCACATCCCACAACCACACCGAACCGTCGCCGGCGCCGACAGCCAGGATCTTGCCACCGGGATCGAAGGCCAGCGATACTCCGTTCATATGGAAGGTGGGGAACGGGGTGTTGGGGAACGGGTCGTTGAGCGGCCGGTTATCTTCGCGATCCCACAACTCGATTGAAGTGCCGAAGAAGCCGACCGC
>NZ_BDCU01000081.1 GCF_001618425.1 Nocardia fusca NBRC 14340
GCCGCGCCACCAACGCCTGCCGCCCACCCGAACCAGCGTGCCGCTCCGCCCGCACCGCCAAACCGGCCACCGTGGACGCCTCGAACAACATCCGCACCGGCACCGTGGCATTCAGCGCCTTACCCAACCGCGCCGCAACCTGCGTCGCGACCAGCGAATTACCACCCAGCGCGAAGAAATCATCGTCTGCGCCGACACGCTCGATGCCCAAGACTTCGGCGAAGACGCCCGCCACGATCTCCTCGATCGGGGTCGACGGAGCCCGGAACTCCAGGACCTCGAACACCGGCTCCGGCAGCGCCTTACGGTCGAGCTTCCCGTTCACATTCAGCGGCAGCGCATCCAGCTCCACGAACACCGACGGCACCATGTACGACGGCAACCGCTGCCCGAGCTCGGACTGGATACCCGCTGTATCCACACCCGCGCCCCCGGCGGGCACCACATACGCGACCAGCCGATCCCCGGTCCGCGGATCCGACTTCGCCACCACCGCTGTCTGCGCGACCTCCGGCAACGCCAGCAACGCCGCCTCGATCTCCCCCAGCTCGATCCGGAAACCACGAATCTTCACCTGGAAATCCGTGCGACCCCGATACTCGAGCTCACCCGCGCCGTTCCAGGCGACGAGGTCACCGGTCCGATACATCCGCTGCCCCACCACGAACGGATCGGCCACGAACCGATCCGCGGACAGGTCCGGGCGACCGAAATACCCGGCCGCCAACTGCGCACCCGCCAGATACAACTCACCCGCGACACCGTCGGGCACCGGCCGCAACCGGCCGTCCAGCACATACACCCGGCTGTTCCACTGCGGCACACCGATCGGCACCGACACCACATCCGCCGTGGTGACGGTATGCGTGGTAACCGACACCGCCGCCTCGGTCGGACCGTAGAGGTTGAACAACCCGGCACCCGGCGAACGGGTGAGCACCTGCTGCGCGGTCGTTACCGGCAGGGCCTCACCGATAGCGAGCACCCGCCGCACCGACTCCGGCAACCCGGTTCCGGTGTCCAGCAAGGCGTCCAGCATCGACGGGACCACCGTCAAGGTGGTGACCTGTTCGCGGGCCATCAGCTCGTTCAGGTACGACGGGTCCCGATGCCCGTCGGCCTCGGCGATGACAATCCGGCCGCCGGACACCGCAGCCAGCCAGAACTCCCACACCGACAGGTCGAACGTCGCCGCCGTCTTGAGCAGGATCGAATCCGTGGCATCCAAGCCGAACTCGGCCGTGATGTACCGCAACTGGTTCACGATCGCCGCATGCGGCACCGCCACACCCTTCGGGCGACCCGTCGAACCCGACGTGAAGATCACATACGCCGTATTCGACGCCCGCACCGGCGCGACCCGCTCCGCATCGGACACCGGCGAAGCGTCGAAACCGCTGGTATCGACGTCGTCCAGGGCCACCACGGATGCCGTGGTGATACCGGATTCGGCACCGATTCCGGTATCGCCGGTGGTCAGTACGCAGACCGGTGCCGCGGTGTCCAGGATGTAGCCGGTCCGTTCGGCCGGCTGATCCGGATCCACCGGCACATACACACCACCCGCGGTGGCCACCGCATACATCGCGACAACCAGGTCCACCGACCGCCGCAACGCCAACCCGACCCGGTCCTGCGGACCGACACCCTGCGCGATCAGGTACCGGGCCAACCGGTTGACCCGCGCGCCCAGCTCGGCATACGTGATCCGTGCACCGTCGGCGGCCACCAGCGCCACCGCATCGGGCGTGGCCGCGACCGTGGCGTCCAACAGCGACGCCAGCGTCGCCGCCGACTCCAGCTCCCGATCGGTCTCGTTACGCTGCGCCAGCGCTGCCCGTTCGGCCGGAGCCAGGATCTCCAACTCGCCGACCACCGTTTCCGGCGCCGCCACGATCTCACCCAGCAACCGCAGGAACCGATCCACGAATTCCTGCGCGGTGGACCGATCGAACAGATCGGTGGCATAGGTCAACTGGCCCCGCACACCCTGCGGCGCACCGTCGCGATCGTACTCGTCGGCGACGATCAAATGCAGATCGAACTGGGAAACACCGGCATCGACATCCAGCCCCGACACCGTCAGACCCGGCAGCTCCAAACTCGACAGCGCCGAGATTCTGGAACGAGAAACCGACCTGGAACAACGGATTCCGCGCGGTCGAACGTGCCGGATTCAGCACCTCCACCAGACGTTCGAACGGCACATCCGCATGCGCGAACGCCGCGATATCGACCTCACGCTGCCGCGCCAGCAGATCCGCGAACGACTCACCGCCATCGATCTGCGTCCGGAACACCAGGGTGTTCACGAACATACCGATCAGATCGTCCAGCGCCCGCTCACCACGACCCGCGACCGGCGTACCGATAGTGATGTCCTCGGCACCCGAAAGCCGCGACAACAGCACCGCCAGCGCCGAGTGCACGACCATGAACAGCGTGGCGTTCTGCTGCCGGGCAACCCGCTGCAAACCGGCGTGAATATCCGCGTCGACCGTGACCTCGACCCGCCCACCGGCGAACGACTGCACCGCCGGCCGCGGCCGATCCGACGGCAGATCCAACTGATCCGGAATACCCGCCAGCATCGACTGCCAATACCCGACCTGCTGCGCCGCAATCGACTCGGGATCGGCCTCATCACCCAGCAACTCACGCTGCCAGATGCTGTAATCCGCATACTGCACCGGCAACGGCGCCCACCCCGGCACCTCACCCGCGAGCCGCGCGACATACGCGGTCATCAGATCCCGGATCAGCGGCCCCACCGACGAGCCGTCACCAGAGATATGGTGCACCACCATCGCCAGCACGAACTCACCGGAAACAGACTTACCAGCCGCCACGGATTCGACGTCGGCCGACTGTCCCACCTCGAACAAGGCCAACCGCAACGGCACCTCCGCCGTCACATCGAACACCGCCGAAGCCAACTCCGACACCGCCGACACCACGTCCGCAGCAGCCACCGCACGCACCCGGAACTCCGGCACCGCATCCGCAGCCGGCAACACCACCTGCACCGGACCCGAATCGGTCTCCGGATACACCGTCCGCAAAACCTCGTGCCGGCCCACCACATCGGCGACCGCCGCACGCAACGCAGCCACATCCAGATCACCGGACAACCGCACAGCCATCGGAATGTTGTAAGCCGCCGACCGACCATCGAACCGGTTCAAAAACCACATACGCTGCTGCGCCAACGACAACGGCACCCGCTCCGGCCGCGCGCGCGGCGCCAGCACCGGCAGATCACCCCGACCGGTGGCGGTCTCGGCGGCAGCGGCCAAAGCGGCGACGGTGGATGCTTCGAACAGCATCCGCACCGGCACGGTGGTGTCCAGGGCAGCCCCGAGACGGGCCGCGACCTGGGTCGCGATCAGCGAGTTACCGCCCAGCGCGAAGAAATCATCATCTGCACCGACCCGCTCGATGCCCAGGACTTCGGCGAAGACACCCGCCACGATCTCCTCGATCGGAGTCGACGGCGCCCGGAACTCACGGGCCTCGAACACCGGTTCCGGGAGCGCCTTGCGGTCCAGCTTGCCCACCGGGGTCAGCGGGATCTCGTCCAGCACCATCAGTACCGAAGGCACCATATGCGCCGGCAACCGCTGCGATACGAACTCGGTCACCGCGGCGGTGTCCACACTCCGTCCCGGCACCGGCAGCACATACGACACCAGAATCGTGGCACCGGCACCGGAGTCGTGACCGACGGTTATCGCGAATTCCACGTCCGGGTGCGCACCCAGGGCCGTATCGATCTCGCCCAGTTCCACCCGGAAACCACGGACCTTGACCTGGAAATCCGAACGGCCCACATAGTCCAGTTCCCAGTTCACCGTCGGCAACGCCTCGTTGCCGGCTCGCGCGCCCGGTGTGGCATACCAACGCACCACATCGCCGGTGCGGTACATCCGCGAGCCCTCGAAGCCGTACGGGTTGGCCACGAACCGATCCGCGGACAGCCCGGGGCGATTCAGATAACCACGTGCCAGTGCACCGCCGGCAAGATACAGCTCACCCGCCACACCCGGCGGCACCGGCCGCAACCGCGCATCCAGCACCAACGCAGCCATACCGTGCACCGGGGCACCGATGGTGACGTGGACACCGGCGGAAAGTCGTGCATACGACGAGATGATGGTCGTCTCGGTGGGGCCGTACCCGTTGAAGTACCTGCGGCCCGGCTCCCACTTCGCCAGCAGTTCCGGGGTGGTCACATCGCCACCGACCGACACCACTTCCAGCGCGTCCAGACCCGTCGGATCCACGGTCCCCAGCACCGCCGGAGTGATCACCGCATGGGTCACCGCCTCGGCGCGCAGAAGTTCGGCCAGTTCCGGGCCACCGATGATCTCCGCGGGGACCACGACGAGCGTCGCACCCACGAACGCGGTGCACACCCATTCCAGCACCGACGGATCGAAACTCGGCGAACAGATGTGCAGGAACCGATGCCGCGATTCGACACCGTACAGATCGGCCGCCACATCGACCAGGCCACCGAGACCGGTATGGGTCACCGTCACGCCCTTGGGCAGACCTGTCGACCCCGAGGTGTAGATGACATACGCCGGATGCGCCATCGCCAACGGTGCGATCCGATCCGCATCGGTCACCGCGGTATCCGGTTCGGCATCGATTCGCGCCTGCAATTCCGGGTCGTCCAGCAGCAGCCACTGCACATCGCCGGGCAACCGGTCCACATGCTCGCTACTGGTCAGGCCCAGCACAGCACCGGAATCGGAGAGCATATGCCGCACCCGGTCGAGCGGATACTTCGGATCCACCGGAAGATGCGCGCCACCGGCTTTGGCGACGGCCCAGAACGCCAGCACGATCTCATAGGAACGCGGCAGCGCCGAGGCCACGATCCGCTCCGGGCCGACACCACGCTCGATCAGCACTCGCGCCAGCCGCGACGACTGCGCGTCCAACTCCCGGTACGTCACCGACCGGCCGCGGTAACGCACCGCCACACCGTCCGGATTCACCCGCGCACCATGGGTGAGGATCTCCGGCAACAGCCCCGTTGCCATGACATCGTCACCGTGCACATGGGTCAACAGCCCGTATTCGGAGCCGTCGAGAATCGGCAGGTCGCCGATCGGCGCCTGGGGATCGCGCACGACCGCCGACAACAAACGCAGGAACCGGCTCGCGAAAACCCCGACCGTGTCCTCGTCGAACATGTCACGGGCATAGGAGAACGCCGCCGCCAGACCCGAATCGGACTCGGTGATACGCAGCGAGAGATCGAACTTCGCCGGATCGATATCGAAATCGACGGCACCGACCCGCAGTCCGGGCAGTTCGAAATCGGCCGGCGGCAGATTCTCGAACGACAACGCCACCTGGAACAGCGGATGCCGAGCGGTCGAACGCTCTACGTCGACCAGCTCCACCAACCGCTCGAACGGAATATCGGCATGCGCGAACGCCTGCAGATCCGTCTCCCGGGTCGCCGCCAAGAACTCCGCGAAACTCGCCCCGCCCCGCACCTGCGACCGCAGCACCAACGTATTGACGAACATCCCGACCACATCGTCGAGTTCGGCCTCACCACGACCCGCGATCGGCGTACCCACCGCCACATCATCGGTAGCCGACAACCGCGCCAGCAGCAACGCCAGCACCGCGTGCACCACCATGAACACCGTCGCGTTGTGCTCGGCAGCCAACCGCGACACCGCCCGATGCAACTCCGCATCGATCTCGAACGGCACAGTGCCACCGACCACCGACCGCACCGTCGGACGCGGCCGGTCACTCGGCAGATTCAGCTCATCCGGCAATCCGGCCAGCGCCTCGCGCCAATAAGCGGCCTGCGCGCTGACCAGGCTCGCCGGGTCGTCCTCCGAACCCAGGACTTCGCGCTGCCACAGGCTGTAATCGGCGTACTGCACCGCGGGCGGCGACCAGACCGGAGCCGAACCGGCGGCACGGGAGGCGTAGGCGGCCACCAGATCTCGGGTCAGCGGCGCCATCGACCAGCCGTCGGCACCGATGTGGTGCAACACGAACACCAGCACGTGTTCGTCGCCGCCGGGGTGGAACAGCGCCACCCGCAACGGCACCTCGGCCGACACATCGAAACCGGCCGACATCACCTCGACGGCCCGCGCCCGCAACTCGTCCGCGGGCACCGCAACCGCCGTCAGCTCCGGCGCCACCTCGCCGACCGGCAGCACCAGCTGGTACGGTCGCCCGTCCTGCGCCGGATAAACCGTCCGCAGCGTCTCGTGCCGGCCCACCACATCGGCAACCGCCTGCTCCAGAGCAGCGATATCGAGATCACCGGTCAGGCGGACGGCGACCGCAAGGTTGTAGGCGGCCGAATCCGTATCGAACTGGTTCAGGAACCACATCCGCTGCTGCGCCAGCGACAACGGCACCCGCTCCGGCCGCTCCCGCGGCGCCAGCACCGGCAGATCCCCACGCCCGGTGGCGGATTCCGCGGCGGCAGCCAGCGCGGTCACCGTGGAGGCCTCGAACAGCATCCGCACCGGCACGGTGGTATCCAACGCCGCACCCAACCGGGCCGCGACCTGGGTCGCGATCAGCGAGTTACCACCCAAAGCGAAGAAATCATCGTCCGCACCGATCCGCTCGACACCGAGCACGTCGGCGAACACCCCGGCGACGATCTCCTCGATCGGAGTCGACGGGGCGCGGAACTCCCGCGCTTCGAACACCGGGGCAGGCAGGGCTTTACGGTCCAGCTTGCCCGAGGTGTTCAACGGGAACGCATCCAGCTCCATGACAACAGCCGGAATCATGTACACCGGCAGCACATCACGCAGC
>NZ_BDCU01000082.1 GCF_001618425.1 Nocardia fusca NBRC 14340
TGTGTGCGTGTGTTCTTTGAGAACTCAATAGTGTGTTGATGAATGTCAGTGCCAAATATTTAATTTGGTTTCGGTTCTTCATACCCCCGTGTGGAGGGCCGAACATTTAAGTCAGCTAATTTCCGGCTGGCGATTTGTTTTGCTGGGTTTTCGGACTCTAGTTTGTACTTTTGATTGCGCCTTCGGGTGTGATTGTGAGTCTTCAACGGAGAGTTTGATCCTGGCTCAGGACGAACGCTGGCGGCGTGCTTAACACATGCAAGTCGAGCGGTAAGGCCCTTCGGGGTACACGAGCGGCGAACGGGTGAGTAACACGTGGGTGATCTGCCTTGCACTCTGGGATAAGCCTGGGAAACTGGGTCTAATACCGGATATGACCTTCGGTTGCATGACCGGGGGTGGAAAGATTTATCGGTGCAAGATGAGCCCGCGGCCTATCAGCTTGTTGGTGGGGTAATGGCCTACCAAGGCGACGACGGGTAGCCGGCCTGAGAGGGCGACCGGCCACACTGGGACTGAGACACGGCCCAGACTCCTACGGGAGGCAGCAGTGGGGAATATTGCACAATGGGCGGAAGCCTGATGCAGCGACGCCGCGTGAGGGATGACGGCCTTCGGGTTGTAAACCTCTTTCGACTCCGACGAAGCGAGAGTGACGGTAGGAGTATAAGAAGCACCGGCCAACTACGTGCCAGCAGCCGCGGTAATACGTAGGGTGCGAGCGTTGTCCGGAATTACTGGGCGTAAAGAGCTTGTAGGCGGCTTGTCGCGTCGATCGTGAAAACTCGGGGCTCAACCCCGAGCTTGCGGTCGATACGGGCAGGCTTGAGTACTTCAGGGGAGACTGGAATTCCTGGTGTAGCGGTGAAATGCGCAGATATCAGGAGGAACACCGGTGGCGAAGGCGGGTCTCTGGGAAGTAACTGACGCTGAGAAGCGAAAGCGTGGGTAGCGAACAGGATTAGATACCCTGGTAGTCCACGCCGTAAACGGTGGGTACTAGGTGTGGGTTTCCTTCCACGGGATCCGTGCCGTAGCTAACGCATTAAGTACCCCGCCTGGGGAGTACGGCCGCAAGGCTAAAACTCAAAGGAATTGACGGGGGCCCGCACAAGCGGCGGAGCATGTGGATTAATTCGATGCAACGCGAAGAACCTTACCTGGGTTTGACATACACCGGAAACCTGCAGAGATGTAGGCCCCCTTGTGGTCGGTGTACAGGTGGTGCATGGCTGTCGTCAGCTCGTGTCGTGAGATGTTGGGTTAAGTCCCGCAACGAGCGCAACCCTTATCTTATGTTGCCAGCGCGTAATGGCGGGGACTCGTGAGAGACTGCCGGGGTCAACTCGGAGGAAGGTGGGGACGACGTCAAGTCATCATGCCCCTTATGTCCAGGGCTTCACACATGCTACAATGGCCGGTACAGAGGGCTGCGATACCGTGAGGTGGAGCGAATCCCTTAAAGCCGGTCTCAGTTCGGATCGGGGTCTGCAACTCGACCCCGTGAAGTTGGAGTCGCTAGTAATCGCAGATCAGCAACGCTGCGGTGAATACGTTCCCGGGCCTTGTACACACCGCCCGTCACGTCATGAAAGTCGGTAACACCCGAAGCCGGTGGCCTAACCCTTGTGGAGGGAGCCGTCGAAGGTGGGATCGGCGATTGGGACGAAGTCGTAACAAGGTAGCCGTACCGGAAGGTGCGGCTGGATCACCTCCTTTCTAAGGAGCATTCTCCATGCCGGCTCGAATAGTCGAGTACCGGTTGTGGCAGAGCCATTTCGGAAGCGAATGTTTTCCGATGGTTGCTCATGGGTGGAACGCTGACAATCTCCATCACGTACGGCTGAGGCTCAGTTCTCGGTTGTGGTGGATATATCAACACACTGTTGGGTCCTGAAAGAACAGACGTTCTTTCCAGGCAAAAGATACGATCCGCTCGGATCTCCGTTCATACCGCGGAAGCTTTTCGAAGTTTCTGGCTGGTGCGGGTGCAAGGTTCGGGTGGGTGTGTTGTTTGAGAACTGCACAGTGGACGCGAGCATCTTTGTTTTGTAAGTGTTTTAGAGCGTTCGGTGGATGCCTTGGCACCAGGAGCCGATGAAGGACGTAGGAGGCTGCGATAAGCCTCGGGGAGCTGTCAACCGAGCTGTGATCCGAGGGTGTCCGAATGGGGAAACCCAGCACGAGTGATGTCGTGTTACCCGCATCTGAATATATAGGGTGTGTGGAGGGAACGTGGGGAAGTGAAACATCTCAGTACCCACAGGAAGAGAAAACAACATGTGATTCCGTGAGTAGTGGCGAGCGAAAGCGGATGAGGCTAAACCATGCGTGTGTGATAGCCGGCAGGCGTTGCACGTGTGGGGTCGTGGGGCTCACTTTCTTGTCACTGCCGTGGCGAGCAACAGTCAGAAAAGTTCGTGTTAGTCGAATTGGTCTGGGACGGCCAACCGTAGACGGTGAGAGTCCGGTAGGCGAAAACATGTTCTCTGTTGTAGTGAGTGCCCGAGTAGCAGCGGGCCCGTGAAATCTGCTGTGAATCTGCCGGGACCACCCGGTAAGCCTGAATACTCCCTGGTGACCGATAGCGGACTAGTACCGTGAGGGAAAGGTGAAAAGTACCCCGGGAGGGGAGTGAAATAGTACCTGAAACCGAGCGCTTACAATCCGTCAGAGCCTTCGAGCAGCTTGCTGCTGGGGGTGATGGCGTGCCTTTTGAAGAATGAGCCTGCGAGTTAGTGGCATGTGGCGAGGTTAACCCGTGTGGGGTAGCCGTAGCGAAAGCGAGTCCGAATAGGGCGTTTGAGTCGCGTGTTCTAGACCCGAAGCGGAGTGATCTACCCATGGCCAGGGTGAAGCGACGGTAAGACGTCGTGGAGGCCCGAACCCACTTAGGTTGAAAACTGAGGGGATGAGCTGTGGGTAGGGGTGAAAGGCCAATCAAACTCCGTGATAGCTGGTTCTCCCCGAAATGCATTTAGGTGCAGCGTCGCGTGTTTCTCACCGGAGGTAGAGCTACTGGATGGTCTAGGGGGCCCACAAGCTTACCGAAATCAGCCAAACTCCGAATGCCGGTGAGTGAGAGCGCGGCAGTGAGACTGCGGGGGATAAGCTTCGTAGTCGAGAGGGAAACAGCCCAGATCGCCGGCTAAGGCCCCTAAGCGTGTACTAAGTGGAAAAGGATGTGGGATTGCGCAGACAGCCAGGAGGTTGGCTTAGAAGCAGCCACCCTTGAAAGAGTGCGTAATAGCTCACTGGTCGAGTGATCCTGCGCCGACAATGTAGCGGGGCTCAAGTACACCGCCGAAGCCGCGGCAGTCGCACAATACATCCACATCGGATTACGGTCTGGTGTGCAGTGGTGTGGCTGGGTAGGGGAGCGTCGTGTAGCCAGGGAAGCAGCGGGGTGACCTAGTTGTGGAGGCTGCGCGAGTGAGAATGCAGGCATGAGTAGCGAAAGACGAGTGAGAAACTCGTCCGCCGAATGACCAAGGGTTCCTGGGCCAGGTTAATCCGCCCAGGGTGAGTCGGGACCTAAGGCGAGGCCGACAGGCGTAGTCGATGGACAACGGGTTGATATTCCCGTACCCGTGTATCCGCGCCCAATGGCGAATCATCTGTGCTAACCGCCCTGAACTGGCGGGATCTCCTTCGGGAGACCCAAAGGGGATGCGCGGGACCCTGGGTGTAGTAGTCAAGCGATGGGGTGACGCAGGAAGGTAGCTGGGCCAGTCAGTGGTTGTACTGGTGTAAGCCTGTAGGGCGTTGTGTAGGCAAATCCGCACAGCATGTGCCTGAGAGGTGATGCGTAGCCGATTGAGGCGAATTCAGTGATCCTATGCTGCCGAGAAAAGCCTCTAGTGAGTTGGTACACGGCCCGTACCCCAAACCGACACAGGTGGTCAGGTAGAGAATACTAAGGCGATCGAGAGAACTGTGGTCAAGGAACTCGGCAAAATGCCCCCGTAACTTCGGGAGAAGGGGGGCCCGAGCTGGTGACCGGCTTTACGCTGTGAGCTGGTTTGGGCCGCAGAGACCAGAGAGAAGCGACTGTTTACTAAAAACACAGGTCCGTGCGAAGTCGTAAGACGATGTATACGGACTGACGCCTGCCCGGTGCCGGAAGGTTAAGAGGACCGGTTAGCGCTTCGGCGCGAAGCTGAGAATTTAAGCCCCGGTAAACGGCGGTGGTAACTATAACCATCCTAAGGTAGCGAAATTCCTTGTCGGGTAAGTTCCGACCTGCACGAATGGCGTAACGACTTCTCTGCTGTCTCGACCACAGACTCGGCGAAATTGCATTACGAGTAAAGATGCTCGTTACGCGCGGCAGGACGAAAAGACCCCGGGACCTTCACTATAGCTTGGTATTGGTGTTCGGTACGGTTTGTGTAGGATAGGTGGGAGACTGTGAAACGGGCACGCCAGTGCTCGGTGAGTCGTCGTTGAAATACCACTCTGATCGTATTGGACCTCTAACCTCGGACCATGATCTGGTTCAGGGACAGTGCCTGGTGGGTAGTTTAACTGGGGCGGTTGCCTCCCAAAATGTAACGGAGGCGCCCAAAGGTTCCCTCAGCCTGGTTGGCAATCAGGTGTCGAGTGCAAGTGCACAAGGGAGCTTGACTGTGAGACAGACATGTCGAGCAGGGACGAAAGTCGGGACTAGTGATCCGGCACCGGCATGTGGAAGCGGTGTCGCTCAACGGATAAAAGGTACCCCGGGGATAACAGGCTGATCTTCCCCAAGAGTCCATATCGACGGGATGGTTTGGCACCTCGATGTCGGCTCGTCGCATCCTGGGGCTGGAGTAGGTCCCAAGGGTTGGGCTGTTCGCCCATTAAAGCGGCACGCGAGCTGGGTTTAGAACGTCGTGAGACAGTTCGGTCTCTATCCGCCGCGCGCGTTGGAAACTTGAGGAAGGCTGTCCCTAGTACGAGAGGACCGGGACGGACGAACCTCTGGTGTGCCAGTTGTCCCGCCAGGGGCACGGCTGGTTGGCTACGTTCGGAAGGGATAACCGCTGAAAGCATCTAAGCGGGAAGCCTGTTCCAAGATGAGGTTTCCCACCACCTAGAGTGGTTAAGGCCCCCTACAGACCATGGGGTTGATAGGCCGGAACTGGAAGCACGGTAACGTGTGGAGGTGACCGGTACTAATAGGCCGAGGGCTTACCAAACGAAGATTGCTACGCGTCCACTGTGCAGTATCTGAAACAACACACAGATACAGAAGACAAAACACCCCCCTTTTTTTTGGGGGTTGGTTTGGCTCTCTGTGTGGATAGTTTCATAGAGTTACGGCGGTTATAGCGGCAGGGAAACGCCCGGTCCCATTCCGAACCCGGAAGCTAAGCCTGCCAGCGCCGATGGTACTGCACTCGACAGGGTGTGGGAGAGTAGGACACCGCCGGAACATAC
>NZ_BDCU01000083.1 GCF_001618425.1 Nocardia fusca NBRC 14340
GACGGCCGGGCCCTTGAACCCCAGGGTGTAGGCGATCCGGCCGGACAGCACACTGTTGGACACCCCGAGGTAGGCGTGCCCTTCGGTCTCCGCGGAGATGTTCGCCGACCCGACCCGCGGGCCGTAGTACTGGTGGATCACCCCGGCGAATACCCCGGTATCGCTGCCGCGCAACGACGCCGGGTCGATGCCGGCGTCCTCCAGCGCCTCCCACGACGCCTCCAGCGTCAGCCGCTGCTGCGGATCCATCGCCGCGGCCTCGCGCGGGCCGATCCCGAAGAAGGCCGCGTCGAAATCGCCGATGGCGTCGAGGAATCCGCCCTCCCGGGTGTACACGGTGCCCGGCACATCCGGATCCGGGTCGAACAGGCGCTCCAGATCCCAGCCGCGGTCCGCGGGATAGTCGCCCACCGCGTCGACCCCGCCCGCGGTCAGTTCCCACAGCTGTTCGGGCGTGCGCACACCCCCGGGGTAGCGGCACGCCATCCCGACGATCGCGATCGGTTCCCGCGACCGGTCGGTGAGCTCGCGCAACTGCTGTTTGGTGTCGTAGAGCTCTTTCGCGGTCTTCTTGAGGTACCGGCGTAGCTCGTCGTTGTCGGCCATCGGGGTGGAGCTCCTGATCGTGCTTGTCAGCTGAGGTTGTCGATGAAGTCGAACAGCTCGCGGTCGTCCGCGGTGTCGAGGTTGTCCGCCGCGGCGGCGCTCGGATCGAACTCGCCGGGGGCGGTGCCCTCGAGTTCGCGCAACAGCGCGGTCAATCGGTTCGCCAGACCGGTCCGGTCCGCGGGCGACAGATCGGCCGTCGCGCAACTGTCCGCCAGCGATTCGATTTCGGCCGTGATCCGCCGGACCGGGTCCTCGTCCGGGGCGATCTCCCGGCGCAGGAAGCCCGCCAGCGCCACCGGGGTCGGGTAGTCGAACACGGCGGTCGCCGGCACCTGGGTGCCGACCGCGGTGCGCAACCGGTTGCGGAACTCCATCACACCGAGCGAATCGAATCCGATCTCGCTGAACGGCTGATCCGGTGCGGTCGCTTCCGCGCTGCTGTGCCCGAGTACCGCGGCCGCCTGCACCCGGATCACCTCGAGGATGATCCGTTCCTGTTCCGCGGCGGGCCGGCCGGCCAACTGCGCCGCGAGGTCCGGCGGCTGGGCCGCTCCCTCCACCGCGCGGCGCCGCGTGGGCCGGAGGAGCCCGCGCATGACCGCCCGCACCCCGGCGGGATCCTGTGCACCGAGCGCGTCGCGGTCGATACGCACCGCGGCGAACACCGGACCGCCGGCGGCGAGTGCCGCGTCCAGCATCGCCATACCCTCCGCGGCGCCGATCGGGGTGAGACCTTCCCGGCGCAACCGCGCGAGCTCGGCCGCGCCGAGGGCCGCGGTCATCCCGCTGCCCTGCTGCCACGGCCCCCACACCAGCGAGGTCGCGGGCAGACCGAGCAGGTGGCGGTGCCGGGCCAGCGCGTCGAGGAACATATTGGCCGCGGCGTAGTTCGCCTGGCCCGGATTGCCGATCACGCCCGCGATCGAGGAGTAGAGCACGAACGCCGACAGATCCAGTTCCGCGGTGGCCCGATGGAGGTTCCACGCGGCGTCGACCTTCGGCGCCAAGACCGTCGCGAACTGCTCCGGTGTCATCCCGGCGAGCAGGCCGTCGGCGAGGACACCCGCGGCGTGCACCACCGCGGTCAGCGGATGCTCGGCCGGTACGGCCGCCAGGACCGCGTCGAGGGCGGCGCGATCGGCCGCGTCGCAGGCGACCACCTCCACCTCCGCACCGAGCGCGGTCAGTTCGGCGGCGAGTTCGGCGGCGCCGGGAGCGTCCGGGCCGCGCCGGCCCGCCAGCACCAGCCTGCGCACACCGTGCGCGGTGACCAGGTGCCGCGCGGCGATCGCCCCGAGCCCGCCGGTACCGCCGGTGATCAGCACCGTGCCCCCGGGCCGCAGCGGCGTGGGCACGGTCAGCACGTTCTTACCGATGTGCCGGGCCTGACCGAGATACCGGTAGGCCTCCGGCGCCCGCCGCAGATCCCACGCCGTGGTCCGGGCCGGTGTCAACGCACCGGCCTCGAAGAGTTCCACGAGCGCGCCGAGTATTTCACCGAGCCGATCCTGGCCGACCTCCATCAGCATGAAGCTGTGGTAGTCCACGCCGGGATGTTCGGCCGCCACGATATCCGGATCGCGCCGGTCGAGCATGCCCATCTCCACGAACCGGCCGCCGCGCGGCAGCAGCCGCAGCGAGGCGTCCACGAATTCACCGGCCAGCGAATCGAGCACGATATCCACCCCGCGCCCGTCGGTGGCGGCCAGGAACTTGCGCTCGAAGTCGAGGGTCCGCGAGTCGCCGATGGCCGCCTCGTCGAAACCCAGCTCGCGCAGGACATCCCATTTCGGCGCGCTGGCCGTCACCAGCGTCCGCAACCCGAGGTGCCGGGCCAGCTGCTCCGCCGCCAGGCCGACACCACCGGTGGCCGCGTGCAACAGCAGGGTCTCGCCGGGCCGCGCCGCGGCCAGATCCACCAGCCCGTAATAGGCCGTCGCGTAGACGATCGGCACCGCGGCGGCCTGCGCGAACGACCAGCCGCGCGGGATCCGCGCGAGCAGCCGCTGATCGGTGACGGCCGTCGAACCGACCCCCGGGATCAGACCGAAGACCCGGTCACCCGGGGCGAATCCGGTGACGTCGGCGGCGACCTCGAGCACGACACCCGCGCCCTCGCCGCCGATCCGGCCGTCCGGATCCGGATAGGTGCCGAGCGCGATCAGGACATCGCGGAAGTTCAGTCCCACCGCCCGCATCCCGATCCGGACCTGCCCGGGCGCCAGCGGCGCCGGCGGCTCCGGATCGTGGGTGATCCGGAAGTTGTCCGCCGCCAGGGTGCCCTTGTCGCGCAGGGTCAGTGCCCAGGCCCGGGTGCCGGTGTCCGGCAGCGTGAGCGCCGCCGCGCCGGCGCGCTGTATCCGCGGCACATGCACCGCGCTGCCGCGCACCGCCAGCTGCGGTTCCCGGGCGTGGCCGAACGCCGCGGCGAGCGCGGACCGGTACCGGGCCCGGTCGTCCACGTCGAGCAGCAGGATCCGGTCCGGATTCTCGCTCTGGGCGGTCCGCAGCAGTCCCCACCCGGCCGCCGCGGCCGCGTCCACCGGTTCGTCCGGATGCACGGCCACCGCCCGCTCGGTCACCGCCACCACGAGACGGTCGGCGGCCAGTAGCCGCCGCAGCCGCGCGCCGAGTTCGAGTACCGACTCGCGCACGACCGCCGGCAGGTCCGCGCTCCCGCGGTCCACCGGAGCGAAGTGCAGCACAGTCACCTCCCGGCCCGCGACGGTGACATTCTCCCCGTCTGCCGTATCGCTCCAGGGTCCGGTCGCGGGCGGCTCGGAGTGTTCGGGCAGCTCGACCCAGGTGAACTCGTAACCGGTTCCCTCGGCCGGGCGCCCGGCCGCGAGGGCGTCGGCGGCCAGCGGGCGCAGGGTGAGCCCGCCGATCTCGGCCACCACCATGCCCGCGGAGTCGGCGAGGGTCAGCGCGACCCGCTTTCCGCCCGGCGCGGAACCGGAAACCGCGGCACGGACCCGCAGCGTCGCCGCCCCCGTGGCGTACAGCGCGACGTTCTCCCAGACGAAGGGGACCACGACCGCACCGTCCGCGTCGGCGGGCGCCAGGCCCCCGGACAGGATCGAATGCAGCGCGGGGTCCAGCAGCGCCGGATGCAGCGCGAAATCGGCGTGGTCCGCCCGCACCGGTTCCGGCAGCGCGACCTCGGCGAACACCTCGTCACCACGCCGCCACAGCGCGTTCAGTCCACGGAACGCCGGACCGTACCCGTAGCCGCGGCCCGCCAGGTCCGCGTACGCGTCCCCGATATCCACCGGGGTCGCCCCCGGCGGTGGCCAGCTCGCCAGCGCCGCGTCGAAGGTGCCGGCCGCGCCCGAGGCGGCCACCGTGGCGACCGCGTGCCGCAGCCACGGGTCGTCTCCGGCGGTTGCGTCCTCGTCACCGGAGCGCGAATAGACCGATACCGTCCGCGTCCCGCTGTCGTCCGGACCGGACGCGACGACCCGCAACGCCACCGCCCCGGTCTCCGGGATCGGCAGCGGCGCTTCGATCACCAGCTCGGCCAGCCGCGGGCATTCCACCAGGGCACCCGCGTGCAGGGCCATCTCCACCAGCGCGGCGCCGGGCAGCAGCGCCACCCCCGCGACCGCGTGATCGGCCAGCCACGGCTGACCGGACCGGGTCAACCGGCCGGTGAACACCACCTCGGCGGAATCCGGCAGCCGGACCAGCGCGCCCAGCAGCGGGTGGTCCGGATCGGCCATCCCCGCCTGCCGCACATCGCGCACCGCGGCCGCCCGGGCCCAGTAGCGCTGATGCTGGAACGCGTAGGCCGGCAACTCCACCCGGCCGCCGGGCAGGCCGGCGAACAGCGGCGCCCAGTCCACCCCGAGACCGCCGATATGCGCCCAGGCCAGCGCCGAGAGGAACCGGGTGACCTCCGATTCGCCCCGCCGGGCGCTCGCGATTACCAGCGACCCGGCCTCGATCTCCGGGGTATCGGCCAGCGACTGCCGGGCCATGGCCGTCAGTACCGCGTCGGGGCCGACTTCCACGAACCGGCGGACACCGGACGCGGCCGCGCTCGCGATCCCGGGCGCGAACCGCACGCAGCCGCGGACCTGATCCGCCCAGTACCGCGGATCACGGAGTTCACCGGTGACCGCGGTCGCCGAGAGGTTGGATACGAGCGGCAGTTCCGGTTCGCGGAAGCGAGTCTCCGCCGCGACCGCCTCGAACTCGCCGAGTACCGGTTCCATCAGCGCCGAGTGGAAGGCGTGGCTGACCCGCAGCCGGGAGGTCCGCACACCGGCCGCCACGAAGTCGGCCTCGACGGCTTCGATACCGGACAGCTCACCGGACAGCACCACCGCGGCCGGACCGTTCACCGCGGCCACCGACACCCGGTCTCCGTATCCGGCGATCGC
The DNA here is from genome assembly GCF_001618425.1 of Nocardia fusca NBRC 14340. Taxonomy (GTDB): domain Bacteria; phylum Actinomycetota; class Actinomycetes; order Mycobacteriales; family Mycobacteriaceae; genus Nocardia; species Nocardia fusca. The sequence continues at coordinate 4,995 of NZ_BDCU01000083.1, forward strand.
CGCCCGCGCCGCGTCCTCGGTCGCCGCGACCGCGAGCATGGCGCCGCCCTCGGGGAGCGCACCCATCAATCGGCCCCGCGCCGCCACCAGCGCGCACGCCTCCGGCAGCGACCAGAGACCGGACACGTAGGCGGCCGCCAGTTCACCGATACTGTGGCCGATCAGGAGATCCGGGGTGACACCGAACGATTCCAGCAGCCGTGCCATCGCCACTTCGAAAG
>NZ_BDCU01000084.1 GCF_001618425.1 Nocardia fusca NBRC 14340
TAGAACTGGCAGAACGGTGGCGTGCCGTCGAGCGCGGCGGAGGCGGAGGCGCGGGTCGAGAATGAAACCTGTGACCGAAGACGAATATGACGACGAGTATGACTCTGAATGGTCGTACCGTGCCCTCAAACTTCGAGAGCTCTACCAGGATGCGCGCAAAAATTTTGATGCCCCTCGGAGGATGGACCCGGACGAGCCTGCGATCGAACGGCTCACCGGAGAACGGAAGCTTCTCTGGGCGCAGTTCCACAAGGCGGAGGACGACGGTGAAGCGCGGGCATACGAAGAGTTCCTGGCATGGTTCCCGGGTCCGATCGGATGGAAGCCTGGGACTTGGGCGATCGGGAAGCGGCTTCGGATAATCCTGTTTCCCCAGCGGCATACCTGGTCCCTGAAGAAGCGCCAAGCTGCCCGGTTGAGGGCCCGTAGGGAATTTGAAAGCACCTACTCGGACCCTCGTTCTGGACGGAACTTCATTTTGCAGTCCAACGCGATCGATGCCGAACTCAAAGCCGCCCGCATGCCAGAGAGCCGGGCCCCCTACAGGTGGCAGATGGACGATCTCATCAAAGAGCTCCATACCAAGGAAGGCTTGGGCGTGGCGGAAATCGCCGAACTCTTGAGCGAAGGCCCCGACCACATCGCGTCTGTGCTGCGCCTTCGCCGGGCGCTCGGTTCCACTGACGGCTCCCCCCGGTGGGAATCCGTACCCGACTACGGTGGTAGCAGTAGCTTCGATGGTGGCTTCAGCGGATGCAGTGGCGGCGGATGCGGTGGCGGCGGAGGGCCCGACTGACGGAACGTCCGAGAAGTTCATCGTCGGCCGCATCCAGGCACAACGCCGTTACGAGATAGCCTTCGCTCCCGCGGTGAGCTCGGGCAGGTACTTGTACAGCGTGGTCCGCGAGACACGGGACTGTGGATATAAGGGTGTTTCCGGCCTGATTCGCTGACCGATGGTCAGCGGGAAGGCGCCGTGATGACGACACTTGATGCCGTGGCGAAGAAGAAGGCCGAGGTCTCGGCCGAGCGGCTGGCAGCAGCGGAGCTGGTCCGGATGGCCAAAGAGCAGGGTTTATCCCTGACCGGGCCCGAAGGGCTGCTCCAGCAGTTCACCAAGACAGTCCTCGAGACCGCGCTCAACGAGGAGATGACCGAGCACCTGGGTTTCGAGCCGAACCAGGCTCCCGAGGACAGGGACTCAGGCAACATCCGGAACGGGACCCGGTCGAAGACGGTGTTGACCGAGACGACCGGCCCGGTGCCGATCGAGGTCCCCCGTGACCGCGACGGCAGCTTCGAACCCCAGATCGTGAAGAAACGCCAGCGCCGGTTGACCGGGGTCGATGAGATCGTGTTATCGCTGTATGCGAAAGGCTTGACCACCGGGGAGATCTCGGCGCATTTCGCCGAGATCTATGGCGCATCGGTATCCAAGGAAACGGTCTCGCGGATCACTGACAAAGTGATCGCCGAGATGCAGGAATGGTCGAGCCGGCCCCTGGGCGAGGTCTATGTCGTGATCTTCATCGACGCGATCGTGGTCAAGATCCGGGCTCTGGCGCAGTCTTCGTGATCAGTTTTGTAGCAGGGTGCGTTTGCGGAGTAGGTCGAGGTTGGCCCGGCCGAACATTTGGCGTTTGATCATTTTGATGCGGTTGATATGGCCTTCGACCGGGCCGGAGCTGTAGGGCAGGGTCAGGCCGTTGCTGACGGCATCGATGTCGCGGCGAAGGTTGCGGCCGAATGAGGCGATCGCGGTCAGTGAGTCGTTCTCGACGGTGTTGATCCATTTTTCGAGGCGGTGGCCTTCGAGCCGGGTCATCATGACCGCGAAGTCCTCGACGTGGTTCGCCAACCGGCGCAGGTCTTTGCTGCGTTTGCCGAGCTGGTGCAGTCTGGTGGTGTCGTCGGTGGTGAGGTTGGCGGGATCGGTCATGATCCACCGGGTCATGTCGCGGACCGCCGGCGGTCGCGGGGCGGGGACCGGCATGTGGCCGGTTCTGGTGCGGAATCGTCGCAGATAGCGTTGGACCTGCTGTTCGGTGCCGGGATATCCCAGCTCGGCGATCTCGCGAGTGAGTTGGGCGCCGTTGCGGATACCGTCGTTCCAGCGTCGGTGCAGGTGCTCGTGGTAGCCGTCCAGAATCGACAAGCGCTGCTGGTTCTTGGCGATCAGCGGATCGACAGTCTCGGCATCGGCGAACTTGCGCACCGTGGCTGGATGCAAACCCAGTTCACGGCCGATCGCGGACTTGCTCAATCCCTGCTTCAGCAGTCGGTGAACCGCGGCATGCTGGTGCCGGAAGCGTCTGACCACCTTCAGTTCACGATGGTCGACAACCGCAGGCGCCCGACCGGAGGGTTCGGTGGCAGCTTCGGATGCCAGGGACGCGGCAAGGTCTCGGCGAATCGCAGAGAGATCCTTCTCAACGGCTTGGCCCAGGTTCTGCCACAAATGAAACCGGTCGGCGACCTGCAGCGCGGCCGGAGCGCCCTGTCGGGCGCCTTCGGCATAGCCGCCGGCCCGGTCCCGGCAGATGATCTGCGGCAGGGGCCTGGCACGCAGCCATGCGGCCAGGGTGTCACCGTCGCGGCCGTCGATCAGGTCGATCGGTCTGCGTGTGTCGAGATCGACCAAGACCGTCCCGTAACGGTGGCCGCGGCGGACAGCGAAATCGTCGACACCCAAGATCGCGACCGGGCTGTTCGGCGGGTCCGGCAACCGGCGGACCAGTCGGATCAACGTGTCGCGGCCGGCCGGAAGCCCCAATTGGCCCGCCAACCGGGCACCGGCACGACCGGCCATCGCCAACCCGATAGCAACCAGCATCGACGTCAACCGGCTCGTGCGCCGGGACCACTTCACCGTCAGACCGGCGACCTGTTCGGCGAAAGTCGTCGCCGAACAATCGCGGTTCGGACAGAAGAACCGCCGAACCACCAACTGAACGGTCACCACCCGGCCGGCGATCGCGGCATCGGCCAGTGTTCGCTGATAGCGGGAATGCACACGCGTCGAAACCGAGCCGCATCCCGGACACTGACCGGTCGGCGCAGCGACTGCAGCACGGATCACCACCCGATCACCCTCGCTGCCGATTCCTTCTATCACAAGATCAGCCAAGTGCGGCAATAACTTCTGGACAAGATCACCCGAGCACGCCCGACACCATTACCAAGCCGGGGATTCCGACGACAACATGCCGAGCATCGGGATCACGAAGACTGCGCCAGAGCCCGGATCTTCACATGCACGGCGTCGATGAACACCACTGGATAGACCGGTTCCAGTGGCCGGTTGCACCAGTCGGTCATCTCGGCGATCACCTTGTCGGTGATCTTGGAGATCGTGTCCTTCGAGACCGAGGCACCATAGATATCGGCGAAGTGCGCCGCGACTTCACCGGTGGTCAGGCCTTTCGCGGTCAAGGACAGCACGATCTCGTCGATCCCGGTCAACCGGCGCTGCCGTTTCTTGACGATCTGC
>NZ_BDCU01000085.1 GCF_001618425.1 Nocardia fusca NBRC 14340
TTCCGTCATCCGGGTCGGCGTCGGAGCAGTGACCGTGCGGGGTTGGAGGGAATCTTGTTCGTGGCTCGAACCGGTATCGGTTGGAACCAGTTGCCGACCGCGTTGTTCGGGGCCTCGGGTGCGACGTGCTGGCGACGGTTGGCCGAATGGCAGGAAGCCAGGGTGTGGCAGCAGCTACACGATCAGGTACTGGTCGAACTGCGCTCGGCGGGGAAGCTGGACCTGTCCACCGCGTTGGTCGATGCCTCGCATCTGCGGGCTCTGAAAGGGGGGCCATGTCGGTCCCAGCCCGGTCGACAGGGCGATACCCGGCTCCAAGCACCACCTGATCACCGACGCCACCGGAACACCCCTCGCGGTGAGGCTGAATGTTGATGCAGGTCGAGTGGGAGGTTTCGTGTCGGGTTGGCGGGTGCTTTGGGTGCCGCGGGACGTGGTGCGGTGCGGGGTTCGTCGGACTCGCCGGGGCGATTCACCTCGATCGTGCCCGGGATCTTAAGGACGTCGGCCGATGCGGCCATTCCCTCGCTCGGGCGATCGGCGTTGCCCCTCCAGTCTTGCGTGTCGAGGATGGTCGGCTCAGGTTCGCGGGAATGCCAGGCGGCCCATCCCGCTGCTGCGGCCCGCTCCGCGACGGACTTACTCCACTGCCACACGATGCATCTTCCCCTGCGCTCGGTTGTCGAGACGCACGGTCCCGACCGCTAATAATGTTTCGTAACAGAAGTTTTCCGACCGGCAGACGGCCGAGCGGCCCTTTCATCACACGCGTGTGCGGATGCGGGTGGGTTCAGGAACCACCCCGCTGCTGATGACTTCGGCACGTATCGAGTTCCGTCCGTGCCGTCCCCTCCAGATCCGTTTCCCGCCGAACACATGACGTTCGAACAGAATGTTCCGTATCCGTTCATCCGGCAGCGGGGCCAGCCCGGGCGCGCCGAGCGGCCGACGCTGTCTCGCCGAAACGCACCCGCGACCCCTCCTCGATCGGCGCGTCGTCGGTGGCGGCAACATCGACTCTCCGGTGGTCGTGCCTCGTCGAACGACCGAATCCGAGTCTTGCGGAACGGATCGCGCATGGTCAAACATGTGCGATGTCCCATTTTGTCCCACTTCGACCGTGAGGAAGGAGCGTTCGCGTGACCGACGCCCATCGCACGATCGCACGCTATCTCCGAGAACGCCGCGAGGCCGCAGGGATGACGCGTGCCGCGCTTGCGAAAGCGGCCGCCCTGTCCCCCGGATTGATCCAGAAGATCGAACAAGGCTCTCGCACACCCACTCTCGACGCACTCTCCGCTCTCTTCGAGGCACTGTCCGTGCCACCGACCCTGTGCGATCACATCATCAGCCTCACACTTCCGACCCGCCTCAATGCCTCGCTCAGCGGTGAGTCCCAGACCGTGCTCGGCTCGGATCTCGCTGTCCTGAAAAGCATTCCGCACCCTGCCTGCTTCCAATCGCAACCGACATTTGACGTCCTCGCCGCCAACGACGCATGGGCCCACTGGTTCCCGGGCTGCGATCCGGGCACCAACATCCTCGAATGGATGATGCTGCACCCGGCGGCACGAGCCCTGCTTCCCCAATGGCGTCGCCAGACCCACCTGATGGTCTACGCGTTTCGCATCATGGGTCCCGGCCTGGTCCCACCCGAACGAATAGCCGAGATCGTGCGCACGTGCGAGCAGGCGCCGGAATGGCATGAGCTGTGGGCCACCGAAGTGGCACCCGAAGACATTCCCCGGCCCACCGTTCTGGTGAACGATCCCGACACCGGGGAAACTCGCGAGATGTACGCGGGAAATCTCAAGTTCGACTTCCCACGCCGACACTGGTGGATGTATTCGCTGATACCCGTCACCTGAGACAA
>NZ_BDCU01000086.1 GCF_001618425.1 Nocardia fusca NBRC 14340
GGGGCTGCTGCACGGATAGACCTCCGATTCCGCTAACTGTCAAGCTGCGGTCGCTGATTCGGGCGCCGGCGGGCGAGGAGGGTGGTCGGCGTAGGCTTTGGCGGGATCGTAGGTCTGGCGTGTTTGCAGGCAGTGGTGGAGCTGGCCGACCATCTTGTTGAACAGGTTGCGGACCGCGGGAGCGTGGCGGTCACCGTGATCGCGGCGGCGCCGGTAGTGCTGTTGGGCGGGGCCTGGAAGGACGACCATGGTGGTGGCCCAGATCCAGCCAACGGCGGCCAAGCGGTCATTTTTGATCCTGCGGTGGGTGATGGAGATACTTTTGCCCGAAGCCCGGGTGACGGGCGCTGATCCGGCGTATGCCTTGAGTGCGCGGGCGTCGGCGAATCGGCGGCGGTCGTCACCGATCTCGGCGAGCATGCGCGCGCCGGTGAGGTCGGCCAGTCCCGGGAAGCTGGTGATGATGGCGTGATCGGGGTGCGTTCTGAATTGTTCGGCCGCAGCCTGTTCCAGCTCGTAAGCGCCAGCGCATGCGGCATTGAGCATCGCCAGTAAGGCGAGGGCCTGCTGACCCATTGCTCGCTCGATCGGTCCGGGTTGCCGCAGCTGCGGCAACCGCATGCTCGTGACGATCCCGGAAGCGAGTTGGTCGATACCACGCTGTCGGCCAGCACGGCGTAGTGCTGCGGCAACTCGCGTCTTGGTCAGTTTCGCTGCCGCAGCAGGTGTCGGTGCGATGGCAAGGATTGCCCGCGTTTCGGGTTTGGCCAAGTTGGTGGCTGAGCGGCCTGCGAAGGTGTCCAGGAATGCCGGGTAGTACTCGCGCAATAGAGATCGCAGTTCGTTGCTGGCTTTCGTGCGTCTCCAGACCGCGTCCTGCTGGGCGCGCGCGAGGACTGCGATGGCTTGAGCCAGTTCACTGTCGGCAGGAAGTCGACGATGCAGATGGGCGTCGACCCGCAAAATGTTGGCCAGGGTCATCGCGTCGGCGTGGTCCGACTTTGCTCGAGCCACTGAATGGCGTTCGCGGTAGCGGGCCACGGCCATCGGGTTGATCGCGAACACCGGCCGCCCGGCGGCGCGCAAACAAGCGACCATGAGCCCCCGTGGGGTCTCGATCGCGACCGGGACCGGGTCGTCGTTCGTGTCGCCCGTTTCGGCCAGCAGCTGGGTCAGCTCCGCGAAACCCGTTGGGTTGTCCGCGATTCGCTTCTTCGCGAGCAGCTTGCCATCTCGGTCGACGATGGCAATATCGTGGTGACCTTCGGCCCAGTCCATGCCACAGTAAATACTCAATCGAGCCCTCCATCAGGTGTATTCCGGTGGCCCAGAACCCCAGCGAGAACGCGCAGCACCCTACTTACGAGCCTCTGTCGGGCTTGCCTCCGATGAGCTGTTCGCGATCCCAGCTCACCCGCACGGCGCCGATCTCTCCCAGAGCTCGAAGCTCACGGATGACGGGGCGTCCGGTCGCGCGGGCCGGCTCGAACCACGAGCAATCACAACCGCTGACGACGGACAGACAGAATCGACACACCGTCTCGATGAGTGTCGCTTCCGTTGCCGCGCCGCGCCGCGCCGCGCCGCGGCTCGGTCCGGCCGCGACGCTCGCGATCTATCCGAAGGACTCGTGGCTCCACGGTGACATCCAGGAGTCGTCGCGACCGGACCTGTTTGAACGATCGCCCAGCAGTGTCTGTTCACTACCCGACAAATCGTTGCGGGATAAGTAGGTGACAT
>NZ_BDCU01000087.1 GCF_001618425.1 Nocardia fusca NBRC 14340
GCCACCACCAGATGCGCACCCGCGGCCAACGGCAGGAAGTAACCCCACAACGACACATCGAACGTCGTCGCGGTCTTCTGCAAATACACGTCATCGGCATCCAGCGGATACTCCGACAGCATCCACGCGACCTGGTTCACGATCGCCGAATGCGAGACGGCCACACCCTTCGGACGCCCCGTCGAACCGGACGTGAAGATCACATACGCGGTATTCGACGACCGAACCGCCGCCACACGGTCGGCATCGGTCACCTGCGCCGAGTCGTAGCCACCGGTCTCGAGGGTGTCCAACTCGAGCACCGGCACACCGGTGTCCTCGGGCACCGCACCGGCGTCAGCCGTGGAGGTCAGCACACACAACGGCGACGCGGTATCCAGGATGTAGCCGATCCGCTCCGCCGGATGCGCCGGATCCAACGGCACATACGCACCACCCGCCGCCACCACCGCATACATCCCGACCACGAGATCCAGCGACCGCGTCACCAGCAGACCCACCAGCGTCTCGGGACCGACACCTCGAGCGATCAGGTTCCGCGCGAGCCGGTTGACCCGACCGGCGAACTCGCCATAGGACAGACTCGTCCCCTCGAACGAAACCGCCACCCGATCCGGGTACGCCGCAGCCGCGGCATTGAACCCATCCAGCAACAGCCCCGCCGGAAGCGCATGCTCGGTGGCATTCCACTCCGCCAGCACCTGGTCACGCTCGACCGGCGCCAGAATCTCCAGATCACCGACCGCGGTCTCCGGCGCAACCAGGACCTCCCGCAGCAACCGCACGAACCGGTCCACGAATCCCTGGACGGTGGTGTGGTCGAACAGAGCGGTGGCATAGGTGAGATAACCGGACAACCCCCCCGGCACACCGGTGATGTCGTACGAGTCGTTGAGTATCAGGTTCAGGTCGAACTGGGAGATCTCGGCATCGACATCCACCGCGGAAACCGTCAGACCGGGCAGTTCCAATACGGACGCGGTCATGTTCTGGAACGTGAAGCCGACCTGGAACAACGGATGCCGCCCCTGCGAACGCGCCGGGTTGAGCACCTCCACCAGACGCTCGAACGGCACATCGGCATGCGCATAAGCCGCGATATCGACTTCGCGCTGGCGACCGAGCAGATCCGCGAACGACTCACCACGATCCAGCTGCGTCCGGAACACCAACGTGTTCACGAACATACCGATCAGATCATCGAGCGCCTGCTCACCACGACCCGCCACCGGCGTACCGATAGTGATGTCATCACTCCCCGAGAGCCGCGACAACAGCACCGCGAGTGCGGAGTGCACGACCATGAACAGCGTGGCGTTCTGCTGCTGCGCCAGCCGCACCAAACCGGCGTGAACATCCGCGTCGATCGCGACCTCGACCCGGCCACCGGCGAACGACTGCACCGCCGGCCGCGGGCGATCCGACGGCAGATCCAACTGATCCGGAACACCCGCCAGCATCGACTGCCAGTATCCGACCTGCTCCGCCGCAATCGACTCGGGATCGGCCTCATCACCCAGCAGCTCCCGCTGCCAGATGCTGTAATCCGCATACTGCACCGGCAACGGCGACCAACC
>NZ_BDCU01000088.1 GCF_001618425.1 Nocardia fusca NBRC 14340
ACCAGTCACCATTCCGCTACCGCACCAGGCTCATATCCACGGAGCGGGGATCGCACCCGCGTTCCACTTCGCCAGCATGACGTTGTCCACCAACCGGATCCCGGTACGCTCGGCGGTCTGGCGGGCCGAGCGGGTGAAACGCGACGTCGTGACCAGCACCGCGACGTCGTAGGTGTGCCAGGTGCTGATACCGCCAACGAACTGCTGCATCTCCCGGTCACCCACCGCATGGTTGATGTTGTAGCGCTTGGCCTGCACGATCAACCGACGACCATCGGCAGTGACCGCGACGACATCGGCTCCACGGTCTCCGGCGCCGCCACTGACCTCGACATCCCGGCACCCCGCGGACCGGCACAGCGAGGCCAGCGCATGCTCGAACTGTTTGTCATCCATCGCGTGGAACGGCAGCACCGCCCTCAGATGATCCTGGTCCCGTTCCAGCCGGCGGCGATGTAGCCACTGGCGGGCATAGAATGCGGCGACCACCCCGGCAACCAAGACGATCACCACGGCGACGATAACCGCGATGTTGTCGCGAGCGAACTGCACCGCCGGCACCCCGACGACGAACACGGCGATCCCTGCCATACCCAGCACACCGGCATCGGACGAGCGGCGACGACGTCTACCCACCTGCACACCCCTTTGTTCCACGAACCCCTGCCGTAACCGGCCAAGGAGACTGTAGACCTGGGCACCGACAAGGGTTACGTGAAACCGGCACTCACCCAGGGTTTCAACCTGAACACGCATGGGCGTACTCGGTGCCGGCCATACGCCGCACCGAACGTTGGGCGCCAATCGTCGCCGTCAGGTAATAGGTCCCCGCACAACACGCCCCCAGAGGTCGAGCACAGTCGTGGCGGCCGGGCAAGACCAGGCAGAGAACGCAGCGCGGACCGAGAATGTCGACGACCACCCCGTCAATCGCAATTCTCGTTGCCGTATTCGCAATTGATGGCGAGGCCGCGCTGCCGGCCGTCCGGCATTCGGCCGACACGACCTCTCGATGACTTTGCTGGAGCAACACCATGTGTCAACCCACCTGGGGATTCCGGCCTTTCGGGGAACAACCGCGCGAAGAACACTCGACTGGCTGTGGCTGCCCAGCCTCTCGCTACGCCGGTGCGCGTGCATCGGCTCCGGAATCCTGAAGCTGGCCCCATTCGCAAAGTAGTCTCGCGCTCAGGCTGATTCGTCTACTGTTGCCGGTCATGCGCTATCGAGGCCGGGAACGGTATCGGCGAGAACAGGGGTGCCGGTAGTAGGGGTTCCGGACTGGTGCAGGAAACAACGAAGGTCGGCATATTCGCTGGTAAGGATGCGGAAGGGCGGGCACCCGGTGTCCGACGATGACATGGCACGGCTGTCACCGTTCGTGCGCGCCCACATCGGCATCGACGGGCACTACAGCTTTCACCTTCCCGACCTCGAACGACTCGCCAAGGGTCCGAATGGCCCTTTAAAACCGGAGTACGCGAAACGACTTTCGCATGGTCTCTATGTCAGCAGGTCGGATACAGGAAATATTGAACTGCAACGACTCTCGTCCGTCTCCCGTGC
>NZ_BDCU01000089.1 GCF_001618425.1 Nocardia fusca NBRC 14340
TTCCTTACCTTTCTTCTCGGGCGTTGTAAGCCACTGACTGCCATAGGCTTTGCAGCACCCGGGAGCGCCGGGTATGGCTGTCATGGTTTTGCCCTCGATGGCCCAGGGAGATTGGCCGCCCGGTGCTCCGCGACGACTCGACCGCTGATTGAGATACGCGACCCGATCGCTTCGTAAGGACACGACGGCGCAGTCGTCTGCGAGACAACTGGACACACAAGCAACGACAGGAGTGGTTGTGCAGCAACAACTGTGGGCTGGCGTCGATGCCGGGAAGTCGGCTCACCACTGCGTTGTCATCGACGCCGGCGGAAAGCGATTGCTGTCGAGGCGTGTGGTCAACGACGAGCGGCCGCTCGGGGAGCTCATCGATGCTGTTGCCGGGCTCGCCGACGATGCGTCGGTGACCTGGGCGATCGATCTCAATCATGGCGGCGCGGCCCTGCTCATCGCGATGCTGGCCGAGCGTGATCAACGCCTGCTCTACATTCCGGGCCGGACGGTGCACTGGGCGTCGGGAACCTACCGCGGTGATGGAAAGACCGACGCGAAAGACGCCGCGATCATCGCCGACCAAGCCCGGATGCGTCGGGACCTGCAACCGTTGCGAGTCGGCGACGAAACCGCTGTCGAGCTGCGGATCCTCACCTCGCGGCGCACCGATCTGGGGTGTGACCGGACCCGGGCGATCAACCGGTTGCGCGCCCAGCTCCTCGAATATTTCCCGGCGCTGGAACGAGCGTTCGACCTGCGTGCCAGCAAGTCGGCGCTGATCCTGCTCACCGGCTACCAGACCCCCGATAGCATCCGCCGCCTCGGTGAGACCAGGCTTGCGGCCTGGTTGCGCAAAAACGGAGCCCGCACCAGTGCCCGCGTCGCCGCGACCGCGATCGAGGCCGCGAAAACCCAGCACACCACCGTCACTGGTCAGCAACTCGCCGCGGCGATGGTCGCGCGCCTGGCGAAGGAGGTGAGGGAACTCGACATCGAGATCGGCGAGATCGACGCGATGATCGAGCAGCGATTTCGCCGCCACCGGCACGCCGAAACCATCCTGAGCATGCCCGGATTCGGTGTTCTGCTCGGCGCCGAGTTCATCGCCGCGACAGGCGGGGACATGACCGCCTTCGACAGTGTCGACCGCCTCGCCGGCGTCGCCGGCCTGGCCCCGGTCCCCCGCGACTCCGGGCGCGTCAGCGGCAACCTCAAACGCCCACGCCGCTACGACCGGCGCCTGCTGCGCGCCTGCTACCTCGCCGCCCAGGTCGCGCTCGTCCACGACCCGATCTCGCGCACCTTCTACCAGCGCAAGAGAGCCGAGGGGAAGACCCACACCCAAGCAGTCATCGCTCTGGCCCGCCGACGACTCAACGTGTTGTGGGCGATGCTGCGAACAGGCACCCCATACCGACCCCAAATCAGGGTCGTCGCGGCTTGACAACATCATTGAGAATCTCCCT
>NZ_BDCU01000090.1 GCF_001618425.1 Nocardia fusca NBRC 14340
CGCGGAGCGGAATTCCACTGCGCGTGAGCTCGATTCGGCGGCGACATTGGCGTCGTTGCTGGATGCTTCGGTTGCGGCGGCTCCGGACGCGGTGGCGTTGGTGGACGCCGATGGAACCCGGGTGTCGTATGCGGAGCTGGGTGCGCGGGTCAACCGGTTGGCCCGGTACCTGATTTCGGCGGGTGTGGGTCCGCAGGATCGGGTCGTGCTCGGCTTGCGGCGGTCGGTGGATCTGGTTGTCGCGATGTACGCGGTGGCCACCGCGGGTGGTGTGTATGTGCCGGTGGATCCGGATCAGCCGGCCGAACGGACCGGCTACATCCTGGACACGGCGGCACCGGTCTGCGTGCTGACGAATACCGCGACCGGATTCGGTGCGGGTGACGGTGTCGCGGATGCGCCGGTGGTGGTGCTCGACGAGCTCGATCTCGCGGGCTTCGACGCTTCCCCGGTGTCCGATGCGGAGCGGGTCGCGCCGGTGCGGGCGTCGAATACGGCGTATGTGATCTTCACGTCCGGGTCGACGGGTCGCCCGAAGGGTGTGGCGGTGCCGCATGCGGCGATCGTGAACCAGTTGCGGTACATCACGGCCGAGTTCGGGCTGGATGCCACGGATTCGATCCTGCTCAAGACGGCGGCGACGTTCGACCTGTCGGTGTGGGAGTTCTGGCTGGCTGCGGTGTCCGGCGGCCGGATGGTCATCGCGTCGCCGGACGGTCATCAGGACCCGGCCTACCTCAACAGTTTGATGCGTGGCGAGGGCGTGACGACGTTGACGGTGGTGCCGTCGATGTTGGAGGCGCTGCTCACCGCTGATGAAGGTATGCCCGGCTCGCTGCGCCGGGTGCTGGCGATCGGTGAGGCGCTGCCCGCGGCGACCGCGCAGCGGATGCTCGCTGCCTCTCCGGGTACCGGGTTGTTCAACCTCTACGGTCCGACCGAAGCCGCGGTCTCGGTCACCACACATACCGTTACCGATGCCGATGAGGTGTCGGTGCCGATCGGTGTGCCGCAGTGGAATTCGCGCGTGTACGTGTTGGATTCGCGGTTGGGGCCGGTGCCCGACGGTGTTGCGGGTGAGTTGTATCTGGCCGGTACACAATTGGCGCACGGGTATTTCGGTCGCCCCGACCTGAGCGCCGAGCGGTTCGTGGCGGACCCGTTCACTGCCGGGGCCCGGATGTATCGGACCGGCGATGTGGTTCGCTGGACGGCGGCCGGTGAACTGGATTATGTGGGTCGCTCCGATTTCCAGGTGAAGATTCGTGGTTTCCGGATCGAGCTGGGGGAGATCGAGGCGGCGTTGCTGGCGTTGCCGGAGGTCGCGCAGACGGCGGTGGTGGCGAAGTCGGATCCGCGGACCGGTGACCGGCTGGTCGGGTATGTGGTGCCCAGTGGTGC
>NZ_BDCU01000091.1 GCF_001618425.1 Nocardia fusca NBRC 14340
TGGTGGGGTGTAGCTGATCGGGGTTTGCCTTTTTTCGAGGCTTGGAAGGACTGGCTGCCCCGCCGCGCTGGACACTCCGGCTGCTGATTGAGAGCTTGTTGCGGGTCGTCGCTGGTTAGGGATCTGTCGGCGGGGTTGTCCACGGGCGCGAACTTCGAGGTCAGGAGCATGCGGGTGGCAACTCGCCCTCAGGTCTGGGTTGGAATCGATGTCGGCAAGCACGCGCATCACGCGTGTGTGGTCGACGAGGCCGGTAAGACGGTGTTCAGTCAGAAGTTCGGCAATGACCAGGCCGCGATCGAGGCGCTGATCGCCCGCGCCGGCAAGGCCGCCGAGCGGGTGTGGTGGGCAATCGATCTGACCAGCCCGATGGCGTTGCTGTTGATCACGGTGCTGCTGGCCACCGACCAGCAGGTGACGTATGTGCCGGGCCGGGTGGTGGCTTCGATGACCGGCGGCTTCCGCGGCGAAGGCAAGACCGACGCCAAGGATGCGCGGGTGATCGCCCAGAGCGCGCGCCTGCGTGAGGATCTGAACCAGGTCGTGATGCCCGACGAGCTCGTGGTCGGGTTGACCCAGCTGACCAGCTATCGCGCCGACCTGATGTCGGATTGGGTCGCCGGGATCAACCGGTTGCGAGCGTTGCTCGGGTCGATCTTCCCCGCGTTGGAGGCCGCGTTCGACTATTCGAACCGGACCCCGTTGATCCTGGTCGCCGGGATGTGCACTCCCAGCGAAATCCGATCTGCTGGAATTGACGGCGTCACAACATATCTGAGCGAGAATGGGGCGTGGAGGCCCGGCATCGGCAAGACTGCGGCCGCTGCGATCGGTGCCGCCGAACGACAAAGCCTGGCGCTGCCCGGCGAGGCCGACACCGCAATGCTGGTCAAACGCATCGCCGCCAAACTCCTCGACCTCGATCGCGAGATCAAGGACACCGACAAACTCATCACCACTCGCTTCCGGGCGCACCCGTGGGCCCACATCATCGAGTCCCTTCCCGGGATGGGGCCCGGGCTGGGGGCGGAGTTCCTCGTAGAAACCGGTGGTGATCTGGTCACCTTCTCCAGCTCGGGACGGTTGGCGTCCTACGCCGGCCTCGTTCCCGTTCCTCGCGACTCGGGCCGCGTCAGCGGCAACCTGCACCGGCCCAAGCGCTACAACCGGCGTCTGCGCAGAGTTTTCTACATGGCTGCCCTGTCGAGCCTGCGCTACGAAAACGGGCCTTCCCGGCGGTTCTACGACCGTAAACGCCGTGAACGACTGATCCATATCCAAGCCCTTCTAGCCCTGGCCCGCCGCCTGGTCGACGTCCTGTGGGCACTGCTGCGAGACGGACGTGCATTCACCCTCGATGCACCGGTCCCGACGGCAGCTGTGGCTTGACACGATCATTGA
>NZ_BDCU01000092.1 GCF_001618425.1 Nocardia fusca NBRC 14340
TACTCCAGCCGCACTTAGTTATGTTGTGCGGTATGATCTTTCGTCGTGTCGATGGGCGAGGACCTGGCCGCGTGGGTGGCTGGGCTGGATGATCTGTTTGGGCTGGTTGCGGGGCGTTTCTATCGTGCGGAGCCGCGGTTGCGGGCGCGGATGTATGTGCGCGGGTTGTTGGCGCCGTTGGCGGGGAAGAATGGCTGGACACTTGCGGAAGCAGCCGGTGACCTGACGCCGGATGGGATGCAGCGTCTGTTGAACAAGGCCGCGTGGGACGTCGACGGGGTGCGCGATGATGTGTGCGGCTACGCGGTAGAGCATCTCGGTGATCCCGATGGCGTGTTGATCGTCGATGAAACCGGGTTCCTCAAGAAGGGAGTGAAATCTGCTGGGGTGCAACGACAATACTCGGGTACGGCAGGGCGGATAGAGAACTGTCAGCTGGGTGTCTTCTGTGCTTATGCCACTGGCAAAGGTCGCACGCTGATCGATCGGGAGTTGTATCTGCCGAAGTCGTGGACCGACGACCGTGACCGCTGCCGGGAGGCGAACGTCCCCGATAGCGTGGAATTCGCCACCAAGGCCACCCTCGCCAAGAAGATGCTCGCCCGAGCACTGGATGGCGGGGTCCCGGCCCGATGGGTGACCGCGGACGAGGCCTACGGCGGCGACTATAAGTTCCGGACCTGGCTCGAAACCCGCTACATCGGATACGTGGTAGCGGTGCCGCGCAGCCAGACCATCCCGATCACCGCCGGTTGCACCCGCGCCGACCACCTCGTCGCGCAAGCACCGCCGGAGGCTTGGAAGCGCCTGAGCTGCGGCGACGGAGCGAAGGGGCCGCGCATGTTCGACTGGGCGGTAGCCTCGCTGCCGGTCTACGAGTGGACCACCTCCGCAGGCTGGAGCCGCTGGCTACTCGCTCGCCGGGCGCTGACTCCGAACAGCAAAGGCGAGTTCGAGATCGCCTACTACATGTGCTTCGCACCCACCGGCACCAGCGACGACACCCTCATCCGGGTCGCCGGCACCCGCTGGGCCATCGAGGACTGCTTCCAAACCGCGAAAACCGAAATCGGCCTCGACCACTACCAGGTCCGCCGCTACGACGCCTGGTACCGCCACATCACCCTCGCCATGCTCGCCCACACCTACCTCGCCGTCACCGCCGCAATCTCCCCAAAAGCATTGGCAGCGAACTCATCTCGCTCACCCTCGGCGAGATCCGCCGTCTTCTGGCACACGTGATCGCCTACCGACCCGGCCACACCGCCATCTGGCAGTGGTCAACCTGGCGGCGTCGGCACCAATACCGGGCCAGAAAAGCCCACTACCAGCGCAGACGCCGATTACATAACCAAGTGCGGCTGGAGTACTA
>NZ_BDCU01000093.1 GCF_001618425.1 Nocardia fusca NBRC 14340
TGAATCGCCCCGGGTTTGGTGCTCATCTTCTTTCTTGGGAAGGATGGGCAGATCATGCCTGCGAAGTACGACGAAGCGACCAGGGCCAAGGCTGTCCGGCTGGTCGTCGATCACCGTGACGACTACGACAGTGAGTGGGCCGCGATGAAAGCGGTCTCCGCGCGGTTGGGAATGACCACGGAGACTCTGCGTAAATGGGTGCGTAAGGCCGAGGTCGACGCCGGTGAGGCTGACGGGGTCACCACGGAGTCGGCGCGGCAGATCCGCGAGTTGAAACGCAAGAACGCCGAGCTCGAGCAGACCATCGAGATCCTGAAGGCGGCAGCGAGTTTCTTCGCGCGGGAGAGCGACCCGCGACACCGTTGATCTGCGAGTTCATCGCCGAGCATCGCGCTCGGTTCGGGGTCGTTCCGATCTGCCGTGTGCTGAGAGCACACGGTGTCAAGATCGCCCCGAGGACTTTCCACGCCCGGAGCCGGCGTCCGCTGTCGAAACGTGCCCTGTGGGACACCGTGGTGGCCGAGGTCCTGGCCGGCTACTACAACCCCGACGGCGCAGGCCGGCGGAAACCGGAATCGCTGTATGGCGCCGAGAAGATGTGGGCCCACCTGCAACGACAGGGCATCGAAGTGGCCCGCTGCACTGTGGAGCGGCTGATGCGGAACAACGGCTGGCGTGGGGTCGTGCGACGTAAGAAGGTGCGGACCACGGTGTCGGATCCGACGGCGTCGCGGGCACCGGATCTGGTGGATCGCCAGTTCCGGGTTCCGGCACCGAACGTGCTGGTCGTGGCTGATTTCACGTACGTGCGGCTGGTGTCGGGGGCATTCGTCTATACCGCTTTCGTCATCGACGCCTACGCCGGGCGGATTCTGGGATGGGAGTGCTCGACGAGCAAGGAAACCGCCTTCGTCGAGTCCGCGATACGGCAAGCTGCGGGGTTGCGGTCCCGGCAAGGGTGCCCGTGGGACGGGGAAACGATCCATCATTCGGACGCCGGATCGCAATACACTTCAGTGAAACTTGGTGAGGCACTGGTTCTTTCGGGTTTACGCCCATCGATCGGGTCGGTCGGCGACGCCTACGATAATGCCCTGGCCGAGACCACGATCGGTCTCTACAAGACCGAAGCGATCCGCGACGACTCCCCGTTCCGGTGCGGTGCACTGACCCGGCTTGCCGATGTCGAACTGCTCACCGCGAACTGGGTCGACTGGTACAACACCTCCCGGCTCATGCACCGCCTCGGCCGCATACCACCGGCCGAGTACGAAGCCGACTACTATGCCAACCTGCCCCAGCAAACGGCTGGAGACAGATAACCCGGTGCGCATCGAACCCGGGGTGGTTCA
>NZ_BDCU01000094.1 GCF_001618425.1 Nocardia fusca NBRC 14340
TAGTACTGCAACGGCACTCGGTTCGGGTAACGTGCCTGCGTGGTCGTGGATGTTGTTGCAGCGGAGTTGGATTCGTTGCATGCCAGGGTTGGTGGTCGTTTCACGAGGTCGGAGCCGCGGAGCCGGGCTCGGGAGTATGTGTCTGGGCTGGTGGCAGGGCTCGAACGGAAGAACGGGTGGACGCTGGCCGAGCGGGCCGGTGAGGTCGGCCCGGACGGGATGCAGCGGCTGTTGCGGCGGGCGGACTGGGACATCGATGGTGTCCGCGACGACATCCGCGGCTATGTCGCCGAGCGGCTCGGTGACCGGGACGCGGTGTTGATCGCCGATGACACCGGGTTCCTGAAGAAGGGCGTTCGTTCGGCCGGGGTGCAGCGTCAATACTCCGGCACGGCCGGGCGCACGGAGAACTGCCAGATCGGGGTCTTCCTCGCTTACGCCTCCCACCACGGTCATGCTCTGGTCGATCGAGAGTTGTATCTGCCGGAATCGTGGACCGGTGACCGCGGCCGTTGCCGGGCCGCCGGAATCCCGGACGAGGTCGAGTTCGCAACCAAGCCGCGGCTGGTGATGGCCATGCTGGAACGCGCTCTGGCCGCGAAGACACCGTTTCGCTGGTTCACCGCTGATGAAGCCTACGGTCAGGTCAAATATCTGCGGTTCTGGCTCGAGCAACACGACATCGCCCATGTGCTGGCCACCCGCCGCAACGACACCCTGGTCACGACCGGGATGCGCCAGGCTCGTGCCGACGAGCTCGTCGGCACGCTGCCGCCCAGGGCGTGGCAGCGGATCTCCGCCGGTGCCGGCGCGCACGGGCCTCGTGATTACGACTGGGCCAGGGTTCCGATCCGTATCTTGTGGGAACCCGGCCGCGGTCACTGGCTACTGGCCCGGCGAAGCGTCTCCGATCCTGCTGAGATCGCCTACTACGTCTGCTACGGGCCGCGCCGATGCACGATCGCTGATCTCGCGTGGATCGCCGGGACTCGATGGCGCATCGAGGAGTGCTTCCAGCAAGCGAAGAACGAGGCCGGACTGGACCACTATCAGGTTCGCAGCTGGCGGGCCTGGTATGCCCACATCACCTTGTCGATGCTCGCACTCGCTTGGCTTGCTTCCGTGAAAGTGATTGCCGCAAAAGGGGAATCATCGACAGCGATCGAGACATGATCGCCCTTACTTTACCGGAGATCCGCCGACTCACCATCGCTTTGGTCCTGCCCGCACTCCACTGCGCCCACCAGGTCTGGGCATGGTCGAACTGGCGGCGTCGCCGCCAGCATCAAGCCCGCTTATCCCACTACAAGCGCCGAGGACACCCACTCACCTGAGTGCCGTTGCAGTA
>NZ_BDCU01000095.1 GCF_001618425.1 Nocardia fusca NBRC 14340
GCGCAGCAGTGCCCACAGGACGTCGACCAGTCGCCGGGCCAGGGCTAGAAGGGCCTGGGTATGGATCTGTCGTTCACTGCGTTTGCGGTCGTAGAACCGCCGCGACGGCCCGTTGTCGTAGCGCAGGCTGGACAGGGCGGCCATGTAGAACACGCGTCGCATGCGCCGGTTGTAGCGTTTCGGCCGGTGCAGGTTGCCCGAGATCCGTCCGGAATCACGGGGAACGGGAACGAGGCCGGCGTAGGATGCCAATCGTCCCGCGCTGGCGAAACCGGCCAGGTCACCGCCGGTGCCGACGAGGAATTCCGCCCCCAGTCCCGGCCCCATCCCGGGCAGCGATTCGATGATGCGCGCCCACGGGTGCCCGCGGAATCGGGTGGTGATGAGTTTGTCGGTGTCCTTGATCTCGCGGTCGAGATCCAGCAGTTTGCGGGCGATGCGTTTGACCAGCATCGCGGTGTCGGCCTCGCCAGGCAGGGCCAGGGTCTGCCGCTGCGCGGCATCGACTGCGGCGACCGCGGTCTTGCCGATCCCCGGCTTCCAGGCACCATTATCAGCGAGATATGTTGTGACACCGCTAATTCCGGCGTCACGAATCTCGGCAGGGGTGCACATCCCGGCGACCAGGATCAACGGGGTCCGGTTCGCGTAGTCGAACGCGGCCTCGAGCGCGGGGAAGATCGACCCGAGCAGCGAACGCAGCCGGTTGATCCCGGCCACCCAATCGGACATGAGATCGGTGCGGTAACTGGTCAACTGGGTCAATCCGACCACCAGCTCGTCGGGCATCACGACCTGGCCGAGGTCGCGGCGCATGCGTGCGGTCTCGGCGATCACTTTCGCGTCCTTGGCGTCGGTCTTGCCTTCACCGCGGAATCCGTGGGTCATCGTGTTGACCACCCGGCCGGGCACATATGTCACCGCCTGATCGGCACCCAACAGGACGGTGATCAGCAGCAACGCCATCGGGCTGGTCAGATCGATCGCCCACCGCACCCGGTCGGCGGCCCGGCCGGCGCGGGCGATCAACGCCTCGATCGCGGCCTGGTCGTTGCCGAGTTTCTGGCTGAACACCGTCTTGCCGGTCTCGTCGACTGCACACGCGTGATGCGCTGTCTTGCCGACATCGATTCCGACCCAAATCTCCGGGCGAGTATTCACCCACCTGCTCCTGACTTCGCAGCTTCAGCCCGTGGACAACCCCGCCGACAGATCCCTAAACAGCGACGACCCGCAACAAGCTCTCAATCAGCAGCCGGAGCGTCCAGCGCGGCAGGGCAGCCAGTCCTTTCAAGCCTCTACAAAAGCAAAAACCCATCAGCTACACCCCACCGCT
>NZ_BDCU01000096.1 GCF_001618425.1 Nocardia fusca NBRC 14340
CTCCGACATCAATCGATCCTTCCTGCCGAGCACGGGCTCGGCCATCGGACCGAGATCAGATCCACCGAAGTTCAGACAGTCCCTGAGACAAATCAGCGCGGTAATTGCTGACCCTTGCCGCTGAGACGTGTCGTCGGAGGTTCTGCTGTGTCCGTTCCGAGTACATGGTCGAGGAAATGATCCACGAGTCCGAGTGCGGCTTTTGCGGTGCGGCAACCCTGGAGCATGGCGGCGGAGTCGGGGCTGTCGAAGTCGTCGGTCGGGCGGATCGATGTTGCGGGTCGTGACGTTGGTGACGCGGGGTGTGGGGTGAGTTGAAAGGGGCGGTTCTTTCGACGGCAGGATGTGAAGCGCCAACCACACGTCCGTCCGCGAGTGAAAGAACCGCCGTGTCTCACCGTAATGCCCCGCTCACCGTCGAGGACCGCCACCGGCTCGTGCACCGCTGCCGGCACCGTCCGATCGCTCATGTCGCCGCCGAGATGGGCATCTCGCGGCAATGCGCATCGAAGTGGGTCAATAGATTCCGACGTTTCGGCGAGCTCGGCCTGCTCGATCGATCCTCGGCGCCGCACCGGTCGCCGACAATGATCCCAGTCGAGCTCGTCGACCGAATCGAGCAGCTACGCAGAACCAGGAAATGGTCGGCACGCAGGATCGCGCTGGAATTGGCGAATGCGAGACGCAGGATTTGTTTCCTGGTGAGTGCGTGGGCGTAGTGGTCGATGCCCCTCCGGACACAAGTCATATAGCTTTGACCTGCAGTTATTTGTTGGGTGAATATGTCGATTATGGCATTTGCGCAGGTCGGGGGCGTGGGGGTTCAAGTCGGTGGGGGACATCGCCAGGCTTAGCTAGCGCCTGCTTGCATCCAGTCGCATTCCGCTACCACCTGCAGCGGCTCTGTACTGCGATCTTGCGTCAGCGTCCAGGTCATGATGACCACACACCTGGGTTTATCGGGTCCGACTGTCTATGGTGCCGACCGTGTCGCGTATACCAGTTGGTCCGAGCCTGTCGAGGGCGCCACGCTTCCGGCTTCCTGCTCAGGAGAGTCCATCATTCGATTGCTGCTGCCTGGGCGGTCAGGCTGGCGAAGCCCCGCGCTCCAGGCTGCCAGCGCCGGAACGCGAGCTCCGGCGAGAATCTCAACTTTCACCGGAAGCGCTGTGGGCTGAGATCGGTGAGGCCAGCGCCGGAACGCGAGCTCCAGCGAGAATCTCAACTCGTAGTCCGAGAGCCAGGTCACGACGAGGACGCGGCCAGCGCCGAACGCGAGCTCCGGCGAGAATCTCAACACGCCCTGCGGCACCGCGTGACCAC
>NZ_BDCU01000097.1 GCF_001618425.1 Nocardia fusca NBRC 14340
GTGGCCTGTCCCCGGTGAATGCGACCGCCCGGATTTACAGTCCTGTTGGCCCTGGTGAGGGGCCGGAAGGGACACTGAGAACCATGGCTGGACGGAAACGGCACTCCGCCGAAGAGATCGTGCGGAAGCTGCGCCGTGCCGACAAGTTGGCCGCCGCAGGCGCTTCAGGCGAGGAGATCGCCGCTGACCTGGGGATCTCCGCGGCCACCTTGTATAACTGGCGGCGCCAATACGGCGGGATGGACACCGATGCCGCCAAAGAGCTCAAGGAACTGCGGGAACAGAACGCCCGGCTCAAGCGGCTGCTGGCCGATGCCGAGCTGGAGAAAGATGCGTTGCGGGAGATCGCTCGGGGAAACTTCTAGGCCCGGCGGCCAAGCGGCGAGCGGTGGGCATGCTCTTGCAGGTCAAGGGCATGTCGGAGCGGTTCGCCTGCAAGGTCGTCGGGGTCCATCGGTCCACATTCCGGCGGCTGCCACTCGACCAGACCCCCGGCGATCCGGACGCGGGCGCGAGAGCCTGGCTGCGCGAATACGCCCGAAAGAACCCCTGTCACGGGTTTCGTCGGGCGTGGGCGGCGTTGCGGTTCGACGAGGGACATCGGGTCAACCGCAAACGGGTGCACCGGTTGTGGAAGCAGGAGGGCCTGCAGGTGAGGGCGCATCACCGGCGCAAACGTGTCGGGTCGTCGTCGGTGCCGGCGGTCGCCGCGGATGCACCAAGGACGGTGTGGGCGTTGGATTTCCAGTTCGACTCCACCGTCGACGGTCGGACGGTGAAGATCGCGTCGATGGTCGATGAACACACCCGGGAGTCACTGCTGCATCTGGTGGAACGCTCCATCACCGGCGAGAAGCTGGTCGCCGAACTCGCCCGGGTGTTCGCGGTTCGGGGTGTCCCGAAGGTTCTGCGATGTGACAACGGACCAGAAATGATTTCCGGAGTGCTACAGAGCTTTTGCGCCAACCGGATCGGGATTACCTACATCCCGCCCGGCACGCCCTGGAACAACGGCTACATCGAATCGTTCAACCGTCGGCTACGCGCCGAATGCCTCAACCGCAACCACTGGACCTCCCTGCTCGAGGCCCGCGTGGTCATCGGGGACTTCAAGACCGACCACAACCTGCGGCACCGGCATTCAGCGCTGGGCTACCGGACGCCGGCCGAGTACGCTGCGGCCTGCACCCACACCCACCATCCGGTGGAGTGCGGGATCAACTGACAACCGACGAAGCAACTCGGGCTCTACTTCCGGGTGGTCGCGTTACCGGGGACCGGCCATGCGG
>NZ_BDCU01000098.1 GCF_001618425.1 Nocardia fusca NBRC 14340
GTCCGGGAACATCCGCGAGAAAAGTCACGCGAGCAGTTACCGCAGACCGGTTTCTCGTTCTGCCTGGGTTTCAGGTGTCCAGCATCCCTACAGGACTATTCATAGGGCTTACACATAACTGCTGCGTGGCGTGGTCTAGGCTGCGGTCTGCTCGACGGATCTGTCCCACCCCCTACCGACTCCGAAAGGCACACATAGTGGTTCGTGGGAGACTTTTCGCTTCGATACTCGCGTTGACCGCCGCTGTACTGGTCAATGTGGCCGGACCGGCCAGCGCAACGACCAGCATATGGATCGGGAGAGCGTTCCCAGACGCACACGGCGACTACAGCTGGTGGGTCGTCGCCGAGATCACCTACGTCTGCGAACCCGGCCAGGCCAACGCCCTGTGGGTCAAGGTCGAGTCCGAACGGTTCAAAAGCCCGGAAGGCCAACCCGTCCGTATGAAAGACGAGGGGCTGGATCGGGTGATCTGTGACGGCGAATCTCGGCAGACGAAGGTCAGGGTGCCATTGGGTTTCGACTACGGCGAGGGCCCGAATCTCGCAGATGCTCACGACGGCGACGGCAATGAACTCATGACGTATTACTACGATGACCGTGCGGTCGAGATCACCGCAGCGTTCGCCTACCTGCCGCCGGATGCCGAGGACATGAGCCAGGTCGAGATCCACGAGGACACCGCCGAGAACCGGACCCTGACTCTGACTCAGGAATAGTCCTCGGCCCGCAGCGGTCCGCACCGGACCGCTGCGCAGCGTGCGATCCTGGAACGTGAGAACCGGCCAGCTATCCGCTGGCCGGTTCTCGTTGTGTTCGGGGGGCCTCAGGCGTTGAGCTCCCAGAACCAGGGTGTGTCTTCGTGCCAGAATGCGTCGAGCGGTCGCCCGCTGTCCACCAGGATGTCATCGACCCGGCGGCTCACGTCGAGGTCGCCCGGTTCGGACCACACGGCAAGAGGTGCGACCGTGAACCGGTCATCGAGTGCGAACCACAGGACACATCCCTGTACGGGTGCAGGCCTCGTTCGTCCACGAGCCGGTACGCGGCCGCGACACCGGGACAACACACCGAAACGCCCGTAACCGGGCACACCCGTATCAATCACGCCGACATGAAATCCCCAGTTCAACAGCAGGATTCAGCCTGTCTACTCAGCGTGACTTTTCTCCCGGATGAGCCTCAACCCCC
>NZ_BDCU01000099.1 GCF_001618425.1 Nocardia fusca NBRC 14340
CTAGCTGTAGTTCCCCGTGAGGTTGTGAACGCGGGCTGCGGGAGTTTGGCCGCCGAGGCTTGTGTGTGGGCGGTGGTGATTGTAGTGATGCAGCCAGTCGCTGTAGGTCGCTGAGCGGGCGGCGTC
This sequence comes from Nocardia fusca NBRC 14340, assembly GCF_001618425.1. GTDB lineage: Bacteria > Actinomycetota > Actinomycetes > Mycobacteriales > Mycobacteriaceae > Nocardia > Nocardia fusca. The sequence continues at coordinate 127 of NZ_BDCU01000099.1, forward strand.
GCTGTTGTAGGTGCGGGCGTAGGCCCATTCGGTGGCGAGGGTGCGGTTGAACCGTTCGACCTTGCCGTTGGTTTGTGGCCGGTAGGGGCGGGTCCGTTTGTGGGTGATGGTTCCCAGCGCTGCGGCGAACTCGCGTGACCTGTAGCAGGACCCGTTGTCGGTCATCACCGCCTCGACGGTGATCCCGGCTGCGGTGAAGAACGCGTTGGCCCGCTGCCAGAACCCGGCGGCGGTGTTTTTGCGTTCATCGTCGAGGATCTCCGAATACGCCAGCCGGGTGTGGTCGTCGACAGCGTGGTGGAGGTAGCGGTAACCACGGGAAGCGGCTGCTCCCGCCCGTCCTGCTCGGTCGCGTGCGACTCCGGCAGCGCGGTCGGGGGCCGAGCCGCGGCCGTGTGCTCGCCATCCACCACCGTCGGGAATGCGGCCTTGCTTTTTGATATCGACATGGATCAGCTGACCGGGCCGGGTCTTCTCGTAGCGGACCGGGCGCGGGCGGCGCACCGGCAGACCGGTGGCCTGGTCGACCTGGCGTAGTAGCGGCATCCGGTATCGGGCCAGGACCCGGCCGACGGTCGAGCGAGCCATACCGAGGTGGAAAGCGATCCGGTGTGGACCCCACCGGCGGGTGAACCGCAGACCGATGATCCGGCGTTCGGTTCGTGATGGTGTCCGGTTCGGGAAACGATGAGGACGTGAGGACCGGTCGGTCATCGGCAGGCCGGACCGGTACCGATCGGCCCATTTCTTCGCTGTCGCCGGCGAACACTGAAACCGTTGCGCGGCACGGCGAACCGGCCAGCCGTGATCGACTACGAGCCGGGCAAGGCGTTGCCGACCCACGGGTGAGAGCGGGGCATTACCGTGGAGCACGAAGACCTCCGTGGACTGACGTGAGTGTGGTAACCCACATCGTCGCGGAGGTCTTCGCTCACTTCACCCGACCACAACGTCCCGGGGAACTACA
>NZ_BDCU01000100.1 GCF_001618425.1 Nocardia fusca NBRC 14340
GGGAGCATTCCCGGCGGTACGCGCCGCATACGCGGTCATCAGGTCCAGGGTCAGCGGTCCCACCGAGGCGCCGTCGGCCGCGATATGGTGCACCGCCATCGCCAGCACGAATTCGCCGGCGGCATCGGAAACCTCGCCGGTACCGTCCGCACCGGCCACCTGCAACAACTCGACCCGCAACGGCACCTCGGCCGTCACATCGAAACCGGCCGAGAGCAACTCGCTGATCCGGGCCACCGGATCAGCGGTAGCGACGAGCGTGAGACCACCGGCGATCACCTGCGCGGTGGGAAGCACATCCTGGTACGGCACCCCACCCGGACCCACCGGATAGCGTGTCCGCAAGGTTTCGTGGCGGTCCACCACATCGGCAACCGCCTGCCGCAGAGCGGGGATATCGAGATCACCGGACAGGCGGACGGCGACCGGAATGTTGTACGCGGCCGAGTCCGTATCGAACTGGTTCAGGAACCACATACGCTGCTGTGCCAAGGACAACGGCACCCGCTCCGGCCGCGGCTGCGCCACCAGCGGCGTCCGCCCACCGGACCCGGCGTGCTGCTCCACCCGCACCGCCAAACCGGCCACCGTGGACGCCTCGAACAACATCCGCACCGGCACCGTGGCATTCAGCGCCTTGCCCAACCGCGCCGCAACCTGCGTCGCGATCAGCGAATTACCACCGAGGGCGAAGAAATCGTCATCGGCGCCGACCCGGTCCACACCGAGCACCTCGGCGAACGTATTCGCCACGATCTCCTCGATCGGAGTCGACGGCGCCCGGAACTCCTGCACCTCGAACACCGGCTCCGGCAGAGCTCGCCGATCCAACTTCCCGTTGGCATTCAACGGCAGCGCATCCAGCTCCACGAACACCGACGGCACCATGTACGACGGCAACCGCCGCCCGAGCTCGGACTGGATCCGCCCCGTATCCAACCCGGCC
>NZ_BDCU01000101.1 GCF_001618425.1 Nocardia fusca NBRC 14340
GAGGTTCACCCCGAATGGTGGACAGGGGATTATGCAGCTGTAGCAGCTGTGGAGAGTGAATGTTCGTAAGCGAGCGGGCTGATCATCCCGATCGCGGAGTGACGGCGCCGAGTGTTGTACCAGTGCATCCATTTGTCAACCGCGGCAACGAGTTCAGTCTTCGTCACGTAGGTATGCCGGTAGTAGTGTTCGTGTTTGAACGTCGACCACAGCGATTCCGCGCCGGCGTTGTCCCAGCAGATCCCGGTAGCGCCCATCGACCGGTGCAGGCCATGACGACGGCAGGCCGCTGCCATGGCCGAAGCGGTGTATTGACTGCCGCGATCGGCATGTAGAACGATTCCGCGGCCACGTCCGCCGCGTGCCGCGACCGCCATGTCGAGGGTGTCGGTGACCAGTTCGGTGCGCATATGGTCGGCCACCGACCAGCCCAGCACCCGTTTGGAGTGCTCATCGGTGATCGCGCACAAATACATGTCTGCTTCCCCGCAGGTCAGGTAGGTGATATCGCTCGTCCATACCGCGTCGAGCCGGCCCTGGTCGAACCGGCGGCCGACCAGATCCGGCGGGAACGACGCACCCGGGTCGACCACCGTGGTCGTGACCTTGAAGGTGCGGGGGCTGATCCCCTCGATTCCGATACAGGCCATGATCTTGGCGACGGTCTTCTCGGTGACCTTCTCACCGGCCTCGCGTAGATCGGCGGTGATTCGTGGGGCACCGTAGGTGCCGTCGGATTCACGGTGATGGGCCACGATCTTGACTGCCAGGTCCGCCCGGCGCTGCGCCGCGGGTGTCAACACCGGCGACCGGCAGCGTTTCCGGTACTCGTAGTACCCCGACCTCGACACATTCAACAATCGCGCCATCCGCGCGACGTCCTCACCAGCAGCGCCGGTGAACGCATCAGCAGCGGCGCACTCTGCCATCAGCTCGAACC
>NZ_BDCU01000102.1 GCF_001618425.1 Nocardia fusca NBRC 14340
AAGATCCGCGATGGCCAGGTCGCCAACCGCCCGATCTATGTCGTCCTCGGGGTCACTTGCGCCGGGGAACGCGACATCCTCGGACTCTGGGCCGGCGACGGCGGTGAAGGCGCCAAATACTGGCTGCAAGTGTTGACCGAGCTCAAGAACCGCGGCGTCGCCGACGTCTGCATTGCCGTGTGCGACGGGCTCAAAGGGCTGCCGGAAGCGATCAACACCGTGTGGGAACGCACGATCGTGCAAACCTGTGTCATCCATTTGCTGCGTAACTCGTTCCGGTATGCCTCTCGCCGGTACTGGGACCAGATGAGCAAAGATCTGCGGCCGGTCTACACCGCACCGACCGAGGCCGCCGCCAAGGAACGGTTCGCCGAGTTCACCGCGAAATGGGGCGGGCAGTATCCGGCGATCGTGCGGCTGTGGGAGAACTCCTGGACCGAGTTCACTCCGTTCCTCGACTACGACGTGGAGATTCGCCGTGTCATCTGCTCGACGAACGCGATCGAGTCGCTCAATGCCCGCTATCGACGCGCGGTCCGGGCCCGTGGGCACTTCCCCAGCGAGCAAGCCGCGTTGAAGTGCCTGTATCTCGTGACCCGATCCCTGGATCCCACCGGCCGTGGTAAGAAACGGTGGGCGATGCGGTGGAAACCCGCACTGAATGCCTTCGCGATCACCTTCGAAGGCCGGATCACCCCGACCGGTAACTAACCAACGCCGAGATCGGATCCACCGTTAATCGGACACTCCC
>NZ_BDCU01000103.1 GCF_001618425.1 Nocardia fusca NBRC 14340
ACTAGTATGGCCCGGGGGATCCGGCGCGCCTAGGCCTTGACGGCCTTCACTCAATTCGCCCTATAGTGAGTCGTATTACGTCGCGCTCACTGGCCGTCGTTTTACAACGTCGTGACTGGGAAAACCCTGGCGTTACCCAACTTAATCGCCTTGCAGCACATCCCCCTTTCGCCAGCTGGCGTAATAGCGAAGAGGCCCGCACCGAAACGCCCTTCCCAACAGTTGCGCAGCCTGAATGGCGAATGGGAGCGCCCTGTAGCGGCCACTCAACCCTATCTCGGTCTATTCTTTTGATTTATAAGGGATTTTGCCGATTTCGGCCTATTGGTTAAAAAATGAGCTGATTTAACAAAAATTTAACGCGAATTTTAACAAAATATTAACGCTTACAATTTAGGTGGCACTTTTCGGGGAAATGTGCGCGGAACCCCTATTTGTTTATTTTTCTAAATACATTCAAATATGTATCCGCTCATGAGACAATAACCCTGATAAATGCTTCAATAATATTGAAAAAGGAAGAGTATGCGTAGCCGTAATTGGAGCCGTACCCTGACCGAACGTAGCGGCGGTAATGGTGCGGTGGCGGTGTTTATGGCGTGCTATGATTGCTTTTTTGGCGTGCAGAGCATGCCGCGTGCGAGCAAACAGCAGGCGCGTTATGCGGTGGGCCGTTGC
>NZ_BDCU01000104.1 GCF_001618425.1 Nocardia fusca NBRC 14340
GCCCGGACGTCGTGCCGTCGCGGGTCATCCCCAGTGTGCAGCGGCTGCTCGACCGGCTCGCACACGCCAGTGGTGGTCTACGACGCCACTTGGACGCTCGTGCTTGCCAATGCGCCGTACCGCGCGCTCATGGGCGACACGACCACCTGGCGCGGGCTGGAGCGCAACGCCGTCTGGCGCAACCTCACCCGGCTGCCCTCGCGGGTCGTGCACACCCCGCGCGAACAGGCCGAACACGAAGCCCGGCTCGTGGCCGACCTGCGCCTGACCGCGTCGCGCTACCCCGCCGACCGCGCGCTGCGGCGCCTGGTCGCTGACCTGGCCGGCAGTAGCGCGCGGTTCGCCGAACTCTGGGACGTCGAAGCCCCGCCGTCCCTGGCCGCCCCATCCCGGCGCAAGACCATCGACCACCCAGCGGTCGGCCGGATCACCCTCGACTGCGACACGCTGCTCGTTGCCTTGGACGACCTGCGTATCAGCGTCTACACCGCCGAGCCCGGCACCGAGGACGCCGACCGCCTGGCCCTCGCCGCAGTCCTCGGCACCCAGTCGCTACAGCTCTGAGCACAAATGTTCGGAAGTGTCAGGTGGGACGCCGTCGGGCGTCCGGCCGGGTTTCTACCTAACATCCGCTCATAGCCGCATACCGCGCTTGTCGAAGCGGGTCGGC
>NZ_BDCU01000105.1 GCF_001618425.1 Nocardia fusca NBRC 14340
TCACGGGCGTCGATCTCGTGCTCCTCGATATGAATCGAGGTCAGCACATCGTCTTCGACCAACCGCTGCGACAGGATGATCGCGTCCTCGTAGTTGTGACCCTCCCACGGCATGATCGCCACCAGCAGGTTCTTACCCAGCGCCATCTCACCGTTCTCGGTGCACGGCCCATCGGCCAGCACCTGACCACGCTCGACGCGCTGGCCTTCATCGACGATGGGCCGCTGGTTGGCGCAGGTGCCCTGGTTGGAGCGGGCGAACTTCCGCATCCGGTAGGACTTGCGGGTGCCATCATCGGCCATGACCGTGACGTAGTCCGCGGAAACCTCCTCGACCACACCGGCCTTGTCGTTGACCACGACATCCCCGGCATCCACCGCCGCCCGCAGCTCCATACCGGTACCCACCACAGGAGCCTCGGAACGGATCAACGGCACCGCCTGACGCTGCATGTTCGCACCCATCAGGGCACGGTTGGCGTCATCATGCTCCAGGAACGGAATCATCGCCGTCGCGACAGACACCATCTGCCGCGGGGACACGTCCATGTAATCGACCCGG